>NZ_QTXS01000001.1:176729-1513357 GCF_003461765.1 Roseburia sp. AF02-12 | reverse complement strand
ATGTGTTCAGTCTAGTTCGTAAATATGTGTCCAGGATTCTGGGTACATATCAGTAAATTAGTCCTTCCGGGGTTTCTTATATGCCTTTAATATCAATCGGAGAGTTTGCTCATGGCACGGGATTTTTCAGAGCAGGCATTCTGGGCAGCAATTACGGTGCTGCGGAAAGAGCCTTCCTCTAATTTAGCCACAGCAGCAATGGTAGTTCCGGCCGGGGAGCAGACTGCATCCTTTAATTCACCCGGATGTTTACCGGTCTCTAATACCATTTTAGCTGCACCAAGAACGGACTGGGCAGCAAATTTATAAGCCTGGGCACGCGGCATTCCGTCATTAACGGCTGCGTCAGCCATTGCTTCAATAAACATATAGACATAAGCCGGTGAGGAACCACTGACTCCGACTACGGCATCCATAAGACTTTCCGGTACAATTTCTGCTTTACCAAAGCTTTCAAAGAGAGAGACAACCATTTTGGTTTCTTCTTCTGTGATATGCTCATTTGGGGTAATGGCAGACATGGCTTCCTGAACCATAGCCGGTGTATTTGGCATGGTACGAACCAGTTTAATATCTTTGCTGAATAAAGATTCAATCCGTGAAATGGTCTGTCCGGCAGCAATGGCAACTATGATTTTGTCATCGGTAACACTGTCTTTGATTTCTTTGATGACTGTTTCATAAAGATATGGTTTTACAGCAAGAAAAATGATATCGGATTCTACAGCAACAGTCTCATTGTCTAAGGTGGTGCGGATACCATACTGCTCAGAAAGTGTATCCAGTGTGACCTGGGTTTTCGCACTGGCAATCAGGTGGCTGGCAGGAACCAGACCGGAAGAGATAATTCCGCCAATCATGGCACGACCCATATTACCGCTTCCGATAAAACCAATTTTTTTATCTAACATGATGCATTCTCCTTTTATGAAAGGGGATATCCCAGATGATACTGGAATATCCCCTTTGATATTGTCTAAGTATAAGTTCAATTAGAAATCTGTTAAGTCAGCAGCTCTTCTCTCTAAGAAAGCACTCATGCCTTCTTTTTTATCATGGGTAGAGCAGGTTACGCCAAACAGGTTAGCTTCCATTTCAACAGCATTCTTGATATCCATATCATATCCGTTGTTGATAGCAGCTTTTGCGATAGATACTGCATAGCTTCCTTTAGAGATAATTTTCTCTGCCATAGCTTTTGCGGTTGGCATTAATTCTTCTTTTGCAACAACTTTGTTTACAAGTCCGATGCGGTATGCTTCGTTTGCATCGATGTTATCGCAGGTGAAGATCATTTCTTTTGCACGTCCCATGCCAACAAGACGGGCAAGTCTCTGTGTACCACCGAATCCTGGGATGATTCCAAGACCACACTCAGGCTGTCCGAATACTGCGTTGTCAGAAGCAATACGGATATCACATGCCATAGAAATTTCGCATCCGCCACCTAAAGCGAATCCATTAACAGCAGCAATAGTTACCTGTCTCATATTCATTAATTTAAAGAATGGAACAGAAGCTTTCATACCGAATGCTCTTGCTTCAGCAGCAGAGAAGTTAACCATCTCAGCGATGTCAGCACCAGCAACGAAAGATTTGAATTCGTTACCTTTCTTATCAGCACCACCGGTTAAGATAACGACTTTGATATCGTCTCTTCCTTCAATTTCGGTAAGAACAGTGTTCAGTTCATCCAATGTTTCGGAATTCAATGCGTTTAATGCTGCAGGTCTGGTAATAGTAAGAACTGCAATTTCGTTTTCAACTGTTAAAGTTAAGTTGTTCATGAAATAGGACCCTCCTGATTGATAAATTATTAACAATGTTTCAATACTTATAATGGTATAACTTTTGGGGGGATTTGTCAATAAAAACTGGTATTTTACAGGGATTGTGCTACAATAGGAAAAGACTTGTCATGTGATTACGCAATGGTTTTTGTGAGAAAGCGGATTTTTGGAATTTTAAGCAGCTTTTCTATAAGATTTTTTGTTGAAAGCAGAATGTATACAATTCTTAAAAGTGCTTTTTTCTTATTGTTGTCTGTTTTGCCGCCTGCTTTGACCGGATGCCTTTTGTGGTCCGTCTGTTACGGATATCTAAGGCACCTTTAAGCAGCTCTAGGCATTTCTGCTTATAAAGCTGTTTTTCCGGCAACCGGCGCATAGTCACATCCGTGCTCCAATGCGCCTTCCTGACACATCCATGTGCCAGGATTGCCAGTTGACAAAAGAAATGCCAAGAGCTGCTAGCAAGGCACCTAAATGATATCCGTAATCAGGCGAACCGCAGAAGGCATACTGTCAAACATTGGAAAAACAGGCATTATCCCAAGAGAAAAAAGCTCTTTTTTAGAATTGTAGCATTCTGATTTCTAAAAAGGCTATAGAAAAGCTGCTTAAAATTCGAAAACCACTGCTTCTAAAAAATAATTGCGTAATTACATGACAGGACTTGTACAAAGAGAGGTCAATGAAAATGAAAGATACAAAATCATACTTATCAAAAACCGTACAGGATATGCCGGATTCCGGAATCAAGGATTTCTTTGATGTGGCAAATACCATGGAAGGCGCACTTTCACTGGGTGTAGGCGAACCGGATTTCCCGACACCGGAGCATGTAAGAGAGGCAGCGATTGCTTCTATAAAAAAGGGGGATACCAAATACACCGATAACCGCGGAACGGTAGAGCTGCGTGCAGCGGCAGCGGATTATCTGACAAAATTTGATTTGCATTATGATAAACAGGACGAAATACTGATTACCATGGGAGCCAGCGAAGGAATTGATTTAGCTCTTCGGACACTGGTGAATCCGGGAGAGGAAGTCTTAGTGGCAGAACCTTCCTACGTTTCCTATATTCCATGTATTGAATTATGTGGCGGTGTTCCGGTATCATTAAAATTAAGAGCGGAGAATAAATTCCGTTTGACCAGAGAACAGTTAGAGGAAAAGATAACGGAGAAATCCAAAGTCTTACTGATTTCCTATCCGAACAATCCGACCGGAGCCATTATGGAAAAGGAAGATTTAGAGGCAATCGCAGAAGTGGTAAAGGAACATGATTTGTTCGTGATTACCGATGAAATCTATGCAGAATTAACCTATGGAAAGAAACATGTTTCCATCGCATCCCTTCCGGGCATGTATGAGCGCTGCGTTGTATTAAACGGATTTTCCAAAGCATTTGCCATGACCGGATGGCGTATGGGAATTGCAGCAGGACCAAAGGATGTTATTTTCCATATGAATAAAATACATCAGTTTACAACTATGTCAGCAGGAACCACCAGTCAGTATGCGGCATTGGAAGCATTGACCAGTCCGGTGAGAGATGAAGAGATTGCAGTCATGCGGGAAGAGTATGATGCCAGAAGAACACTGATGGTAGAGGGATTCCGTAAGATGGGATTATCCGTAGCAGAACCGGAAGGTGCATTCTATGTATTTCCGGACATTCGAAAAACAGGACTTACCAGTGAAGAATTCTGTAACCGCCTGTTGCAGGAACAGAAGGTAGCCGTTATCCCGGGAAATGCCTTCGGTACATGCGGAGAAGGCTTTGTACGGTGCTCCTATGCATATTCGCAGGATGTCATTCGTGCCTGTCTGGAGAAAATTGCTGAATTCGTAGCACAGTTCTAATAATTGGAAAATTATTATGTGATGCATTTGATTTACGTGAGTAGATGGTATTGTTGATAAGATACCCGGACAGTCCGTTAAGTAAGGATGCCTGATAAAGGCGGTTAGTGGCACTTGGAATTTCGTCCGGCATCCGGCAACGCTGGCACAGGGATGTGCCAGCGAGGTGCATATGAACATGGATGTGAATTTGCACCGGTTGCCAGCGAAGGCTGTATCCCTTCGAAATTCTTAGTGCCACTTATCGGCTTTATGTGGCATCAGAACTTAACGGACTGCCGGGATATGCTCGGTTCAAACTATCGATAGCAACGTACAACCCTGCACCCACGAAACAGAAATAGAATTAGAATTAGAAAGAGGAATCATGAGAGAACCATTTGACCTGACAACCCTGATAGAACCATTATTAAATTGGTTTAAAGACCATGCCAGAGTGTTGCCCTGGCGCAATGAGCCGACCCCATACCGGGTGTGGGTGTCTGAAATTATGCTGCAGCAGACCAGAGTGGAAGCGGTAAAACCATATTTTGTCCGGTTTTTAAAGGAGCTGCCGGATGTAGCAGCACTTTCAGACTGCCCGGAGGAGAAGCTTTTGAAACTCTGGGAAGGACTTGGATACTACAACCGGGTGAGAAATATGCAGATTGCAGCACAGACGGTCATGGAGAATTATCATGGAGAGCTTCCGGCAGATTATGAGGCACTGACAAAGTTGAAAGGAATTGGTCATTATACGGCAGGAGCCATCGCATCTATCGCATTTGGCATTCCGGTACCGGCGGTGGATGGAAATGTGCTCCGTGTCATATCCCGGGTAACAGAGGATGATGCGGATATCATGAAAGCATCTGTGCGGACGGCAATGGAGAAGGACTTATTGGAAATTATGCCGGAAAACAGGGCGGGAGCTTTTAACCAGGCACTGATGGAGCTTGGTGCAACGGTATGTCTGCCGAATGGGGCACCTTTATGCGAAGCATGTCCTTGGAAAGAAGTCTGCCGGGCACAAAAGAGTGGACGCTGGAGAGAACTTCCGGTAAAGAGCAAGGCGAAGGCAAGAAGGATAGAGGACAGAACAGTTCTTGTTATAAAGGCAGAGGATAAGGTCCTTTTGCATAAACGGGCCAACAAGGGACTTTTAGCTGGACTCTATGAATTTCCAAATGTGGAAGGGCATCTTAAGGAAGAGGAAGTTATTACCTATCTTAAGAAAATGGGGTTGTCACCGATTCGTTTGAAAAAATTAGAAGACAGCAGGCATATTTTTTCCCATATTGAATGGCATATGACAGGATATGCAGTGCAGATTGATGAGACAGAGCAGGAGTATCAGAATATGCTCTTTGTGGATGTGAAAGAAACGGAAGAACAGTATCCGATTCCGGCAGCATTTTCCAGATACACGGGATATATGAACATTCGTCTTGGAAATGACAGATATAAGGAAGAATAGCAGAAAAGCCATAGAAAAAAGAGGGAGCCGGTGATTATCACCGGCCTTTCATATGAAAAAGATTTTTTATGGTAAGTGTTAAAAACACTATTTTTTGGGAGGAACCTTGCATAAGCTGCAAGGTCTATGAAAAAATAAAATTATCGCTTTTTTCTTTCTCAGCTTAGTTATAGTATAAAAGCAGAATGTGAAAACAATATGCCCGGATTGTTAGAAGGCTGTAAATAAAATATGAATAAATTGTAAACGAAGTGCCTTAAAGAAATCCTAAGAAAAAATGAATTGGAAAACAAATGACAAATGTGTATAATTGAATGAGGATTACCAAGGGGGAAGGAGAACAGAAATGTACGACAGCATTGTAATCGGAGCCGGAATCGCCGGCAGTGTGGCAGCAAGAAAGCTGGCAGAAGAAGGAAAGCAGAAGGTTCTTTTATTGGAACGGAGAAATCATATTGCAGGAAACTGTTATGACAGACCGGATGACCATGGAATTGTAATACATGAATATGGTCCACATATTTTTCATACAAATAAGGAAGAAGTATATCAGTATCTGTCAAGATTTACAGACTGGTATTTCTTTGGTCATGAGGTAGTAGCGAATGTGCATGGGACACTGATTCCGGTACCATTTAACCTGAATACTTTACATATGGTTTATGGGAAAGAGCAGGCAGACCGGTTAGAGCAGAAGCTGATTGCCGCATACGGAGAGGGAAGCCGGGTTCCAATTATGAAATTACGGGAAAATGAAGATGCAGATATCCGGAAGATTGCGGATTATGTATACGAAAATGTTTTCCTTTATTATACGATGAAGCAGTGGGGGCAGAAACCAGAGGAGATAAGCCCGGAGGTAACAGGACGTGTGCCGGTGCTGATTTCTTATGATAACAGATATTTCCAGGATAAATATCAGGGTATGCCAAAGGAAGGTTATACCGCAATGTTCGAAAAGATGTTAGACCATCCGGATATTGAGGTGAGGACTGGTGTAGATGCCGGAGAGGTACTGAAATTTACAGAGGACGGCATTTATTTTGATGGAAAGAAATTCGAAGGAAATGTCATTTATACCGGAGCACTGGATGAGTTGTTTGCATGCTGTTATGGAAGGCTGCCATATCGTTCCCTCCGCTTTGATTTTGAATATTATGACAAACCGGATTATCAGGGACACAGTGTTGTAAATTATACGGTAAGCGAGGATTATACCAGAATTACGGAGTTTAAGTATCTGACCGGGCAGCAGGCAGATGGAACCACGATTGTAAAGGAATATCCATTTGCATACAATGGAGCAGAAGGAGAGATTCCTTATTATGCCATTTTAAATGAAGAAAATCAGTCATTATATGAAAAATATAAAGCACTGACCGGAAAATATCCGAATATGCATCTTTTGGGAAGACTGGCAGAATACAAATATTATAATATTGATGCCATGACAGAGAAAGCATTAGAACTTACCAAAGAACTTTTAAAATAAAATGTTTCGAAAAACGATTGGAGAAAAAGAATGAAATTATTATCAGTAACCATTCCATGTTACAATTCACAGGATTATATGGAACATTGTATTGAAACACTGCTGACAGGTGGAGAAGATGTGGAGATTTTAATCGTAGATGACGGCTCAAAGGATGCAACAGCAGAGATTGCTGACCGTTATCAGAAGAAATATCCTACTATTATTAAGGCAATCCATCAGGAAAATGGTGGACACGGTGCAGCTGTAAATACCGGTATTGCCAATGCAACCGGACTGTATTTTAAAGTGGTAGACAGTGATGACTGGGTAGATGAAGAGAGCTATCACAAGATTCTTGCTAAATTACGGGAACTTGTGGGCGGAAGTACTACTCTTGATATGTTTATCAGCAATTTCGTATATGAGAAGCAGGGCGCAGAGCATAAAAAAGTAATGAAATATACCAGAATGTTCCCGGAAAATGAAGTCTTTACCTGGTCTGATGTAAGGCATATCAGCAAGGGGCATTATATTCTGATGCATTCTGTTATTTACCGTACCCAGTTATTAAAGGATTGCGGACTTGAGCTGCCAAGACACACCTTCTATGTGGATAATCTTTTTGTATACAATCCGTTGCCATATGTAAAGACCATGTATTATATGAATGTGGATTTCTATCGTTATTTTATCGGAAGGGAAGACCAGTCTGTCAATGAAAAGGTTATGATTGGAAGAATTGATCAGCAGATTAAGGTAAATAAACTGATGATAGAAGAAGTGAATTTGTGGAAAATTGCAAACCCAAAATTAAGAAAATATATGTTTAATTACCTTGAAATTATTACTGTAGTATCAACAGTACTTTGCCTGCGTTCCGAGACAGAAGAAAATCTCATGAAGAAACGGGAACTGTGGTCTTATATCAAAGGTTATGATCTTCGTCTCTTCCATCATTTAAGAAGGGGGATTTTAGGACAGTCCATGAATCTTCCGGGTAAGGGTGGAAGAAAGATTTCCGTTGCAGCATATAAGCTGACCCAGAAGATTGTCGGATTTAACTAAGCTGAAAGAAAAAATGTGAATAAACGAGCGTAGGTTTGTAGAAAAGAAAAACAACAGAGGGCATTATTGCTTATATAAAGAAACCACCTTATGCCGGAAAAAACGGTAAAGGCGGTTTCTTTTTTACGCGAGTAACGAGAAAAATTGCATGCTCGCAAAGAGTGTTTCTTGTAGTTACATATGCTCTTTATTTAAGAGAGCAGTTTTCATTTCATATAATTTGTCGGATAAATCAACGTAGATTTCCTGTGGATTTACGAAACGTTTTGTCTCATCCCAGATGGTATCTTTTTCTCTGGTGCAGTAACGCTGAATATCCATAACACTTGGAGATTCGTAAACACATTCGCCCTTCTGGAAAACCGGAACAAGAAGTTCACGCAGCGTATAGCTTCCGCCAGGAAGAGTTGTTTTCTTCCATGGGGCGTTCGGGTCAAAGAGCTTCATGTCCTTGGATTCATCAAAGACTTCGCCCACCAGACAGATAAGGTCAGCCTTAATCTTACCGGTTTCTTTATCATAAATACGATAAACAGTTTTATTGCCAGGATTTGTAACTTTTTCCACATTTTCGGAAAGCTTAATCTTTGGAATGAATTCACCGGCTTCATTCTGGATAGCAGCCAGCTTGTATACACCGCCGAAAGCAGGATTGTCTTTGGAAGTAATTAAGTTGGTTCCAACACCCCAGGAAGTAATGGTAGCCCCCTGAATCTTTAGGCTTTCAATCAGATACTCATCCAGATCATTGGAAGCGGAGATAACTGCGTCCGGGAATCCGGCATCATCTAACATTTTGCGGACTTTCTTGGAAAGATAAGCAAGGTCGCCACTGTCCATACGGATGCCGTAGTAGGTAAGCGGAATGCCGGCATCTCTCATTTCTTTAAATACCTTGATGGCATTTGGCATACCGGATTTTAAAGTATCATAGGTATCGACAAGAAGAATGCAGGCAGATGGATAAAGCTCTGCATATTTCTTGAAGGCGGTATATTCATCCGGGAAACTCATAATCCAGCTATGGGCGTGGGTTCCGAGTACCGGGACGTCAAACATCTGACCGGCAAGGACGTTGGAAGTACCTTTACAGCCGCCGATAACAGCAGCTCTGGCGCCGTAGGTTCCGGAATCAGGACCCTGGGCGCGTCTTAACCCAAATTCCATGACGCCATCACCCTGGGCAGCGTAGCATACGCGGGCAGCCTTGGTGGCAATCAGGCTCTGGTGGTTGATGATATTTAAGACTGCAGTTTCGATTAACTGGGCTTCCATAATCGGAGCAACCACTTTTACAAGAGGCTCTCTTGGAAAAATCAGAGTTCCTTCCGGAATTGCATAGATATCACCGGAGAATTTAAAGTTACTTAAATAAGTTAAAAAGTCTTCATCAAAGATGGATAAACTTCTTAAATAGGAAATATCCTCTTCGTCAAAATGAAGATTCTTGATATAGTCAATCATCTGGTCTAATCCCGCGCAGACTGCATAACCGCCATCACATGGATTGGTGCGGTAAAAAGCGTCAAAAACAGCCACATCACGGTTGCCGGTTTTAAAGTATCCCTGCATCATTGTCATCTCATAAAGATCAGTCAACAATGTCAAATTTAATGTACTCATATGTGATATTCCTTTCTTTTACATCTGTAAATACAGGTGTCTTGTCAGATGAATTATAGACTTTTACTTACAAAAAAGCAAGTAATGAGTATAAATATGCTTCATTATAACCATTTTTTTCGGATTTGCAAAGTTTATGATAAAATATATGAGAAAAAATTTATAAAAATTTTATAATTTCATTTATTTTTCTTGTAATGGGGGTAGGCATTTGTTACAATAAATGGGAGAAAATATTTTATACTAATGGAGGATGTATTATAATGAGTGAAGAAAATTTCAACACTGAAAATGGAACGAATGAGCAGACATATAGCCAGCCACAGCAGACATATAGCCAGCCACAGCAGACATATAGTCAGCCACAGCAGACATATAGCCAGCCACAGCAGGCATATGAACAGCCACAGCAGAATTATGACCAGCAGGCTTATAACCAGAATCAGCAGTATGCACAGCAGAACTATGGTTATGACCAGTCCCAGCAGGGATATGGAACTTATCAGCAGCCACAGCAGCAGGCATATGGAAGCTTCGACCAGACACAGTATGGTTACAACCAGCCGGCTTCATCCGGAAAAGGAATGGCAATTGCATCCATGGTACTGGGAATTGTATCCATCCCGGCAATCTGTTTCTGGATTGTAGGACTTCCTTGTGCAATTGTAGGATTAATCCTTGGTATTCTTTATAATAAGAAAAACGAGCATTCACCAATGGCAACAGCAGGTATTGTCTGCAGTATTATTACCATTGCACTTCTGGTGCTGGTACTTATCCTGTACATCGTTGGTGCAGTATCATTAAGTTCTTTGGGATATAGCTACTATTATTAAAAAGGAATTGGTGAAGCAGAATGTATCCAGATAACAGGAATCCATATCCGTTGAATCAAAATCAGAATCCGCAGTATGGGAATCCATATCCGTTGAATCAAAATCAGAATCCGCAGTATGGGAATCCATACCCGCCGAATCAGAACCAGAATCCGCAGTATGGGAATCCGTACCCGCCAAATTGCAATCAGCGTCCGGCAGATAACCGGAAAGAGGAGCCGGGAAAAGGTTTCGCAGTTGCATCCATGGTGTTGGGGCTGATTTCACTGGTATTATTTTGCACCGGAATCAATATTATAACTGCAATTCTGGCAATTGTTTTTGGAATTATACATCTGGTGAAACAAAAACAGAACCCTGGAATGGCAGTTGCAGGTATTGTAACAGCTGTAGTTGGTATACTTGCATTTGTAACGTACTGGCTTTTGATTATTCATGCAGCAGGCAGAACCAGTGGGCCGGATGAATTCCTAAGACGTTATGAATATCAGTTTGATGGTGAAATGAATGCACCGGATGACTATCAGGATTTAGAGGATTATCTGCAGCATAATTTTGAGAATTTTTAAGAAGAACATAAGAAGCATTGAATGGAGAATCAAATCTGTTCAGTGCTTTTTACTTCATTTACCTGGAAATACCGGAAAGTAAAAGGAAAGCACTAACCGTTGAAAAAAATAGTGCTTGACGCACAGACACACAAGTGTAATAATACAATAGTACAATCAAGACGATAACTGAAAGGAGAAGTTATGGAGGAGATTATGAAGGTAAAGGGTCTCAATAAGACCTTTACATTATCCCAGAAACAACAAAAGATTGAGAAAACCAATGAGAAGAAGCGAATTGCAGTGCATGATTTATCATTTACTTCTTATCGGGGAGAGGTGTTTGGACTGCTTGGACCAAACGGAGCCGGAAAGACAACCACACTTCGTATGCTGGCAACACTGATTAAACCGGATTCCGGAGATGCTGTTTTAGATGGCAGCAGTATTGTTAATGCACCGGAAGAAGTACGTGGCAAGATTGGCTTTCTGACCAGTGAACTGAAATTAGAGGGCTTTTTTACACCAAATTATTTATATAATTTCTTTTCGGATTTATATGGAGTAGAGCCGGCTGTCCGGGATGAAAGAAAGAAGAGACTTTTTGACCGCTTCGGCATCACACAGTTTGCAGAAGTGAAAGTAAAGGATATGTCTACCGGTATGAAACAGAAGGTTTCTTTGGTTATTTCCTTAGTCCATGACCCGGAAATCATTATCTTTGATGAACCGACCAACGGCCTTGATGTTCTGACAGCCAAAGTAGTAACGGATTTCCTGTTAGAGCTTAAGAAAGAAGGAAAGAGCATCATCGTTTCTACCCACATTTTCAGCCTGATTGAGAAAATCTGTGACAGAGTCGGAATTATCATCAAGGGAGAAATGATTATCTGCGATACATTAGAGGCAGTGAAAAATGGCAAATCATTAGAAGACAGATTCTTTGAAATCTATGAAGAAACGGTAGGTGAAGCAGAATGAGAAACAATCTTATGACAATTATAAAGAAAGAACTTGCCCGCTTCTTCGGGGATAAGAGAATGGTATTTACGACTATTTTAATGCCAGGCTTACTGATTTATATCATGTACAGCTTCATGGGCAGCGGACTGACCTCCAGATTTGAAGCAGAAGAGGATTATACTTACCGTATTTATGCAGAAAATATGCCATCCTCGGTTTCAGCCATGATAAAAGGCAGTGACATCAATGTGGAATATTTAGACCGGGATGGTGTCAGCGAAGAGGATATGAAGCAGGCGGTAACCGATAAAGATGCGGAAATGCTGATGGTATTTCCGGAAAATTTTGAAGCAGATGTACTGGCATATGACAGCATGACTGCTACCACACCAGCTCCGCAGGTAGCCTTATATTATAATTCCGCAGATACCGAATCCACGGCATGTTATCAGATTATGGCTTCTGTATTAGATGGATATGAAGCTTCTATGGCAAATAAGTTCGATGTCAACAGCGGTGACGAAGAATATGACCTTGCCAGCAAGGAAGACAGCACCGGACAGATTTTCTCCATGATGCTTCCAATGCTGCTTATGATATTCCTCTTCTCAGGATGTATGGCAATTGCACCGGAATCCATAGCAGGGGAAAAGGAGAGAGGAACTATTGCTACCTTATTGGTAACACCGATGAAACGTGGACAGCTTGCCATGGGTAAAATCATCAGCCTTGGTATTATCGGACTTTTAAGTGGAATTTCCAGTTTTGTGGGTACCATGTTATCCCTTCCAAAATTAATGGGAACAGAATCCAATGCAATGGATGCCAGCGTATACAGCGTCACCGATTATATCCTTTTATTGCTGGTGATTCTTACCACAGTACTGGTACTGGTTGGAGCATTAGCTGTAATTTCAGCATTTGCAAAGACAGTAAAGGAAGCCGGTTCTATGATTATGCCGCTGATGGTTGTGGTAATGGTAATTTCCATTACATCCATGCTTGGAAGCGGAGCACCGAAGGAATTTTACTGGTATCTGATTCCTTTCTATAACAGTGTGCAGGGCATGACCGGAATTTTTGATTTCTCCTACAGCGGAATCAATATTGTGGCATGTCTTGTCAGCAACCTTATTTATACCGGTATTTTATCAACGGTACTGGCGAAAATGTTTGGCAGTGAGAAAATTATGTATTCCTAGAAAAAAATACTAGACAAATAGCTTTTATAGGACTAAAATAATGAAAAAACATAGAACAATAGAAAGCTATAACATCAGGTTATAACATCTATTTGCGACAAATGAATGGAGGATGTTATTATGGAAAAGAAGGACTTAGACTGGTCTAATCTTGGATTCGGTTATGTAAAGACCGATAAGAGATATGTATCAAATTTCAAAAACGGAGCATGGGATGAGGGAGCTTTAACCGATGATGCAGATATTGTATTGAATGAATGCGCGGGTGTATTCCAGTATGCACAGACCGTATTTGAAGGATTGAAAGCATATACAACAGAGGATGGACATATCGTTACTTTCCGACCTGACTTAAATGCAAGCCGTCTTGCAGATTCAGCACGCAGACTGGAAATGCCGGTATTCCCGGAAGAGCGTTTTGTAGATGCAGTACAGAAGGTAGTAGAAGCAAATGCAGCATATGTTCCACCATATGGTTCCGGTGCAACACTTTACATCAGACCATACATGATGGGAACAAATCCTGTAATCGGTGTAAAACCAGCGGATGAATATCAGTTCCGTATGTTCTGTACACCGGTAGGACCATATTTCAAGGGTGGCGCAAAGCCAATTACCATCCGTGTCAGTGACTATGACCGTGCAGCACCTTGCGGAACCGGTAATATCAAAGCTGGTCTGAATTACGCAATGAGTCTTCATGCAATCGTAACTGCACATGCAGACGGATTTGATGAGAATATGTACTTAGACCCTAAGACAAGAACTAAGGTAGAAGAGACAGGTGGAGCAAACTTCATCTTCGTTACCAAGGATAATAAACTTGTTACACCGAAGTCAGATTCTATTCTGCCATCCATTACACGTCGTTCACTGGTATATGTTGCAGAACATTATCTTGGAATGAAAGTAGAACACAGAGAAGTATACTTCGATGAAGTAAAAGACTTCGCAGAGGCAGGACTTTGCGGAACAGCAGCAGTTATTTCTCCAATCGGAAAGATTGTTGACCACGGCAAAGAAATCTTAATTCCAAGTGGAATGGAAGAAATGGGACCTGTAACAAAGAAACTTTATGATACTCTGACCGGAATCCAGATGGGACGTATTGAAGCTCCGGAAGGATGGATTAAGAGAATCCTGTAAGAGACATATTGTAAATGAAATATAAGAAACACTCATTGCGGGTTTCCTACATAAACGAGAGGCGGTATCCGGAAGGATGCCGCCTCGTTTTGTGTTGTTCAGTATTTGTAAGAAGCTGCCAGAAATCTGTAAGAACTCCCGGTGGTAGCATCTGTAGATATAGAAAATTTGAAAATAGGAATTGACATTTAAAAATACAGGTTCTATACTTATTAAGAATATGAAAAGACGATGACGAAGAGAGTAGTTTTCCATGGAAAGTCAAAGAGAGCCGGGGCAGGTGGAAACCGGCATGAGTAAATGGAAAATGAAAATCACTTCCAAGTTGCAGTTCGAACAGGCAAAGCTGCGTTAGTAGAAACTGACGGATTTCCCCCGTTATGGGAACGTATATGCGAAGCAGAAAGCTTCAAGTATGTTGTAACAAGGTGGTTAGAAACGACAGGCGCGCGTCCTTATTACAGGACGGCGCCTTTTTACTTTACAGGAAATTGCTTTCCAGTAAAGTAAAAAACGCTCCGCGAGGATGCACACTGCGGCGTATAAGGTAGATGTCGCAAGCGATCGCCGCAGGCGCGAGAATGTGCCAAGGCACATTCTTTTTTACGCGGCTAGCGAGAAACTGAAAATTTTAAAGGAGGACTAACATGTACGAAAAAGTTTCCCCAAATCTGAATTTTGTGGACAGAGAAAAACAGACCGTAAAATTCTGGAAAGAAAATGACATTTTTAAGAAAAGTATGGAGAACCGGAAAGAAGGCGAGACCTATACTTTCTATGATGGACCGCCAACTGCAAATGGTAAGCCACATATCGGTCATGTATTAACCCGTGTTATCAAGGATATGATTCCAAGATACCAGACTATGAAGGGCAAATATGTCCCACGTAAAGCCGGATGGGATACCCATGGACTTCCGGTAGAGCTGGAAGTAGAAAAGCTTTTAGGATTAAACGGAAAAGAGCAGATTGAAGAATATGGTATGGAGCCATTCATCAAGAAATGTAAAGAATCCGTATGGAAATACAAAGGAATGTGGGAAGATTTTTCAGGAACCGTTGGATTCTGGGCTGATATGGATAACCCATATGTAACCTATGATGATAATTTCATTGAATCTGAGTGGTGGGCTCTTAAGAAAATCTGGGATAAGAAGCTGTTATACAAAGGTTTCAAGATTGTTCCTTACTGCCCGAGATGTGGAACTCCGCTTTCTTCTCAGGAAGTAGCACAGGGATATAAGACGGTAAAAGAACGTTCCGCAATCGTAAGATTCAAAGTAATCGGAGAAGATGCATATTTCCTGGCATGGACCACAACTCCATGGACACTTCCATCTAACGTTGCACTTTGTGTAAACCCGGACGAGACTTACTGTAAAGTAAAAGCTGCTGACGGATATACTTATTATATGGCAGAAGCACTGTTAGATAAGGTACTTGGCAAATTTGCGGATGAAGAAAATGGCGTAAAAGCATATGAAGTATTGGATACTTTCCCAGGAAAGTCCTTAGAGTACAAGGAATATGAGCCATTATTTGACTGCGCAAAGGAAATCTGTGAGAAACAGCATAAGAAAGGCTACTATGTAACCTGTGATACTTATGTAACCATGACAGATGGTACCGGTATCGTTCACATCGCACCTGCATTTGGTGAAGATGATGCCCAGGTTGGACGTAGATACGAACTTCCATTTGTCCAGCTGGTAGACGGAAAAGGAGAACTTACCAAAGAAACTCCATATGCCGGTGTATTTGTAAAGAAAGCAGACCCAATGGTATTAAAAGACCTGGAAGAAAAAGGACTGCTCTTTGATGCACCAAAATTTGAACATGAATATCCACACTGCTGGCGTTGTGATACTCCGCTGATTTACTATGCAAGAGAATCCTGGTTCATTAAGATGACCGCTGTAAAAGAGGATTTGATCCGCAATAACAATACCGTAAACTGGATTCCGGAATCTATCGGAAAAGGACGTTTCGGTGACTGGCTTGAAAATATTCAGGACTGGGGTATTTCCCGTAACCGTTACTGGGGAACTCCGCTTCCTGTATGGGAGTGTTCCTGTGGATATCAGGAGTGTATCGGAAGCCGTGCAGAATTAGCAGAGCGCAGTGGTAACCCGGATGATGCCAAAGTAGAATTACATCGTCCATACATTGATGCAGTAACCTTCAAGTGCCCGGATTGTGGCGGCGAAATGCATCGTGTACCGGAAGTAATTGACTGCTGGTTTGACTCAGGAGCAATGCCATTTGCACAGCATCATTATCCATTTGAAAATGAAGACCTCTTTAAACAGCAGTTCCCTGCACAGTTTATTTCCGAGGCAGTAGACCAGACCCGTGGATGGTTCTATTCCCTGATGGCAGAGTCTACCTTATTATTTAATAAAGCACCATATGAAAATGTTATCGTATTGGGACATGTACAGGATGAAAATGGACAGAAGATGAGTAAGTCCAAAGGAAATGCCGTTGACCCGTTTGATGCATTAGAGACTTACGGAGCAGATGCAATCCGCTGGTATTTCTACATCAATTCTGCACCATGGCTGCCAAACCGTTTCCATGGAAAGGCAGTACAGGAAGGACAGCGTAAATTCCTTGGAACACTTTGGAATACTTATGCATTCTTCGTGTTGTATGCAAATATTGATGAATTTGATGCAACCAAATATACATTGGATTATGAGAAACTTTCCGTTATGGATAAATGGCTTCTCTCCAAACTCAATACACTGATTAAGACTGTAGATAATAATCTGGGTAATTATCGTATTCCGGAAGCTGCAAGAGCACTGGATGAATTTGTAGATGAGATGAGTAACTGGTATGTAAGACGTTGTCGTGAGCGTTTCTGGGCAAAGGGCATGGAGCAGGATAAAATCAATGCATATATGACTCTTTATACTGCACTGGTAACTGTATGCAAGGTAGCAGCGCCGATGATTCCTTTCATGACAGAAGAAATTTACCAGAACCTGGTATGCAGCATCGACAAGAGTGCGCCGGAAAGCATCCATCTTTGCGACTATCCGGTGGCAAACGAGAGCTGGATAGACAGTGAATTAGAGAAAAATATGGACGAAGTATTGAAAATCGTTGTTATGGGCCGTGCCTGCAGAAATACTGCAAATATCAAGAACCGTCAGCCGATTGGAAATATGTTTGTAAAAGCACCATTTGAATTATCCGAATACTTTACAGAGATTATCGAAGATGAGCTGAATGTAAAGAAAGTGGCATTTACAGAGGATGTCAGTGCATATACTAGCTATACCTTCAAACCACAGCTTCGTACCGTTGGACCGAAATTCGGTAAATATTTAGGCCAGATTCAGAAAGCACTTGCAGAATTAGACGGCAACAAGGCAATGGCTGAGCTTAAGAGCACAGGTGCACTGAAACTTGACAGTATAAGCGACGAAGTTGTATTATATGAAGAGGATTTACTTATCACCATGACACAGCAGGAAGGTTACATGACAGAAGGTGATAATGAAGTGACCGTAGTTCTTGATACGAACCTTACTCCGGAACTTTTAGAGGAAGGAATGGTAAGAGAATTAATCAGCAAAATCCAGACAATGCGTAAGGAAGCAGGATTTGAAGTAATGGATAAAATTACTGTTTCTTATAAGGCAGATCAGAAGGTAAAAGACATCTTCGCAAAATATGGAGATGAAATTGCAAAAGAAGTTCTGGCTGATAGTGTTGTGGCTGATACGGTGAGCGGATATCAGAAAGAATGGAACATTAATGGTGAAACAGTTGTGCTTGGCGTGGAAAAGAAATAAGCAGAATAAAGATAAGGGAGTGGAGCCGTCAGGGGTCTGCTCCCTTTTTGCACAAAAAACACCGGAATCGAAACAAAAGGAGAACATTATGAAAAGCAAAATGTTTGAAAAGGAAACCTTCAAAAAAGAGGTAGTTGAGAACGTAAAACACCTCTATCGTAAGACAATGGATGAAGCAAGCGAGCAGGAAATTTTCCAGGCAGTATCCTACGTTGTAAAAGATGTAATCATTGACCAGTGGCTTGCAACCCAGCAGGAATTTGATAAAGCAGATCCAAAGATTGTATACTATATGTCCATGGAGTTCTTAATGGGCCGTGCATTAGGCAATAACCTGATTAACCTAACTGTGTACAATGAAGTGAAAGAAGCTTTAGAGGAAATGGGAATCAACTTAAATGCCATAGAGGATCAGGAGCCGGACCCGGCACTTGGAAATGGTGGACTGGGAAGACTTGCTGCCTGCTTTATGGAATCTTTGGCAACTCTGGGATATCCGGCATATGGTTGTGGAATCCGTTACCATTATGGAATGTTCCGTCAGAAAATAGAGAATGGTTATCAGGTAGAAGAGCCGGATAACTGGTTACAGAATGGATATCCATTTGAATTAAAACGTCCGGAATACAATTTCGAAGTAAAATTTGGTGGATATGTACGTGCAGAGGCACAGCCAGATGGAAGAACCAGATTCGTACAGGAAGGCTATCAGTCCGTAAAAGCAATTCCTTATGATATGCCAATCGTAGGTTATAACAATAATGTAGTAAATACATTGATGATCTGGGATGCAGAGCCAATGGAATGCTTCGAGCTGGATTCCTTTGATAAAGGTGATTATCATCGTGCAATCGAACAGCAGAACTTAGCAAAGAACTTAGTAGAGGTTCTCTATCCGAATGATAACCATATCGCAGGAAAAGAGCTTCGTTTAAAACAGCAGTACTTCTTTGTATCTGCCAGCTTGCAGCGTGCTATTGCAAGATTTAAGAAGAATCATCCAGACATCCATATGCTTCCTGAAAAAGCAGTATTCCAGATGAATGATACCCATCCAACCGTAGCAGTTGCAGAGTTAATGCGTATCTTACTGGATGAAGAAGGCTTAGAGTGGGAGGATGCATGGAATATTACAACAAAATGCTGTGCATATACCAACCATACCATCATGGCAGAAGCATTAGAGAAATGGCCAATCGAGATTTTCTCAAGACTGCTTCCTAGAATTTACCAGATTGTAGAAGAAATCAACCGTCGTTTTGTACTGGAAATCCAGCAGAAATACCCGGGAGACAACCGCAAGGTTGAGAAGATGGCAATTGTATATGATGGTCAGGTTAAAATGGCTCATCTGGCAATCTGTGCAGGATATTCTGTAAATGGTGTAGCGGCACTTCATACAGAAATCCTTAAGAAACAGGAATTAAAAGATTTCTACGAGATGTTCCCGGAGAAATTTAATAATAAGACCAATGGTATTACACAGCGTCGTTTCTTAATGCATGGTGATCCATTGCTTGCAGACTGGGTAACCAAATATGTTGGAAAAGACTGGATTACAGACCTTTCCCGCATCAAGAGATTAGAATTCTATGCAGATGATGAGAAAGTTCAGCAGGAATTTTTAAATATCAAATATAAGAACAAGCTGCGCCTTGCTTCTTATATTGAAGAGCACAATGGTATTGAAGTAAATCCTCGTTCTATCTTTGATGTACAGGTAAAACGTCTGCATGAGTACAAACGCCAGCTCTTAAATATTCTTCATGTAATGTATCTTTACAATGAATTAAAAGAGCATCCGGATATGGAATTTATTCCAAGAACTTTCATTTTCGGAGCAAAAGCAGCAGCAGGCTACCGCAATGCAAAACTTACCATCAAATTAATCAACTCTGTTGCAGATGTCATCAACAATGATAAGTCTATCAACGGAAAGATTAAGGTTGTATTTATCGAAGACTACAAGGTATCCAATGCAGAGATTATTTTTGCAGCAGCAGATGTCAGCGAGCAGATTTCTACCGCAAGTAAGGAAGCATCCGGAACCGGTAATATGAAGTTCATGCTGAATGGAGCGCTTACCATCGGAACCATGGATGGTGCAAACGTTGAGATGGCAGAAGAAGTTGGCAAAGAAAACATGTTTATCTTCGGTATGAGCTCTGACGAAGTGATTGCTCATGAGCAGAAACGTGATTATGATCCAATGCAGATTTTCAACAATGATCAGGATGTCCGTAAAGTTCTGATGCAGTTAATCAACGGATTCTATTCACCAAATGATCCGGAACTGTTCCGTGACCTTTACAACTCACTGCTGAATACACAGTGCACACAGTACGCAGATACTTACTTTATTCTGGCAGACTTCCGTTCTTATGTGGAAGCACAGAAGAAGATTAATGCTGCATATGCAGATGAAAAAGAATGGGCTAGAAAAGCAATCTTAAATATTGCAGCTTCCGGCAAATTCTCATCTGACCGTACGATTCAGGAATATGTGGATGATATCTGGCACCTGAACAAAATCACTGTTACAGTAGATGACAAAGCAGAATAAAATTAAGAAATAAGAGCATAAGCATAAAAACAGAAAGAGGCAGCAGCCCGGCAGGGTTGTTGCCTCTTTCTGCTTTAAGACGTTAGGCATCCGTAAGAAGCACCGGTGACAGATTCTGTGAGGTTTAAGCTACTGGGAAAAATTTACTTGTATTCAAAGAACTTATTTGTTACAATCAACACAAAGCATATATTCTGATTTTCGAATGGCGAAAGCCAGTCTAAATTTCTAGTATCAATTCAATGAATTCTATGCTTTTAAATTCTAATTACAATTAATAAACGCATAGTGCATTGAAGAGGCGGAAGTTTAGGAAAACATGAGATATATGCAATCCTGCTTTTCACTGCATTATGGGAAAAGGAGGAAAATGAGAACTTTAGAAGAACTGAATCTGGTGGATGACTTTTTAGTAAACAGCTTAACCAGTCACAAAATTTATGGGGAACAGTCAGCGAGGTATATTTTGGAATGCATTCTGCATCGACAGATAGGAAAGCTTACGGTAGTGCCGCAGCGTTTCTTTTGCGGAGAAAATTTGGAAACTCACGGCATCCGGCTGGATGTATATCTGGATGAAGAGAATGGAGAAATCTTTGATATAGAACCGGACCAGAATGATGGGAAGAACGAGATGGCAGCATTACCAAGAAGAGTTCGGTTTTATCATGCAAAAATTGATGCCGGAAATTTACCATCGGGCGAAACCTATGGAAGTCTTCGGAATGTTGTTGTTATTTTCATTACAACCTATGACCCCTTTGGACTGAATCGTATGGTGTATACCGTTAAGAACTGCTGTGTAGAAGTGCCGGAATTAAAGTATGAAGATGGGGCACAGACCATATTTTTGTATACAAGAGGAAGTGAAGGAAATCCGCCGGAGGAATTAAAACAGCTACTGCATTACATGGAACATTCATCCGTAGAGAATGCTTCCACCGAGAATCTGAAAAAGTTACACCGGATGGTAACAGCAGTCAAGCGGGATGGAGAGGTAGGTCTTGCATATATGAAGAGCTTTGAGAGAGAAGAAAGAATTCGGAAACAGGGCGAAGAGGAAGGCAGAAAAGAAGGAAAAAAAGAAGGAAAAAAAGAAGGCTTGGAAGAGGGCGAAATAGTAGGAAAAACGAAGGAAGTTATAAAACTTGGACGCAGGTTCGGAAAGTCAGAGAAGGAAATTATTTTATTGCTGCAAGAGGAACTGCATATAGATAAAGATAAGGCAACGTATTTCCTGAAAAAGTATGATAAGTAAGACGATTAGAAAGAATGTGAGAATTACAGCATGAGCAACAAATTGGCGAAGCATCAGAAACAAAAAGAACGATTAACCGGAAAGCAGAAGAAAGTTCTGTTCTGGAGTTGTTTTGCTGCTTTAAGCATAGCTTTTCTGGCGGTCTGGTTAAACGTATTTTTGACGTCGAAGGCACTTCACAGACAAATGGAAGAGATGGTATTAGGAGAAGATTATGATAGAGAAGATGTTGTGATAACGGATAAAAAGAGTGAAGATGCTACGGCGGATAATGCCATATCTCAAAATTATTTCTTCTATTATCATGGTGGCAAAACGAATGAATATAATAAGCGGATGCAGGTGCCGGAAAGTGTATATACAGAATATGAGGTGGGAGATACCATAACTGCATATACTACAGATCATATAAAATATTCTTATAATAAAGCGGGCATTCTTCCAGATAAAAAATTTAGGAACAATGAATTAATGAAAGTAGCCGGAGTGGTGCTTGGGGCTGCAATAGGTTTCCTGAGTTTGTGGGGCTTATTAAACAGAAAGATAAGTTAAAAACTATGATTTTAGGAGAAATTCAAAATGTTATATATTATGCGGCATGGAAAAACGGAATGGAATGCATTACATAAAATACAGGGAAGAACGGATATCCCATTAAATGAAGAAGGACGCCTGATGGCGGAAAAAGCATGCGAAGAGTATAAGGATTTGCACATAGATGTGTGTTATTGTTCTCCGTTGATAAGGGCTGTTGAGACAGCACAAATTGTGTTAAAAAACCGGAAAATTCCAATAATAAAAGACGAACGGCTGATGGAAATGAGTTTTGGCGATTATGAGGGAATCGAAAACAGCTTTGCTATTCCGGATTGCCCGATTAATATTTTGTTTCAAAAGCCGGGAGAATATCACGAATCGATAGGTGGAGCAGAAACCTGGGAGGAACTCTTTGCAAGAACAGGAGCATTTTTGAAGGAAGTGATAGACCCGCAGCTACAGGAAGGTAAGGATATCCTGATTGTGGGACATGGTGCGATGAATGCAAGCATTATCTGTCAGGTGAAAGGTATGCCGATTGAGGAGTTTTGGAGTGCGGGACTTGAACAGTGTAAAATTTTGGAAGTGTAAATTGGATAGATGTTGGAATATGATAAGTGAATGGAATGGAAAAACGGAATGACATGAGTAAATTGGAGTGGACAATAAAATTAATTATTATAGTGGCTGGTTCAGTCGTTGCGGCATATGGCATTACGCTGGCGCTGTATGCGGGATTTGGTGGTGCCACCCTTGCGGTATTATGGCAGGGAATTTCAAAAACATTTCATGTAAGCATCGGTATGGCATCCATGATAGTAGCCATAGTTATGATTGTATTTGCGTTTTTCTATGACAGGTCACAGATACATATCGGCACGATACTTTATCAGATTGTATATAGCCTTTGTGTAGATTTGTTTGCAAATGCACATGTGTACAGTACGCATATATGGGTAAATGCACTTATCATGTTATTAGGAATTGTGATTTTTGCCATAGGAACCGGATTTTATGCGGCAGCCTCCCTGGGGCGGGGTTCTTATGAGGCACTGACTTTTTCTCTTGCAGAGAAGAACAACTGGCAGGTAAAAATTGTACGAATGGTACTGGATGTCGTGATGGTTGTGACAGGTGTTATGCTGGGCGGAAAATTTGGCATATGCACCATAGTAACAATCCTCATTTCCGGACCGGTCATCCAGTTTACTGCGGCAAAAACGAAAAAGTTAATTTGTGTTGCTTGTGGCAACGACCGTTCTGATATCTAATAGAGGTATCAAAACAAAGGAGGCACATAGGACTGTCCCACTGTGCATCTTATAATTCAAGAATAACTCCTTTACCGGCATATGGAGAATGCGAAGAATAAGAAACAGACAGAGTCGGAGAGGGCAGAAGCAGAGAGAGTGGAAGCAGAGGCTGAATTGGAGGAATAGACATGGCTGCTACAATTATTTATTTGGTAATTTCATTATTGATTTCACTTATTTTTATCATACTTGGAATTATGCAGTATAGGTCTGAAAAACCAGTATCAATAAATACAGGAGAGAAACCACTTCGTAAAGATGAACTGACAAATGTTACGGAATGGAACCATAGACATGGCAGAAATTTTATTATTTTGGGTAGTGTGCTATTTATTACACAAGCTGTTTTTGGATATTTTATTAAAAAGCTGGATGGCGTTGTGGTTCAGGTGGTTATTTATATGATAGTTCTATTTTCTGAAATCGCATGGGTTGAGTTTGAACATAATATGATGAAAAAGAAAATGATAAAAAAGCATTGAAATAACAACTTATAATTGACCGAGCTCTTTGAGCGAGGGATACTTCTTGTCCGAAGGGCAAGAAGGTGGAACTGAGAAGAATTAAAACAATCGGAAGTTATAAAGGAGAAACACTATGGGATTATTTGGTAAAAGCAAAAAAGAGCGAGAAAAAGAGTATATGAACAGATTAGATGTTCCATTATGTTTAAAAGAAGACTTTGAATTGATTATTGATGATGTATTTACAATTATGGGGGTTGGAACAGTTGCCACAGGAAACATATCAACAGGAATGTGTAGAGAAGGAGAAAATGCGTGTGTTTATAAAACAAATGGAGGTGTATTAGAGACTATAATTACTACCATCGATATACATACAAAAGAACGAAAATCAAATGGTTGTGGATATAAAACAGAGCATGTTGGACTTGGGTTAAGAGGAGTTTCTAAGGAACAATTAGAAAAAGGAGATAGAGTGATTGTAAAGAATGCCAATATGTATGGAATGTAATTACAAATTCCAGTTTGATGGAGAAAAAATCATTCATGCCCTATGTTATATAGTTTTTGTATGTTTTCAGGAAGACTCCTTTATATAGTTCGTTTTGCCTTCCTGATAATGTTCTTACACATAGGCGTGTAAGGAATGTTATTCCTTGATTTTTTTCATACGCCAAATCCATGAAGTCGATGAAGATAATCTTGATGTCAGGAGTGCCATTCAGTTCAATGATTCTATCAATATATTTTGCTCTCGTGATTGTTTTTATATAGGCACCCACTTTCAAAAACACAAATTTTTTTATTTTTTGAAAGTGGAAACTATGTAAAGGCAACCCGAAGGCTGCCCGGACATCAAAGCCTATAGAAACGCTCAGAGGCTGTTTTACAGTGGGGAAAAAGAAAAAATATCAAAAAATTGATGATTAATGGTGAGCTTGTGATAGAATGAAAAAAGAGAAAAGCAGAAAGGATGTAGTTGTGGAGAATATTTGTTATGATTAGAAAGTTGCTGAACGGAGATATCGATAGAGTTGCTGACATATGGTTAAAGACAAATCTGAAAACGCATTATTTTATTTCCAATCAATACTGGAAAAGTAATTATGAATTAGTGAAAGAAATGATGTCACAATCCGAAGTCTATGTGTTTGAAGTGGATAAGATGATACAAGGATTTGTAGGACTAAATAATGAATATATTGAAGGTATTTTTGTTTCTGAAGAAATGCAGTCATGTGGCATAGGTAAGCTTTTATTGAATTATATTAAGGATAAAAAAGATAGATTACAATTAAATGTATACCAGAAGAATGCCAGAGCAATTTCTTTTTACCAAAGAGAAGGGTTCATTATTCAATGTAAAGGTTTGGATGAAGCTACTGGTGAAAAAGAATACACTATGCTATGGAAACAAAAATAGAAATCAAAATTTGACGGAGTGACAATATATGAAGTATTTATATTTGCATGGATTAGGGCAAAAACCAGACAGTTGGAATAGAGTAATAAAAGAAACGAAAGTATCGAAAAGCAGTTGCAGTTTGAGTTTATCAGAGCTGTTAGAAAGGAAATCTGCTACATATAAGGAATTATATTCAGCATTCTCATCAGAATGCGACAAGGAGAACGAAGAAATTGTCTTATGTGGACTTTCTCTAGGAGCTGTTCTGGCACTTAATTATGCAATAGACCACCCAGATAAAGTAAAGGCACTCGTATTAATTGCAGCACAATATAAAATGCCCCGAAAATTATTGAAAGTTCAGAATATATTGTTTCATCTTATGCCGAATTCGGCATTCAATAAAATGGGCTTCAAAAAAGCAGATGTTATTAACCTATGTGGTACGATGGCTGAATTAGATTTCAGTGACTCACTGCATAAGGTGTCTTGTCCGGTATTAATCGTTTGTGGAGAGAAGGACAATGCAAACAAAAAAACTTCAAAAGAACTTTGCCATTATCTGAACAATTCCTACTTCCATGAACTTATGAAAACAGGTCATGAAGCAAACATAGAAGCCCCGGAAGAGTTGGCGATTGTGTTGCAAAGATTTTATGATAGTATCAGTTAACTTCCTGCTTGTGAGGATTGCACCATTTGTTCTTATTGCATCTGTAATTGGAGTTGTATTCACATATAAAAGAAGTTAAAATGGAAACAGAACAGGAAAAGAAAATTAATAAGAAGATAGGAAAAACAAACTATGAAAATCGAACATATTGCATTATATGTAAATAATCTGGAAGAAGCAAGAAATTTTTTTGTGAAATATTTTGATGCAAAATCAAACGATGGATATCATAATTTTCAGACGGATTTCCGCTCTTATTTTCTTTCATTTGATGATGATACACGCATAGAGATTATGAATAAACCAGAAATGTCGGATTGTCCCAAAGAGCTTACTCGTACCGGATATGCGCACATTGCTTTTAGCGTAGGCAGCAAAGAAAAGGTTGATGCTTTGACTGCAGAGTTAAGGGCGGATGGTTATAAAGTTGTCAGCGGTCCAAGAAAGACTGGAGATGGTTATTATGAAAGTTGTATTGTTGCATTCGAAGATAACCAAATTGAAATTACAGTCTGAAAAATAGGAGGCACAAATCGGAAATGGACGAGGTTTGGAGAGATAATCAAAAAGCAGGCAATGCAGGAAGAGAGGAAAAACCTTGATTCCTGCATTTTTTATACGCACTAAACCAGGAGTAGAGTGCAAAAATATCGAAATTCAAATAGAATAAAGGTATCAAAATATCAGGGAGGAGAAGAAGTCCGGCAAACGGACGAGGAGGGGTATGGATAAAGAAAAAACAGGCGAATATATCAGAAACCTTCGGAAAAAGAAAGGCTGGACACAAATGCAGCTTGCAGAACAGCTTCATATTTCAGACAAAGCAGTTTCGAAATGGGAGCGCGGAATCTCATTTCCGGATATTGAATTAATGGAGGAGCTGGCACAGGTATTTCAGGTGGATGTTGCTGATATTATCCGGGGAGAAGAGGCTGGCAGGGCAGAGCATACGGTAAATGAGCTGGTAAAAGATACTATAGATATTGCAAAGAGGGAGAAAAAAAGACAGATACGAAAGTACCGGTGGGTGTTGTGTATTCTGTTTGTGCTATTTGGAGTTTTAATCGGATACAGTGTAGAGAACATTCAGAAAAATTATATTTTAGAATATCATTTATGCATGAATGCAGTGGTTGAATCGAAGGGTGAGGTGATTTATGTAAGAGAGACAGATGCAAATGGAAAAAATCCCGGAAAGGTATATCGTCTGGCGCAAGATGATGCAATCCCGGTAACATTACCGGATGGAAGTGCCGGAAGTTTTAAAGATATTAAAGAAGGACAACATATTCAAATCTGGTATTTGGGACACCGGGTATTATGGAAAAATGCATGGATACCGGGCGTAGAGGAAGTAGAGATTACAAAGGAGGTTAAAAAAGCTGTATAGAATAAAAAAAGTAATTTGTTGTGTGATAGTATTGGCAATATTGGGGAGTATGCCAGTAAATGCAAAAGAAGTATTACAGAATGAAAATGAGGCATGGAGTCCTTTGCAGAGCTTGCAGAGAACACCATGGAGAAAGCCAACTCCCAGGCAGAGTCCTTGGAGCAGATTGGCCAGGAAATTGAACAGCTGTCCGGCGTAGTACAGGGCAATGCTGCATCCTCCGAAGAGAATACTGCGATCAGTATTAATCTGGCAGAGGGAGCAGCCAAGATGCATGACCGTGTGAATATCTTTAAGCTATTCTAGAAAATGGCAGGAATAGAGTGAAGTTGTCGGAAGGAAGGTTCTTGTTGTGATTAATGATATATTTAGAGTGTTTGGAGAGCAGACAGCAGAAATCTTATTTGAGATCATTACAGGTGGCTTGATAAAGAAGGTATGCCGCTCTGGATTAACTGCCGTGGTATCGTGATCATTGATCAGCAGGGAAAGGCAGAGTATCTGGTTGGGTGCCTGAATGAGACCGGCAACAGGAGAAGAGCCGATAATGTCACAGGACTGCTTGGCGGGCCGGAATTCCTTGCTTACCTGCGTGCACAAAAGGAACCCATTTCCAAGGGTTTTTTTATGCATATAGGAATTGATGATTTCGGAGCGATCAATAGCTCCAGGGGAACTGATTATGGTAATTATATCCTGAAAAGCGTAGCCGGCTGTATGAAGGAATGCCTTTCAGACAAGCAGAGAATTTACCATCTGGTAGCGGATCAGTATGTGATCGTGGATCTGGAAGCTTCCTCCGCAGAAGACGCTGTGGCACTGAAAGAAAAGATTACAGATAAACTTCATAATTTCATAGTAGCCGAAAATTATGAAGCTATATTTTCTATTTCTATTGGTGTTATAGATGCAGCAATATTTTGTGAGGGAACCGAAGAATGCCGCAAAAAGTTTGAATTTGCCTTGAAACAGGCAAAAAACATGGGTAAAAATGGATTCTATATTTTTGACCAGGATGACTATGAGGTCTTTTTACGAAAAGGGAGAATCATAGCAACACTTCGGAATGCTATTGTGAACCATTATGATGGCTTTGAAGTATACTACCAGCCGATCGTGGACTGTCAGTCCGAACAGAACATTGGAGCAGAGGCACTGATGCGTTTTTCCATGATAACGGAAGAAGGGCGGGAGTTTGTTTCACCGATAGAGTTTATCCCATTAGTTGGAAGAGACCGGATTGCTCATTCCCGCTGGAAGATATATTTTGAACGAAGCTGCAGCAATGTGCTGTGAAATGCAGAAATATATTCCTGACTTCCGGATGAATGTAAATGTATCCTATGTTCAGATCCTGCAAGGCGATGAACAGTGCGAGGGATTATGAATTATATAAAAATATCATCCCAATGGTACATAGTATTAACGTCAGGATATGCGCAGAAGGCATCGAGGAAAAAGAATGGCTTCTGAAAATGAAAGAAATGAAGGTTGATTATCTGCAGGGATATTATTTTGGAAGACCATGCGGAAAAGAACAGTTTCTGCAGCAATATGTCAGTGGCATCAATGTTAAATAAAGAGAGTAAGGTAGACTCAGCTATGTGGGGCTGCCTTATTTTATGGTCTTATCAGAAGGATGAGTTCCTAACGGCTTGTCTGAGTCTCTCCAGGTCATCTGCATCAGGGTGAGACAATGCACAGTCAAAATTCTGGATTAATACGTCAAGATTTGCCGGATGCTCGGGAGCATCCTTCATTTTCAAGTAGCGTTCCCGGACAGACTGTGGCATTCTGCCCTGACACATATACTCTCCGACGATAACATTACTTGCATCAACGAACTGCTTAACCTGATTCAGGATTTTCCGGAAATAGATATCACTGCCACCAAAGCCAGCAGTTCCAAACAGAAAAATCTGTTTATTCTTTAACTGCGATAATAGCTGTAATGTCTTGGTATCTGCATTTCCCTTGTCTGTCCAAAATCCGATATAGAGCAGTTCGGAAGAAGGAATCACTGTGTCGGACACACCGAAATACTCACATTCATCCTGAGGTAATGCCTCGTGGATCGCATCAGCCAGCACCTTGGTATTACCTGTTAAGCTGCTATAAACGATGGAATATTTTTTATTCTTCATATCATGTTGTCTCCTTTCATAGGATCATGAAATTATCATATCGCATTCCTATTTTAGTTCGGAAAGCATGATTTGTCCAATGAATTTTCCATAAACATTTTACAGAGCGAAAGGGATAGTTGCTTTTCCTGCCGCTTGTGATAAACTTGTTCATAAGTGAGGGAAAAATCATGGACAGAACTCCGATAAGGGAATAAAAGCCGGGCTGTCCCGGTATCATTTAATGAGGTAGAAAAGTTGACAGAAGAGAAATATACAATCCGAAAGTATAAAAGAATTTTATTTTATGTGGTGATATGTGTGCTGCTTGCGGCATTCCTTTTGGGACAATATATTTACCCAAGTGAAAGGGAAACGGTCACGGAGGAAAGCATTACTTATACCGGAACCTTTTACCGGGTGCTGGCAGACGGAACCAAAGAGGAAATCCCGGTTCCGGGCAAATGTGATGTGCCTGCCGGAGAGCCTCTGGTCATCCGGTCAGTGCTCCCACAGGATTATCATGAAAATACGATCGCCATCAGGTCCTCTCTGGAGAATGTGCGCATTTACATCGGTGGGGAACTGAGGGCGTTGTATGATACGGAGAATACCAGACCTTTTGGGAAAAATTCTGCCAGTGGGTATGTGTTCTGCGAGACATCCGGCGAGGATGCGGGGCAGGAAGTGCGGATTGAACTGCAGTCCTTTACCGATAAGTATTCCGGTGTCGTCAACACGGTATATTGTGGGGACAAATCAGATATCTGGGCATATATACTCCACTGCTATTTTATGGTAACTCTGATCGCCTGCACCATGCTGTTTGCCGGACTGGTCGTGCTGATCATCAGTCTGGTGCTTGATATTATATATAAGACGAGATTTGATCTGGAGTACCTGGGATGGTGCATGATTCTGGGAGCAGTGTGGATGCTGGGAGAATCGAAGCTGCGCCAGCTGTTCGTTTCCAATGCTTCTATTCTGTCGAATATGTGCTTCTTCGTTGTGATGCTCTGCCCGGTTCCGCTCATGTTCTATATTGACAGTGTGCAGCAGGGAAGGTACCGGAAGGCCTATCATGTGGCAGAGTGTATCACCTGTGTGAACTTTGTACTATGCACGTCCTTACAGCTACTGAATATCGCAGATTTTATCTCGACAATGTTCTTGTCCCACCTAGTGATTGCAGGAACGTTCCTGACAATATTTATCACCATTTGCCGGGATCTCATCAAGGGAACGGCGAAACATTACAAGCTTCCGCTGATCGGACTGGTAGTTGCCATGATTGCAGTCATGCTGGAGGTGACAGAGGTGTATCGAGTGGTGTCAATGTCAGGGATTTTTATCGCAACCGGACTGGTGGTCCTGCTGGTCGTTACGCTGATCCAGACAATGGACCGCATCCGCGAGCTGGAGCTGGCCAGGCAGAAAGAGGCCAGGGAAAGCCTGGATTATCTGACAGGTCTTCCTATGCGTCATAAGGGTGAAAAGCTGATCCTTGAGAAAATGCAGGAGCATGATGGCTGTCTGGGATTTGTCGATATGGATAATCTTAAGAAGATCAACGATGTCTATGGACATAAGGCGGGGGATTGTGCTCTCAGGCTGGTAGGAGCAATGCTCACAGAGTGCATGGAGAACGCAGTGGTCTGCCGGCTGGGAGGAGATGAATTCCTGTTCTATCTGCCGGAGGCATCAGAAGAAGAGATGAACATGCGGATGAGAAAGCTGTTTGAAAGCTTTGGTGCGGCAAAAAATCTCACGGCAGAGACTTCACCGGCATCCCTGTCCTGCGGTCTGTGCATGTGCAGACAGGGAGGAAACTTTGAAGAATATTATATAAGAGCGGACAAGACATTGTATTATGTCAAACAGAATGGTAAGAACAGTTACCGGTTTTATGAGGAGCTTGAGGAACAGCAGACGGATGCATAGGCCAGAAAAAATGACCTGGAGGTAATCGCCGGAGCATCATCCTTGCGTGAAGCCATCAAACGATTCTGGACCTTCCGTGTTCCATGGGGATGGACATACATGTGGTGAGCATGGATGTGGAAACCATAGCTGTCATTAAGAAGAATAAAAAATACAACACGAAAGGATGTGTCAAGGTAATGCAAGAATTATCGTGATACATCCTTTTGTATTTGGATTGATTATTTTTCTTTCCCTGCTTGTCGGAAGTAATGGATGGAATGTATAATATTGTTAATGATCCAGAGATATTTATTTTGGAAACAGCTTAATCAATTTGGAGGTATAAAATATGTTAGAAGTAGGAAAAAAAGCACCGGACTTTGAATTGCCGGATCAGAATGGAGAAATGCATAAATTAAGCGATTATGCAGGAAAAAAAGTGATCCTATATTTTTATCCAAAGGATAATACACCAGGATGTACGAAGCAGGCATGTGGCTTTTCTGAGCGTTATCCACAGTTTATTGAGAAGGGAGCTGTTATTCTCGGAGTAAGCAAGGACTCTGTAGCGTCTCACAAGAGATTTGAAGAAAAATACGGACTGGCATTTACGCTATTAGCAGATCCGGAGCGTAAAGTTATTGAAGCATATGATGTCTGGAAAGAAAAGAAAAATTATGGAAAAGTATCTATGGGTGTAGTAAGAACTACATATCTTATTGATGAGCGGGGAATCATTATAAAGGCAAATGATAAAGTCAAGGCGGCAGATGATCCTGAAAATATGCTTAAGGAATTGGTATAATGAAGATTATTTTATCACCTGCAAAAAAGATGATTGTAGATACCGATAACTTAGCACCGGTTGAACTGCCTGTCTATATTGATAGGACAGCAGAAGTATTAAACTGGATGAAAAGCAAATCAAAAGAAGAACTGAAAGCTATCTGGAAATGTAATGACAAGATTGCAGAGCAGAACTTTAACAGATTGGAAAATATGGATCTTTATAACAGGCTTACTCCGGCTGTTTTAGCATATGAAGGGATTGCATTTCAATATATGGCACCATCTGTGTTTGAAAACCAGCAGTTTGAGTATTTGCAAAATCATTTAAGAATCTTGTCTGCGTTTTATGGCATTTTAAAACCAATGGATGGTGTGACTCCTTATCGTCTTGAAATGCAGGCAAAGGTTGGAATTGGAGATGCAAAAAATCTGTATGAGTACTGGGGAGAATTATTATACCGCTCAGTAATCGATGACAGTAGGATTATCATTAATCTTGCATCAAAAGAATACTCAAAATGTATAGAAAAGTATCTGACACCACAGGACAGATATATTACGATTGTATTTTGTGAGTTATCCGGAGATAAATTGGTAACAAAAGGTACCTATGCCAAGATGGCTCGTGGTGAAATGGTCAGATTCATAGCGGAAAATAATATTGAAAATCCGGTGGAGATTCAGAAATTTGACAGACTCGGATATTCGTTTAGGTCTGATTTATCTTCAGATTCAGAATATGTATTTGAACGCAAAATAAAATAGTTATTCAGCTAAAAGATGCTCAGTTTGGCATCTTTTGTAATAATGATAATTATTACTATTTTCTTATTGACAACAGGATGATAGTGATATATAATTCTTATTAAGAACTAATCCTAATAAGGAGGACAAATGACAAGTAGGAGAAATACCATTCAAAAAGATCTTGTAAGAAATACCGTATACGAAATGAGAAGACACGTTACGGCAAATGAAGTGTATGAATTTATAAAAGAAGCATATCCAACAATTGGAAAAGGAACTGTATATAGAAATCTTGATATATTGGTAGAGGAAGGTGTATTAAGAAAGGTTGAAGTTCCGGATGGACCGAACCGATTTGATTTTACATTGAAAAATCATTACCATGTAAGATGTATAAAGTGCGGTGAAATTTTTGATGTGGATATGGATCAAATACCGGATTTGCTGGAAAGAATTCATAACACTCATGGAATTGAATTTGTGGATTATGATATTTCATTTAAAGGCATTTGCCAAAAATGCAGGGAGAAAAAGTAGTAAAGAAAATGGAGGTAAAAGAGATGGCAGCAAACAAATATGCAGGAACACAGACAGAGAAGAATTTGCAGGAGGCATTTGCAGGGGAATCACAGGCAAGAAATAAGTATACCTATTTTGCTTCTGTAGCGAAAAAGGAAGGTTACGAGCAGATGTCAGCATTGTTTTTAAAGACTGCAGATAATGAGAAAGAACATGCAAAGATGTGGTTCAAGGAATTAGCAGGAATTGGTGATACAAAGGAAAACCTGGCGGCAGCGGCAGAAGGCGAAAATTATGAGTGGACAGATATGTATGAAGGCTTTGCTAAAACAGCTGAGGAAGAAGGATTCCCTGAGCTTGCAGCAAAATTCAGGGCAGTAGGTGAGATTGAGAAGCACCATGAGGAAAGATATCGTGCACTTCTTAAGAATATTGAAACTGCACAGGTATTTGAAAAGAGCGAAGTTAAGGTATGGGAATGCCGTAACTGCGGACATATTGTGGTAGGAACTAAGGCGCCTGAAGTATGTCCGGTATGTAATCATCCACAGAGCTATTTTGAAGTACATGAAGAGAATTATTAAGGAGATGAGATTATTACGAAGAAGAAAGTGATTAATTCAAAAAAAGCAGTAATGATAGGCTGTGGCTTTGTTGGTTCTGCATCGGTATTTGCTCTGATGCAGAGTGGCTTGTTTACAGAGATTGTCCTTATCGATGCAGATAAGAACAAGGCAGAAGGAGAAGCGATGGATATCAGTCATGGTATTCCATTTGCGAGTCCGATGAAAATATATGCCGGAGATTATGATGATGTGGCTGATGCTGCAATTGTTGTCATATCTGCCGGAGCGGGACAGAAACCGGGAGAGACAAGGCTTGATCTCGTAAATAAAAATGTAGCAATATTTAAGTCAATCATTCCTGAAATAGCAAAGAGAAATTTTGCAGGTATCATGCTTGTAGTTGCGAATCCGGTAGATATCCTGACTCAGGTAGCCATAAAGTTATCAGGACTTCCAGAAAACAGGGTTATTGGATCGGGTACCGTGTTAGATAGTGCCAGATTAAGATATAAGCTTGGTGAGCATTTATCTGTGGACAGCAGGAGTGTTCATGCATTTATAGTAGGTGAGCATGGAGACAGCGAAGTTGTAGCATGGTCATCAGCCAATGTATCTGGTGTTCCATTAAGTGAAATGTGTGAAATGCGTGGACATTACAAGCACAAGGAAAACACGGCAGAAATAGCTACAGCAGTCAAGAACAGTGCTTATGAGATTATAAACAAAAAGCACGCTACATATTATGGAATTGCAATGTCTGTAAAAAGAATCTGCGAAGTGATTATGAGAGATGAAAAATCAATACTTCCTGTATCACACATGATGCATGGAGTATATGATATTGACGGAGTATCGTTAAGTATGCCAGCTATTGTAGGTGCAGATGGTATTGAGTCTGATATACCTATTAATTTAAGTGGCGAGGAAGCGTTAAAGCTTAAGGAATCTGCAGATTCATTGAAAAAGATTATGGAGACAATTGAATTATAAATTTTACACATGGAAGGAGAAAAAGGCATGGAAGTAAGGTATTATATTTGTAAGCATTGTGGAAACATTGTTGAAAAGGTAAAGGATAAGGGTGTACCTGTAATTTGTTGCGGAGAACCTATGCAGGAATTAAAAGCCGGAGTGACAGATGCTGCTGTCGAGAAGCATGTACCTGTATATACGATAGAAGGCAGTCATGTTCATGTCGTGGTCGGAGAGACAAAACATCCAATGCTTGAAGAGCATTTTATTGAGTGGATTACATTAAATACAAACCAGGGAATATACAGAAAACAGTTAAATCCAGGGCAGGAGCCGGTAGCAGATTTTTGTCTTTGCGATGGTGAACAGGTAGAAGAAGTATATGCATATTGTAACCTGCATGGATTATGGAAATGCTAAAAGCATTTATACATATTAAGGTTACAGAACAACACAAATATAACAGTAATATAGGCTGTGTATTAATATATTTACAAGGAGGAACAACGAATGAAATACGTATGTGATGTTTGTGGATGGGAATACGATGAGGAGAAGGGCTATCCAGAAGGTGGTATTGCACCTGGTACAAAGTGGGAGGATATTCCAGAAGATTTTGAATGTCCGTTATGCTCTGTAGGAAAAGACCAGTTCTCAGAAGCATAAATGTATTATGATAGGATTATACAAATGAAAGAAGAACTAAGTATAGATATCATCGGACTTGCAGGAGCCTGTTCTTATGCTTTGGACTGTATAGAAGCAGAGTTGGTAAATATCAAAAACAAACATGGAAAAAGAGTGGCTTATATAAGTATATGCATGGCTGAATATTGGAAAATTCAAGGTGATGAATTACAAGATTTAGCCATGTGTGCTTTACTGCATGATAATGCTTTGACACAATATATTTCGGAAGAACTGAAAAAGGATTCCGTCATTGATTGTAAAAAAGATTTATCCGAGAAAAAAACAAATCTTCATTGTATTTATGGTGAAAAAAATATTACTAAAATTCCATTTAAAACAGATGTGTCAAATGTGATTTTGTATCATCATGAACATGCCGATGGAACTGGTCCTTTTCAAAAAAAGTGGAATGAAATTCCATTGTTTGCAAGGATTATTCATCTTGCAGATACCATTGATATTATAGGAAATAACACGGGATTTGGAAATAACAGTTGGAATTTTATATGTCAGTACCTTTTAAAAAATAGGGATGGATTATTTGATTCAGAATGTGTGAATGCCTTTTTTCATGCATTCACACATTCTGAATCTTTTATATGTTTAAGTGATAATTCTTTTGAAATGAAGCTATGGGAGATTATCCCAAGACAAAAACAGGTTTTTGATTGGAAAACGTGTAAAAATGTCGCAGATTTTTTTGCAAAGATTGTAGATTATAAATCTTCTTTTACAAGCAGACATTCTATAGGAGTGGCTGAAAAAGCAGCTTTTTTTGCTCAATATATCGGATATGATTCTATTAATGTGCAAAAAATTTATCTGGCTGGTGCACTGCATGATATTGGGAAGATGGCAGTAGGCAATGAAATTTTGGAAAAACCGGATAAGCTTACGGATGATGAATTTTCAAAAATGAAGAATCATGCTGGCTATACATACCTTATATTATCAGAGGTTAATGATTTTGAAGAAATACGAGACTGGGCAGCTTTCCATCATGAAAAATTAAATGGAAAAGGGTATCCTTTTGGAAAAACCGCAGCTGAATTAAATGAGCCGGAACGTATTATGGCATGTATTGATATTTATCAGGCATTAACCGAGGACAGACCATATAAGAAAGGTTTATCGCACGAAAAAACGTGTGAGATTCTTGATGACATGGCGCAGAAAGGTTTTGTTGATTCTGATATTTCCAAGAAAATTAGGGAATGTTTTGGTGGAATCTATTAATTATAAGAAGATATTTACACAGAAAGTTCAACATCAGGAATTTATACATAAACTTGATGAATTTATGGAACATCACAATGATGAGGTAGAAGATCAAGATGAACAGATTATGGGAATTTTAAAATATCTCACAGAGTGGTTAGTTAATCACATTCTGTATGTCGATGGTCAAATTCCAAAAGGCTGATATAGTAAGAAAGGCTGTTATTTTTCAGAGTAGCAGCTTTTTTTATTTTGAATATAAAATATGACACATACACTTGACAATATGCATACGTAGAAGAAACGCATCAAGTGCTTGCTAAGCGAAACTTTGTGCTGGCAGTAAGAGGAGGTATCTTTGGTGATAAACCAACTGCTTACTATGACTTTGGAGAGTAGAAAGCGACAAGATAGTTGTTTATTGGATGAAATAGGACATTTCTTCCCCAAAACAGTATGTTTATGGTATACTAGCTATTAGTAATGCGATTTCAACCGACATTACATATTATGATGAAAAATTAATACAAAGGACTATTCTTTCACAGCTTATGATGCAGGTGCAGGGCAGTGCTACCCGGGTAAATGGCGAAGGTACCTATACGGACAGCAGAGACCATGGTAAACAGTTTTCAGTGGGCAGATTAGGTAACTTTGACAAGAGCGAGGAAACGGAAAATGACGGAAAGTAAAATACTTCTGGTATTAGATAAAAAAGATTATGAGGATGGCATGCCGGTATTTGAAAGAAAGTGCGTCCGGGCAATCATAAAAAAGAATGGAAAAATTGCAGTCCAGCGCGGCAGGGCAGGGGACTGCAAAATATTAGGCGGCGGCATGGATGGTGAGGAAGATTTTGAAACGGCACTTTCCAGAGAAGTATTAGAAGAGGGCGGCTTGATATTATGCCCGGGAAGTATGCAGCTGTTGGGCGAGATAGAAGAAAAACGCCGTGATTTATTTGAAACAGATAAAATATATCACTGTCACACCTATTTCTTTGCCTGTGCAGTTGAGGAGAGAACAACAGAACCGCATATGACAGAAAGCGAGAAGGCAAAAGGCTATCATCTGGAATGGATGACACCGGAAGAGATTGTAAAAGCAAATGAGCCATTTTCGAAGGAACCGTGGATATATCGCGATACTGCATTTGTCAAAATGATGATGGAGGGAAATTTATGAACACAGGATATGAGGGAATCCTGCAATTTCGGGGAAAGTGGAGAGATTATCAGGAAAGAGTACTCTTACATGCGCAGCAGTATTTGAAGGATGGAAAGATACATATTGTGGCAGCGCCGGGTTCCGGCAAGACTACACTTGGAATAGAACTGATTCGGAGGCTGGGAGCACCCTGCCTTATTTTTTCACCCAGCATTACCATCCGTCAGCAATGGCTGATGCGTATACAGGAGGGCTTCTTAACCGAAGAGGCAGATCCGCAGGAAATATTATCCAATGATTTAAAACAGATGAAGCAGATGACTGCAACGACTTATCAGGCACTGTACAGTGCCATGAAGCGGGAGCAGGGCACACTGGAAGAGGACAGCGGGGAAGCGGCAGAGGAAGATGCAGCAGCCAGTGAAGCGGTGGATGGAGTAGATGCGGCAGACAGTAAAGTGGCAGCCGGCGGAGTGACAGAAGAAGCAGATGGAGAGAAGGAAACGGAGCAGGTTGACTACCGGGATTTCGATATTTTTAAGGCAGTGAAGGAAGCCGGTATTACAACAATTTGTCTGGATGAGGCACATCACCTTCGTAGTGAGTGGTGGAAGGCACTGGAGACTTTCTTAGACAAGCTGCCGGATGTGAAAATCATTGCATTGACAGCAACACCGCCATATGACAGCACACCGGCACAGTGGAAGCGTTATATCGATATGTGCGGACCGATTGATGAAGAAATCTTTACGCCGGAACTGGTAAGAGAAGGAAGCCTCTGTCCGCATCAGGACTACGTTTATTTTAACTGGCCGACAAGAGAAGAGGAAGCATATGTCAGGGAACATCAGAAGCGGATGCAGATGCAGGTGCAGAAAATGATGGCAGATGAGACATTGCGAAGAATCGTATCTTCCCATCAGGGGCTTATGCATCCGGAAGAATACAGTGAGCGGTTCTTAGATAAACCGGAGTATTTTACAGCGCTGCTGGTATACTGCCAGGCAAAAGGGATTCCATTTTCCGGTTATTTAAGGAAGCTCATCGGAACAAAGGGAAAGCTGCCGGGAATGGATGCACACTGGATGGAAGTGTTATTGCAGGGTGTTTTTTATGAGGACAGAGAGTCCTATACCATGATGGAAGCAGAGCGGGAAAGCCTGCTGCAGGAATTAAAAGAGGCAGGAGCCATCTACCGGAACAAGGTTGCACTGCGGGATAATGAAGCCATTAAAAAGGTACTTATGAAAAGCCAGGGAAAGATGGAGAGCATCCGTACCATTGTGCAGGCTGAGTATGAGGCACTGGGAAATGATTTACGCCTTCTGGTTCTCTGCGATTATATTAAGAAAGACAAATTGCCGGAGATTGGAAGTAAAGATACACTGGTAACAGAGCTTGGTGCAGTGCCGATTTTTGAATATTTAAGGCGGCAGAACATGACTGGAATCCGGCTGGGTGTACTGAGCGGAACAGTGATAATCGTTCCAATGGCAGTGGAAGCAAAACTGCCGGAATTGCTGGCACAGTATGGCTGCAGCGGAACGTTAAATCCACTGGGAGATACCGGATACGGACAGCTTATGATAAAAGGAAAGAGTACCCACACCGTAGCTGTTGTGACGGAGTTATTCCGCCAGGGAGAGATTCATACACTGATTGGAACCAAGTCATTGCTGGGAGAAGGCTGGGATGCACCGTGCATCAATTCCCTGATACTGGCAACTTATGTAGGGTCTTTTATGCTGAGTAACCAGATGCGTGGAAGAGCAATCCGTACCGACAGAGAGCAGCCGGATAAGACCGGAAACATCTGGCATCTTGCCTGCATTTTTCCAAAAGAGCAGGGACAGCAGAGTAATACCGATGCAGAGGGCGATTATGAAATGCTGGAACGCCGGTTTGAATCATTTTTAGGAGTATCCTGCAGGGAAGATGTAATCGAAAGCGGAATCGGTCGGCTGGACATTCCAAAGATAACATCAAAATATGAGGTAGATAAAGCAAACCGCATGATGCTTGAGCGTGCAAAGGACAGAAATGCATTGAGGCAGCGATGGAACCAGTCCTTACAGGAAGTGCGAAATCAGATGGAAATAGAACAGATAGATGAAATTGCAGCAAAAGAAATAGAAACCGGATATATCTTTATTAATGCGGTCTGTATAGAAATCATACAGGTGATACTTGCAATACTCTTAATGAGTGGAAGAATGATGGCACAGAAGCTTGGTAATCATCCGGCTTTCCTGTTACTTGGAATTGCGCTGTTAGCTGCATTTGCCGGAATTGTCTATCAGGGGATACGTCTGTTTAAATTCAGCACCCCGGCAAGACGGATGAAACAGCTTAGCGAAGCAATGCTAGATGCATTGAGGGAATGCGGGGAATTAGAGGATGGTGCCCATTGCAGGACAGAAGTAGAATCCTTTAACGGACTTGTGGTAGGTACCTGGCTTAAAGGTGGAACCACCAGAGATAAGACAACCTATTCTGCCTGCATGGAAGAATTGTGGGGTGTTATTGATAATCCAAGGTATCTTCTTATCCGGGAAAAAATCTTTGGCACATCAAGAGAGTGTTACAGTGTCCCGGAAATATTCGGAAGACAAAAGGAGCGTGCCCTGATTTTTGAAAAGCATATGAAAAGGGCTCTTGGACCATACCATGTGGTATATACAAGAACCCCGGAAGGACGAAAATTATTATTAAAAGAGCGGACACGCTCCTTTGTAAATCAAAACCAGAGCCTTTTGCAGGGAAAGAAAATTGCAAAAGGATATTAAGAATAATAAGAATTTTCAATTTTGGGATATTTTTTATTTACTCCAAAGAAAAAGAGGAGCAGTCCTGCAACCAGTAGTCCGGCACCAACAAAGAACCACAGGAAGAAGAACGGAACGGTATCTGCTTTATACATAAACCAGTCCGGGGAGAAGGTTCCCCAGATGTTAAAGAGGATATGGAAAAGCATGGAAGGATAAATGCTGCGGCTTTTCTCGCAGATAAATCCAAGAACAATTCCTACCACAAAAGCATAAACACCCTGAATCATATTCATATGGAACACACCAAAGAGCAGTGCCTGCAAGAGGTTAGCAACCCAGAAAGGCATTGCTCTTTTGGCATATTTCAAAGTCAGTCCACGGAAAATCAGTTCTTCACAGACAGGTCCAATCAGAACGGAATAGAGAACCAGAATCAGGGAAGGCTTATCCAGTCCCACCGATTCTACCAGGTTAGTGTAATATTCCAGCCAGTGCGGGTTAATGGCTGCAGTAAAAGATACAATGTAATTGGTAATATACTGTAATCCTACTGCAGTAATAAGAATGCCGAAGATAACCGGAATATTAAATGGTTTCCGTACATTTTCCGGTTCTGTCTGCCGGAACTTTTTATAATACCAGCAGGCAAATACCACAAGGGCAACAGTACCGTAGGCTGCACTGACACCGGCATTAAAATTGGCGGTGGAAATAATATTTAAAAATGCATCCATACAGTCATCGATAGAAGTTGCCCCTTTGGTATAAAAACCACCCAGCAGGGCAAGCCCTACTGCCGGAATGGAGATAAGCTGCTGCAGGCCAAATGCCAGCAGAGCCGGAAGAAAACAGAACATAATTCTGCCAAATCGCTTCATGAAAAAACCTCCTCAAGTATCATCACTTTTCTTGGCACATTATAACAATTATGAAGCGAATATGCAAACTACTGAGGTACCGCCTGTTTAAAAATACATGGAAAAATGTATTTTTAAATGCAGACAAATACTCTCCGGGTACTTGTGAAATAGGCGGAATCATGCTATACTAGGCGTTATGTTGATATATTTTATGATGCTGTATGAAATATAAATTCACATAATTATAATCAGAGGAGGAATAAATATGAAGAACATGAAGAAATTTGCAGCACTTTTATTAACTGCAGCAATGACAGTAGCAATGGTAGGATGTGGCTCATCTGTAGCTGCAAACACAGTAAATTCCAAGGATGACATTCCGGGAAAGAAAATCGGTGTTCAGCTTGGAACAACCGGAGATGCCGATGCAACAGCATACGAGGACGAAGGAAGCACCGTAGAGCGTTACAACAAAGGTTCTGATGCAATCCAGGCATTAAAGACCGGTAAGATCGACTGTGTAATCATCGACAAGCAGCCTGCAGAGGCATTTGTTGAGAAGAATGATGACTTGAAAATCTTAGATGATACCTTTGATGCAGAGGAATATGCAATCTGTATCGCAAAAGATAACACAGATTTAACAGACGAATTCAACAAAGCAATCGAAGAGTTAAAAGCAGACGGAACAATCGATACTATCATCAGCAACTATATTGGTGATGAAACAGGAGAGCATCCATATGAGACTCCGGAGGGAACAGAATATCCAAACGGAAAACTTACCATGGCAACCAATGCGCAGTTTGAGCCATACGAATATTATGATGGTGACAACGTAGTTGGTATCGATGCAGATATCGCAAAAGCAATCTGTGACAAGCTTGGCTATGATTTAGAGATTGAAGATATGGAATTTGATGCAATCATCGCAGCAGTATCTTCCGGTAAAGCAGATTTTGGTGCAGCAGGAATGACTGTAACAGAAGACCGTCTTAAGAACATTGACTTTACAGATACTTATGCAACAGCAAGCCAGGTTATTGTAGTAAGAAATAAATAATCGGTATAGGAGGAAAGACCTTGAGCGATTTTTTAAGCAGCTTTCAACAGGATTTTATAGAGAAAGACAGATATCTTTATCTGTTACGTGGCCTTGGCAATACACTGCTTATTGCAGTGCTTGCAGTACTTCTGGGTATTGTGGTTGGATTTTTAGTCGCAATTATCCGTTCCACCCATGATAAACATGGTGGATTAAATGTTTTGAATTTTATATGTAAAGTGTATCTTACCATATGGCGTGGAACCCCTACGATGGTACAGCTTTTGATTATGTACTATATTATTCTGGTTGCACTCGATAATAAGATTGCAGTGGCTGTAATCGCTTTTGGTTTGAATTCGGCTGCCTATGTGGCAGAGATTGTACGTTCCGGAATCATGTCTGTAGACGAAGGACAGTTTGAAGCTGGACGAAGCCTCGGACTGAATTATTCGCAGACCATGCGTCTGATTATTCTGCCACAGGCATTTAAGAATGTACTTCCGGCACTGGCAAATGAGTTTATTACCTTACTGAAAGAGACTTCCATCAGTGGATATATTGCAATCCCGGATTTGACAAAGGGTGGCGATATCATCCGTAGCCAGACCTATGACCCGTTCTTACCATTGTTCGGTGTTGCAATTATCTACCTGATAATCGTTATGATTTTAACGGCTGGTGTACATAAACTGGAAACGAGGTTGAGAACAAATGAGCGATAAGAAGGTATTGATTGAAGTAAAGGATTTGTGTAAATCCTTTGGAAATGTAAATGTATTAAATGGTATCTCCACAGAAATCGCCCAGGGAGAGGTAGTAGCCATCATCGGACCATCCGGTTGTGGTAAATCCACATTCTTACGTTCCTTAAATCTTTTAGAGGAGCCGACTTCCGGTGTGATTACTTTTGAAGGAACAGATATCACGGATAAATCCGTAGACATCAACAAGATGCGTCAGAAGATTGGAATGGTATTCCAGCAGTTCAATCTGTTTCCAAATTATACCGTAAAAGGAAATATCATGCTGGCACCGGTTCAGACCGGACTTATGAATAAGGAAGAGGCATCTAAGCGTGCGGACGAGCTTTTGATGAGAGTCGGACTGTCTGATAAAGCAGATACCTATCCGGCAATGCTTTCCGGTGGACAGAAACAGCGTATTGCAATTGCAAGAGCACTGGCAATGAATCCGGATGTCATGTTATTTGACGAGCCGACTTCCGCACTGGATCCGGAAATGGTAGGAGAAGTTCTTGAAATTATGAAAGAACTGGCACAGGACGGAATGACTATGGTAGTGGTAACGCACGAAATGGGATTTGCAAGAGAAGTGGCAAGCCGTGTCATGTTTATCAATGAAGGACAGATTCAGGAAGAGAATACACCGGCAGAATTCTTCGCCAATCCACAGAATCCGCGTCTTTGCGACTTCCTTTCCAAAGTATTGTAGCGAAAGAACAGATAAAACGGAAAAAATAGTTGATAAAAAGTTTTCATAAGCTATTGCAATCAGAAAAGAAATAGTCTATGATAAAACCGTTATATGACTGACGGATAAGTGGAAAAACCACATGAAGTATAACGAAAACGAGCCGACCGTCTGGGCGATGAACCTGGAGGACTGGCTCGTTTTCTTTTGTATGTTATTTTGAACACCAAAAGATATTGACAAAAAAATAACGGTCAGTATATACTAACTACAGTTAAACAAGACTAATTCAAACCAATGAATAAAAAGTCTGTTGACAGTAAATTTAGTAACCATTCAGTGTTCATACTGAATACATTTTTTTAGGAGGATATCGTAATGATTGAAATGAAAGAGTGGGATGGATTCGAAGGACGTCTCTGGAAAGAAGAAATCAATGTTCGTCAGTTCATTCAGGACAACTACACTCCATATGATGGAGATGAGAGCTTTTTAGCTGAGCCGACAGATGCAACCAACAAGCTATGGGGGGCACTTCAGAAATTACAGAAAGAAGAGCGTGCCAAGGGCGGCGTTCTTGATATGGAGACAGAGGTTGTAACCGGAATTACAGCTTATGGTCCGGGATATATCGATGAAAGCTTAAAAGATTTAGAGCAGGTAGTTGGTCTTCAGACTGACAAACCATTAAAGAGAGCTTTCATGCCATATGGTGGAATCAAGATGGCTGTTCAGGCATGTGAGACCTACGGTTATGAAGTAAATGATAAATTAAAAGAAATTTTCACCAAGTATCATAAGACACACAATACAGCAGTATTTGATGCTTATACACCGGAAATGATGAAGGTTCGTCATGCTAAGATTTTAACAGGTCTTCCGGATACCTACGGTCGTGGACGTATTGTAGGTGATTACCGTCGTGTAGCATTATACGGACTGGATTACTTAATCGCTGAGAAGAAGAAGGACAAAGCCAACTGCGGATGCGGACAGATGACAGATGATGTCATCCGTTTAAGAGAAGAAATTGCAGAGCAGATTAAATGTCTGGAAGACATGAAGAAACTGGCTGAGATTTACGGATATGATATTTCAAGACCTGCAACCAATGCAAAAGAGGCTGTTCAGTGGTTATACTTCGGATACCTTGCAGCAATCAAGACACAGAACGGTGCAGCAATGTCAGTAGGACGTGTTTCTACTTTCCTTGATATTTATATTAAGAGAGATATGGATAAGGGAATTCTTACCGAGCAGCAGGCTCAGGAGCTGATTGACCATTTCACAATGAAACTTCGTATGGTTAAATTCGCACGTATTCCTTCTTATAACCAGTTATTCTCCGGTGACCCTGTATGGGCAACCCTTGATGTAGCAGGAACAGGTGTAGACGGACGTTCCATGGTAACCAGGACAGACTTCCGTTTCCTTCATACTTTAGAGAATATGGGACCGGCACCGGAACCAAATCTTACTGTATTCTATTCATCCAGACTGCCACAGACCTTCCGTGATTATGCAGCACGTATCTCGATTGAAACAAGCTCAATCCAGTATGAGAACGATGATGCAATGAAACCGGTATGGGGCGATGATTACGCAATCTGCTGCTGTGTATCTGCTACACAGACAGGTAAAGAGATGCAGTTCTTCGGCGCTCGTGCAAACCTTGCAAAATGTCTGCTTTACGCAATCAACGGTGGTGTTGATGAAAAATCAGGCGAGCAGGTAGGACCAAACTACGCACCAATTACAGCTGAATATCTTGACTATGATGAAGTAATGGCAAAATATGACAAGATGATGGACTGGTTAGTAGACATCTATGTAAATACACTGAACCTGATTCAGTATATGCATGATAAATATTACTATGAAGCAGCAGAGCTTTCTCTGATGGATACCGACTTAAAGAGAACCTTTGCAACCGGTATTGCAGGATTTTCACATGTTATCGATTCTCTTTCTGCAATCAAATATGCAAAAGTAAAAGTCGTACGTGATGAGAACGGACTTGCAAAAGACTTCGAAATCGAAGGAGACTTCCCGAAGTACGGAAATGATGATGACCGTGCAGATGAAATCGGAGTATGGCTGCTTAAGACTTTCATGGATAAATTAAAGAAACATCATACTTATCGTGATTCTGAGCCTACAACTTCTATCCTTACCATTACTTCTAACGTAGTATATGGTAAAGCAACCGGAGCTATGCCGGATGGACGTAAAGCCGGCGAACCACTTTCACCGGGAGCTAACCCATCTTACGGTGCAGAGCAGAACGGACTTTTAGCTTCCTTAAACTCTCTGACCAAGCTTCCATATGAGTGGGCATTAGATGGTATTTCCAATACACAGACCATCAATCCTGGCGCACTTGGAAACAACGAGCAGGAAAGAATCGATAACCTTGTAAATGTAATGGACGGATACTTTGATCAGGGTGCACATCATCTGAATGTTAATGTATTTGGCAAAGAAAAGCTTATTGATGCAATGGAGCATCCGGAGAAAGAAGAGTATGCAAACTTCACAATCCGTGTATCCGGCTATGCAGTTAAGTTCATCGACCTGACAAAAGAGCAGCAGCTTGATGTTATTGCCCGTACCTGTCATGAGCGTATGTAATTTAAGACAGTAACCGAACTGCGGGGAGCATACGATTTTTCCGCGATTCAGGTAAAGCAGAATGTGCAGGCTTAATGAAAAAAGCCTGCACATTTTTATCGTAGGTTGTTAAGCAGCCGTAAGTATTTTGGTGTATAGGAGGCAACATGAGTGAAATAAAAGGACGTATCCATTCCGTAGAGAGCTTTGGTTCAGCAGACGGGCCGGGCGTAAGATATATTGTATTTTTAAAAGGCTGTAACATGAGATGTCAGTACTGCCATAACCCGGATACCTGGGCAAAAGATGGCGGAGAGCTGATGACACCGGAAGAAGTGTTAAAAAAGGCGCTTCGCTATAAAACATATTGGAAAGAAAAGGGCGGAATCACCGTAAGTGGTGGAGAGGCTCTTTTACAGATAGATTTCGTAACAGAACTGTTCCGGCTGGCAAAAGAAAAAGGGGTAAATACCTGTCTCGATACCTCCGGCAATCCATTTTCCATGGAAGAACCGTTTAAAAGTAAATTTGATGAGCTGATGAAATATACAGACCTTTTTATGCTGGACATTAAGCATATGGATGATACAGCACACCGGAAACTCACCGGACAGACCAATCAGAATATTCTGGAAATGGCAGCTTATTTATCAGACCATGGCAAAGCAATGTGGATCCGCCATGTGCTGGTGCCGGGTATTACAACAGAAGAGGATGAGCTTCACCGCTTAAGAAGTTTTCTTGATACCCTTAAGACAGTAGAGCGGGTGGAAGTGCTGCCATATCATACCTTAGGCGTCTTTAAATGGAAGGAACTTGGAATTCCATATCAGTTAGAAGGCGTAGACCCGCCTACAAAGGAGCAGATAGACCGGGCAAAAGAGATTCTTGGGGCACTGTAAAATAGATAAGCAGCATTACAGGAAAATAAAAAAGTAATGCTGCTTTTTAGATTCTGACGATAATGCGGGTAAGGTATTCACTTCGTTTATCCGTCATGGTAGCGTTAATCAATTCTTCTTCATAGAATCTGCCATCGGATGAAGTAATCTGGTGCTGCTTCATGTAGCTGCGCAGCCTGTCATAAGCGAGTGAAATATCATCCCAGTCTCCCAGGTGATAGGCAGCGAGACATTTAGAAGCCGGAAGAATCCGGTAAGGCATTTTCTTGGGAGGGGTCTGCATGGCAAGGCATACCTCGTGATAAAGATTGTGGGCACCCCGGGCAAGGTCACGCTCCATCTGGATATAAAGCACTGTAAAACCGGTAGTTTCCTTGCTTTCATAATAGGAGTTCAGAAGCTCACTGACTTTTACGGAGATGGTCTTATCATCGGAAGAACTGACAGGGTGTGCTGCAATATAAAATCCTGGCAGAGAGACTTCTTCAATGATATCCGGATTTGTAGTCAGGCTGGTTTTAATTCGTTTCTGCTGTCTTTGAATCCACTTCTGCTTTTCTTTTAATGCACGAATCTGCTGTTCGATGACAGCGTTTTCTTTCGTAAGAAGTGTGGCATAATTTTCCGGGCTTCGGTGTTCCATGTATTCTTTAATTTCCGACAGAGGCATGCCAAGTTCCCGCAGCGTGATAATGGCATCTAACACATCCATCTGGCGGACGGTGTAGTAGCGGTAGTCATTGTCCCCTCTTGCTTCGGGTGAAAAAATGCCAAGCTGGTCGTAGTGAAACAGTGTATTCTTTGTAGTGCCCATCATCCGGGCAACTTCTCCGGTGGTCAGATATTCATTTCTACTCATTAAAAAAATCTCCTTGACTATATGGTTACCATATAGTTTATGATAGCAAATAGTGATTCATAAGACAAGGAGGTTATCATGTCGAATTCATTAAATCAGAACTTTAAAACATTATCCTTATTGAAATTTGCATTGCCATCTATGATTATGATGGTATTTATGTCATTGTATACAATCATAGATGGAATCTTTGTGTCAAGACTGGTAGGAGAAAGCGCTCTTTCTGCAGTCAATATTGTATGGCCGGTTATTTGTATTCTCATTGCAATCGGCGTTATGTTAGCAACCGGTGGAAGTGCAGTGGTAGCAAGAAAAATGGGTGAGGGAGATGAAAAGGGAGCATGTGAGAACTTTACTTTTCTTGCAGTGGTAGGAGTTGCTGTAAGTCTGGTGCTGCTGGTTATTGTATTACTTTTTCATAAACCGATTGTATATGCATTAGGAGCAGACGACTCTTTATTCGAAAATGGGAAAACATATCTTATTGATATGATGTATTTTGGACCGTGCTGTATTTTGCAGAGTTTATTTCAGTGCTTCTTTGTGACTGCAGGAAAACCTGCATATGGACTCGGACTGATTACTGCCGGAGGTGTAGCCAATGCAATCTTAGATTATGTCTTTATGGGGCCAATGCAGCTTGGCATTGCCGGAGCAGCTATTGCAACAGGCATCGGACAGATGATTCCTGCGGTAGTGGGAGTCATCTATTTCCTGGTGAAAAGAAAAGGACTTCATTTTACCCGCTTCCATTGGGATGGAAAAGCATTGTGGCAGTCCTGCACCAACGGTTCTTCCGAGATGGTAACGAACCTTTCCAATGCAGTAATTACATACCTTTTTAATATTATTCTGATGCGTATGGTTGGAGCAGACGGGGTAGCTGCAATTACCATTATTTTATACGGACAGTTTTTATTCAATGCGCTGTATCTTGGATTTTCCATGGGTGTGGCACCGGTTATCAGCTTCCAGTACGGAGCAAAGAACAGTGAAAAATTAAGTAACGTTTACCATATCAGTAACCGGTTTGTAAAAATATCCTCTGGCTTTATGGCGGTGGCATCGATTCTTCTGGCGAAGCCGATTACATCAGTATTTGTCTCAGAAAGCAGTCATACCTTTGCAATGACAGTTACGGGATTTGCATTGTTTGGCATCAACTATCTTTTCAGCGGCTATAACGTATTTACCTCTTCGCTGTTCACGGCACTTTCTGATGGAAAAACATCTGCACTGGTATCCTTCAGCAGAACCTTTGTCTGTATTCTGGCCTCTTTACTGATTCTGCCGCAAATTATCGGATTAAAGGGAGTCTGGCTGGCAGTTCCGGTGGCAGAATTTGTGACATCAGGACTTTCTTTTTACTGTCAGAGAAGAAATTTATCGAAATACGGAATTTAAGAAACTTTTTTTTCATCTGGAACGTCTAATCTATAAAGAGTATAATGAATGGTAAAGAATGAATGGATAATACCATTTTAAGATAGTAAAGAGAGGATACGAAAGATGGTTTTTAGCAGCATAGCATTTATCATGTATTTTATGCCGGTATTTTTTCTGGTTTATTATATCCTGCCGGCTTCTTATAAGAATGCCTGGCTTTTCCTTGCCAGCCTTGGTTTTTATTACTATGGTGTCAGGGGAAATCCGGGTTATCTTTTACTTATGATTATGTCTGTGGTGGTCAATTTCGTGGCTGGAAAATTGATTGCGGCACAGAAGACGAAGCGGGCGAGGAAAGCCTGGCTTGTGGTTGGAATCGTCTATGATTTAGGATGGCTCATTCTGTTTAAATATCTGGGCTTTCTTATAGAGAATCTGAATGCCCTTTTTGGTGCAATGCACGTTAAGGTACAACTGGAAACATGGAATCTGATTCTGCCAATTGGAATCAGCTTTTATACGTTCCAGATTATTTCCTATCTGGTGGACGTGTACCGGAGGGAAACAAAAGCGGAAAAATCGTTGATTTCTCTGGGAACGTATCTATGCATGTTCCCGCAGTTAATTGCAGGACCGATTGTCAATTACCATCTGATTCAGGAGCAGCTTCATAAGAGAAAACATTCCATGGTAAAGGTGGAATCCGGACTTAAGGTATTTGCACTGGGACTTGCTTATAAAGTATTGCTGGCAAACCGGGTGGGACATCTTTGGACAGAGGTGACAGCAATCGGTTATGAGAGCATTTCCACACCGCTGGCATGGATGAGCATTGTGGCATACAGCCTGCAGTTATATTTTGACTTCTATGGGTATTCCCTGATGGCAATCGGACTGGGGCGGATGATGGGCTTTGACTTTCCACAGAACTTTAACAATCCGTATATGGCAGTGTCCATGACGGATTTCTGGCGCCGCTGGCATATGACACTGGGTGGCTGGTTCCGGGAATATGTATACATTCCGCTGGGCGGCAACCGCGGTGGTTTTGCAAAGACCGTCCGCAATATGTTTGTGGTATGGCTTCTGACAGGGCTCTGGCATGGCGCAAGCTGGAACTTTGTACTGTGGGGACTTTTGCTTTTTGTCTTATTATTCGTGGAAAAAGCCGGACTTGGAAAAGTGCTGGAGCGGCATAAGGCGCTTGGCCATATTTATATGATACTCTGGATACCACTTTCCTGGCTGGTCTTTGTGATTACGGATTTAAGCCAGCTTGGCATTTATTTACAGAAATTATTCCCATTCTTTGGCAGTACCGGAACGGTATTGTTTCAGGGAGATTATCTGAAATATGGTAAGACCTATGGCATTTATCTGGTGCTTGGTATCCTGTTTGCAACAGGTGTTCAGGAGAAGCTCCTTAAGAAGAATAAGAACCGCCTCTGGGTGATTTTACTGCTGCTGGCATTATTCTGGGCGAGCGTATATTGTATGTATCTTGGAATGGATGATCCATTCTTATACTTCAGATTCTAGTGAGGAAATACGATGAAAAAATATAAATTTACTATACTTTTACTGCTGACATTTGTGATTGCATTCCCGGTGATTACCGTAAAGCTTGTAACTGCGGAGCAGGAGAAGAAGGCAAGGCAGGAAGAACTGGCACAGGTGACAGACACAGAAAAAGAGCCGGCGGAAGCAGTTGCCGGAACGGAAGAAAACAGCACAGATAAAGCCGGTACAGGACAAGAAGATATTGATAGTACAGAAAATACAGAAGATAAAACAGGTACCAAGGATAATGAAACGGTGGCAGATACGGAGCAGGAGGGAACCTTTACAACAGAGGATATCAGCTATTTTTCCGATGCTTTATTTATTGGAGATTCCAGAACAGTAGGATTATCGGAGTATGCAGACCTTGGGGATGCGGATGTATTTGCAACGATTGGCTTAAGTTCCTTTAAGCTGTTTGAAACAGAGGTGGATATGCCGGGCTATGGAAAAGAAACTTTGGATGAAGTGTTAAGCCGGAAAAATTACGGAAAGATTTATCTGATGCTAGGTATCAATGAACTGGGATATCCACATGCAAGCATAGAAAAGCAATATCGTGAAGTGGTAGAGAAAATACGGGAAATGCAGCCGGATGCCATTTTATTCTTAGAGGCGAGTCTTCATGTTTCCAAGGCAAAATCCGATTCGGACAGCCTTTATAACAATGCCAATATTGACTGGCTCAATGACGTGGTGGAGTCCTTATGTGACCAGAAGCAGACCTATTATATTGATGTGAATGAAATCTTTGATGATGGGGCAGGAAACCTCGATGCCCAGTATACCAGTGATGATGCCCATCCTCTAGGAAAATATTATGCCCAGTGGGCAGAATGGATTCTGACGAAAGCTATTGTAAAGGAAAAATAAGACCAAAACTCTTAGGAAAACGCAGTGGAAAACCGATGTATTATTTATAAAAGTGTATACAACAGTGAAAGAAATATCCGATAACCGGATAAGCGTTGCAGAAAGGCAAGGGAAGCGTATATGAATGGAATCAATACCAGTTTTGGGACACAGAGCTTATATCAGAATGACGGGACACAGGGAAGTGCAAAGTCAGATGATAAGAAGCAGGATAATAAGAATGACAGCAATGTAATAAAAGGTGCCGGTCTTAATCTGAATCAGACAGATCTGATTGGACAGAAGATGGCAAATGCCCAGAAAGAAGCATTAAAGAAGATTATGGATACATTTTCCGGTGAGCACGCAGTGGATGAAGAGATGGACGAGCGGCGTGCCCACATTAAGGAAATTGACAGCGAGATAAAAGATTATCAGAGTGAAATCCGCGACTTACAGAATAAGGAAGCTGAATTAAAGGGACGTTACCAGGTAGCGGATGGCAGCCAGGAAGAGGCAGACCTTGACCTTTTAAAGAAAGCCAGTACAGCAGAAGGAAGAAGCATGCTTTCCAAAGAAGAATTAGAGCATGTCTCAGAATTACAGAAAGGCGGAATGACAGACTATCAGAAAGAGTCCATGGACTACTATAAAATGGAGTCAGAATACAGAAGCAAGATAAAAGACCTTGGAAAGGAAAGAGCCGAGGATAACGGATACCTCCGGGCAGTACATACGGAACGGTTAAAGCATCATGATATGATAGACAGCCAGAAGGAAGCGGAAGAAATATTAGACAATGCATCCGATGAAGCAACATTAGGACTGATTGGGGAAGCAGTAGACCACATCGATGAGACCATCAAAGAAAATGAGAAAGATACGGATAAGAAGGATGCAGACAAGAAAGAGGATAAGAAGACTGATACAAAATTAGACAAGGAGACCCAGAGCAGCCTTTTAAAGAGTGAAGCAGAGAAAAAGGTTGCGGAGCATAAACTTGCCGAGGACGATATCAAAGGACTTGTCTATGATGAGCAGTTATAAACAAAATGGACAATTTGTGCTGTCAGATATACAAATTGTCGAAAAAGTATAACTTGACCATACAAAAAAAATCTATTGTATATGTCAAAAAAACGCATTGTTTCTTATACTAATAAATGTTAAAATACATAGAAGAAAAAAGAGGGAGGAAGTTAGCATGGCTTCATTCGTTGAAAACACACAGCACAAAGTAGAAAGAAAAGCTTTTGAGATAATGACCAATAGCATCGTAGGTAAGTTGACTAAGACAGATGATATCGCGAAAAGACAGGAAACATTCCTTGAACTTATTGATAAGGCAGAGACTTTCTGGGGAAATGGCGCAGACAAGGCAACATTGGATAAGGTCAGAGAGTATGTAAAGAATCCGGAGAACAGATGGGTGAAGTTTGTAAACCGTGTTCTGGATGAGACAAATCCAAATTATGCTAAGAAATTCCTTCTGAATTTAGGATATGAAGCATTTTTCCGTGGAACAAAGACAATCAGGGCAAACCGTGAGAAGTACAACTGTAATATTCCATGGCTGATTCTTTTTGACCCGACAGACGCATGTAATATGCATTGTGTAGGATGCTGGTCCGGCACATATGGCCACAAGAATAACATGTCCTATGAGGATATGGATAAGATTGTTACACAGGGTAAGGAACTTGGAACTTATCTTTACTTTATGACAGGTGGAGAACCGACTGTTCGTAAGAATGATATTTTAAAACTTGCTGAGAAGCATAATGATTGTATGTTCGGTCTTTTCTCCAACTCTACTCTGATTGATGAGGAGTTATGTAAGAAGATTGTAGAACTTGGAAATATTACATTCCTTCTTTCCATTGAGGGAACACCTGAGACAAATGATGGACGTCGTGGTGACGGACATTATGCAGCAGTTATGAAGGCAATGGATCTGTTGAAACAATATGGTATCATATTCGGAACTTCTATCTGCTATACCAGAGCCAATGTTGAGGCTGTTACCGATGAGAAATTCTTACGTTTCATTGCTGATAAGGGCGCACGTTTCGGTTTCTACTTCCATTATATGCCGGTAGGACAGAACGCAGCTCCGGAGCTGATGCCGACATTGGAACAGCGGGAAGAAATTATTAAGAAGATTCGCTGGGTTCGTACCGGAGACAATGATATCGGATTTTTCCCAATGGACTTCCAGAATGACGGAGAATTTGTTGGCGGATGTATTGCCGGTGGACGTAACTACTTCCATATTAATGCACAGGGAGACGCAGAACCGTGCGTATTTATCCATTTCTCGGATTCGAATATCCATGATAAGTCAATCCTTGAGATGCTGCAGAGTCCATTGTTTAAGGCATATCATGAAGGACAGCCATTTAACAGAAACCACCTGCGTCCATGTCCGATGCTTGAGAATCCAAAGCTCTTAAGAGAAATGGTAAACAAGACTGGTGCGAAGGGAACAAACGCTGAGGCAGAAGAGACTGTTGAGCATCTCTGCTCTAAGTGTGATCACTATGCAGAAGAGTGGGGACCGGTTGCAGACCGTATCTGGGCAGAACAGAAACATAAGAAAGCACCTTATGAGAACTATACGGAAGAAAAGAGAGAACATCCGGAACTTGCAGCATTTGAGCATGCGGATGGTTCCGATGGATTAAGAGATGAGGATCTTCAGTAATTAAATCAGATGATAAAATAGGACTAAATCAAGAGAAACCTTATACAACAAGGGTTTGAATGATTTAAGTCCTATTTTTTTGAAAGTCCGCGAGAGATAAGTAAAGCATCTTGAAGTCTTATACCTGATACAGTAAAATAGATACATCCGGCAACAGGGAGGTCTCAAATGAAACAGGAATCCATTACAATCATATGATGAAATAGTTTTCTCTTAAGATAACCGCAGCATAATATTTGAAATAAACTCCATTTCCTCATTATAAAACCGGGTAGAACCATGATAACGTTCGGCAGTGGTTTGGATAGAAAGAAGTCCAATACCGCTGCCGCTTTCTGTTGTAGACAGAAACTGCCCGTTCATCTTTTTTACAATTCCATTGAAACTGTTTACCATTGTGATATATATGGTGCCCGGACTGTTAAGGTCAGAACTGAGGTGGATATATCTGTTTTCCACCGGAACCTGACAGCAGGCATGGATGGCATTTTCCAAAAGATTGCCGAAAAGCAGGCTTAAGTCTACATCAGAAATAGAAATCTTCCGGGGAACAATAACCTTAAAATCCATTTTGATATGACAGGATTCTGCAAGGGAAGCATAGTAACTGATAACTGCATTCACAGCCATGTTTTGGCAGAAAAGATACTGCATGGAATGTCTTCCGGTTTCCATCTGGTAGTCAGCCATATAATTTTTTAATTCTTCATATTGCCCGGATTGGGCCAGCTCTTGCATAACTGCAATGGTATGTTTGAAATCATGCCGCTCCTGACGGGACTGATCGAGATAATTCTGAAGCTTGACATACTGGCTTGCCTGGGCGCGGTACATAATCGAAGTGGTATCTGCTTTGATTTTCTGTGCAGTTGTAACGGCAATGAGATAAAGCAGAATCTGGAAGGTTATAAAAAAGATAAAAAGAACCACCTCGATAACCATGGCAATTACAAATACCCGGCCTACACGGATATTGTTGTAGTCCTTAGGCAGCATAAAGATATTACAAAAAGTAATAATGGCAGGAATAATCCATGTAAGCCACCAGAATAAAGGCTGATTTACATTTTCGAAAATCCATTTCAGCTTATCTTTTATGACGATAAATACGAACATAATAAGAAAGCTGATGGCGTATTGTAAGAGCAGTCCCGGAACAGAGCTGTCATCTACATTGGAAGAAGGGACGGTATAAGCAATGATATAATCGTTGGCAATGCAGCCAAAGGAAAGGGCTGCGGTGGCACATAAAAATAAATACCAGAGCTTTAGATTACTCAGGCGGACCGTAATAAAATATACAATAAGGCATACGGACAGGAGTGGGAAAAAGAACAGATTTGCATCATAATTCCCGGTGGATTCAACGCAGCCTAAAATCAGACAAATTGCAGTCATAACCGGAATCAGAACAGAAAAGAGTTTCCGCAGGGGAATTGATATCCAGTCAGCAACCGGAACGATGCAGATAAAAATACCCGGGAAAATAACTCCGTAATGGGCTGCGGCAATCAGAACAGTAAAAGGATTCATGACAGACCTCCGTGTAAAAGTGACTTTGTGCGTTGGGTAAATTGCCAGGTAATATAAGTCTGCTGAAGGGTATTAGACTGCTTTTTGTTCATGGAAAAGGATGCTCCATCATTCATCATGCAGACTGCTCCGTCCATGGAAGAAACATAGTCCAGATTTACCATAACACCACGGTTAATGGTCAAAAAACGTTCATCCTCCGAAAGCGTGCGGGTAACATCCCGAAACAGCATCCGGCAGCGGATTTCTTCGCTGGTATGAATAATAAGATAGTTTGAATCTGAAATAATATATTGAATGTCCGAATAAAGAATCGGAAGCTTCGTCTTGTTGGTATTTACGGTCAGAAATAAATGGGAATCCAAAACAGGACGGACAGCCAGAAGGTCATCTAATAACGGATGGATGGCAGCTTTGGTAATCGGTTTTTGCAGATAGTCGAAAGCGTGGACATGCAAAGCTTCCACATGATATTCCGAGCTGGAGGTCAGAAAGACAATCGGTGTCTTCGGTGAAATTTTTCGAAAAGAAACCGCAAGGTCAATCCCGTTTGCTTCCTTAAGATAAATATCGAATAGCACAAAATCATAGGAATTCGAGGCGGCAGACAACAAAAAAGCATCTCCTTCGGTAAAGGTATCACAGCAGACCGTCATGTTATGGCTGCCGCACCAGTCCCGGATGAGCAGCTCTGTCATATGTATTTCTTCTATATTGTCATCAACAATCGCAAACCGCAATAAGATAGCCTCCTTTCGATTTCATGGCTTTTCAGGCATTATTATAGCATACCTGTCGAAAAAATACGAATCTTTCATCCCACTAAAGTGCTTTTCATCCCACCCCGGTTGACAATCCTTAAATAAGAATGGTATAAAGAAAATTGGTATACAAATTCATTTTGAAAAATATTTCGTAAGAGAAAAATAAATTTTGGAGGGAACTTATGAAATTAAAAAAGAAAACATGTGGAATCTTGGCAGTGTTACTGCTGCTGATGACTGTATTTACCGGAATGCAGGAAGTAATGCCGGTACATGCAGAGGGACTGAAGGTATCCATAAACGGAACTGAACTGGAAGAGGGCAAATACTATGCATTCGGAGGAAGCAGAGGGAGTGGAACCATGAGTGAATGTGACCCGGCGGCTCTTCCGGAAGCATATATCTATTATAGTGCAGGTATAATGGAAGTAAAAGGAATTGTAAGAATATATTCGAACGGAGGAAGTTCAACAGAAATCTTAAAGATTGAAAATGGAACCCTGACATTGAAAGGGGATGGTAACTTTTATCTGACAAATTGTAATGATACGGAAACATTGGTTACAGGAACTGCAGATGCAGTACTTAAGACGGATGAATATACCGGAGATATTAAATTTTCTGGAAGGGGTGGAAATGCTCTTATAAAGGGACTTTCTCTGGTGGACTTAAAAACCGCCGGGAAGATAACTTTAGATGCAGACGATGTTACTGGTGATGCATTTATCTCTGCCGGTTCAGTTAAGCTTGAGGCGGATCAGTTGGACATCTATTTATCAGGTGGAGCGGTGAAGTATCTGATAGAGGCAACGGATGAGCAGAACGGAGAAATCAGCCTGAAAAAGACTGGTTCCCTGAATTCGTTTGATCTGGTAAATGGAAATAATATAAATGTAACAGAGGCATTTTTTAAAGCAACAGATACTTTCCTGTCATCCAATGGAAACAGTAATTCGAACAGTTCGAGTGGCAGGATAGTTCTTGTGGGTGAAACAATAGCAGAAGGCAATCTTGAATTAGAAACAGTAAAAGATGTAACAATCCGCGCAAAGAAGACTGCGGTAAAAGGAAATCTCGCTGTCAATGCAGAAAATGGATATGGTGTTGAGATAACCAGTGAAGGGGGAGCGGTATCAACCGGAAGTACAGAGATTACGGCACCTTCATTAGTTGTTATGCTGCAGGCAAATGGAGATGCTGCCATAATCGAAGGAAATGCAAAGATAAATGCAAATAGAATATCCATGAAGAGTGCGAACAATGCAGCAATTGCAGGGGATGCAGACCTTCAGGCACGAAATTACATTACACTTCTGGGAGCAGAAGGGCATTCTGTAATAGGGGGAAGCAACATTTTAATGAATGCAGCAGGCGGTGAGCTTTCCATATCCAGAACCGGAAGTGCTGCTACCGGTACTCCGCCACTTCTGGGAGGAACATTGCAGACGCAGAATGATATCGTAAAATATAGCGATGGCGGGGAAAACTGGGTACAGATAATGGCAACCGGCGAGACATATGATGTAGATAACTGTGAACATCCGATTTTAGCAGGATATTCCGGCAGATGTATGGTCTGTGGAGAATATGACATAGAATATGCAGAGCTGATTGGAACGGATGGAACGACTAAGAGAATGCTGAATGGAGACTTCGGTGGAACCGGAGCACGTAATGATTTCAGATACCTGGAAGATGGAGATACCATCAAATTTGTGAAAGATATTTATGGAAATGGAAGAACCGCAGCAATCGGAGACAGTAAAGCCGTAACCCTTGACCTGAACGGACATACATTGATTCTGGATACGATTTCCTCAGGGAACAATCTTACCATTGCAAATGGTAATTATAAGGGAAAGATTACCAATGGCGGTGTCGGACTTACAAAGGAACTGACCTTTAAAAATGCAAAAGCAGCACTGACTGATTTACAGTGGATGACGAACAGTGGAGTAAAGCTTGAGGGAAGTGAAGTTACAGTATCCGGAAATGACGGTTCTGGACGGTGCTGGTTAGAGAAGCTTACAATGGATGAAGATTCAAAGCTGGTATTAAAGAATGTGAGTCAGGGCATTTCGAATTATGCCAACGTTGCTCTGGAAGAAAGTCTCGGAACAATCCGGGGATTCCTGCCAAAAGATTATTCTATTGCAAATAGGAAGAGAAATCCTGCAGATGCTGATTACAGAAATACCATTGTGGATGCAGATGGTCAGATTGCCCAGAATGTGGAGCTTCGTTATCGCAAGATGACAGATGCAGATTTATCGGCAACATTGAATCCAACGACCTATACTTATGATGGAACAGCAAAGGAACCGGAAGTACTTGTGGTATATGACGGACAGACACTGACAAAGGATACGGATTACACCGTTGCTTATTCGGATAACAAAAATGCAGGAAGTGCAGAGGTAACAATAACAGGTATTGGAGTGTATCATGAAGCAGCACATCTGCAATTTACGATAGGGAAGGCAGGTCAGGCGGCACCAACAGGACTGAAGGCTGTAAATACCAGTAAAACAGGTGCAAGTGATGGAGCCATTGAAAACCTGACTACTGCAATGGAATACAGCACAGATGAAATTCATTGGACCAAGGTTACAGATGGTACAAAGATAAACCAGCTTGCAGCAGGTGACTATTTCGTACGGTATGCAGAGACAGGGAACTATCTGGCTTCTGCATCTACAAAGGTGACAGTTGCCGTAAAGGAAGCCCCTTCCACTGGAAACGGTTCCAATCCAGGTGAAACCACAGGCAGTAATGGAACTACAGGCAGCACTGGAACGAACGGTTCCGGCACAGTAGCGGGAACTTCAAATAGAAGCAGCTCTGATGCAGCCGGTTCCAATACGGCAGCCCTGACGGGAACAACACAGAAGACTGCAACCATAAAAACTGGTGATGAAACACCGGTTGGAAGAATACTGCTTCTGATGTTTTCCGCAGCTGGATTGATGGTTGTGGCAGCTGCTGGCAGAAAGAAATATTGTTAATTGTTTAAGAAGGCACGCAGCGCATCCTTTTGTGCTTTATAATCACTGATTCCTAAATCATAAAGCTCCTGCATGATTTTCGGGTCAGTGGTAAAAGTGCCAATCTTAACCTGATGGGACGGTGCAAAGAGAAATGCCCGTCCTTCTTTTTGTAATTTTGCAGCAACTTCTACCGAGTGCCGGTAATTTAAGTGTCTGTTATCAATTGCAGTAATCGTATTTGGAAATTTCCGTAACATCTTTTTGTAAAGAAAACGGTAACTCTCCGGCTGCTTGACATAGCCAAGTGGACGGCAGTAGATAATTACTACCTTGTCGCAGCCATCTGCAATGGCACGTTCAACCGGAATGGAATCTGCAACACCGCCATCATAGTAATAATTGCCGTGAAAAGAAATCGGTTTGCAGAAGCCCGGAAGGGCACAGGTTGCCATAATGCCGCGGTAATCATCACGGCCTAAATCTTCTTTGGAAAAATATTCTGCCTTTCCGGTGGCAGCATTGGTTGCCGGAAAATGAAATTCACTTGGATTTGCTGCTAAGGCATCATAATCCAGCGGGTCGTTTCCTGTGGAATTGGTTAAGGTTCCGTAAATATATTGAAGTCCGAAGAGAGAACCGGTTTTAATCAGATTTTTGATACTGATGTAGCGGGGGTCTTTTACATGCTCTATATAGAAACGCAGATTACGACCACGTTGCCCGGCAAGGTAAGAAGCAGTATTTGCCGCACCGGCAGATACACCCATACAATAATCAAATGTAACATTGTCGTCTAAGAAGGCATCCAGAATTCCGGCACTGTAAGCGCATTTCATACCGCCGCCTTCTACAATCAATCCAGACTTTTCCACGATATTCACCTCTTGAGATATACTTCGTTAATTTTTTCACATATAGTTTAGCACATTGAAGAAGAAAGTCAAAATACATTTTTTATTGTATGTATATTCCGGGAAAATATAAGAGTTTGCGGCATTCGGGCTGCTACCCATATGTCACTGCATTGTTAAGAGTCTCTAAGAATTTCATGAAATATAAAAAAAGTTCCGGCAACCGGCACAAATTCACATCCATGTTCATCTGTGCCTTGCTGGCACGTCCATGTGCCAGCATTGCCAGTTTTGGTGAGAAATTCTAAGAGTCTCTAAACAATTTCGTTAATATATGGGTAGCAGCCCGAATGCCGCAAATTGATATAATTTCCCCGGAATAATCCACACAGAATCTCCTTCCGGTCGTTGAAACCTTCCGCAAAAAACGTTATAATATGAGACAGTGATAAAAGGCGAAGAATAGAAACAGCGGAAGAGAGGAAACGGGAATGGCATTTGCCCATTTACATGTACATACAGAATACAGTCTGTTAGACGGTTCAAATAAAATAAAAGAATATGTGGAGAAAATCAAGGCACTTGGCATGACAGCAGGGGCGATTACCGACCATGGTGTTATGTATGGTGTCATTGATTTCTATAAGGCAGCCAGGGAGGCGGGAATTAACCCGGTTCTTGGCTGTGAAGTCTATGTGGCTCCTGGCTCCAGATTAGACCGCGAGATGGTACATGGAGAGGACAGATACTATCATCTTGTGCTTCTGGCAGAGAATAACACAGGCTATAGCAATCTGATGAAAATTGTATCCAAAGGCTTTGTGGAGGGATACTATTATAAGCCGCGTGTGGACATGGAAGTGTTAGAAAAATACCATGAGGGAATCATTGCCCTAAGTGCCTGTCTGGCAGGTGAAGTACAGCGTAATCTGGTGCGTGGAATGTATGAAGAAGCCAGAGAAGTGGCATACCGATATGAACGCTGCTTTGGAAAAGGTAATTTCTTTCTGGAATTGCAGGATCATGGAATCCCGGAACAGAAGCTGGTAAACCAGCAGCTGCTTCGACTGAGCCAGGAAACCGGAATAGAGTTAGTTGCAACAAATGATGTGCATTATACCAATGCAGAGGATGCAGAGCCTCATGACATCCTGCTCTGTCTTCAGACCGGAAAGAAATTAGCGGACGAAGACAGAATGCGCTATGAAGGCGGACAGTATTATGTCAAATCCGAAGAGGAAATGAAATCACTTTTTCCATATGCACTGCAGGCACTGGAAAATACCCAGAAGATTGCAGACCGCTGTCATGTGGAAATTGAATTCGGACATACCAAGGTGCCGCATTTTGAGGTGCCGGAAGGCTATGATTCCTGGACTTATTTAAATAAATTGTGTCATGAAGGACTGGATAAGCGGTATGGAGCCGATGCACCAAAATATTTACAGAAATTAGATGATGAGCTTGCCGTTATTAAAAATATGGGATATGTGGACTATTTCCTGATTGTGTGGGACTTTATCCATTATGCGAGAGAGCATGATATTATGGTGGGACCGGGACGAGGCAGTGCCGCAGGAAGCCTTGTTTCTTACACCACCGGAATTACAGATATTGACCCGGTTCGTTACAATCTGATTTTTGAGCGTTTCTTAAATCCGGAACGTGTATCTATGCCCGATATTGATGTGGACTTCTGCTTTGAACGAAGACAGGAAGTTATTGATTATGTGGTAGAAAAATATGGCAAGGACTGTGTGACACAGATTGTAACCTTTGGTACGCTGGCAGCCCGTGGAGTAATCCGTGATGTGGGACGTGTCATGGATTTGCCGTACAATTTTGTAGATACGATTGCCAAGGCAATTCCAAATGAACTGGGAATTACCATTGATAAGGCACTGATGATGAACCCGGAGCTCCGGGGCATGTATGAATCTGACGAGTCGGTAAAGAAACTTATCGATATGTCAAGAAGATTAGAAGGTCTGCCGAGGCATACGTCCATGCATGCAGCAGGCGTGGTAATCAGCCAGAAACCAATGGATGAATATGTTCCGTTGTCAAGAGCATCCGATGGCACCATAACCACACAGTTTACCATGACTACCATTGAAGAATTAGGACTTCTGAAAATGGATTTCTTAGGACTCCGGACACTGACTGTAATCCAGAATGCAGTCCGTCTTGCAGAAAAGAGCAGCGGTAAAAAAATTGATATGAATGCCATCGACTATAACGATAAGAAAGTGCTAGACTCTCTTGGAACCGGCAAAACCGATGGTGTCTTCCAGTTGGAAAGTGCCGGAATGAAGAACTTCATGAAGGAGTTAAAGCCACAGAGCTTAGAGGATGTTATCGCAGGCATTTCTCTTTACCGTCCGGGTCCAATGGACTTTATTCCGGCTTATATCAAGGGAAAAGACCATCCGGAGAGCATTACCTATGACTGCGCGGAATTGGAGCCGATTCTGGCACCGACCTATGGCTGTATTGTGTATCAGGAACAGGTTATGCAGATTGTACGTGACCTCGCCGGTTATACATGGGGCAGATCTGACCTGGTGCGCCGTGCCATGTCTAAGAAAAAAGGCAAGGTAATGGAGCAGGAGCGGAAGAACTTTGTCTATGGTAATCCGGAAGAAAATGTTCCGGGTTGTATTGCAAGAGGAATCGATGAGAAAGTGGCAAACAAGATTTATGATAACATGATTGACTTTGCCAAATACGCATTTAATAAATCCCATGCGGCAGCTTATGCAGTGGTTGCATATCAGACCGCATATTTGAAATACTATTATCCGGTAGAGTTTATGGCAGCGTTAATGACATCAGTCTTAGACAATACTTCCAAAGTCTCAGAATATATCTACACCTGCCGCCAGATGGGAATCGCAATTCTGCCGCCGGATATCAATGAAGGCGAGGGTGGTTTCTCCGTATCCGGTCAGGCAATCCGCTATGGACTTTCTGCCATTAAGAGTATCGGAAGACCGGTGATTGATGCCATTGTGGAGGAGCGTAAAATCCGTGGACCGTTTACCACGTTAAAGGATTTTATTACAAGACTTTCCGGAAGAGAAGTGAATAAACGGACCATAGAAAACTTTATCAAAGCGGGAGCCTTAGACGGACTGGAAGGAAACCGCCGTCAGAAGATGATGATATACGGTTCTCTTTTGGATGCACTGAATCAGGAAAAGAAGACCACAATGGCTGGTCAGATGACACTTTTTGATATTGCACCGGAAGAGGACAAGGCAGAATACGAAATCAAGCTTCCGAATGTAGAAGAGTATGACAAAGAAGTGCTTCTTGGCTTTGAAAAGGAAGTTCTGGGCATATATATCAGCGGACATCCGCTGGAAGAATATATGGAGCGTTTAAAGAAGAATACCAATGCCGTTACTACAGACTTTGTACTGGATGAAGAGACCGGAACCCTTAAGGTATCGGATGGCGCAAAGGTACGTATCGGTGGAATGATTACCGATAAAGTCATCAAGTATACCAAGAGTAATAAGGCGATGGCATTTATTACGTTAGAAGATCTGGTGGGAACAGTGGAAATCATCATTTTCCCGAAGGATTATGAGCGTTATGCAAAATATCTTGAAAATGATGCCAAAGTATTTGTGGAAGGCCGTGTAACTGCAGAAGAAGACCGTAACGGCAAGCTTATTTGTGAGAAAATCATTTCCTTTGATGAAGTGAAACGGGAGCTGTGGCTGCAGTTCCCAAGTAAGAGCGATTTCGAAGAAAAAGAAGGTGCTCTTTATGGAAAAATGATGGATGCCGATGGCTCAGAGCATGTCGTTATTTATCTTGCAGCAGAAAAACAGATGAAGCGTCTGCCGGAAAACAGAAATGTTGCAATTACAAAAGAGCTTTTAGAAGATCTTGGGAATTTCTTAGGTAAAGATAATGTAAAAGTTGTAGAAAAGTCGTTGTAGCCATTGCAAAACCACAGTTTAAGGATTAGAATAAAAATGATTGGATAAAGAACAAAGAGAAGTGTTTACATATAGGAGGTAACAGGGAATGTCAAAAGAAATTCAGACAATTGGTGTTTTAACCAGTGGCGGGGATGCTCCGGGCATGAACGCTGCTATCCGTGCAGTAGTAAGGGAAGCTATTGCAAAGGGAAAGAAAGTAAAAGGAATTAAGAGAGGTTATGCAGGTCTTTTGCAGGAAGAGATTATTGATATGGAAGCAAAAGATGTAGCAGACATTATCCAGAGAGGTGGAACAATTTTACAGACTGCACGTTGTCAGGAATTCGTAACACCGGAAGGACAGCAGAAGGGTGCTGAAATCTGCAGAAAACATGGCATTGATGGAATTATCGTAATCGGTGGAGACGGTTCCTTTAAGGGCGCACAGAAGCTGGCAGCACTTGGAATCAACACCATCGGATTACCGGGAACCATTGACCTTGATATTTCCTGTACCGATTATACCATCGGTTTTGATACCGCAGTAAATACTGCCATGGAAGCCATTGATAAGGTACGTGATACCTCAACCTCCCATGAGCGCTGCTCCATCATTGAAGTAATGGGCAGAGGCGCAGGCTACATTGCACTGTGGTGTGGTATTGCCAATGGAGCAGAGGATATCCTGCTTCCGGAGAAATATGATTATGACGAGCAGAAGCTTGTAAATAATATTATAGAGAACAGAAAACGTGGAAAGCAGCATCATATTATTGTAAATGCAGAAGGTATCGGTCATTCCGCAAGCATGGCAAAGAGAATTGAAGCAGCAACCGGAGTTGAAACCAGAGCGACCATCTTAGGACATATGCAGCGTGGTGGAAGCCCGACCTGTAAAGACCGTGTTTATGCATCTACCATGGGATGCATTGCCGTAGATTTGCTGTGCGAAGGCAAATCCAACCGTCTTGTAGCATATAAAAATGGTGAATTCGTAGATTATGATATTGACGAGGCACTGGCAATGACCAAATCCATTCCGGAATATCAGTATGAAATTTGTAGAAATCTTTCCAGATAGGATGTTATTATGATTACCAGTACAGCAAATCCGCAGGTAAAAAATTTAATTCAGTTAGTAAAAAAAGCCAAAGTTCGTAATGAACAGAGGCTTTTTGTTGTGGAAGGAATCCGTATGTTCCGGGAAATCCCGGAAGGCTGGCTTGATAGAATTTATGTTTCCGAGCATTTCATGGAAGAGGAATCCCATGTAAAAGTTCTGCAGGGAAAAAATTATGAAGTACTTGCCAATCATGTGTTTGAAAGTGTGTCCGATACCAAGACACCGCAGGGAATCCTTTGTCTTGTGAAAATGCCGGATTATACCTTAGAAGAAGTAATACCAAAGGAAAATGCCCATCTTCTGATTCTTGAAAGTATTCAGGATCCGGGCAATTTAGGCACGATGTTCCGAACCGGAGAGGGAGCGGGAATCAGCGGAATTATCATGAACCGCACCACTGTAGATGTTTTTAATCCAAAGACCATCCGCTCCACTATGGGCAGTATCTTTCGCGTACCATTTTTCGTGACGGAAAACCTGCAGGATATATTGATGCAGTTAAAGTCCCGGAAAATAAAGCTTTACAGTGCCCATCTGCAGGGCAGTGTTTCTTATGAGGAGCCGGATTATAAAGAACCCACAGGCTTTTTAATTGGAAATGAAGGAAATGGATTATCGGATGAGATTGCCAGAATGGCAGATACCTATATCCACATTCCAATGGCAGGAAAAGTAGAATCACTGAATGCAGCAATTGCGGCAACACTGCTGATGTATGAGGCAGCACGCCAGAGGAGGTAAGGGATGTTCCGGTTATGGGCAAAAGAATTTAAAGACAATCATATGTTAAAGGATACCACCATCTGTGATGACTCCGGGGATACCAGAACCCATAAGGTGTTCCGGGCATTAGATGAGGTGTGCTATACCTTTGATTTGGGAAAACCAATCTGGTTAGACCGCAATGTGGATGAATTTAAGCGGCATGCAAAGACCAGGTTTTATCAGGATAATTTTGTGGAAGAAATTGAATTTGATTTTTTGGAAATTCATGTGATTGAAGAGGATTAAGTAACTGTGTCAGGAGGAAAGAAAATGGAAGGGCAGATGCGCCGGGATACCATCATTAAGATGCTGGGGGAGAAGGGAAAACCTTTGTCCGGAACAGAATTGGCAAAAGAATTAGGAGTCAGCCGTCAGGTGATTGTACAGGATATTGCATTGCTTCGTGCAGTAAATAAGAATATTTTAAGCACCAACAAAGGCTATGTGCTTTATGACCCTTCGGAAGAGACACAGAAAGCAAGAAGAACCATTGCAGTAAGCCACAGTGATGAACAGACACAGGATGAGCTTTATACCATCGTGGATTTCGGTGGGAAAGTCTTAGACGTCGTAATCGAGCATGATATTTACGGACAGATAACGGTGGATCTGATTTTAAAAAGCCGTCAGGATGTGGACGAATTTATTGCAAAGGTTGCAAAGAGCAAGGCAAAGCCGCTTAAGACACTGACCGGAAATAAACACTTTCATACCGTAGAAGCAGATTCAGAACAATTACTTGACATCATAGAAGAAAAATTACGGGAAAAAGGCTACGCAAGATAACAGCTTGACTTTTTTTCTCGATATGGTAAACTACTCCTTGACTGACAAGACAACTGACAAGACAGTTAAAGTCAAGGAGGAAGAAAAATGGAAAAGATAAAAGCGTTCTTAAAACGCAAAAATATTATTATCTCAGCAAAAAGATATGGCATTGATGCCTTAGGTGCAATGGCACAAGGTCTTTTTGCTTCTCTTTTAATTGGAACAATTATCAGTACAATTGGTGAGCAGGCTGGCATCCAGCTTCTGGTGGACATCGGTGGATATGCCAAAGCAGCAACCGGCCCGGCAATGGCAATCTCCATTGGTTTTGCTTTGCAGTGTCCGCCACTGGTGCTTTTTTCACTGGCAGCCGTCGGTGTGGCCGCAAATACCCTGGGTGGAGCAGGCGGACCGCTGGCAGTATTGATTGTCACCATCTTTGCAGCCGAATTCGGTAAAGCAGTATCCAAAGAAACCAAAATTGATATTATCGTCACTCCGTTTGTAACCATTTTCATCGGAGCAGGCTTATCCATCTGGTGGGCACCGGCAATCGGAGCCGCAGCCAGTGCAGTAGGAAATGCCATTATGTGGGCAACCGAATTGCAGCCGTTCTTTATGGGAATTTTAGTCTCTGTAATTGTAGGTATCGCACTGACGCTGCCAATCAGCAGTGCTGCAATCTGTGCAGCTTTGGGATTGACCGGACTGGCAGGAGGAGCTGCAGTAGCAGGATGCTGTGCCAACATGGTAGGTTTTGCAGTACTGAGCTTCCGGGAAAATAAATGGGGTGGACTTTTCGCACAGGGAATCGGAACTTCCATGTTACAGATGGGAAATATCGTGCGGAATCCAAGAATCTGGCTTCCGGCAATTTTAAGCTCCGCCATAACAGGTCCAATAGCAACCTGCGTCTTCCATCTTCAGATGAACGGTGCAGCCGTAGCATCCGGAATGGGAACCTGTGGACTGGTTGGTCAGATTGGTATTTATACCGGCTGGATTAATGATATTGCATCCGGCACCAAGGCAGCCATTACACTAATGGACTGGATTGGAATGCTGTTAGTATGCTTTATCTTACCGGGTGTTTTAACCTGGGCATTCGGTCTGTTCTTCCGTAAGATTGGCTGGATCAAAGAAAATGATTTGAAGCTCGATTTATAAGAAAGATTTAAGAAAATATAGATAAAAGTTATACCATAAGAAAACAAAAACAATACCTCTTGTGCATAATTATTAAAAATTGATAAAAATTTAACTAATAACAAACATATTATACAAAGATGTGCTATACTAAAATTAGATTGTTATTGCATATATTATAACTTACGAGGAAAATTCCGGAAATATAAAAAGGTTATTTTCCGCAGTAGATGCATGGAGGAGTAGAAAATGGAATCACCAATTGAAGTGACAGAAGGTGTAGATGGTTGGAATACCATAATCTTTCTTTATAATTCTGCATTAAAAGAAGTTGGAACCAAGCTTGAAATATTAAATGATGAATTTCAGCATGTACATCAGTACAATCCGATAGAATATATAAAGCGGCGGATTAAGACGCCGGAGAGTATCGTAAAGAAGCTGAAACGATATGGTTACGAGAGTACCATTGATAATATGGTCAATTATGTAAATGACATTGCAGGAATCCGTATTGTATGTTCCTTTACCTCTGATATTTATCGTATGGCAGAGATGATTGGAAAACAGAATGACCTTACCGTGGTATCGGTAAAGGATTATATCAGGCATCCGAAGGAAAGCGGCTATAAGAGTTATCATATGTTGGTTACGGTGCCGATTTTTTTATCAGACCGTGTAGTGGATACAAAGGTTGAGATTCAGATACGGACCATTGCAATGGATTTCTGGGCGAGTCTTGAACATAAGATATATTACAAATTCGAAGGAAATGCACCGGAATATATCAGTAAAGATTTGCGGGAGTGTGCAGAAATTGTTTCTATGCTGGATGCAAAGATGTTATCCCTGAACGAAGCAATTCTAGAGGCCAAGGCAGCACAGGAAGCAGAGCTATTGCGGGAAGAAAAAAATAGAGCGGATAAAGAAAAATAAAAGAAGCTGCCGGTTTGGGCGGCACTCATAAAACAGCATAAGATTGTTTTCGGGAAACGGCGTAGCTTCGGCTATGCCGTTTTTCCGTTTGACAGGTCACCCAGCAAGGACGCGGGGAGTATTCCCACAAGGTCATAGGATATATCAATCTGCTGTTCCCTATGTCCGCTTGACTTGTCGGGAGCGTGAACATATACCGCCTTTACCATGTCATTCAAGACAGTGGGCATCAGCTCGTCCAAGTCTAAATACTTCCGTACCTTACCGATAAACCTGTCAATGTTTTCTGCCTGTTCTTCCTGCTGTATAATTTCTTCGTTCAGTTGCAACAGCTTTTCCCGCAATTCTTCCTGCTCCTGCTCGTAATCGTCAGAGAGCATTTGAAATCTACTGTCGGAGAGTTTCCCGCTGGCGTTATCTTCGTAAATACTCTTAAATAATCGGTCAAGTTCTTCAATACGCCGTTCGGCTTGCGTCAGTTGCCGCCGCTTCGCCGCGAGTTCTTTTTTCGCTTCGGCTTTCTGCTTCGCTCCCATAGCTTTTCTAAAGCGTTCCTCATGAGTAGACACACAGGCAATCACAAGCCGCATATGAGCAAGTACACCCTGCTCCAGTACAACGGCGCGGACAAAATGCGTCGGGCAGACCTCTTTCCCTTTGAGCCTTGAAGTGGAGCAAACAAAGTGGTCTTGTCGCGCTTCAAAATTTTTGCTTGTGCAGTAATACAGCTTTTCCCCACAATCAGCGCAGCGGACAATGCCGGAGAATAGATTGGTCTTTCCCGTCCTCGTCGGGCGGCGTTTGTTCTTCCGCAATTCCTGCACCCGTTCCCATGTGTCAGCGTCTATGATTGCTTCATGGGTATTCTCAAACACAAGTTGCTTTTCTTTGGGATTGTAACAGGTCTTTTTGCTCTTGTACGACTGCTTGTAGGTCTTGAAGTTTACCGTATGCCCTTGATACTCTGGACGCTCTAAAATGTCGGCTACGGTGTCGCCCGTCCAGTTGTACGGATTGTCCGGCGGCGTATTTCTCGTTGCTCTGCCTGTCCGCTGAAAATGGATAGTCGGCGTGATTACCCTGTCTGTTTTCAGAATACGGGCAATCTGCGACGGCCCGAAGCCCTCTAAACAGAGAGTAAATATCCGCTTGACTACTTCGGCGGCGGCTTCGTCCACAATCCAACGCTTTTTGTTGTCGGGGTCTTTCATGTAGCCGTAAGGCGGATTGGTACAAAGATGTTCGCCTGCTTCCCCTTTGGACTTCATCACAGCGCGGATTTTCTTGCTTGTATCTTTTGCATACCACTCGTTGATGATGTTCAAAAATGGGGTAAAGTCGCTGTCTGTTTGATTTGCGCTGTCAATACCGTTGTTAATGGCAATGAAGCGTACTCCCTTTTCCACAAACAGGACTTCGGTGTAAAATCCCACTTTCAGATAATCGCGCCCAAGTCGCGACATATCCTTGACTATCAGTGCGGACACTTCGCCGTTCTCAATCCGTTTTAACAGTTCGTTCCAACTCGGACGGTTGAAGTTCGTACCCGAATATCCGTCGTCCACAAAAAACAAGGTGTTTTTGAAGCCGTTTTCCTTTGCGTATTTACTTAAAATCGCCTTTTGATTTACAATGCTGTTGCTGTCGCCCTGCAACTCGCCATCTCTCGATAAGCGGCAATAGAGGGCGGTAATTTTGTTGTCAGACTGCCTTGACATAGAATGTTCCTCCTTTATCGGCGGGCAGTCTGCCAATACAGGATTGCATATTCCCATTTTAACGCTCTTTGCCCGTCATAACTGCCCGTAAAACGGTAGAGCGTCCTGCTGGATTTTATCACGACTTCACGCTTTGGCAATTCATAGGCAAGCGGATTTTTTACCACGATATGCCCATTTTTGATTTTTCGTTTCCGTTCCATTCCTTTCCCGTCCTTTCCTTTGAAATCGGGGTTTACAGTTTCGTAGCAAGCATAGGAACCGGATAGCCTGTTCCGTATTTTGCCCTGCAAAACGCTTGTTGGGAAGTATCCCAAACCCTCATTTTGTAAGCCTCTTGAATTGCAGAAGCAGCCGACGCTCCAATCGCCACACTTCTTTCATGAGCCGCTTTATCTCGTCCATATCGTCGGTGTAAATGTGCGCTGTTTCATTGATACGCCTTGCAATCTGATTGACGTTTACACCGATTTTCTGAAGCTGCGCCGTATGCGCTTTGACCTCTTGCAAATCTAAAACAATAATGTACTCGTCGATAAGCATTTTTCGAAAGTAAGCAGATAGATTTATCGTCGGTATTTGCTTCATCTTTTTTTCAATCAACGCCCGTTCTTCCTCTGTTACTCGTACAATGATTTGTACATTCCTTTTCCTATTCTCCATTCGCATTTCTCCTTTCACTTCCTACAACACCGCAGAGGGCGATTTTGACGAAGTTTCAGAGAAGATTTTTAAAAAAGTTCTCTCACTTCTTAATACGGGGAAAATCGAAAAATGCCAAACGGAACATCGATTTTGGATAAAAAAATATTGCAACACAGAATGGCTGCAACATTGACTTTAACTTGTCATTTACTTGTCATGTTATATGCGATACAATGAAAAGCAGAGGTGATGAAAATGCAGGAAAGTAGATTGTTTCGGATTGTATATTATCTTTTGGATAAAGGAAAATCGACTGCACCCGAACTCGCAGAAAAGTTTGAGGTGTCTGTAAGGACAATTTATCGGGATATAGATATAATCAGTAGTATGGGTATTCCTATTTATGCAACACAAGGCAAAGGCGGCGGTATTACGTTGCTTGATAACTTTGTCTTGGATAAAACTCTATTATCAACGAGGGAAAAAGAACAGATTTTGATGGCTTTACAAGGCATGATAGCGACAGAACAAAATAACGCTGACGAACTGCTTAGAAAATTGGGGAGCCTGTTTCAATCAAAAAACACGAACTGGATTGAAGTGGATTTTTCCAATTGGGTAAAAAATAATCTGGGGCAAGATATTTTTAATCTAATCAAGAGTGCCATTTTTAGCCGCAACGTCATTTCATTTCAGTATTTTGGCAGTAATAAAGAAAGTACACAGCGGCGGGTTGAGCCGTTGAGATTGGTATTTAAGAGTAAAGATTGGTATTTGTATGGCTTCTGCCTTATGCGTAATGACTACCGTTTTTTCAAATTGACGCGGATAAAAGATATGGAAATACAACCGGATGTTTATACCCGTGAGCTTCCGTCAGCATACTCGGTCGGAAAGTTAATGAATATTGAAAATACCATAGCCGTAAAATTAAAGTTTGATAAGAGAATGGCTTTTCGTGTATATGATGAATTTGCAAATGAGGTCACAGAGGATGAACAAGGCAATCTCTATGTTCAGACAAACTTACCCAGTAATGATGCGCTATACAGTTATTTGTTTTCCTTTGCTGATTATGTGGAACTCCTTGAACCGGAAATTATCCGAGGACGAGTGAAAGAAAAATTAGCTGCCATGCAGAAAAAATATGTAACCTGACATTAGGTTGCAAGTTATACGTTGTATAATTTGCTTAAAAACATGAGGTGCATATTGATGAAATACGAATGGAAAAAGCAGGAGAAAAATTTATATGGGGCAAAACCAATGCCCGCCTTGATTACTGTACCTATGCAGAGCTATATCATGATAGACGGAAAGGGAAATCCAAACGATGAGGATTTTTCAAACAGAGTAGCTGCGCTGTACGCATTGGCTTACGCCATAAAAATGGGGTATAAATCCGCCGCGACGAAAGGCGATACTACTTTAGGCATACACGATTTTGCTGTATATCCTTTAGAGGGAATATGGAAACAAGTACAAAGTGACGAACTTGTAAAGGAAGAACTGGAATACACCATTATGATACGGCAGCCGGATTTTATTACCGAGAGCATGGTATGTGCGGCATTAGAAATCGTGAAAAAGAAAAAGCCAAATCCATTGTATGAGAATATCCGCTTTGACACCATGCAGGACGGAAAATGTATTGAAATCCTGCATATCGGGGCATTTGATGATGAACCTGCCTCTTTTGAAAAAATGGCGCAGCTTGCAGTGAAAAGCGGCTTGAAGCATGACGAGAGTTATCACCGGGAAATCTATCTGAATAACGCCAACAGAGTGGAAAAAAGCAAACTCAAGACTATTTTGAGATTTTCAGTGAAGTAGTACGAAATCTACTAAACCAAATCATATTTAGTATAATGCCGTCATAACAGTAAATAAAAAAACCGTTGTTGTGGCGGCAGGATAACTATGCGCCTAACATAATAAAGTAGCCTAACGGCGGTTTTGAAATAACAATCAAAGCCGCCGTTTTCCTTTTGAAAAATTGGATTTGCGAGGGGCGTGATAAAGTTGCCTTTTTTAGGATATGGCGGTATCGAGGAGGTATCGTCATGTCCGTTTTATATCAACACTGTTTTCTAATCAGTAGCCTATTAAAAAAAGCCCATTTCTGCCTACGGGGTATTCCGACCATGAGTATGAACTCACAAATCATCATGTGTACTCCACTGCATCATATAGCATAGCCGCCTGTTCAGTTTTACGCTGCACGGGCGGTTTTTGTTATAGCCCCCACTCCAAACAGAAAGGGGGGTGAATATGATGTTATCCACAGAATACAGGGAAAGTATCGAACGCAGGTTTCACGCATTTTGCAAAGCCGTATTGCACAATGAAGCCTGTAATTATTACAGGGAAAGGAAACGCAGAACGCAGCGCGAAATATCCTTTGAATACTTGCAAGAGAATACTTCTTTTGCGCCGCACAGCACAGATAAATACTTTGTCTTGCAGGATAAGCCGACTGCCTTTGAAGTCAACGGACAGACGGTTATTATTAACAGCGAGAAGTTAGCCAAAGCCTTGTTGTGTTTGTCGGAAGGTTGGCGAGAAATTATCCTTATGCGCTATTTTCTGCAATTAAGAGATAAGCAGATTGGGGCGTTATTGGGAAAACCGGGCACAACGGTCAATTATCAGAAAAACGCAGCTTTGAAACAGTTGCGGACAGAAATGGAGAAGATGAATGAGGAAGAATAACAAATACAACCTTGTTCCCTATGAAGTGATTGAAAGAGCAATCACAGGCGATACTGCCGCGCTCCTTGCGGTGCAGGAAAGGCACAGAGCCTACATAGGCAGACTAAGCGGAGGGAACGCCAATATGAAAGAGCGATTGAACGCCAAGCTGCTTATAGCTGTTATGAAGTTTCGATTGGAGTATCAGCCGCTGCGCAAGTAGCAAAGCCAAAAACAGCCGTCAAGGATAAACTTCGCGCTTCGCGTCCTTGACGGTTGTTTCCGTCTTTGCTGTTGGGTAATCAAGAGGGCGCAAACGGATAGACCGCTTGCGCCCTCTCCAAATTATGGGGTTCGCTGTCACGCAATAGGGGTTGAAAAAACCTGTATTCATGCGGCCTTGTAAAGGCATAATGAGGATAGGTAAGGGTTTTATACTTGTACCCCTCAAAATGGTGTTCTACTGCGTAACATCATCATTGTTTATTTGTTTTCAAATAGAACTTTAAGCCGTTTTATAATCACCAAGATATTGAGTACAGCTACAATTGCTAAATAGTAAATACTTCCACTAATTATTTGCAAATACAGCGATTGCTTAAATTCTCCAATAAATAATGTAACAAATGAAATGAAAAGCAATAGCAAGCAGACAAGTGCTTCAAAAATCGTTGCATTAAACGTCTCTTTTAAAAGTTGCTTATATTTTGAATTTTTATTATCTTTATCTGCAAATGCGCACAAAATGCTAAGTGTAGAAAAAAACATAGCTATAAGAATTGATAAAATAATATTAAGATTATTCAATATTTCACTATCTACGCAACGTATATTTAAGATACCGATAGAAAATAAAACGGGAACAATAAAAATACTTACAAGTTGCAGTGGATTCCCTTTAAACACGCTAAAGTGTTCAAGGAATATTGAGCGCACATCAAGAAAATTGCTCATTTTCAAGGAAAAACTAAAAATCAAAACAACCGTTCCAACTATAAATAAAATTATAGATGCATTATTCACAAACTCCCCTCCTGTTTAACCGATATGCAGCACCATTTCCTCTAAATATTCTGTTGCTACTTTTGTAAAATGCTCAATGAGCATTGTCAAATTAGGGTGACCGTCAGCCATTTTTATTTCATCTGGTATAGCTTCTATAATACTAAGGTTTTCAAGATTATGTAGGTTTATTTTTCGAGTACGTCCACCAATATCAACTACAACCTTTAAGTTGTCATATTCTATCTGTTCAAATTCGAACAAATTATAGCGGCCACCTGCCACATATCGAATTTTATCCATCATACGGCTCCACATTTTTTCAGTAAAGTACAAATTACCAATTTCGCGAATCTCTGAGCCATATCCTTTACGTACATTATCCGAGTTATCACTTGATTTAATATTTTTAACCATCACTAACTTTTTTATATTGTCTTGTCGTATTATTTTTTTAACAAATAAATCGGGCGAGATAGTGTTGCATTTAAGTGTGATATGAAATCCATTTGAGAAAAACTCCTGCATTAAAGTAGTAGTTATCGTTTTTACACCAAATTGGCCGACATTTTGAAAGATAAACAATCCCTTTTGGACTACTACACGCTCGCTGTCTTTTGGAAAAACAACCATTAAATAAAATGGTCTTGTGTCTATATCGGATGATTTCTTTTTATATTTGACTTTTTGAGTGTTTCCATCAATAATATCAGACGAACTACCATATACGCCCGAATAAATTCTTGTGTAGAACATGCGGAAGTCATCGTTTTCTAATATATTATCTTCATTATATTCACATCTAAACGATTGTTGTTTATTATCATCTTTTACAAGACTCTCATGGGTCTTAAAAAATTGAACGAATATTTCTGATAAATCCTGAAAGTAACATTCTGTTCCATCTTCTTTTTGTAAAGTAAGAGGCATATTTAAATTAAAGATTTTTGTATTCCCTCTTGAATTGGTTTTTCGCAAATGGAAACTGCAAGCGGTCAAACTAAGATTAAACATCAACGCCCCTCCTCATTAGGTATTCTATGAATAATAATACCACAAAAATGATATATTGTCGAAAAAATAGAAGTAGCACATGAAAATTCACAAACATGTACTACTTCTATGTGCGTCCCTGTATGGCAGCTACCCTATATCAAGTTTGTTATGATACTGTTTTATGAGTAGCTACCTTTTGGCATCTTCTTTTTTGCAAGTGGCTTAAAAATGATTTAATCGTCTTCACCATTCATCCAGCTATCGAATTTTTCTAATACTTTATCATAGGTCTGCTGGGAAATATCAGGAAGCTTTCCACCCCAGGCTTTGGTAGCCTGATCGAAGCCCTTTTTAAAAGCATCTGCTAATTCCTGGGCCTTGGACTTATCATTACCGGATAATGCTTTTGCAAAATCTAAAATACGGTCAGAGGTCTGGTTTACACCCCAGTATCCGTCTTCTGCAATATCAGCCTGTGCCTGTGCCTTTACATCAGCAGAAACAGTGAAGTTACCGCCTGCAAGGAAAGACCACATATCATCGGCTTTGCCAATGGCTGCGCCCTGTTTGCTCATCATCTGTTCTACAATTCCGCGAAGCTGTGAAATACGGCTGTCAGAATCAGCTTTCATTTTTGCAATGAGAGCAGAGTTCTGTGTCTTTTGGGAAGAACTGCTCTTATCACTGGAGCCTTTTTCATAGATAACACCGGCAGCGGTGTCATTCTTCGAAGATTCGGTCTTCTTAGAAGAAACTTTGGAATCTGTGGCAACAGTGGATGCAGCAGATACATAATTGTTAATAGAATTAATTGCCATAATCTTAACCCTCCTTGGTCAAATGCTTACTAAGTATCCATTCTTAGTCTTATTCATATATTTTATCGGTAAGAATGGGACAAAATATAAGAGGAAGAATTGACCTTTTTTAGAAAAAATGATAACATAAATTTGTATCATGTATACAAAATACAGGAGAAAAACAATGGACGAACTTGCAGTAAAAGCACTGGCAAAAATAAATCTTGGATTGGACGTATTACGTCGGAGAGAAGATGGGTATCATGAAGTAAAGATGGTTATGCAGACCATTCATTTATATGACCAGCTTCATCTTAAGAAAATAGAGTCTGGCATACATTTAGAGACAAATCTTGGATTTCTTCCGGTAGATGAAAGTAATCTGGCTTACCGGGTAGCGAGACTTATGAAAGAAAAATATCAGATTGAAGAAGGCATTGATATCCGGCTGAATAAGCGGATTCCTGTTGCTGCCGGGATGGCAGGTGGAAGCACGGATGCCGCAGGTGTGCTTTATGGAATCAATGAATTATTCAATCTTGGAATAAAGCGGAAAGAACTGATGGAGCTGGGCGTTCAGATTGGGGCTGACGTACCGTATTGCATCATGCGTGGTACAGCTTTGGCAGAAGGCATTGGAGAAAAATTAACTTCACTGCCACCGATGGTGAAGTGTCCGGTAGTGATTGCCAAACCGCAGGTCAGTGTATCTACTAAATATGTCTATGAGAATCTGAAGTTGGATGAGCATACACAGCATCCTGACATTGATGCCTTAATACAGAATATCCGCACAAAGGATTTGCCGGCAATTGCAGGTAGTATGGGAAATCTTTTAGAAACGGTTACTGCAAAGAAGTATCCGGAGATAGAGAAGATAAAAGAACTGATGCGGGAAAATGGTGCATTGAATGCCATGATGAGTGGAAGTGGTCCGACAGTATTTGGACTTTTTGATGAACTGGAAACGGCAAAAATGGCAGCAGCGATTGTACGCCAGAGCGGGCTCGCAAGGCAGGTCTTTGTAACAGAGATTTATAATAATAGAAGATAACAACATGCTCTTTATAAAAAGGGTTGGAGGGTTAATATATGACAGATAATCTGGAATTAAATATGAATGCATATCTTCCTTTGCGAGATGTTGTATTTAATACACTTCGTGAGGCAATATTAAAAGGAGAATTAAAACCGGGTGAAAGACTGATGGAGCTGCAGCTGGCATCTAAGCTTGGAGTCAGCCGGACTCCGATTCGTGAGGCCATCCGGATGTTAGAGCAGGAGGGGCTTGCTGTAACCATACCGAGAAGAGGAGCCGAGGTTGCCCGCATGACAGAAAAGGACATGGAAGATGTGTTACAGATCCGGGCAGCTTTAGATGAACTGGCAGTGCAGCTTGCAACAGAACAGATTACAGATGAGCAGTTTGATGCATTAGAACAGGCAAGACAGAATTTTGAAAATTCTTTAAAAAGTGATGATGTAAAAGAAATTGCACAGGCAGATGTGGCATTTCATGATGCTATTTATAATGCTACCGGAAATGCAAAACTGGTATCCATGCTGAACAATCTGCGGGAGCAGATGTATCGTTACCGTGTAGAATATTTAAAGGACGAGACGATTTATCCGAGATTATTAAAGGAACATAAGGATATTGCAGAGAGTCTTCGCAGGAAGGACAAGTCCCGTGCTTCAGAAACCATGCGGGAGCATGTGAAGAATCAGGCAGAAGCAGTCAAAGATATGATCCGTCAGCAGGAACAAGACCAATAGCATAAAGAAACAGGAATAAAAAAACAAAATACGGAAACACTAAGGACAGACCATACAGGGTCTGTCCTTTTTGCATATGCACAGGTGACTGGAAAACCGCATGCTTATATGCAGAGCTGGCGGACATCCGATACTATAAAAATTATGCCAAGGAGTTGATTTATGCAGCAGAAAGAAGAGAAAATCGCAGGGCACACTGCAAAGCATATCGCAGGACACACCGCAGAACATACAACAGAACGTAATGCAGAATACAATGATGAAATTACAACCAGTTTGCAGGAAAATGCTGCACGTTTTCAGAAGATATTTTCCGGGTGTGCGGATATTAAAATGCGAACCATGAAGATTGGACAGAAGCAGCAGATTGCGTGTATGGCAGCATACATAGAGATAACCGGTGGTGGAGCAATTTTTGAGAAATCTCTCGTTGGCAGGCTTTTAAACGAATTGTGTCATTATAATGAAAAAGAAGTCTATGAGCGGCTGTCGCAGAATGCCCTTGGCTTATCGGATGTTACGCCCTTTGATACTTTTTCGGATGCAGCAGCAGGTCTTCTGACCGGAGATACCATTCTATTTATAGATGGCTATGATAAAGCGTTAAAGATTCCGGATAAGGGATACCCGTCTATGGGAATTTCAGAAGTAAATTCAGAAAAGGTAATCCGGGGCTCTAATGAAGGATTTACCGAGTCCGTAAAAGCGAATACGGCATTGGTACGTAAGAGGATTCGTTCTCCGAAAGTAAAGGTAAAAGAGAAAAAGATAGGGCTGCGCAGTAAGACCAATGTGGATTTGATGTATATGGAGGATTTGATTTATCCCGGAGTTTTAGAGGAGGTAGAAAAGCGGCTTGACGGATTTGAAATTGACGGAGTCTTAGACAGTGGAATCATTGAACAGCTTACAGAAGAAAAATGGTATTCTCCATTTCCGCAGTTTCAGACCACACAGCGGCCGGACCGGGCAGCTATGGCAATTTTAGAGGGAAGGGTAGTGCTGATTGCGGATAATTCACCAATTGCACTGATTCTGCCGACGGATTATAACTCCTTCATACAGACCAGTGATGACTATTACAACCGCTGGGAAATTGCATCATTGGGAAGAATGTTACGTTTTCTGGCTTCTTTTTTTGCCATGACATTACCGGGACTGTATCTTGCAGTCTGTAATTTTCATACACAGATACTGCCGACGAAATTGCTGTTATCCTTTGCAGCAGCAAGACAAGGAGTGCCGTTTCCCGGGGTGGTAGAGGTGCTTTTGATGGAGTTATCCTTTGAACTGTTGCGGGAAGCAGGCGTGCGCCTTCCGGGAGCTATGGGGAATACCATAGGAATTGTCGGTGGGCTGATTATCGGACAGGCGGCGGTGGAAGCAAATCTGGTCAGTCCTATCGTGGTAATTGTGGTGGCATTTACAGCACTTTGTTCCTTTGCGGTACCCAATGAAGAATTTGCAACAGCATTTCGCATCTTGAAATTTTTCTTTATTGCCATGTGTGCGTGGCTGGGCTTTTTCGGCTTTTTGATGGCTTTGCTTGCGGTACTCATTCATCTGTCACATCTTAAGAGTTTTGGCATTCCATATCTGATGCCCTTTGTAGGGGCAGATGTAACGGATTATCAGGATGAGCGGGACAGTCTGCTACGTCTGCCATTATATCAACTGCGGCACAGACCGGTTTTTGCGAGACGCCACAATCGTCTGCGGCTTAGGAGGAAAAAGTAATTATGTTTTCAGAAAATCAGAAAATACCAGAGAGGCAGATGGCAAGGCTCCTGATTTTTGATATGTGCGGAATCAGTACGTTGCTGCTTCCCGGACTGTTAGGAAAAATGCTTGGGACAGACGGCGTATTTGCCATATTGCTGGGAGCAGTGCCGGTGTATCTATTTACCTTTCTTCCAGAGCTGCTACAGGAAAAGCGGAAAAACAGTAATACCAGAAATGGCAGTAATACCAGTAATACCAGCAATATCAGTAACATCGGGAAAAGTTATCCGGAGATTTTAAAGAAACAAGGCAATGGTTTTATTCGTATTTTTGTATTGGTAGTCTATACAGTCGAGGGAATTCTGCTGGCGGGCTATGGCTTATTTCTTTTAAGTGACCTGATGGTGAGTGAGTTGTTAAAGGACAGTTCATTTGTGCTGGCAGCAGTTTTACTAATGCTTTTATGTGGCTATGGAATCTGGCAGGGCATCGAAGGGCGTGCCCGGGTGTATGAAATCCTGTTCTGGTTTGTATTTCTTCCACTTATTTTAATGCTGCTTCTGGCAACAAAGGATGTCAATACGATTTACTGGACTCCGGTAATGGTACATTCCTGGGGAAACTTTGTGAAAGGGACAGCGGCAGTTGTGCTTCTGTATGGCACAATGGCATTTGTTTTGTTTTTACAGCCCTATCTTGCAGAAAATGTCCGAGTAGGACGGACATGCCGGAAAAGCCTTTGTGTTACAGTGATTTTTAATGCTGCAATCTATCTGATTACGCTTGGCATCTTTGGCAGTGGCATGCTGCCGAAAATGAAATATCCGGCAATTACATTAATGAGCATGATAAAACTGCCAGGCGGTTTCTTCGAACGGCAGGATGCCTTTATGGTAGCAATCTGGTTCTTTACAATTTACGCATTTATCAATACCGGAATGTTTTATGCCTCGGATTTGCTGAAAGCTGTATGGCAAAAGGAAGGACACCAGAAAGCGGATGGGAAAAATGAAGCGATTCAGGGAAAAGCCGATGCGAAAAGTATAGAAAAATTGATAATACTAATTGTAATGATTCTTACATTTGCAGTCACATTGCTTTTTTACCGGCTACCGGAGTGGAAAATAATATTTATATGGATTCAGGCAATTGCATTTCTTCCGTTGACGGTAATTCTTCCGCTGTGCATTGGAGAGATAAGTAAATGCCGGGAAAAGGGATAGTGAAAAGGGATAGTGAAAAAGGATAGCGGAAAAAATGGTGAAAAGGAGCAGCAGTATGAAAAATAGAATCGTGACAATTGTTTCCATGATATTTTTGGCAGTCTTATGCCTTGGCGGCTGTGGAAATACAGAGTTGGAAGAACGGAATTTTCCATTGGCAGCAGCGGTGACTTTGACAAAGGAGAACTATCAGATGGCATTTGGCTTTGAGCAGCTTAAGGATGTGGCAGATGAGAAAAGCGAAAAAGAGAATACATCGGTACTTCTGGCGGAAGGAAAAGACTGCATGGAGCTGTTTTTACATGCAGATGGGGAAAATCCTGGAGAGATGGATTATAACCATTTAAAGGCATTGATTCTAAACCGGTCGCTTTTAGAGGATGAAAAGCGGCTGGGGGCATTTCTTGGGTATCTGGAAGAGGAAAATCTTTTTTCGAGGAATACGCTGCTTTTTGTTACGGAGGATGAACCGGATCAGGTGATGGAGATGGATACAGTTTTAAAAGAGCCGGTAGGAACTTATCTGAATGAAAGAATTGCCTCGGATGAACGTTTTAAGGACAGTGAGGCAGTTACCCTGGGCAGCCTGTTCCGGATATGGGAAAATGAGAACGAAAATCTGTGGATTCCCTATATTAACTGTGCAGAAGATAAAATGATACTGGAAAAATATTATCTGATGCAGGGCAGGATGGCAGCAGGCAAAGTGGACCGGGAAACGGGAGAACTGGCTTTGCTCTCAGAGCAGAAGATGAAAAGCTACAGCATTTCACTTGAAGATGCAGAAAGTGTAACACTTAGTAATTTATGCTGCAGCTATGCTTTTACGGAGCAGAATGGCCAGGTGACGGAAACCGTTACAATAAAGGCGGATGGAAAGTATCAGGGCAACAGGGAACGACTGCAGAAAACAAAGCACAGGGATGAAAAATTGGAAGATCTTCATACAGACAGTCAGGATGAAAATGCTCTGATGGAAGTGGAAGCAGAAATAGAGCAGACTTTGGAAGAAAAGATGGATGCCATGACAGAAAAATTGCAACAGAATCAGAATGCAGATGGAACAAACAGTTATTATAAATTAGGGGCATATGCAAGGGATATTTATTTGCAGTTTCAGAAGGATTGGAGCGGTTACCGGAAAAACCTGACAGTGGAATATCATTGGGATGTCACGCTGGTGACATCTCCGTAGGATGCTGGACACCCGGTTACACTGGTAACATTTTTGTAAGATGTCTGGTTCTGGTGATGCTGATGGCAGCCTATTATTTCTTAAGTTAATTTATTAATTTGACTTAGATTGGGCAAAAACAGAAAGATTACATTACTTTTTGCCCAAAATGAGTTGCAGAAGGAAGCATAGTCTTTGTTATTTGCTTCTGATTGGGTAAAAAGACTTCATTTTTCTAGAATCTTACCCAAACCGAGAGAACTTCGGAGATAACAGCAGAGGAGATTGGGCAAAAAAGAGTCATTTTTCTTAAATTATATCCAAATCAACTTCACCAGCGACTTTTGAGAGAAAAGTCGCAAACTCAACCGTGTCCCCAAAAAGAAAAGTTACAAGCTCAGCCGCATCCCACCAAGAAAAATTTACAACCCCACCCCATTTCTACATAAAATTTTCTCCCCCAAAAAGTTATCAAAATGTATAGAAAAAATTTTTTCGGTTATATTCCAGATAGAAAGTCAGAATGGTATGGCGAAAGAAAGCGTAGCAAGGAAAAGCAGAAATAAGAAATCAGAAACATGAAAAGGAGTTTTACCATGAAAGAATATAACCGAAAAAAATTGTATTTAAAAAGGGCGTTGTTCTATGGCATGCTGTTATTACTGTTGGTATTTACGGCAGGCAGTGCGAAAAAGGCTTATGAGGGGCGAAGAATGCAGGAAGAGATTGCAGAAAAGATTCTGCGTTTCCATGTCAGGGCAAACAGTGACGGAGATGAAGACCAGAAACTGAAACTTAAGGTGCGGGATGCGGTTGGAAAAGAGATGGGAGAACTTTTGCAGGATGCTAAGACAGCCGAAGAAAGCAGCCGGATTGCAAGAGAACACTTCCCGGAAATTATACATATTGCAAAAGAAGTCATCCGGCAGGAGGGCTATGATTATCCGGTAGAGGTGAAATTATCTTCCGTGGAGTTCCCGGTAAAGACCTATGGCAGTTATACGTTCCCGGCGGGAACTTATCAGGCACTGGAAGTGATTATCGGAGCAGGCATGGGACATAACTGGTGGTGTGTCATGTATCCGAATATGTGCTTTGAAGGAAGTGTCTATGAGGTTGTGGATGGTAAATCAGAAAAGGTATTGAAGGATACCTTGAGTGAGACGGAATATCAGTCTCTGATGGAAGAGAAGAATTATAAGATTTCATGGAAATGGCTGGATTTCTGGGATAAATAGTGCTATACTGACCTGGATTTCTATAGAAGGAGCGGATTAGATGACAAAAGATGTAATTGTATCAATCAGCGGATTACAGATGCCGGCAGAAGGAGAAGCAGAGCCGGTTGAAGTGATTACAGTAGGGGATTATTACCAGAAAAACGGAAAACATTATGTGCTGTATGAAGAAGTAAATGAAGGTTTTGAAGGAAGCACAAAGAATATAATCAAGATGCAGGAAAACTGTATTGATATTACAAAAAAAGGAGTTTCCAATGTACACATGGTCTTTGAAAAGAACCGGAAAAATATGTCTTATTATGGAACGCCATTTGGAAATCTTCTGGTTGGAATTGATGCAAAGGATATTAAAGTGGAAGAGACAGAACATTGTATTGATGTGCAGATAGATTATGCATTGGAGGTAAACTATGAGCATCTGGCAGACTGTACCATTAAGATGAAGATTGCATCAAAAGAAAAAGGCGAATTCAGTCTTGCGTAGCTGGATGTATAAAAATAGAGCTGGGTGAAAACCCAGCTCAAGTTATTTTATTTACCAGCTTTTTCTTTTAACTTTGCCATAAAGCCTTTTTTCTTTTTGGCAGGCGCTTCGATAGGGCCACGCATTCCTTTTACTGCAGTAATGTAAAGCCCGCTGACAGTAGCTTTTACTTCCTTCTTAACCGGAACAGAATCAAAAATCTGTCCGTCACAGATTAAAGTCATAACCTTTGGACCAACCTTTGCTTTGACGATTGGAAGTTTGGAACGGCGGAGCATTTTCGGAGTCTGGGCAATGACATTTGCCGGAAGACCGGAATCTTTAAGCCGCATCTTCTTCTTATCGATAATCAGCATGGAAATGGTCTGTGCTGCTGCTGCAATCTGGGCATCCTGTTCTTCTTTCTTTTTCTGAGCTCGTTTGCCCACAAAATAAAGAACAATCAGGGCAATAATCATAATAATCAGTATTGTTAATAATACAATCGCAAATTTTGGCACGATGAAAACCTCCTTAAGTAAAATCCAAATATGATTGTATCATTGATTGGCAGGATTGACAACCTGCAAATGCGAAAAATTCTATGAAATGCTTTTATTTTCGGTGAAAATGTGGTATCTTTAGAAAGTATGACTGACTGGAAAAATCCAGCCTTTGAATGAAAGACAGAAGGGAAATAAACATGAAGAAGAAAATAGTAGCAGTATTGTTATGCCTGACACTGGCATTTTCAGTAACTGGCTGTGGAAAAGACAAGAAAAGTGAATCGGTAGAGAATACAGAGAGCACAGAAGTGGTATCCAGTGCGGCAATTGATTTTGACCCGCTTGATTATGTGGAACTGGGCGATTATATGGGATTGTCAGTAGCTTTGACAGACGATTATTCCGTAAGTGATGATGATGTGAAGACTTTTATTGAGAATAGCGTAATTACCAACTATCCATACTATGTAGATACGGATAAAACAGTGGTAGAGGATGGAGATGCTGTAAATATCGATTATGAAGGATTAAAAGATGGTGTGGCATTCAGCGGTGGAACTGCAACAGATACGGTCTTAGAGATTGGAAGCAATACGTTTATTGACGGCTTCGAAGAAGGACTGATTGGTGCAAAAGTAGGGGATAAAGTAACCTTGAATCTTACATTCCCGGAAAGCTATAAAAATACAGACCTGGCAGGACAGGCGGTTGTGTTTAATGTAACCATCAATAAAATTGTTGAGAAACAGGATATTACTTATGACAATATGACAGATGAATATGTGGCATATGTCAATGCTAAGGCCAGCCTTGGCTATGATACGGTAGATGAGATGAAGGCAGATGCACGCAATTATCTGGAATCTTCTAAGGAATCCTCCAAGAAATCTGCAATCCGTTCTGCAGTAATGGACAAGTTAGGAGAGGTATGTACCGTAAAGGAACTTCCGGATGGACTTCTGGATGCCCGTATGGAAGAGGTAATGGCACAGTATGAATCCTATTACTGTAGCGATGGAAGCAGCCTTAAGGATTATGTGGAAAATACAGCAAATCAGGATTATGATGAATTTGTAAGCAATGTAACTGACGAAGTGACATCAGATCTTAAGACACAGATGATTTTAGAGGCAATTGCAGAAAAGGAAGGCATTGAGTTTGACCAGGATGGCTTTGACAGCTACGTTGGAAATCTTATGAGCAATTACAGCTACAGCGATGAATCCACATTATACAAATCATATGGATTGAGCGCAGACAGCGGAAAAGAATATTTAAAGAAAGTATATGTATGCAATCTGGCACTTCAGAAAGTAGTTGACAGTGCAACTGTTGAAGATGAGGCAGGAACAGAAAATGTTACAGATACTGAATTAAATACAGAAAACTAAAAAGGATTAGAAAATTTTTTATCTAAGGGGGATAGAAAAATGGAACTTGTTGACATCAGAGATTTATTTCACCATCAGGAAGATTATGTAGGTAAGAAGATTACCGTCGGAGGCTGGGTAAGAAGTAACCGTAATTCTAAAAACTTCGGATTTATCGTAGTAAATGACGGAACTTTCTTTGAACCACTGCAGGTAGTATATGCAGACGGACTGGAGAATTTTCAGGAGCTTACCAAAATTAATGTTGGTGCAGCTATTGTTGTTACCGGAGTGCTGGAAGCTACACCGGAAGCAAAACAGCCATTTGAAATTCAGGCAGAGGAAATCGTAATTGAAGGCGCATCTGCACCAGATTATCCGTTACAGAAGAAACGTCACAGCTTCGAATATTTAAGAACTATTTCACATTTAAGACCACGTACCAATACCTTTGAGGCAGTATTCCGTGTACGTTCCCTGATTGCATATGCAATTCATAAGTTCTTCCAGGAGAGGGACTTTGTCTATGTACACACTCCGCTGATTACCGGAAGTGACTGTGAGGGTGCGGGAGAAATGTTCCAGGTTACTACCATGGACTTAAATAACATTCCACACAAGGAAGACGGAAGCATTGATTATACACAGGATTTCTTTGGAAAACCAACCAATCTTACCGTAAGTGGACAGTTAAACGGAGAGACCTTTGCACTGGCGTTCAAAAATATTTATACCTTTGGACCAACCTTCAGGGCGGAGAATTCCAATACTACAAGACATGCTGCAGAGTTCTGGATGATTGAGCCGGAAATTGCATTTGCAGATCTGGAAGATGACATGGTACTGGCAGAGAGTATGCTGAAATATATTATTTCCTATGTTATGGAACATGCACCGGAAGAAATGCAGTTCTTTAATTCCTTCGTAGACAAGGGACTGATTGAACGGCTGAATAATGTATTACATTCCGATTTCGCAAGAGTGACTTATACAGAAGCCATTGAACTTCTGGAGAAGAATAATGATAAATTTGATTATAAGGTATCCTGGGGCTGTGACCTTCAGACCGAGCATGAGCGTTTCTTAACAGAGCAGGTTTTCAAGAGACCGGTATTTGTAACAGATTATCCAAAGGAAATCAAAGCCTTCTATATGAAACTCAATGAGGATGGCAAGACAGTTGCAGCAGTTGACTGTCTGGTGCCAGGAATCGGAGAAATTATCGGAGGAAGCCAGAGAGAGGATGACTACGATAAATTATTAGAAAGAATCCATGAACTTGGATTAAAAGAGGAAGATTACAGCTTCTATCTTGATTTACGTAAATATGGTTCTGCAAGACATGCAGGCTTCGGACTTGGATTTGAAAGATGCGTTATGTATCTTACCGGTATGGCAAACATCCGTGATGTCATTCCGTTCCCAAGAACCGTTAATACCTGTGAATTGTAAGAGCAGCAGGTTATAAAAGAAGTATATAAAAGAAGGGCGTATGAAAAAACTTTCGTTTTTTCATACGCCCTTCTTTTGAATCATGGATTGATTTTATATAAGATAAATAAAGGGAGGTATTTTGCTTAACCCATAATTACTTCAACAGTAACTTCTTTCTTAGACGGATCAAATGGAATTATATTGCCATCAGCAATAGCACCATCTACTGTAAGAACCTTGACACCTTTCTGTACACCATTTGGATTCTTTACCTGGATGTGATAAGTTACACCACGGAAATCACGTTTTGCGGTAAAACCGGATAAAGTAGATGGAATACATGGGTCAATTACAAGACCATCATAATCCGGACGGATACCTAAGATATACTGGGATACATCAAGGAAAGTCCATGCAGCAGTACCGGTAAGCCAGCTGTTCTTTGCTTCACCGAAGTTTGGTGCATCTTTTCCGGCAATCATCTGAGAGTACACATATGGCTCAGTGCGGTGGATTTCGCTGATATCTTCGATATAAGCAGGACAGGTTCTGGTGTATACCTGCCATGCACGGTCGCCACGTCCAACGACTGTTTCTGCAATGGAAATCCATGGATTGTTGTGACAGAAGATACCTGCATTTTCTTTGTATCCAGGTGGATAGGAAGAAATTTCACCGAGCTCTACATGGTATTTGTGATAAGGTGGCTGCAGCAGTACAATACCGTATTTGGTATCTAAGTATTTTTCAACAGACTGCATTGCCTGAAGACAATTGCCTGCTTTCAGTCCGATTTCTGCCATAACACAGAATCCCTGCGGCTCGATAAAGATTTTACCATCGTCACATTCTTTGGAACCGATTTTCTGTTTGTAGTGGTCGTAAGCTCTTAAGAACCATTCGCCATCCCAGCCGGCATCGAGAACGGTTTTTTCCATGGAAGCAATTGCTTCTTCCGCTTCTTTGGCTTCTTCTTCCAGACCTCTGTGTTTGCAGATTTCTACATAATCTTTACCATATTTTACAAACATGCCTGCGATAAATACAGACTCTGCATTTGGCCCCTCAGATGGTCCGAAGGTCTGGAAGGATTCACCCGGCTCTTCTGAGAAGCAGTTTAAGTTCAGACAGTCATTCCAGTCAGCACGTCCAATCAGAGGAAGTCCATGTGGTCCTAAGTGTGTTCTGGTATAGTTGAAGGAACGTCTTAAATGTTCCATAAAATCGGTTGCTTTGCTTTCGTCATTATCATAAGGAGTGATTTCATCTAAAATGGAGTAATCTCCGGTCTCCTTGATATAAGCAGCAGTACCGGCAATGAGCCATAACGGGTCATCATTGAATCCGCTTCCGATATCAGCATTTCCTTTTTTGGTAAGTGGCTGATACTGATGGTAAGCACTTCCATCCTCAAACTGGGTAGATGCGATATCTAAAATACGCTGTCTTGCACGGTCCGGAATCAGATGAACAAATCCTAAAAGATCCTGACAGGAATCACGGAAGCCCATGCCTCGTCCAATTCCGGATTCGAAATAGGAAGCGGAACGTGACATATTAAAGGTAACCATACACTGATATTGATGCCAGATGTTTACCATACGGTCTAACTTCTCTTCGGAAGAAGATACGGTAAAGTGGTTTAAAAGGTTATTCCAGTATTCTTTTAATTCTGCTAAAGCAGCGTCAGCTTTTTCTGTGGTATCAAAACGTTTTAATAATTCTTCTGCCGGTTTTCTGTTGATGCATCCGTTTTCAGCAGGACCATCCCATTTCTCGGCAACCGGATTCTCTACATAACCCAGTACAAAAACAAAGGATTTTGATTCGCCCGGTGCAAGAGAAACCTTGATATGGTGGGAACCAATCGGAGACCAGCCGCTTGCTACAGAGTTCTTAGAGGTTCCGTTTATGACAACTTCCGGCGCGGAATTTTCGCCATAAGCACCAAGGAAAGATTCACGGTCGGTATCGAATCCGGCAAGCTGGGTATTTACAGCATATACCGCATAATGATTACGGCGTTCGCGGTATTCTGTCTTATGATAAAGGGCAGAGCCGTGAATTTCCACTTCACCAGTACTGAAGTTACGCTGGAAGTTTGTCATATCATCCATGGCATTCCACAGACAGAATTCTACATAAGAGAATACGGAAATTTCTTTGTGTTCGCTGCCGTGGTTGGTCAGTGTCAGTTTGTTAATCTCACAGGTATTTCCCATAGGAACAAACATGGTCAGCTCTGCGGATAACTGATTTTTGCTTCCCTCAAAAACAGAGTAGCCTAATCCATGCCGGCACTGATAGGAATCTAATTCAGTCTTGGCTGGCATCCATCCCGGATTCCAGATGGTGTCACCATCTTTGATATAGTAATAATGTCCATTGCTGTCATAAGGAATATTGTTGTAACGATATCTTGTAAGACGAAGGAGCTTGGCATCTTTATAGAAACTGTATCCTCCGCAGGTGTTAGAAACCAGTGAAAAGAAATCTTCACATCCTAAATAGTTGATCCATGGAAGTGGAGTCTTTGGGGAAGTGATGACATATTCTTTCGCTGCATCATCGAAATGTCCAAATTTCATAATTAAATAACCTCCTTAAATACAATAAGTCCGAAAACGATTAAGAGAGGTATTTCTTTAGGTTGAGTATAATATAAGAATCAGGAAAAAGCAACAGAAATATTGAAGAAAGTATGCATTTTAGGAGAAAAGAGCGAAAATGACAGCTTTTTGTCATATGAATCGAAAACACAGAGTGATAACGATTAAGTAAAGAGAAAGAAAAAAATCGACTTAATATAGAAGAAAGAAAACAAGATTAGTAAAAAATGCACAAAACTGACGACTTAAAACTGGATAACTGTTACAAATATACAAAAAATAGTTGCATTTCACACTGGATATGTTATGATAAAGCTACGAAAACGATTAAGAAAAGCAACTCAAAACAGTGAGGTGCAAAAGATGGTATCTTTAAAAGACATTGCGAAAGAATGTGGTGTATCAACTGCAACAGTTAGCAAAGCACTGAATGGACAACATGATATTGGAGAAGAAACAAAAGCAAGAGTAAGAGAGACAGCAGAGCGGATGGGGTATTTTCCAAATGCAGCTGCCAGAGCATTAAAGACCAACCGTTCCTACAATGTAGGAGTCCTGTTTCAGGAAGAAGCAGGAAGTGGTCTGACACATGAATATTTTTCAGGTGTGCTAAATGGAATTAAGGTGCAGGTTGAGAAGATGGGATATGATGTAACATTTATCAACAACAGTTACGGAGTAAAGAAAACCTCATTTTTTGAACATTGCAGATACCGGAACTTTGAAGGAATCGTTATCGTGTGTGCTGATTTTGCCAGCCAGGGAGTGCTTGAATTAATGAACAGTGCATTCCCGGTAGTGACCATTGATTATACACATTACAATTGCACAGCAGTTTGTTCCAATAATGTAAAAGGAATGGAAGAGCTGCTGAAGTATATATATAAGAAGGGTCACCGAAAAATTGCTTACATACATGGACAGAAAAACTCGAATGTAACAAGAGAAAGACTTACAAGCTTTTACCGGACGATGGAAGAACTTCATATTAAGGTAAATGAAGATTACATTCGGGAAGCTGCTTATCTGGAAACAAGGGGAGCGGCGGAGCAGACAGAAATTTTACTTGATATGGATGACCCGCCAACCTGTATTCTTTATCCGGATGACACCTCTTTAATCGGAGGAAAAAACGTGATTATGGAACGTGGGATGCATATCCCGGAAGATGTTTCTATTGCAGGATATGACGGAACAAGAATTTCCCAGTTATCTCATCCGAGAATCACAACGATTCGTCAGGATACAGAAGAAATAGGAAGAGAAGCAGCACGGCGTCTGATTGATGCCATCGAGAAACCGAGAACTACTCTCATAGAGAGAGTCGTTATAGAGGGCACATTGATTACCGGCCAGTCGGTAGGAGAACTGCCTGAAACAACATCCGAAGAGGATGAAAAATGAGAAGGAGGAGAACTCAATGAAAAAGAAACTTATCAGTACTTTATTATGCGTATCCATGGTAGCAGCTATGGTAGCTGGATGTGGATCAGGGGATGACACAAAGGATGCGAACAATGATACATCCAACACAGAAGGAACAGCAGATGCAGATACGGACACAGACAGTGGTTCTGATTCTACAGAAGTAGAGAACACCATCACCGGTGATCCAAGTGCAGATGATGCATTCGTAGTATGGGGCTGGAACGATGACATCAAGAACATTTTGGATGGACCGTTTGCAGAGCAGTACCCAGACCTTGCAAAACGTATCGTATTCGTAAATGCAGGTGGATCTGATTATTATCAGACAAAGATTGATGAAATCTTAGATGATCCTGATAATGAATTGTATCCAGACCTGATGGGACTTGAGGTTGACTACGTTTTGAAATATGTAAACAGTGACTGGCTGACCTCAGTTGGTGACTGTGGAATTACAGCAGATGATTATGCAAATCAGTATCAGTACAATCTGGATCTTGGAACTGTATCCGGCGAAGATTCTTCTGATGCAAACAATGTAAAAGCATTATTCTGGCAGGCTACTCCTGGATGTTTCCAGTTAAGAGCAGACCTTTGTGAGAAATATCTTGGAACAACTGATGTAAATGAATTAAGCACAATGTTCTCTACATGGGATGGTGTTCTTGATGCAGCAAGAAAAGTAAATGATGCATCTAATGGAAAATGTAAACTGTTCTCCGGTTATGATGAGTGCTTCCGTGTACTTTCTAACTCAAGAGCAACCGGCTGGTATGGCGATGACGATGTTATTTCTGTTGATGATAACATGACACAGTATATGGAACTTGCTAAGACAATGGTAGACGAAGGATTAACCTATGAAACAGACCAGTGGTCAACAGACTGGTATGCAAACATGGAAGGTGACGGCGAGACATCTAATGCAGCAGTTGCTTACTGTGGATGCCCATGGTTCACATACTGGAGCTTAAAAGATACCTGGAAAGGTAACACAATCCTTGTAAATGCTCCGGAACAGTTCTACTGGGGTGGTACAGGACTTGCAGCAACAGCTAACTGTGCAGACAAAGAAATGGCTGGAACAATTATCAAAGCATTTACCTGTGACACAGACTTCATGGTATCTATCAATGCAAAGAACAGTGATTTCGTAAACAACAAAGAAGCTGTTAAGAAGATTTCTGAAGCAGGCGCAACATGTGACTACTTATATGAAGCAGCTGGTCAGGATATCATGGCATTCTACTTACCAATGGCTGATTCCATCAGTGCTAAGAATGCAACAGCAGAAGATCAGAACATCAACTCTGCTTGGTCTACTCAGGTGAAAGAGTATGCAGCAGGAAACAAGGATAAAGATACTGCAATCGCAGATTTCAAATCCGCAGTACATGACTCCTATTCATACTTAAAAGCTGAATAATCAGTAAAAGAACAATAACTATGCTGCCCTTTCCGGCATGGGAAGGGCAGCATTTATAAACAAAACTATTGGAGAGTTATTTTAAAATATAGGGAAATGGAAGATGGATTGAGAGGAGTTGGCAAAGATGGACAAAAAGAAAAAACGTAAACATATTGAATATGGCAGATATGGATACTTCTTTATCGCCCCATTCTTCATTGCATATTGTCTGTTTCAGTTATGGCCGTTATTTAATACATTTTACTATAGTACATTAAGCTACTATAAGAGAAACGGTAGAGAATTTATTGAATTTTGCGGATTAGACAATTTCAAAAATATTCTCGGACTGACAGCCGGTGAAAAAGGATATGCATTGATTTATTTGAAAAATACACTGACAATGTGGGTATGTAACTTTATTCCACAGATTTTAGTTTCATTGTTACTGGCAGTATGGCTGACTGATAACATTGTAAAATTAAAAGCTCAGGGCGCATACAAAATTATTATTTACTTACCTAGTATTATCACAGCAGCGTCTGTATCTGTTTTATTCAATGCAATGTTTTCCCAGTATGGACCAATTACACAGACTTTACGTGATATGGGAATCATTTCACAGAAATTTAACTTTATGACAAGCGTCGGCGGAACGCGGGGATTAATATCATTTATCCTCTTCTGGATGTGGTATGGAAATACAACCCTGTTGCTGATATCAGGAGTTTTGGGAATTGACCCAAGTCTTTATGAAGCGGCTGATATCGATGGAGCAACCGGATGGAAGAAATTCCGTTATTTAACACTTCCATTATTAAAACCGATTATGTTATACGTATTGATTACTTCCGCAATCGGTGGTTTACAGATGTACGATATCCCGGCATTATTCAATGTCAGTAAGTCAGGACTTATCGGACAGCCGGATGATTCATCCACAACAATGGCAATGTACATCATGAGATTATATCAGAGTGATGTAGGTAAGGCAGCAGCAGTATCTGTATTCCTGTTTATTCTGACCTTGATTATTAGTCTTATCTTCTTCGGAACGATGACGGATCGGAGCGAGAAGAAACATAAGAAAGGAGGGAATCGATAATGGCAAGTTTTGATATGGCAATGAGCGGACAGACATCCCAGCCAAAACAGAAAAGTTATTCGAAAGTATTACATACAAAAAGAGCAATCCGAGGTTTGATTTGTATCCTCTTTTGTCTCCTTAGTTTACTGCCATTCCTTTTAATGGTTATGAATGCGACCAGAACTTCTGGAGATATTCAGGCAGGTGTATCCTTGATTCCTTCCTCCCACCTGATGGAGAACTGGAACATGCTTCTTCAGAAGCAGAATGGTATGAGATTAACATTAGGAAGAGCAATGTTGAACTCCTTATGTATCACAGTACCAGGTACCTTCCTTGCAGTATATTGTTCCTGTATGACAGCTTATGGAATTCATGTATATAACTTCAAAGCAAAGAAGTTTGCATGGGCGTTCATCATGGCAATCATGATGGTGCCGAACCAGATTACAATCATTGGTTTCTACCGTTTTATGTTAAAACTGAATCTGGTAGATACTTATATCCCATTGATTATTCCTTGTATCGCAGCACCGGCAGTTGTATTCTTCATGAAACAGTATATGGAAAGTACCTTATCCATTGAAATGATTGAAGCTGCACGAATTGACGGAGCAAGAGAATTCCGGATTTTCAATACCATTATCATGCCGATTATGAAACCGGCAGTAGCAACACAGGCAATCTTCCAGTTTATTGCACAGTGGAATAACCTCTTTACCCCAACCATCATGTTAACAACTGATGAGAAGAAAACACTTCCATTGTTTGTACAGATGCTGACATCTGATCAGTTCCGTGTAGATTACGGTGTTGTATATGTAGGTCTTACCGTAACGGTACTTCCGTTAATCATTGCTTACCTTATCCTTTCAAAATACATTGTAGCAGGTGTAGCACTTGGTGGTGTAAAGGGCTAATAAAAATACAAGTAATTCTTTTTTTCCATTTCCTCATACAAAATATAATTAAGCGCAAAGAGAGGTTGCCGAAAGGCAGCCTCTCTTTGTGGTCTCTTTGTGGGTGAATACAATCGCTTGCAATTAGACGAGTTCTGTGATACACTTTCAAACGTTGCAAGTACCCCGTAAAACCAAGGTCTTTGGGGAAGAAGAAACCGAGTGTTCGAGACCTTCCACTCGTAAAACAAAACTAGAGGAGACAAAAGAATATGAGAAACAAAAAAGTATTATTTATTGTGCAGGCTGCGTTAATTGCAGCAATCTATGTGGCACTGACTTATCTTAGCAGTATTGCAGGACTGGCATCCGGTACGATTCAGGTGCGTATTTCAGAAGCATTATGTATTCTGCCAGTATTTACGACTGCAGCAATTCCGGGATTATGGCTGGGATGTTTTCTGGCAAATATGCTGACAGGCGGGATTCCGGTGGATGTTGTGTGCGGAAGCATTGCAACTTTGATTGGAGCGTTTGGAACTTATGCATTAAGAAAGCATAAATTCGCATGTACATGGCCGCCGGTTATTGCAAATATGGTGATTGTACCTTTTGTATTACGCTATGGTTATGGCTTTATTACAGAATATAAAGGCGTTGACTGGTCGATTCCATTTAATGCACTTACTGTCGGAATCGGAGAAGTTATCACCTGTGTGATTTTGGGCAGTGTATTACTCCGGGTACTGAATAAGTACCGCAATGTAATCTTTCATGAATAAAAATAAAATAATACTTGCAATTTAAAATGCCATAAAATATAATGGTTTTAGACCAAAGAGGGTATATTCGAAAGAATATGCCCTCTTTTTACATCTGAAAAATACTTAAAGAGGGTGATTAATTGAAAACATTAGAGACAAATGACTGGATGATTTTAAATAGTATTATTTATAAGATTTATACGACGGAAGATGCAGATATTATGCGGGAGCAGTTTTTAGAGCAGATGAAGATGGTGCTGGATTTTGACAGTGCAGATTTTTTTCTCGCAGACAGCCAGGAGAGCAGGCATCTGGTAAGACCGGTCACTTATAATTGTGATGATGAATCCTCGATGTATGATGAAATGAATTCGAACCGCGGAATTGTATATAGCGGAAAGAGTCTGGTGTACCGGGAAACAGATATGATATCGGATGAAAAAAGGGTACAGACAGAATATTATCAGAAGGTGTACCGGCCAAATAACTGGCATTATGCAATCCAGATGATATTGGGAAGAAATAAAGAATTTTTAGGCGTTGTCACTTTTTACCGGACAATCGGAAAAGATAATTTCCAGTATGATGACATTTTTATTCTGGACATGTTGAAAGACCATCTGGCATTCCGGTTATATAAGGACGGACAGCAAAAGGATGAAAGGGCAGAGAAACTAACGATAACAGAAGTAACAGAGAAATATGAACTGACAAAGCGGGAGCATACGATACTGCAGCTTCTGATGCAGGGAAAGGATAATCATACCATCTGTGAAGAATTGTCCATAAGCGTAAATACATTAAAGAAGCATATCTTAAATATCTATCGGAAGCTGGGTATCAGAAATCGTGTTCAGATGTTTAAGATGATTAAAGAAAAAGAGTGATTTTTCTATATCGAAAAGATGATGGAAAAGGAGATTTTTCTGTGAATGAGGCAGAGAAATCTTCTTTTTTTTGTTTACGCGAGTAGCGAGAAAAATCGCATGCTTGCATGCAGATTTGGCGAGCACCGCGATAACTCGAGAAACTCGCAAAGCGTGTTTCTCGTAGTTTAAGTTGCCAGGCATCCGCAAGAAGATGCCAGTGGCAGGTTTTGCAGTTATAAAATTTTTCTGAAATAACAGAAGGGCATATTGACTTATTAAGAAGTGGCAGGTATGATGGCAGTATCGAAAGCAAATCATTTGCTTTGATTTCGTAGAGCGGGAATATTTCCCAGATTCATTGGCATTTTCGCCAAAATTTCCAAGAAACAGGATGAAAAGTAAAAAAGAGACGGTAAAAGAGTTGGAACAAACGAACTGGTTTGGGTTGTCAAGTCGGGACTCTTTTACTATAATGAAAGGAGAACTATTGTGTATGGCAAGAAAATGTAAAAGCTATGAGGAACTGGAACTTTCCGATGATTTCATGTTTGCAAAGGTGATGCAGAACAAGGCTCTTTGCAAGGAATTGCTGGAACTGATTATGGGCTTTCCGATTGCGGATATTGTATATCTGGAGGAGCAGAAAACTCTGGATGTGGCAGCAAATGCCAAAAGTGTGCGTATGGATGTGTATGCTGCGGATGAGAATCAGACGATTTATGATATTGAGATGCAGACAGGAAAGAAAAAGCATCTTCCGAAACGAAGCCGTTATTATCAGGGAATCATAGATATTGACGAGACAGATAAGGGAATCGAATATCAGAGCTTAAATAAAAGTTATGTAATATTTATCTGCACCTTTGATCCATTTGATGCGGGCAGACATATTTATTCCTTTGAGAACCGGTGCATACAGGATTTGAATCTGGAACTGGGGGACGGAACAGGGAAAATCTTTTTGAGCGCAGTGGGGCGGCAGAACGATGTCAGCGCAGAGATGAAAGCATTTTTGGAATACTTGTCCAAGAAAACAATAGAAACAGACTTTGTGCATCGACTGGACCGGGAAGTTCAGCGGGTCCGTGATAACCAGAAATGGAGGAAAGAGTATATGCAAAGACAGTCGGATTGGATTGAAGATAGAGAAGAGGCAAAAGAAGAAGGAAAATTAGAACTGCTGAATCAGTATGTAAGCGGAATGAAAGCTAAGAACATATCAGAAACTGAAATAAAAAATAATCTGATGGATATTTTTGCATTGCCGGAAGAGGAAGCGGATAATTTATTGCAGGGTGGTAAAGAACAGTAAAATATATATTGGAATAGCATGATTTAAGGAGAAGGTTCGCTATTGTCATAACCGATGGAAAGGGGCAATAGGGAATCTTTTTTTTACTTTACAGGAAATTGCTTTCCTGTAAAATAAAAAACGCTCCGCGAGGATGCACACTGCGGCGTATAAGGTAGATGTCGCAAGCGACCGCCGCAGGCGCGAGAATGTGCCAAGGCACATCCTTTGTTACGATAAACTTGAAAATATGTTTCAAGTAGTTTATGGCAGGAGCAGAATTTGACAATCTGGGGTATAATAATTGAAGAAGAAAAGAGAATGAGGAAGATGATATGATAGAATTTAGACCAATAACCATAGATGACAGAGACTGGATGAGTGAAAAACTGAGGGAAGATAACCGACAGGGCTGCGAATACAGCTTTGCAAATAACTTTATCTGGTCTGTGATATATAAAGTGGAAGTGGCAGAAGTCTGCGGCTGCTGCGTGATAAAATTCGATGCAGAAGGGGAAGACTGTTATGCATTCCCAATTGGAGCCGGAGATAAGAAGGCAGCAATTATGCAGCTCCTTACACATGCAAAAGAAGATAACAGCAAGCTCTATATTGAAAGTATTGAGGAGGCAGACCGGGAGTTTTTAGAAACGTATTTTTCCGGTATTTTTCAGATCGAAGAAAACAGGGACAGCTTTGATTATATTTATACAGTGGATAAGCTGACCAGTCTGGCAGGAAAGAAGCTTCATGGCAAACGAAATCACATAGCAAGATTTAAAGATGACGAGGATTGGAGTTATGAGCCAATGACAGCGGAAAATAAGCAGGAATGCTATGATATGAATCTTAAGTGGTGCGACCGGAGAGCCTGCAAGTGGAATGAGGATATGAGTGATGAGCAGTGTGCCCTGAATCAGGCAATGAAATATTTTGATGAGTTGCATTTAGAGGGCGGCATATTGCGTAAGGCTGGAGAAATCGTAGCATTTACCATAGGAGAACGATTAAATTCCGATACTTATGTCGTGCATTTTGAAAAAGCATTTCCGGAAATACAGGGTGCTTATCCAATGATTAACCAGCAGTTTGTAATGCATAATTGTCAGGAGTATAGTTATGTAAACCGAGAAGATGATGCCGGGGATGAAGGACTGCGAAAGGCAAAATTATCCTATTATCCTGATATTTTGCTGAAAAATTATACTGCACGGGAGATTTAAGATGGAAATACGGTTTGCAACAAAAGAGATGATTCCACAGATAAAAGAGATTTGGCATCGGGGCTTTGGGGATGAAGAGGACTATATGGAATTCTATTTCACGCACCGGTTTACGGAAGAAAATATGCTGGTGTGTATGGAAGATAAGAAGCTTGTGGCAATGACAACATTTCTTAAGGCGTATCTTGTGACCGGGGAAGGTGAGATACCGGTACATTATGCTTATGCAGTAGCAACCCTGCCGGAATACCGGGACAGGGGCTATGCAAAAATGCTGTTAGAAAAAGGAAAACAGCATTTTCAGACACCGATTGTCTTAGAACCAGCCAGCGAAAGCCTCATATACTATTATGAGAAGCTGGGATTTTGTATGGCATTTTGTGTAGCAGAGCGAACCATTCTTCCGGATGAAATTGCAGAAGCAAAAGGGGAAGAAAAAGGGCAGCAGGAATACTGGCTGCTTACAGTGACACCGGATGAGTATGTGCAGCTTCGGGATGCTTATTTTATGGGAAATGGTTATATCCGCTGGGATAAGGATGCAATTACTTATGCGTTGCTGGAAAATGACTATGCAGATGGTTATGCTTATAAAGTGCAGCATCATGGCAGAGAGGATCTTTTATTATTCCGGGAAGAGGAAAAGGCAATCGAAGTATTGGAAACAACTTTGTCAGAGCAGGATTTGCTGGCGGTATTAAAGCGTCTTCGGATAAAAGTTCCGGTCAGAGTCAGAAAATCTTTGGCGGCAGTTGAAAGAGAAGAACGAGCCGGAAATGATAAAAAAGAACAGGGCTATCAGAAAAAAGATTTTGGCATGATAACCGGCTGTGATGAGGCGGAGAATGGGTACTTGAATCTTACGCTGGAGTAGAAACTTTATGAGATAAATTCTATATGAGAGAAGAATTTTATAAGAAGATAATGAAATGCTACTTTAGGATAGCAAGTATGAAAGGAGGTTTTATATGATTGGAATATATATCTGGATTCCGTTTGTAGGAACATTTTTAGGGGCGGCCTGTGTGCTGTTTATGACTGGGGAGTTGAAGCCGCTGGTGCAGAAATCCCTGCTGGGATTTGCATCCGGAGTCATGGTGGCAGCGTCGGTATGGTCACTATTGATTCCGTCTTTGGAAATGTCAGAAGAAATGGGAAGGTTGTCATTTATTCCGGCAGCAGTTGGATTTGCCCTTGGAATTGCATTTTTGCTGATTTTGGATAGGATTATTCCGCATTTACATTTAAACAGTGATGAGCCGGAGGGAATTAAAGTACACCTAAAAAAAACAACCATGCTGGTACTAGCAGTTACCTTACATAATATTCCGGAAGGGATGGCAGTGGGTGTAGTATTCGCAGGATTTCTGATGGGCAGCGGAAATATTACTTTGACAGGAGCACTTGCCCTGGCAATCGGTATTGCCATTCAGAATTTTCCGGAGGGTGCAATTATATCCTTGCCACTTCGCAGTGAAGGAACCGGAAAAGGAAAAGCATTTCTTTATGGTGCACTGTCTGGCATTGTAGAACCGATAGCTGCAATTATAACCATTGCAGCAGCATCCATAGTGATTCCGATTCTGCCGTATCTGTTATCGTTTGCAGCGGGCGCCATGATTTATGTGGTAATCGAGGAATTGCTGCCGGAGGCATCCACAGGCAGCCATTCGAACATTGCAACCATATGGTTTTCAGTAGGATTTCTGCTGATGATGATACTGGATGTGGCACTGGGATAGAAAATCCCGGATAGCTGATAATTTGAGAAACATCTCATTTTTATCAGCTATCCGGGATTTTTTTACTGTCGGGAAGATAGCACTTTTAAGATAAATTCAATAATTTCTGTATTGCTTCCTGCATTTCCGGGTGCTTCCGGTATTGCAGAATCAATTCTTTTTCATGTCTGGTCAGAATAATTTTTTCGGAATCGTCATAACCGAAAGTTCCAAGAATGTCATTGATTTTATATATTTCGCATAAGAGCAAAAGCGTATCGGCATCCGGCTGGGTCTGACCGCTTTCCCAGCCATAAATAGTTTTTGGCGCTACCGGGACAGATTTCTCACTTAACTGGATTGAGACATCCGTTACGGAAAGCTGGTTGCGTTTGCGATATTCTTTTAATACTTTTGCGATGTTTGCATTTTTCATTTTTTCACCTCTTTTTTAATCATAAACTAACATATTTTGAACGTCAAACAATTCTCGGATAACGGGAAAAATGAATGTTGATATTCTCTTTAAGAAAGAATATAATGCTATTTATAAGAAAATATTCCCGGAGTCAGAGAATATTATGAGTTGGAATCTTTTAAAGAGAGAAAGAAAATGGCAAAGACAATAACAGAAAAATTAGCAATATACATAGCAGATAATCATTTATCCGTAACACAGGTTGCACGGGATACCGCCATTTCGGAGGATAAACTGCAGGTGGGAGCAAAAGAAAGCCTGAACGCAACAGAGTTTCTGGAATTGTGTTCCTATTTGAATGTGAAACCGGAAGAATTGAAGAAATGGTGAGTTAAATGCAAAGATATCGATGCACGAAAGATAATATCATAACACAGACCAGCGTCTGCCCGGTATGCAAGGAACGGGCGGAACTGGAAAAATCCGACATTTACTGGTGTGATACCTGTAACATTCCTTTATATCAGAAAAAATGTTCCTGTGGCAGTAAGCCAAGGAGAATGGTATCGGATATCCGCCCGGTATTTCCGGAGGAAAGATTGTTGTTAGAAATTTTGCTGAAAAAGCCATTTGCATTTTTAAAAGATTCGGTATGGAACGGCTCCGGAAATAAATATTATGTCAATGGCAAACGAATTGACTTTTCTGTAAAAGATTTAATAGAAGTAGACGCAGAAGAAGTGCGTAAGCAGTATGAGGATTTGAGAGAACAGAATACCTATCAGTATTTTGATTCCTATATAAAAAGATTCTTAGAGGAGAACCGGGAGCGTTATGAAGAGATAACCGCAGAAGCGACCGGTTATATCAGAGAGAGCACGAAGAATTATAAGATTCAGGATATGTTTGTCTCTTTTTCCGGTGGAAAGGATTCCACGGTGGTATCCAGTCTTGTAATGCGGGCGTTATCAGAACCGAAGATACTTCATATTTTCGGGGATACTACATTGGAATTTCCGGAAACCATGCACTATGTGGAGCGGTTTAAGAAAGAGCATCCGAAGACACCGGTTCTGTCATCGAGAAATAAAGAAAAGAATTTTGAAGAACTGTGTGAACTGATGGGACCGCCGAGCCGTGTCATGCGCTGGTGCTGTACTATTTTTAAAACAGGAGCAATCCAGCGGAAGATAAAGGCTCTGTTTGGAGACAAAGATAAAATAATTACCTTTTATGGAATCCGCAGAAGCGAGTCTGCCAGCAGAAGCAAATATGAGCGGGAGACAGAAGGTTCGAAGATTACGAAGCAGATTACGATTTCACCGATTATTGACTGGATGGATTTTGATATCTGGCTGTATCTTCTGACTACAAAGATAGATTTCAATGACGCATATCGCTGGGGTTATACCAGAGTAGGCTGCTGGTGCTGCCCGAATAACAGTGCCTGGTCAGAATTTTTATCAAGAATTTATATGCCGGAGCAGTCAAAGCACTGGCAGGAATTATTGGTTGATTTTGCAAGGCGGATCGGTAAGCCGGATGCAGAAAGCTATATCCGGGATGGCAAATGGAAAGCCAGACAGGGCGGAAATGGCGTGGAATATGCCAATAAAGCAGTGGTGTCATTTAAACCCTGTGTATTGGAAGAAAACAGCTTTAATTATGAATTGCAGCGGCCGATTTCAGAAGAATTATATGAGCTATTCCGGCCGTTTGGATATATCAATAAGAATCTTGGAAATGAGCGTTTGGGAGAAGTGTTTATTACCACAAAAAATGGCAATCCAAGAATCAAATTGCAGGGACGGATTGGTAAGACTACTCTGAAGGTGACAATTTATGATATGCATCTGGATGGAGCAAAAAATCTGGAAACAGCGGAAGATAAGATAAAATGCCAGCTGACCAAATATCAGCTCTGCATGGGCTGTAAGGCCTGTGAAAGTATCTGCAAACACAATGCGATTGTTATCCGGGATGAAAAGGATGGGAGCATTTCCTATCATATTCTGGATGAAAAATGTGTCCGCTGTGGAGAGTGTGTCAACCATTATGTAGGTGGCTGTTACATCAGAAAAGTGCTGGCAACAAAACGAGGAAAAAGGGAAGAGTAAGAAGAATGGGAGCAATGATAAAAAAGATTCGACTGAAAGGTCATGAGACATTTATATTGCGGGAAGGCTGGCTGACAAAGGGACTGGCAGCAGTAGAAAAGGATGGGACTGTATTCAGTAAAAATTCCGGAGCAGATGCTTTGGGAGTCGGAACCAATATGGCAAAGGCAATCCGTTACTGGATGCAGTCAGCCGGATTCATTGGAAAAACTGAAAACAGGGCAGCCGTAAAACTGGAATCACTTGGTCAATTAGTATATCAGAAGGACCCGTATTTTGAGGATGATTTTTCCTATTGGCTGGTACATATGAATCTGGTGACAAATGCCGAGGCAGTTACAAGCTGGTATCTTTTCTTTAATACGCTGCAGGCAGAAGAATTTACAAGAACAGAACTGGAAGATTATATGATGCGGGAATATGCAGTGGAAACGGGACGGACAGAGATACCAAGACGTTCGCTGGCAGATGATTGCAGTGCCATACTCCGGATGTATAGCAGGGATCATGTGGAGGATTACGACCCGGAGGATAAGAGCATCAGTCCTTTTGCGCACCTTGGATTATTAAAGCTGGATGGTGGGAAATACCGGAAGAGCCAGCCGAATTTAAACCGGCTCAGCCCATTTGCAGTCTGGTATCTTATCGAAAAGATGTGGGAAGAAAATAAAACGAATAGCATCAGTATTGCAAGCCTTTTGGAAGATGCAAAAGGTCCGGGAAAAGTCCTGCAGTTAAAACGGGCGGCATTGAATGAATATCTGGATAAACTGGATAACTATGGCTATATCCGGCTGAACCGGACGGCAGGACTGGATATGGTATACAAAAATGAAGAGAAAGATTGGGGACCGTATGAAGTTGCGGAACTATATTATGAAAAATAAAGGGAACGATCAAGATGAAGAGACTGAAAGATTTCGTTGAGATAGATAAAAGATTTCAAAATTCCATAAATTTACAACTGGATTTGCAGGATGATACCAAGCTGGAAAGTTATATTCCAACCAAATCATCTTTATTAATTCTGCAAAAATATCTGAAATCAGTAATGGGACAGGAAAAGGAAAAAGCAACGATTCTGATTGGACCTTATGGAAAAGGAAAATCACATTTACTGCTGGTATTGTTGCAGATTCTTTCTGCACCGGAAAATGAAAAGGTAAATGACCTGGTTCAAAGAATCAGCAAATTAGATGCAGAAACAGCAGAATTGATAGAGCAGTATCAGAATCAGAAGAAAAAATTCCTTCCGGTTATTGTATCCAGCTCAATTATGAATCTTTCGGATGCCTTCGTCTTAGGACTGACAGAAGCATTGCAGTATGCAGGACTTAGCGACATTGTTCCGGACAGCTATTATAAGGAAGCAGAAAAGGCAGCGGATAACTGGATGGAAAATTATCCCAAGACTTATCAGAAGTTTGCAGAACTGATGCATTCAGAGCATGGTCGCTCCATTGAACAGTGGAGAAAACAGATGGATAAAATGCAGGAAGATGCCTTAGAAGCATTCCGGGAAATTTATCCGAAAGTGACTTCCGGCAGCCAGTTCCAGCCGATTGTAAATATTGAAACCATGAAGGTCTATGAGGGCATCAATCGTATTTTATGTGAAAAATACGGTTATGCAGGCATTTTCCTTGTATTCGATGAGTTCAGCAAATATGTGGAAGGTCATGAAGAGGCAACCTTTGCAAGAGATATGAAGGTATTGCAGGACATGTGTGAGCTGGCAAATTCCGGCAAAGAGGAAATTCATATCGTATGTGTTGCCCACAAGAGTATTAAGGAATATGGACATCAGTTATCAAAAAATATAAAGGATGCTTTTGATGGAGTAGAAGGAAGATTAAAAGAAGTCCGGTTCGTAGTATCTGCGAAGAATAATTTTGAACTGGTGATGGACGCCATTCATAAGGATATAGAGGAATGCAGACGTGTGGCAGCAAAAAATGCAGAGTGGAAAAAGGTGTTAGAAGATACCTATCAACTGCCTTGCATTTCTGCACTTTTTGAACAGGAAGAGTATGACACAGTAGTAAAGGAAGGCTGTTTTCCTTTGCTGCCGCTTACCGTTTATCTGTTATTAGGAATCAGTGAAAAAGTGGCACAGAATGAACGCAGCGTGTTTACTTTCCTTGCAAATAATGAGCCGGGTTCACTGGTACGCCTGATTGAAGAAGATGAAAAGGAAGCCCATGGAATCGGTGCGGCAGTCGTTTATGATTATTTTTCCAGATTATTCCGGGAAAATACAGACCTTATCCATATTCATGCGGAATGGCTGAAGGCAGAGTATGCCCTTGGAAAGGCAGAGTATGAGGAAGAAAAAAACATCATCAAAGTAATGGCATTGCTTAAGATGATGGGAAATGAAGAAGAACTTCCGGTAAACGATGAAAGCATCTATCTGGCAAGCGGACTGGAATATGGAATTGTAAAAGAAAAATTAGAACAGTTAAAAGAAGCACAATTAATACAGTGGAGAAACCGGACTGCTTCTTATGATTTTAAAAATAATGTCGGTGTCGATATCGAAAAAAAGATTCAGGAAGAAATACAGAAACAGAAAAAAGTAAATATCGAAAAAGTGTTAGGTGAAATTGCAGAATTAGATTATGTCCTGCCAAAGCAGTATAATCAGGAATTCACCATGACCAGATATTTTCATTATGAATATAAAAAGTTAGAGCAGTTTCTTGCATTAAAGAAGGCAGAATATCTTTTTGAAGAGAAACCCGCAGACGGAAAGATTATCGCATTGACGGATGCAGATAAGACAACAGATATGGAAAAAGTCCGGCAGCATCTGAAGGAGTTAAAGGACGAGCGAATCGTAGTCCTCATTCCGCGAGAACCGTTAATGGAAGAAGAAAATATCCGGCGTCTGATAGCAGTCCGGCAGTTAAAAGAAGATAAGACATTTTTAGAAGAAAATGCAGTATTGCAGCAGGAATTGCAGCTATATGAAGACGATTTGATTTATGAAATCAATGCGGCATTAGAAAAGCGTTATCTTCCGGAAAATGGGAACTGCACAGTATTATGTGGAATTGTATCCCGGAACAAGAGTAAATCAGTAGGTGAATTTAACCGTACGCTCAGTAGAATCTGTGAGGAATATTATAATCTGACTCCGAAAATTAATAATGAAATGATTAACCGCAGAAAGGTGTCGTCCCAGACAAAACGTGCCAGAAGAACCATTGTAGATGCTGTTTTAAATGGAAAAGAAATGGCACAGTGGGAGAACGGTTCGGCGGCAGAAGCAACCATTTACCGGGCAACCTTACGGGTACTGGATGAAGGAAGAGCAGAAGAGGGAAGCCAGCAGGTATTACAGGAAATCATGGAATATATCAACCGCTGTGCCGGGAAAAAACACAGTTTTTCCGAACTTTATGAAAGCCTTTCCGGAAAAGGCTATGGAGTAAGAGAAGGTATCATTCCAATTTATATCGCAAGGCAGATTGCGGAACTTGAGGATACACCGGTCATTCTTTTACAGGAGCGTGAAGTGGAGATTACGCCGGAAATATTTGACAACATAGAAGAACATCCGGAGAATTACAGCCTCTATGTGGAAAAGGAAACGGTAAATAAAGAGAAGTATATTAAGCAGTTAGAAGAAATTTTTTGCGGACAGGATACCTATCAGAGTATTGGAAAACGAAACCGGCTTTATGAACTGGTGCGAGCAATGCAACGGTGGTACAGAAGTCTGCCGCAGATTGCTGTTTCCTTCCAGACATGTCCGGAAGGCATGGATGAGGAAGCTTATGCATTTATCAAAGGGCTTCGTAAGATTCTTAAAAATATGGAGCCGAACCCAAGAGAAATGCTGTTCGAACAGCTTCCGGGACTGGTAGAGAAAAAGAATTTAAAAGAAACGTCACGGCAAATCAAAGAAGGAAAAGAATATTTAGATACCTTCCTTTTTAAGAAAAATGAGCAGGCAATAGAAGTCACAAAGAAAATCTATGGCGCAGCAAAAGAAGACAGCCTTTCCGGCGTTTTAAAGGCATGGTATGAGGAGCAGGGAAAGGCGGCAAAGAGTTTTCTAGCCAGCAATCAGGTGACGGCATTGATGGGCTATTTATCCAGAATGCAGACCCACAATGAACAGGAAATTGTAGAACATCTTTCCAAGGCAGTCCTTGATATTTATATGGAAGACTGGCGGGATGAGTCCTTGAAGCAGTATGAAGAAGAACTTGCCCGGTTAAAGGCAGAGATTGAACACATCGGAATGGAACAGAGTGAGTCCGGCAGCAGGCAGATGATAGAATTTACCGGAAGTGATGGAAAAAAGGTAAAGAAATTCTATGAAGCAGAGGATGACAGCACCAGTTATTTCCTGAAAAATGCCATGGAAGAAGCTATGGAGGAATTCGGAGACAGTCTGGAAGTGAACCAGAAGGTAGCAGTACTGGTTCAGATGATAGAGAAACTGACGAAGTAGCAAGGAGTTGTAGTTATGAATACAGAAGAAATTATTTATCTTGACAATGCGGCAACAACATATCCAAAACCGGAAGCAGTATATACGGAAATGGACCGGGTCAACCGCAGCCTTGCATTTAATGCAGGGAGGGGTTCCTATGCCCTTGCAAAAGAGGCGGATGAAATTATCGCGGAAACAAGAGAATCACTGCTTGATTTAGTACATGCAAAAGAGCAGGCAGAGGTGGTTTTATCTGCCTCTGCTACTGTTGCTTTCAATCAGATCATTGGCGGAATGGACTGGAAGGAAACGGATGTGGTTTATGTCAGCCCTTACGAACATAATGCGGTGGTTCGCCCACTGGATTTATGGAAAGAGCGGATTGGGTTTACCACAATAGAGCTTCCTTTGGAAAAAGAATCCTTAAAAATTGATTTGGAAAAAATGGAATATCTTTTTACGGAGCAGCCGCCAACCCATATCTTTCTGTCACAGGTCAGCAATGTGACAGGTTATATACTCCCCATCGAAGAAATATGCAAAATTGCAAAGAAATATGATGCAATCACAGTAATCGATGCATCCCAGTCCCTTGGACTGACAGAGCTTGATATGCGAAAAGTTCCGGCAGATATTGTAGCATTTGCTGGTCATAAAAATCTTTATGGTCCATTCGGAACAGGAGGATTTTTCTTAAGACATGGCATAAAGCTGAAGGTTTTTCTGGCAGGCGGAACCGGCAGTGATTCCTTGAATCCGAAGATGCCATTGGAAAGCCCTGCCCGTTATGAGGTAGCCAGTCCGAATATTGTAGCAATAGCAGGACTTCGTGCAGCTCTCATGGAGATAAAGGCAGCCGGAACAGCAAACTGGCTGGTGCATGAACAACAGTTGACTGATAAATTAATTGCGCAGCTAAAACGGATTCCCGGCGTGAAACTATATGGAGATTTCGGGCAGGACAAAGTCGGAATTGTTCCTTTTCATATCCGGGGCTATCAGGCGTCCGAGGTGGGCATGCTTTTGGACACAGACTATGGAATTGCCGTAAGAACCGGCTATCACTGTGCACCACTGATACATAAGCATTTAAAGGATGAAGCTTTCGGCGGCATCGTCCGGGTCGGAATCGGAAGATATACCACGGAGAAAGAGATAGATACACTGGTTGCCGCCGTCGGGGAACTGGCGGAGTAGGAGGAAGAAGATGGAGAATGAAGTTATGAGATCTCATATGATGAAATTTTCCTTGGAAGATTTAAAAAGTTTTCTTGGAGAAGATCTTGTGGAATCTTTACTTGAATGGAATACAGGGAGTGAAGCCCTGCTTACGAAGAAAAGATTGGTTGATATGATCATGTGCATCTATGGGGTGAATATTTTAAAGAGTAAGGAATTCAGACATCATATTTTGAGTACCTTTCAAAAAGAAGATATTCTGGATTTTCGTGTAGAATTGCCTGAAAAATATAGAACCTGTGAGGATCCGGAACTGATTATAGATGTAGTAGCGAAGAAAAACTGGCGTGAAAGCCAGATAAATAATCATGTACTTCATTTGTTGAACTATTCGGAAAAAGATATTTTTCAGGAACAAAGTGTAGAGGAAGTTTCATCTGAAAAAATTGCATCATATGATAAGTTTTATGAATTGTTGGATTATCAATATATTATTCGCCAGAGAGCACTTAATATACTGACTTCAGAATATAAACAAAGACGTTTTTTAATACATATGCCGACCGGAACAGGAAAAACCAAGACGGCAACGCATATCATATGTCATCACTATAATTATAATTTAAAGAAACAGGGATTAATTGTCTGGATAGCACATACAACAGAATTGTTGCAGCAGGCATATGATACCTTTGTTAATGTTTGGAAGAACATAGGAAATGGAGAAATTTCAACGTATAAACTTTGGGGAGAACATAATATAGAAGCTATTCCGGAAGATATGTCTGGTTTTATGGTCTGTGGAATACAAAAATTGCAGTCTATGAAGGAAAATCAACCGGACAAATTTCAGAAGCTTGTAAATGCTACCAGATTAGTTGTATATGATGAGGCACATAAAGCAGCAGCTCAGGAGACGAGAAATGTAATTGAACATTTTATGCGTAGAACGGGAGAAATGAAGGACTGTGCGTTGATGGGATTATCGGCAACGCCGGGCAGAACAACAGAAATGAGTTTTGAAAATGATTTGTTAGCATCGACGTTTGGAAACAAAATCATATCCATTGATACGAAAGTTATGAATGAAGTGAATATGTCCAGGCAGGAAGCTCTTAATGCTGAAGTGGAAAAAGACATTATCCGTTATTTTCAAAACAGAGGTGTACTGGCAAAGATAAAGAAGAAAGAGCTTACATATGCAGAAAAATTAACAGATGAAGAACTGTCAAAGATAAAAGTAATAGCCACGAAGAATGGTTATTCCGATTTTTCACCTGCAGCACTTAATGTGATTGGAAAAAATAAGAGTAGAAATTTGAGGATTATGCAGGAATTAAGAGCGCTAAATCAATCACAGACGCCTACAATCGTTTTTGCGTGTTCTGTAAAACATGGACAATTACTTTCTTCTATGCTTACTTTGGAAGATATACCTAATGCATTGGTAATCGGAGAGATGTCAGCAACTGAGAGAAGAGAAGCAATCCAGAAGTTTAAAGATACAAAAAATGATATGAATATTTTGATTAATTATGAAGTGCTGACAACAGGGTTTGATGCAACAAATATTGAATGTGTTTTTATTGCAAGGCCAACACAATCGGTAGTTCTATATAGCCAGATGTTAGGACGCGGGCTTCGTGGACCACAGATGGGCGGAAAAAAGGAATGCTTATTAATAGATGTAAAAGACAATTTGAATCAGTTTAATGAAAATATGGCATTTTCACACTTTAATAATTATTGGAATGCATAGGAGGAAAAGTTATGGCAAAAGACATATTTGTAATTCAGACAATGGGAGATGCACTGAGAAATACGGGTTATAAAAATATTGAATGTGCAATGGCAGAAATTATTGATAACTCTATTCAGGCAGAGGCAAAAGATATTTTAATAATTGTATCGGAAGAATATAATCCTGAAACAGGAAGAAATAATATTAAAGAAATCGGATTCCTGGATAATGGAAAAGGAATGGAGCAGTTAGAACTGGAAAGCTGTCTTGGAATTGGATATTCCACAAGAACTGACAGAAAAGGAATGGGAAGATTTGGCGTTGGTTTGCCACAGGCTTCTTTATATGCATGCCCATCAGTTGATGTGTACTCCTGGCAGAATGGATATGATAATTGCAAGAAAGTATTTTTGGACATAAATAAAGTAAAGGATGGAGAACAAACCGTATTGGAAGATCCGGTACAAAGTGAGATTCCTTCAAAATATAAGAAGTATTTAACCTATAAAATGCAGGGGCAGAATGATGCTGTAAAAGAGTACAATTTTATGGAGAGTGGCACATTTGTATTGTGGAAAAACTGTGATAGAGTAGTGCCTAAAACAGTATCATTTCTGTTTAAAAAATTGGAATTTGCATTAGGACAAAAGTTCAGATATTTTATTCATGATGGAATCTGTAATATCAGTTTAATTCATCATGAAAATCAGGATAATTCAAAAAGAATAATGCCAAATGATCCGCTGTTTCTCATGAAACCAAATTATGTATTGGGAAATCCTGCAACACCGGAAAATATCTGTCCAGGCGATAATATAAATTACACAGAAAGTATTTTTGAACCTTATACAGATGAGAAGCATACAGATGGAGTTATTTATTTTCCTATTCAATATATTGATAAGATAACAGGAGAAACAAAGGAACACAACATTGAAATTCGTTTTTCAAAAGTAAAAAAGGAATTTTATGACAAGACAGCAGTAGCAGGAGATCCGGGTGGAAAGCCATTAGGAAGCTATGTAAAAAAATTGGAAGGAATATCAATTGTACGGGCAAATAGAGAAATTGATTTTGGACAGTTCGATTTTTATGAAAATATTAATCAGCCGCAACATAGGTGGTGGGGCTGCGAAATTAAATTTGATCCTGTTCTGGATGAAGCGTTTGGAGTGGCAAATAACAAGCAGTTTGTCGAATTGAGAAAGATAGATAAAGATGATTATTTGGATGAGCCTGTAAAACCGGTATGGGTACAGTTGTATAGCATAATTCATCCTACAATAGAACGGATGTATAAAGAAAATAAGAAGACCAGAGAAAATACAAGGTCTTCAAAGGATATAGATTCTCCGACAACGAAAATAATAAATAAAGTAGAAGAAAGTGAAATACCGAATGAGGAAAGTGAATCCGCAGAGGTAAGAAGAACTACTTCCAAAGAGGAATTATACGAAAAGAGCAAACAACAGTTAGAAGAGAGAGGGGTTATAGATCCTCAGCAGGAAGAAATCGTAAATAATCTTAAAAATCAGGTTAATATAGACTATCAGAATATGGGAAAACTGGCAGCTTTATTTGACTATTCATTTGGTTTGGGAAACTGTTATGTAAAGTTTAATATGGATCATATTTTTTATAAGACATTTCTTGAAGATTTGATAAAATCAAATGATGCAAAGGTGGCATTTGAACTTTTTGTGGCATCCTTAGTTAAGGCAATTGATGAGACTAATCGCAGACAGGAAGATGAGAATGATAATCTTATTGCTACATGGAATGAAAGATTAAGAAAATATATCAATGCACAACATGGAAGTTTGAAATAGCAGGTGATAACGTGAGTATCTTAATATCTGATGAAATAAAGAAATGTATCTATAAGGAATTACAAAGTTGTCATCAATCCATTGTAGTTATTACTGCGTTCTGCAAGCAAAATGCACTTGAGTTTATGCAGAAAAATTGTAATGAGACAATAAAGGATAAGACGTTAATTGTGCGTTTTCAATTAAAAGATATTATTAATGGTGCAACTGATTTGCAAATTTATGAGTATTGTAAATCACATGAATGGAAAATGTATGCTTATTTTGATTTGCATGCAAAAATGTATATATTTGATGATAAGAATGGAGTGATAGGAAGCGCAAATTTAACAAATAAAGGAATACTGCTGGAAGAAGGCGGTAATCTTGAAATGGCTGAAAAATGTGAAGTGGATGAAACAGATATACAAAGAGTAAACTGTCTTATAAAAGGCTCCGTGGAAATGGATGACCGAATATATAGTATTATGAAGGCAGAAGCATTAGACAAGATGAAAAATAGAACTTCTTCTGAGTTGGGCTGGTCAAAAAGGATTACCGACTTGTTTCGTCCGGTAGAAAACATGTTATTCGTAAATGATTTTCCGGAATATGATACAGCGAAGGAAAGCTTAGGGCAGAAAATAGAATTTCTGGAAATGAGTAAAGGAGAATCATTAACTGAAATACAGCAAGCATTTTCGTTATGCAGAGCATACCGATGGCTCTTAGAATTATTGCAGAAACATGGTGGTGAAATGTATTTTGGTGAAATTACGGTAGAATTACATAGTGCATTAGTAAATGATCCAAAGCCATATCGAAAAGATGTAAAAGTACTTCTGGCAAGATTGTTAGAGTGGACACAGGAGTTGGAATGCAAAGAAGTCATTGTGGACAGACCGAGGCATTCGCAACGGGTGAGATTGAGCCAGAAAGTGAATTAGAATATTTAAATAGTATTTTTAATAGACTACACATTTTGAATGAATTTTCAAGGTGTGTAGTTTTTTTGGGTCGAAAAATGTAGATGGAATTCATGGAAGTGGAAATCTTTGCCACAATGTTAAGTGGTGAACTTAAATTATTTTTGATTTTGTGCTTGTGTAGCAGGAATGAAGGAACTTCTCTTATATGGTTATTTATGGTATCATATAAGAGAAGTAGTACTATATAATCAGAAAGAAACAAATAACCTTGATTACAGGAGGTATGGCAATGAGAAATTGGATGGATTTAAATGGCGATGGAGAAATAGATAGCTCAGAAATGATGTTTGCAGGAGAAATGCTTTGCACTAGCAGGGAAGAACATGAAGTATTATTTGGAGATGCCGGAGACTTCGAGGATGACGCAAAGGATGATTTGTATGAGAAAGAATTCATTTGGACAGGGACTGGCAATATTCCTTGTAATAATAGGCGTTCTGTTTGTAATAGGTTCCATAGGTGAAGCAAGTGAGCCTAAGTGCATTAAGGCAGGATGTGATAATAAGCAGGCAAGTGGAAGCAGCTATTGTTATTTGCATAAACCATATACGGGAAGCAGTACATCCCATAGCAGTTCATCATATAGCAATAAATCGTCTGGCAGTACTTCTAAGAGCAGTACAAGTAACTCTGGTTCAAGTAGCAGTTACAATAATAAATCAAATTCTACAAACAAGTCATCATATAGCAGTGGTACAAAGAAAAGTACAACGACAAAGAAGAGTACATATGACTCTTATGATGATGGCTATGATGATATCTATATGGATGACGATTATGACTATGACAGATATGACAGAGACAGCGATTATGCAGATGGTGTAGATGATGCAATGGATGAGTATGGAGAAGATTGGTAATGCTGACAAAGTTTTACGGAAAGGAGACCACTATGGAAGAACTTTATTTTACCATCAGGAGTTTTCAGTTAAGAACCAATACTTGAATCACCACACCATACTTCATTTATGTGAGGTCTTTCATAGCGGCGCATATCCTGATTGCTGGTTGTTTTGAGCTTAAGAGCCAGGAGATTAATATATCTGTTAACCGTGGATTCAGATACATCCCCTTTTTTGATGCTTCCGTTTTCATGAAGCTGTCTGTAGATAGCAGAAAGTCTGATGATGTTATCGTTCCAAGCGTACCTAAAACCGGAAAGGCAAGGTAAGTGCTTATGACAGATAAAGAGAAAAGGTACTGGGCATATTTTCTGAATGGAGGGCGATTCATCTTATGGTGGATTGCTCTTTTTGTCGTTTTGCTTGAAAAAGTAAAAAAATTCCAGGTATATTTTTTTGAGAAAAGCAAAATATATTAATGGCACTAAAATAATAATAGTGCCGAAAAAATATTGACAAATATGAAAAGAGATATTACGCTATTCATATATTTCCGGCACTTGGCTGGGTGAAGTGCCGGAAAAATAATTGGAGGTGATATCACGATGACTGAAGAAATTTATTTCAGGGGTGTTCATAATGTGACGGAATTTACGCGCAATGAATTATTCGTCTCTTTTCGTCAGGGAGGATATCAATTAAGTGAAGCTTCGTTCTACAAAAAGGTTGAAGATATGGTCAATGATGGTGAGATAGTAAGGGTGGGACGTAATCATTATTGTTTGCCGAATGATAAGCGGCAGGTGTACCGTCATGACTATTCGGAATTGGCGGAAGAAGTGGCATTGCAACTAGAGGAACAATATCCATATTTGAATTTTACAATATTTGAATTTGTTCAAATGAATGATTTCGTAAATCATTTAGTGGCTCATAATGTTATATTCCTATCAGTAGAATCAGATATTATGGAATTTGTTTTTGATACATTAAAGGAGAAATATCCTGGAAAAGTGCTTATCAATCCAACGGCAGATATCTACCATCAGTATTGGTCGGATAACATGATTGTAATTGTAAAGCTTATAACAGAAGCACCAAAAGGACAGGAAAAATCGTGGCATACAAGATTGGAGAAGCTATTAGTAGACATTATGTCAGAACCGTTACTTCTGGCATCTATAAGTGAGTCAGAATATCCGGGTGTATATATGGATGCTTTTGCAAGATACTATATTGATGAAAATTGTTTGTTTCGATATGCAAATCGAAGAAAGAGCGCAAAGAAAATAAAGAAACTGCTACATGATAAAACGGATATTATATTAAAAACAAAGGAATAGGTGCAAATGCTTTTGAAAGAAAATTTTAGTGAGGAATATATTCGCAGTCTACAAAAGGACAGCAAGAGAGATCCGGTGCTTTTAGAACGTACTGTATATGCTTTTGGACTTCTTGAAGCTTTGGCAAGGGTGAGGATGCCATTTATTTTTAAAGGTGGTACCTGCCTTATGATGCTAATGGATAAGCCACGTCGATTATCTACAGATATTGATATTATTGTGGAACCAGGGACTGATTTGGATGATTACTTAGAAAAAGCATCTGCTATATTTCCATTTCAGATGGTGGAAGAACAGAAGAGAGTCGGAAAAAACAATATAGAAAAGCGGCATTTTAAATTTACTTATGATTCACCAATTAACAATAAACAATTTTATATATTATTGGATGTGCTATTTGAAAATAATCATTATGCAGAAGTTGAGACAAAGGAAATAAGAAATGATTTACTACTGACGGAAGAAGAGTATCTAACAGTTAAAATTCCGAGTGCAGATTGTATTCTTGCAGATAAACTGACTGCATTTGCTCCTCATACGACAGGTGTCGAACTTAATAAAGGTAAGGATATGGAAGTAATGAAGCAGCTTTATGACGTGTGTTCTTTAATAGAGGTTTTTAAAGAATGCGATGTTGTAAAGCGTACATATGAACCGATTGCGTTGGCGGAGATTGCATACCGTGGAATAAATGCAACACCAACGGACTGCTTATGGGATAGCTTTGAGTCAGCTTTATGTATTGCGTCACGAGGCAAGGTCGGAGCAGAGGAGTATCCGATATATGTTAAAGGTATACGTGACTTACGTGGACATATTTATGCAGAAAACTATAGTCCGGAAATTGCAGCAGGGAGAGCAACCATGGTTATGTACATGGTAATGTGTTTGTTGACAGATACAGAGTTTGAAAAGGTGAGGGACTTCCGGGAATATGCCAATCATAAATTAGTGCATGAAAAGTTATTGACTCTTCGTTACTTGAAAAAGGCAAATCCAGAGGCCTATGCTTATGTGGTGAAGACTGATGAGATAATGAAATAAAATGATACTTGAAGAATTAATATCAAAAGCTAATCTTTGAATAAATATTTTTTGAATTTAAGTGACTCTTGACACATTTTCCCCGTCTATTAGGGTGAAAGGCCTTAATACAAAGGAGGAGAAGCCTATGGATGATAAACAGATATTAGATTTATATTGGGAGCGCTCCGAAGCTGCTATATCCGAAACTTCAAAAAAATACGGAAAGTATTGCAGATACATAGCCTTTAATATTCTTCACAATGACGAAGACAGCGAGGAATGTGTAAATGATACTTATTTAAGAGCTTGGAACAGCATACCGCCTAACCGTCCATCTGTTCTAAAAACTTTTTTAGGGAAGATTACTCGCAACTTATCTTTGGACAGGTACGAACTGCTCAATGCAAAGAAACGTAATGGCGGGCAAATGCCATTGATTTTTGATGAAATACAAGAGTGCATACCATCGTTGGATAGTACAGAAAACATTGTTGAAGAAATTGCTCTAACGGATATTCTCAACCGCTTTCTTTCTTCCCTGTCATTAGAACAGCGAAAAATCTTTATGAGAAGATATTGGTATTTATCGCCCATTAAAGAAATTGCAACGGAATATGGTATGAGCGAGAGCAAAATCAAGATGTCATTATTTCGTTCAAGGAACGAACTCAAAAAATTGTTAGAGAAAGAAGGTATCTCTGTATGAAAGAAAAGAAACTTTTAAGGGCATTGGGAAATGTCGATAATCAGTATATTAAAGAAGCTGAACCTATGAAAAAAACAAGTAAAATAACTAATCGGCAAAAATGGGTGTCTGTTGCTGCTTGCTTCGTACTCGTTGCTGTGATTGGAGTGGGAGTTTTTCAAAGCAAACTGTTTGGTACAAAAAACGATATTGCCACGCTGGATAGTGGAGAAACAATTACTTTTGTTAAAAATGACTTATCACAATCTTCAATTGACTTAAATGTAACAACAAGACCTTTGAGCGATGCTGAAATTGAAATGCTTTTTGCAGACTTGCCTGTTACCGCAGATGCTTACTTTGATGCTGACAATCATAATATTCTGGGTTTTGAGGGAAAAATTGGTGATACAAGAATGGTAGTTTCTAAACAGGGTGTAAATCTATTAGATACTATCATTGATGGAAATACAATCACTTCAAGTGTAGACGGCGTTGATATCAATGCAGGATATTTCATAACAAAGTCAAATAGTCAAGGTATCAAAACCGTAATATATTATGCAACCTTTGATATGGGAGAGAACACTATTTATGTAGAGTATTCTGGCACTGAAAATGAAAGTGAAACTGTAAAGAACAACTTGGTAGACACAATTTTGCAGTTGATTGAGAACGGTGCATTTGATTTGAGCCAAATCCAAGAATAATCTGCAAATTTGTACGATAAGGCAAAGCTAACAGCATTGCATATTATGGAACGGTGTGCATTGTGCTGCTTGGATTAATGTGGAGTATAGTCATGGAATTGAAGCAGGAATTAAAAGAAGACCTTTTGGGGTTTCCACAGGAACATTGGCTTGTTCCGTGTTCTAATAGTTCAAGATATAACAAGGTGTTTCGTTTTATATGGTTAGTAGGCGTCGTTTTAAGAACGATATTTTTATTAATGATTAAAAGGGGGATGAGTCTTTGATAAAAGTTATATTTTATTTTTTGCTTGTAAGTATAGGAGCAGGTTTGGTGCAGATGAAAATACCGCTGTTTGGTGGTCATGGCAAGCGGTGGGAAGAACAAAATTATGCACAGCGGTTTGGCGGTATCTTTTTTCCGGCATTCATTGCGCTTGTAGTTATCTTTTTATTTAATGAGTATAAGACGGCTCAATTACCCACTTTGAATGAAGAAATGCTGATGAATGGAGCGGAGTATTGTTTGGTAACTGATCTGAATGAGATAGGAGATGCGGATTATGCTTATGAGATAAAAAGCGGAAGCTCACAAGAGGAGATTTGTGGAATTATATCAAGTATATGTATAGACTTAAAAAGGGAAGATGATTTGGTAAATGCCAGATATGAAAACGGAGAATATATTATCATCAGCAATGGCATAACAATAGGACGGGCTGTCATAAATGACAAAGCAACAACAGATTTGTTGAAAATATACTTTTGCGACTAACAGTGGATGAGCGTTTCTGTGTAACTTTAGGCGAGAATATCAAAAAATTTTCGTTCTGTTCACATTAACTGCTATATATTCGTTGAAGAATTTGCTATAAAATAAGTGGTTAAGGATACCTGTTAGCCCATAACACGAAAGGCGATGTTATGTATGCGTATGTAAGCTCAGTAACAATTCTGTCTTTCTGCTAACGACAAGGCTTCCTATGACGTGACGTAGATTATAAAAGATATTAAAGAATGGATTACATCATGGAACGAGTAGTACAATTTTTAAAAGAAGCAAGACAGTCTATGCTTGATGCTTATCCTTCTTTAACTATGGAAAAGTAAGAGGATTGCGTGATGTAATAGATTATCGTACAATGGATTATTATCAAAGAAGATATATGGCAGGAAAGGAACAGCAAACCAACCAAAGTGAAATAAAATTATGAGCAGTAAAGCAGAAAGCAGAAGAAAAAGTATCGGGATGACATCCGGCTCTTTATGGAAGAACATCTTCCTCTTTAGCATACCGTTGATGTGTTCTCAGATATTAGAAGTATTATTTAATTTAAGTGACGTAGCAATTGTAGGAAAATATGCAGGATATATCCCCCTTGGGTCGGTTGGCTCGACCACGCTGTTGGTGTCCTTATTTACCGGCTTCCTGATTGGAATGGGTGGCGGTGTTAATGTAAGGGTAGCGCATAAACTGGGCGTAGGCGATGCGAAGGGAACGGAAGAAACCGTGCACACGGCGGCATTGATTTGTCTGGTGGCAGGACTTATACTGTGCCTGATATGTAATATATTTGCGGAGCCATTTTTAAACATTTTACATACAAAATCAGAGTTTATGGATGGCGCAGTACTATATTTTCGGATTTATGCACTGGGGCTTCCGGCACTTGCAATTTACAATTTTGGAAATGGTGTTTTAAGTGCATCCGGCGAGACGAAGCTTCCACTTATTTATCTGAGTATTGCCGGTGTGTTAAATGTGTTATTAAATCTTTTCTTTGTTATCCAGTGTAATATGGCAGCAGGCGGAGTGGCAATTGCCAGCGTTATTGCTCAGTATGTGTCAGCTATTTTGGTGGTTTCTCATCTGTGCCGGAGAAAGGATAGCTGCAGGCTTTACTTTTCCAGACTGCGTTTTCATAAGGAAGCGGCGAAAAGTGTGCTGATGCTTGGCGTTCCGGGCGGAATGCAGAATGCAATCTTTGCAATTGCAAATCTTTTTGTGCAGACCGGAGTCAACTCCTTTGATGCGGTTATGGTGTCCGGCAATTCAGCGGCAATCAATGCAGATACGCTGATTTTTAATATTATGACAGCATTTTATACGGCATGCGCCAGTTTCATGGGACAGAATATGGGGGCAGGAAACAGGGAACGCATGATAAAAAGTTACCGCATCAGTTTATTGTATTCGTTTCTGGCAGGCGTAATTTTTGGTGGGCTGCTGGTGGTTTTCGGAAGACAGTTCCTGTCTCTTTTTGCCAGCAAACCGGAGGTAATTGAAGCCGGAATGGAGCGGATTAAGATTATGGGATTTTCCTATGCACTTTCCGCATTTATGGACTGCACTATTGCGGCATCCCGCGGAATTGGAAAGAGCATTGTGCCGACCATTATTGTTATCATGGGCTCCTGCGTATTCCGTGTAATCTGGGTATATACAATTTTTGTATATTTTGGAACCATTGCATCCTTATATCTTTTGTATGCATTTTCCTGGTCGATTACAGCAATTGCCGAGATTATTTATTTCAAAGTATGCTTCCGGAAGCTTCGGATAGCGGCATAGAACCATAGAGTCATGGAAGAAAGTAAAAAAGAAAGCGGAAGAGAGAAAGAAAAATGGAAGAAAGACGTTCGGAAAATACAACGCTTTGCTATATAGAAAAGGAAAATTGCTACCTGATGATGCACCGGGTGAAGAAAAGCCATGATGTAAATAAAGATAAATGGGTTGGTGTTGGCGGTCATTTTGAAGCCGGAGAATCTCCGGAAGAATGCCTGCTTCGGGAAGTAAAAGAAGAAACCGGGCTTACTTTGGATGCCTATCGGCTGCGGGGCGTGGTAACTTTTGATTCCGATGCGTGGCCGACGGAGTATATGTTTCTATATACGGCAGATGAATTCCACGGTACGATGAGCGAGTGTGACGAAGGAACACTGGAATGGGTGCCAAAGGAAGAAGTATATGACCTGCCAATCTGGGAAGGTGATAAGATATTTTTCCGGCTGTTAGAAGAGAGGGAGAGTTTCTTTTCACTGAAATTATCCTATCAGGGAGATACTTTGACCCATGCCATATTAGATGGGACAACCCGATTGAAATAAAAGTAAATTATAAGTAGAAATAAGCAACCAGATACCATTAATTAGAAAAACTAATTAGTGGTATTACTATATATAATTGGTCTTTATAAGCAAATGACGTTATAATGTAAGTAGCATTGAGCAGTGCCAGACCTTATAAGCAGTCTGTTGGGCTGCTGGCAGTCCAAACGGGCTGCTTATAAGGTCTGATAGGGCGAAAGCCCGTAGTATGGAAATGCGAAGCATTTCCATACTTGCACTGAAAAAATAAAGAGCAAGATAAAGAATAATTTCAGGAGGAAGAACAATGGATTACAAGAACGCAGGCGTGGATATTGAGGCAGGATATAAGTCCGTAGAACTGATGAAGGAGCATGTAAAGAAGACCATGCGTCCAGAGGTTCTTGGAGGACTGGGCGGATTTTCCGGAGCATTTTCATTAGAGAAGATTAAAGAAATGGAAGAACCGGTACTGTTATCCGGAACAGATGGCTGTGGCACGAAAGTAAAGCTCGCCATGATTATGGACAAGCATGATACCATCGGTATTGATGCAGTAGCAATGTGTGTAAATGATATTGCCTGTGCAGGTGGAGAACCATTATTCTTCTTAGATTATATTGCATGTGGTAAGAATTATCCGGAGAAAATTGCAGCCATCGTAAAAGGTGTAGCAGAAGGATGTCTTCAGTCTGATGCGGCATTAATTGGTGGAGAGACCGCAGAGCATCCTGGTCTGATGGCGGAGGATGAATATGACCTGGCTGGATTTGCAGTAGGTGTATGTGATAAGAAAGATATGATTACCGGCGAGACCCTGGCAGACGGTGATGTTCTGATTGGTATGGCATCAACCGGAGTACATTCCAATGGATTTTCACTGGTTCGTAAAATCTTTACTATGGATAAAGAAACCCTTGATACATACCATGAAGAACTGGGAACTACTTTGGGAGAAGCATTACTTGCACCAACCAGAATTTATGTAAAAGCACTGCGTGCCATCAAAGATGCCGGCATCCGTGTAAAAGCCTGCAGCCATATCACAGGCGGTGGTTTCTATGAAAATGTTCCACGTATGCTTCCGGAAGGAAAACATGCAGTGATTGAAAAGAACAGCTATCCGATTCCACCAATCTTTACCCTGATGGCAAAAGAAGGAAATGTAGAAGAGAAAATGATGTACAATACCTACAACATGGGACTTGGTATGGTACTCGCAGTTGCACCGGAAGATGTAGATAAAACCATGGAAGCAATCAAATCTGCCGGAGACAAGCCATATGTTGTTGGTAAGATTGAAAACGGAGAAAAGGGTGTTACATTATGCTAAAAGTTGCAGTATTAGTATCCGGTGGTGGAACCAATCTTCAGGCAATTATCGATGCCATGGATAATGGAACCATTACCAATGCAAAGATAGAAGTGGTAATCAGTAATAATCCGAATGCCTATGCCTTAGAGCGTGCAAGAAAACATAATATCAAGGCACTTTGCATTTCTCCGAAATCCTATGAGAACCGGGCGGCATTCAATGCTGATTTCTTAGAAAAATTGAATGAATATAAAGTAGATTTGGTTGTACTGGCAGGATTTTTGGTGGTAATTCCACCGGAAATGATTGCACAGTACCGCAACCGGATAATCAATATTCATCCATCCCTGATTCCATCTTTCTGTGGAACAGGCTTCTATGGATTGAAAGTCCACGAAGGAGCACTTTCCCGTGGAGTGAAGGTAACAGGAGCTACGGTGCATTTTGTGGATGAAGGAACAGATACCGGCCCAATCATTTTACAGAAAGCAGTTGCAGTTGAAGAGGATGATACGCCGGAGATTCTGCAGCGTCGTGTGATGGAACAGGCAGAGTGGAAAATTATGCCACAGGCAATTGATCTGATTGCCAATGGAAGAGTAGAGGTAGAAGATGGCAGGGTGAGAATTCTGCCAGAGACGAAGTAGAATTACCCGCATAAATAGAAAACCAGATAGTGTGTCATAAGTTGGTACACTAGCTGGTTTTTGCAGAAAACAGGAGGATTAACATGAACGTATTAGTAGTTGGAAGCGGCGGAAGAGAGCATGCAATTGTGACAAGCGTAGCAAAGAGCAGCCGTGTAGATAAGATTTATTGTGCACCGGGCAATGCCGGAATCGGACAGCTGGCAGAATGTGTGAACATTGGAGCCATGGAATTTGACAAGCTGGTAGCTTTTGCAAAGGAAAAAGAGATTGATTTTACCATCGTAGGAATGGATGATCCATTGGTTGGTGGAATTGTAGATGTATTTGAAGCAGAAGGATTAAAAGTATTCGGACCGAGAAAGAATGCTGCAATCTTAGAGGGATCCAAAGCATTTTCCAAAGATTTGATGAAGAAATATAACATTCCGACCGCAGGATATGAGACCTTTGATGACCCGAAAAAGGCATTGGAGTATCTGGAAACTGCAAAAATGCCAATCGTATTAAAGGCAGACGGACTGGCACTTGGTAAAGGTGTTCTGATTTGTAACACCTTAGAGGAAGCGAAAGCCGGAGTAAAAGAAATCATGGAAGATAAGAAATTTGGTTCTGCCGGCAACCATATGGTAATAGAAGAGTTCATGACAGGCCGTGAAGTATCCGTGCTTTCTTTCGTAGATGGCAAGACCATTAAGATTATGTCTTCCGCACAGGACCACAAACGTGCCAAAGATGGAGACCAGGGCTTAAATACCGGTGGAATGGGTAACTTCTCTCCAAGTCCTTTCTATACCAAAGAAGTAGATGATTTCTGTAAGAAATATATCTATCAGGCAACCGTAGATGCCATGGCAGCAGAAGGAAGACCATTTGTAGGTGTTATTTTCTTCGGTCTGATGCTGACAGAGGATGGACCAAAGGTATTAGAGTACAATGCCCGTTTTGGTGACCCGGAGGCTCAGGTAGTTCTTCCGAGAATGAAAAATGACATCATTGATGTAATGGAAGCCTGCGTAGACGGTAAATTAGATACCATTGATTTACAGTTTGAAGATAATGCAGCCGTATGCGTTGTTCTTGCATCTGACGGATATCCGGTGGCATATGAAAAAGGATTTGAAATCAAAGGCCTTGAGAACTTTGATGGCAAAGAAGGTTACTACTGTTTCCATGCTGGAACCAAGTTAAATGATGAAGGCAGGATTGTAACCAACGGAGGCCGTGTACTTGGCATCACAGCCAAGGGAGCTACCTTAAAAGAAGCGAGAGCCAATGCTTATAAGGCAACGGAGTGGGTAGACTTCGAAAACAAGTATATGCGCCATGACATTGGAAAAGCCATAGATGAAGCATAAAGTTAAAAAATGATTTAACGAATCGACAAAATAGAAAGATAAGAAAAGTATCCGTAAAAAACAGAAAAAATTACGGGTACTTTTTCTATACTTAAAAATGCAATGCAATAAAGAGACGAGAATCAATGACGAATTCTTGAAATTAAAACAAGACATAATAAATTTTGATAAAATAAAAACCAATCATACTACGATAATTCAATTCATATTAGAACAGACCGGTTCATATTGGGATAGACCAATTCTTCCGCCCATCCCCCAGTCCGGCACATTCCCTTCTTCTAAAAAATAATAAAATCAGAAAACAAATTAACATAAATCTTAAAAGAAAGATTTTAAGATTACATAATATATAAAATAATAAAAATTGATAAGACAACTTGCAGGAGAAAAAGAAAATGCACAAGCTGCAATCATAAATTTGTAATGTTAAATTTTCTACTCTTGCGCTTGGTGGGATTATCCGATACAATATTAATTTAGAATATACTCTAAACAGTGAAAAAACTAGCGCAGGAGGTGCCGTAGCATGAGTCTGGCAGATAAAATTTTTATCGATATGTGTCAGGATATATTGGACAACGGGGTAAGTACAGAAGGAGAAAAGGTCCGCCCACATTGGGAGGATGGAACCAGTGCTTATACAATTAAGAAATTTGGTGTGGTAAACAGGTATGATTTATCCAAAGAATTTCCGGCAATTACATTACGAAAGACAGCAATCAAGAGCTGTACCGATGAGATGTTATGGATCTGGCAGTTGAAGTCCAATAATGTCAATGACTTACACAGCCATGTCTGGGATGAATGGGCAGATGAGACAGGCTCCATTGGAAAAGCATATGGCTACCAGATGGGAGTAAAGCATAAATATAAGGAAGGAATGTTTGATCAGGTAGACCGTGTGATTTATGACCTTAAGAACAATCCTTTCAGCAGAAGAATCATGACCAACATATATGTACATCAGGATTTAAGTGAGATGCATCTTTATCCATGCGCATACAGCATGACCTTTAATGTAACCCAGAAGAAGGGGGACGATAAGCTGACTTTGAATGCAATTTTAAACCAGCGTTCCCAGGATATACTTGCAGCTAATAACTGGAATGTCTGTCAGTATGCAGTACTGATGCATATGCTGGCACAGGTTTGTGATATGCATGTGGGAGAACTGGTGCATGTAATTGCAGATGCGCATATTTATGACCGGCATATTCCTATTATAAAGGAACTGATCCAGAGACCGACTTATGACGCACCGACATTCTGGCTGAATCCGGATGTAAAGGATTTCTATGAATTTACCAGAAATGATGTACGTCTTGATAATTATGTAACAGGACCGCAGATTCAGGATATTCCAATCGCAATATAAAAGGAGCAGGTGAAAGAGATGAATTTAATCGCAGCAGTAGATGCTAATTGGGCAATTGGCTATAAGAATAAATTACTGGTAAGCATTCCGGATGATATGAAATTCTTCCGTCAGACCACAACCGGAAAAGTGGTAGTCATGGGACGTAAGACCTTGGAAAGCTTTCCAAATGGACAGCCGCTTAAGAACCGTGTCAATATTGTACTGACCAGTGATAAGAATTATAAAGTGAAGGATGCCATTGTGGTGCATGATTTAGACGAACTGCATAAAGAGTTAGAGCAGTATAACAGTGAGGATGTCTATGTTATTGGCGGTGAAAGCATTTACCGCCAGCTTTTGGATGAGTGCGATGTAGCGCATATTACGAAGATTGACTATGCATATGATGCAGATGCCTATTTCCCGAATCTGGATGAAAAGGAAGAGTGGCAGATTACGGAAGACAGTGACGAACAGACCTATTTTGATCTGGAGTATTACTTCTTAAAATATGAAAGAATAAGATAAGCAGAAAGAAACGTGTAAGAAATGAATAATCTTATTTTCAGTTTAAATACCACCATGCCAATCTTTCTTGTGATGGTAATCGGTTATATCTTAAAGCAGATTGGTATGCTCAATGATAATTTTGTGACGGTGGCGAATAAGTTTAATTTTAAGGTGACCTTGCCATTTATGTTATTTCGGGATATTTCTACGGTAAATATCCGGGAAATCTTTGATTTGAAATATGTGCTTTTCTGTGCACTGGCAAGTACCGCCTGTTTCTGGGTAATCTGGGGAGCTACAAAGCTTTTTGTAAAGGATAAATCCATCCGTGGTGCATTTGTGCAAAGCTCCTTCCGGAGCAGTGCCGCAGTCATGGGACTTGCCTTTATTGAAAATATTTATGGCAGTTCTGCCATGGGACCATTGATGATTATCGGGGCAGTGCCGCTTTATAATATCTTTTCTGTTATTGTACTGACCTTTGAAGCCAATGAAGATGGAGCGGGAGAAGAGGCAGTACATGGTGGCAGAATCAAGAAAGCATTTCTTAACATATTAAAGAATCCGATTATCCTTGGAATTGCCTTTGGTATGGTGGCAGCATTATTGTCCCTTGATTTTCCTGCCATGGTAGATAAGACCATTGAGAATGTGGCAAAGATGGCAACACCACTGGCGTTGATTGCACTGGGTGCAGGCTTTGAGGGAAGAAAAGCCCTGGCAAAAATCAGACCGACCCTTGCAGCATCTGCAATCAAGCTTGTGATACAGCCGCTTTTACTACTTCCGGTGGCAGCAGCCTTGGGATTTACTGGAGAAAAAATGATTGCAATTCTGATTATGCTTGCATCACCAACTACACCAAGCTGCTATATTATGGCAAAGAACATGAAAAATGATGGTGTGCTGACAGCAAGTATTATTGTGACAACAACGCTTTTGGGAGCATTTACCTTAACTGGCTGGATTTTTATCCTTAAGACCATGGGATTGATATAGAGGAGGACGTTAGATGGATATTACAGGAAGAAAATTATTTGTAAAGGCGATGATGGAAGAAGGCGTGGATACCATATTTGGCTATCCGGGCGGAATGGTCACCGACCTTTTTGATGAATTATATAAACAGGATGATATTCACCTGGTGCTTCCCAGACATGAGCAGGGTCTGATTCATGAGGCAGAAGGATATGCGAGAGCTACCGGAAAGCCAGGCGTATGCCTGGTAACCAGCGGACCGGGTGCCACCAATATTATTACAGGACTCGCAGATGCGCATTTTGACAGCATTCCGCTTGTCTGTATTACCGGTCAGGTGCCACTTCCGTTGATTGGAAATGATGCCTTTCAGGAGGTTGATATAGTAGGAATGACCCGTTCCATAACAAAATACGGCGTAACCGTTCGGGACAGAAAAGATTTGGGAAAAATAATCCGCATGGCATTTCACATTGCAACCACCGGAAAACCGGGACCGGTTCTTGTGGATATCCCAAAGGATATCCAGTTAGAGAGTGGACCATCCGATTATCCAAAGAGTGTGCAGATTCGTGGTTACAAGCCAAATGAAGGCGTACATATCGGACAGTTGAAAAAGGCATATAAGCTTTTAAAGAGTGCCAAGAAACCATTGATTCTTGCCGGAGGTGGAATCAATATTGCCCATGCCAATGATATTTTTGACGAATTTGTTACGAAGATGCAGGTTCCGGTGGTTACGACTATTATGGGAAAAGGAGCAATCGGTACCTCCAATCCTTATTATATGGGAAACTGTGGCATGCATGGAAGATATGCAGCCAATATGGCAGTTTCTGAGTGTGATGTATTATTCTCCATCGGAACAAGATTCAATGACCGTATTACCGGTGATCTGAATGAGTTTGCACCAAAGGCAAAGATTGTCCATGTGGATGTGGACACCGCTTCTATTTCCAGAAATGTAGTGGTAGATGTGCCGGTAGTAGCAGACGCAAGAACCGCCCTGGAGAAATTATCAGAGTGGGCAGAACCGAAGAAAACAACAGCCTGGATAGCCCGCATTGAGGAATGGAACAAAGAAAATCCTCTGGAAATGCGAAGAGATAAGGGACTTTCCCCACAGATGATTATGGAAGGAATCAATGAGCATTTCAAAGGAGCCATTATTGCAACAGATGTTGGGCAGCATCAGATGTGGGCAACCCAGTATCTTGAGATGGAACGTGGCGGAACCTTTATTACATCAGGGGGCCTTGGAACAATGGGCTTTGGATTCCCGGCAGCAGTCGGAGCAAAAATCGGCTGTCCGGAAAAAGAGGTTATCTGTATCACCGGAGATGGTGGATTCCAGATGAATATGCAGGAAATGGCAACTGCAGTATGCCAGGATGCACCGGTAATTGTCTGCATTTTAAATAATTTTTATCTTGGCATGGTTCGCCAGCAGCAGCAGCTTTTCTATGGAAAACGTTATTCTGCAACCTGCCTGCGTCAGCATAAGGAATGTCCGAGCAACTGTAAGGGACCGGGAAAAGACTGCCCGGTATATGAACCGGATTTTGTGAAATGGGCAGAAAGCTATGGCGCAAAGGGTATTCGTGTAACGAACACCGAAGAAATGAATGCAGCCTTCGAAGAGGCAAAGAAGAATAAAAAGACTTCTACCGTAATAGAATTTATGATTGCAACAGAGGACATTGTACTTCCGATGGTTAAGAGTGGAACTGCAATGAGCCAGATGATTTTGAAATAGGAGGAACGTTGGTATGAAAAACAGATGGATTGCATTATATGTAGAAAACCAGGTTGGTGTACTGGCGAAGGTTTCCGGACTTTTTTCCGGCAAATCCTATAACCTCCAGAGTCTTACCGTAGGAACCACGGAAGATGAGAGTATGTCCCGTATGACAATCTGTGTAACCAGTGATGATATTACATTTGAACAGATTAAGAAGCAGTTAAACAGTATGGTAGAGGTCATTAAGGTAATTGATTTAACCAATGTACCAATCCATATGAAAGAGATTCTTTTTGCAAAAGTGCTGCATTGCAGCGTGGAAGATAAAGCGGAGGTATTTCAGATTGCAACAACCTTTAAAGTAGATGTGGCAGATATTGGGGAAGACAGCGTGTTGTTAGAGTGCAAGCTGACAGAACGCCGCAACAATGAACTGATCTCTCTTTTAAAACGCCGCTTCAGGACCATCGAAGTAGTGCGTGGCGGGGCAGTAGCCATTGAATCAATCAGCACATCCTGCCGGTAATATTAAATACCGGGAATATGGGAAGTCCGTAATGCGGAATTCCCATATTTTTTATAATCTTTTTTTCAACAGTGCAATAAACTTCTCAAACTGCAATGGTGTTCCCTGAATTTCCTGTACCTTCAGGCGGTTCTTTTCGTTGAAGCCTACAAGAATATCATGATTTGCTTCTGCTAAGTAGTCGATGATACCGTCGATATCGGATTTTAAGTTCTTCGGACACTGGATGTATAAGTGCTTTTTCGCAGAGATACACAGCGTATAGGAGATACTGAAATGGTACCAGAAGAACTTGTGCAGGGTGGAATGTTTATAAAGCCAGATGATTTCCTGAATCGGAACAAAGGCAATTCCATCCGTAGAGATTTCAATAAAGAAATGCTCGGTAATAAACATATCTTCCGTAGCCAGCTGTGGCAGTGTCGCCAGTTCTTCTTCTGCCTGCATAAGAAGAGTCTTCGGAGAACCGAACCGGGCAAGCTGCTGGCAGGGCGGTGACAGCCATGGAAAATGAATGTATACAAAATAACATATGATACTGAAAATGGCATAAAGTCCACTGCATGCAAAAAGCAGAATCAGAAAGATACTGAAGCCGTAACGGAAACCGGGCTCACTGATATAATAGGAGGAGCTTTCTCCGTAAATACCGCTGTCTGTCCAGTTCAAATCTGCTGCAATTTTAGAAAGCAGGGTATGGTAGGATTTGGTTGCGGTCTGGATTTTGGCATGGACGGTTACTTTGTTAATATTCGGAAGTCCCTCTTCGCTGGTCTTCGGAGAGAGCAGTACGATATTACAGCACCCATCCTGAATCGTATAGTAGTAATATCCATGGGTCTGCCCTAAGACTTCCTGTGTGTATCCGGTAAATTTTAAATCCGTCAGCGTAATACTGACATACCGGTCATTCTCTTTATATAATTTATCAAGAGAAGTTTTTTCGTTGATAACCTTCGGACTTAAGATGGTGCCGATGGGAAAGATAATCCAAAGAACAATCAACAGTATCATATATAGAATCGGCGAAAAAAGCTTATGCCGGTAAAGACTTTTGATGTGGTTGGATATATAGTGGTCTAATTGGTTTGTCATAATTCCTCCCGGTAGTGTTATGATTTTAAGTATAAAGTTTTAGGGAAAAATAATCAAGCCTTAGGGAGCGACTACTTGCTTTTATCAGGGAAAATTGTTAGTATTACAGAAGAATAGGACAGAAAGAGTGGTTGTGTGGAAGCATATACAGAATTTGCAACAGTTTATGATACATTTATGGACAATGTCCCTTACGAAGCATGGAAAAAATATCTGGTGGACATATTAAAAGCAGAGGGAATAAACGATGGCCTGCTTTTGGAACTTGGCTGTGGAACCGGAAGGATGACGAGACTTTTAGCGGCAGAAGGTTATGATATGATTGGGGTGGACAATTCCGAGGAAATGCTCTCGGTAGCCAGAGAATATACCATGGAAAATACAGAGATACTGTATCTTCTTCAGGATATGAGGGAGTTTGAATTGTATGGAACCATCCGGGCAGTAGTAAGTGTCTGCGATTCCATGAATTATATCATGTCAGAAGAGGATTTGAGACAGGTATTTTCCCTGGTCAATAATTATCTCGACCCGGGCGGAATCTTTATTTTCGATATGAATACCAGATATAAATATGAGGAACTCTTAGGAGACAACAGCTTCTGCGAGACCAGAGAGGACAGTAGCTTTATCTGGGAAAATTATTATGACCCGGAGGAACAGGTCAATCAGTATGATTTAACACTTTTTATCAAAGAAGAGGATGATTTGTTCCAGAGATATGAAGAAACACATTTTCAGCGGGCGTATGAGATAGAAACCGTACGAAAATTAATCGAAGAAGCCGGTATGAAATGGGAAGGTGTCTTTGATGTAGAGACGGGAAAAGAACCGACAGCCTGCAGTGAACGGATTTATATCATCGCAAGAGAACAGGGGAAATAAGAAGAAAGAGGAAGAAAAAATGTCAGATTATATGGTGAGAGCAACAGCTGCAGATGGACAGATTCGTGCATTTGCGATTACATCAAAAGAGATGACGGAGGAAGCAAGAGTCCGTCATAACAGCAGCCCGATTGTAACAGCTGCATTAGGACGTGCCATGAGCGCAGCAGCAATGATGGGCAGCATGATGAAGGGAGAAAAAGACCTTCTGACCCTGCAGATTCAGGGAGATGGTCCGATGCATGGCCTTACGGTAACTGCCAATGCTAACGGGGGTGTAAAAGGCTATCCCGGCGTGGCAGATGTGATATTGCCACCCAATGCAGCCGGTAAATTAAATGTAGGCGGAGCCATTGGAAATGGTGTTTTAAGTGTTATAAAGGACATGGGATTAAAGGATCCGTATGTAGGACAGACCGAGCTTCAGACCGGTGAAATCGCAGAAGATTTAACCTATTATTTTGCGGTATCTGAGCAGGTACCGTCTTCCGTAGGTTTGGGAGTCCTCATGAATAAAGACAATACAGTGCGTCAGGCAGGCGGGTTTATCATTCAGCTGATGCCGTTTACAGAGGATGCAGTCATTGATGCATTAGAGCAGAAAATCGCACAGATAGCATCCGTAACAGAAATGTTGGAAAAGGGCATGACACCGGAAATGATTTTAGAGGAAATCTTAGGAGAGATGAAGCTTGAAATCAATGATACGATGCCGGTTACCTTCCACTGTGACTGTTCCAAAGAGCGTGTGGCAAAAGCACTGGCAAGCTTAAGCAAGAAAGATTTGGATGATTTAATCAAAGATGAAGAACCGATTGAAGTAAAATGTCATTTCTGTAATGAGAATTATGTATTCAGTCCGGATGATTTAAGGGAGATAAGAAAATGAGAGATGGATTTATCAAAGTAGCAGCAGTAACACCAAAAGTAGTAGTCGCAGATCCGGTAGAAAATACCATTCGAATAAAAGCGGCAGTAATGGAAGCAGCAGCAAACGGAGCCAAAGTCATTGTGTGCCCGGAGCTTTGCATTACCGGATATACCTGTGGAGATTTATTCTTACAGGAGACTTTATTAAGAAGCGCAAGGGAGCGGCTGGTATGGCTGGCAAAGGAACTCGGTGCTTTGGATGCCGTTGTATTTGTTGGTCTGCCCCTGATGCATGAAGGCAAGCTTTATAATGTGGCAGCAGCTTTAAACAAAGGCGAGATTATCGGCATCGTGCCAAAGACCCATATTCCAAATTACAATGAATTCTATGAAGCAAGATATTTTACTCCGGGAAAAGAAGAAGCAGAGGGTGTGGATATCGCACCGGCATATCATGTGCCAATGGGAAGCCATATTTTATTCCAGTGTGATGATGTATTGCCGGAGCTGGTAATCGGTGTGGAAATCTGCGAGGATGTATGGACACCGAACCCGCCGAGTATTTCCCATGCTCTGGCAGGAGCAACTTTAATCGTAAATCTTTCAGCCAGTGATGAGACAACCGGAAAGGATATTTACCGGAGAGAGCTTGTTGCAGGACAGTCTGCCCGCCTGCTCTGTGGCTATGTCTATGTCAGTGCCGGAGATGGAGAATCCACACAGGATGTAGTATATTCCGGGCATAATATCATTGCAGAAAATGGAGCGGTTTTAGCAGAATCCGAACGTTTTACCAATGAGACGGTATATTCTGAAATTGATATGGAACGTCTGGTATCCGAAAGACGGAGAATGAGCACTTTTGCAGCAGGCAGCAGAAGCGAGGATTATCTTAGATTTTCTTTCTTTATTGATAAATCAGATACCACACTGAGCCGTTTTGTGGATCCGGCGCCATTCGTTCCGGGCAATAAGGGCAAGCGTGATAAACGTTGTGAAGAGATTTTAGCTATTCAGTCCATGGGACTTAAGAAACGGTTAGAGCATACCAGATGTAAATGCGCAGTGGTAGGCATTTCCGGTGGACTGGATTCCACACTGGCACTTCTGGTTACGGTACAGGCGTTTGACCGGCTGAAGCTTCCGAGAGAGCAGATATATGCAGTTACCATGCCGGGCTTTGGAACCACTGACCGTACCTATGAGAATGCATTAAGTCTCATTCGCTGTCTTGGCGCAAAGCTGATAGAAGTAGATATCAAAGAAGCAGTACGCATTCATTTCCGGGATATTGGTCAGGATGAGAGCGTACATGATGTCACTTATGAAAATGGACAGGCAAGGGAACGTACCCAGATTCTGATGGACATTGCCAATAAGAATAATGGTATGGTAATCGGAACCGGAGATATGTCAGAGCTGGCATTGGGCTGGGCTACCTATAACGGTGACCATATGTCCATGTATGGAGTGAATGCATCCGTACCAAAGACTCTGGTGCGTCATCTGGTACACTACTATGCGGACACCTGTGGAAATAAGGAACTTTCAACTGTGCTGTATGATGTCTTAGATACACCGGTCAGCCCGGAACTGCTTCCGCCGGAAAATGGAAAAATCGCCCAGAAGACAGAGGATATTGTAGGACCGTATGAACTGCATGATTTCTATTTATATTATGTGATGCGATTTGGCTTTGCTCCGGCAAAAATATATCGTCTGGCACAGGTGGCATTTGCGGGGCAGTACGACAATGCGGTGATTTTGAAATGGTTAAAGACCTTCTACCGCCGTTTCTTCTCACAGCAGTTTAAACGTTCCTGTCTGCCGGATGGACCAAAGGTCGGTACGGTAGCAGTATCACCAAGAGGTGATTTACGAATGCCAAGTGATGCATCGGCACGTATCTGGATGGATGAAATCGAACATCTGGAATAAAATGTGAAAAATGAACTACGAGAAAAGAACTGCTGCTCAAAACGGAGCGGCAGTTCTTTTATAAAAACTATATGTGCTTAAGTTGTTTTTCAAAAGATTCTTTTACCTTGCTGCGGCCGAAAGAGAAGTTCCTGCCGTAGACGAAAGAGTACATGACAGCAGCCATTACAAATGCAGTAACCACATCAAATACAGAATGCTGTTTTAAGAACATGGTTGCAAGAATAATGCTGACCATAAGAATGAAAGAAGCCAGCTTTAACTTCGGACGGTTCTTAAATTCTTTACTGCTACAGATTGCAATGTGAACACCGAGCGAATTATAAACATGAATACTTGGAAACAGGTTTGTCGGTGTATCGGTTGCATAAAGCCAGGCTACCATATGGGTGAAGACATTGTCATGCTCAAAGGAATGCGGGCGGAGATAATGTCCGTTTGGATAGAGGCTGGATACTACCAGAAATACAGTCATTCCCACAAACAGGAATGTACAGAGCCGGTAATAATCTTCTTTATTTTTGAAGAAAAAGTAAAGAACCGCATATGCGACATATCCAAACCATAACATATATGGTACGATGAAAAATTCTATAAATGGGATTTTATCATCCAGTGCAGTATGTATTACGTTGAAATTTGAAGTCACATGTTTTTCCAGATAGGCAAACCATGGAAAATATATGAATACATACAGCAGAACCCATGCGTGCTTATATTTTTGAAAAAATGCTTTGAGATTTTGCTTAAAGTTATCTTTTTTCAATATCGGATTCCCCTTCTTTAATGTAAGAATACTACTTCTATTTTGGAATTCTAGCACAGCATTTTTTAAAAAACAATGCTATAAAATTGAATTTAATAATTTTTATGGAATTCTTAAGATTTTAATGGAAAAGGAACATTTTCATTGTGCAAGAATACAAGAAAATGTATTTCATTTTTTAAATAAATATTACAAATGCGGGATTTCATTGACAAAGAAAAACGGTCAACTATAATGGAAACTAGCAAAATAGAAAGGTTAAGGGATATGAAGAAGAATGACGAGAAACAGCAGGAAACTGCGAAGGAAAAAATGAGCAGAAAAAAACTCCTTTGTGTAATCGGAATTCCTGTAGGAATATTAGTTGTGATTTATCTGGTACTGGCACTGTTTTTTCAGAGCCATTTTGCATTTCGTACCACGATAAATAATGTGGGGGTATCCGCTTCCTCAACCAGTGGTGTGGAAAAGAAGATTACGAAGCAGGCATCCAGGTATGAGATGAAGCTGGTGGAGCGTGAGGATAAGACAGAGAGCATCAATGGAACAGACATTGATATGGAGCCGGTATTTGATAAGCAGGTAAAAGAGCTTTTAAAGAAGCAGAATGGATTTGCATGGCCGTACTATCTTATTTCTCCACGGAAATACGAAGTGGAGACCATGATATCTTTTGATGAAGAAAAATTGAAGGATGTTCTGGATCATTTGTCCTGTATGGATGAAAGCAAATGGACGGATTCCGAAAATGCACAGATTAAGGATTATACAAAGGATGGCTATGAAGTGCAGCCGGAGGTATATGGAACAAAAATCGATAAGGATGCATTTACGGAGAAAATCAAAGAAGCCTTGGATAAAATGCAGCCGGAATTTGACCTTTCCGGGGAAGGCTGTTATGAAGACCCTAAGGTGAAAGAAGAGGATGATGTATTTCAGGATGCCTTGGATACCTTGAATAAATATACCCAGATGAAGATTACCTATCAGGCAGAAGGCAAGGATGATGTGGTTTTGGATGGAGAAACCATCAGTACCTGGCTTTCTGTGGATGATGATTTCAATGTGTCTGTAGATGATGAGGCATTGAGCGCTTATGTAAAAGCTATGGCAAAAAATTATAATACCGCCTATGGAAACCGGACACTGGATACCTCTTATGGACAGACAGTGACAATTTATGGTGGAAATTACGGATGGTGGGTAGATAATGCAGCTGAAAAGGAAATGATACTGGAGGATTTGAAAGCCGGTAAGGATGTAACAAGAGAGCCGGTTTATTCCCAGACGGCTAACAGCCATGGTGAGAATGACTATGGTAATACATATGTGGAAATCAATCTGACCGCACAGCATTTGTTTTTCTATAAGAACGGATCACTGGTGGTAGAATCTGATTTTGTCTCCGGTAACCTTGCAAAGAATCATGGAACGCCGTCCGGCTCTTTTGGTGTTACTTATAAGGCAAAGGATGCGGTGCTTCGCGGCGAAGATTATGAGTCTCCGGTATCTTTCTGGATGCCGTTTAACGGTGGTGTTGGAATGCATGATGCCAGCTGGAGAAGTACTTTTGGTGGAACAATTTATAAAAGAAGCGGTTCACATGGATGTATCAATCTTCCATACAGTGCAGCAAAAACAATTTATGAAAATATAGAAGCTGGTTATCCGGTGCTTGTTTATGAACTGCCGGGAACCGAGAGCCAGAAGGGCAAGGATATGGATGCAGCATCTGCAGTAGATGAGGCAATCACCTCCATTGGAACAGTAACCCTGGACTCCGCAGGAACCATTGCGTCTGTCCGTTCCCAGTATGATGCTTTATCTGACAGCGCCAAAGCATATGTAAAGAATCTGAATGTGCTGACAGCAGCCGAGTCAGCTCTGTCACAGTTGCAGTATGAACAGGCACTGCAGGAATTGCAGAATCAGGAAAGTATAGATGCTCAGAATGTAACGAATACAATCATGGCATTGCCAGATACGATAACTGCCACAGATGCAGCAGCAGTAGCCAATGCAAGAAATGCCTATAATGCCTTAAGCGAGGGCGCAAAAGCGAAGGTACCACAGAGTGCACTGGACAAGCTGGCAGCCGCTGAAGCAGCCTTGTAAAATAAAAGCAGGGAAAGAGAATATCGCTCCTGCTCCTGTGATTTGCTTCCGATAAGATGTATGCCTACATGGGACGTCGGAAATAAAATTGAAAATAGAAATGTAATAGAAATAACACCAGCCTCTGCCTGGATGATTGCAGATACATGAGGGAGGGCTGTTAGGGACTTATGAAATTCGTTCGGAAACAGGCAACGCCGGTACAGGGATGTACCGGCGAGGCGCAGATGAACATGGATGTGAATTTGCGCCGGTTGCCAGAAGCAGATACGCTTTTATCGAATTTCTAATGTCCCTTACAGCTCTCTCTCGTATCTTATTCATTCAGGCAGAGACTGGTGTTTTTATATTTTCACAGTTATTTATAAATCCTTATCTTGCATATGGAAAAATGTTGCCAAATAGCAATTGAGATGTTGCAGACTAGAACGGCAATATTGCAAAGAAACAGGGCATATAGTATAATCTTATCAAGAAGTAAAAAATATAAATTATGTTGCTGACGAGCACAAAGACAGATGAATAATATCCTGTGAAAATGTGCCGGATAACAGGAACGGATGAAAATAAATCGAAAGGAGAATGTATTGATGAAGGAGCAGGTTTTGACAAGGTTTAAGGAATTATTTGGGGATGAAGGAGACATCCGTGTGTATTTTGCACCGGGACGTGTGAATCTGATTGGAGAGCATACGGATTACAACGGAGGTCATGTATTTCCATGCGCACTGACCATTGGAACTTATGGCGTGGCAAGAAAACGTGCTGATAAGAAACTGAGATTTTATTCCATGAATTTTGAACAGCTTGGTGTGCTGGAATCTTCCATTGAAGGCTTGAAACCGGAGAAAGAAGCAGACTGGACGAATTATCCGAAGGGTGTTATCTGGGCGTTTGGAGAAAAGGGCATGCAGGTAGATACCGGACTGGATTTGTTATTATTTGGAAATATCCCGAATGGTTCCGGACTTTCTTCTTCTGCATCTGTTGAGGTACTGACCGGATATATCTTAAAGGACTTATTCGGATTTGGTGTAACGAATCAGGATCTGGCTTTAATCGGACAGTTTTCAGAGAATAAATTCAATGGAGTGAATTGTGGCATCATGGATCAGTTTGCCATTGCCATGGGAAAAGCAGAGCATGCGATTTTCCTGGATACAGCAACTTTAAAATACGAATATGCGCCGGTTCGTTTAAAAGATGCTAAAATTGTAATTTCCTGCAGCAATAAGAAGCGTGGTCTGGGTGATTCGAAATATAATGAACGTCGTGCAGAGTGTGAGGAAGCACTGGCAGAATTACAGAAGGTGGTGGACATCAAAAGTCTTGGTGAATTGTCTGAGGAACAGTTTGAAGAATATAAGGGAGCCATCGGAAGTGAGGTCCGCATGCGTCGGGCAAAACATGCGGTATATGAGAACCAGAGAACCCTAAAAGCAGTGGAAGCTTTGAAAGAAAATGATGTGGAAACCTTTGGAAAGCTGATGAATGCATCTCATGTATCCTTAAGGGATGATTATGAAGTAACCGGAATTGAACTGGATACCTTAGTGGAAGAAGCCTGGAAGGTGGATGGAGTCATTGGATCCCGTATGACAGGTGCAGGCTTTGGCGGATGCACCGTCAGTATTGTAAAGGATGAAGCAGTAGAGCATTTTATTGAAGCAGTAGGAAGTGCATATGAAAAGAAAATTGGATACAGCGCAGATTTCTATGTAGTAGAAATTGGAGACGGTCCATCCAGACTGGCATAAGAAACAGGAGGTAAGTTATGATTTGTGAAGATATCTTAAAATTAACAGAATATGGCATGGTAACCGGACTGGTTCCGAAGGAAGATGAAAGATTTACCATCAACCGCCTGCTGGAATTGTTTGAATTAGAAGAATTAGATGAGGACGCTGTGACAGCTTATCAGTCACGGACACCGATGAGCAGAGAAGAAGCAGAAGAGAGTCTGGAAGAATTATTAAACCGTCTGCTGGATTATGCTTATGAAAAAGGCATTTTAAAGGAAAACAGCGTAGTATACCGAGATTTATTTGATACGAAAATCATGGGAATGCTGATGCCAAGACCAGGTGAAGTAATTCATAAATTTCAGAGCCTTTATGAGAAGGATGCAAAGGCGGCAACAGATTATTATTATACTCTCAGCCAGGACAGCAATTATATCCGCAGATACCGTATCAGACGTGATATGAAATGGACCGCAGAGACGGAGTTTGGTGAACTGGATATTACAATTAACTTATCCAAGCCGGAAAAGGACCCGAAAGCCATTGCAGCTGCAAAGCTGGCAAAACAGAGCGGCTATCCGAAATGCCTTTTATGTAAGGAAAATGAAGGTTATGCAGGAAGAGTCAACCATCCGGCAAGACAGAATCACCGTATTATTCCGGTAACCATCAATCATAGTGACTGGTTCTTACAGTATTCTCCTTATGTGTACTATAATGAGCACTGCATCGTGTTTAATGGAAAGCATACACCGATGAAAATCGAGAAGGCAACCTTTGGAAAACTGCTGGATTTTGTAAAACAGTTTCCGCATTATTTCGTTGGCTCCAATGCAGACCTGCCGATTGTAGGAGGTTCGATTTTAAGCCATGACCATTTCCAGGGTGGACATTATGAATTTGCCATGGCAAAGGCACCGCTGGAAAAAGAGATTACCTTTGCGGGCTTTGAAGATGTGAAAGCCGGAATTGTAAAATGGCCGATGTCAGTTATCCGCCTGTCCGCACCGGATACAGAACGGCTGATTGAGCTGGCAGATAAAATACTTCTGACCTGGCGTGGCTATACGGATGAGGCAGCATTTATTTTTGCAGAAACAGACGGGGAGCCACATAATACCATTACGCCAATTGCAAGAAAACGAGGCAATAATTACGAACTGGATTTAGTGCTTCGTAATAATATTACAACAAAGGAGCATCCGCTGGGCGTATATCATCCGCATGCAAAGCTTCATCATATTAAGAAAGAAAATATCGGCTTAATCGAGGTAATGGGTCTGGCAGTGCTGCCGGCACGTCTGAAGGACGAGATGGCACAGCTTAAGACGGCAATTCTTTCCAGGGCTGATTTACGGAGCAATGAAGTTTTAAGTAAGCATGCAGACTGGGTAGAGGAATTTTTACCGAAATATGAGAGCATTACGGAAGAAAATATCGACGGGATTATCCGAAAGGAAATCGGACTGGTATTCCGTGAAGTTCTTCTGGATGCCGGTGTATACAAATGCACCGAAGAAGGAAGAGAAGCATTCTTACGCTTTATTGACACGGTAAATAAATAGAAAAAGGTGTTTATCCGGGAGAGGGATTCTGGTTAACATAAGAAAAGAGCATCATTGGCATAAGGTGTCATCCAATGGGAAGGATGAAAAGCACCGCCTTTGATGCTCTTTGTTGTATGTTATGACTCTTGCAAGAAGGAAAGAAATGCATTAATATAAGAGCAATATGATAAATTATGCAAAAGAATAAGGACAGAATGGAGATTTTATGAAACAGCAGATAAAGAGTTCTTTGATATTATTATTGACCGCAACCATCTGGGGCGTTGCTTTTGTAGCCCAGAGCGTGGGCATGGAATATATTGGTCCCTTTACCTTTAACGCAATCCGATGCGTTCTGGGGGGACTGGTGCTAATCCCGGTTATTCTGGTTTTAAAGAAAAAGAAAGAGACAGGAGCAGAAAATCAGGAAAAAGAGGATAAAAAGACTTTGTGGGCAGGCGGAATTGCCTGTGGTGTAATTCTTTGCATTGCATCCAATCTGCAGCAGTTTGGCATTATGGAAGCAAGCGTTGGTAAATCTGGCTTTTTTACGGCATTGTATATTGTGATGATTCCGGTTATCGGAATTTTTATCGGAAAACGGCCAGGGATAAAGCTGTGGTTTTGTGTAGCATTAGCAGTTGTGGGAATGTATCTGCTTTGTATGAAGGACGGCAGTTTTACCATTGAGCGGGCAGACATCATGCTTCTTTTATGTGCACTGGCATTTTCCTTTCATATACTGGTGGTTGATTATTTTTCACCGAAGGTAGGCGGTGTAAAAATGTCCTGTATACAGTTTTTTGTATGCGGAGTACTTTCAGCAGTAGGAATGCTGTTTACAGAGACACCGGACATTTCCAATATTCAGGCGGCATGGCTGCCTTTGTTGTATGCGGGACTTCTTTCTTGCGGCGTTGGCTACACCTTGCAGATTGTAGGACAGAAAGGCATCAACCCGGTTATCGCATCCCTTATTATGAGCCTGGAATCCGTGATTTCCGCACTGGCTGGCTGGGTGATCTTGGGACAGATATTATCACCAAAAGAAATTTTAGGCTGCGTATTGATGTTTGTGGCAATTATTATCACGCAGATTCCCATCGGAAACAAGAAAACAGATTGATTTTACGGATAGTCTCAGCTATACTGTAACAGAATAGAAAGAGAAAGAAGGCATAAGATATGTTGTCAAAAAAGATAAAACAGGCAATGGCAGGAAGCTCTGCAATTCGTGCCATGTTTATGGAAGGAAAAGAAATGGCTGCCAGATATGGGGCAGAAAATGTGTATGATTTCAGCCTTGGCAATCCGGCTACACCGGCACCGGAAAAAATTAAGACAGCAATTTATGATATTTTGGATAAAGAAGACCCGCTTGTGGTGCATGGATATATGGCAAATGCAGGCTATGAGGAAGTAAGGGAGGCAATTGCAGAGAACTTAAATGAACGCTTCGGAACCAATTTCCATGGGAAGAACCTGATTATGACAGTTGGTGCAGCAGGCGGTCTGAATATTATTTTTAAGACGATTTTAGATCCGGGCAATGAAGTTATGGTATTTGCTCCGTATTTTGGTGAATATAAAAGCTATGCCGCAAACTTCGATGCAAAGATTGTGGAAGTCATGCCAGATGAAGCAGATTTTATGCCGGATTTAGCAGACTTTGAACGAAAAATTACAAAAGATACAAGAGCGGTTATCATCAACAATCCGAACAACCCGACCGGAGTGGTATATTCAGATGCAACCTTAAAAGAGATTGCCAGAATTTTAACTGTGAAGGAAGAGGAATTTGGAACCGATATTTATCTTATTTCCGATGAACCATACCGTGAACTGGTTTACGACGGCGTACAGGAGAATTTTTTGACAAAATATTATAAAGATACGCTGGTAGGATATTCCTTCAGTAAATCTTTATCACTTCCGGGCGAGCGGATCGGTTATGTGGTAGTGCCGGACGAAGCGGCAGATTCCGCAGAATTAATCGAGGGAATTACCGTATCAAACCGTACTCTTGGCTTTGTAAATGCACCATCCCTCATTCAGAAAGCAGTGGCAGAGTGCTTAAAGGAAAAGACCAATCTTGAATTTTATGACCGCAACCGTATTGCTTTATATGAAGGACTGACGAAGCTTGGATTCACCTGCATCAAACCACAGGGAGCATTTTATCTGTGGCTGAAATCTCCGGTTGCAAAGGAAGAAGAATTTGTAGAAGCTGCGAAGAAATACCATTTGATTCTGGTAAAAGGAAGTGCCTTCGGCTATGGCGGTTATGTACGTCTTGCATACTGCACTTCTTATGAGACAGTAGTAAATTCCATGCAGGCATTTGCAAAGCTGGCAGCAGAGTATGGATTGAAGGCAGCAGAATAAGAAATCGGAAAACGAAAGAATGATAAAATCAAGCAGCAGATAGAAGGAGTAAGACATGAAAGCATGGGAAAATAATATACGCAAAGTTATCCCGTATGTTCCGGGAGAACAGCCGAAGAAAGAGAAAATGATAAAACTGAATACCAATGAGAACCCGTATCCACCGGCACCGGGAGTAAAGGATGTTTTAACCTCTTTTGATACCGACCGGCTGCGTCTTTATCCGGATCCAAAGATTGAGAAACTGACGGACGCAATTGCAGAACGATATGGTTTAAATTCCGATCAGGTTTTTGTGGGCGTTGGCTCAGATGATGTACTTGCCATGTGCTTTATGACATTTTTTAATTCCAATCGTCCGATTCTGTTTCCGGATATTACTTATTCTTTCTATGATGTCTGGGCAGAGGAATTCCGTATTCCATATAAGCAGATTCCACTGGATAGGGATTTTACGATTCGCCCGGAGGATTATGCTGGGGAAAACGGAGGAATTGTATTTCCAAATCCAAACGCACCGACAGGAAAACTGCTTCCGTTAGAAGATGTGGAACGCATCATTGCACAGAATCCGGATGTCATTGTTATTGTGGATGAAGCATATATTGATTTTGGTGGAACATCTGCATTGCCGCTTATTGATAAATATGACAATGTGCTGGTAGTCCAGACCTTTAGTAAATCCCGTTCCATGGCAGGCATGCGGATTGGATATGCGATGGCACAGCCTGAATTAATCAAATATTTGAACGATGTTAAATATTCATTTAATTCTTATACCTTAAATTCCCTTACGATTGAAATGGGAACGGCTGCTATTTTGGATGAAGCTTATTTTAAAGAGACAACACAGAAGATTATTGCAACGAGAGAGCGTACCAAGGAAGAACTTCGGGCACTGGGATACCGGATGGATGATTCAAAGAGCAACTTCCTCTTTGTAACCCATGATACGATTTCCATGGAGAGGCTGTTTGAAGATTTGAAGAAGAAAGACATTTATGTCCGTCATTTCTCCAAACCGGAGCGGATTGCAAATTACCTGCGTATTACCATTGGTTCAGATGAAGAAATGGATATGCTGATTACGTTTTTGAAAAACTATAAACAGTCATAATTCATTAGGAAAGGAGTATTATGTTATTACATTATCTGATTGTATTTTTTGTTTCCATGGTACCACTGGTTGAACTGAGAGGAGCGATTCCATTTTCACAGGGCTTTGGACTTCCATTGATACCATCTTATATTATTTCCATCATTGGAAATATGCTGCCGGTACCATTTATTTATTTTTTTGCAAGAAAAGTACTGATTTGGGGTGCAGATAAGCCTGTTATTGGAAAATTCTTCGGCTGGTGTCTGGAAAAAGGTGAAAAGGGTGGTAAGAAGCTGCAGGCAAAGGCAGGAAGAGGATTATTCCTGGCATTACTGCTCTTTGTTGGAATCCCGGTGCCGGGAACCGGAGCCTGGACAGGAACTCTGGCAGCCAGCATCTTAGATATGGATTTTAAATCATCTGTTATCGCAGTGATGCTTGGCGTATTGCTGGCTGGTGTAATTATGATGTTAATCAGTGTTGGTGCATTTTCTATGATTCGCTAACAGGGTGGAATGTAAAAAGGATATCTAAGTGATAAAAGCACAGCGTGTATAGTAATGTTATTTACTATATATTCTGTGCTTTTTAAATAATGATTTAATTTCTGATATTTTAAACTACGGTGTGGATGCTTTTTCGGCAAAATCTGTATTTACAAGATCTTCATAAGGAGCGGCACCGGAGAGAACACCAGACTCTTCTAAAATAGTAAGCATTAAGTCATAGCCTTCTTCCCGGAGTATTAAATCTGTGTTCCAGGTTTCCTGGTCGTAGTAGCGGCTTACAATAAGTGTAAGGGTTTTAAGATCTGTTTCACTAAACTGTGGTGCAATGACAGTTGCGATTTCTTCCGGACTGTGACCTGCTACATAATCCATGCCTTTCTGTAAAGCATTGGTGAAATGCTGGATAAGGTCGGCATTTTCCTTAAGATAGCTTTCTTTGGCACAAAAAGCAGTATATGGAAGATAGCCGGAATCCACGCCAATGGACGCTACCACATAGCCGTCACCGGACTGCTCCAAAGCAGTAGCGGATGGTTCAAATTCAATGGTATAATCCCCCTGCCCGCCGGAAAAAGCCGCTGCGGTAGAACCAAAGTCAATACTCTGGTCGATTTTGACTTCGGAAGGAGAAACACCATTTTCCCGGAGTACATATTCATATACCATTTCCGGTGTGCCACCGGCTCTTCCGCCCAGCACATCTTTTCCAATCATATCTTCATAGGAAAAGGAATCGGTGTTTTCCCTTGCAACCACAAAGTTACCGGCACGCTGGGTAAGCTGTGCAAAATTGATGACATGGTCTTTTGCACCTTCCGTGTAGGCATAAATGCTTGCCTCCGTTCCCATGAACCCTACATCTGCATCCCCAGAAACAACGGCAGCCATGGTTTTATCCGCTCCAAAGCCGGTGGTCAATGAGAGCTCGATTCCCTCATCTTCAAAGTAGCCTTTTTCGATGGCCACATACATCGGTGCGTAAAAGATGGAATGTGCCACTTCATTTAATTTTACGGTTGTTAATGCTTTAGAATCATCTGATTTGCAGGCACAAAGCGGGAAGGACATAAGAAGAATTAAGAAAAGAGAAATACCTTTTTTATAAAATCGTTTCATAGAGCATCCTTAAAAGACATTTGTATTATAGTATGAAAGACAGATGAAAATGTGCTATGATGAATAGGATAGGATTGTCTGAAATTTAGAAAACAGTATTAAGACAAGAGATATAAAAGGAGAACAGAACATGAACGACTACGTAGACCTTCATACTCATACAATTGCAAGCGGACATGCTTACAGTACTATTGAAGCAATGATAAAGGCGGCAGAGCAGAAAGGAATCCGTCTCTTTGGTATTACAGAGCATGCTCCGAAAATGCCGGGAACCTGCAGCGAGTTATATTTTAATAATCTTCGCGTGCTGGAAAGAAAGCATGGAGAAATGTATACGCTGTTTGGCGCAGAACTTAATATCATGGATATGGAAGGGCATGTGGATCTGCCGGAGCGTACCTTAAAGCAGATGGATTTGTGCGTTGCAAGTATGCATGGTCCGTGTTTTCATCCGGGAACCATAGAAGAAAATACGAAAACTTATCTGAATGTGATGAAAAATCCCTATGTAAACATTATCGGACATCCGGATGATTCTTATTATCCGGTGGATTATCGTGCATTGGTGGAAGGTGCAAAGGAACATCATGTATTGTTAGAGGTCAACAATGGCTCCCTGATACCGGGTGGCTTCCGGCAGAATACGAAGGAAAACAGCTGCAAAATGTTAGAACTTTGCAAGGAATATAAAGTTCCGGTTATCATGGATTCTGATGCACATGTGGATACTGCAGTTGGGAATCATCAATATTCATTGGAAGTTATTCAGATGGTAGATTTTCCGGAAGAACTGGTGGTCAATACCAATGTGGAACTGGCGAAGAGTTTTTTGAATTATTTTAAATCACCGGAACATCTATAAGGAGTTATCACAGGTGAGAAAAGAATATCAACAGCGGTATTGACAGAAAACAAGAGTTAGTATAAACTAACTCTTGTAAGGAACATTACAATACACACAAAATACTTTGGACGTAAAGGGAGCAGACTTTTGATGCGGGTCTGCTCCTTTTATATGCCATCAATTAGGGGATTGCGATGTGGAGATAACATTTAGAATCAAAGAATTTTGCAGCAGTCGAAGCACATCTGATTTTCTTTTATGTGAAATGTCAATCGTTCTTAGGGGTCTGTTTTTCTTGATGATAAACTGTCTTTTCGGTTGCTTTGACAGAATATTGGCACTGTCCGCCGAGGACAGATGCCACCTAATGTCTGCAAGGGGCACTGGGAATTTCGATATACTTTTCATTTCATCTGGCAACCGGCACAAATTCACATCCATGTTCAATTGTGCCTCGCTGGTACATCCCTGTACCAGCGTTGCCTGTTGCCAGACGAAATTCCAAGTGCCCCTAACAGACCTTATCAGGCATCTGCACTTCGGCGAACAGTACCAATATTTTGTCAAACATGGAAAAGACGGTTTTTATCGTAAAAAGAAAAACAGACCTCTTAGAACGGTGACGTTTCATCATATAAAAATCAATGTGCTTTGACTGCTGCAAAATTTTTTTACAAATTTCTCTCCCACATTGCAATCCCCTAATTCTGCCAGTGAATCTCGCCTGCATCAAGAACCGCAAACCGGATCAACTCTGCACTGTCCAGGTTCTCATGATGCATATTGATTCCGTTAATTGAATGATTATCATAGGTCGTATAGTAATAAATTCCCTTATCCGCATTGCAGCAGGAGGTGTAGATTGTAATTTCATATTTCCCATCAGCAACTTCACAGCAGCCCCGCTGCTGGTCGACGGAACCTAAGATATGAAAGAACTGGCTGACACTTTCGATTTCTGAACTGCCGGAAATGGAATGCAGTCTGGTGAAAGCAACCCGGATAAAACGGGACTGGGAAGATAAATCGCCCGGCAGACCCAAAGCCCCCATACCGCGGCTGTAAGCCTGTAAGTTGAGCTTGTCGGAAAAATGATTTTCCGGCTGCCTGGATGAGAGCGCTGCATAATTATTTAAAGCAAACATCTGCATTGGAAAAGGTGGATTGTTGGTCAGCACACCGGCAGGATTGTCATAGATATGAAGCCCGTCTGCCATGGATTCCACAACGATGTTTTCGCTTTTATCGGCAATCATCCAGTGAAGCTGTGCTGCCGGAAAATGGCTGGCAAAAACAGTTCCAACGAGATTCATCTGTACTAATTTTTCTTTGGCTTCTGAAACAGAAGCACACTGGCTTAGAATCCATGGAATAAATTCAAATTGTGCAACATTTTCTTTTGTATCAATAATATCAGCATAAGCGGCATTTCCCACAAAGTTAAGCCCTGCCATGCAGACACCTTTTTCATTGCAGGCATCATAATAAAGAGGATAGTCAACACCATTGTCTGGTGCTACATGAGCCATGCCAATCATGGCATAGTGGGAGCTTAAAGTCCCGGCATGACGGAAATGAAAAGGATAGTTGCGAGGGGTGATGGTGACTTCATCACCATAAGAAAATTCATAATCAAGGGTTCTGCCCATGTAGAAGTTCTTTGTTTGATAAGTAGCTGCGGTGCACATAAAATAGCCTCCTTTTATCTTTCTTTTGTATTAGTATTCTGCTGATAAATCAGATTTATGTAATAGGACTATTATAACGTGGATACAGGGGTAAATCAAATTAAGAAATAATGAGAAAAAATATCAATACGAAAGGTTCTATTTTCAATAGCAGGTGTTATAATACAACTGGATTAGAAAGAACTAACATAAAGTAGTAACAACTAAGAAAGGAAGCACATTATGGGAAGATATTATCGGATGTCTAAAAAAGTAACAGAGGATCAGGTAAAAGAAATTCTTCGTGAAACATTAGAATTAGAAGATGTAGAGGAAGCAGAATATGAGGCAGAGACACAGCTTCTTAAAATTGTAACCAAAGATAACCAGTTTGCAGGTGTTATGACCAGAGTGGTAAATATCTGCAGCAGAATCGGCAAAGGAGCAGAATTATCATTTGCAAAATTTGCCATTGAAGGATAGAAAGTGAAGGGATTATTTGAAAACTTGTGAATATTGCGATGAGATAGATTATCATGAAATTATAGAATGCATTACCTGTGCACTGGATGCCAAGGACCCTTATACGGCGGGGCATTCCCAGCGTGTCAGTGATATGGCTATGAAAGTATGCCAATTAATTGGCTTAAAAACGGAGAATATACAGCAAATCCATATTGCAGCACATCTCCATGACATTGGAAAAATCGGTGTTCCGGATGCTGTTTTAAATAAAGAAGGAAAGCTTGATGACGACGAATGGGAGGCAATAAAAAGGCATCCTTCTACCGGAGCTGAGATTCTGAGCAAATCAAGACATTTAAAAGAAATGAAATATATCGTGCTCTGTCATCATGAACGATTCGATGGAAAGGGCTATCCGCTTGGACTCAAAGGAGAAGAAATTCCGGTTGGGGCAAGAATCATTGCAATCTGCGATTCCATTGATGCCATGACTTCAAACCGGAGTTATCGCAAAGCGCATGATTTTGACTACTGTTATCAGGAAATCAAAAATAATCTTGGAAAGATGTATGACCCGATTATCGGACAGTATGTCTTAGACCACTGGGAAGAAATTATTTCCGTAATCAAAATTTCAAGATAAGATTCTGTTGTTGATAAGAATTCTCAATAACGAAAAAGAGTATGGACAATGGGTTTTAATGGCGGTAAGCTAAAAAACAAACAGAAATAGGAGGAATACATATGTTTGATTTTGTGAAAAAATTTAACTGGAAGAAGACCGGAATCTTTGCTGCCGGTGTATTGTTTGGAACAGCCGGAATTAAAATATTAGGTAGCAAGGATGCAAAGAAAGTCTACACAAACTGTACAGCAGCAGCATTACGTGCAAAGGAATGTGTCATGAAGACTGCTTCTAATATCCAGGAGAATGCAGAGGATATTTATGCAGAGGCACAGCAGATTAATGAAGACAGAGCTGCTAAAGCAGCAGAATATACAGATGAATCTGTAGAAGATGCAACAGAAGAAACTGTAGCAGAATAAACATTGGGCATGCGATTTTGTTCGCTGTTCACGTAAACTATGAGAATCACCTGCAGAATATGCTGTAGGTGATTCTTTATCTAAGGAAGTATGTAATATGAGATTTGTTATAAAACATGAGATAAAAGGAAGACTTCGTATTCATATCATTCAGGGCGGGATGAGTTTCCGCCAGGCAGATATGATGGAATATTACCTGAGTAACTGCAAATGTGTCACTTCAGTGAAAGTAAATGAACGTTTACAGGATGCAGTAGTCTGTTATGTGGGAAATCGTGAGGAGATGATAGAGACACTGCGTCATTTCTCTTATCAGAAAGTGGATGTGCCAGAGACTTTTTTACAGAATTCCGGCAGGGAGCTGAACCGGACTTACTGGGACAAGCTGGTAAATAAAGTGGTACTCCGTATGGGCAGTAAGATGTTCCTGCCATATCCAATCCGCGCAGGAATTACCATGGTCCGTTCCGTGAAATATTTGTGGGCTGGAGTGTCTGCATTGGCGAAGGGCAGGATAGAGGTTCCGGTGCTGGATGGAACAGCTATTGGAGTCTCTCTGCTTCGCAATGACATCAATACAGCAGGTTCCATTATGTTCTTACTGGGCATTGGAGAAATCTTAGAGGAGTGGACACACAAGAAATCCGTCGATGATCTGGCAAGAAGTATGTCCTTAAATGTCAGTAAAGTATGGCTGTGTCAGGATGGACAGGAAATACTGGTATCGGCATCTGAGATTAAAGAAGGCGATGAAGTCTGTATTCATATGGGAAATGTCATTCCGTTTGATGGCGTGGTAACGGAAGGGGATGCGATGGTAAATCAGGCATCCTTAACCGGCGAATCCCTTCCGGTGCATAAGAGTGCAGAAGGTTATGTCTATGCCGGAACCGTATTGGAAGAAGGAGAACTGACCATTCGTGTCAAAGAAGTAAATGGCTCCAGCAAATTTGAAAAAATTGTCACGATGATTGAAGAGTCAGAGAAGTTAAAATCTTCCCTGGAAAGTAAAGCCGAGCATCTGGCAGACCGTCTGGTTCCATATACATTACTAGGAACAGGCATTACCTGGCTCTTTACCAGAAATGCCACAAAAGCATTAGCAGTTCTTATGGTGGACTTTTCCTGTGCATTAAAACTTGCAATGCCGGTATCTGTATTGTCTGCAATCCGTGAAGCAAGTGTGCACAATATTACCGTAAAAGGTGGCAAATTCTTAGAGGCAATGGCAGAAGCAGATACCATCGTCTTTGACAAAACAGGTACTCTGACCAAAGCACAGCCTACCGTAGTGGATGTAGTTTCTTTTACGGATAAGCCCACGGAAGAACTTTTACGTATTGCTGCCTGCTTAGAGGAACATTTCCCTCATTCTATGGCAAAAGCAGTTGTAGATGCAGCCCAGGAAAAGAATCTTGTGCATGAAGAACTACATTCTAAGGTGGAATATATTGTAGCCCACGGAATTTCTTCCACCATAGAAGGAAAGAGTGTGGTAATCGGAAGCTATCACTTTGTATTTGAAGATGAAAAATGTGTGGTTCCGGAAGGCTATGAAGAACAGTTTAACAGCCTTCCATCAGAATATTCACACCTTTATATGGCAATTGAGAACCGCCTTGCAGCCGTTATCTGTATTGAAGATCCGCTTCGTGATGAAGCAGCAGCCGTTGTAAATTCCTTAAAGACAGCCGGAATTAAGAAAGTTGTTATGATGACAGGGGATAGTGAACGTACAGCATCCGCCATTGCAGCAAGAGTGGGCGTAGACGAGTATTACTCCGAGGTACTTCCGGAAGATAAGGCAAGTTTTGTAGAGAAAGCCAAAGCAGAAGGACACAAGGTCATTATGATTGGAGATGGTATCAACGATTCACCGGCATTATCTGCGGCAGATATTGGAATAGCCATCAGTGATGGAGCAGAGATTGCAAGAGAAATTGCAGATGTAACTATCGGTGCAGATAATCTTTATGAGATAGTAACCTTAAAGGTGCTGAGTAATGCATTGATGAAACGGATTCATAAGAATTACCGGACAATTGTTGGATTCAATACAGGACTGATTGTGCTTGGCGTGGCAGGAGTCCTGCAGCCAACCGTATCTGCATTACTTCATAATACATCTACCTTGGTAATTACCTTAAAGAGTATGCAGAATCTTCTGGATTAAAAATTTCCAGAAACAGAAATTTTACGGTTCAGAAAAAGAAAAATTTTGAATAGAAAATTGAAAAGAAAATTTTTCGAAAAACGGTTTACTTTCACACTTTAATATGCTAACATTTTTGTATTGAAAAAAGTATAATACGAAAAGGAGAGGCAGAATGAGTAAGAATGTAAGAACGGAAGCAGTGGATCATTTGTTTGATGCAATCTTAAGCCTTGAAAATAAAGAGGAATGTTATAAATTCTTTGAAGATGTCTGTACGGTAAATGAATTACTGGCATTCTCACAGAGATATGAAGTGGCAAAGATGTTGCGTGAGCAGAGAACTTATCTTGATATTGCAGAGAAAACTGGCGCATCAACAGCAACCATCAGTCGTGTGAACCGTTCCTTGAATTATGGATGCGATGGATATGATATGGTATTTGCAAGAACGAATGTAAAACCTTTGGAAGAAGAGAAAAAAGCGGAAAAGAAAAACGAAGAGTAGAGATAAAATTAAATCGATATTTAATTTTTTTACACAAAATCATGTAAATGATAAAGAAAAGCACCGGTTCGAAAACTGGTGCTTTTTCGATTTACAGGAAATTGCTTTTCTGTAAAGTAAAAAACGCTCCGCGAGGATGTGCCAAGGCACATTCTTTTTTCCAGGCATATGGCTTTTTATTCGTTCGACTTTTTTCCGGAAGTCTTTTTCTCGGAAACTTTTTTCTCTTCGGAAGCTTTCTTTTCTGCTGCACGCTGCTCATCTTCGGCTTCTTTTTCCATTTCTTTCGTCTCGTCAATCAGCTTTTCAATCAACATACGCTTTACAAATACATCAAAGCTTAACATGCAGATAAAAGAAAAGGTATGAAGAAAATCCTGGTCTTCTTCCGGCGCATCTGCAAAGGTGGTAGAACTGGTGTTAAATTTCTTGGTAATATCTTTCATCAGATTTTTTACTTCATCCCGTTCCAGACTGAACACCTCTTCATAGACAGTTGTCAGATTGAATTCTCCTTCTGCATTGAAGAAACGTTTTGCCAGAGGATTTAAGATACTTTCGATATCATTGATACTTAATATGCTTTTGAAATAATAAATGAAAATCAGCATCAGAATATGTTCTTTGCTGTATTTCTTCTTGACCGGAGGTGGAAGCAGATTGTTTTTTGCATAGTTGTTAATCATGGTTTTGGTCAGAATCTTGTCATCCGGGTGCCGCTTGGAAGCTGCAAGCTGGGTATCCATGAAGGTAGTAATCTGATCCATGTAAAGGTCAATATTTGGAATACTTTCCGGGCGGATATAGTCAATCCGCGACAGACTGGATAAAATACTGTTTAATAAATCTTTTGCATCAATTGTCATTTGAACTCACCTCATGCCTATTATATAGTATTGAAAACTAGATGACAAGAAGAAAAATGACAGAAAGCATATACAATGACGCTGTGATGTGTAAATGACATTGCGTGATGCAACTACAATAGAATAAACATAAGGGAAAAGAACTCATGAATGCGTTCGACGGACAGTACAAAAAGAAATCTGAAAAGAAATACAGAAAATATGTTCCCATCCCCTAAGGAAGTATGGTATACTGAGCGGAGTGGTATTGAGGAGAGTAAAGGAGCATTATGAGTATATACGATTCATTAAATGAAGAACAGAAAAAAGGTGTATTTACAACAGAAGGACCTGTGCTGCTGCTGGCGGGCGCAGGCAGCGGAAAGACCCGTGTGCTGACTCACCGGGCGGTATATCTGATAGAGGAACTGGGAGTCAATCCCTATCATATCCTTGCGATTACATTTACCAATAAGGCTGCAGGCGAAATGCGGGAGCGTATTGATGACATGGTGGGCTATGGCTCGGAAAATATCTGGGTATCTACCTTTCATTCTACCTGTGTGAGAATTCTGCGCCGTTTTATTGACCATATCGGATTTGGAACCAACTTTACCATATATGATACAGAAGACCAGAAGACCATTATGAAGGATATCTGCAAGCGTCTGGAAATTGATACGAAGATGTATAAGGAAAAAAGTTTGCTTGCGACCATTTCTTCTGCAAAGGACGAGCTGATCAGTCCGGAAGCATATGCCCTTCGGGCGCAGGGAGATTTCCGGAAAATGAAGGAAGCAGCCGTTTACCGGGAATATCAGCAGGTGTTACGGAAAAATAATGCACTGGATTTTGATGATTTGATTGTGAAGACCGTAGAGCTTTTCCAGTCAGACATGGAAGTGCTGGATTATTATCAGGAGCGGTTCCGTTATATTATGGTGGACGAGTATCAGGATACCAATACGGCACAGTTCCAGCTGATTAAACTGCTGGCAGGCAAATATAAGAATCTCTGCGTGGTAGGTGATGATGACCAGTCCATTTACAAATTCCGTGGAGCAAACATTTATAATATATTGAATTTTGAAAAAGAATTTCCAAATGCAGTCACCATCAAGCTGGAGCAGAATTACCGTTCCACCCAGAATATTTTAAATGCAGCCAATGGGGTCATTGCAAATAATGTGGGACGAAAGGCAAAACGCCTCTGGACGGAGAATGAGGAAGGCGAAAAAATTGCATTTCATCAGTTTGAAACTGGATTTGATGAAGCAGACTATGTAGCAAAAGATATCCGGAGCAAAGTGCGGGAAGGCATGTATCATTACGGAGACTGTGCCGTATTATACCGTACCAACGCCCAGTCCCGGCTTTTTGAGGAACGTTTTATCACAGCCAGCATACCATATAAGATTGTGGGAGGCGTAAACTTCTATTCCAGAAGAGAAATCAAGGATTTACTGGCTTATCTTAAGACCATTGACAATGCCATGGATGATCTGGCGGTACGCCGTATTATCAATGTGCCAAAACGTGGAATTGGAGCAACGACATTAAGCAGGGTGCAGGATTATGCCGATGAAAACGGTCTTACCTTTTATAATGCCTTAAAAATGGCAGAAGAGATTGGCACAATCGGACGGGCATCTGCAAAAATCAGACCGTTTGTAATGCTGATTCAGAGTATGCGGAGCAAGTTACCATATATCAGTGTATCAGAGCTTTTGCAGGAAATTATCGAAGAAACCGGTTATGTCCGTGAACTGGAAGCAGAAAATACAGAGGAAGCACAGCAGCGAATTGAAAATATTGACGAGTTGATTTCCAAAGCAGTTACTTATGAGGAAAGTGAAGAAGAGCCGACCTTAAGCGGATTCTTAGAGGAAGTAGCATTGGTTGCGGATATTGACAGTGTGGATGAAACACAGGACTATGTCGTGCTGATGACGTTACATAGTGCGAAAGGTCTTGAATTTCCACAGGTTTATCTGGCAGGAATGGAAGACGGACTGTTTCCGGGATTCGGTGCAATCTGTGCGGAAAATCCAACAGCGGAAATTGAAGAAGAGCGCCGTCTTGCCTATGTGGGAATCACAAGAGCCAAGGAGCGGTTGTCCATATCCTGCGCAAGAATGCGTATGATACGAGGAGAAACACAGTATAATAAGGTGTCCCGTTTCGTAAAAGAGATTCCGCGGGAACTTTTGGCGGGAACCATCCAGAAGGAAAAAATGCCGGATATTCCGAAACCAAGCATGCTGGCGAAAAATGCATTTTCGGCAAAGCCGATGGCACTGCGCAGAACTGGCGTACCGGAGGCAAGAAACTTTGGCAATTCCGCAATGAAAAAGCCGTTGGATTATGCTGTGGGTGATACCGTTTCCCATCTGAAATTCGGCACCGGAGTCGTAAAGCAGATTATTGACGGCGGCAGGGATTATGAGGTTACCGTTGATTTTTCCAGTGTAGGTGTGAAGAAGATGTTTGCATCCTTTGCCAAATTGAAAAAGTTATAAAAATTTTATGAATTTGTAATTTTTTCTAGTAGATTGGGGAAACATATGCTATAATGAATTAATAAAAAGAGTTCTAGGTGGCAGGAAAATGAAAAACTGTTGTTGGCATAAAAAGGAGTGGTCAGAAATGGAAAAAATGGAAGAATTAAAGAATTTATTAACCGCAAATGTGAACAAAGTAACAGAATTATTGCATAAAAAGGAGAAAGAGGAAATAATGGAAGAGAAGAAAAAATCAAAAGCTGGTTTAATTTTTGCAATCATTGGTATTGTTGTAGTAGTTGCTGCAGCTGCTTATGGATTATATCGTTTCTTTGCACCAGATTATCTGGAGGATTTTGAAGACGATTTCGATGATGATTTTGAAGATGATTTCTTTGACGAGGATGACGAGGAAGAGAAATAATCATTATCATTTGCATAATTTAACAGGTGAAGATGTAAAGGGCTGTGTGATATCATGCAGCCCTTTTACTGAGTGTGCCGGAAACGCTGCGGATGACATGTGTTTTTGGAAAAGAATTGTTTGTGTGAGGTAAGTATGAAAAAAGGTCAGGTATTACAGGGAACTGTTGCATATGTGGATTTCCCGAATAAGGGAGTTGTAAAAGTAGAAGAAGGAAAGCAGGTAATCGTAAAAAACGTATTACCGGGACAGGAGATTTCCTTTTCTGTAAATAAAGTAAGAAAGGGAAAAGGCGAAGGCCGCTTACTGGAAGTTTTTAAGAAAGCACCTAATGAGCTGCCGGAAGCACCGTGCCCGCATTTTGGAATCTGCGGAGGCTGTACTTATCAGAATCTATCCTATGAAGATCAGATTGCATTAAAAGGACAGCAGGTGAAGAAACTGATGGATGCGGTAGTAGACCCGGAAAACTGCAGCTTTGAGGGCGTAAAAGCAAGTCCGAATGAATTCGGATTCCGTAATAAGATGGAATTTACTTTTGGGGATGAATATAAGGATGGTCCCCTTGCCCTTGGCATGCATAAGCGTGGCAGTTTTTATGATATCGTTTCGGTAACAGACTGCAAAATTGTGGATGAAGATTATCGGAAGATATTAAGCTGTGTGCAGCAGTATTTTGCAGAAAAAAAGATTTCCTATTATCACAGAATGCGGCATACCGGATATCTGCGTCATTTACTGGTGCGTAAAGCGGTAAAGACCAAAGAGATCCTGATTGACCTTGTAACGGCAGGCGCAGAGCATATTCTGGATGGCCTGACAGAAGCAGTATCTTCAGAAAAAGAATTGTTGGCTGGAATGAAAGATGCATTATGTAAACTTGATTTAGACGGCAGCATTGCAGGAATTCTTCATACGAAAAATGACAGTGTAGCAGATGTAGTAAAGGATGAAGGAACAGAGATTTTATATGGAAAAGATTATTTTTACGAAGAATTATTAGGACTTCGTTTTAGAATCACACCATTTTCTTTCTTCCAGACCAACTCTCTTGGAGCAGAGGTGCTTTACCAGACTGCAAGGGACTATATCGGAGATACGCTGACCGAGAAGGCAGACAAGGTGGTATTTGATTTATACAGCGGAACCGGAACCATTGCACAGATGTTAGCACCTGCCGCAAAAAAGGTAGTGGGTGTGGAAATAGTAGAAGAAGCCGTGGAAGCCGCAAAGGAAAATGCGGCATTAAATGGTCTTGAAAACTGCGAATTTTTAGCCGGTGATGTCTTAAAAGTATTGGACGATATTACCGAAAAACCGGATTTTATCGTATTAGATCCTCCACGGGATGGCATCCATCCAAAGGCATTGGAGAAAATTATCCACTATGGCGTAGACCGTATGATTTATATTTCCTGTAAGCCAACCAGTCTTGCAAGAGACTTAGAGGTTTTAACCGCCAGAGGATATCAGGTGGAGAGGATATGCTGCGTGGACATGTTCCCATGGTCCGGAAATATTGAGGCGGTAGTACTGCTTTCCCACAAAAAGCCAGACGGACATATCAACGTAAAAGTTGAGTTTGGCGAGGGTGAGGGAAAAGTTCCACTTGATAATATTGCTAAAAGAGCGGAAAGCTATAAGCCCAAAGAACGAGTGACCTACAAAATGATAAAGGAGTACATAGAAGCTAAATACGGTTTCAAGGTACATACCGCATATATCGCAGAGGTAAAGAGAGATTTAGGCTTGCCAATGTACGATGCTCCTAATGCGGTAGAGGAATTGAAACAGCCGAGGAAGCATCCGACAGCGGAAAAGGTAGAAGCAATCAAAGATGCTTTGAAATATTTTGGGGTTATTTAATAGGTAGCCTGTTTATAGAATATCACATGGATTAGTAAAGCAAATAAATGATGGAAAGGGTGAGGATTATGGGTGGAAAAGAAGCATCACGGGGATTTTTATACCAGGGGTTTGCTTCAGTATTAGAGGCCTTAACTGATAAAGGTAACTGGGATAAGATATATGTCGAATTTCCAACATCAAATGATAAGGTTGATATAGCATTAGAGCAGCAAAATCAAATTGTTAAATGCATACAAGTAAAATCAACGATAAATACTTTTACCAAATCAGACATTAAAATATGGCTAGATGACCTTATAAAGGATATAGAAAGTCCTGAATATGAATTATTTTTAATCGGGCAATGTGATAAGTCCGCCAACACATTTATAAAGTCAATCGAAAAGTATTATGGGAAAGTGCTTGATAAAGAAGCAAAATCGTCGCTAAATGGGTTTGATACAGATTTGCTTGATAATAAGAGAATACGGTTTTTTATTTTGCCGTTTGAAATAGAAGTTTTAGAAAAAATTGTAAGAGATTCGTTGCATCAGTATATTTCAGATAGCAATCAAATGATGACGTTTGACCAAATTAGGTTTATTGCTTCAGCGACTGTAAATGATCAGATGATTTCTTCAACACATGGTAAAGGTATTGATAGAAAAGACTTTGATGAAGAAATGGAAAAACGCATTTTTCTTGTTGCCGATAAGTATTCCCCTAAAAGAATATCTATTGGTGTGAAAAGCTTTACCCGTGGAGCAGAAAACCTGGAAAAAGACACAGAGAGTTGTTTATCATTCATTAATAAGTTTGATGGTCGCAATATAAAGGGTGAATACGATTGGAACAAAGATATTTATAGAAATTTGGAGGAATTTTTGCTCACAAATACAAGCAACAAGTATGCATATCAAATATTTTTAGATACACATGCGTCTATAGCCTTTGCAGCAGGAAGAATTCTTGATAGTAAATCAGGTATCAACGTATTTCCGATACAAAAATCGTCGACCAATGGCACTGTATTATGGGATGTGAAACTGTCATCTAAAAGGAACTATACTAATTGGAATATTTCCCACGAAAAGTTTAATGAGAATCAATATGATTCTGCATTAGTATTAAATGTCACTCGTAACATTTACAATGACGTGGTAAAATTCATAAAAGAAAACAATCTATCAATTGGATGTATCATTAATTGTATGCCAAGCGATGTTGGTGCTACAAATTTTTCGATAGAAGATGGAACACATGCAACTGCTTTAGCTAATTCAGTTTATAACGCTATTGGCAGAAGAAGCACTGTGGAACGGCGTGCAACACTACATATTTTTGCTGCTGCTCCAAATGCATTTATGTTTTTCTTAGGTCAAAATTCAGTTGGATTTGGCAAATGTATTCTATATGAATATGATTTTGAGCAAAGGAATTCTTGTACATATTCACAATCAATAAGTTTTACTAATTAAGGGAGGATTATTTATGTCTACTGTACCGTCATATTTTAAAGATTTTCTATCTAATATTCGTTTGTCTGACAATCAAGTGAAGGATTTGAAAACAGGGCATACGACATTAAGAAGGAGATTAGAGGAAGATGAAACATTATCAAAGATTATTATTAGTACTTTCTTACAGGGAAGTTACCGACGTTCCACAGCAGTAAAACCCAAAAACGGCAATAAATCAGATGTCGATGTAATTGTTGTAACGAAATTAGACTCTGAAGAGTTTACACCAGAGGAGGCTTTGGATTTATTTGTTCCATTTTTAGAAAAACATTATAAAGACAAATATAGAATTCAAGGCAGGTCAATTGGTATAAGTTTAAGTTATGTTGATTTGGATATCGTACCTACTTCTGCACCTAGTGAAAGCGAAACAGGAGTACTTCAAGATGAGGCGATTATTTCGGAATATACAATTGAAGATTTCCAACAAAAGTTACTTACAAAATCGTTCAATAATGACTTACTTAAAAGTGCATATAACATATTTTATAAATCAGATAACGAACCTCAATGGAAATCCGAACCGTTGCTAATTCCTGACCGTGAAGCGGAAAAATGGGATAAAACACATCCACTTGAGCAAATTCGATGGACGGTTGAAAAAAACAAGAATTGCAATACCCACTATATAAATGTTGTTAAGGCATTGAAGTGGTGGCGCAAAACACAATATCCAGATATGAAACATCCCAAGAGTTATCCGTTGGAACATTTTATTGGTGATTGTTGTCCAGATGATATTAAAAGTGTTGCCGAAGGTGTTGTATTAACTCTTGAAAATATCGTTTCCCAATACACTAATAAACCTTTTTTAGCTGATAGAGGCGTTCCTGAACATGATGTTTTTGCACGAATTACAGATGAAGAATATTCTGATTTCTACGATACGGTTTGTGATGCTGCTAAAATAGCTCGTGAAGCTTTTGATTGTGAAGAATTATATGATAGTGTTTGCAAATGGAGAGAGCTATTTGGTAATGAATTTCCACCAGCTCCAAAGCCATCAAAATCTAATTCTTCAACGGGATTTACAACCCGTACTGAAAAATCGGCAGCCATTCCAGAAGGAAGATTTGCATAGATGGAGTCAAAACAAATTCTTGATAAATTAAATCAGGCTCGAAGGGCTTTAGATTCATTATCTCAAGTTGAGATAATGAATGAGTGGCAATTTGATAATGAATTAAATGTTTGGTATTTACACTTAAGTATTGTGATTGAATGTGAAACACCATATTTCCCTCAGAAATCTCAATGGTTTTTCGTTGTTGGATCCGAATACCCAAAGGGAAAAATTAAAGTATATCCAGACGTCGAAAACAGTATAACGGTTACATTGTATCATCAAGCTAACAACTCCAAAATTGAAAGAAACGGATTGTGGAGAAAAGGAGCATTATGCCTTGAGGTGAATACAATACCTAATTATCAATCGGAACCATATAGTGTAGATGAACGCTTGTTGTATCATGCAAAACGAGCAATTTGTTGGCTAGAGCTAGCGGCAAAAGGAAAATTAGTTACAGAAAGCGAGCCATTTGAGCTGCCCGAATTTTCTATGAGCAATATTTTAGAAATGCAGTTTGCTTTCTCGGAAGATGTGGTTACCTTCATGCAATGGGAGAGTGTCGAATGTCGGTATGGAATAGCAGAATTAGATGTGTATAAAAGTAAACCATTTGTATACTATGTTAAGGTGTTTAAATCGCTAAGTAACAACATCCAGCATTATACAGAATGGGGAAAATATCTTTCAAAAACAACTATATCACCTCCCATTATTGCCCCGTGGATACTTATGAATCAGATCCCAGTTGTTAATGAGTGGCAAGCACCAGAAACATTTGGCGAATTGTTAGTTGCCTGTGAAAAACAACATATTAATATAATGTGTATCCTTCAAAATATTGTCTCAAAAATTCGGGACGGAAAACGGCATTTGCTTTTAATTGGTTTCCCTGTTCCCCGAATTTTTGGTGGAGACCCCGAGATAATTTCTTGGAAAGCTCTGTATTTACCGACTGTATCATATGGCAAAAGGACAGCAAAAGGATTCAGAAATAATCAACAGGGATGGTGGATGTGTGATAGATGTGAGGTATTCACTAAAAATGCAAAATTGGATTGGATTGTTTCAGAAAATTGGAACCAACACGAAATATCTCAACGAGGTAAAATGAGTGACCTGTTACTAAGAAAAAGAATATTGCTCATTGGAGCAGGTTGCATTGGAGCATCAATCGCAGAAATATTTGTAAGAGCAGGAGTATATAATATTACTATTGCAGATTCAGATATATTTGAAGTCGGGAACTTATCCCGCCATATCTTAAATCTAAATAATATTGGTGAATTTAAAGAATTATCGGTATGTAATTATCTTAACTCCCTAAATCCACACGCAAATGTTAAAGTTATAAATGATACTCTTTCAAATGATGACTCTTTTAAAACAAATATTGATTTGGATAGATATGATGTTATTGTTGATTGTACTGGGGAAAATAATGTACTTGATATTCTTCAAAGAACTAATTTTAAGAGAACCCATATTATAGCTTCAGTCTCTGTTGGATTGGGTGCAAAACGATTATATGTTACACTGATGAATGGTAACACTTTTAAATTTAATGCTTTTTATGATTTGATTTCCCCGTACCTACAAGCAGAAAAAGTCTTATATGATGATTACGACTTGCCAAGGAATGGAATTGGTTGCTGGCATCCGACTTTTCCTGGAAGAAGTGATGATATTTGGATTGCTGCTGCAACTTCCGTGAAGGTAATTGAAAATTACATTATATCAAAATCTCAAAAGACGCTTTCGCTCATTTACGAGCAAAAAGAGAGCGATGGGATATTTGAAAGCTATGAGGTGGTGGAGAAAAGAGAGAATGGATAATTTGCTTTTTCAAGATAAGAATCAATCATATACTGTAAAGTTCGACACAAAGGCTTATGAACAAATGCTTTATTATTGTGCTATTTCTAATCCTTATGAAACAGGGGGCATTTTAATTGGAAATTATTCTTCCAACCAAGCAATAGCCAACATTTTGCAAATAACACCACCACCCAAAAATTCTAGACATTCAAAGTGTACTTTTTATAGGGGTATAGATGGATTGAAAAGAATTTTAGACTTGGCATGGGACCAAGGCCAGTATTATTTAGGAGAGTGGCACTATCATCCAAATGCATCGTCGGCACCAAGTAATATTGATAAAAATCAAATGATAGTTTTATCTCAAGACCAAAAACTAAAATGTCCAGAACCTATATTAATTATTGTTGGAGGTTATCAAGAAAGTTGGAATATAAATGCTCGGTTATTTGTTAATAAGCAAGAAATTATTCTCAATAAGCGGTAGCACTAGCCTCTTGATAAGACGCAGATTTTTGTGTCAAATTATAAGCTGTACTTGTCGAGTGAGGAAGAATTATTACGAGGATTGAAACAGGCGTATCAATCGTTAGAAACGGAAAAGATGGAAGAAGATAATGATACTGAAGTAATGGAAAAAAGTAATTGTGCCATAGGCTGTTGCACAATTAGTATGGTGCAAAATTAGTACCATCCATGATTTTGTGGGAAAAGGCTGCACGAACGGTATTAGTACTGTAAAAATATTGTCCAGATATCCATAGTTTTGTGGGGATATAATTTGAATTTGTACGCATGTGGAGACGGTAGTATTGCTGTCAAAGGTAGAACGGTAAAAACCTCTGGAAGCCCATAAAACAAAGGATTTTTGCTGGAGGGGTGCCTTTGGGGAGCTCTGGGCAAAGTCAAATGCAACTATTTATATAGGAAAAATCGTTCTCGTGGAAAGTGGTCTACGGGGATAGGTTGTGGAGACAGGATAGTTATATGGCTGGGGTTGTGTTGACGGGATTGTTATTCACATAGGTTGAGTTGATTACGTTGTTGCAGGAGGAAGCGGTCCTTGCTAACTGAGAGAGAAAAGAAATTAGTTCAGGACCCGTATTTCCAGGTGCTGAGATTAATCGAAGATTACGATGAAGATTATGTTGAGGTCAAATCGAAATGCACAATGCACTGTTGGGCTATTCGGAGAAAGGGCAACAACGTAGTTTTGTTTCACAAAAGATAACTGTTTTTTGACAACTACTTCGAAGTCGAATTTAAGGCGGGACTCAAGATTGAGATAGAAAAATGAATACTCCAAAAAGGTTGCTCCGGGCGTGGGATTTTATGCTCGGAGTGTTTTTTGTTAATGTAAGGCTATACAAAAGCATTGAAAGTATCAACCTGGAGGTTTATAATATACATTTGGAGGATATTACGGATGAAGACATCAGACCTGGTTAGAGAGCTTTGTAAGAAACAGCATATTTCATTAGCGGAGCTCAGCCGCAGGATCGGACAGACACCTCAGAATCTGAATAAGAAGCTAAAGAGGGATACACTCTCAGTAGATGAATTAAAGCAGATCGCGGATGCTGTCAGGGTGGATTTTGACCTGGGATTTGTGCTGCCGGATGGCTCTAAAATAAATAACGAAGCGGAGTGAGAGCATGAATATTAACAATATCAATGTAAACAAGTATCCAATCTCTCAGATTCTTGATCCGGAGTCTAAGACGATTTATGAGATCCCGAAATATCAGAGAGAGTATATTTGGGGCACTAAGCAGTGGGAAGAACTGTTTAATGACTTGATGGAGAATGGAGCAGGCTATTTCCTGGGTTCTATTATTTGCATTAATACTACACAGGACACCCTGAACAATCCGAAATTCGAAGTGGTTGATGGTCAGCAGCGTTTGACTACACTCAGCCTTCTGCTCGCGGCCTTATACGTCACTCTTGACTCTAACCGCGATTCTCTGGATGAAGATCAGCAATCCGATATCCTACAATTAAAGAGAAAACTTGTTATAAAGAAGACGCAGTCTGAGATTCGTATTGTTCCTCAGGTACAGCATAAAAACCTTGAGGATTACATGGGACTGCTTGCAGATAAGAAGATCATTGCGCCACATCAGACACCTAAGTTTGCTGGTAACCGTAGAATCTTCCAAGGCTATAACTATTTCAAGAGGCGTATCGATAGTGAACTGGAAGCTTCCAATAATAAGGTTGCTACAATGTTTGAGATTCTGGAGAAGGTCAACACGGCTATTCTTGTTATGATCGAGGTCTCAAATCACTCTGATGCGTACACTCTTTTTGAGTCATTAAACGATCGTGGTACGCCGCTTACATCACTTGACCTGATAAAGAACTTACTCCTGGCCAGGTTGGACATCACCGACAGTGATAATCTTGATTATTACTTTGGCCGTTGGACCCAGATAATGGATGCGCTTGGTGATGATGATAGCGCGAGGGAGAGATTCTTCAGACAGAATTATAATGCCTTCCGTAAGGATATGAATGTTCCGTTTCTTGTAGAAGGCGATGATAGGCTCTATCCGTTGGGGACTATTGCGACCAGATCTACAATGCTGGATATCTATGAAAAGATTGTAGTTAAGGACCCGTCTAAGTTCCTGGACGACGTATATGAAAATGCACAGATATATTCGAGAATCATTCTTCAAAATACGGATGATCTTACGGCGGCTGTTAAGGAAGCGTACTTGGACCTGCAGCGCGTGGGAGGCGTTCCTTCATATCTGTTCCTGCTTTATCTGGATAAGAAAAAAGATGCGCTGGGGATAGATGAGGCGTTATATGTAAAGATAATCCGATTCCTGATCACATTCTTTGTAAGACGTAACATGACCGACGTTCCGCCTACGCGAGATGTAACTCGTTTGTTCATGGCCTTCATCGAAGAGATGGAGAAGCAGAGCTATACCGGCGAGACTATTTATACGAAACTGCGTGAAAAGCTGATGGCGGTTTCTGCAGATGATGCTGTTTTCGAGGAGAAGCTTCGTGGACCGGTTTATAAAGAAAATACCGGTGCTACAAGATTTATTCTTTGCATGATAGCAAAGCAGGGTATGACAGCGGAGAGCCAGAAAAACCTGTGGGAGAAAAACGGAAGCAATCAGTATATTTGGACCATTGAACACATCTTCCCGGAAGGAAAGAACATCCCGGATGCCTGGGTTGATATGATTGCCGGTGGCGATAGAGACAAGGCTAATGAGTACCTTGAGGAGTATGCTCACACATTCGGAAATCTGACAATCACTGGATACAACAGTTCGCTCGGTAATAAATCCTTTAAAGAGAAGAAAGAGCGTAAGGACAGCAATGACAATCCAATCGGTTATTTGAATGGACTGAATTTGAATGCTGACCTTGTAAGCACAGACAATTGGACGGTTGATCAGATTAAGGCAAGGACGGATAAACTCGTAAGTGAAATACTCGCATTGTTTACTCTGTAAATGATGCTGGCTGGAGGCGCCCATGGCAAAGAAGCAAAAGCAGAGTCTTGAGCAATGGTGCCAGGATAATGATAGAGAGGATTTGCTCCGGGAATGGGATGAGGAGAAGAACTCCAAGTCGAGATTTCCGATGGCATCAGATACAACAGAATATTGCACTGCACTTTCTGCATGGTGGAAATGTAGCGAGGGGCACGAATGGTATGCTCCTGTACAGAAAAGAACCACGTTTGGACTGGGCTGCCCGATTTGTCATCCGGAACAGGCGGACATCCCTGTTGGTACTAAGTATGGGTGTTTGACGGTTCTTAGCGTTACGCCAGTGGATGAGGCAAATCGTTATAGCAGAATTTATGGCTCTACATATAACTGTGTATGCGATTGCGGTAAGAAGGTGAGTAAGTCTGAGTTTCAGTTCTTGGAGAAAAAACACCGCTATTGCACTGAGACGATCCGCAGGAGCAGGAATTCCAGATGGGCGTTTGCTGAATGGGATAAAGCAAACGAGTGTGGCCTGAAGACCGCTCAAGAAGAAAAGAAGAAAGCGACTTACAAAAGGGTCCTTGATGAAAGCTATACGTTGGACCTTGTTGGCACGATTCATGAATCACTTGAGGTGTTGGAATGTGTCAATGATCACTATGAGGAGCTTCGGTATATAACCGATCTGCGAAAAAAAGGCGGAGGCACTTACTTCATATATAAATTGTACAAGTGCCGGTGCTATTTGTGCTGTAAGGAGCAGGAGATAAAATCATCGAAGTTTTCCATTAACCCGCCGACCGAGTATGGCTATGACGCCTACAACGGATACTGGAGCGACGCACATTGTGATTGCCACCCGATTTCCTCGTTCCAGTGGATTGTAACCAAACTACTGAAGGAAAACGGAGTGCCTTATAGGGTTGAGGTTTCTTTCCCAGATTTATATGGAGCCGGGAAGGTGAATCTGCTCAGGTATGACTTCGGGGTATACGACGAGGCAGGAAATATAAAGAGCCTGATTGAATGCCAGGGTGAACAGCACTACAAGCCGGTTGATGAATTTGGAGGAAAGTATCAATTCACGGCCCAGAAGAAGAACGACGAGCTGAAACGATCCTACGCCAAGGAGCATGGAATACCGCTTTATGAGATTCCATACAAAAATAAGAAATTCGAGAAGGTAGAAGCGTTTCTGCGTGAAAAGGAAATTATAAAGTGATGGTCGAGCAATTACCGCGGACAGGCAAAGCGGGCGTTTGCAGATTGAGAAATTACCACGGACGACCAGAGGCTTATTTTGCACGGTGGACCAGTTTTTCTGGATGACCGTTGGCAGCAGACGTACTTGCTGTCATCTCAAGCCATGTTGAGACGGTTGTTCTTTTGTCCCAACTAAAACAAAAGCCGGATGATTACATTAATGTCACGATTGAACTTGATGATATGGATATAACATCTGCAGAGACTAAGGCTACATATGATGAGATAAAGAAGTATGTGGCTGAACATAATGCCGGCATGAAGGTTTCCAATCTGTATATTTCGCAGGTAAAGAGAAAATGCAGAATTGAAGTTGGAAAGAATTTGTGCGTTGCAACGAGGAGAATAGTTAATAAAGAGAGGCGCATATGCTATGCCAGGTATACTTGTGGTTGAAGATGATGAAAATTTAAATCGTGGAATTACATTTTCACTGAAAAAATCCGGATATGAGGTTTTTTCAGCAGAATCAGTGAAAAAAGCGAAAAGAATTGCAAGTGATAATAATGTGGATGTTACCATTTGTGATGTGAATCTTCCGGATGGGAATGGTCTGGATTTTGTAAGGTGGATGAGATGCAATTATAATACATACATTATCTGCCTTACAGCATTAGATCAGGAAATGGATCAGGTCATGGGATATGAAGCAGGGGCAGATGATTATATTACAAAGCCGTTTAGTCTTTCGGTACTTCTTTTGAAAATAGAAGCACATTTCCGCCGCAGACAGGAGAAAACGGAAGCCGGAAAGATGATTTCGGGAGATATCGTATTTGTCGCAGGAGAAATGAAAGTCCTGATAAAGAGTCGTGAAATCAGTCTGACAAAAACGGAGTTGAAAATGCTGACTTTTTTCCTTCAGAATCCGAAACAGATTCTTTCAAAAACACAAATATTGGAAAATGTGTTTGATCTGGAAGGGGATTTTGTGGATGAAAATACAATCGCTGTCAATATCAGAAGACTCCGTGAGAAAATCGAAGACAATCCGGCTGCACCGGTCTATATAAAGAATATCAGAGGTCTTGGGTATATATGGAATCAGGAGGTAAGGCAGTGACAAAGAGATATCGCAAGAAGATTACAGTAGTGCTCTCCCTGGTATTACCTGTCATATTATTGTTTGCAATATTAAATTGCTTTACCACGTATGTGTTTTATGAAGATTATAAATATAAAATGAATCTTATGACAGAGATTGCTGCAAAGGAAGAATTTTCCGGGCTGGATGCTGTTTCGGAATTGCTTAAGGATAAGGATATTGAAACGAACGAACAGGGAAGGCGATTATTGGAGCAATATGGATACCGGGGAAATAAAGGGAATGCATTTTATATGCAATTCCGGCATCAGGTTATGGGGACCGGTGCTGTAAGCACTGTGATATGCGTGCTTCTTTTGACTTTTTTACTTTATTGGAAGAAAAAAGAAGATGCGTGTCATCAGAAAATTTTAGACCAGTTGGAAGAAATTCTGATCAGATTCCGTGAAAATAAATTTGATGCTTTACTGAAAACGGAAAATCCAGCAGAACTGGAAAAATTGAATGACCAGCTTGAAGCAATCGGACATCATATTCAGCTGCTAAAGGAAGAAGCACGGGAAGAAAAGGAGAGCACGAAAGAAATGGTTTCTGATATCTCTCACCAGTTAAAGACACCGGTTGCAGCTTTGGATACATGTTTTAGTGTGCTGATGCAGAATGACTTAAGTGCCACAGAACAGGAGGAGTTTCGTATCCGTTGTCGGAGTGCTCTGGATGGACTGGAGACATTATTGCAGTCGCTTCTTGAAATATCCAAGATGGAAACTGGACTGATTCAGATTAATAAGAAAAAACTTCCGCTTATGGATACCGTCATATCTGCTGTGAACTGTACTTATCCAAAAGCGGATGAGAAAGAAATTGAATTCGTTTTTGACTATGAAAAAGAGCTGGAAACATGCATGGTTATGCAGGATAAAAGGTGGCTTGGTGAAGCTTTTATCAACGTTTTTGATAATGCAATCAAGTACAGCCCGGATGGTTCAAAAATATTTATCCGGTTACAAAAAAGAAACGATCTTGTAAGAATGGAAATAGAGGATCAGGGAATTGGTATTCCGCAGAATGAGTATCACAAAATTTTTCAACGATTTTACAGAGGAAGTTCCAGGGAGGTCATGAAAAAGAGTGGTACAGGAATCGGACTTTTTCTATCGAGAGAAATTATCGAAAAACACGGAGGTACAATCATGGTAACCTCCGGCAAAAAGAAAAAAGGAAGCACGTTTGTGATTCAATTACCATATGTTGGTTAAATTTTAAGTGGGCAGAAATCTTACAATTCTGTAAGACTTCTGCTCGTTTTTTGAAAGTGAAATGAAAGATTGTCCTGATACAATTTGGATGTAGGTTGAAAAATGACCAATTATATAAACAGGCAAAGAAAGTGTGCTGAAGAGGTACGCTTTACAGAATTGAAAAGGAGGCAACACATGAGTGTGATATTAGAAACCAAACAGCTTTGTAAGTTTTATGGCGCAGGTGAGAATCAGGTCAAAGCGGTCAATCAGGTGGACATTCAGATTGAGCAGGGAGAATTTGTCGCAATTGTCGGAAAGTCAGGTTCCGGTAAAAGTACATTACTTCATATGCTTGGAGGGCTTGACACCCCTACAAAAGGCAGTGTTACTTTAGCAGGGAAAGATTTATACAGGATGAAAGAAGATGCCCTTGCTGTTTTCCGCAGAAGAAAAATCGGATTTGTTTTTCAGGCATTTAATCTGGTTTCATCTGTTAATGTCTGGGAAAATATTGTACTGCCACTGGGGCTGGATGGAAGAAAAGTGGATGAAGCGTATGTAAATGATATCATTACAACTCTGGGGATTGAAAAGAGGATTTACAATCTGCCAAATCAGTTATCCGGAGGACAGCAGCAGAGAGTAGCAATTGCAAGAGCACTGGTGAATCGTCCGGAAATTATATTTGCAGATGAGCCGACCGGAAATCTTGATTCCAAGACCAGTGATGAGGTGATCGCCCTGCTTAAGATGACAGCAAAAAAATATGGACAGACAATTGTAATGATTACCCATGATGACGAAATTGCACAGGTCGCTGATCGTATTCTGGTGATTGAGGATGGACAGGTGGTGGATTTTAGATGAAGACAATAAGCAGGATTGCATATAGCAATGACAAAAAGAACAAGACAAGAAGTATACTGATTATGATGTCCATATGTCTGACTACGATGCTGCTTGTGATTATCAGTACTGTGGGAAATGGAATGATCCGTTTGCAGAAAAGTCAGGCGGCAAGCTCATATGGAAGCAATTATGGTTTGTTTATCGCAGCAGACGGATCGCAGTTAAAGGAAGTAAACCGCCGTGCGGAAATAGATGCTACAGGCACTATGTGCACCGAAGGTATCATAAAAGGCAACGAAAACGGTGGTTTTGTCTGCATGGATGAGACTACAAGAAAAATGCTTCCCTATAATAAGGAATATGAGTTAAAGGAAGGAAAGTATCCGGAAAAAATGCAGGAAATTGCCGCCGGAAGAGCTTTTTTTCGTGCAATGGGATATGATGATGTAAAGGTCGGAGATACGGTTACACTGGATTACCGTGCAGGGATGCAGTCAGAATATAAGCCGGAAGAATTTGTTGTCAGCGGAATCCTATATGATCGGGATGAGTATACCATCGAGGCATCTTATGTTGCTTTCGGGTCACAGGAGTTTTATGATGAGCACGTCGCAGAGAATGACAGACAGTATAATATTTATTTTACTTTAAATGATTCTGCAAATGTATCTATGAATAATATTGATTCGGTTATAAAGCAGATTGCAGCAGCTTGTGGGATCGAAGAAAAAAACGTTATAGTCAATGATCTCTATTTGCAATGGGTCTTGCAGCCGAGTTATGAAACGATTGCGGTATGCGGGGTTTTGATTCTTGCAATTGTACTTTTCTCTGTTGTGGTCATTTATAATATTTTTCAGGTCGGTATTGCCAACAAGATACAGGAGTATGGAAAAATCAAGGCTCTGGGAGCGACAAAAAAGCAGATGAAACAACTGATCTTCAGAGAGGGCATTTTTTTGACATTTTTTTCAATACCAGTTGGATTGCTTTTTGGCTTTCTGATTGCAAAATGCGGTTTTAACTGGCTGGTAGAACAGGGGAACCTTGTATCAACCGGAACTGGCTCTATGGGAGTTCAAAATCAGCAGGTGCCTCTGTTTTCCCTGCCTGTTATGCTTCTCTGTATTTTCGTATCATTTCTTACCGTTGCTTTGGCACTGCGTAAACCAATGAAAATTGTTTCACGGATTTCACCTATCGAAGCAACACGGTATTTAGAAAATGCAGAAACACAAAAAAAAGGAAAACGAAATGGCAGAAAAAATGTCACCGTGTTTTCTATGGCAATGGCAAATGTAACGGGTAATCCCAAAAGAACTATTGGTACTATCCTCACAATGGGTTTTTCTTGCGTATTGTTTGTGATTATCTCTAATTATGTGGGAAATATTGACACGGAGCATGAAGCACGTCTTTCCGTTAATCATGGACAATTTGAACTGCAGCTTGACTATTCTGCTGAGTATGATGAAAGATATCCGGAGAATAATCTGGATACGATTCTGACGGATGATCCATTGAATGATTCGCTGATTGAAGAAATCAAAAGCATTCCGGGAGTAACAGATGTTATGACGAGAGAGATTGTCTCTGTAAATCTGAACGGAACAAGATTTCCGGCTATTATTGTGAATAAAAAGGATTTTGATTTTATGCGCCAGGACGGGGATATTGGCTCTATGGACTATGATCAGGCGGTAAAGAATGGTGATATTTTCTTTGGCTGGTCAACGTGGATGGAACAAGATGGATATGCTCCGGGTGAATCCATTGCATTTGACTTTGAGAATGGAAGTGGAACCTATACCTATCAGGGAAAGATTGCAGGATCTTTTGTAAGTGCGGACACTTATCTTGTCATTCCGGAAGGTGTATATCGTTCCATGAATCCGAGAGGAACAGCCTATGGCTATCTGTGGGTGGACTGTGATAAAAAAGATGTGGCATCTGTAGAACAAAGTCTGAATACTTTGATTTCTAATACTTCGCATATAAAAATGGATACTTATCATGCGCAGTTACAATCTGCCGAATTTGCAAGCAGCATGATGAAGCTTGGCTGTTATCTGTTTATGGCGGTTGTGGGACTCATCGGGTTTATGAATATGGCGAATACCATGATCATGAATATTACGACAAAAAAGCAGGAATATGGTATATTACAGGCTGTGGGTATGACAAATAAACAATTAAATTTATGTCTGCAGTTACAGGGACTGATTTTTACGGTTGGCACCATATGCGTAGCTTTGATTATTGGTCTGCCGCTCGGCTATACACTTTTTTCCTATGCAAAACATAATGGAATATTTGGAATGAATATCTATCATGTTCCAATCGTACCAATTTGTATTATGATTTTTTTGGTTGGTCTGTTGCAGATTGTACTTTCCTGCGTTTTAAGCAGTAATCTGAAAAAGGAAACGCTGGTTGAAAGAATAAGGTATCAGGGATAGCAAGTAATATGTAGTGGACTAGGTCTTAACGAAGAGGAGAAATAGATAACTTCCAATTTGTATGTATGGTAAATCTAAACTGTATTTTAGCAATATTTTCTGAGTGGGGGCAGAAAGCGCCCCCACACCCACGTGAAAATATAATTGCAGGCGATTACATTTTAGCAGATACGCAAGCGTTTCTGAGTAAGCGTCACAGACAACAAAATAAGAAAATTTTGATAAGACATATCACTGGAATAAGTGAGTGTTTTTTTTGTTTTCAAATATTCAATTAACTGAAAAAGTAAAAAAGTTTTCCTCAGGGGCTGTAAAAATACCTTTCAGCGTTTCGTATTAATGAAAGGGTATTTTTTGCAGGAAAAATAAAAAATTTTTATCAAGAGCCTGTGTTTATGCCCTTCATCTTTTATATATGTGTAAGAACATTTTTTAGCCGGCATAAAAATGATTTTTACAACAGTTAGAAACAGAAATGAGGTGAGAAAAGAATGAAATATGAATACATGAAGGAGTCAAAGCAGATGATTCAGTACTTCCGGTTTCCGAAGTTTTTGCTAAAACTGCGAATTTCTCAAACTGCAAAATTCCTTTATATGATTTTGTATGACCGGGCGCGGATATCGAGAAAGAATAGCTGGATAGACAAGTATGGAAACGTTTATCTGATATTTCCAATAGATGAATTGTCTGTTCAAATCGGCAAATGCAAATCTTCTGTAAAAACAACATTGAAAGAATTAGATGATGAGGGATTATTGGTTCGCAGATTCGGTGGATTTTCAAAACCTAATCATTTATATGTAAAAATTCCATCTGATGAGATAGGTTTACAGCCAGTTGATAATAAGGCGTTTGAAAAGATGGCGATAACAGAGTCAGAAAAGCAACCATCATCTAGCCGAAAAAATGGCTGTGCAGGAGTCGGAAATGTGGTACCTAGTAAAGTAACTGAGAAATATAAAAGAAATAAATATTATGAAGTAAATTAAGGTAGTTTAATATGGAAGTGGGATGACACTCTGGCTTAGGCTGGAGTGTTTTTCTGTGGAAAAAACATAAAAAAAATATTATAATAGAAAAGAAATTTTAAGAAAAACGGAGGAGTTAGGAAAATGAAATCCAAATCCGGAAACAAGAAATTATGGATTGCTGTTATTATTTTCGTATTGATGATAGCCGGAGCAATCGGCAATCATTCGGATAATAAGAAAGAAAAGCCTGACAGGGAAAGTTCCGTTGCCACGGAAACACAGACTGAAACAGAGACAGAAAGCAATACAGAGCCTGGTGGTGATACGGAGGATTTTGTTACCGGGGGAGTCATCAGTAATACCTATAAGACAGATAGCAGTTCCGCCGGACAGATGCAGGTGCATTTCATAGATGTAGGGCAGGGCGATGCTGCCTTGATAGCTTGTGATGGTCATTACATGCTGATAGATGCCGGCAATAATGACAAAGGAACAACGGTACAGTCCTATCTTATGAGCCAGGGTGTAGAGAAACTGGATTATGTCATAGGAACACATCCGGATGCAGACCATATTGGTGGACTGGATGTAGTAATTTATAAATTTGACTGCGATACAATTATCATGCCGGATGTGGCAAATGACACCAGAACCTATGATGATGTGGTGCAGGCAATGAAGTCCAAGGGCTATCAGACCACTTATCCGGTGGTAGGAGAGACCTATACCCTTGGAGGAGCAACCTTTACCATTGTGGCGCCAAATGCAGACTATGGAAATGACATGAACGACTGGTCGGTGGGTGTGCTGGTGCAGAATGGCAACAACCGCTTCCTCTTTACCGGAGATGCAGAAGAAAAAGCGGAAGAGGACATTTTAAATAATGGAATTGATATTTCGGCAGATGTCTATGCGGCAGCGCATCATGGAAGCAAGACAGCCACAAGTCAGGCTTTTTTGGATAAGGTATCACCGGCTTATGTGGTAATCAGTGCCGGTGAAGGCAATAAATACGGACATCCTCATGCAGAGGTGCTGAACCGTCTGCGGGCAGCCGGCATATCCGTGTTTCGTACCGATGAACAGGGTACGATTGTAGCCACGTCAGATGGAAATGATATCACCTGGAACTGCTCCCCATCAGAAAGCTGGAAAGCAGGAGAACCTACCGGAAGCAGTGATAGTACAGTAAATAATTCCGCACCAGACAGCACTACATCATCAGGCAGCAGTGATGCTGGTATAGCTGCCGGTATAGCAGGCAGTTCAGCCGGCGAAAGCAGTTCTGTTATGGTACATATTACAGACACCGGTTCAAAATATCATTCGGCAGGCTGTTCTTATTTAAAAAAGAGTGACCATGAGGTGACTTTGTCAGAGGCGAAGAGTATGGGACTGGAACCATGCTCAAGATGTAATCCGCCGCAGTAATGAGAAAACCTAATCGCCAAGCCCCTTGCACTTTTTATAAAGTTAGTATACAATAATTGAAGTTAGAAATAACTAACTTCGTGCAAATCATAGGGACTTCTTTAGAATATGGAGACGAAAATATCCGTATTCACCGGAAGAAATATTCTTCCGGGAGGCAGAGTCCTGTATCTGACAAAATATGAAGAGGAACTGCACCGAGCTTCAAAGTTATAAACTTCCAAAAGCTGGCACGGAATATACCGCAGAGCAGTTAATCGTACTCCTATAGATAAATGATATTCTTTAACAAACGTCAAAGAAGCTGCAGTAATGCGGCTTCTTTTGATGTGCCGGGAAAATGGAAGGCGGTTATTATAGAGGAAAAAGAAAAAATGCATAAAAAATGGATAAGTATGCATCAAACTTAGTGACTATTTGTTTTGCGAAAAAGGTTGAAAAAACCTTCCCGATATGGTAGAATTTTTACAATTTAGGTAGCCTGTGCAGGTTTGGTGCATTTTTTATGCAAAAGGAAGGAAAAAGAGATGACTGACTCTTTTTTTTTGCGCAGGTATCGGAAGAATAGAAAGGACAGGGTGAACAAATGAAAGCTTTTCTTATATTGGAAGATGGCAATGTATTTACCGGAACCAGCATCGGTTCAACACGGGAAGTCATCAGTGAAATCGTATTTAATACGTCGATGACAGGGTATTTAGAGGTACTGACAGATCCATCTTATGCAGGACAGGCGGTAGTAATGACATATCCTTTGATTGGAAATTATGGAATTACACCGGATATGGAGTCAGGACGTCCATGGGTAGATGGATATATCGTAAGAGAATTATCCAGAATGCCAAGTAATTTCCGTTGTGAAGGAACCATTCAGGATTTTCTGAAAAAATACGATATACCGGGAATTGCAGGAATTGATACCAGAGCATTAACCAAGCTCTTACGTGAAAAGGGAACAATGAATGGAATGATTACAACAGATGAGAATTACAATCTGGATGAGATTATTCCAAAATTAAAGGCTTACACCACAGGAAATGTGGTAGATAAAGTAACCTGTGAAGAGAAAAGCGTATTGCCTGGAAAGGGCAAAAAAGTAGCACTGTTAGACCTTGGTGCTAAGAGAAACATCGCCCAGTCATTAAATAAAAGAGGCTGTGAAGTTACCGTTTATCCGGCACACACCACAGCAGAAGAAATTTTAAGCACGAATCCGGACGGAATCATGTTAAGTAATGGACCTGGAGACCCGAAGGAGTGCAAGGAGATTATTGCAGAGATTCGTAAATTATATGAATCTGACACACCGATTTTTGCAATCTGCTTGGGACATCAGCTGATGGCACTTGCAACCGGTGCAGACACATATCATTTGAAATATGGTCATCGTGGAGGAAATCATACGGTTAAGGATTTAAAGACCAACCGTGTATACATTTCCAGCCAGAACCATGGTTATGCAGTAGATACCAATACCCTGGATGAGAAAATTGCAAAACCGGCATTTGTAAATGTAAACGATGGAACCAACGAAGGATTAGAGTATGTCGGAAAGAACATTTTTACCGTACAGTTCCATCCGGAAGCATGTCCGGGACCACAGGATTCTGCTTACCTTTTTGACCGTTTTATTGAGATGATGGGAGGAACGAAATAATGCCTAAGAATAAAGATATTAAAAAAGTATTAGTAATTGGTTCAGGTCCGATTGTCATTGGACAGGCTGCAGAGTTTGACTATGCAGGAACACAGGCATGTCGTTCTTTAAAAGAAGAAGGAATCGAAGTTGTTCTGGTAAACTCCAATCCTGCTACCATTATGACAGATAAGGATATTGCAGATGAAGTTTATATCGAGCCATTAACTGCAAAAGTATTAGAGCAGATTATCATAAAAGAAAAACCGGACAGCGTCCTTCCTACCTTAGGTGGACAGGCAGGTCTTAACCTTGGTATGGAGTTAGCAGAATCCGGATTCTTAGAGAAACAGGGTGTCAAACTGATTGGTACAACTGCTGAGACAATTTTCAAGGCAGAAGACCGTCAGGCATTTAAAGATACCATGGAAAAAATCGGCGAGCCGTGTGCACCATCCCAGGTAGTACACAATGTGGAAGATGGCATTAAATTTACCAATACCATCGGTTATCCGGTTGTACTTCGTCCTGCTTATACCTTAGGAGGAAGCGGCGGCGGAATCGCACATAATGAGACAGAGCTTATCGACATCTTATCTAACGGACTTCGTCTGAGCCGTGTCGGAGAAGTACTGGTAGAGCGTTGTATCGCAGGCTGGAAGGAAATTGAGTACGAAGTAATGCGTGATGCCAACGGAAACTGTATTACTGTATGTAATATGGAAAATATTGACCCGGTTGGTGTGCATACCGGAGACTCTATCGTAGTAGCACCTTCCCAGACTTTGGGTGATAAAGAATATCAGATGCTCCGTACTTCTGCACTGAATATTATTTCCGAATTAAATATTACCGGAGGATGTAACGTACAGTACGCACTGCATCCGGAAACCTTCGAATATTGTGTTATCGAGGTTAATCCTCGTGTATCCCGTTCTTCTGCATTAGCATCCAAAGCAACCGGATATCCGATTGCAAAAGTTGCTGCAAAGATTGCACTGGGCTATACCTTAGATGAAATCAAGAATGCAATTACCGGAAAGACATATGCAAGTTTTGAGCCGATGTTAGACTACTGCGTAGTAAAAATCCCAAGACTTCCATTTGATAAATTCATCACTGCAAAACGTACGTTAACAACACAGATGAAAGCAACCGGAGAAGTTATGAGTATCTGCAATAACTTTGAAGGTGCCCTGATGAAAGCAATCCGTTCCTTAGAGCAGCATGTAGACAGTCTTTTATCCTATGACTTCAGCAAGCTTTCTGATGAGGAATTACAGGAGCAGTTACATGTAGTAGATGACCGCAGAATCTGGGTTATTGCAGAAGCACTGCGCCGTGGCGTATCTTATGATAAAATTCATGAGATTACAAAGATTGATAAATGGTTTATTGACAAACTGGCTATCTTAGTTGAGATGGAGCAGGATTTAAAGACAAAACCACTTACCGTAGAGCTTTTAAAAGAAGCAAAACGTATGGAATTCCCGGATAAAGTCATTGCAGATCTTACCGGAAAGAGTGAAAAAGAAATTCATGACATGCGTTACGAAAATGGTATCGTAGCAGCCTTTAAGATGGTTGATACCTGTGCCGCAGAGTTTGAAGCATCCACTCCATATTACTATTCCGTATTTGGCAGTGAAAACGAAGCAGCAGAGACAACACCGAAGAAGAAAGTTCTGGTATTAGGTTCCGGTCCAATCCGTATCGGACAGGGTATCGAGTTCGACTACTGTTCCGTACACAGCACCTGGGCATTTGCCAAGGAAGGCTGGGAGACAGTTATCGTAAATAACAACCCGGAGACTGTATCAACAGACTTTGATATTGCAGATAAACTGTATTTTGAGCCGTTGACACCGGAAGATGTTGAGGCAATTGTAAAATTGGAAAAACCGGACGGAGCTGTTGTTCAGTTCGGTGGACAGACCGCAATCAAGCTGACCGAAAGCTTAATGAAGATGGGTGTCAAGATTCTTGGAACCAAGGCAGAAGATGTAGATGCTGCCGAGGACAGAGAGCTCTTTGATGAAATCTTAGAGAAGACCGGAATCCCAAGAGCAGCAGGCGGAACTGTATTTACCGCAGAGGAAGCCAAAGAAGTTGCACATCGTCTGGGTTACCCGGTACTGGTTCGTCCTTCCTATGTATTGGGCGGACAGGGTATGAAGATTGCATACAATGATGAAGAGATTGAAGAATTTATCGGAATCATCAACCGTATTGCTCAGGATCACCCGATTCTGGTTGATAAATACCTGATGGGTAAGGAAATCGAAGTAGATGCCGTATGCGATGGAACAGATATTTTAATTCCAGGTATCATGGAGCATATCGAGCGTACCGGAGTACATTCCGGAGACAGTATTTCCGTATATCCGGCACCGACCATCAGTGATGAAGTAAGAGAAATGCTGGTAGAATATACCAAGCGTTTGGCTCAGGCATTACATGTAGTGGGACTGATTAATATCCAGTTTATCGTAATGGACGAGCAGGTATATGTTATCGAAGTAAATCCACGTTCTTCAAGAACGGTACCATATATCAGTAAAGTTACCGGTATTCCAATCGTAGACCTGGCAACCAAGGTTATCATTGGAAATACCATCAAAGGAATGGGCTACACACCGGGACTTGCACCAACCGCAGATTATATCGCAATCAAGATGCCGGTATTCTCCTTCGAGAAACTGCGTGGAGCAGAAATCAGCCTTGGACCGGAAATGAAGTCCACCGGAGAATGCTTAGGAATTGCCAAGACCTTTGATGAAGCTTTATACAAAGCTTTCTTAGGAGCAGGCGTTCAGCTTCCGAAATATAAGCAGATGATTATGACTGTAAAAGATGCGGACAAGCCGGAAGCAGTCGGTGTAGCAAAACGTTTTGCAGCCTTAGGCTACAAGATTTATGCAACCAGAAGTACTGCAAAATATTTACAGGAGCATGGCGTAGATGCACTGCGTGTCAATAAGATTACCCAGGAGTCACCAAACGTTATGGACTTAATCTTAGGCCATAAGATTGACCTTGTCATCGACACACCTACCCAGGGAAATGGTGATAAGAACCGTGACGGATTCCTGATTCGTCGTAATGCAATTGAGACTGGCGTATACTGTATCACAGCAATGGATACAGCCAATGCACTGGCAACCAGCTTGGAGAATGCCCAGTCAGAGCTTACTCTGGTAGATATTGCAACCGTGAAGAATATTTAAGAGCAACCCAAAACAGCCTCATGTGTTTCGAGTGGAACACATGAGGCTGAAATTTTTGTTGCCGTGCATCTGTAAGAAGCTGCCGGTAACAGGCACTGCAGGCGCAGGCTGCGTTTATATAATATATACAAAAACGGAAACATAATTTGAATAAAAATGACAATTGACAAAGAAATGTAAAATGGTTAATCTGATAGGTAGTTGCTGAAGAATCAGCGGGAGTACTGAGCTATGAAAAAATGAGATGAAATGATTAGATAGTACAATTCATAGATTCCGGAATTCTCCGGTGATAATCCCAAATGATATGAGGCAATAAAAATAGAATAAGTATGCATATGAGGTGGCAAAATGGAAGAGAGAGTGGACTATCTGCCGTTAGGAAGTGTTGTTATTGTGCATGGAGGTGTAAAAAAGTATGTAATCGTAGCAAGAGGACTACAGCTAAAGATAAATGGAGATTACAAACTTTTTGATTATGGAGCATGTACTTATCCGGAAGGAATGATGGGAGACCGGTTAATGTATTTTCAGGCATCTGATATTAACAAGGTAGTATTTAAGGGGTATACGGATGATGATGAGAGAATAATGGTTGATAATATTCAAAAAGCAATGGAGAGTCTTGATGTAGAGCGGGCAGATGTTCGAAGACTGAAGCAGAGTATGAGGAATTAATATGGCTAAAAAATATGACAATTCCAAATATCAAAGTTTAAAATCACAGAAAAGTGCAAATGAGAAAAAACAGGAATTATACAAAAGCGAAATTAATGATATAGAAGCTGAGATTGAGAGACTTCGGTCTGCTTATAATACCCTGGATGATGCAAAGGAAGCGTTGGAGGATATAAAGAATATTCATAGTAATATGCCGACTTTCTATGGATCATTATGGACGGGAAATAAGGCACAGTATTTTTATGAAATCTGTGAGAGTGGCGGATTGAAAATAGACTATGATGGATATATTTCCAGTATTGACAGTGTAGAAGATGAAATCAACTGGGAGATTAATGCTTTAAAGGAAAAACAGAATGAGAAATATGGAGCACTTTCGAAATTGGTAAATGCATGGGATGATTTATGTACAAAAATTCGAAACTTTTTTAATTAGCAGGAATGTTTAAAACAGGAGTGGAACAGATGATAACTATTTTAGATGAGATAGCCACGGAATCAGATATCGGAAAAATGTATATGGATGCATGTGGTCTTTCGCTGGAGGCAACAACAACAGATATTAGTGGAAAATCAGAAGCATTAGAGAAGTTTTTAAGCAGTTATGAGAGTTTTGCAAATATAGTAAGTGCTTATGAACAGATATTGATTTCGGATATATGCAATATATCTGAAATATCAAATTCCTGGATAGAACGGGACAGAGAGCAGAGTAATCAGTTAAAGGAAAGTAATACATTGTTAGATTTACTGGAACATCCATAGAAGGATGGGGGAGAAGAATGGAAGGGTTTGTAATCAAATATACAGATATAAATAATCTGTTATGGGAGTATAAGTCAAAACTGGAAGGCTTGATAAGTAAGTTGGAAACGTGTGAAAGAAGTATAAATCAGTTTATTCAGAGTGACCAGTTTATAGGAGAGACGGCAACAGCAGCAAAAAATTATTTATATGATGTACATATTACTATGATATCCTGTTTAAAGGTGGCAACGCAAAATATGCTAGATGATATTGCTTATCATAAGGCATGTTATAATGAGATAGATGGTTCGACGAACTTTAGACTGGATGAGGAAGCAATCCGGGAGTTCCGCACAAAACTGGCTGCGAATTCAGCGGATACGGAATCTTATGCTCAGAGTGTACAGCAGGCGGTATCCAATATCTCAGATATTTCAGACGTGAATACACCGGGAACAAATGGTATAATAGAACTGCATGAACAACTGGATCAGGAACTTTTGAATTTTATTGAGACAATTCAGACACAGGAAAGTACTACGGTAACAATTATTGAAAATACAGTAGATCTCATGGTTGACAGTATAAAAAACTGCCTTGGAAAAATAGGAACCAGTAAAACAGCAATCACTACTTATACAAGCAATAGTTTTTATACTGACATCGATGTGTATACACTGGCATATCTGAGTGAATATTTTTATCAGCAGCATACAGTTAATCAGGAAACTTATGATGCAATATGGGATGTAGAACAGCAGTTAAAAGATGCGGCAGAAGAACGGGAAGTGCAAGGTGTTATAAAAGCAATCGGCGGAATTGTACTGGTTGTAGTTGGTGTAGCATGTATTGCAGCATCGCTTGGAGCAGCAACTCCGGCAGTGGTAGCCGCAGGTACAATGATTGGAAGCGGAACAACCGTTTTTGGAATTACAGATACAGCCGAAGGGGCACAGGATGTTTATTATGGAAGTATTAGTGATCTTGACAGTACGGCTGTGAATCGACTAAAAGAAGTAGTCTTTCAGGGAAATGAAGAGACGTATTATTTTACGGAGGGTGTATTTTCTTTCGCAGCATCAGCCTTTATTCCAATTGGAAAAGCTTCGACAGTAGGAAAACTTACTTTTCGAAGCGGTTCAACGATAATTGCCAAAGAAGGACTTTCAACATTGGCGGGCGAGGGTGTCTCGAAGTTGACAACAGATTTATCGGGAAACCAGACTGTGGGAATGATGGCAGGAATGCTGGCCAGTGGACTTACTTCACATGGGCTTGATAAGCTGGATGTGAAATTTAAGCAGAAATCGTTTACTGATTTGATGAAGCAGGGAATGGTTGTAAGTAGTAATTTCTCTGTAGACGATATAATAAAAGGGGTAGAGAATGGAGAAATTCCATTAAGCAATAATATTCAAAAAGGTAATTATGGAGAAATGAAAATGGATGCATATTTTGAAAGTCAGGGATATGAGAGGATAAGCCTTGATAGAGTGACTGATTTAAATGCACCAAATCATCAGGGAATTGATGGTGTATACTACAATCCAGATGGTCATCCGCCTTATGTAATTGGAGAAGCAAAGTATGGAAACTCAAGATTAGGAAATACATTAGATGGACCACAAATGAGCGATGATTGGATATATGGAAGTAATAGACTTTTAAAAGCAGTAGGGAAGGAAATGTATGATGATATTTTAGTTGAGGGATATGGAAAACAACTAATCCATATTGATAAAAATGGTGTGTTAGATGTGACAGCAATAGATTAAAGGAGACCAAGAGAATGAGAGATAGTATTAAAAGTGAAAAATATTTTGATGAATTCATAGCAGAAGATACAGCTAGAATTTTAAAATTAACAAAAAAAGTAAATGGCGGAGAAGTTAGACCAGAAAGATTAGTGCCAGTAAAACAGGGAATTTTTCGTATTAAACTTGGAATTATAATAGCAAGGTATTCTAAGGGAGATAACATAGCTTGTTTAAGAAGTGATTTTATGGAAATATATGAAGAGTGGATAATGTCCTTCTTTTCACAGGTTGCATATAATGAGAATTTAAAGATGCTATCACTTGCAGTCCTATTTGAAATAGAGCAAAAACTGATTACATTAACAAAAAGAAAACTGAAAGAAAAAGAGGTAAAGGACTGGTTGTTGCTTTTTCTGATGGGGGAAAAACAACCAAATTTACCACTTTTATTTCCAGACAGATTTCAAATAATGAAAGAGTTAGTTAAAGAAAGAGATAAATCAGATTTATTGGAGAAATATTTGAAAGAGGACTGGTATAATAAAGAATACGAGTGTTATGAGGCTCATAAAAGTGACCAGAATATATATTATGGTTACTGGAGTTTTGAAGCAGGAGCTATTGCAAAAATATTAAATTTAGATGATAGTAATTTAAAGAATGTGCCATATTATCCATACGATTTGGTTCATTACAAAAAATAAAATTAGTAAATGATTCGAGGCAATATATTATGAAACCAATATATGCAGAAAATATTATAGTAGCAATAAAATCGTGCGGCTGTATAGAGTGGTATATTTTAGACAAAGATTATTGCTTTTTAGATTATCCTAAGTTAGAAGAAGCATATCGTAAGAAAGGCTATAATGATACTTTTGATGATGATTCCAGATTTGGCATAAAAGTAGTAAATGAATTGTCGAAAACACAATTTTTGGATAATATAAAAGAATATAAAATTACAGCCGAAGAATTAAAGAAAATGTTAATGAAGGAATCTGATTATAATGATAAATTAGCATATAATCCATCTATTTTAATAGATTTTGAAAATCGGGTATTTATATCGTATTATGCTGAACCGGAATCTTTTGAAGCGTTTGTTCCAGATGGCTGGATAGGAAAGTATCAGGATTTTACAGAAGAAATACCAGAAAAACAGAGATATTGGATGGATGAAAACGGTAAAAATTTGATAGGAGAATAGGAATGGATAATAATACAGTTACAATTTTAAATGAAGAATTTGAGAATGATAAAACAGGTGAGAAAGTACAGGGAATAACAATTATTGTAGATGGAAAACTTAAAGAAGTGCTTGATTTGCTTATGAAAAATAATCCTGATTACAAAAATTATACAGAAATTGTTCGGGATGCTTTTTTTGATGGCATTAATTCAATGATAAGAGAGCATAAATAATAAGCACAATGGAAGAAGCTGATTTTGATGTCTTTTTTAAAGAATTAGAAAGGGAACTGAAGTTAAGAATTCCGGATAAATTCTTAAAAGCGCATCGTTGGCGATGATATGAAAGAAGCACTACTAAGGAGAAACAGACATTGCGTGATACAGTAATGAATGAAAAATATTTTAGGGAATATATTTTGGAAGAGACAGGAAGAATAAAAAATTTTCAAAATAAGTTAGAAAATAATGAGGTAAGAGAAGATAGAATTTATTCGGTAAAAAGAAAGATTGATGCGATACAATTTGAATTACTTATTGCAAGATATTCTAGTGGTGAAGATATAGAAAAATTAGAAAATGATTTTATACAGTTATTAAATGATATGCCATTGTATTGGAATGGTAATTCTGGCTATATTGATATGCTGTGGATGATGGCACTTGCAATTTTATTCGATGTAAGTAGAGAAAAGTTTGGTATATTGTCGGATTTGGTAACTCAATATAATCGGAAAGATGCTTTATTGGAATTTTTTGTTAATTACAAAATGCATGGAAGCATAGAACAACTGGAAGGAGACTATTCCTTTGGCTTCCCATATGATAAGTTGACGGATATTGTTGCAAATAGAGAAAAAGCAGTTGAAAAATTAAAAGAATATTAGGAAAAATATTGGTATGTGGGACATAAAAATATGGGATGGTACGATATTCATAAAGCAAAAGAAAAATTGTATTACGGTTACTGGAGTTTTGAAGCAGGAGCTATTGCAAAAATATTAAATTTAGATGACAGCAATTTGAAAGATGTACCGTATTATCCATATGATTTGGTTCACTATAAAAGCAATAGTATGTAATCGGGATTAGAGGATATAAAAGGCGTTTTATATGTTGTGGGATAAATTAACGGAAGAGAATTATATAATATATGTAAACAGAGACATTGATTTAAAGATAAAAGTTTTTGAATTGATGGAGAATGATGAAATATATATCAACTATAAGGGATTTAATTTGACAATACCTATGTTGGTATGGGAGTTTGGAGAAGATTTAAAGTTAGCATCAATAGAAGATGTTCGTATGGAAGGCAACGACCGATTTGATAAACATTTTGTTATTAAAAAAGAGGATAAAGAAAAGTTTTTAGATGAAATATATTTCTTTTTGGTTGATAATCATATGGATTCTGTTTTAAATGAAAAGTATCGAGCAAATTGGTGATAAAGCAAAAAAATATTTTATAGGATGAATATGAAAATAAAAGTAAGAAGAGAAGCTGCTAAATGCACAAATTGTGGGAAAATTAATGAATTTTATTATTTATCAGATTTTTCATATGGTGAGAGATTAGTGCTATTTCATAACGGTATGAGTTATGCATATATTAATTTGTTGAAAGATGATGTTTATAATGATTTTATTGATAAAGTGAAATCTATTTTAAATTTGCATCAAAAAGAATTTTCAGAAGAAAAATTGCAAAATATAATTAATCATATATTTGGCATGACTTGTGACAGGATACAGGAAAGTGAGATTGACTTTGCAATGAACCATAAAAAATGCATCTATTGCGCCGCGGATGATTTTGAAGATTTAATGGCTGAGCCGGAAAAAATTATTTGTGTGGAGATGCCCAATGTGACACATCATGCGTGGAAAACTCTGGATGATGTGAAAAAGGTGCAGCGAATAGAAAAAGCATTAATGGAAAATAAAGTTATCTAATGATACAGTAGTGTATACCAAATGGAGAAAATCAGGGAATGAGAGATTATATTAAAAGTGAACAATATTTCGACGAATTCATAGCAGAAGATACAGCTAGAATTTTAAAATTAACCCAAAAAGTAAATGGCGGAGAAGTAAGACCAGACATATTTCAAATAATGAAAGAGTTAGTTAAAGAAAGAGATAAATCAGATTTATTGGAGAAATATTTGAAAGAGGACTGGTATAATAAAGAATACGAGTGTTATGAGGCTCATAAAAGTGACCAGAATATATATTATGGTTACTGGAGTTTTGAAGCAGGAGCTATTGCAAAAATATTAAATTTAGATGACAGTAATTTAAAGAATATGCCATATTATCCATATGATTTGGTTCGACAGAATGTTATATGAAGAATTTAAATATTAAATAATAGCTGTCCCATTTAAAAGAAACCCACATATGTTCAAGGTTTTCTTGGATTGAACATATGTGGGCTATTCTGTATTGATAATCCTACACCAGCTTCTTTCTTGCAGTCTTTTTCTTTGGTGCCGGCTGGGCAGCGGCTGCTGCGGCAGCCTGATTCTGGCGCTTGCGGAACCGGTCGGCTACATCTTTGATATATTTGTCTGAGGTAAAATGCTTTAAAGTATTTTCATCAATGGCAATCCGGTTATCCATGGTCTTCATAATATCCTGAATCTGGATAATGTCATAGATGTGCGGGTCACGCAAATCAAAGATTTCATTATTAGTAAACTGTAAGATAAGAGGTTTGGAATAATCCTCCGGGTTATCTTCAAGAATCATCGCCTTTTCGCCATTGGATAAATCTACACAGGCACCTCTTGGAAGAATGTGGATGCAAAGAGAAAGTGCACGGACAATCTTTGTATCATATTTTTCCGGAAACTCCTGCAAATATTTCATGGCAACGATTTCGGAAATCGGCTCATTGGTTAGGCTCATGGCGGTCATCCGGTCAAAGGCATCTGCAACCTGTAAAAGCTTTGTGCCGCTGCTGCGGAAAATCTTGGATGGGTCAGCAGCCTCTTCCGGAGCGGAGAGTGTAATAAACTGGGTAATGATTCTTAAAGCATCCGGTGATAACTTTATACTGTGAGTCTGCGGATTCAGATAATCTAAGCTCTTGATACGGCAGGCAAGGATTTTCTTTTCGTCTTCTTCTGTTAAAGGATCCGTTTTTTCAGCAAGCTCGGTCGGAACTAAAAGCCAGCCAAAATCATAGAGCAGAGCAGCCGTTACACAGGTCTGCTGAAAATCATCCGGCATATTTAACTGGTGAGTCAGCATGGCGACCAGAATAGCAACGCTGATGGAATGCTTGTATACATAATCCGCAGAGCTTCTTAAATTCTGCGCAAAGTTCAGCTTGTGGTCAAGACGGCCATACTGGGACAGAATCGAAGAGACCAGCGTTGGAAGCTTGTCCGGCTGTCTGCCTTTACGAATCATATCCATGCAGTCGCGAAGCTGGAACATGGAAATGGTCTGGAACTGTTCGAAAGCAATATCCTCGTCGGATAATGGCGGAACCGGTTCGGCAGGCTCCAGAATATAAATACCAATCAGCTCGAAATTCCGGATACTTTCGATACCCTGCCGGGTCAGTCTGGTGTCGCGGTCATAAAGCATGACGCCCAATTTATTATAGATAGGTTTAGCAAGACGCATGCCGGGTTTTAAGTCATCTGTCCGTATAAATAGCATAGCGGTTACCTCCTTACAAAATATGTTTTTCTCCGTTAAAATTCCTAGTTCAAATATAGCACAAGCAGAGAGGAAAAACAATCTTGGGATTGAAAAAGAAGTGTAGTTTTTCGTTGCATTTTCATAAGAAAGCCGTCTATAATAAAGGAAGAAAACAAGAGGCGTGATAAATCCATAAAAGAGGATAAAGATATGAAGAAAAACAGTAAACAACGTATGTTTTCCGCATTGCTGATACTGTTTCTGCTGATACAGATGACGGTGCAGGCAGATACCGGCACCAGGGAAAGAGTGGATCTGGCATCTAAGGACACCGGAAGCAGCGTGGAAGAACTGGAACGTCAGAGAGAGGAACAGCAGTCGCAGCTTGATTCCTTGAAAGAATATCAGATAAATCTTTCCGATGAACTGACGGAATTAAATAATGGATTGCAGGAAATCAGCAACGAACTGGCGGATACCCAGGATGAAATTGCGGCGAAAAATGTGGAGATTGAAGCAGCAGAAAGCCGGATTGCAGAGCTGACAACACGTTCTGAGAGCCAGTACGAAGCCATGAAGAAAAGAGTACAATATATGTACGAAAATGGTAATCAGTCTTACCTGGAGCTGCTGCTTGGATCAAGCTCCTTTTCGGATTTTTTAAACCGGATGGAATATGCCAAATCTATTTATGATTATGACAGGCAGGAGCTTTCTGATTATCAGGATACACTGGCTGAATTAAAACAGCAGAAGGAAGATTTAGAGACGGCAAAAGAAGAACTGCTTGCGGCAGAACAGACGAAGCAGGAGCAGAAGAGCAAGGCAGACAGTCTGGTGGCAGCCCAGCAGGAAAAATTAAGTGCAGCAAAGTCGGATGTTGCAGATGCAGAGACGGAAATAGCAGACACAGATGCGGAAATCGCAAGACAGAAAGCCTATGAGGAAGAATTAGAGGCACAGAAGGCGAAAGAAGATGCTGCCCGTCAGGAGGAGATTAGGCGTCAGGAAGAGGAACTTATTAACAGTCAGCAGCCAGATGCTTCAGATAATAATGTAAATCCGGATGGGACATCCACCGGGGATAATACCACAGGAAGCGATGCTTCCGGTGGCGGAACAGTGAATACCAGTGATGTTGCCATGCTGGCAGCACTGATCCAGTGCGAAGCAGGCGGCGAAAGCTATGAAGGGAAGCTTGCCGTTGGAAGCGTGGTCATGAACCGTGTGGACAGCAGTTATTTCCCGGATACCGTGGTAGGTGTCATCTATCAGAGCGGGCAGTTCTCACCGGTAGCCAGCGGTCGTTTCGCAGTAGTGCTTTCATCCGGGGCAGATGCGTCCTGTGTGCAGGCTGCAACAGAAGTGTTAGCAGGCACAAGAACCTTAAACTGCTTATATTTCCGCAGAAACAACGGACTGATTAATGGAACTGTAATCGGAAACCATGTATTTTATTAAGGAAAGCTGAAAATCCGGCTCAATAAAGCAAGTTTCACTTGCAAAAATCCCCTTTCTATGATAACATCAGATTGTCGGGAAAGAGCCGGAAAGGCTTTCTTTTATTTTTTTTACAAAAGATTGTTAAAAAAATAACAATAGTAAAAGGCAAATTTAATTCAGAAGGAGACGAGAAAATGGCACAGAAAGTAGTTTTAGCAGGCGCATGTCGTACCGCAATCGGTAAAATGGGAGGAGCTTTAAGCAATACTCCAGCCGCAGATTTAGGCGCAATCGTAATCAAAGAAGCATTAAACAGAGCTGGTGTTAAACCAGAACAGGTTGATGAAGTAATGATGGGATGTGTAATCCAGGCAGCACAGGGACAGAACGTTGCACGTCAGGCTTCTATCAAAGCAGGTTTACCAATCGAGGTTCCTGCATTTACATTAAACGTAGTTTGTGGTTCTGGTTTGAAATGTGTAAACGAAGCTGCAAACATGATTATGGCTGGTCAGGCAGACATCGTTGTTGCAGGTGGTATGGAGAACATGTCTATGGCACCTTACGCTATGACAAAAGCTCGTTTTGGATATCGTATGAACAATGCAACAATTATCGATACCATGGTAAATGATGCATTAACAGACGCATTTAATCATTATCATATGATGATTACAGCAGAGAACGTATGTGACAAATACGGAATTACCCGTGAAGAGTTAGACGAGTTCTCAGCAAACAGCCAGCAGAAATGTGAAAAAGCAATTGCTGAAGGCAGATTCAAAGACGAAATCGTTCCTGTACCTGTTAAGGTTAAGAAAGAAACTGTTATGTTTGACACAGATGAGGGACCACGTCCAGGCACAACTGCTGAGTCATTAAGCAAATTAAGATGCTGCTCTGGTAAAGAGGGCGGACTTGTTACTGCAGGTAACGCTTCCGGTATCAACGATGGCGCAGCAGCAATCGTTGTTATGAGCGAAGAAAAAGCAAAAGAGCTTGGTGTTAAACCAATGGCTACATGGGTTGCAGGAGCACTTGGCGGAGTTGAGCCGGAAATCATGGGTGTTGGACCTGTTGCTTCTACAAAGAAAGTTCTTGCAAGAACCGGAATGTCTATCGATGATTTCGACTTAATCGAGGCAAACGAAGCATTCGCTGCTCAGTCAATTGCAGTTGCAAGAGATCTTGGATTTGATATGTCTAAGGTAAACGTAAACGGTGGTGCAATCGCACTTGGACATCCTGTTGGAGCATCTGGATGCCGTATCTTAGTTACATTGCTTCATGAGATGCAGAAGAGAGACGCTAAGAAAGGTCTTGCTACTCTGTGTATCGGTGGTGGAATGGGCTGCTCAACAATCGTTGAGAGAGACTAATTCACTCTTTCTGAATAAGTAAATATACCCGGGAAGTGCAAAACGCTTCTCGGGTCTTGCGTTGCAAGTTATAACCCAGAAGGCTTTCGTTTTCGGGTAAATATAATACATGAATTTTTAAGGAGGACTAACATGAAAGTTGGCGTTATTGGTGCAGGTACCATGGGACAGGGCATTGCAAAAGCATTTGCTCAGGTAGAAGGATATGAAGTAGCTCTTTGCGACATCAAGCAGGAATGGGCTGATGGCGGAAAAGAGAAAATCGCAAAAGGATATGCAAGACTGGTAGAAAAAGGAAAAATGACACAGGAAACTGTTGACGGAATCCTTGCTAAAATCACACCAGGTTTAAAAGAGAATCTTTGCGCAGACTGCGATTTAATCGTAGAAGCAGCATTTGAAGATATGGGCGTTAAGAAGACAACATTCCAGGAGCTTGATAAGATTGCTAAACCAGAATGTATCTTTGCTTCTAATACATCCAGTCTTTCTATTACAGAAATCGGAAATGGTCTTACCCGTCCAATGGTAGGTATGCATTTCTTCAACCCGGCAGACAGAATGAAATTAATCGAAGTTATCGCTGGTGTAAATACTCCTGCTGAAACAGTAGAAGCTATTAAGAAAATCTCTGTAGAAATCGGAAAAACTCCGGTACAGGTAAATGAAGCTGCAGGTTTCGTAGTAAACCGTATCTTAATCCCAATGATTAACGAAGCTGCATTTATCAAAATGGAAGGTGTATCTGATATCGCAGGTATCGACGCAGCTATGAAGCTTGGCGCAAATCATCCAATGGGACCTCTTGAGTTAGGTGACTTCATTGGTCTTGACATCTGCCTTGCAATCATGGATGTACTTTACAACGAGACAGGCGACAGCAAATATCGTGCATGTCCATTAATCCGTAAAATGGTTCGTGGTGGTAACCTCGGCGCTAAGAGCGGAAAAGGATTCTATGTATACAACGCTGACCGTACAAAGACCCCGGTTGACGCTCAGTAAAATAAAATTTATGGAGGATTTCAGAACATGGATTTCAGTTTAGATAAGAAACATGAAATGGCGAGAACTCTGTTCAGAGATTTCGCAGAAAACGAAGTAAAACCTCTGGCTCAGGAAGTTGATGAGACAGAAGTATTCCCACAGGGAACAGTTGATAAAATGGCAAAATTTGGTTTCATGGGAATTCCGGTACCAAAGGAGTACGGCGGACAGGGATGTGACCCATTAACCTATGTTATGTGTGTAGAAGAGTTATCTAAAGTTTGTGGTACAACAGGTGTTATCGTATCTGCACATACTTCTCTTTGTATCGACCCAATTATGACTTACGGTACAGAAGAGCAGAAACAGAAATATGTAAAACCACTTGCAACAGGTGAGAAGCTTGGCGCATTCGCATTAACAGAGCCTGGTGCTGGTACAGATGCCCAGGGAGCACAGACCAAGGCTGTATTAGATGGTGATGAGTGGGTATTAAACGGATCTAAATGCTTTATTACAAACGGTAAAGTTGCAGACGTTTATATCGTAATCGCAATCACAAGTGTTACCGAAGATAAGAGAGGAAGAAAGAAGAAGAACTTCTCTGCATTCATCGTGGACAAGGGAGCTCCTGGATTCTCCTTCGGAACAAAAGAAAAGAAAATGGGTATCCGTGGATCATCTACATACGAGTTAATCTTCGAAGACTGCAGAATTCCAAAGGAAAATCTGTTAGGACCAGAAGGAAAAGGATTCCCAATCGCTATGCATACTCTGGATGGCGGACGTATCGGTATCGCAGCTCAGGCACTTGGTATTGCAGAAGGTGCATTAGACAGAGCAGTTGCATACACCAAAGAAAGAAAACAGTTTGGTCGTTCTATCGCTCAGCAGCAGAATACCCAGTTCAAGCTTGCTGATATGGCAACCAGAATTGAAGCAGCTCAGATGCTGGTTTACAAAGCTGCTATGGCTAAAGCAACACAGAAGGTATATTCTGTAGAAGCAGCAAAAGCAAAATTATTCGCAGCAGAAACCGCAATGGCAGTTACTACAGAAGTAGTTCAGTTATTCGGTGGATACGGATACATCAGAGAATACGATGTAGAGCGTATGATGCGTGATGCTAAGATTACAGAGATCTACGAAGGAACAAGCGAAGTTCAGAGAATGGTTATTTCTGGCGCATTATTAAAATAGTTTCTGACAGATCGGCGCAAAAGGATTTTAAACGAAAAATCATGGCGCACACAAATTAAAAATATAAGGAGTGAATATACCGTGAAAATAGTTGTATGTGTAAAACAGGTACCAGATACAAAAGGCGGAGTAAAATTTAATCCGGATGGTACTTTGGATAGAGCTGCAATGCTCACTATCATGAACCCAGATGACAAAGCAGGTCTGGAAGCAGCATTAAGATTAAAAGATCAGTACGGTGCAGAAGTTACTGTACTTACCATGGGACTTCCAAAGGCTGATGAAGTTCTTCGTGAAGCAATGGCAATGGGCGCTGACAAGGGAATCCTTGTAACAGACCGTGTATTAGGTGGTGCAGATACCTGGGCTACTTCTACTACAATCGCTGGTGCATTAAGAAACCTTGACTATGATTTAATTATCACAGGTCGTCAGGCTATCGATGGAGATACCGCACAGGTTGGTCCTCAGATCGCAGAGCATCTTGGACTTCCGGTTATTTCCTATGCACAGGATATCAAAGTAGAAGGTGACAGCGTAATCGTTGAGCGTCAGTTTGAAGATGGATATCATGTATTAAAAGCAAAAATGCCTTGCTTAGTGACAGCATTATCTGAATTAAACGAGCCGCGTTACATGACTCCAGGCGGAATCTTCGATGCATTTGACAAAGAAGTAACTGTATGGGGCAGAGCTGACCTTAAAGACGTAGATGATTCTAACCTTGGTCTGAAAGGTTCACCGACCAAAATCGCAAAAGCATCTGACAAAGTTCGTAAAGGTGCAGGCGAGAAGGTTGCTCTCGATACCGACGAAGCAGTATCTTACTTAATTGGCAAATTCAAAGAGAAACATATCATCTAATAAAAATAAGGAAAAGTGGTGAATAAAATGGGTTTAGAAGAGTATAAAGGAGTATTTGTCTTTGCACAGCAGGTAGACAACACATTAAATGGTGTTGCTTTTGAGTTACTTGGAAAGGGCAAAGAACTTGCAAAAGATTTAAATACAGAAGTAACTGCAGTATTAATTGGTTCTGATGTGAAAGGTCTTGCAGATCAGCTTGCTGAGTACGGCGCTGATAAAGTTATCGTAGTAGATGATCCGGAACTGAAGAACTACAGAACAGAGCCATATGCACATGCATTAGCATCTGTAATCAACGAATTCAAACCAGAAGTTATGTTAGTTGGTGCAACAGCAATCGGTCGTGACCTTGGTCCTACTGTATCTGCAAGAGTTGCAACAGGTCTGACAGCTGACTGTACTGTTCTTGAGATTGGTGATTTTCCAATCAATCCGGTTGGAAACCAGGAGCAGAAACACAATCAGTTACTGATGACCCGTCCTGCATTCGGTGGAAATACCATCGCAACAATTGCTTGTCCGGATAACCGTCCTCAGATGGCTACTGTACGTCCGGGCGTTATGCAGAAAATTGCTCCAATCAAAGGTACAAAAGCAGAAGTTATCGAGTTCAATCCAGGATTTACACCAAACAACAGATATGTTGAAATCATGGATATCGTAAAAGAAGTTAAGAATACAGCAAACATCATGGACGCTAAGATCTTAGTATCCGGAGGTCGTGGAGTTGGTTCTAAAGAAAACTTCAAACTGTTAGAGGACTTAGCAGAAGTTCTTGGTGGAACAGTAAGCTGCTCCCGTGCAGTTGTAGAGAATGGATGGCTTCCAGTTGACTTACAGGTAGGTCAGACAGGAAAGACAGTTCGTCCTCAGATTTACTTTGCAATCGGTATTTCCGGAGCAATCCAGCACGTAGCTGGTATGGAAGATTCTGATCTCATCATCGCAATCAACAAAGACGAAGATGCTCCAATCTTCGACGTTGCAGATTACGGTTTAGTAGGAGACTTAAACAAGATCGTTCCAGCTCTTACAAAAGCTTTAAAAGAGGAAATGGCTGCAAAATAATCCGTTTACGGATGTAATATTTCATCTTGGATGAGTCTCATTTGAGATGTGTGATAAAAGGGTGTCATGCAAACCGGAAGATTTGTGTGATGCCCTTTTTATGTGCTTAGAGGGAAATTTGCAAAGTATGTTGCCTGTAGTTAAACCGCAGGTATTTTTTTGGGTACATACATTGTATACAGTGGAAAAAAGTGGTATTCTAAACAAGGTTTGCAGGAAACTGTTTTGGCAGTGTGGCAGACAAATAATATTGTGGCATCGGCAGACAGATGCAGAAAAGAGGAAGAGACTATGAATAGAAGTAGCAGAACAGTGAAACTCGTTGAGATGGCTCTGTTGGTTGCAATCATTCTGATTCTGGCTTTTACCCCACTTGGTTATATTAAGACACTTGGTCTGGAAATTACATTGATTGTAGTTCCAGTTACAATTGGTGCCATTATTTTAGGACCATTGGGTGGAGCAGTATTAGGAGCAGTATTTGGAATCACAAGCTTTATCCAGTGCTTTGGAATGAGTCCTTTTGGAGCAGTACTTCTTGGCATCAATCCATTCGGAACCTTCGTGGTATGTGTAGTATCAAGAATTCTGATGGGCTGGTTGACCGGACTTATCTATAAGGGATTATCCAAATTTCCGAAAATGAAGAACTGGAAGATTTTAATTGCCAACCTGGCAGGTCCAATCTTAAATACCTTTTTCTTCATGTCAACACTGGTAATCTTTTTCTTCAGCTCCGATTACATACAGTCACTGGCAGGCGGCTTAAATCCATTCCGTTTTGTCATTGCCTTTGTAGGTGTAAACGGACTGATTGAAGCAGCAGCCTGTTTCGTGGTAGGAAGTGCAATTACCAAGGCATTACAGGTTGCAATGAAAAATAAATAAAGAATATCTGCTTCAGATAAAAAGAGGAATGCTCTGTTTTCGTAATTAGAAAACAGAGCATTTTGTATGCTGGAAATTTGCTGAATATAAGAATGAAGTTATGAATTGTCATAACAAAAACGGTATTTACTGCCACAGATATATTCATATCCAACATGGATGAGCTCATTGTGAATATCATACATTTCTGTATGAAAAAGAAACAATGGGTCACCGGGTGAAATATGAAGAAGATTGGCTTGTTCCGTTGAGGCTTTTACTGCATCAATATAAGAATTCTGTGAACAACCAATGCAGATATCATATTTTTCACGAAATAGCTGATACAGAGAACTATCTAAAGGTTCTGTCAGCAAAAATGAAAATTTGTGACATGGATAATAATTGTTCTCAATCATAATAGGTGTTGCATCTGCATATCGAATACGTTGGATATAAACAATAGAATCGCCCTCAAAGAGTTCAGCATTATCAAGATGATACTGTTCATATGGTATGACTTCACGTTTGGTTACAATAGTAGATGCCTCCATTTGATTGGCTTTGCATGCATCGGAAAAACTGAGAGTATGTTCCAGTTTACGAAAAATTTTCCGCTCTTTTACAAAGGTTCCTTTTCCCTGTTTCTTAATTAAGACCCCTTCATTACATAATTCAGTAATTGCACGCCTTATGGTAATACGGCTCACATGATATAGTTCAGACAATTCAGTTTCTGTCGGGATTTGCTGACCGGAAATATAAATTCCTTTTTTTATTTGTTCGAGTAAATCATTTTTTAACTGTTCAAACAGTGGTATATCACTGGTTGTGTTCAATTTCATAATAATATCACCTCACAAACATTATAATAACATATAATGTTTTGCATAACAATATGAATTTAAAAAACATCATATTGAAAAGATTATGTGAAAAATTGTATAAAAAGTAATAAAAAGTAAAGGGAAAGTATAAAAAATAGATAATAAAATGTTGAGAATGCTGAAAGTGATTTGAGAAAAAGAAACAATATTGCAATATAACGTTATATGATGATATAATCAATTTAACAAAAGGAGGTGGAAAAATGCAAAAAGAAGCAGACAAGATATTTCAATCAACCTGTATTTTTGATTCTGTTTCAGAAGAGGCATATCCAGGATATGTGGCAATAAAAGGAAAACAGATTCTTGAAGTCGGATGTGGAGATATCCCAAATGAACTGGTGGGTGAATCTACTGAAGTTGTGGACTATGGAGAGGGAACCATTTGCCCGGGATTTGGTGATACCCATACATTTTTCACAGGATATGTAGTGGATTATCTTGGTGTGGATTTATCAGAAGCAGTTAATCTGAAACAAATAGTTGAACGGTTATCAGAAAATCTGGAAATGAATCCGGAGACGGTCGTTTTATTTGGAAATCATTTACAACCGGAGCTGGCAGAAAAAATAAATAAGGGAGGTGAATTGGAACAGGTTAAAAGACCGGTTATTTTATTTACTGCTGGACATGGGTATTGTGCTATGAACAAAGTTGCAGAAGAAGTGTTTGGGTTTACACCAGATACATGCGGAAGTTCAGAGGCAATTTATAAAATTATGAAAATTTATCTGAATGATAGAGATTTTATTATTCCACAGTTTAAGGCATATATGTCTATGTTAAACAGCCATGGGATAACATCTGTAAAAGAAATGGGATTTGATAATTTTTATGGATTTACAGATATATTGGCTGAATTGGAACAGAAAGCAGAATTGAGCCTTCGGATTTCCTTTATGTCACAACCAGTAGGAAAGAAAATGGATTTAGCATATGGAAAAGAAATGAAGAAGAAATATCATTCTGATTTTTTAAGGTTTTCCGGTTATAATCAGATGACAGATGGATTGATTGTCTCAGAAGAGGCAGATCTGATGGAGCCATATGAGGGAAAAGATTATTGTTGCCAAAAGAATATTGATTATGCATTATTAGAAGAAGATGTACTTACAGCAGACCGTGAAGGATTCAGATTTACATTGCATTCTGAAGGGGATGGTTCCTTCCATAAAATTCTTCAGATTTATGATAAATGTGAAAAGGAAAATGGAAGATTAAAGAATCGACATGGAATTACTGATTTGGAATTGACGGGTGCAGTGGACGAAGAAAAAATGGCACAGCTTGGAGTATTTGGTGAGATTTATACACAGGTTTATAAGTTGGATTCCTGTGAAAATTGGAAACAAGACTATGATGAAAAACTTGGTAGCAGGCGGAGCCGTTATATGAATTATCGTTCAATGGCAGATCATGGTGTGATTTTAAGTGGTGCAACGGATCTTCCGATGTTAATACCGGATATACCTGAGGCAATTTATTATGGATGCGGAACCTATGCCGCAGATGGAAAAGAACCGGTTCAGCCGGAAAATGGTCTGACAATACCGGAAATGTTAAAAACCTGGACAATTGGAAGCCAGTATGCCATGGAACAGGAACATATATTAGGAACGCTGGAAAGCGGTAAGCAGGCTGATATAGTAGTTTTTGACAGGAATCTTTTCAAAACAGATATTGAAGAAATTCGAAAGGCACATGTTTTAAGAACCATATGTGCTGGACAGGATGTTTATAAAGAAATGGAGAATAGGTAAAGGAGGTTTTGCGATGAGTGACAAAACAAAAGCACATTTGAGTGCAAAAACGTTATGGGTACTTTTTATTCTGGGACTTGTAAATGCAGTTATGTATTGTTTCCCTTATATCAGATATGTGTTTTATGATCAGCAGATTGCAGCTATGGGAATTACAAATACCCAGTCAGGAATTTTAATGACAATTTATGCGGCAGCAAATACGATTACATTGATTCCCGGTGGAATATTAGCTGATAAGTGGTCTGTGAAAAAATGTCTAGTAGGCTCTATTCTGGGTTCTGTAGTTATCGGAATTATTTATGCACTTACCATGAATTTTGCAGTAGCCTGCGTATTATGGGCTGGACTTGGTGTGTCTACAATTTTTGTATTCTGGGCAGCAATAACCAAAGCAGTAGGTCAGGTTGGCACAGCAGAAGAGCAGGGAATGTGTTATGGAATTTATTATGCTGCATCAGGTATTATTTCTGCAATTTTAAATGCAGTATGTTTACAGGTAAGCCGTTTATCAGATGACCCATCTACTTCCTTTAGTATTGCAGTATGGGCAATGGTAGCATTTACAGCAGTTGCTTTAATTCTGACAATGATATTTTTTAAAGAAAAAAGTATTACACAGACAAAATCTTCTGATGAAGAATTTAAAATTAAATATGTCGGTGAAGCGTTAAAGAATCCGATGACCTGGCTCTTTTCACTGATGGTATTATGTGCATATGGTCTGTATACAAGTGTATCCTATTTTTCACCATATCTGACGGATGTACTTGGTATACCGTTGGTACATTCATCTTTTATCAGTATTGTGAGAAGTAATCTTATGAACCTTTTATGTCCGATTGGTGGAATTATCGTAGATAAGATTTTTAAATCTTCTACAAAATGGTATATTACTGCATTTGGAATTACAATTGTGATTTATGGTGGAGTATTGATAATGCCATCCAACATCAGTCCGGTACTGGCAACAATTGTTTCTTTGTTACCAAGTGCAATTGGTATGATGCTTTACGGAGTAATCTGGTCGGGATTACAGGAATGTAAATTTAAACCGATATATGCAGGAACTGTAATTGGAATTGCATCTATTATCGGATATTTGCCAGATTCTTTTTACTATATAATTTTTGGAAAGTGGATGGATAAATTTGGAAATAATGCTTATCCAATGATTTTTGGCTTCCTGATGGGAACTGCTGTACTTGGTATGGCTATAACAATTTTAATGAGAAAACTGATTAAGAAAAATAACTAAGAAAGAAGGTATTTAAAAATGCATGCATCAGAATTTAACGTAGAAAAATTTGTTGATATAATTGAAAAGGAAAATGGAACAATCAGTGAAGTATATTTTGTGGCCTGTGGAGGCTCTCTGGTTGACCTTTATTCTTCATGTTACTTTATTAACCGAGAATCATCCACCATGACAGCAGAGTGGATTACCAGTAAAGAATTTGTTTTAACCCCTCCAAAGAAACTTGGAAAACACTCTGTTGTCATTATCTGTTCACATGGTGGAAATACAAAAGAAACGGTAGAAGCAGCAGAACTTGGTGTAAAGGAAGGTGCATTTGTAATTACATATACACATACACCGGGCAGTGCCTGCGACAGTGAAAAATTCCATGCAATTGTCTATGATTGGGAGCCGGAAACATTACAGAAGGATAGACCATTAGGATTAAATTACAGTATTATAAATGAGTTGATTCACAGACAGGAGCCGGAGTATAAACTTTATGAAGGAATGAAGGATGGAATCACTAAATGCGATGCAATTATCCGTAATGCAACAAAGAAGTTTCAGAATAAGGCATGGAATTTTGCAGAACATTATTATAATGCACCATTTTTATATATTATGGCATCCGGTTCTGCATATGCACAGGCATACGGATTTGCAATCTGTTCTCTTCAGGAGATGCAGTGGATGGACTGCTGTTATCTTGATTCCGCAGAATATTTCCATGGACCATTTGAGGTAACAGATAAAGACCATATTTATATCCTCTTAAAATCGGTAGGAAAAACAAGAATGATTGATGAAAGAGCAGAAGTATTTTTAAATAAATATGCGGAAAAATATGAGATTATTGATGCAGCAGATTGTGGAATGGATGCAATAGATGATTCCTGCGTAGATTATTTTAATGCTCCATTGTTCTATGAAATGAGCGTGTTATACCGTACTGCAATTCAGAATAAGAGCGGACACCCATTGGATATGCGCCGGTATATGGGAGTTGTAGAGTACTAGACGAAAGGAGAAACAGTATGAAATATGACGTAAGTGTGGTAGGCTTTGGGGATAACGTGGTAGATATTTATACTCACGAGAATGTACAGTATCCAGGTGGAAATTGTGTAAATCTTGCTGTGTATGCCAAAATGTTTGGTGCAAAAAGGTGTGCCTATATGGGCTATTTTGGTACTGATAAAAATGCAGATCATGTTATTTCTGCGTTGAGGGAAGAACAGATTGAACTGGTAAAGTGTAAGAAAATTGAGGGAGAAAATGGTTATTCCAGATGTACCTTAGAAGATGGTGACCGTGTATTCTTAGATTATAATGAAGGTGGAGTCCGGAGCAGACATATTTATGATCTGGATGAATTTGACTTGGAATATCTTGCAGAATTTGATCTGGTACACAGTGGAAATTACTGTTATATGGAGTCACAGCTTCCAAAGATTAAAGCAGCCGAACTTCCATTATCTTTTGATTTCTCGGATGATTCTGAACCGGAATATTATGAAAAAATAGCACCATTAGTAACATATGCATTTTGCTCCTTTGATGGAACGGATGATGAAGTAAAAAAACACCTTAAGAAAGTAGCCTCTTATGGACCGAAAATTGTGTGTGCATCCAGAGGCGCAAAAGGTTGTATGCTTTATGCAAATAATGAGTTTTTTGAGCAACCGGCATATCCGATTGAAAAAGCAATAGATACTATGGGTGCAGGAGACTCACTTATTACAACTTTTATGGTAGGTTATCTTGACCGTAAGAAAAAAGGTATAGATGATAATGTTTCAATCAAAGAGAGTATAAAAGAGGCTGCAAAGTTTGCAGCAAAAGTATGCCAAATGGAGGGTGCTTTTGGACATGGAAAGGAAGTTCAGATAGATGCTTTAAAAACAAAATAAAAGAATAAAAAACGAATCGTAACACATACTATTCCGGAAAATGCAGTAAGCAAGGAGGAATGGCATGAAATATAAAACGTATCGTATCTGCCTCCTTTCACTGGTGATTCTTGCAGTGATAGGAGGCATTCTTTATTATGCGAATGAGAATGGTGATAAAAGTGCAAAAGGAGAAGGAACATTTGTAACCAGATTTATAGAAAGGATGCCATTTTCATGAGCAGTCAGCAGACAAGTCTTTATATTAAAATCGAAAAGAATTCCGTGGTCAGAAACCGCAATGTCAGATTGTCGGATGTTGCAAAGATGACCGGAACAGATACCGCAATGATACGCCAGCTAAAGCAGATGAAGATTTATTCCTTTCCACAGAAGGCGAAAAAGACAGAATATGTTCAGGTGATGACTTCATTAAAAATAATTGAAATGATACAGGCACAGTATCCGAATGTAAATATTACCAATGAAGGAGAAGCGGATTTCGTCATAGAATATGAGCCCAAACTACAGCCGGGCAAAGCATCAGAGGTTATCAAAACCAGCATTTTATGTATCCTGATTTTCTTCGGGGCAGCATTTACGATTATGGCATTTAATAATGATATTTCAGTGACAGAGCTTTTCCAGAAACTCTATTATCAGGTGATGGGGAAGGAGTCATCGGGGATTACAGAACTGGAAATCTGCTACAGTATTGGTCTGCCGATTGGTGTTATCATTTTCTTTAATCACTTTGGCAACAGTAAAATAACCAATGACCCGACACCGATTCAGGTGGAAATGCGTAAGTATGAGAAAGATGTAGATGATACTTATATTGCCAACTGTGGACGTGGAGGTAAGACCATTGATGTGGATTAGACATATTTTCTTAGGCCTGGTTGGACTGACTGCCGGTGCAGCAGTGGCAGGTGGAACCTTTGCATTCCTGATCATGCTTAATATCATCCCGCGGATGATTGGTAAATCCAAGACGGCAGGAAGGATTTATCTATATGAAAATATGATCGTGCTGGGTGGAATCGGAGGCAATCTTTTGTCGGTCTTTCTTACAATGAGAATTCCATTGGGACATATTTTCTTAGGAGTATACGGTATCTGTGCCGGTTTCTTTGTGGGCTGTGTAGCAGTTGCACTGGCTGAAATATTAAAGACTTTTCCGGTTATATTCCGGCGGCTTAAAGTAAAGACCGGATTGCAGGTGATTCTTTTATTTATGGCATTTGGAAAAATGGCTGGGGCACTTTTCTATTTCATAAGACAGCTGTCGGATTCCTGAATCACAGGGCAGGCAATTCCTTAAACGATAGGGGAATCTACAGGAGAAGTCTGTAGGACAATATGCGGCTAGGGTTGATGTTTTTCGTGGAATGTTATAAAATGAAAATATAAAAATCCGTAAGGAAGAAGTGAAAAAATGATACAGTCAATTGCACGTCAGAGTGTTGTAATCAAATGTAATCTGCAGGCATCTATCATGATGGGAAACTATGAATTCTATTATGCGGCAGGTCTTGCATACAAACTGACCGGAAATATGGCAACAGAGATTTTACAACCACAGCAGTTAATTGAAGAGGTCAACCGGATGCTGGCAGACTATTTGACAGATGATGTGCGGGAGCAGCATCTGATTCGGATGTTAAAAGATTACGAACCGGATGATAAACTAGATGAACAAATGCGTGAATTATTTCAGGAGGGACAGACAGAACAGCGTTTGTGGCAGGAATAGGAAGCGATGTTATGGGGAAGAAATTTACAATTGGGGTATTGATTGGAAATGTGCATACAGCACATCCGAAGGACCTGATGAGGGGGATTCGGGCAGCAGCAAGCGGGATGGATGTTAATATGATTTATTTTCTGGGAACGCAGAGTGTGCGTTTCAACCAGAAATTTGCACTGGAGGATTTTGATTATCAGTATAATACCGTCTATGATTATGCAAAATTAGCAAAAGTAGATGTATTGATTATTGCATATGGCTCTCTTTGCATTTTTCAGGAAAATGAAGATAAACAGGCATTTTTGGATAAATTTGCGGGAATACCATATGTACTGTTAGAAGATGCGACGGATGATCCACGGGGTATCTATGTCATGGTGGATAACTATGGTGGTATGCAAAAATGTGTGGAGCATCTTATTATAGAACATCATTTAAAGCATCTGGTTTATCTTGGGGGACCGGAAGACAATCAGGATGCCATAGAGCGGAAAGCAGCATTTTTAAATGTTATGGCAGAACATCATCTGCCCGTGACGCCGGAAATGATGGCGGTGGGAGATTATTCGGAATTCGTGGATAATCTTGTAGAACAGCTGCTAAGGGACAATCCGGATGCCGAAGCAATTATATCAGCTAATGATGAAATGACAGTGGCGTGTTATCGTGTATGCAAAGCCCATGGACTCCGGATAGGAAAAGACATTTTGATTACCGGTTTTGATGATGTGGAGAGGGCGCGTTATAGTAATCCACCATTGACGACTGTCTCCCAGGATGCTTATAAAATGGGGCAGATAGCGGTAGAAAAGGCAGTAGATATCTGTGCAGGCAGACCGGTGGAATCTGTCCGGTTGGATGCAGAACTTATAATCCGGGAATCCTGTGGCTGCAAAGTAACACGAAGAGCGAAAGAAAAGGCAGATGAGAAAACAGAGCTGCTTCATATTATTGATGAATTAAGGCTTTTTCAGCATAAATCGTGGCTTGGACCATTTCTGATCCGGGACCTGATGCAGGAAGCAGAGAATGAGAAATCTTTCTACCGGAAAAGTGGAGAAGTATTTTATCATCTGGGTATACGCAGTTCCCTGCTTTATCTGTTGGAGCAGCCGGTTACCTACGAAAAGGGACAGAAATGGAAGATGCCCCAAAGGATGTATTTAACTATGCACCAATACAGGGAAAATATTCAGGTATTTGAGAAAAAGGAACGTCCATATATAGATGGAAGCTTTGGTGTATCGGATTGTTGCAGCTCCGGTGAAGATCATTTTTCTTATATCAGCTTTCTATTAATTGATGGAAAGCGGCAGTACGGACTATTGATGCTTGAGATTGAACCGGAAGAGATTTCTTTTTATTATATACTGGCATTGCAGCTTGGAACATCTCTCCGTTTTCTGGAAGCAAATATTAAACAGAAAAAATATCGTGACCGGCTGCGGGAAAAGAATGAAGTATTAAATTTTATTGCAATTTATGATGAACTGACAGGAATCTATAACCGCAGGGGACTGATGGAGAGTCTGGTCCGGTTTAATCAGGACAATTTAGGGAAAAAAGCCTGTCTTATGATAGCTGACCTTGACCATTTAAAGGAAATCAATGATAATTTTGGCCATGCGGAAGGAGACTGCGCGATTCGGACAGCAGCAGGAATTGTAAAAGAAGTCTTTGGACAGTATGGAGATGTGGGAAGATTCGGAGGGGACGAATTTGCAGGCATTGTAAGATATAGCGAGATGGAAGAGAAGGAACAGCTCATTTACAATATTCACCAGAAATGTGAACAGTACAATGAACATTCCATGAAACCGTATTATGTTGGAATTTCAGTTGGAGTAGTAGAATTTGTCTGTGAAAAGAAGATTGATTTTATTGAGATGTTTAAGCATGCTGATGAATATCTGTATGAGGAAAAAAAGAAACGGCGCAAGACAGTCTGCCGTAATGTAAATTTCGAGAATTCGTAATAAGCCGGTGTTGAAAAACAAACGAAAATATGCTAGAATAAAGCAAATCATATGGTAACGTTTCCATGCAAATGAAGACGTAAAGAGCGGACAGAAACAGCGGGGAGAAAGATATGCTTACAATTGGAAAAACGGGGTAATACGGATGAAGACAAGAAAGCAGTTGGAAGTAAAGAAAGAGAAGCTTAAGAAAGTAAAGCCAAAAAAGGAAAAGTTAAAGAAAGAAAAGGTAAGAAAACCGAAGAAAGAACGGATTAAGAAGGAAAGACCGGCAAAACAGACGGAAAGAAAGCCACAGCCGAAGAAAACAGGCAACAGTAGAAAGGCTGCGAAGGATAAGGGAATGGGGCTTCGTGGCATTCAGGTGAAATTAATCGGGGCATTTATGATTCCGGTTATCCTGTTTGTTATCATTGGTTTTATGATTTATTCAAAGTGCAGTACTACCTTGAATAGTACATACGAGGCTTCTGCAAATACCAGTGTTGGTACATTGGAAGAGTATCTCGGACTTGGTTTTGAGAATATTGAACTGATGGCAACACGTCTTTCTATTAATTCTGCAATTACAAGTTATTATACAGGTTCAGAGGTAAAGTCAGAGTCTATGCTGATGGATGCAAAAGTTGCATTGAGCAATGAATCTACTGCAGACAAATTCATCGATCACATTATAGTTTGTGCGAAGAGTGGAACAGCATGCAGTGAAAAGGGTGCAATCCGTGGAGATGTATATAATGCGTTTGTTGAGTCGGAAGAAGGAAAGAATGTAGAGTCTGAGATTGGCATGGGAAGTATGTGGATCAGCAGCCACCCAGCCATTGATGAAGTCACCGGATATGACAGTGATGAGTATGCATTATCTCTTGTTACCGTTCTTAAGAATAATAGCAATAAATCTGTTGGATATATCATCATTGATGTTAAGACAAGCTTTATCCAGGATATATTAGACAATGCACAGATTAGTGATAACAGCATCAAGGGCTTTGTATTAGAGGATGGAAGCCAGGTGTTAAGTGGAGATAGTGATATAAAATTTACAGATACGGACTTTTATCAGGAAGCATTAACAGGAGAAAATCTGCAGGGTTCTAAAGAAGTGTCTTATGAGGGCGCAGATTATCTGTTTACATACAGCAGGATTGAAGGTACGAATATGCTGGTATGTGCCATGGTTCCGCAGAAAGAGATTATGGCAGGGGCACAGGCGATTCTCAGATATACGTTAATTGCCGTAGCAATATGTGCAGTTATTGCAATCGTGGTAGGTTCCGTTCTTGCAAGCGGAATTTCCAAAGCAATCCGTAAGGTTAACCGTGTCTTAAAGAAGACCTCCGATGGAGATTTGACCGGACAGATCAGCATGAAGCGTAAGGATGAGTTTAATGTGTTGTCATCCAGCATTACCAATATGATTGGCAGTATGAAGGATCTGATTCTCAAGATGACCAATGTCAGTGGTCATGTTTCTGATTCGGCAGTCCAGGTAGGAACCAACTCCGAAGTTTTATTGGAAGTAACAAAGGATATCACGGAAGCAGTGGATTATATCAACAGTGGTATTTCCCAGCAGGCACAGGATACGGAAAGCTGTCTGGAGCAGATGAATGGTCTGGCAGAAAGAATCAATGTTGTACATGAGAATACTGATGAAATCAGCGAAATTGCCCAGGAAGCCCAGGAAGCAATTGAAAATGGTATGGTTATCGTAGCAAACCTTGGTGAAAAAGTTCAGGGTACAACGGAAGTAACAGAGACTATCATCCGGGAAATCAGAGAACTGAACAAAGAATCTATTGCAATTAACAGCATCATCGGAACTATCAATGAGATTGCAGAACAGACCAATCTTTTGTCATTAAATGCATCAATTGAGGCAGCGAGAGCCGGTGAAGCAGGAAGAGGATTTGCGGTAGTTTCCGAAGAAATCCGTAAACTGGCAGAACAGTCCGGAAATGCGGGTAATCAGATTGGTGAGATTATCAACCATATTCAGGAACGTCTGGCAGCTACCATCGAGACAGCTGGACTTGCAGGCGAGAGCGTTGCATTCCAGACAGAAGCATTGAATAATACCGTTGATGTATTTAAGAATATCAGTCAGCAGGTAAGCAAGCTGGCAGAGGATGTTGAGAAGATTACCCAGAGTGTGGGTGGCATCGAACAGGCAAAAGAAGATACCATGAATGCCATCGAAAGTATTTCAACGACCTCTAACCAGACAGAATCTGCATCTGAAGAACTTGCCCGTAGTACAGAGAAACAGTTACAGGCAGTAGAAGTATTAAATGATGCGGTAAAACGGCTTCAGATGGATGCAGAGGATCTGGATACATCAGTAAGTATCTTCAAGGTACAGTAAGGAATATAATTCGGCAGTCAGGTTTCTGGCTGCCGTTTTTTTCGCAAAGAATCCGTAAGAAGCTGCCAGTGACAGGTTCTGCAGGACGAGCTTGATATTATGGCATAGAATACATATAATAAGAGTCAGAGTATTTCAAAAGTTTGAGAAATCTAAGAAGTTGAGATAGAAAAGAGGAGAAATAAATATGCAGACAGGAAAAGCAATTTCAGTTCCGGCAATTCTGAAAGTCGGAAATGGCACGTTAAATCAACTGGGAAGTTATTTAAAGGGAGAAGGCTTAAAGCAGGTAGTCATTTTTCTTGGAAATGGTTTGATTGATATGTTTGGTGAGACTGTAATGGAATCACTGAAAAAAGAAGAAATTACAGTGTTGGAGTATAGCGAACTGGATACCGTTGATATCGATGATATTATAACGCTTGCATTTTCCATGCCGAATAAAACGCAGGCAGTTATTTCAATTGGTGGCGGAAAAGTAATCGATGCTGGAAAATATGCCGCATTTTTAAGAAACATTCCGTTTATCAGCGTTCCGACCTCCAGTTCCAGTGATGGATTTTCCAGTGCCAGTGCATCCCTTTTGGTGCACGGTAAGAGAACTTCGGTTCCGGCAAAACTGGCTTATGGCATTGTGGTGGATACGCAGATTATCCGCACGGCACCAGAGAAATTTATTTATTCCGGTATCGGAGATATGATTTCAAAAATCACAGCATTATATGACTGGATTTATGAGGAAAAATGTGGTTACTCCACGGTAAATGATTTTGCGGTTATGATAGCGAAGAAAGCGGTGAACAGTTTTGTCCGGACTCCATATCAGAGCATAAAGGATGAATTGTTTTTAAAAGAACTGGTGGATTCTCTAGCCATGAGCGGAATTGCCAATGAAATTGCCGGAAGCAGCGCACCGACCAGTGGAAGCGAGCACCTGATTTCGCATGCACTGGACAAATTATTGGAAGTGCCACAGTTACACGGTATTCAGGTCGGTATTGCAACCTATATCATGAGCAAGGTGCACAATCACAGATATGTGCGGGTACAGACCGTATTGGAAGAGACCGGATTTTTTGATTTTGCAGCAACACTTCAGATGAAAAAGAGCGATTTCCTTGCGGCAATTGATTTGGCACCGTCTATTAAACCATTCCGTCATACTTACCTTCACGAAGAAAAATACCGGGAAGAAGCAAAGCGTCTGGTGAGAGAAGATGAAATCTTAAATCGTATATTGGTTGACTGACATTCATAAGGAACTGCCGGGCATCCGTAAGAAGCTACCGGTGTATGTATAAAAGAAACAATTTTTGCCATACTAAGAGAAAAATATTATATTATTTAGGAAGGTTTTAGCATGGCAAAAAGTGAATCAGAAAAAGATATGCGGCAAAAAAATGAAAATCTGAATAAAACAGTACAGGAGCAGGATGTTGCGGAAAGAAACCAGGCATATAACGAATATGTAAAGCAGGTAACACCAACGCATAATCTTGCCCTGAAAATGTTAAAAGCATTTGTGACCGGCGGAATTATTTGTTGTATTGGCCAGGTGATTTTAAATATTGCACAGAACGCAGGACTGGATAAAGATACTTCCGGCGGCTGGTGCAGTATGATCCTTGTCCTCATGAGCGTAATTCTTACCGGTCTTAATATTTATCCATCAATTGCAAAATTTGGCGGGGCAGGAGCCCTCGTTCCAATTACCGGATTTGCCAATTCAGTGGCGGCTCCTGCCATCGAATTCAAAAAGGAAGGTCAGGTCTTTGGGATTGGTTGCAAAATTTTTACCATTGCAGGGCCGGTAATCCTTTATGGAATCTTTACAAGCTGGCTACTTGGGGTCATATACTGGATATATCAGCTGATAGCGAAGTAGATGGGAAGGGTGTGAGCCACAGTTGAAAATCAGATACAGCAGTGAAACAAAGTTGTGTCAGCGACCCCAGCCGTGCCCGGAGGCAGATTGGGCAAAATCATTGTGAAACAAGAGAATTTTGCCCAAAAGAAGTAGAAAAGAGAGACTTCACCAAGGAAGAGGAGCCGTGTTCGGTGGTAGATTGGGCAAAATCATTGTGAAATAAGAGTGTTTTGCCCAAAAGAAGTAGAAAAGCAAGACTTTATCAAGGAAGAGGAGCCGTGTCCCGCGGTAAATTGGGCAAAATCGTTGAGAAACAAGAGAGTTTTGCCCAAAAGGAGAAGAAAAACAAATTCACAAAGTCAGCTTCCCGCTAATCCCCAAAATAGTAATGAATTAATTGCTCGGCATAAGCAGAATCAAAGGGATGCTCACTTGTTTCATAAGTAGTAATTAATTGAATGGATGGGATAATGTTATGTGCGGTGTAAAGCTGAAGCTTGGAAAAGACATTCTTTCGATAAGAAGGAAAATCCATCAGACCAAAATGCTCCCAGTAATAAAATGCTCCTGTTTTAGGATGACGAAGCGTGAAATCAGGGTGCAGGGTAGTTTCGCCTAAACACAGTGCACATTCATAACGAAAAGGAATACGGTTATGTGAGAGCAGTGTTGCAATCAGTGCTTCTGATTTGGAACGGACCATCAGACCGGAAGCAGATTTGTGAATCCGTTGTTCCGGGTATTTGATATTGTATTCAAAATCAGCATTCATCCATTGATTTAATTCTGTGGAAATGGGTTGGAGGACAGTGTGAAATAATTCACAATAGGGAGAAGATTCTTGAAAAAGAGTTTCAATTTTAGAAGGATGTGAGGCAAGGGTGTCAATACAGGTGCGGATTGTCTGTCGCTCAAAAGAGAGGGACTGCAGTTTTAGTTCTAAATATTTTTTCCGGGCCATGACTTGAGCAAAATTTTTCTCTTTCTTGGGAATATAAAACTGTTGGGATAGAAGTTGATGATACCACTTGGTATAGTTGCCATTGTGGGTACAATAAAGAGTGCCGGGTGGCAGAGTGGAAAGTTCATCCTGAATGGCAGAGATTTGCTCCGTAAGATTCTTATAATGAGATAATAGTTTATTATAGATGTCAGTTTCTCCTTTCTCAAAAAGTTCAATGGAAATATTGAAAAATGTTGAAATTAATTGCTGCCATGGATTTATTACAGCATAACCGTAGATAGAAGTAAAGAAAAGAAACATGAAAAATTTCTGAAAAATACATAAAATGCCAGAACCTGGACATGCTAATCACAAAAAGGAGTGATGACATGTCTGAGGTAAAGGGAAAACAGAGTCTTCGCTTTGCGAAGACTCCTTTTATTTTAAATTCGGCATCAGTGGTCGGAAAGAAAGAAGGAGAAGGACCACTGGGAGAGTATTTTGATGTGATTGGAAATGATGACAAATTTGGATGTGAGTCATGGGAGGAAGCAGAAAGTACCTTGCAGAAGGAAGCAGCAACCCTGGCATTGGGAAAAGCAGGGCTTGTGCCGAAAGAAATCCGTTATATTTTTGCAGGAGACCTGTTGGGTCAGACTATAGCAACATCCTTTGGACTTCTCGACTTTGAAATTCCGCTGTTTGGTGTGTATGGAGCCTGCTCTACGGCAGGGGAATCCATGTCACTTGGAGCAATGTGCGTGGCGGCAGGATTTGCAGAAAATGTCCTGACGATTACATCCAGTCATTTTGCCAGCGCGGAGAAACAGTTCCGATTTCCGTTGGAATATGGGAATCAGCGTCCCATGTCGGCTACCTGGACGGTTACCGGAAGTGGTGCCTATGTATTGTCCACCCAACGGACTCATGTAAAAATCAGTGGAATCACCACCGGAAAAATTGTGGACTATGGAATTCATGATTCCTTAAATATGGGAGCAGCGATGGCTCCGGCAGCAGCAGATACCATAGCAGCACATTTTATGGATTTTGGAAGCAAGCCGGAAGAATATGACCGTATTATAACAGGGGATTTAGGAACTGTCGGACAGGAAATCCTATTTGATTTGCTAAAGAAAAAGGGCTATGACATCGAGAACAATCATTCAGATTGCGGAATCGAAATTTTTGATGCAAAAGAACAGGATACGGATGCTGGCGGAAGTGGCTGTGGCTGCAGTGCTTCTGTTTTATCTGCCTATTATCTTCCGAAGATTATTTCAGGGGAATGGAAAAAGGTGTTATTTGTGCCAACCGGAGCATTGCTTTCCACAGTAAGTTATAACGAAGGGAAAAATGTACCGGGAATTGCCCATGGAGTAATGCTTGAGTATGTGCCGTAACAAAAGCCTGGTAGATAATAAAAAGTAATAATAGTTTTGATAAGAATGATGGAAGAAAGGAAAAGAACACATGGATTATGTGAATGCATTCTGGGTAGGAGGCCTGATATGTGCCCTCTGCCAGATTTTAATGGAAAAGACGAAAATGCAGCCGGGACGGATTATGGTGCTATTGGTATGTTCCGGAGCTGTTTTGGGAGCAATCGGTGTATATCCGCCTTTCGTGGAATTTGCAGGAGCGGGAGCATCGGTGCCATTGTTAGGCTTTGGCAATACGCTGTTTAAGGGAATTAAGGAAGCAGTTGATACCAATGGATTTATCGGAACCTTCATGGGTGGATTTACGGCAACGGCGGTAGGAATCTCTGCTGCATTGGTATTTGCCTATCTGGCATCCCTGATATTTGAACCAAAGATGAGAAAGTAGAAAATCCGCACAGAAGATGCATAGAAAAGGATAGGTTGGAAACAATAAACTTGAAATCAATAAAAAGGAGATATTGAACATGAAGAAATTAAGAAAACTGGTGTTGACCATGATGGTAGTGTGCCTCTTTGGCAGCATGGCAGCCTGTGGTAATAGGAATGGAAATGAAGAAAATACCACGGAAAACGGAGCAGGAAGTAACAATACTACCAATAAGAATGACACAGACAATAAGAATAACACAAATGACAAGAATAATCGTGACAATACCACAAACAATGGAGATAATGGCGACGGTGTGGTAAATGATGTGACAGATGGAGTAGTAGATGGCGCAGAAGATATTGTAGATGGTGTAGATGATGCAGTAGATGATGCCGGAACCGGAATTAAAGATGCTGTGGATGATGCGACAACCGGAACCGATGGAAATGGTAATAATGCAAAAACAGTAAGATAGTTTTGAATAAAGATTTTTAAATGCCAAAAACAGGATTGAAAACTCAATGAAAAGTTTTCAATCCTGTTTTGTATAATATGAGTACCACGATGGCTCATATAAAATTGTTTCTCTTGGTGAAAAATTTATTTGTCATCAATACTGTAGTTTGGTGCTTCTTTTGTAATGTGGATGTCATGTGGATGACTTTCTTTTAAGGAAGCAGCAGTAATCTTAACGAAACGGCCTCTTTCCTGTAATTCAGGAATAGTAGGACATCCGCAGTAACCCATACCGGAACGGATACCACCGATTAACTGGAATACGGTATCTTCAAGACTTCCCTTGTAAGCCACACGTCCTTCAACACCTTCCGGAACAAGCTTCTTAGCACCTTCCTGGAAGTAACGGTCTTTGCTTCCGTTTTCCATAGCTGCAAGAGAACCCATACCACGGTAAACTTTGTATTTTCTTCCCTGATATAATTCGAAGGTTCCAGGAGCTTCGTCACAACCTGCGAACATACTTCCCATCATACATACATTACCACCGGCAGCTAAAGCCTTGGTCATGTCTCCGGAGTACTTGATACCACCATCAGCAATGATTGGAATACCATATTCTTTTGCAACTGCAAAGGCATCCATGACAGCGGTAATCTGTGGAACACCAATACCTGCAACCACACGGGTAGTACAGATAGAACCAGGTCCGATACCAACTTTAACAGCATCAGCACCAGCTTCGATTAAGGCTTTGGTTGCTTCGCCGGTTGCTACATTACCAGCGATAACCTGAAGGTCAGGATAAGCAGCTTTGATTTTCTTAACTGCATTTAAGATATTTAAGGAATGTCCATGTGCGGAATCTACAACGATTACATCGACATGGGATTTTACCAGTGCATCGATACGGTCCATCATGTTAGCAGTAATACCAACAGCAGCGCCACAAAGCAGTCTGCCCTGGTCATCCTTTGCGGATAATGGATATTTAATCTGTTTTTCAATATCTTTGATAGTGATAAGACCTTTTAAGTGAAAATCTTTATCAACAATTGGAAGCTTTTCTTTTCTTGCCTTAGCGAGAATTTTTTTCGCTTCATCTAATGTGATTCCTTCCGGAGCAGTAATAAGACCTTCGGAAGTCATGCTTTCTTTAATTTTCTTTGTATAATCTGTTTCGAATTTTAAATCGCGATTGGTGATGATGCCGACTAATTTTCCGTTTTCTGTAATAGGAACTCCGGAAATGCGGAAGTTGTGCATTAAATCTTCTGCGTCAGCTAATGTATGATCTGGGGATAAGAAAAATGGGTCTGTGATAACTCCATTTTCGGAACGTTTTACCTTGTCCACTTCCTCCGCCTGAGCCTCGATAGACATGTTTTTGTGGATGATTCCGATACCACCCTGTCTTGCCATAGCTATTGCCATGCGATGTTCAGTTACTGTGTCCATTCCAGCACTCATCATTGGAATGTTCAATTTGATTTTCTTAGTCAGGTAAGTGGTAAGATCAATCATATTAGGAGTAACTTCCGAATATGCAGGAACCAGCAAAACATCATCAAATGTAATTCCTTCACCGATAATTTTACCCATTTTCTCGTTTCCTCTCTTTCTTATTAAAAAGTGTGTAATATAATAAAGCCTTTAATTTCTCAATTCTAGCAAAAAAATAATATACTGTCAATTGTTAAAACAACTATTCCATTTTATACAAAAATATGTTATTCTTTTAGACGGACAACGGGGTCAACCAAGGGTGAACGTTGTCCTTTTTTCAAACAGAGGGGGAAAAAGGATGGAATTTCGACCGTGCATAGACATCCATAATGGCAAGGTCAAGCAGATTGTGGGCGGAAGTCTTAAGGATGAAGGAAATCAGGCAAAAGAGAATTTTGTGGCGGAACAGGATGCCGCTTATTTTGCAGAATTTTATAAAAAAGATAAGATTTGTGGCGGACATATCATTCTGCTGAATCCGGCAGACAGTTCTTATTATAAAGAAACGAAACGTCAGGCACTGCTTGCACTTCACACCTATCCGGGCGGTATGCAGGTTGGCGGCGGCATTCATGCAGAGAATGCGAAAGAATTTATTGAGGCAGGAGCCAGTCATGTAATTGTGACATCCTATGTATTTAAGGATGGAAAAGTAAATTATAATAATCTGGAAAAAATTCTTGCAGCAGTAGGAAAAGAGCATCTGGTTCTGGATTTGAGCTGCCGGAAAAAAGATGGCGACTACTATATAGTGACAGACCGCTGGCAGAAATTTACCGAAGAGAAAATCACGCCGGAGTTATTAGATAAATTAAAGGAATATGCGGATGAATTTTTAGTACATGCAGTAGATGTAGAGGGAAAAGCATCCGGCATTGAAGTCCCACTGGTAGAAATATTGGGAGACTGGGGCAGAATTCCAATTACATATGCCGGAGGAGTCGGCAGTTTTGAAGATTTAAAGCAGTTAAAAGAACATGGAAAAGGCAGGCTTAATGTGACGATAGGCAGTGCATTAGACCTGTTTGGCGGCAGAATGGCATATAAAGAGGTTCTGCAGTATATAAATCAAGTATAAGGAAAAGGAGAGCGGCAGTATGAAGTATACAAAACAGGATATTATCCGTATGGCAGATGAAGAAGATGTGGAATTTATCCGGCTTCAGTTTACGGATATGTTTGGAACCTTAAAAAATGTGGCAATCACACGAAGTCAGTTAGAGAAGGCACTGAATAATCAGTGTATGTTTGACGGTTCATCCATAGAAGGCTTTGTCCGGATTGAGGAGTCCGATATGTATCTCTACCCGGATTTAGACACATTTACTATTTTCCCATGGAGACCACAGCAGGGAAAAGTTGCAAGAATTATCTGTGACGTTTATTGTGCAGACGGAACACCTTTCGAAGGCGACCCAAGATACGTATTGCGGAAAGAGATTACGCGTGCAGCAAAGATGGGCTATACCTTTGATGTAGGACCAGAGTGTGAATTTTTCTTATTCCATACCGATGACAATGGTCAGCCCACAACCATTTCCCATGAGAAAGCAGGATACTTTGACTTAGGACCGGTAGACTTAGGTGAAAATGCAAGACGTGATATGGTGCTGACCTTAGAGGATATGGGATTTGAAATCGAGGCATCCCATCATGAAGTAGCACCGGCACAGCATGAAATTGATTTCCGTTATGATGAAGCATTGGCAACAGCCGATAAGATTATGACTTTTAAACTGGCAGTTAAGACCATTGCAAAGCGTCATGGCTTATTTGCAAGCTTTATGCCAAAGCCAAAATATGGAATCAACGGTTCCGGCATGCATATTAATATGTCACTTTCCCGGAATGGAAAAAATATATTTGATGACCCATCCGGTGAACTTGGTTTGAGCAAAGAAGCATATTATTTCATTGGCGGAATAATGAAACATATGAAAGGTATGTCCGCTATCACCAACCCACTGATAAATTCTTATAAGAGACTGGTTCCGGGCTATGAAGCACCGATTTACATTGCATGGTCTGCAACGAACCGTAGTCCGCTGATTCGTATTCCGGCATCCAGAGGAGCAGGAACCAGGGTGGAATTAAGATGTCCGGATCCGGCAGCCAATCCATATCTGGCATTGGCAGTATGCCTTGCAGCAGGCTTAGATGGAATTGAAAATAAGATTATGCCGCCGGAAGAGGTAAGAGAAAATGTATTTGAAATGAGACTTTCCAGGAAAGTGGAAAAGGGTATTGAATCACTTCCGGGAGATTTAATGGAAGCAATCGAAGAGTTCGAACACGATGATTATATCAAAGGGGTTTTAGGACCACATATTACAGAGAAATATGCAGAAGCCAAGAAGGCTGAGTGGGCGGACTACAGAGCCCAGGTGACACAGTGGGAGATTGATGAGTATCTGTATAAGATTTAGTTGATGTAAGAAAATGCTACAGGAGATAAGAACTTGATTAATGTTATTGTTGCATTCCCTAAGATAGAAAACGCCAAAAGTATAAAAAATATACTTGTGCGCAGTGGATTTCATGTAGATGCAGCAGTCACAACAGGGGCTCAGGCATTGCAGTATGCGAATTCGTTAGATGGAGGTATATTGGTCTGCAGTCCAAGATTTGTGGACATGATGTATACTGAACTGCATGAATATATTCCTGCTACATTTCAGATGCTTCTCGTTGCTTCGCCGGATATCTGCAATGAGCACGAAGTTGCTGATATTATGTGCCTTTCCATGCCGCTTAAGGTGCACGAACTGATACAGACGGTAGAGACCATGTCTTATACTATTACCAGAATGCGTAAGAAACGGCGTATGGAACCGAAGGTACGGAGCGAAGAGGAAAAACGCATGTTACAGGATGCCAAAGAACTTCTGATGGTACGGAATAACATGAGTGAAGAAGAAGCACATCGGTATATCCAGAAACGGAGTATGGATAATGGAACCGGACTCATCGAGACGGCACAGATGATTTTGAGCCTTATGCATGCATAAGTATGAAAAATAGGTTAAATATAGTAGATTATTTAGAGAGAAGAAAAGGAGATATTATGTATCAGATTAATGAAAACTACCAGAAATTACCAGGAAGCTATTTATTCAGTACCATTGCCAAAAAGGTAAATGCATTTACCCAGGCAAATCCGGATAAGAACATCATCCGTCTTGGAATCGGGGATGTTACCCAGCCAATCGCTCCGGCAATTATTGAGGCTTTACATAAGGCAGTTGATGAGATGGCAGATCCTGCAACCTTCCATGGATATGCACCGGATTTGGGATATGATTTCCTGCGTAATGCTATTGTAAAAAATGATTATCAGGCAAGAGGATGTGCAATCGAAGCAGATGAAATTTTCGTATCCGATGGAGCAAAGAGTGATTCTGGAAATATTCAGGAATTATTCGGACCGGATGTAAGAATTGCTGTATGTGACCCGGTATACCCGGTATATGTGGATTCCAATGTTATGGCTGGAAGAACCGGTACATATAACCCGGATACCCAGATGTGGAGCAATGTAATTTATATGCCATGTACCAGAGAAAATAATTTCGTGCCGGAATTCCCGAAGGAGACACCGGATGTAATTTATCTGTGCCTGCCAAATAACCCGACAGGAACAACCATCACCAAAGCACAGTTACAGGAATGGGTAGATTATGCCAATAAAGAAGGCGCACTGATTATCTATGATGGTGCTTATGAAGCATACATTTCAGAAGTAGATGTGGCTCATACCATTTACGAATGTGAAGGAGCACAGACCTGTGCCATCGAGATTAAGAGCTTTTCAAAGAATGCAGGATTTACCGGAGTACGTCTTGGATATACTGTAGTACCAAAGGATTTGAAATGCAATGGCGTATCTTTACATGATATGTGGGCAAGACGTCACGGCACCAAATTCAACGGCGCACCTTATATCGTACAGCGTGCCGGTGAAGCAGTATATTCCGAAGCTGGAAAAGCACAGTTAAAAGAACAGGTTGCATATTACATGAAAAATGCAAGCGTAATTAAGAGCGGTCTGAAAGAAGCAGGCTTCGAAGTATTCGGTGGTGTAAATGCACCATATATCTGGTTAAAGACACCGGAGCAGATGACATCCTGGGATTTCTTTGATTACCTCTTAGAAAATGCCAATGTAGTAGGAACACCGGGATCCGGATTCGGACCAAGCGGAGAAGGATACTTCAGACTGACAGCATTCGGAACATATGAGAATTCAGTTGCAGCATTAGAGAGAATTAAGGCATTATAAGTCAGTGTCATAAGGATATACGAAAATATAGAAGGGACAGCGATTTTAATTGCTGTCCCTTTTTGACATCCGATATAACAGGCAATTGGGAAGAAAAATATATTTATTTAAAAAAGTTTGGATATCGAAGGGCATCTGGATGATATGCACTGGAATGCCAGCAGTTCTTAAATATCGGTTTTGCCTGATGGTAAACTGTCTTTCCGTTGCTTTGACGGGGGCACTGCACTGTCCGTCAACTACGGATGCAACATAAAATCTGCAAGGGGCACTAAGAATTTCGTTATAAATAGTATCCATTCCGGCAACCGGCGCAAATTCACATCCATGTTCAAATGCGCCTCGCTGGCACTTCCCTGTGCCAGCGTTGCCGGATAACAGACGAAATTCTAAGTGCCCCTAACAGACCTTATCATGCATCCGTAGTTGACGAACAATACAGTGCCTTTGTCAAACATTGGAAAGACTGTTTTAATAGTCAAAAGCAAAACCGATATTTTAGAATTACGGTATTTCAGTGCAAAATCCAGATGTTCTTCGATATCCAGACATGAAAAAAATTTTCTTATTTCTTTCCCAATTGCCTGTTAATACGACAGCACCACAATATTATGCAAATTATGCCACAACCGGCAATAACGGCGGTGCTTCGTCTTCGGATGATGCAGCAGCCCAGCCACATGAAAGTGCATCCAGCAGTTTTATTGTAAAGAATGCACTAAAATACATAGAATCCAATTATAATCAGAAGCTGACCTTGTGTGAAGTAGCAGAGAAAACCTATGTCAGCCAGTGGCATTTGAGTAAATTATTAAACCGTCATACCGGTCAGAGTTTTTCTGATATTTTAAATCATTGTCGAATTGAACATGCCAAGAAGCTGTTAGAGGATCCGTCCCTTCGCATCGGGGATATTTCTGATGCAGTAGGATTCCTGGATCTGGCACATTTTTCCCGTGTATTTAAGAAGCAGGAAGGAATGTCTGCCAATGAATGGCGGAACCAGAAGCTTGGCAGTTAGAATATGAAAAGCTTTGCGAAGAGAGTTGAAGAATCGAAAGAAGAGGATGAAACAGCAGGAAGGCTCACATGATTGAGAGCCTTCCTGTTGGAAAGTACACGCTCAGAGAGAAATCTGCACTATATGGATATAAGGCAGCAAGTGATGTAACCTTTGAAGTAAAGGAGACAGCAGAAATCCAGAAGGTATCCATCACTTGGAAATACGCTCACATCTTTTTTCTAGATATTTTGATTTATACCTTACAACAACTGCCATTCCGCCACAGGCAGCTGCCAGCAATACTATCCAAACCAATGGATTGCTGTCATCCCCTGTCTTTGGTGCGTTTGTAGCAGTCGTACTTTCCGTTGTAGCTGTAGCCGTGGCCGTGACCGTGACCGTGGCTGCTTCTGAGCTACTCTTTCCGCTTTCAGTAGTTGCCTCTGTGGTCGTACCGCCTGTTGCCCGTTTAATCTCAAAATCCGCACTGCATTCGCCGTCTGTATAAATGACTGTTATCTTATGGGTACCGACAGATAAGTCTTTTAAGTAACTGCTCTTTAATGTAATGATTGTGGAACCGGACTGTGCTGTGTAATTATCAGCCGAAACCAGAGTACCGTCAACCTTTACTCCTGTAAACTTGCTGATTTCTCCGTTTACACGGAATCTTAATGTACCGTTGCCGCCCTGCGACCATGAAACATTTTCTCCCTCCAGGAACTTATAGGTACTTTGTGCTACTGTCGGCTGCATGGTCTTAAGTTCCATAGCATATAAGGAATCACATCCCTCATCGACTGTTATTTTGGATGCATCAACTGTTTCCCCATTTAAGGTCATAGTCAGTCCCGTATCTACATCTGCAAAGAAGTTTCCATCGACCGCCTCCAGATTAATGCAGTACGTATAGTTTTTGCCTTCTTCAAAGGTGGTTATCTTTTGGTCGTCTGCCAGTTTTGCATTTTTTGTTGCATCCGAATACCAGAATTTTACCGGTACCACAGTGCCGTCGCTCTGTTTTTCCATTTCCGCCCAGTATTCATATACAATCTTGTACTTGGTGGCATTTTCACCACTTAAGGCTGCGGTTGCTTTTGGTGCATCTCCTGCATGGTAGGTAAGTGTCGCATTCGTAACGTCAATCGTCTTAATGTCCTCCGGCACTTGTCTGCTCGGTAACGTCATGCTCTTAATATTTGTAGCATAAACAGTCCAATAATCGCCTGATATTGGTTGGGTATTGGTGACCGGAAAGGATTCTCCGTTAATAATTACTGGCATCTTTTCTGTAAAGCTGTCAACTGTCATCATAGAAAGTATAATTCTTACAGAATAATAATAGGTCTTTCCTGCTTCAAAGGTTTTTAACAACTGACTTTCATCCTGCGGATTATCATATTTATTTGAAGAACACCACTTCACCTTATTCCCGTTTTCATCCAACTCACTCCATTGCTCAGAGTCGATAAGATATTTGCCTTCTTCTCCGGCAGCAACCTGTGCCGTAAATACCGGAGCATCTCCGTCATTAAACTGTAACGTTGCTCCGGTAATCTCCGCACGGTCAAACACCCGCGAGCCAACCTTATATTCCATATACATCACCTGACTCGTATCTCCAAGATTAAAGTCGCTGTTTTCATCAGGAAAATATTCTGTCGCATTACCGCCGAGCATATTGGGACTGGTAAGAATAGATGCTGTTGAACCGTTATAAAAAAATTTTCCTTTTCCTTGCTTCAGAGTTTTCGTACTACTTCGCAAGATCACAGAAAAATCCGTATGCTCACAACCCGGATTAAACCAAATTAATCCTGACGAATACAAGGCACATGCCTCCGGAAAATAAGTCCCTATGGAAGCACGATTGTTGTCCCCTGTAATGGTAAGCTTAGCTGCTGTATCAAACGGTGTAATACGAATCTGGTTTACATATACTCCATATCTGGCACCGGTAATGCTGCAGTCTCCGTTAATCCGTAGCTCCAAGAAGGTATTTGGACAGTAAATACCTGAATTAAAACAATCTTCCGATTCACCTCCACTATTGCTGTAAATCTTTACATTTCGCAGGTTCACAACGATTGCCGATGCAGGGTCATGTTTCGTCTCTGCATTTATCACCACGTTTGCCTCTGCCTCGGAACATGCCTTAATTTCGCCGGTCCCCTCATTATACTTCCAATACGATGCTTCATTTGTCTTAACCGTTAATTCATTTCCCCCGATATATATAGTCTGGGTCGTATCATCTGCAAATACGGTAGCCGGTACCATTGCAAATATCATACTAAATGCAAGCACAAAGCTTACAAGTCGTCCGATACTATGTTTTCTATGTATCGTTTTCATTTGAAACACCTCCTGTTTTTTGTCCTCATTTACATGAGACGAAATATAGTCATTATTTATTATAACATATAGTTTCCTGTATTTGCTATAATAAATAATGAAAGCACCTGGATCCTGTGTTAGGATTAATCTGGATTTTTGATTCAGTGGGGACCTCCAGGATGCGGAAGCGTTTTTTACTTTACAGGAAAGCAATTTCCTGTAAAGTAAAAAGAAAGGACATCCAATCGGATGTCCTTTCTTAAAAGTAGAGCGATAGACGGGGCTCGAACCCGCGGTCTCGACCTTGGCAAGGTCGCGCGTTACCAACTACGCCACTATCGCATTTGTGTTGAACACAAAATTTACTATACTATAAGAAAAAGGGTTTGTCAAGTGTAATATTAGAAAAGTTTTCACATAAAATACAATAAGCAAGAAAGCAGGAGGACTCCCTTGAGTGCAAAGACAAAGATTGTAGTGCTTCATATGAAGGAACTGATTTACACAGGAATTTTTGCGGTACTTGGAATATTACTGGTATTATTGTTGGTCTATATGTTTTCTCCGGATAAAGATGAGGAGAGCCGGGAGACCATGAAATATGTGGCAGGGGTATATACGTCTTCCATCATATTTAATGATAAAACCGTGGATGTGGAGGTTGTGGTGGATGAGAATAAAATCAATTCCATTTCGCTGGTAAATCTCGATGAAACTGTAACCGCAATGTATCCGTTGATGCAGCCGGCGCTGGATAATTTGAAAGAACAGATATATGAAAATCAGTCAACGGATAATCTCAGCTATTCCGATGATAACCAGTATACGTCCATGGTGCTGATTCACGCCATTGATGATGCCCTGGAAAAAGCAGCGGCTGCCCCGGAGACAGAGGCGGAGTAACAGTATAAAATGATACGACAGAAATAGCAAAAGGAAAACAAGAAAAAGGCTTGTCAGTGCCGGGACCAAAAAGCTATAATAATGGAATGGAGAATACAATACAATATGAACTGACACCAAAAAAAGTAAAGAATATTATCATCCGGGTAAAAGCCAATGGCGTAGTAGCAGTAACGATGCCCTATCGCATGAGCAAAAAGAAAGTGGATGCATTTGTGCAGAGCAAGGCGGAGTGGATCCGCATGATGCAAAAGAAGCTTGCAAATCAGCAGAGGATAGATGTGGATGCACTGGAGTGGAACCGGCAGAAAGAGCAGTATTTAAGAGATATACTGCTGCAGGAGTATGAACTGTTTCGGGCTTATCATATTTCTATGCCAACGGTCAGATTCCGCAGCATGACCAGCCGCTATGGGAGCTGCTGCAAGGCAAAGGCATCCATTACTTTGAATAAAGTACTGGCAGACCTTCCGTTAGAATGCGCAGAATATGTTGCTGCTCATGAACTGGCACACCTGGTAGAAGCAAATCACAGCAGACGATTTTATCAGGTGCTGGATACTGTGATGTCAGATCATAGAATACGAGAAAAGAGGTTGAGAGAATATGCGTTATTCCATGGAAAACGCGAGCATGAAGGTGGAAGTTGAGTCCCTTGGGGCAGAACTGAAATCTGTGCTTGGAAAGAAAAGTAACATTGAGTATATGTGGTGCAGCAATCCGGAGTATTACAAACGGAGTGCACCAAACCTGTTTCCGATTGTTGGAAGCTTAAAAGACGGAGTCTATCATTATCAGGGAAAGACTTATGAGATGGAATTAATCTATCATATGAGTGGCAACAGACTGGAAATCATATGGAACATTAAGAATACCGGCAAGGAAAAATGTGTATTTCCCGGAAGCTCCGTTATTTGGACTCTGGTCAGCAGAGAAGAAGAATGCACCATATGCAGCCATTGAACCTTGGTTTGGAAGATGCGATAAAGAGGATTTTAACGGAAGTTTGGAAGAAAGGGAATGGGGACATGCGTTAGCACAGGGTGCATGCTTTCAGGCAGCATACACCATAGAAATTGCAGGAGAAGATTAATTTTCATGCATTTTCTTATCTTCCGCTAAGAGTTCTTCATGAAGTGCAATGGAATCCCAGTTGATATTGTGCTCCGTGAGAACGGCTTTCAGACCGATTCTGGTAAGATGAAGCTTTTTAAATTCCATCAGGAAACGGTCTAAAAGAGCATTATCAAAGCCTTTGAATACCAGCATTTCGTCGGTGAAACCATCGCCGGTATAGACATCTTCTTTCAAAGGGAAGCCATCAATCCCTGCGAGGGCACCTAAAGTCTGGTTATATTGTTCTTTGGTGATAATACGGATTTTTATTTTTAACCGGAGGCAGAGCATTTTTAATGTTCTGCCTTTGCTGTTTTCTAAATTGTAAAATAATAAAACTGGATGCATAAGGGAAAACTCCTTTCTTAAAGAGGTAGAAAAAATCTGCCATTCAGCCATAAAGTATAAGGTTTCCGGGGGAAAATGGCAAGTATAAAAGATTGCATTTTTATATATTTTTTATTATAATGAAAAATCATAGTTAAAAGTGGGATAAAACGCAAAAAAGTTGGTGTGAATTATGGCAGATATTACAACAGAAGAATTAGAAGAATTAGAAAATGAAGTGGTGTCTAAGGATGACAACATAAAGACTATGCAGGAATTCGTCAGTCCGGAGAGCCTGTATCAGGAGCTGATTGCCAGCGTGAAGAAATATCACCCGTCGACGGATATTTCTTTGATTGAAAAGGCATATAAGACAGCGGATACGGCACATAAGGGACAGGTACGAAAATCCGGTGAAGCATATATCATTCATCCGTTGTGTGTGGCAATTATTTTAGCGGAACTGGAGCTGGATAAAGAGACTATCGTAGCCGGACTGCTTCATGATGTCGTAGAGGATACCGTCATGACAGTAGAGGAAATTGCTTCCGAGTTCTCAGAAGAGATTGCCCTTTTGGTGGATGGCGTTACGAAGCTGGGTCAGTTATCTTATGATGCGGATAAAGTCGAGGTTCAGGCAGAAAACTTAAGAAAAATGTTCCTTGCCATGGCAAAGGATATCCGTGTTATCTTAATCAAGCTGGCAGACCGGCTGCACAATATGCGTACGTTAAAATATATGACGCCGGAGAAGCAGAAGGAAAAAGCAAGAGAGACCATGGACATCTATGCGCCGATTGCACAGCGTCTTGGTATTTCTAAAATTAAAATCGAATTAGATGACCTTTCCTTAAAGTATCTGGAGCCGGAAGCATATTATGATCTGGTAGAAAAGGTTGCACTTCGTAAGAGTGTCCGTGATGATTATGTGCAGAGCCTTGTAAAAGAAGTGAGTAAACATATTGAAAATGCAGGAATCAAGGCACAGATTGACGGAAGAGCAAAGCATTTCTTTTCCATTTATAAGAAAATGGTCAATCAGCATAAGACCTTAGACCAGATTTATGATTTATTTGCCATAAGAATTATCGTGGATAATGTCAAGGACTGCTATGCAGCACTGGGTGTCATCCATGAGATGTATAAACCAATCCCGGGACGTTTTAAAGATTATATCGCTATGCCAAAGCCGAATATGTATCAGTCCCTCCACACCACACTGATTGGACCGACCGGACAGCCGTTTGAGATTCAGATTCGTACCTTTGAGATGCACCGTACCGCAGAATATGGTATCGCTGCCCACTGGAAATATAAGGAAGCTGCCAATAACGGCGGCACAGTGGCTACCACCAAATCAGAGGAAGAGAAGTTAAGCTGGCTGCGCCAGATTTTGGAATGGCAGAAAGACATGTCAGATAATAAAGAGTTCATGAGCCTGTTAAAGAGTGATTTGAACCTCTTTTCCGATACCGTATTCTGCTTTACTCCGTCCGGAGATGTAAAGAATCTGCCAACGGGTTCCACACCGGTAGACTTTGCGTACAGTATCCACTCGGCAGTTGGAAATAAGATGATTGGAGCCAAGGTAAATGGTAAATTAGTTCCAATTGATTACGAGATTCAGAACGGTGACCGTATTGAGATTATCACGTCCCAGAATTCCAAGGGACCGAGCCGTGACTGGTTAAATATTGTTAAGAGTACACAGGCAAAAAATAAGATTAACCAGTGGTTCCGGAGTGAGTTAAAAGAAGAAAATATCGTAAAGGGCAAGGAACTGATTGCCCAGTATTGTAAGGCAAAATCCATTAATCTTACGGATATTAACAAACCGGAATATCAGAGTAAGGTTATGCGGAAATATGGATTCCATGACTGGGATTCCGCATTGGCAACCTTAGGACACGGCGGACTGAAAGAAGGTCAGGTCGTGAATAAGATGCTGGAGGAGTACCGGAAAGACCACCCAATCCAGCTTACCGATGAGGATGTATTGAACAATGTGTCTTCCGAGAATAAGGATAAGGCAGTTCCACAGAAATCCAAGAGTGGTATCATTGTAAAAGGACTTTATGATGTGGCAGTGCATTTTTCCAAATGCTGCAGCCCGGTGCCGGGAGATGAAATTGTAGGATTTGTCACAAGAGGCCGTGGTGTATCTATTCATCGTACCGATTGCATTAATATCATGAACCTTTCCGAGCTGGAAAAAGTGCGTCTGATTGATGCAGAGTGGCAGCAGGGTGCAGAGCATGGTGACAATGGACTTTATCTTGCTGAGATTAAAATATTTGGTAATAACCGTACCGGACTTTTAGTAGATATTACCAGAATTTTCACCGAACGGGAAATTGATATCAGTTCCATTAATTCCAAGACCAGCAAACAGGGTGTTGCGACCATTTCTATTTCCTTTAATACCAAAGGAAAAGAGGAATTGAGCAGTTTAATAGAAAAAATCCGTCAGGTAGAGAGCGTGATTGATATTGAACGTACTACCGGCTGATAAAATATTAGCAGAATAAATTGCTGATTTATGAAGCATTCAAAGACAGTTATTATAGAAGAGGAAATTATGACAGAACAGACAGAAGTATTACGATATATTGTGGGACCAGTCTGCACCAACTGCTATCTTCTGGTAAATCATAAGACAGGAGAACTTCTTGTGGTAGACCCGGGAGACCAGGCACAGTTGATTGAAAAGCAGATTGAGAAAACCGGAGCAAAACCGGTGGCAATCCTTCTGACCCATGGACATTTTGACCATGCAGGAGCAGCAGAAGAGCTTGCAGATAAATACCAGATTTCCATTTATGCCCATGAGGCAGAGAGGGAGACCTTGGAAGACCCGGGACTTAACCTTTGCGGGATGATAGGAGAGCATAAGGTCTATCGTGCAGATGTTTTCGTAAAAGACGAAGAAGTATTAAATCTTGCAGGATTTTCCATCCGTGTATTTTTTACACCGGGGCATACCATTGGCGGATGCTGCTATTATATTGCAGATGAGAAGATCCTTTTCAGCGGAGATACGCTGTTTCAGGAATCTGTGGGAAGAACCGATTTCCCAAGAGGAAGTGCATCGGATTTAATCCGGGCAATCAGAGAAAAACTGATGCCGCTGCCGGATGATGTGACCGTGTATACCGGACATGACGAAAGCACTTTAATAGGCTATGAGCGGATGCATAATCCGTATTTATAAGGACGAACCATGATAACAGTATTATTAGATAAAGCAGAATTTGAATATGATATCCATTCGCTGGTAAAGGCATTTTATCCGAAGGAAGAGGTATATGTTTCCACGAAGGATAAGGAGAAAAAAGAAGAGCCGGTACATTATCACATGGATGTACAGTTTGCACCGGAAGAAATCATTTTTTCCTGGAAAAAGGTAGAGCCTTCAGAAGAAAATGAAAATCAGACCGGAATTACAAAATGTGTAGCAGTAGATTATACAAACCGCAAGGAGACCAAGAACAGCCTGAAACGGACGTTGTATCAGCTGCTGTCAGAATATACCGGAGTGGAACTTCCGTGGGGAAATCTTACCGGTATCCGCCCGACCAAGATTCCGATGGCACTTTTAGAAGAGGGTAAGAGCGAGGAAGAAATTGCCCGCTATATGAAGGAAACATATTTTGCCTCTGATGAAAAGATAAAACTCAGTATTGAAATTGCAGAGCGTGAGCTGGCACTTTTAAAGAAGCTAGATTATGAAGAGGGATACAGCCTTTATATCGGTATTCCATTCTGCCCGACGACCTGCCTTTACTGTTCCTTTACTTCTTATTCCATGTCAGCCTGGAAAAACCGCATGGATGACTACTTAAGTGCACTGGAAAAGGAACTGGATTATACAGCGGTCAAATTTGCACATAAGAAATTAAACAGCATTTATATCGGTGGTGGAACACCGACCACATTAAATCCGAAACAGTTAGACAGATTGATTCGAAAAATTAAATGTAGTTTTGATTTATCTGATTTAGTGGAATTTACAGTGGAAGCCGGAAGACCGGACAGTATTACAAAAGAGAAGCTTATGGTGCTTCGCAATCATGATATCAGCAGAATTTCCATTAATCCACAGACCATGAAACAGGAGACACTGGATCTGATTGGACGGCATCATACCGTGCAGCAGACAATAGACAGCTTTAATCTGGCAAGAGAACTTGGATTTGATAATATCAATATGGATTTAATCGTAGGACTTCCGGGAGAGAGTCTTTCAGATGTGGCAGATACCATGGAAGTAATCCGGAAGTTAGCACCGGATAATCTGACGGTTCACTCACTTGCCATCAAGCGTGCAGCAAGGCTGAATATACAAAGAGAGCGTTATCAGGATTTTGAAATTGTCAATACCGCAGACCATATCGCACTGACTTCGAAAGTGGCAGAAGAAATGGGCCTTTTCCCATATTATTTATACCGCCAGAAGAATATGGCAGGCAATTTTGAAAACGTAGGCTATGCAGCACCGGGAAAAGCCGGTGTATACAATGTTCTTATTATGGAAGAGAAACAGAGTATTGTAGCCTGTGGTGCTGGTGCATCCACGAAGCGTGTCTGGGTACAGCCAAATCCCGATGGCACACACCGGATTGAACGTGCCGAGAATGTCAAGGATGTGGCACAGTATATCACAAGAATTGATGAGATGATAGAGCGCAAGAGCAGGCTCTTTACGAAGGAATAAAAGCGGTTGACATATCAGAACACGAAAAATATAATAGTTCTGTATGAATACAAATATATAATAAGAAAAATAGATAAAATGCTTATCTCGGAAAATGGAGGAAATTTCATGGCATTGAGTAAGAAGCCGGTTACAGGCATGAAGGATATTTTACCGGAGGAGATGCAGATTCGTGATTATGTGCAGAATGTAATCAAAGAGACCTACCGGAGTTTTGGATTTACACCAATTGAAACTCCTTGTATGGAGAATATTGCAAACCTCACCAGCAAACAGGGTGGAGAAAATGAAAAACTCATTTTCAAAGTATTAAAACGTGGTGAAAAGCTGAACTTAGAGACAGCAGAAAAAGAAGAAGATGTAGTGGATTTTGGTATGCGTTACGACCTTACCGTTCCGCTGGTAAGATTCTATTCCAATAACAGTAACCAGCTCCCATCCCCGTTTAAGGCATTACAGATGGGAAATGTGTGGCGTGCTGACCGTCCTCAGAGAGGGCGTTATCGTCAGTTCATGCAGTGCGATATTGACATTTTAGGAGAGCCGTCCAATCTGGCAGAGATTGAGCTGATTCTTGCAACAACTACAACCCTCGGCAGGATTGGATTTAAGAATTTTGAAATCCGAATCAATGAACGCCGTATTTTAAAAGCAATGGCAGCTTACAGCGGATTTCCGGAAGAAAGCTACGACCTTGTATTTATCATCTTAGACAAGATGGACAAGATTGGGTTGGACGGAGTCGCAGAAGAACTGAAAAAGGAAGGCTTTGCAGAAGAAGCGGTCGATAAGTACTTATCCTTATTTGAAAAAGCAGAAGGTACCGAAAACGGACTGGTTACCTTATGTGATACATTAATTGAAGCAGGATTCTTAGAGGAAGAAGTAAAGCAGAACCTGACAGAGATTATCGACAGCATAGAAGCAACCAAAGCAGCAGACTTTAAAATGGTATTTGACCCGACTTTAGTGCGTGGCATGGGTTATTATACAGGAACTATTTTTGAAATAGCTATGCCGGAGTTCGGCGGAAGCTGTGGCGGAGGTGGTCGTTATGATAAGATGGTTGGAAGATTTACCGGCAACGATGTACCTGCTTGTGGATTTTCCATCGGTTTTGAAAGAATCATTCTTCTGCTCTTAGAGAGCGGATTTAAGATTCCGGGACAGGCAGCGAAGAAGGCATATCTCATCGAAAAGGGATATCCGGCTGATAAGCTGCAGGAGGTAATTGCACAGGCTCAGAAGGAACGTTCCGAAGGAACCCAGGTATTAGTGGTTCGTATGAATAAGAACAAGAAGTTCCAGAAGGAGAAGCTTACGGCAGAGGGTTATGAAGAATTTGTGGAGTTTTTTAACAGATAGTCTGTTTTTCTGCAAGAAGCAGAAAATGGAATGATTTTGATAAGATTTTTAGGAGGATAAGAAAATGTCAGAATCCATGCAGGGATTACACAGAACCCATAGATGTACAGAAGTATCCAATGCCAATATTGGAGAAAAAGTTACCGTCATGGGCTGGGTACAGAAAAGAAGAAATTTAGGAAGTCTTATATTCATAGATTTAAGAGACCGTTCCGGAATTCTGCAGCTTGTATTCGACGAGCCAAAGGTAGGAAGCGAAGGCTTTGCCAAAGCGGGAACACTGCGTAGCGAGTTTGTTATTGCAGTCGAAGGAACCGTGCAGAAGCGTTCTGCAGCAGTTAATGAGAATTTAAAGACCGGTGATATTGAGGTAATTGCTGAGAGTATCCGTATTCTTTCAGAATCACAGACACCGCCATTTCAGATTGAAGAGAACAGCCAGACGAAAGATGAGATTCGTTTAAAATATCGTTATCTTGATTTACGTAGACCGGATATCCAGCGTAACCTGATGCTGCGTAGCAAAGTGGCATATCTGATGCGTGATTTTATGGCAAAGGAGGGTTTCTTAGAAATCGAGACACCGGTTCTTTGTAAATCAACACCAGAAGGTGCAAGAGATTATCTGGTACCAAGCCGTGTGCACCCAGGCAGTTTTTATGCGCTGCCACAGTCACCGCAGCTTTTTAAACAGCTTCTGATGGCGTCCGGATATGACCGTTATTTCCAGATTGCAAAATGTTTCCGTGATGAGGATTTACGTGCAGACCGTCAGCCGGAATTTACCCAGGCAGATATGGAACTTTCATTTGTAGATATTGATGATGTATTAGATGTCAATGAGCGTCTGTTAAAATACATTTTCAAAGAAGCCATCGGTGTAGATGTAGAACTTCCACTTAAGAGAATGCCTTGGCAGGAAGCAATGGATCGTTTTGGTTCTGATAAGCCGGATACCCGTTTTGGAATGGAATTAAAGGATGTATCTGATATTGTAAAAGATTGCGGTTTTGGTGTATTTACCAGTGCGTTAGAGCAGGGTGGTTCTGTCCGTGGTATCAATGCAGAGGGACAGGGCACAATGCCAAGAAAGAAGATTGACAAGCTGGTAGAGTTTGCAAAAGGCTATGGAGCAAAAGGACTTGCTTATCTTTCTGTACAGGAAGATGGCAGCTATAAATCATCCTTTGCAAAATTCATGACAGAAGAGGAATTGAAGAATCTGGTAGCAGCAATGGACGGAAAGCCGGGAGACCTGCTTTTATTTGCAGCAGACAAGAATAAAATTGTATGGAATGTATTAGGTGCACTTCGTCTTGAAATTGCCAAAGAATTAGACCTCTTAGACCCGAACCAGTATAATTTCCTCTGGATTACAGAGTTCCCATTGTTGGAGTGGTCAGACGAAGAGAATCGTTATATGGCAATGCATCATCCGTTTACCATGCCAATGGAAGAGGACTGGGATAAGATTGATACAGATCCGGGTGCAGTACGTGCCAAAGCATATGACATCGTATTAAATGGTACCGAGTTAGGCGGTGGTTCTGTCCGTATCCACCAGAGTGATATTCAGGAGAAAATGTTTGAGGTTCTTGGCTTTACAAAAGAGAGAGCACATGAGCAGTTTGGATTCCTTCTGGATGCATTCTCCTATGGTGTACCACCACACGCAGGACTGGCTTATGGTCTTGACCGTCTGGTTATGCATATGGTACATGCAGATTCCATCCGTGATGTCATCGCATTCCCGAAAGTAAAGGATGCATCCGACCTTATGTCCAATGCCCCGGATATCGTAGATGAGAAGCAGTTAGAGGAACTGTGTATCAAAGTGGATGAGAAAGAAGTAGAAGAAAAAGAGGCAGAAGAAGCTGCAGAAAAATAAGGAAACAGATAAAGCATGTTTCTCACATAAATAAAAGAGTTATTTATCACAGAATTTTAAACCGTGGTACAATAACTCTTTTTTGATTTACGCGAGTAGCGAGAAAAAATCTGAGAGAAAAGAAAGAGCCAGGCTTGCCTGAGCGAATTTCTTTTCTCAGCAGATTTTGGCGAGCACCGCGATAACTCGAGAAACTCGCAAAGCGTGTTTCTCGTAGTTGTCAGATATTTTGCCAGACATCCGTAAGAAGCTGACTTTGACCGGTTTGTATCTGCCGGTGTTTTATCGATATTCACCCATATAGAACAATGCAATCGTTCCAGGACCGGAATGTGCACCGATGGTTGAACCGACATAATTGATTAAGAAGCTGTCGATGCCAAAACGTTCTTTTACAAGATTTGCAACAAACTGTGCATCTTCTAAAGCATCACCATGGCTGATAAATACGATATCATTCTGGTCACGGTAGGAGCCCATCTGCTTTTCCATATTGTCAACCAGGGTAATCAGGGATTTTTTACGTCCACGAACCTTGGAAACCATAATAAGATGACCTTCATCATCTACATGAAGCACCGGCTTTAAGTTAATCATGGTACCAAGAACCGCAGCGGTTTTAGAAACACGTCCGCCTCTGTGAAGGTGGAACAAATCATCTACCGTAAAGTTATGTACCAGATGTAGTTTATTTTCCTCCAGCCATTTTACGGTTTCTTCTAAAGTGGCACCATTTTCTTTCATCTGGACAGCTTTGTGAACCAGAAGTCCCTCGCCCATGGAAGCACAGAGAGAGTCTACGACAACGACTTTATGTGGGAAATTATCTTCTTCCATTTCACTTGCAGCAATTTTCGTACTGGAGTAGCTGCCGCTGAGTCCGCTGGAAAAGGCAATGTGAAGAATATCACAGTCATTTTCCGTGGCAATTTTTGTAAAGATTTCGCGGGCAGTTTCCGGGTTGACCTGAGAGGTGGTAGGCAGAGAGCCGGCACGCATCTTTGCATAGAATTCTTTGACATCCATTGGATGTTCCCAGTCATAGGTTTTGCCGTCTATAGTATAAGTGAGTGACAGCATGCCAAGATTATGTTCTGCTACATAATCTGCCGGCAAATCTGCGGTAGTGTCGGTGGTAATAATAAATTTATTCATGTGTCCTCCTGTAGTTCTTATATAAAATTGTGGCATAAAATCATACCTTTTTTATTATAGCATAATGAAAAATGAAAATGTAAAATTTTTATAAAAATGAAAAAATATATTTACAAAAAAAGAAAAAGCAGGTATGATTAGAGCCATCTTATTTATCTTTTTTTATCCGGGAGTTTCCTCCCAAATATTCCAAACAGTGAAACGAAATTCAGTATGGAAAGGGGTTTTCTTATTTGAAAGAAATTTTTGAACAGTATGGTGGGGTAATTATAACAGTAGTTGCGATTGCAGCATTAGCAGCACTTGTGACAGCAATTATGGGAAATGGAACCAGTGGCCCCGTTTATGATGCATTTAAGAACTTAATTGATAACTTTGGAAATAACATCGGAACACCATAGGAGGGGATGACTTGGACAGACAGGAACTGGGTATCCGGATGGAGCCGGATTATTTTGGCCCCCTTTGGCGTTATGTTCGGAATGATAAGATTACAGATATTGACTATAACGGAAACCAGTTGTGGATTACAGATGTAGAAAATGAACGCTATCTGATTCGAAGTCATGGCATTACAGAGAAGTTTGTAGAGCAGTTTTCCCATCGGATTGCCAATGAAGTGAGCAAGCCTTTTAACAAGAAAAATAATTTGTTGGAGGCGGAGACCAACACGCTGCGTATCAGTATTGTGCATGAATCTGTTGCCATATCCGGCAGGAGTATCTGTATCCGTAAGTCAATGCCAATGTTGCGTATGCAGGTAAAAAGGATGGTGGAGGATGAGTATGTAGCTGTTCCGGTACTGGAATTGCTGACCAATTGTGTGGCTGCAAAAATGAATTTTGTCTTTTGCGGAGAACCGGGGGCGGGAAAGACAGAATGTGCAAAATTTTTTTCGCAGTTTATTCCGGCAGGAGAGCGTGTCATTACGATAGAGGATAATCCAGAATGGCATTACAGTCAGATTAATCCCGGAAAAGATTGTGTGGAACTGCGAATTAATCCGGATTTTGATTATACCAAAGCCATTAAGACATGTCTCAGACAGAACCCATCCTGGATTATGTTATCGGAGGCACGTTCTACGGAAGTAAAGTCTTTACTGGAATGCTGGTCTACCGGAATCCGTGGATTTACCACGCTTCATACGGATGATGTGCGTAAAATTCCGGACCGTATTTTGAATATGATGGAGAGCCGTATGGATGCAGACCGCATGGAAAATGATGTATACAGCTATGTTGATGTTGGAATTCTGCTGCGGAAGAAAATGAGTGCAGAAGGAAAATTGTACCGTTATATAGATCAGGTCTGCTTCTTTGTAAGAGAAGAAGGAAGAAATGAAATACATATGCAGGTGGTGGATGGCAATCTTATGGTGAGAGAACTTCCAAAAGGGCTGATTGCGCGTATGAAGCGGCATGGAATTTCCGAGCCATTTGATAATCCGATGATACAACATCGTCTGGAAGGAGAAGAATATGAAAAAGAATGAGTGTTTCGTTGCCTATGGAGGCTGTTATGGATTATTGCTGCTGGCAGCATTTTTATTACAGCTTAAGTGGCAGGGATATATCTGCTGCAGTATTGTATTTGTTCTTGTTATGTGGCGTATGGATAAAGTGTTGAAGGAAGAAAAGAAGCAACAGACCCGTCTGCAGGAAGCAGAATTGTATATGGAGCAGATGCTGTATGCATTTTTGCAGAATCCGAAAATCTTATCTGCACTGGAGACAGTTTGTGCATTGTTTGAACCGGGAGCCATGCGAAAACAGATAGAAACTGCAATCTTTCATTTACGAAAAGAATATGACAGCAATATGAAAGAAGAGTTAGATGCGATTGAGCAGCAGTATGAAAATCGCATAATGAAAGAGATTCATGCGTATTTTCTGATGGTAGAACAGTATGGCGGAGCATACGAGACAACGGTGGAATTGCTTTTGGAGGATTTGCAGAAGTGGATGGAACGGGTCAGACTGCATCAGCAGGACTGTAAGAAATATCGAAGAAATGTATTCTTAGCGGTGGGTTTATCCATTCTGGTATGTGCAATAACGAATCATTTGCTGCCAAAAGATATTGAATTATCGCAACTTTTGGTTTGCCAGATTGCATCAATTCTTTTTCTGTCCCTGGATATGCTGATTTGCTTCCGGGCAATGAAGCGTACCTGTCGCAACTGGTTGAAGGAAAGGGAATCTTATGGAGAAGGGGATGAAAAGAAATATCGTTATGTGCAGTCCCATAAAGGAGTGCGCAGTAATTTCTACCGGAAGTATCTGAGAAAGAAAATGGAAACGGAATTTCCGCAGTGGTTAATGGACATTTCTTTATTGCTTCAGACTGAAAATGTGCAGGTGGCATTTTATCGTATCCGGCCGCAGACACCGGAGGTTCTAAGACCGGCAGTGGATGATATGCTGGAAGAACTTTCACAGAATCCGGAGAGTCTGGAACCATATCTTAATTTTTTAAAAGATTATGATTTACCGGATGTGCATTCTGCTATGCGGATGTTGTATGCATTATCCAACGGCGGATATGGAAACAGTGAAAAGCAGTTAAGTCAGATTTTAAAACGGAATCAGGAACTTTTAGATAAGGCAGAAAGAGAACAAAATCAGGATTCACTGGCTGGATTATATGCATTGTTTTTAGCCCCGGCATTGACTGGAGCAGGAAAAATGATGATTGATATGACGGCATTTCTGGTGGTATTTTTAGCAAGCGTACATAGATAGGGGATTAGATGGAACAGGTAATAAAAACATATCTTGGAATATTTCTGATGATGCTGCTGTCAACAGTTGGAATAGGTATTGTTGCAGCAGAAGCGCAGATTTGTCAGGCAAGAAATTTTAAATCGGATGTGGTAGTGGAACTGGAAAACAGCAATTATAACCGGGAAGTAATAAATGCCTGTATAAAGCAGGCTGATGAATTGGGCTATCAGCTGCAGGTTAATTTATATGAGGATTCCGGAGCTATAACTGTATGTGAAAATGGAAACGTGCCGCCCGTGGAAAAGGAGGTAACCATGGCGGAAGTGATATTGCATTACGCATACCGGATGGGACCATTTCACAGTAAAACGGAGCATAGTATCCGGGGATTTGGAAGGTAGATTTATGAGAAAAATTATGGAGGATTATGGACAGGCAATCATCTATGCAGTACTTGGAAGTGGTTGTATCGGAGTGTTGTGGTATTTGCTTGGTTATGTCCGGTAAGGGGATAAAAATGCATTTTTTTATGGAAGAATATGGTGGACTTGTGATAGCGGTTCTGGCAGTCATTGTTATGACAGGAATTTTATTTGGACTGTTTTCACAGGGAGGTTATCTTTATGAAATGATAAGCAGGGCACAGGGGGCATTGGGGTAAAACAAATGAAAACATTATGGAAAGAATATGGACAGACAGTAATTACTGTATTAGTGGCGGCAATGTTACTGATATTATGCTTATGGGGATTTCGCATAATTGGAAGTGGGATGGAACGTCCGGCAGCCGGTGCAGATGTTGGAAATAATATGGACGGAAAAATGTTAAAAGATATTCGTAGCCGTCAGGTTCCGGTGATTATTTATGAAGATCATCGCATCTTAACGATTGCAGATAAGATAGCGTTATCAGAACTGTTTCACGCAGTGGATGCAGATGGAAAGGAACTTAAGATTGAGATAACTGATATCAGAAATCAGGCAGGAAAAACAGTAGAAGATATTTATGAAAAGGCAGGAATCTATGAAATAGAGGTGCGGGCAGAAGATGCATATGAAAAGCGGACGGTTTCCCGTTTCCGGATTCCGGTAAATGGAGGCGGTATATGAAACATATGGTATTTGGGGTATTGTCCGGTGGCATTGTCATACTTTTTGTAGTGATGCTGCTGACCATGCAGCATAAGAATGTGCGAAAAGAAGAATTAGAACAGAGTCTTACCGAAGCAATGGAAACAACATTGCAGATGGTACAGGCGGATGCAGACAGAGATTATACTTCCGAAGATATGAGGACATTACTGATTCGAAATCTGGTTCCGCAGATGAATTCCGATTCAGAATTAACTGTTCGGATGATTGCAGCAGATGCAGAAAAAGGATTACTTTCTGTGGAAGTGGAAGAGTATTTTTCGTATCCGGGTGGGAAAATGGGCAGTATAAAGTGCTGCCGTACAATTCTTACAGATGACGATGGGAATGGAGAAGAAACGGAGAAAGGGGAAAAAGAAGTGGCAATGCAGACGGTAATCTTTTATCGCTCCAGGGAAGAAATGGAACAGGGAAAATCTTATTATAAGAAGCTGGAAATACAAAAGGGGGATTACTGTACCTCTCCGGCAGAACCGGTTTGTGATGATTTGAAAAAGAAGTTTTTAGAGTGGCGGGACAGCAAGGATTATCTCGCGGATTTTACACAGTGTGTAGAAGAAAATCAGACATATTATGCAGTATTTGAATAGGGGGGTAAGCATGAAAAAGAAGGTGCGAAAGGGAGTATGCCGTTTCCTTTGCGGATGCATGATTCTTTTTATGAGTCCGTGCAGTATTCAGATGATAAGTGCGGAAACGGTAGAAGAAACTGAGGTGGCAGAATCTGAAAAAGCAGAAGTATTAGAAGCAGAAGTATTAGAAACAGAAGAAACCAAGCAGTTGGAAGAAATGCCGGATGAATTGACTTCATCTGTTTACGGAAGTGCGCAGACCTGGTATCCGGAAACTTCCGGGTATTTCATATTGATAGTTCGTGACAATGCAGGTGGAAGAACAGCTCGTTACCGGATTGACTGTAATATAGGGGAACGTCATTCCAATGGGATTAATTATCGAATCTATTATGAAATGTATCTGATTGGGGGAGACGAGCTTGGCATTACATTAGAAGATAGGGAATATTATACCAGACATGATAATGCAACTTCTGAAATAGGAGCAAGGGAATATCATCTTCCGGTTACGTTTCGTCTGCCGGAGCTGGGGCATCATTTTGAAGGAGTGTCTACCAGCAACTGCTATCAGACATACTTTGAGAGTATGGAAGAGGAAACCTGTAGTTTTGTGGTGGACACCAACGGATGTGGAATGACACCCTGGGGAGATGATGGCGCATGGCATAATGATAATATCGAAGTAAATTATCTCGAAAATCGTTATACCATTCATTATGATGGAAATGGGGCTACCAGCGGAACTGTTGCTTCTCAACCGGATGTGCTGTATGGAAAACCGATTCAATTACAGCAGAATCAGTATAAGAAAGAGTATACAGTAACCTTGGATGGAAATGGTGGAACATCTGAGGCAGAGAAACTTACCGCGGAAAGCACCTTTGCCGGGTGGGAAGATCATAACAGTTTTTATTATAACGGAATAGAATTTCCGTGGTATGCATTTGATGCCCCCTGTTATGCAAAAGCAAATCAGGATTTACTGGAAAGTTTCGGGTTTAATAAGGCAGCATTAGTAAAACATTTCTATCAGTATGTGATACAGGGCAGGGAACGAAGAATATCCAGTCCATATTTTCGATTGACGGATTATATGAAATATGGAGGGGAAGATTTAAAACAGGCATTTGGCAGCCGGCGTGAGTCATATTTATTACATTGGATAAATCATGGATATAATGAGCATAGAGAGGGAATAGGCACAATCGGTGTGCCGGAAGCGTTATCGGAACTTTCTGTATACGAAGATAAGGCACAGGTATTAAATTTATCTTCAAAGCATAAGGGAGAGGTTCTATTAAAGGCACAATGGAAGGATGCAGAAGTAATACTTCCATCTGCAAAGCGCAGTGGGTATGCGTTTGCCGGCTGGGCAGACAGGAAAGATGCTAAAGAGCCGGTATATAATTCAGGAGATAAGGTAGTGGTAACGGAGAATCAGACCTTTTATGCCATCTGGAAGAAATCAAAGCCACCGGTTATAGAGCGGACGATATCGATTCAGAATGGAACGGATGGATTCTATACATATGTCTTTGTGCGGGATGGCGGAGATGGAATTAAAAAGACTGCTTTTGCGGTGTGGAGTGAAAACCAGGGTCAGGATGATTTGACGGCAGAATGGCAGATGTCAGAATTAGGAGAAAAAGGGGACTATTTTATAGAGGGGCAAAACTATAATTACCGTTATTATACCTCTGCTGTAAAACATAAGAATGAATATGGAAGGCATCTGATTTCAATTTATGCATATGATGGTCTGGATGGCTATGCAACAGCAGATACGGATTTTTGTTATTGCTTTCCAATCATTTTTGATGGAAATGGAGGCCTGATCGATGGAGAAGAGACAAAGCAGGAGAGCCGATATTATGGGACACCCTATGGAGAAATGCCAGACGCCGTGCGGGAGAACTTCCTTTTCTTAGGATGGAGCACAGAGCCGGATACAGAACAGGACAAAGAGGAAGATAAAAAGCCGGATGTAATATGGCAGGAAAAAGAACTTATCGGGGAAGAAGATGTTTTTTGCCATGCAGGGGAACAGAGATTATATGCACAGTGGGATGAGAGTCCTGTTATTGAGGCAAAAGATCAGTATTATAGTTTGACGGATGCAAGAAGCGGCAGGATTACAGAGGAAATACTTTTGCAGCAGGCATGTGCAAAGGACAGAGAAAACAGCTCAGAAGATAATCCGGAAGGTATCTTAGAGAGCGGAGTAGATGAAGAGAAGAATACTGTTTTTTGCGTGGAAGATTATACGGAAGAAGAGTGGAAGAACTTTGCGCATGAAGGAACCACCACGATTACTTATTATGCAAAAGATGCAGTTGGCAATGTCGGCAGAAAACAGGTTACCGTTTATCTGGTGGATACTACCTCGCAACAGGTGGAGGACAAAGAAAAAACGTTTCGATTTATCAGTGAAAAATATCTTGATACCATAACACAGGATTCTATTTGGAGGAGAGAAGAAAATTACAGACAGTTAGAAGAGGCATTGCAAAGGAATACGGCTTTAGAAGTCTGGAATTTATCACATCAACAGATGAATGAGATGAAAGAATATGAATTGCAGCATAATACTGGGAAAATGACGGAAATAGAGCGTTTTCGGAACAAATTTATCCATTGTATCGGTGAATATGCCGAAATTTAGAAAGAAAGAAAGAAAGAAAGAAAGAAAGAAAGAAAGAAGAAATTGGTTGCACAATAAAAATGACTTATGGTATAGTTGGAGAAAAGTGAAAGGAGTTATGAAAAATTGAATCCAAAGAAAAAAATATTGATTTTATCAGGCTGTCTGCTTACAGTGGCAGCTGTAGTTGGTGGTACATTTTTCGTACAGAAGAGCAGTAATCATGTTTTAAACAAAACATCCATAGGAAAATTCCACGAAGCAGAGGAGCATACTGCAACAGGAGTTGTGGTATGTAAGACGGAAGCATTGCAGGAGGTATTTCAGCAGAAGAAAGAAGAGGTTCTGTTGGCAAAGCAGGAAGTGCCGGATGAATCCGAGGGAAAGAATGAGAAAACCGATAAAAAGGGAACACAGGAAGTGACACCGGGAAAGGAACCAACAGAGCCGGCATCAACTGCAGGAGGGCCGGCCCCTTCAGCTCAGAAAAACGCAACGACATCCGGGGGACAGGAACCTGTCGGTGGAATTCCAGCAGCACCATCAGATGCACCATCGGAAACTCCGGCAGCACCATCAGAGACACCGTCGGAAACTCCGGCAGCACCATCAGAGACACCGCCAGAAATTCCGGCAACGACACCGACAGAACCGCCGGCAGAGGAAACAAAGCCAGCAAATCCATGCCCGTATCCACTTTGGACTGTGATGAGTTTTGATGATGGAACAATGGGATATTACTGGCCGATGGATTATGATATTGCAGATGCAGTAAGAGTGGACAAGGAATTGTATGAATTACATTATACCAGACTGGTAAGTACAACTTTTGTGGGAAATTATGATGGCGCATATCATGTAAGATTAAGTAAATTCAGTTATCATATTCCGTATGCAGATGACTGATGATAGAAAAAGAAAGGTATATCGAAAACTCCCTAAGGAGTTTTCAGATATACCTTTTCGATTCTGTTCTTATCCATTTTTTCAACCCGGAGCAGGATTCCATTTTCTGTGGTAATGGATTCTCCCTCGTCCGGAAGATGGTCTAAATGTTCTAAGATATAGCCGCCAATGGAATCATAATCTTCTGACTCTAAATGAATCCCCAGTTTTTCGCACATATCATAAAGGTTCATGGAACCATTGACCAGGTATTCTTTTTCACTTAAAGCAGTAATATCAGCTTCTTCATTGGCATCATATTCGTCATGAATTTCGCCTACAATTTCCTCTAATAAATCCTCTAAAGTAACAAGACCGGCAGTTGCACCATATTCATCTAATACGATAGCAATGTTGAGGGAAGAAGCCTGCATTTCTTTTAATAATTCAGCAGTATTCTTATGCTCATATGTAAAGAACGGTTCCCTCATAATAGAACGGATGGAAAAATTCGTCCGGTCATCATAGAGCAATAAATCCTTTACATTTAAAATACCAATGACATTGTCCGTGGTATCTTCATATACCGGTAATCTTGTATATTTGGCTTCCCGGAAAATCTCTAATAATTTTTCGTAGCTGGCATTGACATCTACGAAAGTCATATCTATGCGGGGAACCATAATTTCTTTTGCTTCAGAATCAGTTAAATCGAACACATTATTAATCATATTGCGTTCTTCATTCTCAATAACACCGGATTCGTGACTGACATTTACGATAGTACGAAGCTCGGCTTCTGTCATGGTCTGCTTCTTGGCATCAGGATTAATATGCAGGAGCTTTAAGAAGCCATGGGAAAGCATATTAATAATAAAGATGACAGGAGTAAGAACCTTCATAAGAAAGCTGACAACTCCGGAGTACGCCAATGCCAGTTTTTCGGAATGTATGGTAGCAATTGTTTTTGGAGTGATTTCACCGAAAATCAGAATCAAAACAGTTAAAATTCCAGTTGATATTCCGGCAGCAACACTTCCGAAAATGCGGATGGCAAGTGCTGTAGAAATAGCAGAGGCGGATAAGTTTACAATATTATTCCCGATTAAAATAGCGCTTAACATCTTAGATGAATGATCCGTGATAGCAAGCACGCGCTTTGCCCTTACATTTCCTTCATCTGCCAAGGTCCGCATCTTAATCCGGTTAACGGTTACAAGAGCGGTTTCAGCAGAAGAAAAGAATGCTGATAAAAGAATCAGTATGACAAGACTTACTAATTGGATGATATCTGTTCCACTCAAATTAGTCCACCTGCAGATTGGAATAGTAATCCGTAAGAGCACTTAAATCTACCTCTGTATAGGATACCGGTTTATTTGCTTCATGATTTTTATAAATGGAGAAGCCTGCCCAGCCTATGATAAGTGCAATGACAACAACGGTAGCGGTATAACCCAGATAACGCTTGCATTTCTCCTGTTTCATTATTTTTTTACGATTTTTCTTTTGTTCTTTATAACGGTCAACTTTTTCCTGACTCATAAGAAATCTCCTTGCAATTTTTTTAATAATAATGGTATTATACACCATGTAGGAATAAAATTGAACAAAAAATTCAAAAACTAATAGAAAACTAATAGAAAACAGAAAAATAGAAGAAGGAAAGAAAAATGAAGCAGGGAATAATTTTTGATATGGATGGAACTCTGTGGGATTCTACAGTCGGTGTGGCAGAATCCTGGAATGAAATATTAAAACAGGAAAAAGTGAACCGTACACCTCTGACTGTAGAGGATTTTCGTGGAATCATGGGAAAAACAATGGATGTTATTGCAGCAAAATTTTTCCCGGATATGCCGGAAAAAGAGCGGATGGAACTTTTAGATAAATGTGGCGAATATGAAAATGAATATCTGTCCGGGCATGGTGCGGTGTTATATCCGGGTGTGGAAGAAACCTTTGCAAAGCTGAAGGAAAAATATGAACTTTATATCGTAAGCAATTGTCAGAGCGGATATATCGAGGCTTTTCTTTCTTATTATAACTTAGGAAAATATATTTCGGATATAGAATGCTATGGAAATAATGAAAAACAGAAAGAAGATAATATAGCCCTGGTAGTATCCAGGAATGCACTTACCGATGCAGTGTATGTGGGAGATATCCAGAGCGATTACGAATCCAGCAAAAAGGCAGGAGTCGCTTTTATCCATGCAGCATATGGATTTGGCACAATTGATGATGAAGTACCGGAAATTGAAAATTTGTCACAGCTTCCGGAAGTGGTAGAGAAAGTATTTGCCGGAAAATAATTAAAATAGAAAACAGGAAACGAATGTAGAAATAAGAGAAAAAGAGTCTTGGTTGTTTGAAAAGAACGAAGCAAGGCTCTTTTTTAGTTGCCCGCATTCGTAAAAGGCTGCCAGTGACAGGTTTTATAGGTTGACAAATAATATTATATGATATATAGTATTGAATATAAAATAGTAATGCATTAAAAATAATATTATATTTATGAAATCTGGAGGGAGTGATTGCATGGTATTTAATACAGGCGCGGCACTTCTGGATGCAATTGTTTTAGCTGTAGTATCAAAGGATGAGGAAGGTACTTATGGTTATAAGATTACGCAGGATGTGCGGAAAGCCATTGAAGTGTCAGAATCAACGCTGTATCCGGTGTTGCGAAGATTGCAGAAGGACGGTTGTCTGGAAGTATACGACAGAGAATGTGGGGGCAGAAATCGAAGGTATTATAAGATAACTGGGAATGGAAATGAAAGATTAACATATTATCGGAAGGAATGGGAAAATTATTCTTCGAAAATAACAGAATTATTTTCCGGAGAGGAGAAGATATGAACAGACAGGAGTTTATGAGAAGGCTGGAGCAGTTATTAGAAGGAATTCCGGAAGAGGAAAAACGGGAAGCAATTGCATACTATACCAGCTACTTTGAGGATGCAGGAGAAGAAAATGAAGAGAAGATAATCCGGGAATTAGAATCTCCGGAAAAAGTGGCAGCAACCATCCGGGCAGATTTCCCGGGATGCAATAGCAGTGAGACAGCATCTTCCGGTAATCAGCAGAATTATAACGGTGCAAGCCAGAGTATGGGACAGCAGAATTATAACGGAACGATCCAGAGGGAAGACAATACCACAAGAAATATTCTGCTTATAATCCTGCTGGTGCTTACTTCACCAATCTGGGGCGGTATTTTAGTAGCAATTGGTGGAACGTTAGCAGGAATTATCGGAGGACTATTTGGAATTGCAGTCGGCTGTGTGATCGGCGGAATAGCGGTAGTAGGTGTAGCAATTACAATTTTGGTAACAGGCGCAATTTCTTTAGGTTTTATTTCTATGGCAGCCGGACTTCTGATGCTTGCAATTGGATTATGTGCGGCCGGACTTCTGGTTCTGGTATGTGGAAAGTTTCTTCCATGGTTTGCAAAAGGAATTGCAAAATTATGGCAGTCACTGTTTAAGAAGAAAGGGGGCGCTTGCGCATGAAAAAAGCATTAAAAATTATTTTTGGTATCGCATTAGGCTGCTTTCTTTTAGGCTGCGTGGTATTAGGAATTGGAATTGCAACCGGTGGAACCATGCGGGAATTTGTAGAAGCAGTGCAAAATAATAAATTTGCATTTCATTGGGATATAACTGACTGGGAAGGACAGGATAAAGGAACAGCCAGTACAGAAGAGACTGCATTTGCACCGGAAGATGTGAAATCACTTGATATCGATATGGATGCAGGAATGTTGAAAGTAGTCAAAGGAAAAGGCAAAGAGATTAAGGTAATAACAACTTCTAAAAATGCTGAGGTAGAGACTGCATTGGAAGATGGAACTTTAATAATCAGCGAAAACTTCCATGCAGCATATTGGGGCGATGGAGTGCATCGTTTACAGGTGGTTATTGAAGTGCCGGAACAGCTTGAGTTAGAGGAACTTTCAGTTGAAGTCGGAGCAGGAAATATTGATATAAAAGAAGGACTGTTGACGACAGCATATGCAAGCTTGGATGTGGATGCCGGAAATCTTGATTTTGCCGGTGAAGTAAAAGGTGATTTAGACGCCAATTGTAATGTGGGAAATATGGAATTGAAATTAACCGGAGAGCAGCAGGATTACAATTATAGTTTAAGCTGTGATGTTGGTTCTATAAAAGTAGGAGATATTTCCGTTTCCGGACTTGGCAGAGATGACGAAATCGACAATGGTGCAGATTATGATATGGATATAAACTGTGACGTGGGAAATGTTGATGTAATTTTTGAAAAACGATGAGAAACACGCTTTGCGGGCTGCCAGCATAAAAATGATAGCAGATAATGTGAAAAGACATTGCCTGCTATCATTTTTTATAAAATTATTTACTTGGAAACCCACTCATTTACATCATTGATTTTACTTAAAACCGGGAGCAGAATCAGGCAGAGAATAATGCCGACAACACCCTGGACGATATTGAATGGAATACCTGCAGCAGAAGAAGCAATTCCGGTAGCAAGAGCAGCGGAGGAGAAAGAACCGCTGGCAAATGCAGCAAGACCTGCTTCAAACAGGAAGTAGCCAAGTACCATAAGAGCCTCACCTACGATACCGCCGATAACAACGTGGACACTGCGGTTAGCTTTGGAAGAAATGTTAAGCCGCAGTTTGTGGAACAGAAGTCCGGCGATGCATGCGGTCAGAGCCTTGATGATTAAAGTGGCAGGAGCCCAGGTCATATAGCCGGAGAAAATATCAGCAAACATAGAGCCGATACCAGCGGCAAGTGCACCAATTCCAGGTCCTAAGATAATACCACATAGGAGTACCAGTCCGTCTCCTAAATGAATATATCCAAAAGTTGGTGTAGGAATCTTAATAATCATAGTTGCAATGCAGGTAAATGCAGCAAGCAAGGCCGCAGTAACCATTTTCTTTGTATTTTTCATAATAAAGTAAATCCTTTCTTTGGTATGTGATCTGCAAATCGTTTTCCCTATCATATGTAAAATGTGGTTTGATTAAAATAGCCAGATATAACAAATATGACCATACCAGTTTAAAGGCAAAAGGAGTATACAAATTTTAACGATTGCCGAAATGCTCATTCATTGGTAAAATAGTCACGGAAACATGACTACAAAAAAGGAGATAAAATAATGAAGAAAGAAGTTCGGATTGCATTATATATAGTTTCTATAGTGTGTGTGATTCTGCTGGGTGCAGCAATGATATATGCAGCCCATCACGGTGGAAGCATCCGCCAGAAGGACAGCCGGCAGACTGCCACAACAGCAGGGACAGAAGCTGCAGAAGACAGCAAGGATAAAAATGGAGAATCCGATTTAAAGACTAGTGATAAAACTGACGGTAAAAATGATGCGGAAGCCGGAAAGGATGCTGCTTCTGAAGATGCAGATAAGAAGATTGGGAAAAACACGGAAACAACAGATGTAACAGAAGATACAACACTGATGTTTACCGGAGACGTACTTTTTGCCAATTCTTTTAAAACAAACTATGATGCCGGAGGCATAGACGCTGTCATAGATAATGGCATGAAAGAGCTGCTTGTAAATGCAGATATTACCATGGTAAATGAAGAATTTCCGTTTAGTAACCGGGGCACCCAGATGGAGGATAAGCAGTATACCTTCCGCACAGACCCATCCTATGCAGCCGCATTAAAGGAAATGGGCGTGGACGTGGTCACTCTGGCAAATAATCATATCCTCGATTATGGAAGGGAAGCATTGAGTGATACTTTTACAACATTAGATGGACAGGGCATTTTATATGCCGGAGCAGGGGACAGCGTAGAGCGGGCGCAGGAAGTGCAGGTAATAGAAGTAAATGGGAAAAAGTATGGATTTCTTGCAGCATCCCGTGTACTTCCGGTTGCCGGCTGGAATGTAGAAAGCGCAGTACCGGGAGTCCTTTCTACTTATGATGAAACGCGGTTTGTCAATGCCATTGCCGAAGCACGCAGTCAGTGTGATGTGCTGGTGGTTTATGTCCACTGGGGCTTAGAACATCAGGAAAAACCTGAGGCATATCAGAGAACGCTGGCACAGAAATATATCGAAGCCGGTGCAGATGTAGTGTTTGGTGCACATTCCCATTGTCTGCAGGGCATTGAATATATCGACGGAAAGCCGGTGTTTTACAGCCTTGGCAATTTTGTTTTTGGCAGCAGCATTGAGCGCACCATGGCAGTGGAAATGGTAGTGGATAAGGATGGTGCAATTTCTTATAAGCTGGTGGGAGCAAAGGCAGAAAATGGAAAGACCAGACAGATGAATGAATTAGAACAGCAGCAGTTGAATGACTATATCAACAGCATTTCCTTTGGCGTAACGGTGCAGGATGACGGAACCGTAACACCACAATAAGAGACAGCAGAGTATGAAAAAGTATTGGTACAATAAGCTGAAAAGAAGTGCATAAAAATACAGGATTGCGATAGAGTAGTAATAAAAGAAATTGCCGGGAGATGGAATGAACAGTTCGAAACGGGAAAACTTACTGAATCTGGCACTGGATGCAACGGAAGAGGAAAGACAGCAGTCCTTAAACTTAAATGTAGGATATCAGGAAGAAACGGACACATGGGAAGTCATTGTAAAATATACCGGAAGTCTCAGAAAATTAGAGGAGATATTTCCGAATATTGAAGTTACAGAACTGAGCAATGAATATGCAGTTATCCGGCTGCCGGAGGCTTTGATGGATGCGGTAACAGACCGGACAGAAATTGAATATATGGAAAAACCAAAGAGGCTCTTTTTCTCTGTACAGCAGGGAATCAGAGCCTCCTGCATTACGTCCCTTTATACAAGAAAAATGGGGTTAGGGGGAACGGGATTGAGTGGGAAAGGTGTGATAACGGCATTTTTAGATAGTGGCATCGATTACAGACACCCGGATTTTAGAAAGGAAGATGGAAGCAGCCGGATTCTGGCAATCTGGGATCAGACCATTGCAGGAAATCCACCGGCCGGATTCCGGCTCGGGACAGAATATGACCGGAATATAATTAATGATGCATTGCAGCAGGAGGATATACAGGAGGGGTACCGTATCTGCCCCAGCCGGGATTTATCCGGGCACGGAACCCATGTGGCAGGAATCGCAGCGGGAAATGGAAGATCATCCAATGAAAGAAACCGGGGCGTGGCATATGAAAGTGATTTGCTGGTGGTAAAGCTTGGCACACCGGGAAAAAATTCCTTTCCAAGGACAACAGAGCTGATGCTTGGAATGGATTATATTCTCCGGAAAGCACTGGAACTTAAGCAGCCGGTGGCAGTAAATATAAGCTTTGGCAATACCTATGGTTCCCATGATGGAACCTCTCTTCTTGAAACCTATTTATCTGATATGGCAAATTACTGGAAATCGGTTCTGGTGATTGGCACCGGAAATGAAGGCAGTGCCAGAGGGCATACCTCCGGGCAGCTTGTAATGGGAAGAGAACAGGAAGTGGAATTTGCAGTAGGAGAATATGAGCCTGCGTTAAGCTTACAAATCTGGAAATCCTATGCGGATATTTTTTCCATCCGGATGACACATCCCAGTGGGAAAACGGTGGGGATTATCCGGCAGCAGCAGGGCCCCCAGAGATTTACTATCGAAGGAACGCAGGTTTTATTATATTTTGGAGAACCAAGCCCTTTCAGTCCTTTTCAGGAAATCTATTTTGATTTTCTTCCGGTGGAAAATTATATCGACAGCGGAATCTATAAAATAACGCTGATACCGGAAAAGATTGTAACCGGGGCCTATAATATGTGGCTGCCTTCCCTTGCGGTCATCGGAGAAGCAACCGGATTTTTATATCCCACAGAAGAGACAACGCTTACAATTCCATCCACTGCCTATAAGGTAATTTCGGTGGGGGCCTATGATGCAAGATATAATCAGGTGGCAGCCTTTTCCGGGAGAGGGTTCACCAGAGAGACCAATCAGGTGAAACCGGACATCTGTGCGCCAGGGGTGGACATTGAATCCTGTGCACCGGGCGGCGGTTATACCGTACGAAGCGGAACTTCAATGGCAACGCCATTTGTAACCGGGACGGCAGCACTTTTTATGCAATGGGGAATTGTAGAGAAACATGATGCTTTTTTATATGGGGAAAAAATAAAAGCATATCTCATCCGGGGAGCAAGACCACTGCCGGGATATTCTTTTTTCCCAAATCCAAGGCTGGGCTGGGGTGTATTGTGTGCAGCGGACAGCCTGCCATCGGATGCCGGATGAATACGGTTGTGCTTTTATGACACTTTTCTGAATAAATATTGTAAAAAACGATAATTTGATGTACAATTAAATAATGCAGGAAGGAATGTATAGACAGAAAAATATATATTTTTTGGAGGGGCTATGCAGGAGAAGAATACGCTGGATGAATTGTTTAAAGGGAAAAAAGGATTTGCGGAATGTTACCAGACTCTGCAGTTATTAAGTGAAAGTACCGATGATTATTTATTTCTGGCAGATTTAAAAGAGGGTAAATTTTATTTCGCCAGCAATGATATATCAAAGAGATATGCATTGCGCATGGATGAAAACAACAGCTGCGGCATAGATGACTGGAAAGATATTGTATATGAAAGAGACTTAAACCAGTGGGTTAATGATATGGAATCTATCTGCTCTGGAAAAAGCCTGATACATGATTTGGAATACCGGCTGGTAGACAGAAACAGCAATCTGGTCTGGATCAGCTGTCGTGGGAAAGCTGAACTGGATGAGACCGGGATTCCTTATGTAATGGTGGGAAGAACATCAGATACTGTCCTTTTGGGAAAGACAGATTCACTTACCGGACTTTTTAATAGTACTAAATTAATGGAACATCTGGATGAAATGCTGAACAGCAGAAAAGAAGGTGTTTTACTTGTTCTTGGTGTGGATAATTTTAAAAATATCAATACGAAATATGGAAGAGGCCATGGTAATTTTATTTTAAAGAGGATTGCGGCTCTTCTGGAAAATAGTATTGATGAAAACATAAAAATTTATCGTCTGGATGGTGACCGGTTTGCAGTTAATTTTGTGGGATATGATATGGAGGCTGTGCGTGAGGTATACCAGAATATACAGATGAAGATGATGGAGAACTGTACCTTTTCAGCAGGTGCAGTCTGCTATCCGATGTCCGGAATCAAGGATGCCAATACACTGTTTAACTATGCGGAAAGTTCTCTGGACCGTGCCAAGAAGAGCGGTAAGAACCGGTTGATTCTTTTCTCAGCAGAAGATTATGAGAAACAGTTGTCGGTTATTGACTTAACAGAAGAAATCAGAAAGAGTATCCGCAACCAGTGTGATGGATTTTATCTTCTCTTCCAGCCACAGATTGGGATGAGTAATTATGAAGTAGTGGGAGCAGAGGCACTGCTCCGTTTCCGCTCAAAATATCATGGGGTAGTGTCACCAAATCTTTTTATTGGAATATTAGAGCAGAGCGGAATGATTGTGCAGGTGGGAAAATGGGTATTAAAGGAAGCCATTGCCCAGTGTGCAAAGTGGCGGCGTTATAATCCGGAATTCCGTATGAGTATTAATCTTTCTTATATACAGTTACAGCAGCCGGATTTAAGCCAGTACATTTATGATTTATTAGAACAGGAAGGAATTCCCGGAGAAGCTATTATTCTGGAACTGACAGAAAGCATGCAGTTACAGGATTATACCAAATACAATCAGTTATTTTATCAGTGGGGCAAGCGTGGTATACAGATTTCCATGGATGATTTTGGAACCGGATATTCCAGCTTAAGTTATCTTAAGAGTCTGGCAATTGATGAGATTAAAATTGACCGCTGCTTTGTCAGCCGGATTAATATGAGTGCATACAATTACCGGCTTCTTCGTAATATTTTGGAACTGGCAAGAAGTGCACAGATCCGGGTAGTATGTGAAGGGGTAGAAACACCGGAGGAATTACAGACACTTGCAGAGCTTGCACCTGAAGTTTTACAGGGGTTCTATTTCAGTAAACCGATTGAAGAAGAGCTGTTTGAAAAACAGTATATTTTTGGACATGTAGAGGAAGAACGGTGGCAGGAAGATTGTGGGAATAGCACAGTGATTCTGCCGGAAGCAGGAGATGGTACCGATTATAAAGCAATATTAGACCAGTTAGAAGAGATGGTCTATGTCATAGATGCGGAAAGCTATGAGTTATATTATATGAACTCTGCCGGACAACGAATCAGCGGCGTCAGTGATTATGCCGGCAAGAAATGTTATCAGGTATTAGAGGGCAGGGAAGAACCGTGCCCAGATTGTAATATGGCAAAATTAAAGCATAAGAAGTTTTTGACCAGATATGCAAATAATGAATTCTTAGGAACCCAGATGTTGATGAAGGATAAATTAGTAAACTGGGGCAATAAGGCAGCACGCCTTCAGATAGGTATTGACATGAATACCATCAATATTTCCATGAGCAGGCTGGAAGAACAGTTAGAAGTGGAAAAGGGCATTGTGAAAGCCTTGGAAGAGGCGAAAGAAAAAGAAAATGAAGCTGATATCATCAGTGAACTTCTTCATCATACCGGGGAATTTTATCAGGCAGACCGCTGCTATATCTTTTTATATTCCAAAGAGGCAGATAGCTGGAGCAATGTCTGTGAGTGGTGTGAAAATGAGATTCAGAGCCAGCAGCTTTACCTCGCATCAGTACCGGGTGACCGGGTAAAACTGGTGATTGGCAGTCTGAAGGAAGACAGACCGGTTATTATCAAAGATGTGGATATGTATCGGGAGTCAGCACCGGATTTGTGGAAAATATTAGTGCATCAGGAAATACGCAGGCTGATGCTTCTTCCATTGTTAAATGAAGGTCATTTATTTGGATTTATTGGTGTGGATAATCCGAAATACCGCCCAAATGATAAGACTTTTCTTGCCAGAATACGTCCTTTTATTTCAAATATACTGATTCGTGACGGAATGATGGATGTAAAGAGTGAAATGATAGCCCGTATGACGGGTATGCTGAAGGAAGAAAATATATTACAGTCTGTAAAACTGGGACTGTGGACGCTGGAACTGGATACGGTCAATGGAAAGAACCGTCTGTATGTGGATAAGAGCATGCGCAGCATTCTGGGCATAGACGACATTATGAACAGCGAGGAATATTTCAGGTTCTGGTATGATAACATCAGTGATGGTTATTACGATTATGTACAGAATGCATTACATGATATTATTACAACCGGAAAGATTATTGAGATGGAATATACCTGGAATCATCCGGAACGTGGAAAAGTGACAGTACGCTGTGTTGGAGTGCTTGGTCATCAGGAAAATGGTGTCTATACATTAAAAGGATATCATCGTATCAATAATGATATGATTCGGAAAAAATTTTTAAAGAGTCAGGAATATGAACGTATGGAGTATAATGAGAAGAAACATACCATTTATTTCCATACAAATCGTTCTATGTTAAAGGGAAATCAGCTAAAAGAGGTTGGATTTCCGGAAAGCTGGGAGGATGGAATGGTACATCCCCATTTCCGGGATGTATTTCATGCAGCGTTTACCGGTGTAGAATATAGAAAAGAGGATCAGGTATTAGAAATTCTTTTAAAAAACAAGCAGGATGAGTTTGAATGGTTCCGTCTGGATATCTGTAAAATCGGAGACCAGAAACAGGATGAAAATTTGAGGATAGTTACTATTTATCAGATTGAAGATCATCAGAATATCCAGTTAAAATATTTACAGAGAGAGGACTTTTATCAGGCAATGCTGTCGGAGACCGTGGCATATGCTGAGGTAGACCTGAGTAATGGTAAGATTCAAAGCAGTGGTGGACTCTGGAAAGATTACGTAGCAGAGGGCGAGCGGGAAGCATTAAATTATATGAAGGTTTTCAACCGTCATATTGATGAACTGGTATTAGAGGAAGACCAGTTTGGATGCTATGATGTATTAGAGCAGGAAAAGATGGTTTATAATTATAACAGTGGAACGGCTACTGTGAATTATCAGCTTCGCAGAAGGATGGCAAGAGGAAGTTACCACTGGATGGAGCTTACCGTACATGTATTTCAGGAGCAGGTAACAGAAAATATGTATGCACTGCTGTATCTTAAGGATATAGATGGACAGAAACGCCGTCAGCAGGAACAGGAGCGTGCAGCCAATACCGATCCGTTGACGAACGTACTGAACCGGCGGATATTTGAACAATATACCAGCCATTATGTATTAGAAGAAGCAAAGAAAGGGGAAGTGTGTGCACTTCTTATATTGGATATTGATAATTTTAAACAGATTAACGATACCAAGGGACATCCATATGGAGATAAAGTATTGCGTACTTTTGTGGATACCATTCATGAAAGCTTCCGCTGTACCGATTATATAGGAAGACTTGGTGGGGATGAATTTGTAGTATTGTTTAAAGGATTTGGCTCAAAGAAAACCTTGGATAAGAGACTGGTTCGGATGCAGGAACAGCTGCGGGAGAAGCTTCCGACTCCGGTATCCTGTAGTGTTGGAATCACCCTGATTAGAAAAGACAGCTATAACTATGAAGACAGTATCAGGCAGGCAGATAAAGCTTTGTATACAGCGAAGCATAAAGGAAAGGATACCTGTTGTTACTGGGAAGAGTCAGAAAAATAGGCATTGACGGAGACAAAAGGTATATGTTATGATGATGGCGTATCAGGGAGTAGTTCGCACCGGATAGCCGGTGTTGTATTTTTCGTCATCACGTTATCTGAAGAGGGATAACCGGAATATACACTGCAGAGGAACGAGACTTTTACCGTATTATTTTGATGCGGTAAAAGTGCTCGTTCCTTTTTTGCTTTACAGGAAATTGCTTTCCTGTAAAGTAAAAAACGCTCCGCGAGGATGCACACTGCGGCGTATAAGGTAGATGCCGCAAGCGACCGCCGCAGGCGCGGGAATGTGCCAAGGCACATTCTTTGTTGTGCATAGTTGATACCCGGTAACATAAAAAGCAGGAGGTTAAGCGTATATGAAAGCATATTGGAATTGTACGAAAGAGCAGTTGGAAGAAATGTTTGGCTTTCGGGAAAAAGGATTAACAGAAGAAGAAGTAGAAAGAATACGAAAAGAGACAGGCGAGAACCGGCTGAGCGAGGGCAGACATAAGAGTCTGCTGCAGGTGTTTTTAAGTCAGTTTTGTGACTTGATGGTCATAATCCTGATTATTGCAGCAATTATTTCCATGTTTTCCGGAAATGTTGAGAGCACTATCGTAATTTTTCTGGTATTACTTATGAATGCTGTTCTTGGTACGATACAGTATAGGAAGGCAGAAAAATCACTGGATAGTTTGAAGGATTTGGCGGCACCAGCGGCCCGGGTTATCCGGGATGGAAAACGTCAGGAGATTGCATCCAAAGAGATTGTGCCCGGGGATTATGTAATCTTAGAAGCAGGGGACATGATTGTGGCAGACGGAAGAATTCTTCGCAATTATTCCCTGCAGGTCAATGAAGGCTCACTGACAGGAGAGTCTGTCAATGTAGAAAAGAATGAAGAAGTATTGCCGGAAGAAGTACCGTTGGCAGACCGGAAAAATATGGTATTTTCCGGAAGCTTTGTAACATATGGAAGAGCGGAGGTACTTGTAACAGCAACAGGAATGGATACGGAATTAGGAAAGATTGCCGGGTTGATGAATCAGACGAAGGAGCGGAAGACTCCGCTTCAGATAAGTCTTGATTCTTTCAGCAAAAAGCTGGCAATACTGATTATGGTAATCTGTGCACTGGTCTTTTGCCTTGGCATTTACCGGAAGATGCCGGTCATTGATGCCATGATGTTTGCTGTTGCACTGGCAGTAGCGGCAATACCGGAAGCATTAGGCTCCATTGTTACAATTGTGCAGGCAATGGGAAGCAGGAGAATGGCAAAGGAGCACGCCATTGTCAAAGAATTAAAAGCTGTGGAAAGCTTAGGCTGTGTATCGGTAATCTGCTCCGATAAGACGGGAACACTGACACAGAATAAGATGCATGTGGAAGAGGTTTATCTGAATGGTATGACTTGTAAACCGGATGAGATGACCTTGGAGTCCAGCCTGCAAAGGCTTTTTTTATACAATGCTATTTTAAATAATGATGCCAGCATAACGGATGGAAAAGTACTGGGAGATCCGACAGAATCTGCCCTGTTGGAAATGTTCCACGAAGTCCGCCTGAATCAGGACAGAACGGAAAATGTAGGGCAGCTTACCATACAGGAAGAAACGATTCGAAATATGATTCCGAGATTAGAAGAAATTCCATTTGATTCTGAACGGAAATGCATGAGCAGTAAATACCGGCTGCATGGCGAAGAAGAAATTATTTTTACAAAAGGAGCAGTAGATGTCCTTTTAAACCGTTGCATAAATGTGGCATATGAAGAAGAGATAAGACCGATGGATAATGTAGAAATCGCAAAAATCCAGAAGCAGAATCAGCATTTTTCTGAAAAGGGACTCAGGGTACTGGCATTTGCATGTAAGAAGTCCGGGGGAGAACTGACGGTGGAAAATGAAAATGGACTTACCTTTTTAGGATTAGCTGCCATGGCAGACCCGCCAAGGGAAGAATCCATACAGGCAGTAGCAGATGCGAAGCGGGCGGGAATCCGCACCGTAATGATTACCGGAGATCACAAAATCACAGCCGTTGCGATTGCAAAGCGTATTGGAATCTATGAAGAGGGGGACCTGGCATTAACCGGAACAGAGCTGGATGCCTGCCCGGAAAAAGAACTGGAAGAAAAGATTGATAAAATATCTGTTTATGCGAGAGTGTCACCGGAGCATAAGATACGGATTGTAAAAGCCTGGCAGAAGAGGGGCAATATCGTTTCCATGACCGGAGATGGTGTAAATGATGCACCGGCATTAAAGCAGGCAGACATCGGAGTAGCCATGGGAATAACCGGAACGGAAGTGGCAAAGGATGCGGCAGCCATGATATTAACAGATGATAACTTTGCTACGATTATTAAAGCAGTAACGAACGGAAGAAACATTTACCGTAATATAAAAAATGCTATTTTATTTTTACTTTCCGGCAACATGGCAGGAATTTTATCTGTATTGTATACATCCCTTTTGGGGCTTCCGGTTCCATTTGCTCCGGTGCATTTACTGTTTATTAACCTGCTGACAGATTCCCTTCCGGCAATTGCCATTGGCGTGGAACCGCAGGATGAAAGTTTATTGGAAGAAAAACCAAGGCAGGCATCGGAAGGAATTTTATCTGGAGAGACATTCCGGCGAATTATGTTGCAGGGCTTATGCATTGCGGCATCCACCATGGCAGCATTTTATATTGGCAATGGAAAAGGTGCAGCAATGGCATCCACTATGGCATTTGCAACACTGACATTGGCGCGTCTTTTCCATGGATTTAACTGTCGTGGAAACAAGACCATTTTTGCATTGGGCTTTACCGGAAATCCATACAGTATCCTTGCATTTGTGTCTGGAAGCGTGCTGCTGGGACTGGTGCTTTTTGTACCGCCGCTGCGGGGGTTATTTTCGGTGGAATCATTGTCCTGTCCTGCTGTGATTGAGATTATTCTGCTGGCAGCACTTCCGACCGTTGTCATCCAGATGGTCAGAGGAGTGAGAGAGTTAAAAAAATAAGCCAAATTTGCGCCGGTGTCCGGGAAGAAGTTTTTGATGAAATGCGTTATCGTTCTTGAAAGTGTTTTTTCTGATAATAAATTGTCTTTCCGCTGCTTTGACTGCTCACCCCGTCTGTCCGTCGGAAGCGGATGCGAACTGGAATCTGCAAGGGCACATAAGAATTTCGATATTGTGTTTGATTTCGGCTGGCAACCGGCGCAAATTCACATCCGTGTTCAATTGCGCCTCACTGGCACATCCCTGTGCCAGTGTTGCCGGTTACAGACGAAATTCTAAGAGCCCTTGTGCAGATTCCGATAATGCATCCGTACTCCGACGGACAGACGGGGCGAGATGTCAAACATTGGAAAGACTATTTTAATATAGAAAGAAAAAATACTTTCTTAGAACGGTCGCATTTTAGCAGCTTGCTTCTTCCCGGACACCGGCTGCAAATTTGTGCTTGTATTTTTCTCTCTGTCCTTAGCCTATCTGGCTGCATCAACTCTTGACGGAAGCTGTCCTGCGACATATACTAAGCTTAATCACAGGGTAAGGAATGAGACAGATGTATCGGAAAAAGATAAGCAGGCATTTGGCACTGCTGTGGAGCATCCTGTTTCTGGTAGCCATTGCAGGCGCATCCACCAGAACAGAACAGGTTTCCCCGGCAGAGAAAGAAGCCTTTGCAGTAAATTACATAGAATTAAAGAATGTCCGTCTTTTAGATACTCCGGATAAGATGTTATCCAGAGAGGAGCAGATGCAGAATACAGGCATTGCGGCATTGACACTAGGCTGCAGCGGTAGACTGGCGAACCATAGGAGAAATATTGGAATGCTGTTCTGGCTGCTGTTGGTGGTACTGCCACAGCTTTTTATGGGACGCATTCAGAGAAACCGGAAGAAGCATGGCGATAATGTACTAAGGAGCCTGATGTTAGCAAGGTTTGAGCGGAAGGCGGACGGAAAGAAGGAAGCATTGGCACCCGCATATTAAATACATAAAATAATAATATGCGAGGTGTAAGAAATGAATATTTTTATCTGGATTATGATAATCTTAGGTGGTGGAGTAGGAATTCTTTCCTGTGCTTATCTGGTACTGGCAATGCCGGTACTTCTGGTATGGAAGATTTGCCGGAAGGTAAAATATCACATTGGATTATTTGATTAGAAGATAAAGAAAAGAGGATTCTGGAATCTGGCAGCAGGTCAGAAAACAGAGTCCTCTTTTTACTTTACAGGAAATTGCTTTCCTGTAAAGTAAAAAACACTCCGCGAGGATGCGCACTGCGGCGTATAAGGTAGATGTCGCAAGCGACCGCCGCAGGCGCTAGAATGTGCCAAGGCACATTCTTTGTTATGCACTTACGGGTATTTCTAAAATTTTTATGAAAACCATGATATTTTTCGAAAGTGAGATGTAAAAATGTTCGGAATAAGGTAATATAAAAAACAGAGTGAGAAAGAAAAAGTAAAATAGAAAAATAAAAAATGGAAAACGAGAGAATATCATATGCTTCAGATTCAACACATTTATAAGGAATATAAGACCGGAAGTCTGGTGCAGAAGGCACTGGATGATGTCAGCTTAAATTTAAGGGATAATGAGTTCGTGGCAATCCTCGGGCCGAGTGGTTCGGGAAAGACCACGTTGCTTAATATAATCGGAGGACTCGACCGTTATGATAGCGGAGATTTGATTATCAATGGAATATCCACGAAGAAATACAAGGACAGGGATTGGGATTCTTACCGGAACCATACCATTGGTTTTGTGTTTCAAAGTTATAATCTGATTCCCCATCAGACGGTGCTTGCAAATGTGGAACTGGCATTGACCATTTCCGGTATCGGTAAGGCAGAGCGGAAGAAACGAGCCGTTGCGGCATTAGAGCAGGTGGGACTGGGAAACCAGTTACACAAGAAGCCAAGCCAGATGTCCGGTGGACAGATGCAGCGTGTAGCCATTGCAAGAGCTTTGGTCAATGACCCGGATATTCTGCTGGCGGATGAACCGACGGGAGCATTAGACAGTGACACCAGTGTGCAGGTCATGGATTTGCTGAAGGAAGTGGCAAAAGACCGGCTGGTAGTTATGGTAACCCATAACCCGGAATTAGCAGAGCAGTATGCTACCAGAATTGTTAGATTAAGTGATGGAAAAATTCGTGCTGACTCCAATCCTTATGAAGTGGATGAGGCAATGTTGAAGGAACCGGAGCATAAAAACATGGGAAAATCCTCCATGTCATTTCTTACGGCATTGTCCTTAAGCTTTAATAATTTAAAAACGAAAAAGGCAAGAACCCTGCTGACTTCCTTTGCAGGCTCTATTGGAATTATCGGCATTGCACTGATATTATCTCTTTCTACCGGTGTAAATAAATACATCAAAAATGTAGAGGAAGAGACCTTATCCGAGTATCCGCTACAGATTCAGAGTACGGGATTCAGTCTGGCATCCATGAGTCTTGGAATGGCAGATTCCGAAAGTGATACGGAAAGTGATGACGAAAATGCCGAAACAGATAAAGAAAATTCCGGGGATAAAGTAAAAGTCATTAAGATGGTAACCAATATGTTTTCCACGATGGCATCTAATGACCTGGAGGCTTTGAAAAAGTATCTTGATGAAGGAGACAGTGGAATTGAGCAGTATACTACAGCGGTGGAGTATACTTATAATATCAGTCCGCAGATTTTTAAGGAAAATGAAGACGGGATACGTCAGGTAAATCCGGACAAATCTTTTGATGCAGTAGGTCTTGGATCTTCATCTGGTTCCAATAGTCTGATGTCATCCATGATGAGCACGGATGTTTTTTATGAGATGCCGGAAAACAGTAAGTTATATGAAAAGCAGTATGATATTAAGGAAGGACGCTGGCCGGAAAATTATAATGAGTGTGTGGTGGTGCTTACTTCCAATGGCGGAATTAGTGACTTTTTACTGTATACATTAGGTCTTCGTGACCCGCTGGAATTAGACGAGATGATACAGCAGTTTGCCAGTGAGGAAAATATTGAGACACCATCTGATTTTGGAACTTATACTTATAAGGATCTGGTAGGAATCCAGTTTAAACTGGTGAACAGTGCGGATTATTATACTTATGATGAAGAGTATCAGGTCTGGAAGGATAAGTCGGATAATGAAGACTTTATGAAACAACTGGTGGCAGATGGAGAAGAGCTTACGATTGTAGGTGTGGTGCAGCCGGCAGAAGGAAGTAATGCCGCATCCTTAAATACAGGAATTGCATATCCAAAATCTCTGACAAAGCATGTGGCAGAGGAATCGGCAAAGAGTGAGATAGTAAAACAGCAGCTTGCAAATCCATCCGTAAATGTCTTTACCAATGAAGCGTTTGGTGAGGTAGATAAGGAAAACGGATTTGATATGCAGTCATTGTTTACCGTAGACAGTGAAGCATTGGAAAAAGCATTTTCCTTTGATGAAAGTGCCTTAAGCGGGTTGGAAAATTCTATGGGGGATATGGGAAGTGCCGATTTGTCCGAAGAATTTTCCATGGATGCTTCTTCCATGGGTCAGTCAATTTCTGCGGAAGAAATGCAGGCAATTGCAGGCAGTCTCTTAGAGGGCTACCAGCAGTATGCAAAGGATAATCCGCAGGCAGATTATTCGAATCTGTCCCAGTATTTTATGAACTATTTAAATACGGAAGAAGCCCGGAAAATTTTATCCGATAATATCAAAGAGATTATTACGGCAAATGGCATGGTAACTATTACACCGGAGCAGATACAGAGCCTCATCCAGCAGATTATGGGTGGATATCAGCAATATGTCATAGACCATGGTTATACCGACCCGGAGAAATTTGATGAGTACTTAGCAGAATATTTGCAGACAGAGGAAGCCCAGGGGATCATAACAGCGTGGGCATCTGAGATATTTACAGGTAGTGGAAATATTGAGATTACGCAGGAGCAGATGCAGAAATTGTCTTCTGAATTATTTGCAGGTTATCAGACTTATGCACAGAATAATGGATTACCTGACCCGGCAAAATTGGGAGATTCTTTTGCGGCATATCTGAATACAGCAGATGGTCAGCAGAGAATTGCAGCCGGACTTTCGAATGTTATGAATGTGGACGCAGTACAGCAGCAGATGATGACGGCAATACAGCAGTATATGCAGCAGGCAGTGACACAGATGGGAAACAAGCTGCAAAGTGCCATGGCATCCGGCATGCAGGTGGATGAAGAAGCATTTTTAAATGCATTTCAGATTAATATGAATGAGGATGAGCTGACAGAGCTTTTGATGTCTATGGGTTCTGCAACCGGAACAACCTATGAGAATAACTTAAAGAAATTAGGCTATGTGGATTTTGCAGTGCCAAGCGGAATTAATATTTATCCGAAGGATTTTGAAAGCAAGGAGCATGTGGTAGAAATTTTAGATGCATACAATAACCGCATGGAAAAGGAAGGCAGGGACGAGCAGGTGATAACCTATACCGATATGGTAGGAACGCTGATGTCTTCCGTAACCGATATTGTGGATATTATCACATATGTACTGATTGCATTTGTGGCAATTTCGCTGGTGGTATCTTCAATTATGATTGGTGTCATTACTTATATCAGTGTGTTAGAGCGAAGAAAAGAAATCGGAATCCTAAGAGCCATCGGAGCATCGAAGCGGAATGTTTCCCAGGTATTTAATGCAGAGACCTTTATTATCGGACTGTGTGCCGGACTGATTGGAATCGGATTTACGCTGCTTCTGATTATTCCGGTCAATGCGATTATCCATAATCTTGCAAATACAACCGATGTAAGTGCGGTGCTTCCGGTAGTTCCGGCACTGGTGCTGATTTTACTCAGTATTCTTTTGACACTTCTGGGTGGTCTGATTCCATCAAAGAAAGCATCGAAGAGTGATCCGGTAACAGCACTCCGGACGGAATAATGACAGCATTTCCGGTTGGAACCGTATTATTAGAAGCAGAAAGTGGAAATCCTGTATGAGAATTCCTCTTGTAAAATCCAAACATATGTGCTAATATAAAACAAGAACAAATGTTCTTGAAAGGCATTGATATGAATGGAAATAAAATCTATTTATGTATTGATTTAAAATCTTTTTATGCATCGGTGGAGTGCGTGGAACGGGGATGGGATCCGCTGACTGCCAGGCTGGTGGTCGCAGACCCGGAACGCTCAGAGAAAACCATCTGTCTTGCCGTATCACCGGCGTTAAAGCAGATGGGAGTTCCCAACCGGTGTCGTGTCTTTCAGATTCCCAAAGAAATTCCATATAAGATGGCACCACCCCGTATGCAGCTATATATTGATTATGCAGCGGAAATCTATGGCGTATATCTAAAATATATTGCAAAAGAAGATATTCAGGTCTATTCCATTGATGAAGCATTTTTGGATGTGACGGATTATCTGCATCTCTACCAGATGACAGCAGTGGAACTGGGCAGAAAAATTATGCAGGATATCTTAGACACCACGAAGATTCCGGCTGCCTGTGGTGTAGGAACCAATCTCTATTTAGCGAAGGTTGCTTTAGATATTATGGCAAAGCATGAGACAGACCGGATTGCCTATCTGGATGAAGCGCGCTACCGGGAGAAGCTCTGGAAACATAAACCGCTGACTGATTTCTGGCGGGTAGGGCGTGGAACGGTAGAGCGTCTATCGAATATGGGCATCTGCACAATGGAAGAGATTGCCCATGCCAGAGAGTCTTTACTATATAAGGCTTTTGGCATAGATGCAGAGCTGTTAATTGATCACGCATGGGGAAGAGAACCGGTAACAATCGCGGACATCAAGGCATATCGGCCGAAGAATACATCCTTTTCCAGCGGTCAGGTGCTGCCGCGGGATTATGAGTATGAGGAAGGTGTGCTGGTGGTAAAAGAGATGGCAGATTTATTGTGCCTTGACCTGGTAGACCAGTGCCTTGTAACATCCCATATCAGTCTGGTAATCGGTTACAGCAATCAGAAATGCTTTGAACCGGCGAAGGGAAGCACAACGCTGCGCAGTGCAACCAGCTCCAACCGCCGGCTGCTGTCTTATGTAGAGCAGCTTTATCGGAGAATTGTAAGACCGGGAGCATATATCCGGCGGATTACATTGACTTATACCGGCGTAATGACAGAAGATTATCAGCAATTTGATTTGTTTTCAAATCCGGAAGAGACAGAGAAGGATGTGAAGGCACAGCGTGCAGCAATCTCCATCAAGCAGCGCTACGGCAGGAATGCTATTTTAAAGGGAATGAATTTGGAAGAGAGTGCAACGACAATAGAACGAAACGGTCAGATTGGAGGGCATAAGAGTGGCGTATAGAAGAGACACCATGGGAGCCGGACAGCAGGAAAACGCATCCGGCTGGAATGAGAGAGAGAATCTGAGAAGAGAGAAAATGGACATCGAAGACCGTGCCAAGCAGTTTATGCCCTTCGATGCCCTGAAGGGCTTTAAGGAAGCACTGCGGAAGAAGGAAAAAGAGAAAGGGTATTGATTTTTTTGACAAAATGATATAAATATATATCTGTAGCATTGTATAGATACAGGGAGTAGATTCCACAAAACAGCTAGGAAGCTGAATCGGAATGCTGAGGGAGGAAAAGAAAGAATGATTCGAATCATGCTTGTAGAAAGTGATAAACTTTTGTGCAAGGAATATGCATTAGAAATAGCCCGGGATGAAGAATTTGCATTGGTAGCGGTAACGGGGCGGCAGAGTGATGCAATCAATATTCTGACAGAACAGGAAGTAGATGCAGTAATTGTAAATTTGGAGTTAGAAGAAGGTGACGGAATCCATCTCATTATAGAGATGAAACGGAAGTTAAAGAAACATCCGGAAATTATCGTAACAACAAATTATGGTTCGGAGCATTTTCTGCATAGCATCAATAAGTTAGATATAGATTTGGTTTATAAGAAAAATAACGAATTATTTTCACCAAAGAAAATTATTGAAATAATTAAGCTGACCGCACCAACGACTGCAGATGGAGAAAGCGAATATCATAATGGAAGAAAGGTAATCTATACGGAACAGGAAGAAACCGAAATTCAGTATGTACTGGCATGGGGTGAACTGATAAAAAGCGGTTTTGAGCCGGACCGAAAAGGAACCAAATATCTTGCAAGAGCAATTGGGATTCTGTTGGCTGTTCCCAATGGTACGTCAATCCAGATAACGAATGATGTTTATCCGCAGGTTGCACAAGTATATCAGACATCAGTAAGTGGTGTGGAAAAATCAATTCGAAACGTAATAGAACGGGTATGGTCAAGGCCAGATAAGGGGATATCATACCTCAAGAATCCAGAATGGAGAGGCTCAATACAGAACAAACCATCGAATACAGAGTATATTCAGTGTGTGGTCAGACGATTGAGGAATGTTTTACATTAAATAAATACTTACAAGATAGAAGAAATTTGAATTTCTAAGGAGATTCAGATTTCTTTTTTTACTTTACAGGAAATTGCTTTCCTGTAAAGTAAAAAACGCTCCGCGAGGATGCGCACTGCGGCGTATAAGGTAGATGTCGCAAGCGACCGCCGCAGGCGCGAGAATGTGTCAAGGCACATTCTTTGTTCTTTATGCGAGAAACTCGCAAAGTGTGCTTTTCGTAGTTGCCTTGCATTGTAAGAAATTGTGGTTATAGTTATTGGTAAAAATGCACAACCAATTCGTACTTCGTGCATGAGTGTAACCGGTTTTTATATATAATTCGACTTAAAAAATTTTTGGCTCGACCTTGAATCTGCTGGAAAGCGGTAAAGGAAATTTTGAAAAAACAGCATAAAACAAGGAATTTGGAAGAAAAAATATAATAAAAATAAGGGTGGCACAAAAGTCGAATATAGGGTGCTGAAAAGTCGAATTTCAGACAAAAATAAGTCGAATATTTTTCCTTGAAAGTCGAATGGAAAAGGGGAAAAATAGATAACAGACAGGATAAAAACAGAATAATAAAAGTGGAGAAAGTTATGGGATTTCAGGTAAAGTATGAAGAAATTACCAGCATTCGGGAACTGATTCTGGCACAGCTTGACCGGTGGATAGAGCAGATAGATGCGGTAAGATGCAGTATTGTAGAGATTGCTACCATGCCGGAGATGCACGGAGAGGCAGCAGAGCATGTAAGAAGCTATATGTGGGATTATCATATGAATCTTGCAAATATGATAAAAGATACGATAGAAACCTACCGGAGCAGCTTTATACTCTATACAGACTGGTATTATAACATTGATTCTGACCAGATGGCAGAGATGTCTCAGGATTCCATGGAGGGACTGGAGGAGAACATTCAGGGAGCAAGATCAGACTTTGATGCGGTAGCAGAGGAAGTAGCGGATATTGAGAGAGAACTGTCTGCTTATCTTGATGTGGGCAGATTTTCTACAACCTGTATGGAAAGCTGTTTTGACAATGCGCTTGCCGGAGTGCAGAATGTCCGCACACAGATAGGGGAATATGAAGAGGCACACAGCCATGCAGATATGTATCCCATCGATATGATGGTAGGTTATCTTCGCAGTATTATTGGTGGACAGTTAGGTGGCAGTAGTGCTACAATCAGTGCATATGATGCATCGGTTGTGAATGCAACAGAGTCCTTCCAACTGGCACAGATGATGGATGGAATGTTAAGTACATATCTCGAGCAGGTGAAGGACAGGGTAAACTCCTGTGAGGAGTTCTATGAACTGCAGCAACAGCAGTGGCAGGAATCTATCCGACTGAGAACAGAAGAAGGCATTGTGAAAACACTTGTCGGAGTCGGAACCATGATTCTGGGAGGAATGCTTGTCGTAGCAACCTGTGGTATGGCACTTCCTTTAGTGGCTACAGTAGGAGTAATGGCAATTGGCGCAGGAACAGCAGCATATGGCTTTTCAAATACAGTAGAAGGTGGTCAGGATGTTTATGCAGGAGTAACAGGAGACCCAAGAATGGTATCGGTTAATCCAATCCGTGATACAGTATTTGCCAGTAATCCGGAACTCTATTATTTAATAGGAAATGTTTTGACAATTGCTGCTTCATTGATACTGACAGGAGGAATGGCAGCAAATGCAGCAGTAAGTGCAGGGACATCCATAGGAAGGGCCGTAGTAACAGAGTATGCAAAGCAGGGACTGACGGTGGCAGCGAGCAGCTATATGGACAAGAGAATGACAGAAGCAACCAACAGTCCACTGGCAGGCTTTGTAGTTGGCTCACTAACCGGAATGGCAACATATGGAACGCTCAGTGAGCTAGATTCCATGGCAAATGTAAGTGGATTACACAGTTCTTTTGCAGAAGGAATGTCAAAGGAAGATGCCCAGAAATATCTTGATTTTCTTGAGAATGGAAGTAAGGAAGGGCTCACAGAGGCAGAAATAAGAGGAATCGGAAAGGTAGACGAAGCACTTGCATTAAAGAAAGTAAACCCGGAGGAACTGTTGGAACTTAGAAAACAGCAGCTGGGGAATGTTGGAGAGACCAGCTATGGGAAGTCAACACTTAATTCATTAAAAAATACAGAAAATTTTACAGACTCAGCTATTGAACATATATTTGAAGGGCAGGTAAATGCAAGAGGTAAAGCAGTTGGATATCATTATGAAGGAATAGAAGGCACCTCTGGTAATGTAATACCAGGGACGGAATCATCTACTAATAACTTTGGAATATATAAAGCAAAAGTTGAAGTGAATGGCATACCGAAGACTGCAAATGGAGGATTTTCGACATTTTATTCAAAGAATCTGAGCCCACAACAAGTGGTTGATGCAATTAATGAGGCATATAGTAATTGTGAATTAAAGCTTGGTACAAGAAATACATATCAGGGAGTAGCTAATAATGGTATGAAAATAGATATGTTTTTGGATCAAAGTGGTAAAATTATTTCAGCATTTCCGGAGGAATAGAAATGAAATACAGAATAGAAGAATATAAATTAAAAAATGGTATTGAGGATATAAGTATCATATTTGATGAGAAATATCAGTTGTTGACAACTTTTATGTCATGCGATGTATTGCCCTTTGAAAAATGGATTAAATCAGGTTTTGATAGAGTACTGTCAGGGAAAAGTGAATATGAAGAAGTAAATGGAAATGTATGTTGTGCGGAAATAAGTCCTAAAACGACTAAAGTATATGATAATCTGGCAGAGGATGCTATGGGGAATTGGTGTGAAGTTGATACAAAAGAACTTCGTCAATTAATTGATGAGTGGTGTGATAAAGTTCAAAAATTTAAAATGAGCATCACAACTAAGCCACCCACCGGCAGGCTTAATTCGTAGTCTCACTACCATATATTAACAGAATTTCTTAGGTTCATAAGGCTTACCATCCCGAAATACGGCGTAGATTATGGTGGTAAGCTTTCTTGCCACTGCACCGGTGGCAGTAAGATGGTGTTTGCCCTGTTCACGCTTCTTTTTGTAATAGGCATTTAAAGGACTGTTGTGAAAAGAACAGGTGGTTGCAGCAAGGAAGATTGCATGTCTCAGGTAAGGTGACCCCCGTTTGGACATGTGATTATGAGTGCTGCTAAATTCACCGGATTGTCGTACAGTTGGATCAATACCTGCAAAGGCAACTAAGGCAGATGAACTCTTAAATCTGTTTATATCACCGATTTCAGCAAGAATGGTTGCAGCAGCAATCATGCCTATCCCGGGAATGGTATGAAGATAACAATCAAACTTCTCGTAGTACTCAAGAATCTGGCAGTCAAGAGCTTCAATCTGCTTATCAAGAAAATTCATCCGATCAATGAGCTGTTTTAACTGGAAAGAGAAAGCATCCTGTGCTATCTTAATACCAAAGGTATCAGATGCAGCTTCTCGGATAGAAATCGCTTTTTTCATGGTAAGCTTATTGTGGCTCTTATCTTTTATGATTTCAAAGAGCTCATCTATTGGTGCATTCTCAATGTTCTCAGGGGTGAGGTATTTTTCAAGAATGCCCATGGATGTGCTCAGCCAAAGAGAAGAAAACTGTTTTTCATACTCTGGGAAGATCTGCTCCATAATCGTGCTGATGCGGAGTTTTATTTCGGTTCTGGAAGAAATCACAGAATCACGGTAACGGCATAACTGCCGCATAGCAAGAATGCTTTCGTCTGCCATAGAAGTGGTGGTAAACTGACCGAATCGTATCACTTCTGCAATCAGAAAAGAATCTATGGAATCGTTTTTTGTCTGCCGGATATACATCTTTCTGAGGGAATCAGACTGGATGGGATTGATTACATAGATGGTATATCCTCTGGCTTTGAGGAATGAATAAATCGGATACCAGTAATGCCCAGTGGCTTCCATGCCGAAGATACAAGAGGAATTGCCGATATTATTGAAGATAAAACTCATAAGAGAATCAGCACCTTTGTGTGTAGTTGCAAAACGAAGCGAATGTCCGATTTGTTTCCCTTCAGGAGAAACAATGGAAGCTTCGTGATGATTTTTGCCAATATCAATTCCGATAATGTACATAAGAAAACTCCTTTTGTGTAAATGGTATGTAACAGGTAGAATCCTCACTTCAATGCGGGTTACAATCTGGTTAGATATACGAAGTACAGCACATATGCTGCCAACATCCAGCTAATACGCAAAATCCTGCAAAGCAGAGGGAGCAGTCTCAATGAACGAAGTCACAAGTGCTTCAAGAGTGGTGACGCACACCTCTATCTATTACAGGATAATTGTGGTATAGGAATGAAATAAAAGCAATAGATAGAAAAAGACTGCTTTGATTCCTATGTGTTTAGCATACCAGAGTGGTAGTAAGGCTGATGTATTAGTTCAGAATAGGACAAATGGAAGAGCTTTTGAACAACAAGAATTTGCAAAATTTAGTTCTCAAAATAATAATGCAGTTGAACAGATTACTGTAAAAACATCTTCTGGTGTTAAAACAAGAGTTGACGCAATTGGATTAGATGCAAATGGAAATGTTGTAATAAATGAATATAAATCATCATTGACAGCACCGCTAACAAGTAATCAAAAAATTGCATTTCCTGAGATTTTTGAAAGTGGAGCAACTGTTGTTGGAAAAGGAAAAGGTATATTCTCTGGAGGATACCAGATTCCGCCAGGTACAAAAGTAACAATAATTCGACCAGAGTAGGAGGTATTATGTCGATAGTTGATAATAAAACGGTAGATGGCATAGCGTTAACGGATGATAATAAAGGAATAATTTTACTGATAGCTGACCATATGGACTGGAGAGATGAATATCAGCATTTAGTAATGTTGCAAGAAAAGATTAATGTATATATCACCTTTCTTGAACAGAAGCAGTATGAAGATATCTACAAAGGAGAAAATATAACATATGGAATTATAGAAATTCATTTCTTATATAGTTTAACCGCTAATGCAGAAAAGTTTTTACAGTCAGTTCAAAATCAAGTTGCCGAACTTGGTGTAAAGATACAATATTGTGTTTCACAGGAGGGAGCAGATGAAGCTAGATAAAAACCAACAAAAGCAATTAATTAAAGCAATATATATATCTTCAGATAGAAGAGGATATAAAACAAAAACAAATACCATTTATAGTGTAAAGGATGATACATTTATTCATTGTGATTTTCTTGTTGTAAATTCGCAGAAATTAGTTTATAGAATCTATATTAAAAATTATAACTATGATGACATTTTTTGGAAGGTTATGCAAATGCCAACTAATAGCAAAAAGAGTAATTCATTAAGGGCAAGTGGTGCTTTTAAGGCTCCTTCGATTTTATTAAAAAAAGGGGAAGTAGACCTTACAGATAAATATGATGAGCAAGCGGAATACCTTTTGGGATTAGTAGATGAGTGTAGTCATAATTTTATGGAAAAGTATGATATTGATGAGTATATTATTGATTATGAAGATGGTATGGATAAGGAAGTACTAAAGTGTTTAGCCTACATTAATATGAATAACATTGAGGAGGCTAAAAAAATAGCACAAGAATCAATTAATAATGGTAATAGAGGGAATTATGAGAATGGAGGGAAAGCTTTTTTTGATTGGATATTGATGCTTTAATAAGTATATCTAATTACATCTCTACACCACGAAAATCAAATTAATAACCACAATTGAATTAATGAGAACTGAAAAAAAGGACTACTTATTGAATCAGAATCAAGAAGAAGCTAAAGAATGGTTGAAATTTTTATGTGAGCATACTGATAAAGAGGAATTAAAAACGCTGGAGGATGAAATTGCTAATCGGTTTGTTTTTAAATTTGATGTTGAGATTGATACTGGAGAATTGGATGGTAGAAGAGTTTCTTTAATGAAGGAGTATTTGATAAAATCAAATGAATTCCTAAAATAAAATTTATTATGTCTTCACATAAGGACATCCGAAAATCAAAATCTAATATTTAGTTCCAAAACGCTGATATAAACGTGTTATTTTCAAAACATATTTTTGTTGCAAAAGGGAGGTATTTTTTATGATAACAAGAAATGCGTATAAGAAACAGGAATAGATGCTGATATTTTGCATGGATGACATGGTACCCAAGATTCTCATGCTCCGATTAATGATAAAGCCATGAGCTAGGAGCATGGCCGGAATATTGGGAGCCAGGAGGGTATACAAGTGGTGGAGTAAAAGAAGCAGTTGTCAATCCGGCAGTAGAAGGAACATCCATAGGAAGGGCAGTAGTAACAGAGTATGCAAAGCAGGGACTGACGATGGCAGCCAGCAGCTATGTGGACAAGAGAATGACAGAAGCAACCAACAGTCCACTGGCAGGTTTTGTAGTTGGCTCACTAACCGGAATAGCAACATATGGAACGCTCAGTGAGGCAGAGCTGGAAGTAGTAAATAACGTAAAAAGACCGCAGCAGTTGGGAAATGTAGGGGAGAGTGGGTTTGCTTCTAAAATTGGAAGTGTTAAAGAAATAAAGCAAAGTTTTACTAGAGAAGATATAATTAATTTCTTGGATGGAGTTACAGAAAAGTCAACAGAAATAGCTAATGCAATACAAAATAAAGATATAGGAATAAATGTGTTGGGTGATGAATTATTTGAAAATTATTTAGGATGTTCTTCAGATACGATTGCGATGCAAATTGGTGAACAAATTTATGTAAGAAGCAGTTCAGATTCGTTGCTTAGTGACATTGTACATGAAGGAACACATGCTATGGATTATTATAACGGAATTGATGAGAATATAATAGCATCATGGACGGGTGAAATAACAGCATATAATGCTGAAAGACTATTTCAGATAGAAGCTGGCATGCCAGTTCAGTTTGAGAGCGAAGAAGATATGATGGTTCATATATGGAGTAATTATAATAAGTGATAGGAGAAAATGATGAGTACAATTGACGAATTGCTGAAATATATGAAAAAAAGGGATAAAAGTATATTAATAACAAATAATCAACTAAGTGATTATGAGTTGAATGTAGTGGTTGTTAAGATATTATCGTGGTTAAAATTAGAGCATAAAAGAAGTATTTGGATAGCTCAAGGGAAGAAAACTAGATTTAAATCTTTAGAAGTTGATATAAGATATCCGTGGTGTGCAAATTTATATCAACTTGTTGAAAATGAAAAATTATTTCATGATTATTTTTCAATAAAAGAAGGTGAGTTTGATTTTTCGGATGAGGTATCAGAGGAAGAAAAGGTAATGGCGAGAGAAAAGGCTTATCAAAATTACAATCCTCAAAAGCATATATAATAAAAATAATACAGCTTTTAAAGTAGGAATGAATACAGAATTAATTAAGCATTGCTCTTATGTCAAAATTTTAAAGAAATTAAAATGAGAGGTTCCACCAGTTAAGCTGCTGGTAGAATATTCACCCTTTTATACAGGTTTTCAAATTCGTCAGGCGACATATAGTTGCAGTGATTGTGAATTCTGATAGTGTTATAGAAGATTTCGATATATTCAAGAACAAGTCTGTAGGCATGACTATAGTTTAAGCTGTTGAACCTGTTAAGCCATTCTCTTTTCAACTGGCACAGATGATGGATGGAATGTTAAGTACATATCTCGAACAGGTGAAGGACAGGGTAAACTCCTGTGAGGAGTTCTATGAACTGCAGCAACAGCAGTGGCAGGAATCCATCCGGCTGAGAACAGAAGAAGGCATTGTGAAGACGATTGCCGGAGTCGGAACCATGATTTTAGGCGGCATACTTATTGTGGCAACCTGTGGTATGGCTCTTCCTTTAGTGACTACAGTGGGAGTTGCAGCAATTGGATTAGGCACAGCTGCATATGGATGTGCAAATGCAGTAGAAGGTGGTCAGGATGTTTATGCAGGAGTAACAGGAGACCCAAGAAGAGTATCGGTTAATCCAATCCGTGATACATTATTTGCCAGCAACCCAGACCTTTATTACTTAATAGGAAATACATTGACAATCTCAGCATCCCTGTTATTAACTGGAGAAATGGCGGCAAATGCAGCGATAAGTGCAGGAACATCCATCGGCAGGGCTGTAGTAACAGGGTATGCAAAGCAGGGACTGACAATGGCAGCCAGCAGCTATGTGGAAAAGAGCATGACAGAAGCCACCAACAGTCCACTGGCAGGCTTTTTAACAGGTTCGCTGATTGGAATAGCAACATATGGAATGCTCAGTGAGCTAGATTCCATGGCAAATGTAAGTGGATTACACAGTTCTTTTGCAGAAGGAATGTCAAAGGAAGATGCCCAGAAATATCTTGATTTTCTTGAGAATGGAAGTAAGGAAGGGCTCACAGAGGCAGAAATAAGAGGAATCGGAAAGGTAGACGAAGCACTTGCATTAAAGAAAGTAAACCCGGAGGAGCTGTTGGAACTTAGAAAACAGCAACTGGGGAATGTGGGAGAGAGTGGTAGTTCAACCAAACTATATAGTCCTGTAGAATATAAGGGTAGTGTAAAAGTAAATGGGGAGGTTCGTGATGTGAGTAGAAGGGTTTACCAAAGAAACGATATTGATATAAATTATTATGATGAGGTAACTGGTTTGACAAATTTAGAGAGAATGCAAGCAGGAAACCCCCCAATCGGCTCAGATGGTAAACAAATTCAATTACATCATATTTTGCAGAGAGAAGCAGGACCAATGGTTGAAATTAGAGAGACTACACATCAAGGGTATTATTCACAATTACATGGATTGATAGAAGATGGTGTAAGTTTTAGAAATGATTCGATTTTGAATAAACAGTACAATAATTTTAGACGCTCGTATTGGAAATGGAGAGCAGAACAAATTATAGGAGGACAATAAAGTGTATTCGAATATTGTAGAGACGATTAAAGAATATGAATGTAAGGGTGACTTTACATATACAGATGTTGAAGATAATGCGTTTGCTTTAGCAGAGGAAGAATTGGGTATCAGCATTCCGTCGCAATATTTGTGGTTTTTGAAGACATATGGACATGGCGGACTTAACGGAATTGAAACATTGGGGGTTGGAAAAAATAAAAAATTGATTTTTAAAGACGAAACATTGAAGTATAGGACATATGGTTTGCCACACAATTTGATTGTAATCGAAAATTGTGACGAATGGGTTTATTGCATCGATTCGTTAAATGGGAAAGTCAAGATGTGGTCACGAGATAAAGAAGAAGAAGCTTATGATACATTTGTTGATTATCTAGAGGACAGAATAAAGGATGCGATAGAAAATCTATAATTATTTAATTATGTCTCTATATAAAGACAACTACTACAAAAATCTTCGGTCTTTAAATTAATCGGAATGGCTCTCACCGAAGGTGATGTAATACATAGAGATTAATTTGAAGATCCTATGGTGTAATTTGCCCTCTGGGTGCACATAAGTACATCTGAAATCAAAATTGAATAATAATTTTAAGATTTAAACACATTGATTTATACCTACGACCGTGCCGGAAACCGGACGGGTGTGTAGACGGATGACCGCAGGGAAATCTACAGCTATGACAGAGGAAGGCTGAGAAACCGGATGGTAGAACGTCAGCAGGACCCGGCTGGCAGCCAGACCTAAACATATCGGTATGATGCGGAGGGACTCCGCAGCCAGATGGAAGAGAACGGAAAGCTGGTAAGTTTTATCTATGCGGACCGGGAGGTTATCGCAGAAGAAGATGAAGCTGGTGAGCATATCCGCTATATCCGCAGACACGAACTGCTTGCATCCGACAGTGAGCGGGCAAGGACGTATTATCACTATGCATGTGATGAGATGGGAAGTATCACGGATATCACAGACTGCCATGGAACGGTATTAAACCATTATGCCTATGATGCGTTTGGAAACCGTACAGTGGAAGAAGAGACGGTAGAGAACCGTTTTGGATTCGCCGGGGAGTTGCTGGATGCCGTAACAGGACAGTATTATCTGCGGGCACGGTTTTATAATCCGGTAATTGCACGGTTCCTCAGTGAAGATACCTATTATGGGGACGGACTGAATCTGTATGCATACGGTCATAATAATCCGGTAAGGTACGTGGATCCGAGCGGACACGAGGGACTGATCTGTTCAATGAAATATGGAGAGCTTAAGAAGAAAGAGGCCGAGGGAGGTACACTTTCAGAGAAAGAAAAACGGCAGATCTATGAATATGAGCAGAATCAGAAGAAGTCGAATGGGGCTGGAAGTGATAGTAAGACTATTAAGAATGTAGAAGCTCCTATTTTACCTGAAGGGTCTTCATGGGAAAGGAGAATGATATGATTAGAGATTTCTTGTTGTTTTTTAATGAGAACATCGTGATTGAGTACTCAGAAGATTTGTATAATGATTTTATCATGCAATTAGGTGGAAAAAGATTTGGACAAGGGCTGTTTAATTCATTTTCAAAGGATAATGTAAAGAAATGGACAGAAATTGTCAGTGAAGCATATCCAGAATTCCAGAATTTGTTTAAAATTTTTGGTTATGATTGGCTTGGACGTTGTTTTGGAATTGATTTAAGGAAAAGTACATATGGAAATATTTTGATGTTTGAAATAGGAACTAATGATGTATTAGAAATTCCTTGTACATTTGACAAATTTCTTAATGAGGAAATTCCATTATATGCTGATGCATGTTTAGCGAAATCATTTTTTGATGAATGGATGAATAACTTTGGTAAGTCGATTGTTTATGGAAGATGTGCTGGTTATAAAGTTCCGTTGTTTCTAGGAGGAGAAGATAGCGTAAATAATCTTGAGGATAGTGATATGGAAGTGTATTGGAGCGTACTAACGCAAGTAAAAAGTAGATTATAATTTTTAGTTATGTATCTACTTAAGGACATCTGAAATCAAAACTGAACATTGTATTTTTAGACTTAAAATGCCTTGTTTTCATAGCACTGGTGCTGTGGAGATGATGTGTTTTTGCATTGAATAGCGGTATTTATATTATAAAAATCGGTCAAAAAAGCGGTAATTTAATTGGACATTTTCATCTTTTTTGCGGTAATTGAAAGGGTTGTAGTTCTGTGTATCCTAATCATTTTATCCAGACCAAAATGTCGGACAAAGTTTTCGTACAATGTAGGAAAGCCTTACAGTATCATTATTTCCGTTGATAAAGAAAAATATGCTTTCCGCAGAACTGATGTTTTGATAAAGCTGGGAAATCTCATATTCGATAGATTTGAGAAAAATGTATTAAAAATTGCCCTTCAATTTCGTTACGAGGTTTCCAGCAAAAAAATCCATTTATCTGTATCCATATCATGAACTATAGGCTTCATTGAGTTTGTTTTCCGTAACTGTCAGATGCTCAATGAAATCCGTAAGAATACCAGTATTTTCAAGATTTAATTCGTAATTAAGTTTCACTTTCAGATGATTTATGAGCATTAGAGAAATAAAAACGCATAGGTCTCATAAACACAGACAATTACAAATAATACTGACAGTAGTTTCTATTACTGATAATAAAAACCAAATACTTTTAAGTATAATAAGTATTCCTGCATTCATACTGGTAGTAAGAAGGAAATCTTCCAGATACTTTCCCATAAGTGAAGTACCGTAGCCATAATCGGATAATCACTGCTTTTCACTGGTACGATATAATGGTTATAAGTTTGTTGATGAAGGGGGAATTTGGCATGCGGTTAGATAGTAGTTTTTATAATAAATATGTTGAGCTGTTTGACTCATATATGTGTAAAATATTTGGTACAGATATCGAAAAAACAGAAGCAATATGCAGTTTTGAAAACAGAGGTTTTTTTAGATTAGAATACAAGTATTATCCTCATAATTATAGAATTGTGATAGAAAATGATATAACACTATTTGATATATCAATTTTTGATGATGAACAAGCATCTAATTCTTTGCAGCGAATTTGTAAATTTAAAAATCATCTGAGTACAGAATGTATTGAAGAAGCAATTAATTTGCTAAAGGCTGTTTTGTTAAAAAATGAATTTAATTTTTATTTTTATAAAGATGGTAAGTTATACAGGAAGAATGCTGAGGGTATAAAAAGAGTCAAAGACATAAGGGAGTTATTAAATGGAGGAGAAAAGAGTTGTAAGTAAATATTTGGAATATAGAGAAAATGTACTGAAGTAAATTTGGAGGAGTTGATAAAATGCCATTAGAAGAGCAGTTCATTAAAAGAAATGGTGAGTTGCAACAGAAAGTAAAGGAAGAAATAGAAAAAGTAAAAGAGGGACAAAGTGAGAGAAATATAGTTCAGTTGCAAACTATATTGAGTGAACTTCAAACTAGTAGCAGACAGAAAAATATTATTTTGAGTTATCCTCGAATTATAATTGACTCATGGGATTATTCAGATTATTTAGGTATGGAGTTGGTGGAGTTGGCAGAATTATATAAAAAAATATAATCCTTGATATAGAAATATATTATTTGTATAAAAGGATCCGGATATGGGGAAATATCCCTGCGGAAGTTTCTTTGCACAAGCATATGATAGTCAAGATAGAGAAAATTTATTGAGTGGAGAAGGGGCGGATATATATATCAAAAATTGTCTGCGTATAGTAGCCAAAGGATTAGTTAGTAAATTTAGACGGTAAACAGGTACATGTAGATGTATTAAGAATTGATTTTATTATCGCGCCTCCATTTCATTGGAACGCTAAAAATCAAAAGATATGTTAAGTAGGATAATTTTTAAACGCATTGTTTCTATAGCACTTGGTGCTATGGAGACAATGCGTTTCTTTTATTTACGCGAGTAGCGAGAAAAATCGCATGCTTGCATGCAGATTTGGCGAGCACCGCGATAACTCGAGAAACTCGCAAAGCGTGTTTCTCGTAGTTTATGCGAGTAGCAAGATGGCAGATTACACAAAAAAGGAAAAACTGCTTTGACGTTCAGAGAAAACTGTTTCGACTTTTATTCGACCAGATTAAATTAAGTTTAAAATGATATAGAAATTAATCAACTGCTAATTTTAGAAAAAGTATGCTGAAACGCCCGGAAAATAAGGAAAAATGAAAAATCAGGAGAGAAAAAAAGAGGAGCAGATAGAGGGAAAATGAGGTCGAATATTTTTGGTTGACATTTACGAAAAAAAGAGAAAGAATCTATACGACAAAGACAAAAGAAAAGGGAGAGAGGATATGAAACGGAAGAAAGTAATAACTGTTCTTTTGTGCATTATGCTGCTGGGAACAAGCGGTTTTACCGGATATCGAATCGGTAAGAACAATGGAAAAAGTACATTACAGACAGGTAATACAGCAGTAGAAAGAACGGTGGAGTCACAGGGAGTGGCAGTTGTGAATCTGGATACCGGCATATCGGATGGTAATACACAAGTCTATTATGGGGAGCAGATCATAAATTTTCCAAATGATAATTTCATATATACCTCATTAGAAGATGCCAGAAATGGAATAGAAGAAGGGCGATACGGTGCTTATATTATAATTCCATCAGATTTTTCGGAAAATGTTGAAAGCTTAAATACAGTTCCGGCGGCATCGCAGTTACAGTATGCAGTCAGTGAAGATGTATCAGCGGATGCAAGAGAAGATCTTTTAGGTGATGTCCTTCAGTTTGGGGAACAACTGAACAGTCAGATGTCATATATGTATCTATGTAACATAATGGATGAATTTCATGCGGCGCAGGATGAAGCTGCAATGGTTATGAATAATGACATTACAGATAAAGAAGCAATACAGGGAATACAGGCATCTGATCTGGTAAGCATGGTTCCGGTTCCGGAATTAAAACAGCAGGAAGATACTACAATACCGTTAGATATTTCGGATTATACAGAGGAAAATGCACAGTTGATTCAGGCAGTAGACAGTGCATATCGGGAAAATCTGTCAGAAGCTTCTGCACAGTTAAGTGATTTGCGGACAGCAGGAAATGAACTGGTCAGTTCCTTAAAAGAAATATCAGAAGGCGTAGGAAAAATCAATTTACTTTCGGATGCAGACGGGCAACTTTTATATCGGGATGGGATTCGAAATCTGCAGGATACATTGCTTGCATATAACGGAGAAAAGACTGCTGAACAAAACAGCCGTCTTGCCCAGATTGCACAGATTCAAAATGTGACAGAACAACTGGATACGAATTTGCAGCAATGCATTGAAAACTATAATCAGAGAATTGAAGCAGCAGGAATACAGAACCTGAATTCCTATGGCAGAGAAATGAAGGCTCAGCTGCCGAAACTGCAATGGAAGGAAGCAGAGGCAGAAGATGGAACAGTAGCATATGAACTGACCTGCAGTCAGGTAGAAGGAATGGAAGAACCGCCAGTTATTACCATTGCACTGGAACAGAATGCAATTGAAGAAAATGTAAAGAACAAGAATTATATCGACAAAATATTAAAGGCATTTCTGCTGCCGGAAGATTCAGATGGCGGGGACGGAGAAGAGGATAAAACCGGAGAAGGAGAGAAAACAGAAGAAGACAAAAACGGAGAAGAGAAAACCGGAGAAGACAAAACAGAAGAAGGCAAAACAGAAGAAGGAGAGAAAAACGAACCGGAATCAGGCGAAGGCGAAGATACTGGAGAAGAACCGGAAGCAGCGGTTACGGTAGAAAAAATATTTGAGCAGTGTGATGCAGATACAGAAATCATGGAATTTCTGACAGAACAGGGGTATGCCTCTACAAAGGAATTTTTAAAGGCATATCTGGATGGAGAAGTGCCGGTTGCACAGACAGAGACGCAGCTAAAGGTAACGGGAGATGTGGATGCATTGGGAGAATATCTTAAGGCATCACTGGAACAGATTGCGACAGAAGATTATACATTACCGGTATTTGAGGGAAGCTGGCAGACCGGGGATGGCAGCAGGATGGGATTTCGTGATTTGCTGAGAGACACCGGGCTTTTATGTGATGCGATGCAGACAGATGTGGCGGCACAGAAGAATGTTGATGTGGATGGCATTACGGGTCTGGTTCAGAGTGGTTGTATACAGCCATTGGCAGACCGCACAGATTTCGTGAAAAAGGAGATAGAAAATAGCCAGAAAGAAGAACAGGATGCAGTTAATTCTTATCAAAGAAGCGTAAATGGATTTCATCCAAGACAGGATACCACAGTGATGAATGACAGCGTGAGCAGCATGAGAGAAAATGCTGCACTTATGCAGCAGGAAATCAACACCAGCAATCAGTCTTATGTGGATTATGCAGATAAATTGTATCAGACTACTTCAGAAAATATATTGACATTGCAGCAGCACATTGAAGAAGCGAAAGAAACTTCCAATCAGGCAGTTACAGATGCATTGGCTTCGGCAAAGGAAGTGAAGAATACTACAAGCAGTCAGAATCAGACGGCATTGGCAGATTTTGCAGCAAAGCTTCCATATACAAGAGTAGGAAGCATGGAATATACACAGGTATATGAATTTGTGGCACAACCAACGCAGATGCTGCAGGTCAGCGATTACCAGCGGTTAAAGGATGAGGTGGATCATACCGTATCACAGAAAAGTGTTACCGGCAGCAGGGAACAACAGAAGAGTTCACGTTGGGTGGAATATCTTTTATATGGAATATTAGGAATTCTGGCGGTGGGAATATTAGGAAGCTATGCCAGAAGTTATCACAGAAGAATCAAGGAACAGAGCAACCCGTCGAAAGACGTTGCAATATAAAGTAAAGGAGACAAAAGAAATGGCAGATGTAAACAACATCCGGATTAGTCCGGAGCAGATGGAGACAAAGGCAAATGAATTTGATGCAAGATGTGAGGAATTCCAGCAGGTAGTAAGTACCATGCGTAATATGGTTTCTACACTTTGCGATGAATGGGCAGGACAGAGCAGTCAGGCATTTTATGATCAGTTCAGTTCCTTAGAGCCTAGCTTTTCTGCAACTGCAGAATTAATTACATCCATTGCACAGCAGTTACGTGATGTATCTACATCTATGCAGAACATTGACCGTGAAATTGCCGGAAAGATTGGAGTAATGTAATAGAGAATCGGAAAGCCACATCCTGTGACTTTCCGATTCTTCTATCCCTTAAGACCATACTTTTGTCAGAAACAGGAGAAGTAAAGTGACAGATAATTCTAAGATAGAGATTAATCCTTCGGTACTGCAGAACCGGTCGCAGACCTATCAGTCGCTGACGGATGTAAACGGAGCAGATGTATTTACGGATGATTATGAAGAAAAAGTAAAAGATTACCAGCAGAAGGAACAACGCAGCTATGAGGATACAAAGGAACAGGTATTTATAAAGAAAATGGATGAAAATGCCGGAAAAGAAGAGGCTGTAAAAGAACAATTATTTTTAACAACAGGAAGTCAGCAGCTGCAGCAGCAGGCAGAAGTAACCGCATCATTGGATGTGTATTGGATTCCGGCATGCGGAATTCTGCTGGCAGTGGGAATTCTGCTGTTGCTGCAATATCGGAAGAGAAGACAGGGAAGGTGGAAGAAAAATGTTGCTCACACTTACAATTATGAATCGTGAAGGAAGCTGGCAGGAAGATATACAGGTTAATCCACAGCAGAAAATAATAGATACCATGCTTATTTTAAAGGAAGCGGGAAAACTGCCACAGGAAGAGGTACATGAAATGAAATCTGAACGCAGGGGAAGATTTCTGGACATGAATAAGAACTATGAACAGCAGAGTATTTATGATGGAGATATTCTCTGCATACAGTAGAGGCAGACAGAGGACAGAAGAAAATAAGATACGGGAGAGAAAAGATGGAAGAAAGAATAAAGAAATCAGCATTACAGGCGGAAGGCATATTTGATTATCAGAAATTAATGTATCCGGATACAGGTCTTATTGCAGTGAAAATAGAGGAAGAAGGGGAGGAACTGCTTTTAACCTATAATCTGGAAGCACTGACACCGATGACAGAGATACGAAAAGAAGATATTACCACAAGACTGGCGGTATTGGAAAATATAGAATTACTGGCAGCATGCCGGAAATCATATTACTTTACATTAGAGCCGGAAAATCTTTATTACGACAGGAATCATCTGGTCTATGTAAAACAGAGAGATATCTGCGGGGAAGAAAGAGAATATGATGAACAGAAATGGATGGAAGAATATAAAGCACTCATTGGCTATGCATTACAGAAGCAGTACAGTTATGCGGATTATGTACAGGGAGGAATGCAGCTTTTAAAGGGTGGCATACTGCAAAAGGTACGGCAGGTGGAATTCGTAGAAGAGCTGGTCAGACTGTTGGAACAGCGTAAGCAGGAGATAGAGACAGAACGGTCTGTGAAAATGATTTTTCTGAACCGAAGACGGTATCGTACATTGCAGGCATCGTTTGTTGTGGTATTGCTGTTGGCAATAGTACTGGCGGTCTATGCATTGGTTGATTTCATCCGTACTGAGCCATATAAGGATGCGGTAATTGCGGCGGAAAATGCCTATATTTCAGCTGATTATGTATCCTGTGTGGATGCCATGCAGGAAATATCGGTAAAAGATATGGATATATATCAGAAATATATTCTTGCCAATTCCTATGTGAGAAGTGAGAATCTGACACAGCAGCAGAAAGAGAATATTATAAGCAATCTTTCTTTAAAGGAGACGCCAGCCAGATTGGAGTACTGGATATATCTTGGAAGAAATGACATTTCAGAGGCAATTGATATTGCCATGCAGCAGTCCGATGATGAAATGCTGCTTTATGCTTATATGAAACAGAAATCCATGATAGAGACAGACAGCAGTCTCAGTGGAGAAGAGAAAACACAGGAGCTGGAGAAAATTGCACAGAAGATGCAGCCATTGATGGAAAAATATGATACCGAGGAAGAATAGCATGAAGAGAAGCTTTCAGAGAACAGAGAATTTTACAATAGACGGAAAAAATGGAAATCTTGGAATTGAAGGATTTCCGGCAAGGCTTTGGGTCAGGAATGATGAGGTAACAATAGAAGGTTATGAGAACATATACTGGAACGGAAGGGAAGCCGCCTGTAAAGGAAAAATAAACAATGGAGATGAATTAAGCTTTTCCCGGGGAAAAATTATCTTCCTGGGAAAAAGTATACAGGTGGAATGCGAAGATGCGGTGAATATCAATACCGATGGATTATTGGAACTGGAAGAAAAAGAAATTCCATTTGAAGGATATCCGCAGTATAAACGTTCTCCGCGAATCATTAAAAGAATACCGGATTTGGAAATTAGTCTGACCAGCCCAAAAGAACAGCAGAATGGAAAGAAAGAGAGTCTGGTACAGCTTATTGTGCCGCCTCTTGTGATGCTGTGTGTGACAGTAGGAATCAGTATTTTAATGAAGCGTGGTTTATATGTGCTGATGTCAGCAGCAGGCACAGTGATGACAACAATATTTACGGTGGTTAAATATATAACAGACCGTAAGGAATGGCAGGAGAATAAAAGGCTCCGGGAGAAAACATATCGGGAATATCTGTTAAAGAAAAGAAAGGAAATATATGCAGCATATCAGAATGAAGAAGAGGCAAATCACTATAATTATCCGGAGGTAAAGGAGCTTGCCCGGATGGTTGGGCAGTACAGTCCAAGAATCTATGAGAGAAGCTCTAATGATGATGATTTCCTGAATGTATCTTTGGGACAGGTAATGGCAGATTGCCATTTCCGTATCCGCCTTTCTGCGGATGAATTAAAGGATAAACCGGATGAGCTGGAACTGGAAGCACAGGAATTGAAGCGGGAATTTTCAAAGATGAAACAGCCTGTTGTAGTAGATTTAAAGAAAGCACATCTGGGACTGGTGGGAGAGAAAAGCGTTATTCATGAGCAATTGAAATTACTTGTGGCGCAGCTTACTTTTTTTCAGAGTTATCATGACCTTGAAATCGTAACAATTTATAATAACAGATTTGATGCTGATTTCCAGTGGATGCGTTGGTATCCACATTTACGGATACATGCGGTAAATGTAGTGGGAACTGTAAATTCAGAGCGGAAGAGAGACCAGATTCTTGGAAGCCTGCATCAGATGATTAAGAACCGGAAAAACAAATTAGAAGAAAGTAAGAAGGAAAGCCGTTTTCTGCCGCATCTTATATTTATTATAGATGAGCCAAAGTTAATTATGGACCATTCTATTATGGAATATCTGGATAAAGAAGGGGATAACCTTGGATTTTCTATTATTTACACCACAAATATGAGAGCAAATCTGCCTGAGAATATCGGTACAATAGTTATGCTTCATAATTCCGGTCAGGCAACACTTCTGATGGAAGAGAAGGAAGAGAAAAATCTTTCCTTTGAATTGTCAGATACCAGCGGTATAAATTTGGAATGGATGGCAAGAAATTTAAGTACACTGGAGCATATGCAGGGAATCAGTGCACAGATACCGGAGAGTATTACATTTTTTGAAATGTATCAGGTGGAGCATCCGGAGGAACTGGATATTGCAAAACGATGGAAGAAAAATCATGCAGCAAAGTCCCTGGCTGTTCCGCTTGGGGTAAGAGCCAAGGAAGATTATGTCAATCTTAATCTGCATGAAAAAGCCCATGGTCCCCATGGACTTGTAGCAGGAACGACAGGTTCCGGTAAATCGGAAATTATCCAGTCTTATATACTGTCTCTGGCAGTCAATTATCATCCGTATGAGGTGGCATTTTTACTGATTGATTATAAAGGTGGTGGAATGGCAGGATTATTCCGGAATCTGCCGCATCTGCTGGGAACAATCACCAATCTGGATGGAGCACAGAGTATGCGTGCCATGGCATCAATTAAGAGTGAACTGGCAAGAAGACAGAAAATATTCAGCAGCTATGATGTGAATCATATCAATGCATATCATAAGCTGTTCCAGAATGGAGAGGCAAAGGAACCACTGCCGCATTTATTCATTATCAGTGATGAGTTTGCAGAGCTGAAAAAGGAACAGCCGGATTTTATGACGGAACTGGTATCGGCGGCGCGAATCGGACGAAGCCTTGGTGTGCATCTGATACTGGCAACACAGAAACCAACCGGAGTTGTAGATGACCAGATCTGGACAAACTCCAAGTTTAAACTGGCACTTATGGTACAGAATGAGGCAGACAGTAAAGAAATATTAAAGACACCGGATGCCGCCAATATTACAATCCCCGGAAGAGCTTATCTTCAGGTTGGAAATAATGAAATCTATGAATTATTCCAGTCGGCATGGAGTGGAGCTTCTTATGTAAGTGAAAAGGAAGAGGAAAAAGTAGATGACAGAGTTTATCTGGTGAATGACCTTGGACAGGGTGAACTGATAAATGAAGATTTAAGTGATGAACATGCTTCCGGCGGCAATATGATGACGCAGCTGGATGCTACGGTAGATTATATCCACAGAGTATATGAGGCAATGGATACCGTGGAAGTAAAACGGCCGTGGATGCCACCGTTGCCGGAACAGATTGTATCGGACCAGCAGGCAGAGAAAGGAAATGCATTAAATCTGATTGCACGGATTGGAAAGATAGATATTCCGGAAGAACAGCAGCAGGTGGAGTACCAGCTTGATTTTGCCACAGACGGAAATCTCTTATATATTGCTTCCGCAGGTTATGGAAAAACAGCATTTCTTACAACCGTGTTGTTGTCACTGGCAATGCATAACCGGGTAGAGAATCTGAACTTCTATATATTGGATTTTGGAAACAGTGGATTGATTCCATTGAACCGCCTGCATCATACGGCAGACTATATCAGTTTTGATGATACAGAACGATTCCGTAAATTCTGCAATCTTATACAGGCAGAGATAAAACGGCGTAAAAAATTACTGGCAGAACGGATGGTACAGAATTTTGAAGTATACAATCAGGTGGCAGAAAAGACATTAAAAGCAATAGTAATTGCTATTGACAATTATGATGTAGTCAAAGAACTGGGATATGAAGCGGAAGAATTTTTCCAGAAATTATCCAGAGATGGTACCGGACTTGGCATATATATGGCAGCAACAGCAACACGAAGTAATGCCATGAAGTATTCTACATATAACAATTTTAAGAATAAAGTGGCAGGTTATCTTTTCGATGAATCAGACTTGCATGTAATTGTGGGACGAAGTTCTTATTCACAGTCAGAGATAAAGGGACGGACACTTATAAAATACAATGGACTGGTAAGTGTCATGCAGGTCTATGTCATGACTGCATTTACAGATGAACTGGAGTATAACCAGGGTATAGAAGCTTGTATTGAGCAGATAAATGCATGCTATCCGGATACTGTAGCACCGAGAATCCCGGTATTGCCGGATGAGTTAAATATCAGAACATTTATGGAAATGAGAAAGAAACAGCATACAGCAGAAGAAAACGCTGCAGAGAAGGCAATCTGGCTGGGACTGAATAAAGAGAGTGTATTGCCGGAATGTATTCCGGCAGGTCTTACAACGCCATTTGTAATTCTGGGTGAGACTGCAAGAGGAAAGACGAATGCATTAAAGGTTATTTTAGAACAGATAACAGGAAGAGGAAAAGTATATTTATTAGACTCGAAAGATATGGAACTATATCATTACAGGTCCGGCGATGAGATTCATTATATCGGAGCAGATGGAATAGATGCGTTTCTTATGGAACTGGGAGGACTGGTGACTGTACGAAATCAGCAGCTGCAGCAGAAGATGAAGGAACATCCGGAACAGTTACCACGCCGTCTGGTTCAGGAACTGGATGCATGTTATGTTGTGGTAGATGAGTGGGATGACTTTGTAGAGGCAACGAAATTAAAAGCTGTATTGCTGGCACCGATATTGAGTGGGGCATTGTCCAGTGGAATCCGATTTATTCTTACAGCCAATTCCGGTAAATTAAAAGGATTTGATGAGATTACCAAATTTGCAAAAGCAACTACGGATGGTCTGCTGGTGGGTAACCCTGGTTCTTCAGGAATTTTTGGAACAGTTGCAGCAAAGGAATTGCCGCAGTTAAGTGATGGCCTGCTCTTCCATAATGGAGCATATGTGCGTATCCGCATACCGAAATGTGAAGACAGAGAAGAATAAAGAAAAATAAGCAGGAGGATAAAAAGATGGAACAGGAAAATATGGAGTTTTTGCCGTTAGGAAGTATTGTGCAGCTTAAAGGTGGCGTAAAGAAAATTATGATTATAGCAAGAGGTGCATTTGCAGTAGTCAAAGGTGAAAAAAGATATTTTGATTATGGGGCGTGTACCTATCCGGAAGGGGTTATAGGAGATGCACTGTTATATTTTCAGCATAAGGATATTCAGAAAGTAGTATATTGCGGTTATGAGGATGAAGACGAGAAGCTGATGCAGGAAAATATTAAAAACAATCTGAGTGTGCTGCAGGAGCAGCTGCTGAAGAAAGAACAGGAAGCATAAGAAGGCGTCGGAGAGACGAGGAGGAAAGGATAAATGTCGAAGACGAAGAAAAGCTCTTCCGGCAGTAAAGGAAGTTCAACAACAAAGAAGAGTACAACCAGTACAGCGGAGATTAATCAGGTAAAACAGCAGTTAAACACAGTAAAGAGCAGTTTGCAGTTAGAAAGCAGCAGTCTGGCTCCCATGGAGGGAACACTTAATACATTAAAGGAACTGAAAACGAGACTTGAGACAGCCATAGATACGCTGAGAAACCAGAAGGATGGTATTGAGGATAAATATACATTAGACAGTGGCTGGCGTGGAGATTTATATAATGCATCAATTTCTGCCTCCAGTGCATTGAAAACAGAATACGGAAATGTCTGTACCAATCTGGGATATGATCTGGATGCACTTTGTGATGAGATTACAAGAAGAGAGAATGAAATCTACAATAAGAATGAGTATATCGGCAAGCTGCAGAGCAGTTGGAACAGTCTTTGCAACTGGCTGGAAAAACATACTAATTAGGAGGGCATCATTATGCTGATAAAATTAGATACCAATGTTTATACATCAAAGGTACATTCTTTTTCAACGGTATCCGGTGAGGTAGAAGGAAAACAGCTTACAGTTCCGGATTTAAATGTATCAATGGACGCCATGACAGCGTACCGGGCGGGCTTTTCACAGTTAATTGGTCTGATGAGTTATTATCAGAACCTCCTGACGCAGGATGCCGGGAAGCTTCTCACACTGCGTGATGAACTGGTTGATGCAGAAGCTTCTTTGATGAAAATGATAAAGACAAAATAGGGGGAGTGGAGAAAGTTATGGGATTTCAGGTAAAGTATGAAGAAATTACCAGCATTCGGGAACTGATTCTGGCACAGCTTGACCGGTGGATAGAGCAGATAGATGCGGTAAGAAGCAGTATTGTAGAGATTGCTGCCATGTCGGAGATGCACGGAGAGGCAGCAGAGCATGTAAGAAGCTATATGTGGGATTATCATATGAATCTTGCAAATATGATAAAAGATACGATAGAAACCTACCGGAGCAGCTTTATACTCTATACAGACTGGTATTATAACATTGATTCTGACCAGATGGCAGAGATGTCTCAGGATTCCATGGAGGGACTGGAGGAGAACATTCAGGGAGCAAGATCAGACTTTGATGCGGTAGCAGAGGAAGTAGCGGATATTGAGAGAGAACTGTCTGCTTATCTTGATGTTGGCAGATTTTCTACAACCTGTATGGAAAGCTGTTTTGACAATGCGCTTGCCGGAGTGCAGAATGTCCGCACACAGATAGGGGAATATGAAGAGGCGCACAGCCATGCAGATATGTATCCCATCGATATGATGGCAGGCTATCTTCGCAGTATTATTGGTGGACAGTTAGGTGGCAGTAGTGCTACAATCAGTGCATATGATGCATCGGTTGTGAATGCAACAGAGTCCTTCCAACTGGCACAGATGATGGATGGAATGTTAAGTACATATCTCGAACAGGTGAAGGACAGGGTAAACTCCTGTGAGGAGTTCTATGAACTGCAGCAACAGCAGTGGCAGGAATCCATCCGGCTGAGAACAGAAGAAGGCATTGTGAAGACGATTGCCGGAGTCGGAACCATGATTCTGGGAGGAATGCTTGTCGTAGCAACCTGTGGTATGGCACTTCCACTGGTGACTACCGTTGGAGTTGTAGCAATTGGATTAGGCACAACTGCATATGGTTGTGCGAATGCTATAGAAGGTAGTCAGGATGTTTATGCAGGAGTAACAGGAGACCCAAGAATGGTATCGGTTAATCCAATCCGCGATACACTATTTGCCAGCAACCCAGACCTTTATTACTTAATAGGAAATACATTGACAATCTCAGCATCCCTGTTATTAACCGGAGGAATGGCAGCAAATGCAGCAGTAAGTGCAGGAACATCCATAGGAAGGGCCGTAGTAACAGAGTATGCAAAGCAGGGACTGACGGTGGCAGCCAGCAGCTATGTGGACAAGAGAATGACAGAAGCAACCAACAGTCCACTGGCAGGTTTTGTAGTTGGTTCACTAACCGGAATGGCAACATATGGAACGCTCAGTGAGGCAGAGCTGGAAGTAGTAAATAACGTAAAAAGACCGCAGCAGTTGGGAAATGTAGGAGAGGGTGGAAGTAAGACAGTAAAGTATTCACCAATCAAACCTTGTAATGAAATTAGTCAAGAAGTAGCAGAATCTTTTAATGGTGCAACATTTACAAAAACAACGTTGACAGAAGATACAGTTATGTATAGAGTAAGTGGTGGTAAAGCAGGAGAGGTTGGTTCATATGTATCAAGAACGCCTCAAGGAGGAGGATTGCAATCACAATTGGATTTAGCATTAAATCCTTCGTGGGGAAATACAACAGAAAATATTACCAAGGTTGTTGTTCCAAAAGGAACCACAATTTATGAAGGTATAGCGGCACCACAAAATATATATGATAGTCTTGGAAATGTGATAGGAACATTGCCAGGAGGTGGAAATCAAGTATATATCCCAAAAGTGGAAGCGGGGTGGTTTAAATGATAAAATGTGAATGTAGTGAACGAATAGGAAGTGTTATTAATTCATATAAATTATATGAAGATATTAAATTGTTTTTTGAAGAACAGGTAAAAGAAGATATATTTTCAGAAGTACCAGTAGGAAAGCCATATTGTGATGGATTTGAGTGGAAAGCAGATAAATGGTACAAGTGTAAGTGTTGTGGATGTCTATGGGAAATTAAATATCCTGATTTTCCAGCAAAAGGTTTTGTTCGTAAGTTTGCTGATGGAATATATCACCAGAAGGAGATAGGGAAAAATGAATATTAAAGAACCAATTAGTAATCTTAAATTAGTCGAGGCAATTGAAGGATTAAGTAACAATAATGCAACACAACAGAAATTTTTTACAGAATTTGCACAAGCTAAATTACTATGCCCTGCAGATATTCATTTACAAAACAGTTCGAAAGATGGTAATGAAATAGTTGTAGGTGAAGGGTCTTCAATATCTATAAAGCATTTAGAAGATACAAAAGGTAATAAGTTTTTAATTGCATTTACTGATTGGGAAGAATTATATAAATGGAATTCCTCAAAAGAACAGCAAACAGTTATTTTTGGTTATAAGGATTTTCAAAACATTATGAAAGAATCGAGAGATGTATATACAGGAATGGTAATAAATCCTTTCGGTGCCAATATTGTGATTACGCTTCCAATGCTTGATGGAATGGAAAATGATTGTATAATTAAAAAAGAAGAACAGGTGTTTATAGGCATTCCAGCTGAATACCCAACTGAATTGATAAATGAGCTATGTGTATATTTTGATAAAGAAAAGAGTGTTGATAAGGCGTTTTTATTATGGATGGTAAGGGGTGAAGAAGGAAGCTATTTACTAATATTGGATTCAAAAGAAGAACCTAATAGTCTATACCCAAGAGTTGGAAAATTTTGCATTAGATTTTTAAGAGATAAGATGCTTGATATGGTTTCAGCGGATTCGGATTTTGGAAAGAATGCAATTAGAGAATACAAACCATTTTATGAAAGAGATTAATTTAATTATGGTTATACTTTAGGACTTCAAAAATCCCTAACTCAAAAAGCTACTTTAATCTCTGTCTGTTCACGAAGTGAATGACATACAGAGATTAATAATAGCTTTTTGTCATTTACCTAAAGGGGAAAGGACTCCTTATGGCGAAATTTGCCCTCAGGTATACAAAAGGATTTGTCCGACAATTTATATTGAAGATATTGTGAGGTATTGATTTTACTAACCTGTTGCAAGCTGGGAATTTTCACCCTTCCACAGAACTATTGTTTGCTAAAATGCTTATAGACGCTGTGAGATAGCCAATTTCTGTGAATGATAAAAAATTACAAGAAGAGATTTCGTTACGAGTTTAACAAATATTCATAACATCATATTTTCTTAAAGTGGCATACCAAAATCAAGACAAGCCAACTAATTGTTAAGAAAATGCCTTATTCTGATATCTTGAATAATTTTAAGACCTAGGATAAGAAATTTAATCAGTACACCTATACGAACGATAGAACTACATGAGCAGTTGGATCAGGAATTATTAAATCTTATCACAGAAGTTCAGAACCATGAGAGCAGTACCGTGACAGCACTGGAGAATTCCGTGGAATTGTTACTATCGAGTCTGAATACCTGTATTGCAAAAATCGGATTGAACACAGCTGCAATTGCAAGTTATGAAAGCAACAGCTTTTATACAGATAAGGACGTGTATGCACTTGCCAATATCAGTGAATTGTTTTATCAGCAGCATGAAGACAATAAAGATGTATATGATGCAATCTGTGAAGCGGAACAGAACCTAAAGGATGCAGCGGAAGAACGTGAGACGCAGGGAGTGTGGAAGACCGTTGCCGGAGTGGGTTTGCTTGTAGTAGGCGGAGTATGTATAGTCGCATCATGGGGAACAGCAACACCAATTGTTGCAGCCGCAGAGGGTATTGTTGGAACCGGAACGACTATTTTTGGAGTCGCAGATTCTGCGGAAGGTGCCCAGGATATTTATTATGGAAGCATCGGAGATATTGACAGTACCGCAGTAAATGACTTAAAATATGCGGTATTCCAAGGAAATGAGGAAGCATATTATCTGACAGAAAGTGTCTTTGCATTTGCAGCATCCGCAATGATTCCGATCGGTCAGGCGGCCTCAGCAGGAAACCTGACATTTCGAAGTGGAGCAACAATCGTTGCAAAAGAAGGAATTGCAACAGCAGCAGGTGCAGGAGCCCAGAAGTATACGACGGATTTAACTGGAAACCAGACCGCAGGAATGTTAGCAGGTATGGCAGCAAGTATGGCAACTGCGAAAGGACTGAATGGAATTGAAGCAGGAGCGAAGAAACTGGCGAAACCGAAGCTTGGAGATGTTGGAGACGGCGGAGGTTCAGCGTTTGCAAGAAATAATTTAAAATCTGTGTTAGCTAATGAAAGTTTGACATTAGATGAGTTTAATACACTTCGTTTAGCAGATGTAAATGAATTGTCAGCAGAACAAATTGGAAAATTAAAAAATATAAGAGAAGCAGTGCCTAAGATTGATAGTAATACAGTGATTCAAAAAACTATTCCCTTTGAGGATATAGGAAAATACATAGGAGATGACGGATATAGTACTATCAGAGGCTATATAGCAAGATATGATGATGTTTCACATATTCATGGTTATGATAATGTTGTAGAATCATCAAGATTAGACTATACAATAAATAGTGATATTAGACCATATCCAGAAGGTGGAAATGCATATGGTTATATTAAATTTATGACGGATGATGTGGATAGGATTGGAATACCGTATGGAACAGAATTTGGTGGGGGAAATACAGACCCTGCCCCATGTACACGTAATGGATTTACAGGTGCAAGGAATGGAGAAGTTATTCCAGAATGGACAGTTGATGGTAACCTGGAACCAATAGAAGGTGCTGAATTGCATAGGGTAATTGATTCAGAAGATTCTATCGTAGCTATTTTTGATGGCGAACATTTCAGAGAGGTGAAAAAATGATAAAAAATGGAAAATATGCTTATTATAAAGGAAATGAATATAAATTTTCAAGAGATGCTGATGGTAATTATATTATTATAACATCAGATCTAAAGAAAACTGATTGTACATTTAAAGATAAATATAATACAGGAGTATACAGTAAATTAGTGAATATATCAGATGTAGATGAAATTTACAAAATTGCAACTTATGGAAAGGTGAATGAAGAGAGGGTTTCAATTATAAAGGAAAAAAACGGAGAATATTTGGTTAGTACAAATGACTGTAAGATAGGGGAAAAGCTGAAGTTGGATCGAGTTGACAAATATGCATATGAGGGATGGTTAAATTCAAATATAGTAAAGCTTGATGAGGAAAAACAAGTTATAAAATAATTGGTTTACATGAGCAGTTGGATCAGGAGCTATTGAATTTTATTACAACAATCCAAAATCAGGAAAGTAGTACCGTAACAGCGCTGGAGAATTCTGTAGACTTATTAATTTCGAGCCTGAACAGCTGTATTGCAAAAGTAGGGTTGAACCAGGGAACAATTGCAAATTATGAAAGCAACAGCTTTTATACAGATAAGGACGTGTATGCACTTGCCAATATCAGTGAATTGTTTTATCAGCAGCATGAAGACAATAAAGATGTATATGATGCAATCTGTGAAGCGGAACAGAACCTAAAGGATGCAGCGGAAGAACGTGAGACGCAGGGAGTGTGGAAGACCGTTGCCGGAGTCGTATTGGTTGGTGTTGGGGTGGCATGTATTATTGCAACTGCAGGTGCAGGAGCCCAGAAGTATACGACGGATTTAACCGGAAACCAGACCGCAGGAATGATAGCAGGTATGGCAGCAAGTATGGCAACTGCGAAAGGACTGAATGGAATTGAAGCAGGAGCGAAGAAACTGGCGAAACCGAAGCTTGGAGATGTGGGAACTGACGGTGGCGCAGTATTAAATGATGCGGATGTGGGTTCGGCTGTAAATGGTGGAACATCAAGTAAAATAGGATATGAATATTTAGATGACCAATTAGGTAACTTAAAAGATAAAGTTAAAATAAATCAGTATCAATCAGCAGAAAGTGTTAATGCTTGGTGGGAAGCAAGAGGTTATAAATCACCTTACAAAGAGAAAACTGTTGTACAAGATATAACACTGACAGAAGATACAAAATTTGTTCGAGTATATGACGGTGTGAATTCAAATTTAGAGGGTGGATGGGTTATGAGAGCCGAGGATATCAAAGGACTTACACCTAAAGAAATTCAAGCTAAATTTGCATTAGAGTATGAACCTAAATTTATTGGAGAAGTAGAGCTGAAAGCAGGAGATACAGTACGTTTAGGTGAGGTTGGACCTAATTTTGGATTTGATGGTGGTGGAATACAAATAGATTTACAACAGCAATGGATTGGTGATTTTACTGAACTTGGAAAGATTGAAGACTGGAGGTAAATATGAGAGAAGTATCTATTGATGGTAATATTTTAAATATTGGTGGTACTAAAATCACTGTAAAATATCCAATTAAACAAGTTGAAAGCATCAGTGGAAAGTATGTTGTATTGTTAAAGATTCCACGAGTAGAACTAGGAGCAGAGGAACTTAATAATATTTTGTGTTATAATGAAAATGGCGAAATGTGTTGGCGAATAAGTGACAAATTACCGTCTAATATTGTCAGCAAAGAGCAAATTCCATATGTTGCAATTCAAATTATGAATGGGAAATTATATGCTACTGATTTCTGGGGGAGAAAGTTTAATGTTGATGTAGAAAATGGAAATTTAATGGATGTAAAAATAGTACGTTGACAGAATAAAGCAGAGAATGTCATAGATATAACAAGGTTGTAACATTTTCTTTGACGATTCTCAAACACCCATGTTACAATGGCACGCAACAGGGGGTATAAGGGGGATGAAACGCCCTCATAATACCTAAACAAAAACACAGAATCGGAGATGTTCTATTGGTGATAACCGTCGTTTTATCAGCAGCATGAAGACAATAAAGATGTATATGATGCAATCTGTGAAGCGGAACAGAACCTAAAGGATGCAGCGGAAGAACGTGAGACGCAGGGAGTGTGGAAGACCGTTGCCGGAGTCGTATTGGTTGGTGTTGGGGTGGCATGTATTATTGCAACTGCAGGTGCAGCGTCGCCCATTGTTGCAGCGGTTGGAGTAGCTATGGAAACCGGAATGACTATTTATGGAGTCGCAGATTCTGCGGAAGGTGCCCAGGATATTTATTATGGAAGCATCGGAGATATTGACAGTACCGCAGTAAATGACTTAAAATATGCGGTATTCCAAGGAAATGAGGAAGCATATTATCTGACAGAAAGTGTCTTTGCATTTGCAGCATCCGCAATGATTCCGATCGGTCAGGCGGCCTCAGCAGGAAACCTGACATTTCGAAGTGGAGCAACAATCGTTGCAAAAGAAGGAATTGCAACAGCAGCAGGTGCAGGAGCCCAGAAGTATACGACGGATTTAACTGGAAACCAGACCGCAGGAATGTTAGCAGGTATGGCAGCAAGTATGGCAACTGCGAAAGGACTGAATGGAATTGAAGCAGGAGCGAAGAAACTGGCGAAACCGAAGCTTGGAGATGTGGGAACTGACGGTGGCGCAGTATTAAATGATGCGGATGTGGGTTCGGCTGTAAAGGGTGGTAGATATTCGAACTTAGGTAATATGTCATTTGAGGATGGAAAGCAATATTCATCGTGGAGTAAACTTAGAGAAGAGGGATTGTCACTTGAACAAGTAGAAAAAATAAAAGGCACACCAAAGGGACAGAAACCATTACCAGAAACTTATTTGAGTGAGGAATATATTAATAATCATCTAAATTCATTCAAGAAAAGTGGTGCGGTAAAAATAATGCCAAGTGAGCCATCAGGAACAATTGGTGGTAAAGGTGGTACATTTGTAATGTCTGGGGATGAACTAAGTGAAATAATTCGAAACGCAGATGGGGATGTGGCTAAAATAGAAAGTGTTTTGGGATTAGACAAAGGATATTTAGGAAGTAATCCTGTTATAGTGACAATTCAGGACACATCTAGTTTAAGACTTCCATCTGGCAATGAATTAGGTGCATGGCCGGAATACTGGGAACCAGGCGGCTATACAAGTGGTGGAATAAAAGAAGCAGTTATTAATCCGGCGAAAGAAGGAACATATACATATAAACATTTATTTGAATAGAGGTGCTTTAAAATGAAGTTAATTATAGAAGATGAGGGTATTAGTCTACTGGAAAACAAAGGGCAATATTATCTTCAGTATGATGCAGGAGCGCATATGATAAAGAAAAAAAGAATTGAAATTACAAATGAAGAGGCGGAGTTATGCCAATTAGATGTTGAAGAAATGTATAATCTTATTTTGCAATATCAAAATGATGGTGTATATGGTGAAGATGTAGTTGAATAAAATATATAAATTTAATTATGGTTATACTTTAGGACTCCAAAACCCTTAACTCAAAAAGCTATTTTACTCTCTGTCTGTTCACGAAGTGAATGACATACAGAGATTAATAATAGCTTTTTGTCATTTACCTAAAGGGGAAAGGACTCCTTATGGCGAAATTTGCCCTCAGGTATACAAAAGGATTTGTCTGACATTTTATTTCTAAGGTACTGTAAAACATTGATTTTACTGACTTGTTTCAAGTTGGTGTTTTCATTCTTACACAGAACTATTGTTTGATGAAATCAAAATGACACACAGAATATGGACTCTATGCTGGAGTTTATAAGGTCTATTTTGATAGCAAGAACAGGAAGTCCTGCTATATCAGTAACTAATTATCAGGCTGATAAAATTAGATACCAATGTTTATGCATCCAAGGTACATTCTTTTTCAACGGTATCCGGTGAGGTAGAAGGAAAACAGCTTACAGTTCCGGATTTAAATGTATCAATGGATGCTATGACAGCGTACCGGGCAGGCTTTTCACAGTTAATTGGTCTGATGAGTTATTATCAGAGCCTCCTGACGCAGGATGCCGGGAAGCTTCTCACACTGCGTGATGAACTGGTTGATGCAGAAGCTTCTTTGATGAAAATGATAAAGACAAAATAGGGGGAGTGGAGAAAGTTATGGGATTTCAGGTAAAGTATGAAGAAATTACCAGCATTCGGGAACTGATTCTGGCACAGCTTGACCGGTGGATAGAACAGATAGATGTGGTAAGAAGCAGTATTGTAGAGATTGCTGCCATGTCGGAGATGCATGGAGAGGCAGCAGAGCATGTAAGAAGCTATATGTGGGATTATCATATGAATCTTGCAAATATGATAAAAGATACGATAGAAACCTACCGGAGCAGCTTTATACTCTACACAGACTGGTATTATAATATTGATTCTGACCAGATGGCAGAGATGTCCCAGGATTCCATGGAGGGACTGGAGGAGAACATCCAGGGAGCCAGGTCAGACTTTGATGCGGTAGCAGAGGAAGTGGCGGATATTGAGAGAGAACTGTCTGCTTATCTTGATGTGGGCAGATTTTCTACAACCTGTATGGAAAGTTGCTTTGATAATGCACTTGCCGGAGTGCAGAATGTCCGCACACAGATAGGGGAATATGAAGAGGCACACAGTCATGCAGATATGTATCCCATCGATATGATGGTAGGCTATCTTCGTAGTATTATTGGTGGACAGTTAGGTGGCAGTAGTGCTACAATCAGTGCATATGATGCATCGGTTGTGAATGCAACAGAGTCCTTCCAACTGGCACAGATGATGGATGGAATGTTAAGTACATATCTCGAGCAGGTGAAGGACAGGGTAAACTCCTGTGAGGAGTTCTATGAACTGCAGCAACAGCAGTGGCAGGAATCTATCCGACTGAGAACAGAAGAAGGCATTGTGAAAACACTTGTCGGAGTCGGAACCATGATTCTGGGAGGAATGCTTGTCGTAGCAACCTGTGGTATGGCACTTCCTTTAGTGGCTACCGTAGGAGTAATGGCAATTGGCGCAGGAACAGCAGCATATGGCTTTTCAAATACAGTAGAAGGTGGTCAGGATGTTTATGCAGGAGTAACAGGAGACCCAAGAATGGTATCGGTTAATCCAATCCGTGATACATTATTTGCCAGCAATCCGGAACTCTATTATTTAATAGGAAATGCGTTGACAATCTCAGCTTCTATGATACTGACCGGAGGAATGGCAGCAAATGCAGCAGTAAGTGCAGGAACATCCATAGGAAGGGCTGTAGTAACAGAGTATGCAAAGCAGGGACTGACGGTGGCAGCCAGCAGCTATGTGGAAAAGAGCATGACAGAAGCAACCAACAGTCCACTGGCAGGCTTTGTAGTTGGTTCACTAACTGGAATAGCAACATATGGAACGCTCAGTGAGGCAGAGCTGGAAGTAGTAAATAATCTAAAAAGACCGCAGCAGTTGGGAAATGTAGGGGAGAGTGGTAGTACAACTGTTATATATGGGTCAGATGATATAGCTAATTATCAATATAATATGATTGAAAATCCAGGACCATTAGCGGAAATCCAAGGAAATCCTGCTAAGAATTTTTATGGTGGAAGATATAATGTAGAGGTTCTTACAGAAGATAGGATATATTATAGGGGTGGAAATTCAGATAAAGCATTAGGACAATGGTTTACAACAGAACCACCAGAATCCGTTGCAAAAGTGAGAATTGATACGGCAGTTAAGCCACAGTGGATTGATACAATTACTGGTGAATTAACAGGAGAATCAGTTGTAGATACTGTTTATGCAATTAAAATACCCAAAGGAACAACTGTTTATACTGGCCCAGTTGGTTCACAGGGAGGAGCCTATTGTGGGGGATATAATATAATGCAGACATTTATAAAAGAACCATGGAAATTGGATTATCAAGTTATTAGTAAGAGTTCATTAAAATAGTAGAGGAGGAAAAAATGACAGAGAAAGAATTATATGAACTAAGAGATATTTTTTTACAACTAGGAAAATTGGTGCAAAAATATGGCGAAAATTATTATACCATTCAAATAAAAGCTATTTCTGATATTATAAAATGTATAGATTCGGAGGAAAATGAGAAAGAAAAGACAGAATATATATTGGATAGATACAAAATATTGTATCCTTCAAAAGGTGGATTAAGCGATTTTTATATTTATGACGATGATTTTCAGACACGTTTAAAATTGAATGAGCCATTAGATGAGTTAAAAGATAAGTTATGGATGATTATGAAACAATATATTTAATTATGGTTATACTTTCGGACTCCAACAACCTATAACTCATGCATGTCTATTAATTAATCATCATGGCTGTTGTGAAGCAATTAAGAATCCATGATGTTAATTAATAGACACTAGCGAAAATTTGTCGAGTCGGGTATACGAAAGGACATTGCAAAATCAAAATAGAATATTTAGTTCCAATACGCTGATATAAACGTGCTCTTAGCAACAATGTAAAGTACGAGAAGATTACCAGCATCCGTGAATTAATCCAGGCACAGCTTGACCGATGGATAGAAGAGATTGATGCGGTGAGGAGTAGTATCGTAGAAATTGCTACTATGCCGGAGATATCCCAGGATTCCATGGAGTGACAGGAGACTCAAGGCTGGTATCGGTTAATCCAATCCGTGATACATTATTTGCCAGTAATCCGGACCTCTATTATTTAATAGGAAATGTTTTGACAATTGCTGCTTCTCTGATACTGACAGGAGGAATGGCGGCTAATGCAGCAGTAAGTGCAGGAACATCCATAGGAAGGGCCGTAGTAACAGAGTATGCAAAGCAGGGACTGACGGTGGCAGCGAGCAGCTATATGGACAAGAGAATGACAGAAGCAACCAACAGTCCACTGGCAGGCTTTGTAGTTGGCTCACTAACCGGAATGGCAACATATGGAACGCTCAGTGAGCTAGATTCCATGGCAAATGTAAGTGGATTACACAGTTCTTTTGCAGAAGGAATGTCAAAGGAAGATGCCCAGAAATATCTTGATTTTCTTGAGAATGGAAGCAAGGAAGGGCTCACAGAGGCAGAAATAAGAGGAATCGGAAAGGTAGACGAAGCACTTGCATTAAAGAAAGTAAACCCGGAGGAGCTGTTGGAACTTAGAAAACAGCAACTGGGGAATGTTGGAGAGAGTGGTAGTAATACTGGTACTGTATGGGATAATATTACTGGTACAGCTGACAATATGCCTGCTACTGAAATACCTGCCACCTTTAAAATTGATTTGGATGGAAAAATTAATTATGTGAATACTGAAACAGGAACGAACACATTATGGACAAATTCAAATGCAACCAAACATATGGGTGAGTATGTAAGTAGATTTGGAGATGAGAGTTGGAGCATTGGGACTAGAAGTCAAGCAATGTTAGAAAGTTATTCTGCATCACTTAATAAAGCGATGGAAACGATAGGTACAGAGGCATCTGGAAGATATTTTGGTACATATGGTAATTGGGAACTTGGTATTAATACTGAGACTGGTGTAGTATATCATGCAAGGATGCTTAATTAGAAAGGTGAAAAAAGTGAAGTTTGAAAAAGTATTTAATAACAAAAAATATATTCGAAAAATAGAAGGTATGGGAGAGGGGCTTGTTTTATTTGAAATATCAGCTGCTGATAAAAGAATAGGACAAAATTACCATTTGTTTTATGAGGATAAGCGCAAGCCTCCGTTGGACATAGCAATTAATCCAGAAGATGGAATGATAGAGTATATTAGCTATTTTGTTCAAGATGAAATGATTAATAATATTAGTGATATTCCCGCAATTATAAATGAGGGTATTGGAATTAGTATAAGTAATGAGAATTTCAATGAGAATAGTATGAATGTTACCGTAGATGGGAGATTTAAATTTTGGAAGTTAGAAAATGCAATTTTAATATTAAAAGATGATATTAAAGAGCGTGTTTTAAATGCATATAGGATTAATGATTTAAATAATTTATTGTTTCTAGGAGATGATTTCGTTGGAATAGAATTAAAAAATTTGAATCAAGAGGAAATGATAGAAATTATGAATTCAAAATGTTTACTATAAGAATATTGTTTTTAAATTAGGTTTATACTTTCGGACATCCAATAACCTACAACTCATGCACGCCTATTAATTAATCATCAGGGTCGTCCATATAGCAATTAAGAATGATAGGGGAATATGAAGAGGTGCACAGCCATGCAGATATGTATCCCATCGATATGATGGTAGGTTATCTTCGCAGTACCATGATTCTGGGAGGAATGCTTGTCGTAGCAACCTGTGGTATGGCACTTCCTTTAGTGGCTACAGTAGGAGTAATGGCAATTGGCGCAGGAACAGCAGCATATGGCTTTTCAAATACAGTAGAAGGTGGTCAGGATGTTTATGCAGGAGTAACAGGAGACCCAAGAATGGTATCGGTTAATTAGTGAGGCAGAGCTGGAAGTAGTAAATAACGTAAAAAGACCGCAGCAGTTGGGGAATGTTGGAGAGAGTGGTAGTAAGACGGGTACTGTATGGGATAATATTACCCCAACTCAAGAAAAGTATCCGTATACTAATATTCCAAAATCATTTGAGATAGAGGTTTATGGAGAAAAGATTACGGAAGGTAATTGGGAATTTATATTTGCTCAGTCAAGACAAGCAGGACAGTTGCCAGTAATAAAACATGCACAGTTTAATGGATGGCATTAGGAGGTACAAGAATATGCAAGATATAATAGATATGGAATTGGAAGAATATATTCCTTTGAAGATTATATTTAATAAGGATAAGGAAGCGGTTGAATATATTTCGTATTCAAAAGATAAAACTTCTTCATTGGAATTTACAGTGGGTATAAAGAGTAAGTTATTAAAAAGAATAACGCTACTGCTTTGCAAGGAGTATTCAGAAACTACGGATAAGCTAGTGGTGGAAAATTTTGAAGATGGAAAGATAATTTTTCATAGTGATGATATAGAATGCCCTGTTTTTAAAACTATTTTGTATTCTAATGGTAGCAGAATAATATTATCAGACAAAAAAAGTTCACATTATATAAAAATGGACAAAGTGTATTTTGGATTGTCAGAAACAGATGATATTATTGAAATATGTGTATGTGATATGAGAGATTCTGAATTGGAACACTTAAAAAAAGAATTAGAGTTGCAGTGAGTGATGCCATGGCAGCCAGCAGCTACATGGAAAAGAGCATGACAGAAGAAATTTACCAGTCCACTGGCAGGCTTTGTAGTTGGTTCACTAACCGGAATGGCAACATATGGAACGCTCAACGAGATAGATTCCATGGCAAATGTAAGTGGATTACACGGTTCTTTTGCAGAAGGAATGTCAAAGGAAGATGTCCAGAAATATCTTGATTTTCTTGAGAATGGAAGCAAGGAAGGGCTCACAGAGGCAGAAATAAGAGGAATCGGAAAGGTAGACGAAGCACTTGCATTAAAGAAAGTAAACCCGGAGGAGCTGTTGGAACTTAGAAAACAGCAACTGGGGAATGTTGGGGAGAGTGGTAGAAACACAGCACAAAAAGTCTTTACAGATAATCCTTTTGATGAAGCTGGAAATTTAAAACCCAATATTAGCTATCAGACAGGTGAATTTAAGTATAATTACGAAACAGATGCTAATGGAAGAATATCCAATTGGAATACTGATAATCTACAATTAACGAAACGAAATGGTCGGCTAAAACATAACCCAAACACTCCAGGAAAAATTGCAGGAGATTATGCGGGACACTTAGCAGGAGATAGGTTTGGCGGTTCACCAAATTTGGATAATATAGTATCTCCATCAAAAGATGTTAATTTGAGTCAATATAAGAAAATAGAAAATCAATGGGCAAAAGCTATAAGCGAGGGAAAAAAGTAAAGGTAGATGTTAATGTTAAAACGCATTGTTTTCAGGAAAGATTGATGTTATGAGAATGATGCGTTTTGCTTATCTGGAATTATATTGTAATTTTTGTCTCCTTGATAGTGAGTGGTGTGATAAAGTTCGAGAATTAAAAAATGAACATTACAATAGATTGGAAAATAGAAGAATGATAGGAAATGAAGAGTTTTTGCAGTTGCGAGAGGCGTATATAGAGATTGGCAAAATGGTACAAAAATATGGATATGGACAATATAACGGGATATTAAGAATTCTTATGGGACAAGTTAATTGTATTGACTCGGATGAGAGCGATGGTGAAAAAATGAAATACTTGATAGAAAGCTATAGTAAACTGTTTGCTTCGAGAGGCGGGTTAAGCGATTTCATTATTTATGATGCGGATGTTCAATTAAGAAATCAGTTGAATGAGAAATATAATGACGAAGTAAAAAGGGTTTGGAACATTATGAAAGACTATATTTAATAATGACTTCGTATAAGAACATCTGAAATCGCAACGCAACATAGTTTCTTTAAAGATGCAAACGTATTGTTTTCATAGAACTAGATGCTGTGGAGATGATTGAAAAATTATTTTCGAGAGGTAGAAAAACATGAAAATAACAGGTAGTATGAATTATGTAAAATTTGATTTGGAGAATGGATATGTTGTAAGAGCAGAAGGAGAAATGCTTGTAGGCAAAAAGTTTGTGGCATATAGAGATACAATGAAATTTTGGGAGCCACCACATGAGCATGAAGAACTTCTAGAAGAGCAAATTGAGAGTATAATACAGAAAGTTCAGAGAAACATGAATGAAAATACGGTTCAAATTGTTTTTGAATAATAGGTATTATGTCTCCACATGAGGTATTTCAGATATAAAAATCGGTTTCAAAAGCGGAAGGTGAGACTGGCTAGTAGTGGGAGGTACTGGGAAAAAGTAGTAGAAATAATGGAAAATATGTAGTCAACTTTTAAACAGATAAAAGGGGAAGGGTACCATTACAATATTTGATTAACATGAAATATACAGATGAGGAACTAGATCCTTTATATCAGATTTGGTTTGCACAGAAAAATATTTTAGTTAATCATAAGAATGTATGGGGAAAATCACCATTGGAACTGGCAGCACTATTGCCATATAGAGCAAGTTTATTAGGGAGGATGAAAAAGTATGAGTAAAGTAGTGACTTTTATTGCTGATGCAGGTGGATGTATTGTTTCAAAAAATATCTTAGATCATAAAGGAAAATTAAAATGGTGTGTTAGAGAAGAATCGCTAAATAATATTGATAATGGTTGGAGATTTTTTTCGGATATTGATACCGATGAGTATTTGAGTAAAGCAGATAATATGTGCATATGTGATTTTAATACAGTTGCCAATATCGAACCGGCAATTATCGCAATATACAATTGCGAAGTGGGGACAGACATAGAATTGGTAGAAGAGAATGGAAAGAAATTCTTTTTAGATAATAATACCGGGAAAATATTTAAAATATAGTATTTTTTATATAAGGTTAAAACGCATTGTTTTCAGGAAAGATTGATATTATGAGAACGATGCGTTTTGCTTATCCGGAATTATATTGTAATTTTGGTCAAATATAGAAAAACCAATCCTCGAAGAAAATGATATTATTATTCAGGAGGTAATTATAGATGCAAAATAGTAAAGCTTATGATTGTTTAATAAAACAATTGAATGCAAACGGCTCAGAAAAAATGGATGGATATTATCCAGAAGTGATGGAAGAAATATATGATTGGGAGCGAGAAGAAGTAGAAGATATTATTTGGGATGCTTTTTTTAATAAAAATGAAATAGAATTAGCACAATTTTTTCCTAAGTTAAAAAAATATGATGGTATCAAGGCTTTAAAAGAAAGTCCTTATTTATTACAAATACCAAGTGAAGCAAGTGTTGAAATTGGTAAAATATTGTATGAGGCTACGGGAGATGAGGGATATTTAGATATAATTAAAAAAAATATTGATGCATCTCCGGAAACGATATCATTTGTTTCAATTTTGTCATATTGTAAGCCTTGTCAGCGATTATATAACATTCTTGTAGACATTTATATTAATAATAGTAATAAGGTTAACAGGAGTACTGCTGTTATGGGAATTTTATATAATAAAGGGATAATTAAAGACAGAAGCAGCATTAAAGAATCAAATGATGTAATAAGTTTGCGGAAGAAATTCAAATCTGAAGATAGTATAGAGCGTCAAAAAATTATTGAAAAATTTGAAAACGGAGAATTAAACAATGGTTACATTTGATGACAATATATCAAACAGTATTGAATAGAAAGCAGGTTTGTTTATGAATCATGACATTAATGAATTTTTTCCTGTTCAACAAGGAGAGTGCAAAAAAACGCATGGGAAGAAATAGAGAAAAAAATAGGAATTATTTTTCCAGAGGACTATAAGCGGTTTATCGATTTTCATGGAGAAGGAGGGATTAATGAGTTTTTGTGGATAGTATCCTCATTTTCCGAAAATGAAAATTTAAATTCTATAGAGAAGTTTAACGTTATGAAAGATGCGTATATAAGTATGCAAAGTGAATTTCCAGAACAGTTTTCTTTTGATTTTTATAACGGCAAAACAGGTTTGTTTCCCTGGGGTATTACAGATAATGGGGATGAATTATTTTGGAATTATAGAGGAGATAGTATGTCCTGTTTTTCCCGATGATTTCATTTTAGAGAAAAATTATTATGAAACAATATAATTTTAATTATGTGAGAGTAATAATTTTATGATATTTTTCTTAAAGCTTCAAACCCCCCCATGTTACAATGGCATAAAGAGGAAGTGTTTATGAAATGGTATGATGAAATAGCACACCGGAATTAAAAAATATTTTGATAGAGAGTATTTGTTAAACCAAAATGGTGAATACAGATACTCTTTTTTGTGCTGGAAATAAGGAGTCTATCCATTTATTTAATTATATTTTCTCTAATTGACAATTGCTCAAATCATGTTATACTAAATATATGATACGGAAATTACTAAAACATAAAAAACGTATCAATATGAGTTACGAAAGAGAGGTTGCTATATGGCAGAAGAAAAGTTAGGGCATTTGACCAAACTTCCAATTGAAGCAATATCGGAAGAAGTATTAGCTGAGCCTAAAGTCAAATGCCCAAGTTCAGAAGTCCTTTCGGTGTTAAAGGATTTGAGAGTGGCGGTTGAAAACAGAGATTATCAGCCACAAACACCAACTGAGGAGAATCCATCGTTATCAGATGATTATATATTTGATACAGATGATCAAAATTATATTTTGATGGATTTGACAGAAATTAATTTTGTTGGGAAGATCAAGGATGTTGGAAAAGGGGCAAAAAAGAGATTAGAAAAAGGATTACCACAAGAGTATTTGTATGTATTTAAATATCCGTGTAAGTTGAAAAGAAGAGATGCTGATTACAGTGGCATTACGAATGATAATGTGCTAATTTATATCAAGATTAATGACAGAAAGATTCCGTATAAGAAAGTTTTTATAATATCATTTCATAAGAATAGAATTAAAGTAGACTAGGAATATTAACAGCATATGGTTGGTTCCATATGCTGTATATCACAATACATAGTAAGAGAATAGGGAAAGAAACAAGAAGAGAACAGAGACAAAGAGAAGAAAGTAGGTGGAATTATGGATAAGATGAATTTGGCTTACTGTAACGAATGTGAGGATTTGGTAGAATTTACAGAGCAAGAGGAGATAGTTGAGGAATATTATAGGGGAGAATTGGTTCGGTTTAGATTTAAAGTTGGGCGTTGCAAAGAGTGCGGGCATGAAGTCGCAACAGATATAGACTATAATACAAGAAGGTCTGAAGAAAAAATAGAAGCATATAAGAGACTAAAGGGAATCATTTTACAGGATGATATAGTTGAAATATTAGAGAAATATGATGTGGGAAAAGAGGCGTTAGCAGATATAGCCGGATTTGGAAAAGCAACCATAAAGAGATATTTTGAGGGATATATTCCTACAAAAAAATATTCCGATATTTTAAGCAAATTTTTAAATGATGAAAGATTTTTCTATAGTAAAGTTGAGGAAAACAGGCATAAATTAAAAAACAGTGCATACAAGAGACTTATTGCCAGATATTCGAAATTAAAAGACATTTCAGAATCGAAAATTGAACAGGTTGCCAATTATATTATTACAAATTTGGGGGAGGTTACCCCTCTTGCATTAGAAAAATTATTAGCATTTTCGAATGGCGTTAATTATGCGTTAAATGGAAAGAGATTATTATTAGAGGAGTGTCAGGCATGGCAACATGGCTATGTGTATCCGGAGATATATAATAAGTACAAAAAATATAAATTTAATCCGATTGATAATGGAATAAATAGTACGCATGGATGCATGTTATCGAAGCTTACTGCTGATGAAATAAAAGCAATAGATTTAGTAATTAAAACATTTGGAGTTTATTCACCAAAAACACTTGAATTAATCAGTCATTCGCAAACCCCCTGGATTGAAAAAAGAATTGCATATAAAGATGATGAGCCGGGGAATGAAGTAATAGATGAAACATCTTTAAAAAAATATTTTGTAGATAAGCAACTGAATACAGAAGAAAAAATAGTTTCGTATATTATGGCTACGTTAAAGATATAGTTTGACCCTCCCCCTTGACATCCATAGTATAATAAGAAGAAAACCAAGGATGAGAGGATGATAATTATGAGGCGTTCCAGACAGATGTCGGAATCAATAGAACTTGGAATCGTGCTGGCGTTGGCTGGAGGATTTATGGATGCATATTCCTATATGTGCAGGGATGGAGTATTTGCTAATGCGCAGACGGGAAATATGTTATTGCTCGGAATCAATTTATCGGAGAGAAATTGGGGAATGGCATTGCATTATCTGTTCCCGGTGCTGGCTTTTGCAATCGGAATAGCATTGGCAGATGTAGTACGGGTACATGCAAAAGATAAGAGCCTGTTTCATTGGCGGCAGCTTTCTGTATTGTGTGAAGCACTGGTGCTATTTGTGGTATGCTTTTTTCCACAGAGCATGAATCTGGCAGCCAACAGTCTGACTTCACTGGCATGTGGCATACAGGTGGAGAGCTTCCGGAAGATTCATGGAAACGGAATTGCAACCACGATGTGCATCGGAAATTTAAGAAGTGGGACACAGAACTGGTGTGATTTCCATTATACGAAGAATAAAGAATCCGCGTTTAAGGGAATGCTGTATTATGGCATTATCCTGATGTTTATAATAGGGGCGATTATTGGAAATGCTTTTGTGAAATTATTGGCAGAGAAAGCAATTTTGATATGTGCAGCCGTGTTGTTCATGGCATTCATTATGATGTTTGTAGACAAAGAAAAAGCTTTGGAGCAGTAGTATTACTGCTTCAAAGCTTTTTTGATTGCGGTAAAGCTTTCTTTACTGATAACATGTTCCATTTTGCATGCATCTTCTGTTGCGATTTCCTTTGGTACACCAAGACTTTCTAACCAGGTAGAAAGAAATTCATGACGTTCATAAATCATTTCTGCAATTTCACGACCGGAGTCGGTAAGATAGATGAAGCCGGAATCGGTTACCGTAATATGATTCTTTTCTCTTAAATTCTTCATTGCAATGCTGACACTGGATTTCTTAAAGCCAAGTTCATTGGCAATATCTACAGAACGAACCACAGGAAGCTTTTTGCTCAGCATAAGAATAGTCTCAAGATAATTTTCTGCTGATTCATTTGTTGCCATATAACAACACCCCCATTAACGTTTTTTTCTATAATAATACATGAATTTAGGTAAGTATAACATATTAAGCCGAACATATCAAATCATAAAGTGAATCTAAAAAATGCTTCTTAATGAGAAAAAATTCTCAAAAACGTTCTTGACAACTAATGATGGTTAGAATATACTAACCAATGAAATGAGAAAAAATTAACAATAGCACAATAGAAAAGAGGAGAGTATGATGCCTTTATCTATGGTAAAAGAAGGAGAGCCGAACGTAATTAAGAAGGTCGGCGGTAAAGAAGAAACAAGAAGATTTCTTGAGAACCTTGGCTTTGTTGCCGGTGGTACAGTAACAGTAGTATCTGAGGTAAATGGAAATATGATTGTAAATGTCAAAGAATCCAGAGTAGCAATTGGAAAAGACATGGCAAATAAGATTATGGTGTAACAGCCAGAAGGAGGAAATTATGAAGACATTAAAAGAAGTAGCCTGCGGTCAGACCGTAAAGGTGAAAAAGCTGTCCGGAGAGGGACCGGTAAAGAGACGTATCATGGACATGGGTATTACCAAGGGCGTGGACGTTTATGTAAGAAAGGTTGCTCCACTCGGTGATCCGGTAGAGGTGACAGTTCGTGGCTATGAGCTTTCTCTTCGTAAAGCAGATGCAGAAATGATTGAAGTAGAATAAATTTTTTTGCATATAGGTTAGTAAATGCTAACATAAGGAATGCTAAGCTAACATTGAAACAGCCCGACTAACAAAAGAAATATCGGACTAACAGCATAGAAAGGCTCTATGCAGGAAATTTAAAAATGATAAAAGAAAGAAGAAAAGAGGAGTAAAAAAGATGGCGATTAAAATTGCATTAGCAGGAAATCCCAACAGTGGAAAAACCACATTATTTAATGCTCTGACAGGTTCTAACCAGTTCGTAGGTAACTGGCCGGGCGTAACTGTAGAGAAAAAAGAAGGAAAGTTAAAAGGTCATAAGGATGTAACAATCATGGACTTACCAGGTATCTATTCCTTATCACCATATACACTGGAAGAAGTTGTTGCAAGAAACTACCTGATTAACGAACGTCCGGATGCAATCTTAAATATTGTAGATGGAACAAATATTGAAAGAAACCTTTATCTTTCTACACAGTTAATGGAACTGGGAATTCCGGTTATCATGGCTGTAAACATGATGGACTTGGTAAAGAAATCCGGAGACCAGATACATATCGACAAGCTTTCTAAAAAATTAGGATGCGAAGTAGTTGAGATTTCTGCATTAAAAGGAACCGGAATCATGGCTGCAGCAGAGAAGGCAATCGAAGCTGCAAAACAGAAAGCCGGAGCTCCGGTACATGAGTTCTCGAAAGAAGCGGAGGACATCATCCGCAAAGCAGAAGAAAAATTAGGAAGTGACATTCCGGAAGAACAGAAACGTTTCTTCGCAATCAAACTTCTTGAGAAAGATGATAAGATTGCAGAGCAGATGAAACAGAAAGCAGATGTATCTGCAGAAATCAAAGAAATGGAAGATGCATTTGATGATGATACCGAAAGTATTATCACAAATGAAAGATATGTATATATTTCAAGCATTATTGGTGAGTGTATTACCAAGAATGGCAAGAAAAAACTTTCTACTTCCGATAAGATTGACCGTATCGTAACAAACCGCTGGCTGGCACTGCCAATCTTCGCAGTAGTTATGTGGATTGTATATTATGTATCTGTAACAACAGTAGGTTCCATTTTAACAGACTGGACCAATGATACTCTCTTTGGTGAGTGGATTATCCCGGCAGCACAGAACTTCTTTGAAAATATCGGATGTGCAGACTGGCTGACAGGTCTTATCGTAGATGGTATTATCTCCGGTGTTGGTGCGGTTCTCGGATTCGTACCGCAGATGCTGGTATTATTCATCTTCTTAGCATTCTTAGAGTCCTGCGGTTATATGGCTCGTGTCGCATTTATCATGGACCGTATCTTCCGTAAATTCGGTCTTTCCGGAAAATCATTTATCCCGATGTTAATCGGTAGTGGTTGTGGTGTTCCTGGAGTTATGGCATCAAGAACCATTGAAAATGACAGAGACCGTAAGATGACAATTATGACAACAACATTTATCCCATGTGGAGCAAAACTTCCAATCATCGCATTAATCGCTGGTGCATTGTTTGACGGAGCTTCATGGGTTGCACCAAGTGCATATTTCGTTGGTATCGCAGCAATCATCTGCTCCGGTATTATCTTAAAGAAAACAAAGATGTTTGCTGGAGATCCGGCACCATTCGTTATGGAGTTACCGGCATATCACTGGCCAACAGTTGGAAACGTATTAAGAAGCATGTGGGAGAGAGGCTGGTCCTTTATTAAGAAGGCTGGTACCATCATCCTCTTATCAACTATCGTAGTCTGGTTCTTAATGAACTTTGGATGGACAGACGGAAGCTTCGGAATGTTAAGCTTTGACGGACTGGAAGGAACCGCGCTGGAAGCTGCTCAGGCAGAATGTATCTTAGCTAAGATTGGTAATGCAGTTGCCTGGATTTTCGCACCTCTTGGATGGGGTAACTGGAAGATGACAGTTGCAGCTATTACCGGATTAATCGCAAAAGAGAACGTAGTAGGAACAATCGGACAGTTATTCGGATTTGCAGAAGTTGCAGAAGACGGCGCAGAAATCTGGGGTAACCTTGCAAGCAGCATGACTGCACTTGCAGCATATTCTTACTTAGTATTCAACTTACTGTGTGCACCATGTTTCGCAGCTATGGGTGCAATCAAACGTGAGATGAACAATACAAAATGGTTCTGGTTCGCAATCGGATATCAGTGTATCCTTGCATATGTTGTATCCTTATGTATCTTCCAGATTGGTTCCTTAATTACAGCAGGAACATTTGGAATTGGAACAGTAGTCGCATTCCTTTTAATCATCGGATTCATTTATCTTTTGTTCCGTCCTTATAAGGAAAGCCAGACATTAAATGTAACAGTAAAAGCAAAATAATCCGCCATAACAGAAAGGAGTGATTACGATGGGTACAGTTATTGTTGGAACTGTAGTTGTAGCAGTCGTTGCACTTATAATTCGAAGCATGGTAAAAGACAAAAAGGCAGGAAAATCACTGCAGTGTGGTGTGAACTGCAAGCACTGTGATGGACATTGCCATTGATCTAGATTGGAGGCAGGCATGACGCAGACGACACAGACCAGAGACAAGATAATCAAGATGCTGAAAGACCGGGGATGCCGGATGACAAAGCAGCGTCGTATTCTTTTGGATATTATCTTAGAGGATAACTGCTCCAGTTGTAAGGAAATTTATTACAGAGCGTCCAAGAAGGACAAAAGCATTGGAACAGCAACCGTATACCGTATGCTCAATGCACTGGAGGAAATTGGCGCAGTTACAAGAAAAAATATAATCGTAGTAAATCTGGATGACAAGGCAGAAGAAGCATAGCCCTCATATCCGAAAAAAATTTAAACAATGTAGACAATGTAGAAGAAAAGCCCGGAGCAATCCGGGCTTTTCATGTTGAACTTTTACATAAACTGCGCCATCATATCACTGGAATAGACCACACTGAGAAGAACCACAGCAATGGCAGAAAGGATAATTCCTATGATGGAAGTAATCATTCCGGCAGTAGCCATAGAGTTATTATATGGCTTGGCTTTCTTGGAAAGAATTGCTGCAAAAATGCCCACAATACCAAGCCCAATCAGATAGCCGATGCAGGAAAGTACCAGACTGATAATGCCAAGAACAAGAGATACAATGGAAAGCATCTTAGCTTCGTGTTCATCATCATAAATCGGAACGTTGTTGTAGAGCATCTCTAAGCGGATGCGTCTGGATTTACGCAGCATGACAAACATCGGAATCGCCAGCATGATAAATGACAGGGAATTAATTGCGGAGAAAGTATTGATCTGGGACACAATATTTCCAGCATCGAAAATTCCGGTGGAAAGCAGGCTGGCAAAATCAACAAGGGCATGGAAAATGACAAGCATCCAGAAATTGCGGGTAGATGCATATATCGTACAGAATAAAATACCCATCAGAGCAGCAGAGATAACCTGAATCAGTGCACTTGTAAATTTCACTCCGGAAAGGATATTTACAAAATGCATCAGACCAAAGAGGACGCCGCCTAAAACAATGGCACCGGTAATGCCTTTTCTTGTTTTTGGAAAACTGTTCAGTAACAGATTAAAAATGACACCTCGAAAAACCAGTTCTTCTACCAGTCCAACCAGAAAAATAGCAACTATATAGAATATAATTTCCAAAGCAGGTCTTACATTTCCCGCTTTTGATATACTGCAAAGATAAATCTGTGCAATAAGGCTGAACAGACAGTAAACCACAAAGAAGCCGCCGGTATATAAACTTCTGAGCCAGCCGGCAACATTTTCCGTAAAGATACGGGTATAACCAATCACAAAGGTTATAATCAGGAAAACAATCAGAATGATAAATTCCGCGATTGCCTGAAGCAGGTAGTCGTTTTGTTCATTTAATCCCGGAATTTTTCCTAAAACAAAGCCAAGCCCCAACAATAACCCGGTAAAAAGAATAACCGCTACAATAGACAGCACAATTCCAACGGGTGCTGACAGATTTTTAAATTTTTCTTTCATTGTAAAATACCTCTCCTTAGTAAATGAATCAAATATGCGTCCATTATAGCATATATTTCCGGAAGTACATAATGAAATGTAAAAGTTATATAATTCGCTTTTGTGAAAATTATACAAATATGATGAGATGTTTTATACAAAATGCTTATTGACAGAAAAAGTTAAAATGATTAAGCTATTAAGTGGTTGTTGAAGAAACAGCGGGAGTATGAGCTATGAAAATAATATTTATCTTATTTTAGAGTAAGAAAGTTCATATATGTCGGAATTCTCCGGCAGATATCCCAAACAATTTATAAAACAATTTAATATAGGACAATGAGAGAAAGTATTTATTTGTCTGTTTCTGGAAGGACTGAAGGATGAATACATATATTACAGCTTACGGAACTGATATTGGAACGAAGAAAAAGGTCAATCAGGACAGTTTATGCGTGAAGATAGCAGTGGTAAAGGATAAGACAGTCTGCATGGCAGTGCTGTGTGATGGCATGGGAGGCTTAAGCAAGGGAGAACTTGCCAGTGCAACTGTAGTGCAGGGGTTTTCTGACTGGTTCATGAAAACATTGCCATATACAGATGGGAAGGTATCTTTGATAAAAGAACAGTGGGAAAATCTGATTGTAAATTTGAATGGAAAAATATGGAATTACGGGAAAAAACATGAGGTAGAATTGGGGACAACCCTGACCGTAATTCTGTTAATTGATTATAAACAGTATATAATTGCGCAGGTGGGAGATTCCCGGACATACAGAATAGATTCGGCACTTGTGCAGCTGACAGAGGATCAGTCCTTTGTGGCAAGAGAGATAAAACGAGGAAACATGACAGAAGAGGAAGCATTAACAGACCCACGGAGAAATGTGCTGTTACAGTGTATCGGAGCATCGCAAAATGTGAAACCGGAGTTTGTGGAAGGCAAAGTGGAAAATGAAAGCAGCTTCTTATTATGCTCAGATGGTTTTTGGCATAAGATAACGGAACTAGAAATATATCAGGCGCTGAGTAATTCGAAATGGAATTCTAAAGGTCAGATAGAAGAAAAACTTCATCAGTTAATTCAATTAAATATGAAGCGTGGAGAAACGGATAATATCACGGTTATTTATATAGGTAAAAGTACAGAAGATTAAAGAGGAAAAATTATTGTGGCAATAATAGGTACATTGATTGAGGGGAAGTATGAAATATTAAAGCTGATTGGAAAAGGCGGTATGTCAGAGGTTTATCTTGCAATGGATAAGAATCTGAATAAGCAATGGGCGGTAAAAGAAATTAAAAAACGAGCACGGGATAAGAATAATGAAGTAGTCGTACAGTCAGCCATTGCGGAAGCTAATATGATGAAAAAACTGGATCATCCCTGCCTGCCTAGAATTGTAGATATCATAGATAAAGAGGATGTTATCTATGTTGTAATGGACTATATAGAAGGCGAACCACTGAATAAGGTGCTGGAGAGAGATGGTGCTCAGCCACAGGAAACTGTAATTGAGTGGGCAGAAGAATTGTGCGGAGTATTGGATTACTTACATATGCAGAATCCGCCAATTATATATAGAGACATGAAACCGGCAAATATCATGCTGCAGCCAAACGGAAATATAAAGCTGATTGATTTTGGGATTGCAAGAGAATATAAGGAACACAATCTGGAGGATACCGTCAGCCTTGGAACAAAAGGATATGCAGCTCCGGAGCAGTTCGGAGGAAAGGGACAGACAGACCAGAGAACCGACATTTATTGTCTGGGAGTGACATTGTATCATCTGGTGACCGGAAAGAATCCCTGTGAGCCGCCTTATGAGATTTATCCGATTCGTTATTGGAATCCGAATCTGTCATCAGGACTGGAAAGTATTATTTTAAAATGTACCAGAATTAACCCGGAAGAAAGATATCAGTCATGTGCAGAACTTCTATATGCAATTTTGCATTATGAGGAAGCGGATGAGACATATCAGAAGAAGCAGAAGAAAAAGTTATATACATTCTATGGAATGCTGCTGGCTGCAGTAGTGAGTCTGGGAATTGGTATTACCGGGCAGCTTCTACAAAGACATGTAAAAAATAATGATTACGATAATTTGCTGTTACAGGCAGAAAAATCAGCAACAGATGAAGAAAAAATAGAAATATATTTAGAAGCGGTTGATATCAAACCGACAGATACAAAGGCCTATTTAGGTCTTATTGCTGCGTTTAAAGATGATGCGGTTTTTACGGTAGAAGAAGAGAATGAATTTAAAAAGAAAATCAATAATAATTTGAGCGGACTTCGGGAACAGGATGATTATGCAGATTTAGCCTATGAAATAGGAAGATTGTACTGGTATTACTATGATTATGGGAAAACAGATACCAGTGATAACCAGATAACAAGAATAAAGAGTTCTGTTCAGTGGTTTTCAGATGCGTATGATTATGGAAGCGAAGAATCGGATTATCATCTGATTACACAGGTATATAAAGAAATTGGTCAGTTTACAAGAGATGTGACATTGAATGTTGAGGAAGCATCGGATAAGGGAACCTATGCACCGTACTTTCAGAATTTGGAAGATTTACTGGAGATTGTAGATGGTGAAGACAGCGAGATTGTAAATCTTGAAGTATACAAACTGTGTTTGAATTCAATCGAAAATTATGCCAGAAAGTTTAAATCAGATGGAATCGAAGAGAGCCGGATACAAGCGTTTTATCAGGATGTCCTTGACAGAACCGATGCCGTGGATACAACAACGGATAAGACCGATGAAATAAAGCAGCAGATATTAGAACGTAAAGATGCGGCGCAGGATGCAATAAAAAATGCATATAGTGAACAATAGGAGCATGAATACAATGATATACCAGATTATTTCATGGATAGGATTTGGACTGGCAGCGATTTTTTTGCTGATTGCAATTATTTTGTTTTTCAGTTTTGACATTATTTCTCTGCATGGTGAAGTAAGTGGAAAAACAGCAGCAAAGCAGATGAAAGAAATTCGTGAGCAGAATCGGAAGGAAGCAAACAGAAGAAGAGTGCCGATAAAAAATGAATATCCGGTAAAAGAGGAAGCGGTATCTAGAACAATTCCGGCAGCAGAGGATGAGAAAACAACAGTACTGGAAGATGAGACAACTCTGTTGGAAGAAGGTACAGTATTGCTGAGTAACGAAGAACAGAATATATCGGAGGATGATGGACTGATTTTGTTAGAGGATGTTATGGAAATTCATACGAATGAGACAATATAAGTAAATGAAAAACTTATAGGAAAGAGAACGAAAGAGGGAAGACTTATGAAGAAATGGAAGCAGATATTAGCATTGACACTTGCGGTTGTAGTCACATTGAGTGTAGTACCGGTGGGAGATGCAAGAGCAGCAGTGGAAGAACCGACAGAGTATGCAATTGTAGGTGAGATTGTAAATGCAGATGGAGCTGAAATTACAGTAAGGGAAGTATCTAAGGATGGCACAGAGAATGTTGAACTGCCATGGGAAGAGTTAGAGGAAGATACACAGAACAGTGATACAGAGAAGGATACAAAGATTTTTTATACCGATGAACTGGAAGCTGGAAAGGATTATTTGATTGAGGTACAGCCGAAGGAAGATTATAAAATTGTTTTAGATGAAGAAAATGATTTTGAAGAAAAAGGGGAAGGATATCAGTATGCTTTTTCCTGCACGGAAGATAATAATTTTTTCAGATTTAAAGCAGAAGCACAGAAAACAACAGGGGAAATGACTTTGAATATAGTTACGGATGGAAAGAGTGATTTTTCCGGTGGAAGCGTAACCGTATATAAAATCAAAGAGGATGGGGAAGAAGAATGTACACCATCTGAGTCGGCACAGGGTGTAAAAAAATATAATGTAAATGCAGAAAATGATTACCGCATAGAGGTTAAACCGGACAGAGATGCCGGATATGAATTTCAAAATAACCAGAAACCGGATGATTATACCTATGATGAAGAAAATGATATTTATTATAAAACATTTTCCTGCACCACGGAAAAATTATCTTATTCCGAGCAGATTTCTTTTGTGCTTAAGAAAGTGAAAATAAAGTTGGAACTTTCAGAAGGCGGCGGGATTCAGATTGGTGATACAGCTTATAACAAATCAGAAGAAATAGACTGCAAATATGGAGATACCTTTGAAAATGTAAAAATTATTCCAAAACCAGGATATATTATAAAATCAGCAACATGGAATGACGGTGAACTGACAATTTTACAGGATGAAGATACAGTAGGAAAAGTATCACTTCCGGCATTAAAAGAGGATGCAGCACTGACAGTAAGTTTTGAACAGGCAGAAGTGGAACAGGAAGCGCAATTTCCGGATGATATAGAGATTGTCTTTTCTAATGCGCAGGATGAAAATACCAGAGAAGTATCAGAGGATGGGATAACCTACAGCATCTCAAAAGGACAGACAGTTACGATAAAAAGCAAAAGCGGAAAATCAATTTCTTTTAATAACGAGAAGAAGTCAGTATTGGGAGCTTTCTGGGTAAGAGATTATGAGCAGAATAAGATACTGGATTCAGAAAAGACTATAAACAATATCTGGGAATTGGAGAGTCCGTGGAATATTTTTGCCAACCAGATAGGCTATGAACTAAAGAAACCGGTTACATTTATTTTTGATACAGTTCCGCCGACAGTAACTGTTACAGAGAATGGAAAAGCAGTAGAGAACGGATATAAAACATGGATTACAGGCAAGGAAGATAATATTGTTATTACCGGAAATGTAACAGATGCAGGAACGGAAGGCTCCAATTATCTTTCGGGAGCAGACCGGGTGGTATGGTCAACAGAACCACTGACAGAAGATAAAATACTGGCAGAGGAAGAACATGTGGCAGCCGTAACAGAGGATGGAACATTTTCCATTCAGATAGATGTGGTGCCGCAGGAAGATACGGAGGTTTATCTCTATGGTGTAGATAAGGCATCCAATGTAAATGTGGACGAGCCGGTAATTAGAGGATATCAGGTGGACAAAAGTGCACCTGTTATTACAGACATTCAGGCACCGTCATTGATTGAAAAGAGAAATGTATATTATACGAGAGATGCAAAAGTCACATTTACAGTAAAGACAGCGGATGAACAATCCGGCGTAAAGTCGATTACCATATATCAGGATGGCGTAGCAAAAGCAACTAAGAATGTGGACAGCAGTAACAGTGCCACATTTACAATAACACTTTCCGATACGGCAGAAAATAAGATAACAGCATCTGCAACGGATAAGGTTGGAAATACAATGGCACCGGAAAATTATGGCAGCTTCGCAAATGGTGCGAAGATTGTGCATGATATTACAGTGCCGGAAATAAAGGCAGACCTTGCACATTTTTATGTGGATACCAATATGGAAGGAGTTACTATATATTACGAGAAGCAGGACGAAACCATAAATTTTTCGATAGAACAGAAAAAATCAGGATTGAATTCAGTAAATATTACCATCAATGGAACGCCGTTGACCGAAGATAAGAATGGAAAAAGCTTAACAGATGCCAATAGAATCTATAAAGATGTTCAGCAGGAAATGACAACAAAGGATACATTTGCAATTTCCACGTCTCAGGCTTCTGCCATTGGAGATGGTGATTATGAAATTAAAATTGCAGTAACCGCAAATGTAGATGAGAAAGATGTCTATACGAAAACAATTCATGTGCATAAAGAAAATCAGGCACCGGTTGTTACGGATTTTCAGGTGATTGGTGCATCAAAGGAAACAGTAAGTGATACCGGAAATTATGGATATTATGCCAATACAGATGTTACTGCGGAAATAACAGTAAGTGATGGAAATACCGGTGCAGGAATCCAAAGTATTTCATATCATCTGACAGATGCGGATGGAACGGAAGAGAAAGAAGTAACGGTAGAATGCAGAAAAAGACCCGGAGAAGATGCTGCTATCAGAATTCCAATTCAGGCTGAATTTAAGGGATACATTTATTTAAAGGCAACGGACAATGTGGGAAATGTGTCTTTGGATTATTATAAATCAGTGGGTATTTTACTGGAACGGTCGGAAGCACATGAAAGCAATCGTAATGTAGTAATAGAGTCGGAAAAGACAGATACAACAGATGGAAAAGGGAATCCATTGTATGCATCTGATACATCAGTTGCAGTAAGTATAGAAGATCCTTATGCTGGAATTCGATCCATAGAATGGTCAGTAAATGCATCATATGATACAGGAAACAACAGAAATGGCATAGTGACAGTTGATAATAACGGAGCAATATCGGATGAAGCATGGAAGATTACATCAGCAGACAGAAATCTAATTACAGGTGTGAGCGGACAGATTCCGGTATTTCATAACAGCAATGATATTGTTGTAAATGTAAAGGTGACAGACTGTGCGGGAAATGTGACGGAAAAAGCAGTAACTATAAGTATTGATAAAACAGCTCCGGAGATAAGTATATCCTACAATGATATTGCACCGGACAGCATATATACATCGGTATATAAGGATGTAAGAGTTGCAACAGTTACCGTGAGAGAAAGAAATTTTGATGAGAATGATATTGCATGGAATCTTATAAGCACCCATGGCGCAGAGGCACAGATTTCAGGGTGGACAGAATATACAGAGGAAGGAAATCCGGATAACAGTGTGCATATGGCAACGGTAACATTTGCAGCAGATGATGATTACAGATTTTCGATGAGTGGCAGGGACCGGGCAGGAAATAATGCAACAACTTTCCCGGAGCAGACATTTACCATTGACCGGACGAATCCTGTAATTGAAGTGACAATGGATGGGCAAGCAGCCAATGGAAATTATTATGCACAGGATAGAACGGCTACGATTAAAGTAACGGAGCATAATTTTGATGCAGGACGAATTGAAGTGCATGGAACAGCTGCCGATAATGGACAGACAACAGTTTTCCCGGCATTGTCCGGTTGGACAACGGATGGTGATGTGCATATGGCAACCATATCCTTTGCAGTAGATGGAAATTACGCATTTACAGTTGATGCAATGGATGAAGCCGGAAATGCAGCGGTTCAAAGCAGTACATCAGAGTTTGTCATTGATAAGACAGAGCCTGTAATTGAAATCTCCGGTATCGAAAATGATTCTGCGAATAATGACGTAGTCATGCCGGTCGTTCAATTTTCAGATACAAATTATAATGAAGGCGCTGCAACCATAGAATTATCAGGTGCAAATCATGGAATTGTTCATTATGATGGCGCCTTTGCTCAGACAGAAAATGGACAGACCTTTACTTTCTCTGATTTTGCACATGAACAGGATGTAGACGATATTTATACGTTGACCGCAAGAGAAATTGATTTTGCAGGAAATGAGACAGAACAGAGTATTACATTTTCGGTAAACAGATTTGGCTCGGTTTATGTATTGGATGATTCTTTGAAAGAAATAGAAGGTACTTATATTAAGGAACCAATCGATATTGTGCTGACAGAGACAAATGTGGACAGTCTTTCCATGGATACCATTAAAATTACGGTTTCTGCAAATGGAGAGCCGAAAAATCTGGAAGAAGGAACGGATTATACCATTACTTCAGTGGGTGGAAACGGAAGCTGGAGCCAGTATACCTATAAAATAGACAAATCAGTTTTTCAGGGAGACGGTTCCTACCTGGTTACGGTTTACTCAGAGGATAATGCCGGTAATATCAACGAGAATATTAATGAATCCAAGCAGGCAGAGATTGGATTTGGCGTGGATGGAACAGCACCGGTGATTGTGCCAATTAATATAGAAGAGGGACAGAGTTACAATACGCAGAATTATGAAGCAACAGTATCGGTTATCGATAATCTGGTATTGCAGGATATTAAGGTTACATTAAACGGACAGACATTTTCCTATACACAGGATGGGGATGATATTAGTTTTTCGATTCCGGAATCCGATAAGCGGCAGACAGTAGCCATAAGTGCAAAGGATGCAGCAGGCAATGAGGTGGACTGTGAGATAGCCGATTTGCTGGTATCAACCAATTCCCTGATAAGGTTATTGAATAATACACCGGCGGTTATCGCTATTGTATGCGGAGTTGCCGTTGTTGGTGTTGGAACCGGAGTATTTGCAGGACTTCGCAGAAAGCGGACAGTTCATATTAAACGTAAAAACTGAAACAGAATAGAGGGATAGATAGTGGCAAAGTATAGCATTTCAGCACACAAGAATTTGATAAAAATAACACAAAAGAGCATGAAAAAGCTTCCGGTAAATGAAAGAGAACTGGCGGTTTTTCAGGAGAATTTATTACCGGGGCTATTCCGTCCCGCAATGGAGGGAAAGCATCGAATTATATATACTGCGCCACAGTCTGTTTCATTGAGCCGCTATATCAGAAAAGGATTAAATGTTCATCGTTTTTACAGTATTGTTGCCCAGGTTGTAGAAATGATAAGGAAGGTAGAATTATATAAATTTTATCTGCCTAATCTTGTCCTGGATACAGAAATTATTTTTGTAAAAGAAACAACAGGAGAACTGTTTTTCCTATATGAGCCATTATTAAGCAGAGAGAGCAACATTAATGTATATAATTTTCTGGAAAAAATGGTGAAAGAAATAAAATCAGATGACCTGGAACTGGGAAAGGAATCCCGGGCATTTTTAGACTTTATTGCTGATACTGCAAATTATCGGATAGAAGATATTGAGCAGTATATATTAAGAAGATATCCGCAGATATATCAGGAGATAAAGCGGACAGAGAGTGGGAAAAGCGGATTTATTGCAAGTTCACAGCTTGCAAATCGGCAGCATTATGCGCCTTCCGCACAAATAGAACCTGCTTATGAACCGGAAACTACAGTTTTAACAGAAGAAGATGGAACCACACTTTTAGATGAGGAGGATGGAACGGTTCTCTTAAATGAAGGAAGTATAGCGGCAGGAATTATCCGGCTGAAAACGGGAGAATATTTTTCGATTCCCGGAACGATATTTTCCATTGGAAAGTCAGCAGAGAATGACTTGGCATTGAGTGACAATAAAGCAATCAGCCGGAAACATGCAGTTATCTATAAACAAAATGGAAACTTTGTAATAGTAGATCAGAGGTCTACAAATCACAGCTTCTTAAAAGGAGAAATGTTAGAACCGGATTGCAAAGTGGAACTGTGTGACGGAGATATCATACGGCTTGCAGATGAAGAATTTGAATTTAAGTTAGAAGATTAGGAAAGGCAAGAAAGAATAAAGTGAAAGAATTTTTAGGAAAACAGGTAACAGAAGAAGAACATGGAATGGGAATTGCGTACCTGTTGGAGAATAATGAATTATTCTACGATATCGGCTATAAAGTAATGCAGAATCTGGAAGAGACATATCTGTTAAAATGCCATCGGTTGAAATATAACGGAAAAATAAAACTGGTATATTTTACGAAAGAATATGTGACAGCAGAAACGGTACTTGCAAATGCAATGCCGGAAGTGAAGGAACGTATGATAGCACGGATTCTGGATGCGTTTACACAGATTATTAATTTAGGTTTTTTGGATATTGCTTATGTAGATAACCGGCTGGATAACATTTACGTGGATCCGGCTACAGAAGAAGTAAAGATTATTTATTTGCCGATTCAGATTCCGGGAGTGACCAAAAATAAAAATACTTTTGAGAATGAACTGAAAGCACAATTTGAAATGCCAAATTTGACTATAACAAAAGCAGCAATACAGAATCCGGTGGTAATAGAAAATACCGAAACACCAAAGCAGCTCACCATTCAGTCCTTAGATGGTAGATTTGTTTTTCATATAACAGATAAGGATTTTGTACTGGGTAAAAGCAGGGATAAAGTGGATGGTGAAATAACCGGAAATCCTGCAGTCAGCCGGGTACACTGCAAGATTCTGGTTCGAAATAGAAGTTATTATATTCAGGATTTGGGAAGCTCAAATGGAACATTTTTGAATGGAAAGAAAGTTACGATGACAGAGCCTCTTGAAATTCAGGATGGAAGCAGAATTCGAATAGCAAATCTGGAATTTGTGGCGCGAGGATAAAAAGATGAGTAAACCATTGATTGTAATTGCAGATATGGATACAGCATATCTGGCAGAATTAGAAAATAAGTTTCTGGTGGAACTGGGAGACAGAGCAGAGCTTGAGATAATTTCTGACCCGGAATATTTTGAACAGTTTTTTTCAAACCCTGTCACAGCAGAAATTGTAGCGGTAAATGAAAATTTATATACCAATGCGCTGCAAAGACAGGATATTCAGAATCTGTTTATTTTATCAGAACATCAGGAACAGGGCAGAACCGAAGAATTATCGGTATCAAGAGTTTATAAGTATTATGGCATCAAAGAGTTATACAATGAACTGACTTATAAGAGTCAGGAGCGGTTAGAAGGAAAAGAGTCCGGAAAAAGAGAGACTACAATTATCGCGCTGTATTCGGCAATCGGAGGAACGGGAAAGACAAGTCTTTCCGTCGGATTAGCGGAGTGCCTGGCAAAGAAGCATAAAAGAATTTTATATGTAAATACAGAAGCAATACAGGCATTTTTCTTTTACCTGAGTGATAAGAGCGGAATGCCGAATGAAGGATATCGTGCAATAAAAGAAGATGCGGGACACATATACCAGAATATCCGTTCCTTTATCAGAAAAGAAGGATTTTCTTATATACCGCCATTTTTATCAACATTGGATGCCAGAAATTTATCATACGATATATATCTGAATTTAATTCGTGGAGCCAGGGAAAGTAAAGAATACGATTTTATTATTGTGGATATTGAGGCAGGATATGAAGCAAACAGAGTGCAATTGCTTCAGGAAGCAGATAAAGTATTGCTGATTACCATGCAGGATGCAATTTCAACCTGCAAAATGGAATATATTATGCAAAATCTCGATTTCCGGGATCATGAAAAGTATCTGGTTATCATGAACCGCTATCGTGGAGATGAGATGAATTGTTATATGCAGTCAGAACTGCAGGCACAGTTTCCGGTTAAGGAAAAGATATATGAGGCAGAAACACCGCTTGGTACAGCGGAACAATTGGCAGCATTGGAAGGAATAAAAAAACTTTCCTATATGTTTATTTAGGGGTAGTGAAATATGGACGAGAAGGCAGTTGTTGAATTTATTAGTCAGGATAAAAAGATACATGTTGATTTGGAAATTCCACTGGGAATCACAGCAAATGATCTGGTGCTTGCATTAAATGAAGCATATGATCTGGGAATTGATACAGATGATATTTTTAACTGTTATCTGGCAGCAGAGAATCCAATTGTATTCTTACGTGGAAATAAAACACTGAAAGAATTTGGAATTCGAAACGGTTCACATATTATTTATCGGAGAGACTAAAGATGGAATATCAATACAAAGTAATTATCAGCAACAGAACAGTGTATAAGGAATTTGAGATTCAGCCGGATATGGACCGGGTTAAATTGGGAACAGGTTCATCCTGTGAATTTCGATTGAATCCGGAAGCGTTTTTTACCGGAATCGAAATGGAGTTTAGAAAAAATGGAAAAAGCTGGAACTTAGAGTGCTCAGATGATGTTTATTTTAGCAGGGGTGATATGCGAAAGCTTCTGTCAACAGAGGTAAGGCATGGGGATGTGCTTTCTGTCTGTTATGCATCAACGGGAAATGAAGCATTTGAATTACGCTTTTTAATTGATTTTGAAGCCAGAGTGCCGGACTATAACTATTATCTGGAAATTACCGGAACGATAGATATTGCGACTGATGCGACAGCGGATATTATTTTAAATAGCAAATTCAGCAACGACAGCAAGATAAGACTTACCTTAAATGGTACACAGTGTCAATTGGAAGAGATTGTTTCAGAATATGGTGTATATCTGAATGGCAGAAAGCTGATGAACAAGACAGAATTGAAAGACAGTGATTTCTTTTCCGTTGCAGAATTTCATTTTTATTATAAGGACAGAAAGATATTTTTTGACCGGGAAAATCTGAAGGTCGCAAATGGTGAGATGAAGGAAGTCAGTACACACACGAATAATTTCCATTATCCGCTGTTTAATCGGAATACCAGAATAAAAAAGCAGTTATCCGATGAAAAGATTGAAATCCTAGATGCACCGGCAATTCCGAAAAAACCTGAGAATAATATTGTTTTGACATTAATGCCAACAGTGGCAATGCTGGCGCTGATGATTGTTGTTCGCGGAGTTATGAATACTTCCGGAGGTTCTTATATTATTTTCAGTATATGTTCTATGGGACTTGGTATTGTAACTTCAATTCTGGGATTTGTTTCAGGAAGAAAACAATATAAACGGGAATGCGCAGAACGTATTCGTAAATATACCAATTATATTGAAAAGAAAAAGTTAGAAGTAGCAACAGAAAGACAGGAAGAACTGGATAGCTTAAATGAAATGTATTGTAATGTGCAGCAGGATATAGATACGGCAATGCATTTTGACAGAAGGCTGTTTGAAAAGACCAGGGAGGATGAAGACTTTTTACATATATATCTGGGACAGGGAACCATTGCATCCAGCCGTCCGATTGACTATAAGAAACAGGAGCGGTTGGAGGTTGGAGATGAGCTGACGGAAATGCCTGAAAAAATCTATCAGCTTTTTGAACATATTGACGGAGCACCGATTTGCTCAGATATGAAAGATTCTAATGCAATTGGTATTGTTGGCACGAAAGAAGCTTTGTATGGAATGTTTAAGAATATCGTAATAGATATTGCGGTTCGTCATTACTATGGAGATGTCCGGCTCTATATGCTGGTGGATGATGAAAAAAGGTATCAGTGGGCACGCTTCCTGCCACATCTTATGAATGCCGGTGGAATAAGAAATATTGTTTTCGATAATGAAAGTAAAAATAATATTTTTGAGAGTCTGTTCCGGGAACTGACTTATCGGGAGCAGACAGAAGAAATCCCATACTATGGAATTGTACTTGTGGAAAATGAATTCGGCATAAAGAATCATCCAATATCCCGCTACATCGAGCAGGCATCAGAGCTTGGAATGACTTTTGTATTTTTTGAAAACAGTGCAGAGGAACTGCCGCTGCATTGTGATGAAATTATAGAATTACATTCAGAAAGTGAAGGAGTCATCTGCAAGGCAGAGGATGGAAATCAGATAAAACAATTTGAATATCATACCATAACCGATAAGCAGGCAGCAGATGTGGTAGAAAAGCTTGCCCCGGTTTATTGCGAAGAAATAAGCCTTGAGAATTCACTTAGAAAAAATATTACATTATATGAATTGCTGCATATATTTACGGTTGAAGATTTAAATCTGGCACAGCGCTGGCAGGAGTCACAGATATTTAAATCTATGGCAGCCCCATTAGGTGTAAATGCCAAGGATGAAATCGTTACACTTAATTTGCATGAGAAAGCTCATGGACCGCATGGTCTGGTGGCAGGAACAACAGGTTCCGGAAAGAGTGAGATTTTACAAAGTTATATTTTGTCGGCAGCAACAATTTTTCATCCCTATGAAATTGGCTTCGTCATAATTGATTTTAAAGGTGGTGGAATGGTAAATCAGTTCCGAGACCTGCCTCATTTAATTGGCGCAATTACCAATATTGATGGAAATGAGGTACAGCGTTCCTTAAAATCCATCAAGGCAGAATTGATGAAAAGACAGAACCTCTTTGCAGAAGCAGGCGTAAATCATATTGATAAATACATAGAACTGTATAAAGAAAAGAGAGTTACCGTTGCTTTACCACATCTTGTAATAATCGTGGATGAGTTTGCAGAATTAAAGGCTGAAGAGCCGGATTTTATGAAGGAATTAATCAGTGCGGCACGAATCGGACGAAGTCTTGGTGTCCATTTGATTCTTGCAACACAGAAACCGAGTGGAGTAGTGGACGGACAGATTTGGTCAAACTCTAAATTCAAGCTGTGCCTGAAAGTGCAGTCGAAAGAAGATAGTAATGAGGTTTTAAAGACACCGCTGGCAGCAGAGATTAAGGAGCCAGGACGGGCATATCTTCAGGTTGGAAACAATGAAATTTTTGAATTGTTTCAATCTGCCTATAGTGGGGCACCGGCTACGATGGAAGATACAGAGGGAAGCAAAGAGTTTCAAATCAGTCAGCTTAATTTTGCCGGAATGCGTAAAGTGGTATATCAGAAGAAAAAAGAGAAACGGAAGGATGCACATAATAAGAATCAGTTAGAAGCAATTGTAGAATATATTGCCGCTTATTGTGAAAAAGAACATATTACAAAGCTGCCGGATATCTGTATGCCGCCATTGCCGGAAATTCTGTATTATACAGATTCTGCAAGAAGAGATACCGGGGAAATTTATGCGACAGTCGGTCTGCTGGATGACCCGGACAGACAGTTGCAGGAGGCATTGAATCTGAATGTTACATCACAGAATTATATGATTATCGGTTCAGCACAATGTGGAAAGACCAATGTATTGCAGACTATTATTCGAAGTATAGCAGATAATTACGCACCATCAGAAGTAAATATGTACATGATTGATTTTGGCTCTATGATTCTTAAAAATTTTGCAGAATTAAATCATTGCGGTGGTGTGGTATGTGTTTCCGATGATGAGAAGTTAAAAAATCTTTTTAAGTTGTTAAATACAGAAGTAAAGAGCAGAAAAGAGAGATTTGCAGAGGCAGGAGTCAGCTCCTTTGTTGCATATAAGGAAACTGGAAAAACAGATTTACCGCAGATTATTGTTTTCATAGATAATCTGACCGCTTTAAAGGAAATGTATCTTCAGGATCAGGATTATCTGCTTCCATTGTGCAGAGATGGTATTGCAGTAGGAATTTCATTTGTTGTTGCGAACGCACAGACTTCGGGCATAGGATATCGCTATTTAAATAACTTTGAAGGAAGAATTACGCTGTTCTGTAATGAGACATCCGAATATGGAATGATGTTTGAGGGCTGCAGAATGAAACTTCCGGATATACCGGGACGCAGTCTGGTTCAGATAAATAAAAATATATTTGAATGTCAGATGTACTTATCCTTTGAAGGAGAGAAAGAATTTGAACGAGTACAGGAAATCCGGAAATTTGTAGAAATGCAGAATGGAAAATATGCCGGTCAGAAGGCACGGGTGATTCCGGAGATACCAAAGGAACTGAATGCCGAATATATACAGAAGGTATATCCATCCTATCAGAAGCAGGGCAGTGTGGTATTGGGATTGGATTATAACACGGTATTACCGGATGCAATCGATTTTACCTCCGGTGGAATGTTAACCCTTTCCGGTAAAAAAGAAAAGGGCAAGGACATTTTTGCAAAATATTTTATAGAGTCTGTATTACAAAATGGCTTTGGCGAGGCAGAATTATATATCTTAGATGATATGACCCGTAAATGGGGTGAGTATGAGTTTCATCCTAAGACGGCACTGTATGTGAATACATCAGAAACATTGCAGACAGTAATTGATGAGATTGATCAGAGAGTACAGATGCGCTATGAGCAGTTCTCGGAAGGACAACTTGATGTACTGGAGGATGAGCCATGGATTGTACTTATCATTGAGAGTGCAGATGCCATTGCAGATATAAGCGGAAATAAGCAGGAAATTGCCGCTATCAGAAGCTGGTTAGGAAAATACCGCACCATGAAAATATTTATTTTGATGACAAATGTAGAAAATGCCAATATTGCATTTAATGCACCGGAGCTGTTAAAAGTAGTGAAAGATAATCGAAGATATCTTATATTTGAAGATGCAGCGAATATTAAAATGTGTGATATTTCAATCAGTGTGGCAAAGAAATACGCAAAACCAATTGAACCATGTGATGCATTCTATATTTGTGAGAATGAACTGACAAAATTAAAAACCGTAAAACTAAGTTGATGGATACTGCAAAGCAGTTAACCATAAAAAATTTAAGGAGGAAAAGAAAAATGGCAGTAAACAAAGTGGATTATGAGGTACTTACATCAGGAGTTAGTGTTTATGCGAATCAGGCAGAAGCACTGGATGAGGTAATTCAGGCTTTGGTAAAGATGAATGGGGAATTACAGGGTGGCTGGACAAACCAGACAGCAGATGCATTTATCGAAAGATTCGAAGATGAGTACAAACCGGCACTTGAAAATGCAAGAGATGCTATCCAGAGCATTTCTGATTTCATCCAGAGTTACATGCAGAACAGACAGGATGATGATGCACAGGGTGCAGCAGCAGTTAGAGGATAATTGCAAAAATAAGTTGGGAGGATTGCCTGTAAAAAACAGGCAGTTCTTCTGATAAAAGAGGAGCTTAACATGAAGAAAAGGAATGTGGCAGGGGTAATTATTATAGCATTATTTGTAATCGGAATAGCTGCAGCACTGATGCAGTATAAAAGAGAGCAGACAGCATTGGAACAGCCAGAGGTCGGGGAAGAACCGGAGACAGTAGTATTAAGTACGGATGAGAATCCGTTCGGAGTAGAAATAAAAAAGATAAATGAAAATTATGACCTGACAAGGGATTATTATAAAAATTACGATGATACAGGATTGGAAGAATTTAAAATAACAGGGATTTTTACAAATGAAAGAGAATATATCGTAGAATTGCGGAAATCAGGATATTGCAAGTATGCCTGGCTAGATGAAGAAGAGCAAGTAGTATATATTGAGATGACTCAAAAGCAAAAAGAAGAATGGATTGACAGAGCCATAGATGAAATTGATAAAGAGTTGAATTCACTGGAAAGCGAAGAGTTATATAAATTTACAGTTGAAGATGATTATACAGTTATCAAGTTGGATATTGACCAAAGTGCATTGATTGATGAAATGGGAGAAACACTTATAGTATTAATTTATGATTCTGAACTATATCAAATTTTTAATGGTAATGAGAATTGGTCTATACAGATTATTGTGAATGACATGAAAACACAGAAAGAGATGATGAATATTCAATTTCCAAAAGAAAAATTTCAGCTATCACCAGATATGTGGGAAAAAGTAAAAACAAGTGAATAAATAAGAAATAAACATTATGAAAATTTAGAAGGAAAAGAAGAATGAAAAAGAAAAATATAGTGGGAACAATAGTAATAGTATTGTTTGCAATCGGGATAGCGGCAGCAATGATGCAGTATACAAAAGAACAGATGGTAGTAGAAAAGCCAGAGGTGGGGGAAGAACCGGAGACAGTAGTATTAAGTGCAGATGAGAACCCGTTTGGAGTAGAAATAAAAAAGATAAATGAAGATTATGACCTGACAAAAAATTATTATAAAAATTATGATAATAAGGGATTGGAGAAATTTGTTATACCTAATATTACCACAGATGAAAGGCCATACATTATAGCATTAAGGGAATCGGGATATTGTAAATATGGTTATATAGATGAGGAAGATAATATAATAGCAGAAATGACGGAACAGCAGAAAGAAGATTGGATTGGCAATACAGAGGCGGTTATTCATAAAACAGTATTATCAGCTGATGGAGAAGATTTGTATAAATTTGCTGTATCAGAGAATTATACGATGATTGAAGCTGATGTATCAATTAATGCACATGCTACGAAAGTTATGGATAATATAATGCGTTTGCTGGAGGAGATTGAAATATATCAGATACTTAATGGAAACGATAGTTGGTCAGTTAATATAGTGACAAAAGATTTTGAAACGGGGCGAGAACTTTCTAATATCAATTTTCCGAAGGAAGAATGGAATTTGTCAGCAGAAATGTGGGATGAATAAAATGCAGTAACAGAATAATCTTAGTTCATTAAAGATAGGCGAAAGAATTGAAATATAACAATTATATACTTTAGAAGGAAAAGAAGAATGAAAAAGAAAAATATAGTAGGGATAATTATTATAGCATTATTTGTAATCGGAATAGCTGCAGCACTGATGCAGTATAAAAGAGAGCAGACAGCATTGGAACAGCCAGAGGTCGGGGAAGAACCGGAGACAGTAGTATTAAGTGCGGATGAGAATCCGTTCGGAGTAGAAATAAAAAAGATAAATGAAGACTATGATTTGACAAGAAATTATTATAAAGATTATGACAATACAGGACTACAAAGGTATATCATTCCAGTTATTTTTACGGATAAAAGGTCGTATATTGCTGAGATGAGAGAATCCGGATATTGCCAATATGGATATGAAAGTAAAGAAAAGGGACTGGTTGCAGAGGTAACAGAACAGCAGCGAAAAAATTGGTTGGAATTGACGGAAAAAGATATGAAAAGGGTAATAGAGCAAAGTCAGGACGAAGAGTTATATCGTTTTAATATTAGTGATGATTGTAAAACGCTATATATGGAAGTGTCAAAAGAAATATTAAACCATCAAAATATCGCCACGATACATTCGGGTTTACTTATGACATTAACATATGATTCAGAAATATATCAGGTGCTGAATGGAAACAAAGACTGGTCATTACAGATTATCGTAACTGATATGGAAACAGGAAAGGAATTGGAAAATATAAAATTCCCAGATGAGGATTATAACTTATCAATTGAAACATGGGACAACTTGTAAAAAATGAAATTGAACGGGAGAGAAAAATATGATGAGAGATTTTTCGCCGGGAGCAAAAGAACTCTTAATGCAATATGTTGATGACGTTATTGCTTCTGGCGTATGGGAAACAATTGGAAATGGAAAAGGAGAGTTTAATCAGTCGGGACAGGACTGGTTGAACAAACTTGGTATTTCGGGTTATCTGGATAATATGGAAGGATATTATCAGAATATTATAAGCAAGCATTCTACAACGAAAGAAGAGATTGGGCAAATTTTTTCAGATGTGCAGCAAGTCGATACCAGATATATCGGAACAGTTGCCGGACTGGTAACGGCAGGAAATGCAATAATTACATATTTTACAGACTTAGCAGATAATATTAATCCGAATGGTGGAAATCTTGATATAGAAAAATTAAGAACAACACTGGAGGCTGACAGGGAACGATTAGACCAAATGCAGCAGAGTGTTGTAAGAAATTTAATTAAAGATGGAAAGGCAGAAGAAGCAGCAGAGTATATTATTTCCGTTTCAAAATTAAATCTGACGTATGATGAATTTGAAGCACTTTCAGAAAAGGAACAATTGGAGTATATAAATCGAGTTGCTGCATGGGTATTATCAATCATTCCGGATGTAGAATTAGAGGCAGGACTATATGAGGTTACAGTTCCATTAGGGGTAGATATGACTGCAACCTATTGTGTTAATGTGAAGGGAATAACAAATTTTGGAAACCAATCAACGATTGGGCTAACAATTGAACAGCAGAAAATAGTATTACAATCTTTTAAGGTGTCAAGTGATGCACTATTTGAAAATGATAAGTATTCTGTTTCGGGAAATATGTCAGTACAGCTAGATGGAAAAATAGGATTAGGTGAGACAGTAACAATGGGAGATACGGAAGTATCTTTAGAGCATGGTATATCATTAGAAAAAACAAGTGTAAAGTATGAAGTGGAAACGGCACTTAATGATAGCTTAAAAGTGGCATCATCCATTGAAATTGAAAAATCCAATAACACAGATATGCCGGAATGGGAAGCGGTAGATATACCGGTAGAAGAAGTGACTTATTCTTATGAATCATCATATAATGAGTCGTGGATGCCTGATTGGGAAATGGTTAACGAATTTATGGAGGGTGTGACTGTGGTACTTAAGGCTGTGGGAGAAGCACTTATATGCGTAGTTTTGGTAATGATGATGTTTGCGCTTATATAGAGAAGTGGAGAAAATAAAATGAAAAAGAAAAGTATAACAGGAATTATAGTAGTGGCATTATTTATCATAGGAATTATAGCTGCACTGATAGTATATAAAAAGATGCAGATGGTGCCGGAAAAATCACAGGTCGGGGAAGAACCTGAGACAGTAGTATTAAGTGCAGATGAGAATCCGTTCGGAATAGAGATAAAAAAGATAAATGAAGACTATGATTTGACAAGAAATTATTATAAAGATTATGACAATACAGGACTACAAAAGTATATCATTCCAGTTATTTTTACGGATAAAAGGTCGTATATTGCCGAGATGAGAGAATCCGGATATTGCCAATATGGATATGAAAGTAAAGAAGAGGGACTGGTTGCAGAGATAACAGAGCAGCAGCGAAAAAATTGGCTGGAGTTAACAGAAAAGGATATAAAAAGAGTAATAGAACAAAATAAGGATGAAGAATTATATCATTTTAGAATTAGTGATGATTACAAAATACTTTATCTGGATGTATCAAAAGAAATATTAAACAGTCAAAGTACCTTTACGGCAAAGATGAGCTCACTTATGACTTTGACATATGATTCAGAAATATATCATGTATTGAATGGAACCAAAAACTGGTCATTACAGATTATCGTAACTGATATGGAAACAGGGAAGGAACTGGAAAATATAAAGTTCCCAGAGGAAGATTATAACTTATCTATTGAAACCTGGGACAACCTGTAGATACAGAAGGGAGCATAGAAGATGAAGATATGGGAAGAAAAAGCAGAGATTCAATTACCGGAGGGCTTTGAAGAAGCTACTGTAGGGGAAAAGAGAAAAACATATGGAATGGGAAAAAAGCTGCCGGATAAGATGTACATAGTAAGAGACAAGCATGTTATCATCAGCGCATTTTCACAGGAGTTAACGGAGCAGAAAGAAAGCAATATAGAACTGGTAAAAACTTTAAATTACCTCTATACCAGAACCGTTCCGGGATATAAGAATATTGGGACTTACAGAAAGAATATAGATGGACAGGAAATATATGTAATTCAGTATACATCATATGCACAGGAAGATGATATTTATACGATTGTAGCAATTTGGAGAACAGAAGAGGAGATTCATTTATTAAGTGGTGTTTGCAGATATGAAGAGATACCACAGTGGCATCCTGTTTTTAGAAGTGTAATAGAAGGCATAAAAATTGGATAGAGTGGGAAAGGAAGATGCAAATGACGAAATCACAGTGTAGTAATGAAATTGTACGGAATCAGACATTAATCGCACAATATGAGAGTGAGATACGTGGATATCAGCAACAAATAAGTGAATTGCAGGAAACAAAAACAAAGCTGGGAGTGTTGCAGGCAAGGTTGTCTGACAGCAAGACAGCGAGCAATACAAAATTGGCGGAAACAGAGTCGCTGAACAAAATTAACAGTAAGATAGTAGCCGGTTTTTATGCTGGAATGTCAGATATATTCACCGGGCAGCAATATCAGAATGTATATGGTGGTCTGGATAATGCAAAAGTGCGGGTTGATGTGGAAATATCAAATATAGCAAATAAAATAGTGGAATGCCAGAATAAGATTGCAACTTGCAGTAATAACATTCAGGAGATGAACAATAATATAGCAAGACTGGATGCAGAAGAGGCAGCGAGGGCAGAAGCAGCAAGAGCTGCCAGCACAAACACAGCAAAAGGAACGACAACGAAAAAAGTGAAAAAGTGATATAGAGGATACAGAGGAGAAGCAGAATGGCAGGAATAGAATTAAAAATTGATGATGAGTATATAAATGGAATGGCAAGTCTTTTTGAAACCCGCAGTCAGGATTTACAGGAAGGCGTAGACAGCTATTTGACGATATTATCAACAATCAGAGAAGAGGCAATACAGGAAGGTGATACAGCGGACGCATTAGATGCCTTTATAGAATATGCTTCCAGTTTAAAAGGGATTATAAGTGAACTTGGAAAAACAGCGAAAGATACCTGCAATAATTTTCTTGCAGAAATAGATGAGAAGGATCAGTACTTATTTTAAGGGGGATTTATCATGGCAACAACAGTAACGAATACAGAAGCACTAGAAAATAAAATCAGTGAATTACAGACTTTGCATGATACATGGGCAGATAAGACATATACAGCGGTGGATATAGGAGAGTGTGGGGGCAGCACGATTATACAGATAGAAGAAATGGGAAATATGTTTCAGCGGATGCAGGATGCATATGTGACATTACTGGCACAGACAATTTCTTATATGACGAATCGAAAAGAATCATTAGATACCAAAGAAAGCAATGCAACAGCAACAGTAAGTGAATAAGCGTGCATGGGGGAAAAGAAGAAATGTTAAGAGATTTTTCAGATGAAGCGAAGCAGAAGCTACTACAATATGTAAAAGATGTAACATCAACAACGACCTGGGATACGATAACCGATTTTTTTGGAGATATTGGATTAACGGTACAGGGATGGTTTGGAAAACTTGACATTCAAAATTATGTGAATGATGTAGATGCATATCATAAGAAAATATTAGATAAAAATGATACGACAACACAGCAGATAGAGACTATTTTCACGGATGTACAGGCAGTTGATACAAAATATATCAGCGTAGTAAGTCAGCAGATTTCCTGTGGCAACAATATCATAAAATTGATAAATGATCTTGCGGATACGATAAATCCGAATGGCGGAAATATGGATATGAGCAGGATGAAAGGTGTCTTAGAGGCAGACGTAGAGGATATTCGAAATTCCAAAGCAACGGTAGAGAAGACCATAGAGGAAAAGATGCTTGGAACGGATGCAGAAGGCTGTATGAACAGCGAAGATCCGGTTAATTTAAGCACAGGAAATTTCATTTATGAACATGAAGATTTAAAGATAGGCGGAGAGATACCGCTTTCTTTTCATCGCTATTATAATTCAAAAGACAGCCGTAGGGGAGTTCTGGGAAATTGCTTTTTACATAATTACCAGATTTCATTGGAAAAAGAAAAAAATGGAACCGTCGGAGTGCGTCTTGCGGATGGACAGATAAATTACTATGATAAAAATGAGCAGGGAGAGTATGTTGGAAGAAATACTGCATTGGAATTCCTGAAAGAAACAGAAGAGGGATATATCCTTATACATCCGGGGCAGGAGAGAATATCTTTTGACCGGGAGGGAAAGATGTTTCGAAAAGAAAATATGAACGGAAGGGGCATTTCTTTTTCCTACCTTGAGGATGGAAAGCTGGAAAAAGCAGAAGCAGACAATGGCAGCAGTCTGACATATAATTATAATAAAGAGGAACAGCTTGAAAAAGTAACTGACCACACCGGAAGAACAGTTTTGCTGCAGTATCAGGGGAAAGAACTGAAAAAAGTGATAACGGCATCAGGGGCAGAGTATGCATATCGCTATGGAGAGAACGGAAGAATTACTGAGGTGGAAAATGCCCGTCAGGTTACATCTGTTAAGAATCTCTATGACAGAAGATTCCGAATCATTCAACAGGAATTCCCGGATGGTGGAACAATGACTTTTGCCTATGATGATAAAAATCGTCGTGTGACATTGACAGAACGAAATGGAAGCAAAATTATCCATGTGCATGATGATCGTTACCGGAACATAGAGACAATTTATGAAGATGGTACAAAAGAGAAATATCTTTATAATGATAAAAACCAGTGTATCAGTAAAACTGACCGGTTAGGAAGAACCACCAGGATGGCATATGATAACCGTGGCAATCTTACCCAGACAGTAGATGCCATGAAGCGCAGAGTGAATTATACTTATGATGCAGATTGTCATTTGCTTAGTGTAAGTATCAATGGAAAAGAACGTCTGAAAAATCATTATGATGCAAAAGGAAATCTGACAGGGATGGAAAACCTGTATGGAAACAGAGTTGCAGTCAAAAATGATGAAGCAGGAAGACCACAGGCAGTTACTTATGCGGATGGCAGTTTTTTAGAAATCAGTTACGATGAAAGAGGAAACATTGTAAAGTTAAAGGATGTCAGCGGAAGTGTAACGACTTATGGCTATGATGCATTAAACCGGGTGACAGAAACAGTAGATGCCAACAGCAACGTGACACGTTATGCTTATGATGCGGCAAATCGTATCACAGCAGTAACAGATGCTCTGGGAAATCAGAGGGCATATACCTATAATCCGGGTGGAAAGATTATGGCAATCCGGGATTTTGATGGAAATGAAGCAGGATTTACTTATAATCCACTTGGAAAAGTAGAGACATATACAGACAAAGAAGGACAGACAGTACATTTTACCTATGATAAGATGTGGAATATCAGTAGTGTTACAGCTCCGGATCAGGGCAGACAGGAATATATCTATGACAGCAATAACCGGCTTGTAAAACAGACACTTCCGATGGGCGGAGTGGTGACGTATGCTTATGATGCAGCAGGAAACCGGACAGAAATGACAGATCCTGCGGGAAATACAACCCGTTATTGTTATGATGACGTAAACCGCCTGACAGAGGTTTTAGAGGCAGACGGCGCAAGGACTGCATATGAATATGACAGAGAGGGAAATCTTATCAAAGAAACCAATGCAGCCGGTCAGGTAACAAGCTACACTTATGACGATTTGGGAAGGCGAACCAGCGTCACTAATCCAGCCGGGGCAACTACAAGTGTGTTCTATAACGAACTTGGAAAAGCAGAACGCATCTGTTATCCAAATGGAAGCAGTACTGTTTATGAATATGAAAAGGGTGGCAGATTAAAAAGTGTACGTTACCCGGATGGTGCCGGAGAGCATTATGGCTATGATGCAAAGGGAAATCTTACAGAGCGTACTACTACGGCAGGAGAAAGTTATCGTTATAACTATGACAGCCTTGATCGTATGATATCTGTTCAAAATCCGGCAGGAGGTATATCCTATTTTACATATGATGCATTGGGACGAGTAATAAAGGCAGAAAATGAAAATGGAAATCAGACCTGCTATGAATACACTCCAAACGGTAATCTTGCAAAAGTTACGGATGCCATGGGAAATGAGACTTTCTACCAGTATGATGCAATGGGACATCTGACACAGAGCAGTTGCACCGGAGCAGAGGGGGAAGAACCACAGAACACGGTATATACCTGGGATAAGGAAGGACATGTCACAGCAGTGACAGACCCGCTGGGAGATGTGGAGTGCTATACCTATGATCCGGCTGGAAGAATGAAAGCAAAGATAGATAAAGATGGTTATGAGACATCCTTCCACTACGGGAAAGATGGACAGGTAGAGGAAATCTGTTATGCGGATGGACGAACAGTATCTTTGACCTATAATGCAATCCGCCAGTTAGAAGAAGTAAGAGATTGGCTTGGCACAACTAAGATTGCCATGGATGAGGCAGGACGCATTGCTTCTGTTACAGACCCATATGGAAAAACCGTAGGCTATGAATGGGGCAGTATGGGCGAGAGAACGGCAATTTGTTATCCGGATGGAAGAAGGACAGCATACGAATATAACGAAGCCATGCAGTTGTCGGCTTTAAAACTCCTTTCAGATGATGCACAGGAGAAAACAATTCTCTATAGCTACGATGAAGCTGGAAGACTGACTGGAAAGCAATTCCCGGGAGGAAATCGTACAGACTATAGCTACAATGGGGCAGGAAAAATCAAAGAGATTTTACATACCGGAGCAGACTTTACAGAGCGTTATCACTATGATTATGATGTTATGGGAAATAAGGTCTTGGCTGAAAAAGAGAGACCGGGACTGCCGGAAGACAGTGGAAACTTTTCCTATGATTATGATGCATTGAATCGACTGACCAGCGTAGCATGTAACGGAAAGACCCTTCGTACCTATGGATATGATGCCTTTGGAAACAGAAATACCAGGACAGAGTACCAGGCTGCAGGGGAACTTGTAACAACCTATCATTACAATACAAAGAACCAGTTGATGCAGGAGACAAATGCAGGCGGAACCAGGAATTATAATTATGACCACAGAGGAAACCTGTTATCCGTATCAAGCGGAGAAGAGGTTTTAAAAGCATACGGATTTGATGCGGCGAACCGGATGAGCAGTTCTGTTGACCGGACAGCCGGAGAAATCACAAAGGCATACTATCAGTACAATGGTCTGGGGCATCGTGTGGGTCAAACCATTGCATCAGGAAATGCAGATGTAACTCAGACCATCCGCTATACACTCGATCTTACCCGTCAGTATCATAACCTCTTACAGAAAACCGGAAATGGATTAGACCAGACTTATTTCTGGGATGGTAATGTCGTTGGAATGGAAGAGGATGGAAGAGACCATTTCTATTTCCAGGATGATTTGGGAAGTCCGATGCGTCTTACAGATGAAGATGGAAGAAGCGAGGAGGTCTACGGATTTGACGAATTTGGTAATGATATTCGGACTGCAAAAGATATCTTTAAAGATTCTTTACAAAGCTTCGGATTTACCGGTTATCAGATGGACAGCGTTGGTGCACTATACTTTGCACAGGCAAGACGATATGATGCTGGAGTTGGCAGGTTTATCAGTGAAGACTTTATAAAGGGGTATATTGCTGCACCATATACAATGAACCATTATGGCTATTGCTGGAACAGACCGTTGGATTTGGTTGATTTGAATGGCATGTGGCCAAAATGGATTGAAACTGTTGCCAAGGTTGCGACAGTTACAGTTGCAGTTGTAGCGGTTGGAGCAGTTCTTGTAGGAACAGGTGGAATTGCAGCTGGAATTATAGCAGGAGCAGCAGTTGGAGGAGTATTGAGTGGAGTTGCAAATGAAAAAAATGGAGGAAGTTATATTAATGGATGGGTAGGAGGAGCTATAGCAGGTGGAATACAGGCTATAGCAGGTAGAAATAGTCCAATAGGTACAATAATAGGTGGTGCAGCTAATGGTTTGGGATCTGTAGTTACAGATATGATGGATAATTTTGATCCATGGAGCAAAAAGAAAAAAAGTGCAGAAGAAATTGGCGGTGATGCAGTAAAAGCATCTTTAAAAGGCATGGCATATAGTATTCCTGGAGGTTATATGCAGGCAGCAACCCAAAATAGTACTGTTGCAGAAACGTTAATGGTAGGATATACAGAAGGCTTTAAAGAGGGCATAAATCAGTTTTATGGAGCAATAGATAATGGGTTAATGGCATTGGATAGCACAAACAACTTATGGTCATGGCAGAAGGAAAAAGGTAAGGAAGATGTTAAAGAGTAAACAAAAATATCATATCTCGATGGAAAAGTACAATATAAAAAAGGGGTTAATTGTGTATACATGTATTGTTCTTGTTTTTGGTGGATGTATACAGGCAATTAATGATAAATATATAAAAGAGCAACTAACATTGTTATTTGTGGATTTGCTTTTAATAGAAGCGTTTTTGGCAGTAACATTTTCCGTTCAGTTTTTTCGAGATGGATATATTATTCGACATGATGAAATAGTATTTTTTCATAAATTTAAAAAGAACAGAAAAAAATTGAAGGAAATAGAAGCTGTTGTGATATCGAATGCATACATATATTTTCATGGAACAAATCCAATTAATATGTGGAAAAATGGAAAAATAATTCCTTGTCCATGGTTTACTTTATTTTTTGAAAAAATAGATCCAATGGAGGTGGGGTTATATCCAGATAAAGTGACTTCCATTGAAATAGAGAATAAAATATTTAAATCTAAGCAAAAAGTGGGCTTTATCTACCAGAAAGATGTAATTGCTGAAATAATGGAAAAATACACAGGAAATATATATATTACAAAGTCGCTATATCTAAATTTTAAAAATGAAATAGATGAAAGAGCAGCAACAAAGTCAATACATATTATTTGAATTATGATATATGGAGATATGCATGGCAGATGCGAAGTATGCTCTATCAGAAAAATAAAAAGAACATATGGCATTATTTCATCGCTGATGTAAAAAGGTGACTTGGTCAGTTGCAGACTTCAATATGGAGATGAGGCTATGGTGAAAAAGAGTAAAGCAATTTTAAAACAAACAGGGGCAGGAATTTTTGTATATAGTGTGTTGGGGTTACTGGGAGCATTTGATAGCTATTATCGTGGAGCCAATATGGGCTTTACAGCATGTATAGCAGTGTGTGTAATAGCTTTTATTATTTTGGGGGCAGTAGTTTCATTTATAAGAAAAGAATATGATTATAGAAAATACAATGCACATATATGTTTATTTATTTCGCTGGGACTTTTGATACAAATAATGGTGCAGGGAAATTTGCCGCCTGAAAAAAGCACAGCAATTTGTATTATAAGTTATGTGATTTCTATAATATTGGGAATTTGGGGGGCATTATTAACAACTGGAAAAATAGTAATAAAAAATAAAAATGTAAGAAGTACGTTAAAAATTATAGAAACAATGAGTTTATTTTTATTAACGTGTTTGTGTGTGGTAGGAAGACGATTTTTTGGACGCAGAGGAGCAGTATTATTCAATGCATTAGGAAAACAAAAAAGTTCAGTATTTTTTTGGTGTTGTATTATGATTGTAATGATGGTTGCAGCATTTATAAGTGCATTTGTAAAAGTAGATATAATTGTGAGACCAGACTTTTATAAATCCAGAAATGAAAATAGTAATTAAAACATTACTTTTATAGAATGGGGGAAAAAGATGGTAAAGAGTAAAAGAAGAGCAAAGGTAGTTATAGGTATTATTATTCTTATTTTTATAGTATTAGTTATATTTCTTAAAATGAAATACGGTACATATGGATTACACGATTTTAATTGTTTTTTCCGTCAAAGCAAACAGGAAATTTTAGAAAAAGATGGGGAGCCTGTTAGCAGAGAAAAACTATATGGAAACTGCGAGGATATTAAATTTGAAGATATAGAATATACCTTTATTGGAAATTATATGGAAAGTGTTAGAATTACGGATCCTGATATTCGATTTGGAATACTGCAAATTGGGGTAGGCTCATCAAAAAAAGAAGTTATGCTGGCATATGGATTAAAGGAAACTTTAAGTAATGAGGAAGAAAATGAATATGCGGTTCAAAATGGTATTTATTCAACATCATTCTATTTTGATGAAAATGACAGAGTATATAAAATTGCATGTGGAACAGGAGTATAGTTCATTTTAAAGTTAAGGAATGGAAAAGATGATATACATATACACATTATTTCTTATTTTGCTATTTACATATGGAATCCGAATATTATTTAGAGAGTGTTTTGCAAATTTATTTGGGGTTAGAACAAATTTTAACCAAGGCGTGGGAGTAGTAGGTGGTTGGGCATTAATATATGTAAGGCTACTAAGTATATGCGCTTTGTTTAGTATCATGATAGGTTTGTGGGCATGGAAAGATGATATATTTAATCTTTGGAAACTATTTGATAATTCGGAAAAATTGGTGTGGGGCAAATGTCTGTGCAGAATAGTCATTATTGGTATTTTAATAATTAATGTAGGGTGCAATATAAAAAGAATTTTGATACATCTGAAAACAGAAGTAATAAAAAACGAATTTGCCCAAAGTATATTAACAAATGGTCGTGGTGTAGTATTAACTTTAACGATAAGCACGGTCTTTGATATATATTTACTACAGGCAGTATTGTGTGTTATGACAGGAAATATACATCCGGCTGTCTTAAATGCATGGAAAGCCGGAATTGTAGGGAAGGTAATATTGATTGCATTTGAAAAATTGTTTTACAGTGAGAAAATTTGTATATACCAGAATGGAACGGTAACATATTCTACATTATTAAAACGGGGATACGGCAATAAATTGTATTTTGAAAAAGAATATAAGAAAGCGAATAAAGCAAGATTATATGTAGATGGTGAAGAAGTATTAGAGACGGCATTTTTTAATATTGATCAGTTACTGAAAAACTATGGAAAAAAGAATGATGAGGAAGTGAAATCAGATGCAAAAGTGACTGGAAAGAAAATTCATTATATGAAAAGTACTAAGAGAAATGAACGGACATGCAGAACAATCGCAATTTCAGTAGGAGCAGCACTTGTTTTACTTGGAGTTTTATTTTATGTTTTTTTTGCAAGTAAAGTTGTAATGATTGTGATGTGGCTTTTGGCATTATTATATTATCCGGCACTTCTGGTGATAAAAAGAACATATGATAAATCCTTTTATATCATTTTTAACAGGGATTATATGCTGGTAATGGGATATAAAGGGACAGCATTTGTTAGTGAAAAAATAGAATATTCAAAGATAGGATACATAATGACTGGAGATAATTGCCCTCATAGGACTATTTTTGGAAAGACACCTGAAAAGTTACGCAGAGATTATGGCACATTTACAGATGTTTTTGATAGAAAGAAGGAGTATTTATTTTCATATGCAATGAATGATGATATAACACAGGAAATAATGGCAAGATGTAAAAATGTGAAAGAGATATTGGAATTGGATTAGAGCTGGTGAAAACAGATGATGAATAAACAAAAATATTATATTTCAGTAGTATATCACAATGTAATGAGAGGGCTGGCAATATATTGTGGTCTAATTTTAGGAATAATTGTTATATTAAAACTTACTGGTGACAGATATGGAATTGTGTCAATTCTTGTCCTGCTTGAATATGTAGGGATTGCGTTCTTATTAGTTTATGGAATCGGGTTCTTCATAGATGGATATTACATTCAGGATGAGAAAATAGTTTATTATCATAATTTTAAAAGACGAAAGAAAGATTTATCTGAAGTGAAGTCAGTTATAATATCCAATACCTATCTTTATTGACGAAATTTAAGAGTAAATATATATAAAAATGGCAAATTCGTTCATTGTCCGTGGATAACACTCTTTTTTGAAGAAATTGATGCGGGATTATTGGTTAAAGATAGAAAAGAACTAAATACACTGAAGGTTGAACATCAATTATACAAGAATTGTTCTAAATATGGTTTCATTTATAAAAATAATATGGACAAGTTTTTAATGAATTTTACCGGAGAGGTATATATAGCTAAAACCGTATATTTAAATTTTGAAGAAGAAATGAAGAAATTATTTGGAGCAAAGGTGATATATATTATTTCGGATATGGGAGGAGAGAATTAGAAGAGGAAAAGTTGTTTGGTATTTTTACAAATCAGATAAACATAGTTAAAAGAAATGGAACAGAATATCGATTCTTTTTAGAAAAAAGGAATAAGGTAGTAGAGTTTTTACAGACGAGGTGATAAAGAAAATGCACTTATTCATAAAATGTATTATGTTTTCTGTCTGGATGTGGTTTATAGTTAGGTTTTCAGAAAAACCGTCAGGCAGAAGAAAAATTTGGATAGATAATCGATTCTTATATGTATTTACCTGGTTGTGGCATTCTTATGGAGAAATTTCGATTATGGGGTTGATGTATGCGATAGGTGTACAGGTAGTTGATATTATTGGAGTCGTTTTTTATTTATTGATGCCATTAAATAGAGAAATAATATGCATTTATTGGTTAAAGTTTCTTTTGGGAGTTCTGTTTTGGGCTGCTGGAATTGGAATATTTGATATGGCAAAAAATGCGGAAGAGAAAAGAGAAAAAATTCTACTGTATTTTAGTTGTTTTTCAGTTTTAGCTTTTGGAATATGGTATGCATTATATTTAATACTGGCGGATTTTATAGGATTATTTTAGACGAGGTGATAGCATGAAATATTTTTTAATTATATTAATAATTTTAGCATTTGTGATAGGAATTTTTGATTTAAAGTTTATGCTTGAATGTAAGAAAGAGCAGAAAAATAATAAAGCAGAAGCATTTATCTATGTAGGGGATAAAAAAATAATATGGATATTTGGAATTCTGTTTTATATAATTAGCGTTTTGGAATGGGTGATTCTGTTATTTTCAATAGAAATAGCGTCACTATTTCTATTTCTTTTTTGTTGCTGTATGGTTCAACTTGGTTTTGCAACATTTTTGTGTCAGCATTTTACATATTCGGCAGTATTTATAAAGAAAAATGAAGTATTTTACTATGCAGAAAGAAAACTAAAAAATATCCCAATCGGGCAAATCACCGGGGTTAGTGCAATGCCGGGAAATGTGGCATATCTGTTTTTTAATGAAAAAAAGGAAAGACTGTTTGAACTTCAAATGAAAAAAGCTAATGCGAGAAAAATGCTGGAATATATCATAGATAGACAGCAGAACAATTAGAACAACGAAAAGGAGCCGGTTGCAATGGGAATCAGGGAAAAGTTACATCTTTTTAAGAATAAAGATAATGCAGTGGAAAATAGTTCCAAAGAAGCAGCAAGAAAGTGTGTATTAAAAGTACAGGATAAGTTCCGCCTTAGAAATACAGATGATATCGTGGTTGTAGGTGAACTGAAGGGAAAAATACAGGTGGGTGATGCTGTCTACATGAGTAATTTTTCGGATGATGATGGAGAAATACTGGTGACAGTAGTGCTCGGAATAGAAGTTGGACAGGGAAAAACTGTGCGTGAAGCAGAAAACTGTCGGGTAGGATTGAAATTGGAGCAGACTGGAACTTATCCGATAAAATGCGGAACAATGATATATTCAAGAGCGACAACTGTAGAAGAAGTACATGATGCCTATATTTCTGGTCTGGGAGATACTTATGTATCGTCAAAACAACTGGTACTTTCACAGAAAGAACTTGATGAGTTAAGCATTACGGATTGTTCAGAAATCTGGCGTTTGTATGCGTGGTATAAAACGAAAGTAATTCCGGCAAAGGATGATGCTGAAAAAGAAGAAGTCCGAAAGAGGATTGGTGTAATTGCAAAAGCCCTTGTTCAAAAGGTATTGGAAGCACCTGCTATTTATTGCGTATACAGTAAAATCACAGGAGAGCCGGCACTTTTTTCCCAGACAGTAGACCGACAGGATGGCACATATATGTGTACACCACCTGATATCTGGATTCTGACTAAGGCATATAAGGATATATTTAAAGTCAGATTTCCAGAAGAACGGTATGAAATCAGAGAGATTAAAAACGATGATTCCCATAAGGCAATTTACAATTTCCTTGGATACTGTTTTTATATGAACGGTGCCTGTGGAGTCAAAGTGGTAAATGAAAATACGGCAATAGCAGCGCCGGAATTTGTTCCGGAGCCGGACTACAGCAATATACCGGAAATTAGCGTTCCGGTTACTAATCCTGACCTGGTAAGATGGATGCTTCTGATTGCTCAGCTTGGGCAGCCGGTAACAGACGAGCAGAAACTTATTTACAAATTATATTTTAGATTTCTGTCCATAGAAATGACAAAAGCCAGATTTATTATTCCAACTAAAACGTCAGCAGATTTTCCGGAGCCGGATGAAAATGGCAAAACTGTACTGAAAAGGGATATGCAGATTTCACTTCCGACCATAGAAGGAAAGCATAATAATGCAGCGGTCAGAATGTATACGGACTGGAAGCGGCTGCAGGATGCTATGGGGGATGGCTGGAAAGGAATGGTACAGCCGATAGAAGGAATCATTGACCAGTTTGACTGTGCCATCAATCTGACCGAGCATGAGAAAGCCGGCTGCTATGTAGACAAGGAAATGTTCCGGGAAATGCAGTCCTTTGAAAAAGATTTCCAACAAAATAATTGACAAGAAATGACAAAGAGAGTAATCTATTAACAGAAAAAGTAATTTGATGAATGGGAGTATGAGTTATAAGTGATAGCTAGTACAAATATCACATAATTCAGATATGTTGGAATTCTCCAACAGTAATCCCCATTTGAGTTTAAACTAGAATATATAGATAGTGTAACTGATACTGTGAAATATAATACAGTGTTTATTTGTGTATTTGAAAAAATGACTATGGAAAATTTGTATTAGAGAATAGCCAGATGAGTGGAGAGAAATCTTTGAGGAGTCTGGATGATATGAAAATGATGGATAATCCGGTATTATCTGTTGAATTTCATAGAGCTGCTAGATAATAAGAATTTTTTCTTTGTGTTGTTTTAGATGTGGGTGTTATGCCGAGCAATAAGGATGTAAACAATTGTAAATTATCCAAATATGTAGGATGTGTGTCTTTGCTTTAGAAGGTAGAGGAATTGAAAATGATAACAGTTGATAAAGGAACTGAATTTGAAAGTAATGTATGTCAAATATTGTATACCACAAATCCTTATTCCATTTCTCATTATGATGGGGGACCAGATCGCGGAAGGGATATATTATTACAATATAAAATCGGGACAATGATTTATGATGTTATTGTCGAATGTAAATGTTATGCTCAGTCTGTAAATAAAGAAAATATAATGTCAAGTCTAGACTGGGCAAAAATCCACCGACCTGCATTATTATATTTATGGATTAAACCTTACTTAACGCCTTCCACTAAAGATTATATTAATTTATTTTGCAAAGAATATGGCATTTCAGTTTTATTTGAAGAAGAATTAAATATAGAAAAATATAATGAAGAATTAGAAAAAGAAAAATCAGATATTTTAGTTAATTTAAAGGAACGTATTATAGATTCGTTAAAAAATTCAAACCATACGAATTTAGTAGAATTAGAATACGATAATCAAATTGTATATACAGATCACTATCTTGCGGATCGTGAATGGGAAAGAAATATTTTAATGGGGAACGACTATTTAGCTTATTATATTCAAGGAGTTTCTGCATGTGGAAAGACACAATTATTAAAAAATATAGCTTATGTATATAACCAAAATGGAGAAAATATTTTTTGGCATACTATTTATGATGAAGAAAGTGAACGGCAAATCAGTTCCTTTTTCTTTTCTTTATCTCACTTTTTTGAAATACATTACAATGATTGCAATCTAAAAAATTATTTACAGAACCATGGTTTTTATTTATCAAATGAATTAATAAGCATATTAATGTATTTGTTAAAGCTTTTTCGTCCGATTATTATAATAGATAATGTTCATAAATGTTCTTTTGAGAATATGATTTTAAAAAATACATTTGAAACTATTATAACGGCTAAAACAAATAGAATTTATTTTATTGGTTGGTTTAATATTTTTCCTAAAACAGTTAACATTAAAAACAATCTAAGAATATTGGTACTAGAGGGCTTAGAAGAGAAGGATCTTGATTCAATAATTATTCATCATATTGGGATATCAAGGAAAGATATTGCGGCTTTAATCAAAAATCAGTATAATGGTCTGCCTGGTTATGCCATATTGGTAGATAGTCAAACAAACCAAAACAATCTTGAATCAAATGATACATACTTGCATGGCTTTATAGATTATTTAAGCCCAAGTGAGAAAAGGGTATTGTTTATTTTGACTTATGCATCATTGCCAATTGAAAAAAAATACTTTTCTAAATTGAATTTACTTGAAAACTTATCACAGTTAGTGGAAAAAAGATTAGTTGAGAATAGAGGGAATAGTTATCATGTTCACGACAAATATAAACCATTTTTTAAAAGTTATACTTTGAATAATGAAGATTTTCAAGAAATTATAAATGATCTTACAATAATATCTGAAACCGAGATTGATATTGTATTGGACATTATTAGCATATACAATGAGCATAAGCTACTACAAAATGCATACTGTTTTTTGGAAAAATCATTTCCTAGACTTTTACATCATCAGCTGATTAAGAAAACATTAAAACTTGTTCAACAAATGGAAGAAATTTCGACTGACAATGAGTATTTAATAGAATTATGTAAAATGAAAATAATTTTATTAGAGCGGCTGTCGCAATATGATTTATGTGTTCAATATCTGACAATAATAGAAAAGGATATTGATTTTTGTTCTTTACAATGGGAAAGCATATATTATGTTCAATTAAGGTGCTTCTATTTTTGTGATTTATATGACAAATTATTACTCTCATTTTATGATAACAGAAAATATATTTTTGAACAGATGAAAGAAGAACTTCGAATACAAATTCTGCTTCTTATAGGAAGAGTTTACTATATTAGAGGAGATTTGGAAACTTCTCTCACGATATATTTGCTTAGTTATCAATTTGCGATTTCTAATAATAATACTTCTTTAGCAGTAAAAACAATACATAGAATTGCGATGATAGAATGTTGCAAAGGATTATATCCAGAAAGTAAAAACACCTTTTTAAAAATAGCGGAATTGGAAACACTAATAACCCCAAAGCGAAAATCGTTTGCATATTATCGTATTGCTAAATGTTGCTTTGCATTGGATGAGTTAGATGAGAGTATAGACTATTTACAAAAAAGTATTTCGATTAAAGAGTCTTATAACGATAAACGAGGAATTATGTATGCGTATAAATTAATGGCTAACGTATATTTTAAAAGACATGAATTTGTGGATGCGATATTTTATATAGAACAGGCACAGAATATTGCAAAAGAACTTGGATTAGCTAAAGAAGTAGTAGCTGTCAATTTGACTTTAGTTAAAAATATAATGAAATATGAGATAAATTATAAAGAAATCAATATCGAAGAATTATTATATGATTGTTTATGTATTGCATCAAATGAAAAGTTGCTTTTTCGAATTGATACCATTGTTCGCCTATCAGAAGGAACCTATACTGATTTACATAATGAATCAAAAAAGCAGTATGAATTGACTAAACAATTCTTAGAACGTAGTGTATTAGAACAATGTGATATATACAGCAAATATTTATCTAAGCACATAAAAAATTTATTTGAGCGGTTACATAATAATAATAAAGCTATTACATCTACCTTGCTAATAGAAGCAGGCATCATAACTTCGGAGCTAAAAAATTTGAGAATAAATGTAGATGATTTATAATAATTTCTGAACTAATCCATTAGGATATTTAGGAATATCTTCGAACTGCTTATCCTTTATAATAGCAGTTAACATTCTTAATGCTTGATTATGTGAACAAATTATAATATTATTTTTTAAAAGCATTTTTTCTATAGAATGTGAGAAAGAGGTAATTCTAAATTTGAATTCATCAAAACTTTCTCCCATAGGAGGTGTCATATATTCTTTAAAATGCCCATTAAAAAAGTAATCTGGATATTCTTTAAATAATTCGCATCGTTTTTTACCTTCCAGAATCCCCATATTTCTTTCAATAATACGCGAATCTGTAGAAGAAGAGATTTGAAGCCCGGATTGCGTTTGTAGTATTTTTCCTGTTAAGACACATCGATTTAATGGTGAAGAGATCAGTATATATGATTCCAACTGACTTTCTTTGCTTAAAATGGAGTAGTTAACAGAGTACTCTAGTAGCGGGCAATCCGTTTGTCCGCTAACAATATTTTTTTCATTAAATAACGTCTTACAATGTCTAAGAACATATAATTTCTTTTTCATGTTAAATTTTTAAGTTGAACACAGGTGTTAGCTTGTCAACAATAACTCCTTTTTTATATTCGTTGCACCATTTATAGGCAGAATCGCCTCTATAATAAAAAGGCATATCAATAATATTATTGGTCAACATCTTTGATTTGTTGGTATATGTCACTATATAATTATTAGCAGACCCATTACATTTTTCGGAACTGATAACAGAAGATAATGCATATCCCCCGCCATGAGGAGCACAAAACAATATTTTATTAGGGGATATTTCAACTGGTTCATTTATATTAGTTATAGGTAAATCTTCTTCTGGCGATAACATAATTGGGCACATAAAAGGAAGATTATCTGCATATGCTCCTAGGAGGATTGTTCCCATATCCATAAAGCCTTCATGCGTACGATGAAATAAGATTTGTGCTTCAGGAAACAATTCTTTTAAAATTAGTTCACGGTAATACATAGACTTTTTTTCAAAATACAAATATTTATTATAATATAAAGAGGCGTCATCATTTTTTAAAAAATGAAAAGGTGTGCCTAAGATATCAATGCTGCAAACCCTTGCCATTAAATCGTCATTTTTTTCGCTATATAAGGACTTTTTTGCAAAAGAGAAAGAACCATGTATTAAGAAGTAATATGTATTTTTCTTTGCGTTATAATAAAGTCCAAAGAAATGATTACGCTTATTAAAATCATTTGGATTAATATCATCATATGAATTTATAATCTCTAAATATTTTTTTTGGATTTGTTCAATATCGTAATCCTGATTTGGGACTTCTGCAAAAATAATACCACAACAATTTGGTCGAAAATCAATTGGTATAAATGGTATAGTCTGCCCTATATTGATAATACATCCATACGGGAACCCTGCATTCCAGCGTAGAGCGTTTCTTGTATAAGTGAAATCAGGCAATGCAATGAAAAAATTGTTTGAAATATCTAAGTCCAATTTTTCCATACAGATATTTAAACGCGTAAGCCCTATAATCCCATGTTCTTTTGCTATATTAGCAGTAGCATCTTTAGTACTTAAGTCTATAAAATGTTTTATAGATTCATTATAATATTTAATATTTTGTTTAATAGTTTATCCCTCTTTTCTATTAGCAATTAGTAACTTAAATTTTAATTTTCGGTACATGTTATAGATAATTTACAATTGTTTACATCCTTATTGCTCGGCATAACACCCACATCTAAAACAACACAAAGAAAAAAATCTTATTATCTAGCAGCTCTATGAAATTCAACAGATAATACCGGATTATCCATCATTTCAAGCCATAACAATCCATAATTAATAATTCCAAACAGCGCTCGTTTAAATTCTGCTATCCTCATCTGTCATTTCGTGTTACAATAATTTCGCACAGAAAAATCCACATGAGAGGATGTGAACATCATGTGTAATTTGAGTCAGGGAATAAAAGAAGATGGGATGGCAGAAATCTTTGCACGCATGAGCAGAAAAGGTTATTCACCAGAGCAGATTGCAGAGATGACAGATACAGACGTAAGAGAAGTAAAAGCACTCCTGCAAAGAATAAAATAGAAATATAATATAGAATAAATATACCCCCTAAAAGGACTGTTAGAAAGGCAAAAACACCGTAAAAATACTGCCAATTCTAACAGTCCTTTTTATCTTTTACCCCACCCTGAAATCCTTCCTTGGATGTTTGTTCATCAGAATGTCCCGCTGCTTTGCTGTGGAAACATGGGTGTAGATTTCCGTGATGTGGATGGAACTGTGACCAAGCATTTCCTGGATGTAGCGGATATCCACATCGGCTTCTAAGAGGCTGGTGGCGAAGGTGTGGCGGAACATGTGCGGAGTGATGTGCATATCAATGGAAGCAAGGCTGCAGTATTTCCGGATGGTTCGGCGGACGTACTGGTCGGAGAGAGGACGTCCTGCCTGGTTGACGAAGAAGCGGTTGGTACGCTTAATATCAGGAAGGTAATATTTCCGGTATTCCAGCAGGGTGTGGACAACATCGTCATTGCCAATCTGGAGGAGCCGCTCTTTGGAACCTTTGCCGAAGATAAGCAGAGTCCGGTTGGAAAGGTTGATGTCATCCGGTGTGATGGAACACAGCTCAGAGATTCGGATGCCGGTGGCGAAGAGCAGTTCGATAACAGCAGCATCCCGGAGCGCATTTTTACGCTGGAAATCGGTAGCGGCGTAGGAGTATTGGTGATAGATAGAAGATAAAAGCAGTTCAATCGTAGGAAGCGGAATGGTTTTAGGAAGAATCACCGGTTCCCGGAATTTGATATGCAATTTGTTAAAAGGGTTGGAGACAATGCGGTCGCGGTAGTCGAGGTAGTGGAAAAAGGCTTTGAGGGAGGCAAGCTTTCGCTTTACGGTTTTGGGCTTGAATTGTTCATGAAGGGAGGCAACATAGGACTCTAATATGGCAGGAGAGATGTCAGATATACTGTAAGCAGAAGGAAAAGCAGCCGCAAGGCTGGTACCAAACTGTGTAAGGTCGATGCGGTATGCTTTTAAGGTTTTGCCATCAAGGCGTTTCTGGGTGCGGCAGTAGGTTAAATACTGGTTCATTTCAAAGTTAAAATCATGCATAATAAATACTCCTTTGTATGTGGCAGGAGGCTGTCCTGCCTGAATATAGATATAAGAGTATATCATAGAAAAATTTTTTATAAAAATTTCCAACTTCATATTGACAATTTGAAATCCCAAGCGTATTATGAACATATGAACAAATGCTCATATGTTAAAACGACCTGGAGGTGAGAAGATGGCAATGAACGATGTAGAATGCTGCGAAGAAAACTGCATTCATGCAGAGCTTCTTAAGAAGGCACGGGAGAAGATGCCGGATGAAGATGAATTATATGATCTGGCAGAGCTTTTTAAAGTATTTGGTGATTCTACCAGAATCCGGATCCTGTTTGTATTATTTGGCTCGGAAGTATGTGTGTGTGATCTGGCAGAGACGTTGAACATGACGCAGTCAGCAGTATCCCATCAGCTTAAGATTTTAAAACAGGCGAAGCTGGTAAGCAGCAGGCGGGAAGGAAAATCCGTATTTTATTCACTGGCAGATGAACATGTAAGAACCATTATCGACCAGGGCAGAGAACATATTGAAGAATGAGGAGGATATTATAATGAAGAAAAAATTTAAATTGGAAGACTTAGACTGTGCAAACTGTGCAGCAAAAATGGAAGATGCAATCAAGAAAATCCCAGGAGTCAATGATGCTGTAGTAAGCTTCATGACACAGAAGATGACCATCGATGCAGAAGATGAGCGTTTTGAAGAAATTATGGATGAAGTAGCCAAAGTATGTGCAAAGGTAGAACCGGACTGCCGGATTCTGCGATAGGAGATAGCTTATGACAAAGAATCAGAAAAAAATGCTGGAACGTATTCTGGTTACTGCAGTGCTGTTTGTAGCACTTCTGGTATTGGAACACGTTGGTGTCTTAGAACAGATTACACAGCCAGTCCTGATTTTTATTATTTATCTAGTACCATACCTTTTGATTGGCTATGATATTATATTTAAAGCATTCCGGAATATCAGTCATGGACAGGTATTTGATGAGAACTTTCTGATGATGATTGCAACGTTTGGAGCATTTGGAGTACGGGAGTATTCCGAGGGTGTTGCAGTTATGCTGTTCTATCAGATTGGAGAACTTTTCCAGGGCTATGCCGTTGGAAAATCCAGACAGTCCATTGCAGATATGATGGACATTTGTCCGGAATATGCCAATGTGGAAGAGGATGGCAAATTAGTCCAGGCAGATCCGGATGATGTGGAAATCGGCACTGTCATTGTGGTAAAACCGGGCGAGCGTATTCCGCTGGATGGAATTGTAGTAGAAGGTGAGTCCATGGTCGATACCGCGGCACTGACCGGAGAATCTGTTCCAAGAAGAGCAGCAGAAGGTGATGAAATCATCAGCGGCTGTGTCAATGGAAGCGGTACTTTAAAGGTAAAAGTAACAAAAGCATTCGAAGATTCCACAGTATCCAAGATTCTGGAACTGGTGGAGAATGCAAGCAGCAAGAAAGCAAGAGTGGAGAACTTTATCACCAGATTTGCAAAATATTACACTCCGGTTGTTACCATTGGAGCAGTAATTCTTGCAATCCTGCCACCGATTATTTTGGGCGGCGGCTGGGCTGAGTGGATTCAGAGAGCCTGTATTTTCCTTGTTATTTCCTGCCCGTGTGCCCTTGTAATCTCCGTCCCATTGGGATTCTTCGGCGGTATCGGAGCATCTTCTAACTTAGGTGTTCTTGTAAAAGGAAGTAACTATTTAGAGGCAGTGGCTGAGATGACCACTATCGTATTTGACAAAACCGGTACACTGACCAAAGGCGAGTTCAAGGTATCTGAGGTACTTCCGGTAAATGGAAGCAAAGAGGAACTCTTAGAGCTTTCAGCCCATGTAGAAGGATATTCCAATCATCCAATTGCTAATTCCGTGCGTGAAGCCTATGGCAAAGAACTGGATATGAACCGGGTAAATGGAACAGAAGAAATTGCCGGACATGGAATTCATACATTTGTAGATGGAAAAGAAGTATGGCTTGGAAATGCCAAAATGATGGCAGCCCGGAATATTTCCTATACCGAAAACAGTAGTGCTGGAACCGTGATTTATGTTGCGGTAGATGGAGCATTTGCCGGAACCATTGTAATTTCCGATTCCATTAAGGAGGGCGTAAAAGAAGCTATCCATAGCATGAAGAAGGTAGGCGTGAAGAAATGCGTTATGCTGACCGGAGACCGTAAGGCAGCAGCACAGGCAGTAGCAGATGAACTGGGACTGGATGAAGTGCATGCAGAATTACTGCCGGGTGACAAGGTAAGTCAGGTTGAGGCACTTCTGAAAGAACAGCATGAGAAAGAAAAACTTGCATTTGTGGGTGATGGCATCAACGATGCACCAGTACTGACCAGAGCAGACATTGGAATTGCAATGGGAAGTATGGGTTCCGATGCAGCCATTGAAGCTGCAGATGTAGTTCTTATGGATGATGATGTGCGAAAGATTGCATCTCTTGTGAAGATTGCAAGAAAGACACTTTCCATCGTGCACCAGAATATCGTATTTGCACTTGGCGTAAAAGCAATTGTACTGATACTCGGTGCATTTGGTATTGCCAATATGTGGGAAGCAGTATTTGCAGATGTAGGTGTATCTGTCATTGCAATTTTAAATTCCATGCGGACACTGCACATTGCAAAGAAATAGTATAAAGGCGTTTATTGAGAAAAAGAATCAGTAAACGCCTTTCTTTTACCAAACAGATAGGCTATACTAACAAAAGTTGCAAAAAGCTAACAGGAAGTCGGAAATAGTACAGCATTGGGAAAGAGGGAAGCAGGAGTAACAAAATAAAAGAACTGAAAAAAGAGTCAGAAAAGAAAAAGGAGGATGAATATGTTTCTGGAGATTCAGAATTTGAAAAAAAGTTTTGGACAGGGAGAGGCAAAAACAGAAGTTTTGAAGGGAATTAATTTCTCTGTTGAAAAAGGTGAGATTTGCGTATTGTTAGGACCGTCCGGTTCCGGTAAATCAACACTTTTGAATATTATCGGAGGAATTGACAGTGCAGACAGCGGCTATATTTCCATCAATGGAGAGAAAACAGCAGATATGAACGAAAAGGCACTGACGAATTACCGCCGCCGCCATTTAGGATATGTATTTCAGATGTATAATCTGATCCCAAACCTCAATGTGAAGGAAAATATCGAGGTAGGAGCATATCTGAGTGATAAATCATTAGACATTGACGAATTGCTTAAGACACTGGGACTTTATGAGCATCGTCATAAGCTGCCAAACCAGTTATCCGGTGGACAGCAGCAGCGTACAGCCATTGGCCGTGCCATTGTAAAGAACCCGGATATTCTGCTCTGTGATGAGCCGACCGGAGCACTGGATTACAATACATCCAAAGAGATTTTGAAGCTGATTGAGGATGTAAATCAGAAATATGGAAATACCGTTATTATGGTTACCCATAATGATGCCATCAAAAACATGGCAGACCGTGTCATTAAGCTGCGTGATGGACAGATTCGAAAGGATTACACCAATGAAGTGAAGATTCCTGCACAGGAACTTGACTGGTAAAGGCGGTGATGAAAGTGAAGAGTCCATTAAGAAAACGAATTCCAAGGGAATTGAAAACAGATTTTGGAAAATATCTTGTGATTTTCCTGTTCCTGACGGCTACTATCGGATTTGTATCGGGATTTCTGGTGGCAGGAAGCAGTATGATAACTGCCTATAATGAGAGTTTTGAAAAGTACAATATTGAAGACGGTAATTTCGAACTGATGGAAGAAGCTGACGATACGCTGCTTACAGAACTGGAAAAAGAAGGCGTAACAATTTATGAGAATTACTATCTGGAAGAAGCGGTGGTAAATGGCAAGTCAGACAGTACCCTCCGTATTTTTAAACCGAGAAACGAAGTGGATAAAGTATGTCTGATGGATGGAGAAATGCCGCAGCAGGAAGATGAAATTGCAATTGACCGGATGTATGCGGACAATAATTCCCTGAAAGTAGGAGACACCATTAAAGTAGGCGGCGAGAAAAAGACCATCAGTGGTCTTGTGGCATTATCGGATTACAGTGCGCTGTTTTCCGATAGCAAGGATCTGATGTTTGATGCCATAAAATTTGGCGTTGCCATTGCCACAGAGGATGCTTTTGATGCTTATGGCACCGGCAATCTCCATTACAGCTATTCCTGGAAATATGAAAAAACTCCGGCTGATGATACGGAAGCAAAAGAGAAAGCAGAAGATTTTATGAAAGTGCTGGGCAGTAAGGCGGCAATAGCAGCATACATACCGGCATTTTCCAATCAGGCAATTCATTTTACGGGAGATGATATGGGTGGAGACAAAACAATGGTAATGACGCTGTTATATATCCTGATAGCGATTATGGCATTTGTCTTTGCAGTTACCACCAATAATACGATTACAAAAGAAGCAGCAGTCATCGGAACGCTGCGTGCATCCGGCTATACCAGAGGAGAACTGCTGCGGCATTATCTGCATCTTCCGGTACTGGTGACAATCGTAGCAGCAATTATTGGAAATATACTTGGCTATACCGTATTTAAAAATATGGTAGCAGATTTGTACTATGGAAGCTATAGTCTGCCGACCTACCATACCATCTGGAATGGGGATGCGTTTATCCTGACAACGGTGATTCCGGCAATCATAATGATTGTTATAAATCTGCTTTTGATTTCTTCCAAACTGCGTATTTTACCACTGAATTTCCTGCGCAGGGATTTGAGCAGAAGAAAGCGGAAAAAAGCAGTAAAACTGCCGCATTTCAAATTCTTTAACCGGTTCCGTATCCGTATTATTTTACAGAACCGTGCGGGCTACCTGACTTTATTTATCGGTATTGCTTTTGCAGAAATTCTGCTGGTTTTCGGCATGATGATGTCACCACTTTTAGACCATTATCAGGATGAAGTGCTGTCCCACATGCTTGCAGATTATCAGTATGTATTAAAAGCACCGGTTCCAACGGAAACAGATGGCGCAGAGACTTATCTTGCCGGTAGTTTAAAGACAATGCCGACAGAATTCAACAGCGAAGAGGTCAGCGTCTATGGCGTTGAAAAAGACAGTGCTTATGTTGATATTGATTTCCCAAAAGAAGGTGTCTACATTTCGGATAGTTATGCAGAAAAATACCGGCTCGCAGAAGGCGATACCATTGAGTTAAAGGAAACTTATGGAGATAAGAAATACAAGTTTAAGGTGGCTGGAATCTATGAGTATCCGGCAGCGGTGGCAATTTTTATGCCGGAAGAGGAATATCGGGATGTATTTGACAAAGAGGAGGGTTATTTCAATGGATATTTCTCCGATAAGAAGATTACCGATATTGAGGATGCCTATATCATGACGACCATTACAGAAGATGACCTTACCAAGGTATCAAGACAGCTTGATGTATCTATGGGCGGCATGTTCTATCTGATGAATGTATTTTCTGTTGCATTGGCAGCAATCCTTATTTACCTGATGACAAAGCTGATTATCGAGCGGAATGCTTCATCCATATCCATGGTTAAGATATTGGGTTACAACATCCGAGAAATCGGGAAACTGTATCTGACAGCCACCACCTGGATTGTGGTGATATCCGTTATCCTGGGTGAAGCAATTGCTACCGAGACCATCAATGTCATCTACCGGGCAATGATGAGTGATTACTCCGGCTGGCTGAGCATCTACTATGACCCGAACATCTACTGGAAAATACTGCTTATGGTACTGGCAGCATACTTCGTAGTGGCATTGTTCTGCCTTCGGAAGATTCGGAAGATACCGATGGACGAAGCACTGAAGAATGTAGAGTAGAACTTGAAAATGTAATATTGCAGCGAAACTGCTGGTATTTTTATACAAGTATATTTTCATCCCACCCAGCCAAACTAAAACCATATCAAACTAACTGAAATTCTTAATATGATAAAGAATTCTCACCACGCACATTTTATGTTGACAACAGAAATGTAATTAGTTATGATAAACACAAGTTAGGAATAGCTAACTAGAGCGAAAGGAAAAGAAGATATGAGTACAGAAATTCTGGAAATTGTACAACAGATGGATTTACACAATGCAGAGACGCAGTTAGCGTTACAATGTGCCCCATTGATCGCAGGAGTAAAGATATCCAATCTCTTAGTCGTTTCAACAGGCATGGAGGATGCGGTAAAACAGTGCCTGAGAAAATCCGGAATTTCATTCCTGCTACTGCTCAGGACCAGGGAAAAAGCTCGTTACCTTCTTTTCCGGAAGAAACCGTTGGAGGCGTATCTGATGCGTAAAGAGATACGGGAGCTGCTGCAGGAGTCCGGTTATCAGGACTTTACGCTCGGAAATATTCTCAGCACGTTTCAGAAACGTTACCAGGGTTATATGTGCGGCGAGCCGGGCTTCCCTCATGAGATGGGAGTACTGCTTGGCTATCCGGTAGAAGATGTAAGAGGATTTATGGAACAGAATGGACAGAATGCACTCTATCAGGGTTACTGGAAAGTGTATGCACATGTTCCGGAAAAGAAACGTCTTTTCGCACGCTATGATATGGAAAAAGAGACCATCATCCAGCTTCTCTCCAATGGAGTGGGAATGCGGGACATCATTGGTATTTATAATGACAGCATGCCGCAGAAAGCGGCTGTTTAGGAGGTAGAAAAAATGAGTAAGATTCAGGTAGTTTATTGGACACAGTCAGGAAACACACAGGCAATGGCTGAGGCTGTTGGAAGAGGAATTGAAGCAGCTGGCAAAGAAGCAGAGGTTGTTGATGTAAGTACAGCTGATATGGATGCATTAAAAGCTTCTTCCGTATTTGCAATGGGATGTCCTGCAATGGGTGCAGAAGTCTTAGAAGAAGGCGAGATGGAGCCATTCGTTGAAGAAGTAGAAGGCTTTGCAGCAGGAAAGAAAATCGCATTATTCGGTTCTTACGGATGGGGCGATGGACAGTGGATGCGTGACTGGGTAGACCGTATGACAAGCGCAGGAGCAACCGTTGTAAATGGTGAAGGTGTGATTTGTCAGGAAGCACCGGATGACGATGCAGTCGCTGCATGCGAAAGCTTAGGCAAACAGTTAGCAGGAATGTAAATTCCAAAAACAAAATCATTTCCGTAGGGTACAAACAAATTGTATTATATATCATAACCAGAAGAAGTCTTGCAGAGTATGCAAGGCTTTTTCACTTTACAGGAAATTGCTTTCCTGTAAAGTGAAAAACGCTCCGCGAGGATGCGCACTGCGGCGTATAAGGTAGATGTCGCAAGCGACCGCCGCAGGCGCGAGAATGTGCCAGGGCACATTCTTTGTTACGTTTTGAAAACAGCTGCATATACTGATAAGAAGGACTGGAAACAGGTGAAAGAATGAAAGTATTGAATCCGGGAGAACGCTCCGTGCTGGTACAGTATGTGCAGCTGGCATTAAACCGTGCGGGATATGATATAAGGAAAGATGAAATTTTGGGAGAGAATACCTGCAGGGCATTGCGGCAGTTTTTAAGGAAAAAGGGCGGGGAAGAATTTAACTGTAAAATAGATGATGTAGTGTGGGGAAAGCTTTTCCCTTATTTAAAAGGATATACGATGCATGAAATAAAATCCGGTGATACATTATGGGGTATTGCGGCAAATTATGACACCAGTGTATCAGCGATTATGACAGCCAATCCAACAGTAAATCCGCTGGCACTGCGGACCGGAAGTATTCTTGCAATTCCATTCTCTTTTTCGCTTGTAGCAGAAGATGTGGCTTACACTTCTTATCTCAATGACTGGATATTGGAAGGGCTTACGGTACGCTATCCTTTCTTGGTTCAGGGAAATATTGGAAAAAGTGCGATGGGAAAGGAAATTCCCTATCTTCGGATTGGAACAGGAGAGCGGGAAGTCTTTTACAGTGGAGCATATCATGCCAACGAATGGATTACCACACCGGTCCTGCTTAAATTTGCGGAAGAATATGCCCATGCATTTGCAGCGGGACGCATGCTTTATACTGTGCAGGCGGCATGGCTTTTTTATGGATTTTCCCTGTATCTTGTTCCCCTGGTAAACCCGGATGGCGTGGATTTAGTGAATGGAGTATTAGAAGAGGGTGCATCCTTAGAAGAGGCAGAGCGCATTGCAGCTGATTATCCGAAGATTCCATTTCCGAATGGATGGAAAGCCAATATAGAAGGAATTGATTTGAATCTGCAATTTCCGGCGGGCTGGGAAAATGCCAGAAACATTAAATTTGCCATGGGATTTACAACACCGGCACCAAGAGATTATGTGGGAGAGGCTCCCCTTGTGGCACCGGAAAGCCGCAGTGTCTATGAATTTACAAGAGCCCATAATTTTTCGTTAATTCTGGCATATCATGCACAGGGAGAAGTGATTTACTGGCGGTATCTTGACTATGAACCGGCAGATTCCAGAAGAATTGCAGAATACTTTGGCGAGGTCAGCGGATACCGGGTGGAAGAGACACCATCTGCGTCGGGTTATGCTGGTTTCAAAGACTGGTTTATTCAGGAATACAATCGTCCCGGCTATACCATTGAGGTGGGAATGGGTGTAAGCCCGCTTCCAATGAGCCAGTTTGCCGGAATCTATGAAGATAACCGTCTGATTTTAGAAGGCGGAATGACGGAACTTGTGCGATAACCGGGGATGTGTTATATTGTAGCAGAGAAAAGTTGAGGAAACTGGAGCGTAAGATGAACACAGCATACAGCTATGAGATACAGCCGCTGGATGAACATTCCATAAGCATAGAGCGTGTATATGGGACGACACCGGTTGTTGTAATTCCAGAACAGATAGATGGATTCACAGTAAAGAGAATAGGCGCATATTGTTTTTCGGAAAGCAAACATGTTCCGGCAGATGCCGTTACCATCGGCGAAGTGGACAGTTTTATGAAGGCATTATGTGGAAATGATATCGAAGAAATTTCTTTGCCGGATTCCGTGGAACAAATCGGGAATCTGGCATTTTATAATTGCCGCAAATTACGAACACTTACCTTGGGGCGTTTCTTAAAAGAATTAGGAAGCGATGCCTTTATGAACTGCCGGAGCTTAAAGCGGCTGGTGCTTCGTTCTTCCATGGAAGAAGCCAGTGGCGCACAGCTTATCTTAAATCAGGTTCGGGCTGATTTGGAAGTGGAATTTAAGGAAGCCTTATTTTTCTATCCGGAATATTACGATTCCTATGAAGAAATCGGACCGGCACATATATTTGCACTGAATATTGCGGGGGAAGGTTTCCGGGCAAGACAGTGTTTTCATGAGCGGATGGTAGATGCCGCCGCATACGATATGATATTTGAGCGGATCTGCATTGAGGAGAAGATGTGGACTGCAGCCAGAATGGCACTTTGCAGACTGGCATATCCGGTGGAATTAAAGGAAGAAGCCCGTGAACGTTATTTTTCTTATTTAAAAGAACATGCCAGTGAGGTATGTGATGTTTTGATTCAGAAAAAAGATTTAGCATTATTAGAGCTGATATGCCGGCTTCAGGTGGTGGAGCGGAGTGGAATCACTGCATTAATCGAGCAGGCGGCAGAAGCCGGCTGGGCAGAAGGCAGTGTCAGCTTAAGCAGCTGGCAGCAGAAATATTATAAGGAAGAAGCAGCTTCTTCCTGTTATGATATTGAGTGGTAAAAACAGCAGAAAATTAAGAAAATATGCAGTGGCAGAAAGGAGTAGAAGATGGCACATATTAAGACCCAGACCGAATGGGAAAATGATATGTCTGTAAAAATCTTGCAGCATGCAAGAAGTGAAATCTATCTGGATTTGCGATATCTTGATGTGGCACTTTCTGCATTGAAGCCTCAGGCAATGGAAGGCTTAGAGACAATGGCTACGGACGGAGAGAGTCTCTTTTTCTCAGCAGGACAGGTAATACGCGTATTCCGGAATAATCCGGCATTTATGAACCGGGCGTACCTGCACACGATATTGCACTGTATTTTTTCACACTTATTTTTAAAAGGAAACAGAGATACGAAGCTTTGGAATCTTGCCTGCGATATTGTAGTGGAGCAGACCATTGACGGCATGGACAAGCCCTGTACCAGGCGCGCATTAAGCTTTCTGCGGCAGCAGACCTATGAAGCGTTGAAGGGTGAGGGGCGGATTTCAGCAGCAGTGGTATACCGCTGGCTGCGGGGAAAATCCATGGAAGAGCTTCTTACCTTAAATCATGAATTTTATACGGATGACCACCGTTTCTGGAAAGAGGAAACCGGCAATGGCGCGGCATCTGCGGCCAGAAATAAATGGAATAAGATAGCAAGGCAGACCAGTATGGCGAAGAAGCGGCATGGAGATGAGCCGGAAAAGGGAGAAGAACTTCTGATGACACAGATCAGTGCTGCGAAAAGCCGCCGGAGTTATAAGGAATTTTTACAGAAATTTTCCATACTACAGGAAGAATTAAAATGCAATCCCGATGAGTATGATTTGAATTATTATACCTATGGGCTGCGGCTTTATAAGAATATGCCCCTGATAGAACCGGTGGAGAGCCGGGAAGTAAAGAAAATCCGGGAATTTGTAGTGGTGGTAGACACCAGTTATTCCACCAGCGGCAGTTTAATCAAAGGCTTTTTAAATGAGACATTTGGCATTTTATCCCAGCAGAACAGCTTCTTTCGAAGATGCAGAATCCGGATTATCCAGTGCGATGATAAAGTGGAAATGGATGAGGTAATCAGCAGTCAGGAAGAAATGGAGCGGCTGCTAAAAAGCTTTCAGGTAGTGGGCGGCGGAAATACAGATTTTCGACCGGCGTTTACTTATGTAAACCAACTAATCAAAGAAGGAAGTATCCGGCATCTGGATGGACTCTTGTACTTTACCGATGGCAAGGGCATTTATCCGGTAAAGAAGCCGGAATATAAGACCGCATTTTTATTCTTGGGAGCCTATGATGAGACGGCAGTACCACCATGGGCAATGCGGCTGCAACTGGAGCCGGGAGAGCTGGAACAGAATGCATGAGAGAAATAATATAGATTGGAAGAAAACAGATGAATATCAAACAGGCAAAGGAAGAAATCAAACATACCGTAACAGCATATTTGAAAAAGGATGATGAGGGCAGATATAAGATTCCTCTGATTCGTCAGAGACCGGTCTTATTAATGGGACCGCCGGGAATCGGCAAGACCCAGATTATGGAGCAGATTGCAGAGGAGTGCAAAATCGGACTGGTAGCATATACGATTACCCATCATACCAGACAGAGTGCAGTGGGACTTCCTTTTATCAAAGAAATGGAATTTGCAGGCAAAGAGTATTCCATAACGGAATATACCATGAGTGAGATTATTGCCAGCGTATACCGGAAAATCGAGGAAGGCTGTCCGGAAGGAATCCTTTTCATTGATGAGATTAACTGTGTGTCAGAGACACTGGCACCGACCATGTTACAGTTTTTGCAGTGCAAGACCTTTGGTAATCAGGCAGTGCCGGAGGGCTGGATTATTGTTGCAGCAGGCAATCCGCCGGAATACAATAAATCGGTGCGGGAATTTGATATGGTAACCTTGGACCGTGTCCGCTGTATGCAGGTAGAGGCAGACCTTGGTGTTTGGAAAGCTTATGCCAGATCAAGACATATCCATGGTGCAATTTTAAGCTATCTTGAGCTTCGTCCAAAGAATTTCTACCGGGTGGAAGCAGATGTAGACGGCTTGCAGTTTGTCACAGCAAGAGGCTGGGAGGACTTAAGCATTTTGATGCAGACCTATGAAGAAATGGGGCTTCCGGTAGATGAAACCGTTGTAGGAGAATTTTTACACCATAAGGATGTGGCAGAGGATGCGGCAGCATATTTTGATTTATACCAGAAATATAAGGATGACTATGGAATTCCGTTAATATTGGAAGGAAAGATTCGGCCGGAAGTATTTGCCCGGATTTATGATGCAGCTTTTGATGAAAGACTCAGCGTGGTCAATCTTTTGTTGGACGGATTACAGAATCTGTTCCGAAGCTATGGAAAAGAAAAGGCTAAGACAGACCGCGACTTTGCAGCCTTGAAAGAGTACCGTAATTCCGAAGGGGCAAAGAAAGAAGTTTTTGAGGAAAAAAAGGCAGCCTTTGATATCCAGAGAAAGACATTAGAAACAATCGAAGAAAAGACCGCAGCAGCCTTAGAGCATGCGTTTGATTTTATGGAGCAGGCATTTGAGGGCGGCCAGGAAATGGTGGTATTTGTAACAGATCTTGCTACCGTGGCAGAATCCGCAAGATTCTTAGCCGAGCACAACTGCGACCGCTATTTACAGTATAATCAGGAACTGCTGATTGGAAGCAAGCGGGCAGAGCTTTTAGCCGAGCTGAACCGGGACTAGTTGTACAGCGTAAAAAAATGTCAGAAAGGATACCTTTAAATATGAAGAAGCTGGTAATCGGAATTCTTGCACATGTAGATGCAGGAAAGACAACATTATCGGAAAGTATGTTGTATACAAGCGGAAGCATACGCCATCTGGGAAGAGTGGATAATAAGGATGCATATCTTGACAATAATGCCATGGAGCGGGAGCGTGGAATTACGATTTTCTCAAAGCAGGCAGAATTTTCCTGGAAAGATATGGCAATCACTTTATTGGATACACCGGGGCATGTGGACTTTTCTGCGGAGATGGAGCGGACCCTTAAAGTGCTTGATTATGCAGTGCTGGTCATCAGCGGAGCCGATGGTGTGCAGGGACATACCAGAACGCTGTGGCGTCTGTTAAAACTTTATCAGGTTCCGGTATTCTTATTTATCAATAAAATGGATCAGCCGGGAGCGGATAAAGAGGCTCTTTTATGGGAAATCAAGGAGCATTTGGACAGCAACTGCATTGACTTTACACAGGAGCAGAACGAAGGCTTCTATGAAGAGGCGGCTATGTGCGAAGAAGCAGCCATGGAGAAATTCTTATCGGAAGGAAGTCTTGCATCCAATGACCTTGCACAAATGATTGCAAAGAGGGAACTTTTCCCCTGCTATTTTGGCTCTGCATTAAAGGTGCAGGGTGTGGAAGAACTGTTAGACGGGCTTTACGAATATGGCAGGACACCTCAGTATCCGGATAAATTTGGTGCTAAAATCTTTAAGATTGCAAGAGAAGAACAGGGAAACCGGCTGACTTATCTTAAAGTGACCGGAGGAACTCTTCGTGTAAAGGACATGCTTAATGGCAAAGCCGGAGAAGAAGAGTGGGCGGAAAAGGTCAATCAGATCCGTATTTATTCCGGAGAAAAATATGAGGCAGTATCCGAGGCGGCAGCAGGTACAGTCTGTGCAGTTACGGGGCTTACGAAGACTTATCCGGGTGAAGGGCTTGGTATAGAAGAAGAATCAATTCTTCCGGTCTTAGAACCGGTACGCAGCGTGAAAATGGTTCTGCCGGGGGAAGTTCCGGTGGCGGTCATGCTGCCAAAATTAAAGCAGTTAGAGGAAGAAAATCCGGAATTGCATATTGTATACCGGGAAGAAACCGGAGAGATTATCGTAAAGCTGATGGGTGAAGTGCAGCTTGAAATCCTGCAGAAATTAATCAAAGAACGTTACGGAGTTGTGGCGGAATTTGGAGAAGAGAAGATTATCTATAAAGAAACCATCCGCAATACCGTAGAAGGAGTCGGACATTTTGAACCACTGCGCCATTATGCGGAAGTACATCTTCTGTTAGAGCCGGGTGAGCGCGGAAGCGGACTGTGTTTTCAGACAGACTGCAGTGAAGATATTTTAGATAAGAACTGGCAGCGGCTGATACTGACCCATCTTGCAGAGCGGGAACATAAGGGCGTATTAACCGGTTCTGCCATTACTGATATGAAGATTACCGTAGTGTCCGGCCGGGCACATCCAAAGCATACCGAAGGCGGCGATTTCAGGCAGGCAACTTACCGGGCGGTAAGGCAGGGGCTGATGGAAGCAGATTCTGTATTGTTAGAGCCATATTATGCATTCCGTCTGGAAATACCGGAAGAATGTCTGGGTCGTGCAATGCATGATATGGAGCAGCGTAACAGCAGAATGGACGCTCCGCAGATAGAAAATGGAATGGCACTGCTCACCGGAAGCGGTCCGGTATCGAAGCTTTCGGATTATCAGAAGGAATTAAATACCTATGCCAAAGGGCGTGGCAAATTCTTCTGCACATTGCAGGGCTACGAGGTGTGCCAGAATCAGGATGAGGTGGTAGAAGCTATCGGTTATCAGCCGGAGGCAGATTTATATAATACATCAGATTCTGTATTCTGTGCCCACGGAGCGGGCTATCTGGTGCCGTGGTATGAAGTAAAAGAGCACATGCATATGCCATCTGTTTTAGAAGAAGATGGCGGCACAAAAGAAGAACGGATAAAAGTCCACCGTCCCGGCGTAGTAGAGGATTGGGTAGATACCGATGAAATCGATGCTATTTTAGAAAAGACCTTCTATGCCAACCGGCAGGAAGGAAAACGCAAAAACGGTGTTGTGCGAAAACGCAAAGCAGAAAACAATGCACCAACCGTCCGTACTTACCACAAGCCGGAAAAACTGGAACGCTATCTACTGGTGGATGGCTACAATGTAATTTATGCCTGGAAGGATTTACATGAACTGGCAGAAGTGAATCTGGATGGAGCCAGAGGCAAATTGCAGGACATTCTCTGCAACTATCAGGGCATCTTTGGTGGCGAAGTCATTGTGGTGTTTGATGCATACCGCCTGACCGGACATAAGACAGAACAGTTGGACTATCACAATATCCATATTGTCTTTACCAAAGAGGCAGAGACAGCAGACCAGTATATCGAACGATTTGCCCACGAACATCACAATCATTATGATGTAACGGTTGCAACCTCCGATGGCTTAGAGCAGATGATTATCCGCGGCCAGGACTGCAAGCTGATATCTGCCCGGGAGTTTGAACAGGAAGTAAAACGGGCGAATAGCACCATGTGGGATAATTACCGGAATGGACAGAATATTTTCTGATAAATATTGCCATGGCATGGAAAAAAAGCTATGATAGAAAAAGAGTTTTACTCGGGTGATTACGATAGAGGAAAACAGGATGCAACCATTGTATCTGCCATTTGACAGATGTTTCTTTTGTAACAGGAAATGCCATCGTTCTAAGACACTGCATTTTGCTTTTGTGATTTAGCCGGTCTTTCCAATGTTTGACAAGATATCTGTACGGTGCGCCGGAATGCGGATGCATGAAGCAGGCTGTTAGGGGCACTTGGAATTTCGTCGGCAAACCGGCAACACTGGCACAGGGATGTGCCAGTGAGGCGCATCTTAAGCATGGATGCGAATATGCGCCGGTTGCCGGACGAATTCGTAACTTTATCGAAATTCTTAGTGCCCCTTGCAGGCTTGCTGTGGCATCCGCCTCCGGCGGACAGTGCAGATATCCCGTCAAAGCAGGCGGAAAGACAGTCTACTACAAGCAAAATGCGTATCTAAGAACGATAGGACATTTCCTGTTCATCAAAAGAAAACATCGTTAAATAGCAGTAACAATTGTTTGGTCGTTGTTTTGCATTATCGTAATCACCCGAACAGAATCATTTCGAACAGAAGGAGAGAAGACATGGAAGGAAAAGGAAGAATAACAGGACATACAGGATTATTGGCATTGATCGGTTCCCCGGTAGGACACTCAGGCTCCCCGGCAATGTATAACTATAGCTTTGAAAAATTAGGATTAGACTATGCATACGTAGCATTCGATATAAAAGTAGAAGAAGTAAAGGCAGCCTTGGATGCCATGCGCCTTTTCCACATGCGTGGCTGCAATGTAACGATGCCATGTAAGACAGAAACTGCAAAATATATGGATGAGCTTTCACCGGCAGCCCGGATTATCGGAGCAGTCAATACCATAGTAAATGAAGATGGAAAATTAATCGGACATATGACAGACGGTGAAGGATTTGTAGGCAATTTAAGAGACCATGGAATTGAGATAAAAGGAAAGAAAATCACAGTAGCAGGAGGCGGCGGAGCAGCCACTGCCATTCAGGTACAGTGTGCGCTGGACGGGGCAAGAGAAATCAGCATTTTCAATATCAAAGATGACTTCTTCGAAAGAACACTGGAAACAGCAGAGAAGATTAGAAAAGAAGTGCCGGGCATTGTGGTAAATGTGTATGACATTGCAGATACTGCAAAGATGACAGAAGAGATTCAAAGCTCTGACATTTTTGCCAATGCAACAATCGTTGGAATGAAACCGATGGAAAAAGAAAGCGTTGTGAAAGATACATCCGCATTCCGTCCGGGACTGGTGGTTGCAGATGCCGTTTATAATCCGGAAGAGACAAGATTACTCCGGGAAGCAAAAGAAGCAGGCTGCACCTGCCTCAATGGAAAAGGAATGTTACTGTGGCAGGGTGTTGCTGCATTCCGCCTGTACACCGGAGAAGAGATGCCGGTACGGGAAGTAAAAGAGAAGTTTTTCCAGTAGGATAAGGAGTAAGAAATGGAGCAGACGGTAGTCAGAATCAGGACATTGGAAATCGGAAGCGGAATGCCAAAGATTTGTGTTCCGGTTGTAGGAAAGACGGAAAAAGAAATATTAGAGGGCGCAGAGCGGGCGAAGGCTGCAAAACCGGATCTGGTGGAATTTCGTGTGGACTGGTATGAAGAAGCTGCAGACAGTAAAAAAGTAGTCGCACTGTTAGAAAAGCTTCGCAAATGTTTGGGAGAACTGCCGGTTTTATTTACCTTCCGAAGCAGCAGGGAAGGCGGAGAAGCTGCCTTAAGCGACGGAGCATATCAAAGCTTAAATGAAGCTGCAATTGCATCCGGGTTTGTGGACTGCGTGGATGTGGAATTATTTTCCGGGGATGCTGTTGTAAAGGCAGTAGTAGCGGCAGCACATAGCAATAATGTAAAAGTCATTGCATCCAATCATGATTTTGAAAAAACACCGGCAGCAGAAGAACTCCTTGCCAGACTTCAGAAAATGGAAGCACTTGGCGCAGATATTCCAAAGATTGCCGTTATGCCACAAAGCAGCAAGGATGTTTTAACACTGCTTACGGTAACGGAAAGCTGGAGGGAAACAGGGAAGACACCTGTTATTACCATGTCTATGGCAGGAAAGGGCTTAATCAGCCGTCTTTGCGGAGAAATCTTTGGCTCGGCAGTTACCTTTGGCGCAGCCGGAAAGAGCAGCGCACCGGGACAGATAGATGCAGAAGAACTGCGGCGGATATTGGAAATCATACATCAGAATAGCAATAGACAGTAAAAATAATAGAGAAGAATTTTAATCGATATTTGGAATCATACATATGGAAAGGAATTAGAAAATGGCAGAGAATATTTTTCTGATTGGATTTATGGGAGCCGGGAAAAGCACCATAGCAAAAGTATTAAAAGAGAAATTAAATGTTCCTCTTTGCGAAATGGATGAAATGATTGCAGAGCAGCAGAAAATGGCTATCTCTGACATTTTTGCACAGTATGGTGAAATACATTTCAGAGATTTGGAGACACAGCTTGTAAAAGATATTTCAGAAAAAGACGGTGTCATCGTATCCTGCGGTGGCGGTGCAGTGCTGCGGGAAGAAAATGTATCTTTTATGAAAGAAAATGGCAGAATCGTTCTTTTGTCTGCTACACCGGAAACCATTTATGAGAGAGTCCGCTACAGCAAGGACCGCCCGATTTTAAATGGCCATATGAATGTGGAGTACATCCGTGAACTGATGGAAAAACGCCGTAGCCGTTATGAAAGTGTTGCAGACCTTGCGGTGGCAACAGACGGCAGGAGTGCAGAGACAATCGCAGATGAGATTATTGCAAAGTTAAGAGAAGCATAATGGAAATGAGAGAGTATATAGAAGCAATCGCAGAAAGCTGCAGGAAGCTGATTATCAGTAAGCCTGCCACAAAGCAGGAAGAGTATCGTAAAATTATCGTGCAGAAAAAGGAAGCCTTTTTCCAGATGGAAAAATATACGGACAAGCAGGTATTTCATGAGAATCTGTCCGTAGAAGAATTAGAGGCAGCATTGGAAGAACTGATGCAGAATCATTTTCGCCAGCTCAATGGATTTGATACAGAAGCAGAGCATATTCTTCTGGTATCCAAAAAGGGAGTGCCATCTTATAAAAGGAAAAAGCTGCAGAATGCAGTAAATGAGACTGCAACCCATAACCGGAAGAAAAATTATCTCTTAGAAGAAGGTAAGGTCATTCCGCCGTTGGTGGATATGGGAATTTTTACCACAGAGGGTAAAATTGTCCGTACCATGTATGATAAGTTTAAGCAGATTAACCGTTTTATTGAAATCATCGATGATTATGTGAAGGACTGTAAAAAAGAGAAACTTCATATCATTGATTTCGGCTGCGGTAAGTCCTATCTTACTTTTATTATGTACTACTACTTTACGGAAGTGCGCAAGATTCCGGTAGAGATTGTGGGATTGGATTTAAAGAAAGATGTCATAGAAAAATGTAATCAGGCAGCAAAAAAATACGGATATGACACCCTGCATTTTGAACTGGGAGATATCAATGGCTACAAAGCACCGTTCCCGGTGGATATTGTAGTATCTTTGCATGCCTGCGATACCGCAACGGATTTTGCCTTATACAATGCCATCAGCTGGGATGCGGAAATGATTTTCTCCGTGCCATGCTGCCAGCATGAATTAAATGAGCAGATGGAGAGCGAAAAGCTGCATCTGATGACCCGTTATGGCATTATCAAAGAGCGTTTTGCAGCACTGACAACGGATGCAATCCGTGCCAACCTCTTAGAGTGCTGCGGATACAAGAGCCAGGTCTTAGAATTTGTGGATTTGTCCCATACGCCAAAGAATCTTCTGATCCGGGCGAGAAAGGCAAAGATTTCAAAGGAGCATAAGCAGAAGCTTTTAAAAGAAGTGGATGCCATGTGCGAAGAATTCCAGCTAAAACCGTTACTCTACGGATTACTGCAAGTGGATGAAGGGAGAAATACGGATGCATTCAGAACAGGAAAATAATAGTTTCCCGGCAGAGTTTTTAGAGAGAATGAAAGAAATGTTAGGGGAAGAGTACCCGGCATTTTTCGAAAGCTTAGGGCAGGAGCGGCAGCAGTCGTTCCGGATTAATACAGGGAAAACCAGTGTATCAGAATTTTTACAACAGACAGATTGGAAGCTAAAACCGGTTCCATGGTGTGAGACCGGTTTTTATTATGGAAAAGAGATTCGTCCGGGAAAACATCCTTATCACAATGCCGGTGTGTATTATATTCAGGAGCCATCGGCAATGGTACCGGCAGAATGTCTTAAGGCACAGCCGGGGGATATCATCTTAGATCTCTGTGCAGCTCCCGGTGGAAAGAGTACCCAGATTGCGGCAGCTATGAAGGGGGAAGGAATCTTAATCTGTAATGAGATTCATCCGGCGAGAGCGAAGATTTTATCTGAAAATATAGAGCGGATGGGAATCAAAAACGCACTGGTATTAAATGAGACACCGGAGCATCTGTCAGAGCGTTTTCCAGGCTGCTTTGATAAAATCATGGTGGATGCACCATGTTCCGGGGAAGGCATGTTCCGGAAGAATGAAGAGGCCGGAAATGAGTGGAGCCTTGACAATGTGAAGCTGTGTGCCGACCGGCAGGACGGTATCTTAGACTGTGCGTATGAGATGTTAAGACCCGGCGGCAGGATGGTATATTCCACCTGCACCTTTGCACCGGAAGAGGATGAAGGGAGCGTGCACCGTTTCTTAGAACGTCATCCGGACTGCAAGATTGCAGAAGGAATTGACAGTGAAGGCTTCATTCATGACAAAGAAGGCTGCATCCGTCTGTTTCCGCATAAAATCGAAGGTGAAGGACATTTTGCAGCAGTGATAACGAAAGCAGGCGAAGGTTATGGCGGCTTTGGACTGACGGAAAAGGGCATAAAGGAAAAAGACTGCCCGGAATATCTTTCTTTTGTAAAAGAGAGTTTAAAAGAAAAACCTCAGGGAGCATTGCTTAAATTTGGAGAGCAGCTCTATCTGATGCCGGAAGGATTTCCTGCTTTAAAGGGGCTGAAGGTATTACGGCCGGGACTGCATCTTGGCACCTTAAAAAAGAACCGTTTTGAACCATCCCATGCACTGGCACTTGCCATGCAGCCACAAGAGGCATTTCATGTTGCCATGCTTTCTTCTGGCAGCCAGGAAATCAGACAGTATCTGATGGGACAGACTTTTTCATGGGGAGGAGAAAAGGGCTGGTATTTAATCTGCGTAGATGGCTACAGCATCGGCTGGGGCAAGCTGGCAGGTGGAATCATGAAGAATCATTATCCGAAAGGGCTTCGTATGGTGGATATTATCTGAAAAGAGAGAATCTGAAAAAAGCTGCTTAAAATAAAACAAAATTAAGGAAATATTAATAAACACCGGGAATATCTGCTTGTGATTTAAAGGAAAATCGAATATGATTATTAAGTCGGAAAAAATAGAAAGTTAGAAAATTATGTGTGAAGAGACAAAGTTGGGAAAATTTTATCAAAAATACATAGCAAAATGGATACCATCATACGGACCACTGCCATTGGCATGGTGTGCCATTTTTAATACCATTATTTATTGGGGCACCCAGAGGCTGATGGCAAATGCAAAGCATTATGACCTGACCAGCAATCTGGACAGGAGTATTCCTTTTGTAAAAGAGTGGATTATTCTGTATGTTTTATTTTTTGCGTTCAGTTTAATCAATTATATTCTGGTATCAAGAGAAGATAAGGAAACATTTTTCCGTTTTGCAACAGCGGATATGTTGTCAAGAGTAATCTGCTGTATCTTCTTTATATTGCTTCCAACCACGAATATTAGACCGGAAGTGACAGGGCATGATTTCTGCAGCTGGCTGGTGCGTTTTATCTATGCATCGGATGCACCGACGAATCTCTTTCCATCCATCCATTGTCTGGTAAGCTGGTTCTGCTTCATCGGGGTAAGAAAGAGCTGTAAGCTGCCAGGCTGGTACAAAGGATGTTCTTTTGTGATGGCAGCATTGATTTGTGCATCCACCCAGTTTACCAAACAGCATTATATGATTGACCTGGTAGCAGGCATTTTTCTGGCAGAATTCTGCTGGTTTGTATCAAAGCATACCGGAATGTACCGTCCGGTAATGAAAGTTTTTGATAAAATTGGAAGAAAGATATTTGGGGTGAAGCATTATGATGAGTAAGAAAAAAGGAATACTGAATGCAGTTTTTCTTATTACCGTATTTGCAATTACCATATATGCAATCTTTCATGGACAGGATTTAGGTGAATTGTTCGGCTATATCCGGAATACGGATTACCGGTACTGGCTTGTTGCGGTGGTCTGCGTGGTATTCTTTATCTGCAGTGAATCTGTTATCATATATTATATGATGCGAAGCATCCGGCAGAAGATAAAACTTATGCATTGTTTCCTGTATTCCTTTGTTGGATTCTTTTTCAGCTGTATTACACCATCGGCAACCGGAGGACAGCCGGCACAGATTTATTATATGAAAAAGGATAAGCTGTCCATACCGGTATCGACACTGGTTTTAATGATTGTAACCATTACTTATAAACTGGTGCTTGTGGTGATTGGCGCATTGGTTGTAATCATTCGTCCGGCACAGATTATGCATTATCTTGAGCCGGTGCTGGGATGGTGTTATCTGGGACTTTTATTAAATGTCTTTTGTGTGGCATTTATGATGTTTCTGGTTTTCCATCCGACACTGGCAGCTAATATGATGGATGCCATCATAAGAGGACTTGGCAAAATTCATCTGATGAAGCGTACTGAATATTACCGGGAAAAAATGGCGAATGCCATGAAGCAGTATCAGGATGTGGCAGGATATTTCCGTACCCATAAATTGGTCGTAACCAATGTATTTTTGATTACCGTAGTACAAAGACTGTTACTCTTTTTTGTAACATATCTGACCTGCCGTTCCTTCGGAATCGATGGAACTGGTATGGTAACCATTGTTGTATTACAGGGAATGATTTCCGTTGCGGTGGATATGCTTCCGTTACCGGGAGGAATGGGAATCAGTGAATCACTGTTTTTATCTATTTTTGCACCAATCTGCGGCACACTGACATTGCCGGCGATGGTGGTAAGCAGGGGACTCAGTTATTACACAGAATTAATTTTAAGCGCAGTTATGACAGTCGTAGCACATTTTACGATAGGAAGACCGCATAAACAGAAGAGGGAAGAAAGGTAGAGGGAAAAATGATAGGTTTTTATGATTATACAGTAGTACTTACATATATTAGTCTGATGTGTTCTGTTTTTGGAATTACTCAGGCAATTGGAGGACATTACAGAACAGCAATTATCTGTCTGGCATTATCCGGATTATTTGATATGTTTGATGGAAAGATTGCAAGAACCAAAAAGAACCGTACTGATGATGAAAAGTTATTTGGCGTTCAGATTGATTCCCTTTGCGATGTAGTCTGCTTTGGTGCGTTCCCGGCAGTAATCTGTTATGTGCTTGGTGTAAGAGGTATTCTTGGAACCATTGTTCTGGCATATTATTGTGTCTGCTCCGTGATTCGACTCGGATTCTTCAATGTGTTGGAAACCAACCGCCAGAGAGTAGAAGAGGGTGCCAATAAATATTATCACGGACTGCCGATTACAACGATGGCAATCGTACTGCCACTGGCATTTATGCTGAACTTTGTAATTGCAGAGCGTGAATTCAGTGTGTTACTACTCTTTGTTTTGGCAGTAGTTGGCACATTATTTATTGTAGATTTTAAATTGAAAAAGCCATCCAATGCATTTCTTGCAGTTTTGGTTATCCTTGTGGCATGTGCAGTAATTGCAATCTTCCTATTCTCAAAATATCATATTTCACTGTGCTTTCCGGGACTGGAGAATTCCATTTTAGATCGTCTGATGAGGTAGAAATTGTGTCAGATGAGACCAGCATTATGTTCAATGAGCCGGAAATGGGATGTAACGTGACAGAAAATGCGTAACATTTCCTGCAATGAGGAAAAATGAGGAGGAAACGAAGATGCGTTGTGTAGACCGGAAGGGAAATGAAATTGGTGAGAATGCAGCACAGGGCAGAGTGTTAAAGGCATTGTATGAGACGGCTGCCGGAAGAATTTTACTTGGAATTCTGGTGAAACCCTTTGTTTCCAAAGCAGGTGGATTCCTTTTGAACCAGCCGGTATCAAAGGCTGCAATTGCACCATTTATAAAAAAGAATCATATAAATATGACAGATTATGAGGAACGGGAATACCGTTCCTATAATGATTTTTTTACCAGAAAAATCAAGCCGGGACACCGGAAATTTGACCGTGTTAAGGAGAATTTCTGTGCACCCTGCGATAGCAGGCTCAGTATATATCCCATTACAGCAGAGGGAAAAGTCTGCGTCAAGGATACGGAATATACCATGGAGAGTCTTTTCCGTAGCAGGAAAATCGCCCGTCATTATGAGGGCGGAACCCTTTGCATTTTCCGCCTGACGGTAGATGATTATCATCATTACAGCTTTGTGGATGATGGCAGAATGGGGTACATCTATAGGATTCCGGGTGTTTTTCATACGGTAAATCCGCTGGCGGGAGAAATATATCCGATTTATAAGGAAAATACCAGAGAATTTTCTGTGCTGAAAAGTCAGCATTTTGGCAATATTTTAATGATGGAAGTGGGCGCACTTATGGTAGGCAGAATCTGTAATGAGAAAGAAAACTGCCCGGTGCACCGTGGAGAAGAAAAAGGTAAATTTGAATTTGGCGGTTCTACGGTAATTTTGTGTCTGGAAAAAGACAGGGTAGAACTGGACGCAGATATTGTGTATAATTCCAATAAAGGAGTCGAGACGAAAGTCCGGCAGGGGGAAAAGATTGGAAGGATGTCAGAATGGAAGCGCATGAAGTATTAGAACAGGTGAAAAGCGGAAAGATGACCGTAGAAGAAGCGGAGCAGTTTTTTAAAAGGGAACCGTTTGAAGAGATGGGCTATGCAAAGATAGACAGCCATCGGAAAATGCGTTCCGGTTTTGCAGAAGTGGTATTCTGTCAGGGAAAACGGGATGAGTTTCTTCTTGAAATCTTTCAGAGAATATACAAGGATGAAGGCGAGGTCATGGGAACCAGGGCGTCTTTGGCACAGTATGAGCTGTTGCACAAGGAATTACCGCAGGTTACCTATGACCCTGTTTCTCGTGTATTAAAAATTGAAAAAAAGGATAAAAAACGCAGTGGACTGATAGCAGTATGTACGGCTGGAACGGCAGATATTGCAGTGGCAGAAGAGGCTGCGCAGACGGCAGAGTTTTTCGGAGCCAATGTGGAACGTATTTATGATGTGGGAGTCAGTGGAATTCACCGTCTCCTTTCAAGGCTTGAGGTAATCCAGAAAGCCAACTGTGTTGTTGCAGTGGCTGGCATGGAAGGAGCACTGGCAAGTGTTTTAGGCGGACTGGTAAGCAGGCCGGTAATCGGTGTACCAACCTCCGTAGGCTATGGAGCGAATATGGGAGGCATTTCTGCATTGCTTACCATGATTAATTCCTGTGCCAATGGTGTTGCAGTGGTAAATATTGATAATGGTTATGGTGCAGGCTATCTTGCAACACAGATAAACAGACTGGGGGTACATGATGAAGAAGCGTAGTTTATATCTGGACTGCCATACCGGAATCAGTGGTGATATGGTAGTGGCAGCTTTACTGGATGCAGGAGCAGACAGAGAAGTCTTAGAAACTGTTTTAAGGAGCATTCCGGTATCCGGCTTTGAAATTGCAATCAGCAGAGTACAAAAGGCAGCCCTGTCGGCATGTGATTTTAGGGTCATCTTAGATGCCGCCCATGAGAATCATGATCATGATATGAAGTATCTTTTTGGACAGGAAGAATCCCATACCCATGGGGAACATCATCATCACGAACACCGCGGTCTGACGGAAATTTATTCCATAATCGATGGCACGAATATGCTTGATAGTGCCAGGACACTTGCTAAGAAAATATTTAGGATTTTAGCAGAAGCGGAAGCAAAAGCCCATGGTGTTCCGGTGGAAGAAGTACATTTTCATGAAGTGGGAGCCTTGGATTCAATCGTAGATATTATTGCAGCGGCAGTTTGTGTTGATAATCTTGGAGTAGATGAGGTCATTATTCCTGCCCTGTGGGAAGGGGAAGGAACGGTGCGCTGTCAGCATGGAATCCTGCCGGTTCCGGTTCCGGCAGTGACTAACATAGTGATGGAATATGGAATCCTGCTTGGAAAAATCGGTGAACCGAGAGAATATGTGACTCCGACAGGGGCAGCAATTGCAGCGGCTATCTGTACGTCAAGAGAGCTGCCGGAATGTTACCGGATTGTGGGAAACGGACTGGGCGCCGGAAAGCGGGACTATAAGCGGCCGGGACTGCTCCGGGCATTGTTGCTGGAAACAGAAGAACCGGTCTATGAAAGTGATTCTATTTTAAAACTGGAATGTAATATCGATGACTGTACCGGGGAAGCACTGGGCTATGCCATGGAGCTTTTACTGGAAAATGGCGCAAGAGATGTCCATTATATACCGGTCTATATGAAGAAAAACCGCCCGGCATATCAGTTGACAGTAATCTGCAGGAAAGAAGACCGGGAAAAATTAGAAGCAATTATATTTCGTGAGACAACAACCATTGGAATCCGCTATGTAGAAATGGTGCGGACGATTCTGCCAAGAAGGACAGAAAAGCGGCAGACCTCCTATGGTGAGGTGGCGGTTAAAATATGTGAGGGTGAAGGAGAAGTGCGTATTACTCCGGAGTATGAATCCATCCGGGAGGTATGCAGAGAGAGAGGACTTCCTTTTCAGAAGGTATATGATGATGTATTGCAGGAGTTGAAATAAGGATATGAAAAGGATGAGGTTAAAAGGATGCATACAAAAACAGATTTATTAGAGGGTAATATTTTAAAATCTTTGATTTTATTTGCAATTCCACTTATTATTTCCAATTTATTTCAGCAGCTCTATAATGCGGCAGATACCATGATAGTAGGCCATTTTCTGGGTGATGAATCGCTGGCAGCAATCGGTGCATGTGCAGCGGTTTATGAACTGCTGGTAGGATTTGCACTGGGGTTTGGAAATGGACTTAGCATGGTAGTGGCAAGAAGCTTTGGTGTAGGAGATAAAGACTTGTTAAAGCGTGCAGTTGCAGGCTCTTTGGTAATTGGAGCAGCGGTGACGGTTGGTGTAATGCTGATTGCACAGATTGGACTTCGTCCGCTTCTGGTCTTGTTACATACACCATCAGAAATCATTGAGGAATCCTATTCTTATATTTATATTGTAACAATCTGTGTTGGAGTAATGTTTGCATATAATCTGTTGTCCGGATTGCTTCGTGCAATTGGAAACAGTTTTATGCCGCTGGCATTTCTGATTATTTCGTCCGTTATCAATATTGTACTGGATGTTCTTTTTATTACACAGTTTCAGATGGGAATCCGCGGTGCAGCAGTGGCAACGGTGGTAGCACAGGGAATTTCTGCAGTATTATGTGCCATTTATATTATGAAAAAATGTAAGATTTTAATACCGGCACGGGAGCATTTTAAAGTAGATGGACCACTTTACCTGGAACTGACAGGCCAGGGGCTTTCCATGGGCTTTATGTTAGCTATTGTATCTGCAGGAACAGTAATCCTGCAATATGCTATCAATCAGCTGGGTTATCTGATTATTGCGGGACATACAGCAGCACGAAAATTAAACAGTTTTTGTTCGTTGCCATTAATGCCACTGGCAATGGCAACAGCAACCTTTGTATCCCAGAACCGGGGAGCAGACCAGCGTGACCGTATCCTTAAGGTAGTACGGTATGCCATGATACTGTCTGTTGGCTGGGCAGTATTTATTACCGTTATTGTTGCATTTGCCGCACCTTCCCTGATTGCATTGCTCTCCGGCTCATCCGAAAGTGTAGTTCTTGAAAATGGTGCCAGATATATCCGCTGGAATACACCGTTTTATTCGGTTCTTGGAATTCTTATGGTACTTAGAAATGTGTTACAGGGACTTGGTAAAAAGGTAGTGCCACTGGTTTCAAGCATGATAGAACTGGTAGGAAAAATTGCATTTGTTTTATTGTTTATCCCAATCTTGAAATATTTTGGTGTAATTATCTGTGAGCCGGTTATCTGGTGCCTGATGTGTATCCAGCTTGTCATATCCTATTACAGAGACCCTTATATCCGTGGAAAGGAAGAAAAGAAATGAAGCTTGGAATCGTAGGAACAGGAACTATCGTAGAAGAAGTACTTCCGGTATTGCAGCAGGTAAAAGGGCTTTCCTGCTATGGAATTTGTGGAACAAAGCGCAGTGAAGCAAAAGCAGAAAAATTAAAAGAACAGTATCAGATGCAGCTTGCTGTAAGTGATTATGAAAAGCTTCTGGATTCGGAAATTGATACTGTCTATATTGCTGTGCCAAATCTTTTACATTTTGAAATGGCAAAAGAAGCAGTTCTTCGTGGAAAACATGTTATTGTAGAAAAACCCATGACAGCCAATGAAAGACAGGCAGAGGAGCTTTGTGCCCTTGCAAAGAAGCAGGGAGTATTTTTATTTGAAGCTATTACCACACGGTATCAGTCGAACTATCAGTTTATCAAAGAGCAGTTACCGACGATTGGCAAAATTAAAATGGCAGTCTGCAATTTCAGCCAATATTCCAGAAAATATGACCGTTTCCAGAATGGAGAAAACATTCCTGTTTTTGATGCAAAGCAGGCAGGTGGAGCTTTGATGGATTTAAACTTATATAATATCCAGTATTTAGAAGGCTTGTTTGGAGAACCGCAGTCTGTGCATTATACCGCAAACATGGAAAAAGGAATTGACACCAGCGGTGTTGCAATTTTATCTTATCCCGGCTTTCAGGCAGTTGCAATAGGCGCAAAGGACTGTCAGGGACAGCCGGAATATCGCATTGAAGGAAGCGAAGGCTACATTGCCCAGAACAGCCCGTGTAATGTCTGCGGCGCAGTGACCATCCATTACCGGGATGGAAGAGAGGTATCCTATGATGGAAATGGAGATGCACACCGGATGTATGCAGAGTTTGTTTCCTTTGTAAATGAGATAGCATCAAAGGACACTGCAACCTGCTACGAAATGCTCGACCACAGCCTTGCGGTCAGCCGGATACTGACCCGGGCAAGAGCGGATGCCGGAATTGTATTTCCGTGTGATGAAAATTAGTCAAGTATGATTTAGTCAATCGTACTTGACTAAATTGTATTTGACGAAGGTAATCCTTCCATCTCCACACTATCTCCATATCTATGTAATAAGATGTAACAAGTTCGTAACAACTTGCGAATGATTACATAGGAAATTGCGAGAAGAGAAAATTATTTGAATTTATTTTAGAAAATGAACAATAGCCAGACAATCCGAAATTCTTAGTGCCCCTTGCAGTTATGATGCGGTCTTTGCATTTGCCGGGCTGCCCGGCTATTTCTTACTTAGTAAAAATAAATAGAATATCTCTTCTGCAATACCTGATGATTACATAGGTAAGGAGACAGATATGAAATACAAAACAGTAAAAAAATTATGGTTTGCAGCCGCAATCCTGACAACTACAACTTCATTATGGACCAATGTCAATGCCATGGAGGCACCAGCTGTATCTGGTGCAGGTGTAATCCGTGCACTGAATGAGCAGCGTATTTTATCAGAACAGTATGCGATTCAGCAGATACAGACAGAAGCAGGTGAATTGGCAGAGCATGAAGCAGCAGGCGAAGCAGAAATAAATGGTGTGGCAGAACTTTCACTTGGAAATGCAGAAGAGGAAATGCCGGCAGCAGACCAGCCGGAACTTGCGGTTGCAATCGCACCGAATTATGTGAATATTCGAAAAGAACCGTCTACAGAAGGAGAAGTGCTTGGAAAACTTTACCGTAATACGGTAGGTGTGATAGAGGCGGCAGAAGAGGGCTGGTATTATATTACTTCCGGTTCAGTCAGCGGATATGTCAGTGCAGAATATGTCTGTGTGGGAGAAGAAGCAAGAGCACTTGCGGAAGAAATTGGCACACAGCTTGCCCGGGTAACTACAACAACTTTAAAAGTGCGTACGGAAGCATCCACGGAGGCTGCCGTATTAGGACTGGTACCGGGAGGCGATATACTAACGGTAACAGAGACACTGGATGGCTGGTTAAAAGTTGATGCAGAGGAAGGGGAGGGCTATGTAGCGGCAGATTATGTAGAAACCTATACGGAATATCCCCATGCAGAATCTGTTCAGGAAGAAGCAGAACGGTTAGCAAGAGAAGAAGCCGCAAGAAGAGCGGCACAGGAAGCAGAAGCCAGAAGAAAAGCGGCAGAGCAGCAGGCAGCAGCACAAAAGAAGGCAGCAGTGAAGCAGAGCACCAATCATACAACAGCAGGGAATGCAACATCTAAAGCTTCAACATCTGGAAATGCTGCATCCGGAAACAGCGGAACAGGGGCGTCTGCATCTGATGCCAGTTTAGGCAGGCAGATTGCAGATTATGGATTGCAGTTTGTAGGAAATCCATATGTATATGGTGGAACCAGTCTTACAAATGGGGCGGATTGTTCCGGCTTCGTGCAGAGTGTATATAGGAATTTTGGAATTAATCTGCCAAGAACCTCCGGTGAGCAGGGAGCCTGCGGAAGCGCAGTGTCATCTTTGGCAGAGGCACAGCCGGGAGATTTAATCTGGTATTCCGGTCATATCGGAATCTATATCGGAAACGGACAGATTGTGCATGCAAGTTCAGCAAAGACCGGAATTAAAGTATCAAATGCAGGCTACCGGACGATTCTTTCTATCCGAAGAATTGTATAAAGAGAATAAAAATTTTTATCCGTGGAGATACTGACTACAATAGAAAAGATTATAAATTAGTAGAAAAGATTGTAGCAGGAAGGATAGAAGATATATGGGAACAAAGGGAACCATTATCATTCAGGAGTCAGAAGGAAGGATGCCCCAGGAACTCTGCCAGCAGCTTTTAGAAGAGGGCTACCGCATTGTATACGAAGAAGACAGGCGGGCAGGAAGTCAGATTGAAATTGGAACGGCCTGTATCTTAGAAGTAGACAATCATTGTATCAGAAGAGGCAGGAAAAAGATTCATCTGACACCTAATGAATATAAAATTTTATATACCATGGTGAAATCTCCCCACCGGGTATATAGCAGAAACCAGTTGATTACTTATGCGTTAGAGGATGCCTTTGATGGCTATGACAGAACCATAGATTCCTATATTAAGAGTATCCGGAAGAAAATTGAAAAGAATCCCAGACGGCCGCGTTATATCATAACGGTGCACGGAGTCGGATATAAATATGTTCCATCAGACAGTGAGGGCACTCATGGAGAATAAGAGCCTGGAACAGAGGATGGAAACAGAACCGGTGCATCGTGTGATTTTGTCACTGGCGGCACCTACGGTACTTAGTATGCTGGTAATTTCTGCTTACAGTATCGTGGATACCTTCTTTGTAACAAGACTTGGCAGCAGGGCAACCGGAGCGGTCGGAATTACATTTGCACTGGTGGCATGGATACAGGCAGTGGGCTATACTGTTGGCATGGGAGCGGGAAGCCTTGTTTCAAGGCTCCTTGGAAAGAAAGAAAAAGAGCAGGCAGAGCAGATTGCAAATTCGGCAATTATGTCAGGGCTGCTGCTTGGACTTATAAGTCTGGGGGCAGGTCTGATTTTTTTGACACCTTTGCTGAAGCTTTCCGGTGCAACAACAGAGCTGCTTCCATATGCAAGGGAATATGCCCTCTTTGTATTGCTGTCGGCACCCTTTACCATAGAGACACTGGTACTTGGTACGCTTCTTCGGGCGCAAGGCAGGGCGAAAGCATCTATGGCAGGAATGGTAACCGGTGGAATTCTTGATATTATACTGACACCGGTGTTTCTGTTTGTCTTAAATCTTGGAGTAAAAGGAGCCGCATTAGCGGCATTTATCGGACAGACAGTGGCAGCGATGGTACTGGGAGGCTGTTTCTGGCATGGCAGAATGAAACTGAATAGAAAGAAACAAAGTAAAAATTTTTTCAAAATAAAGGACTATGGTAGCATTATAAAAAATGGTCTGCCGTCGCTTTGCAGGCAGGGATTTGCCAGCGCGGCAGCCGTATTGTTAAACCGGCAGGCGGTAGGATATGGAGATGCGGCAGTAGCAGCAATGTCTGTAGACGGACGGTTATTTATGGTATTTTTCAGCCTTTTTATCGGATATGGTCAGGGTTTTCAGCCGGTGGCAGGGTATCAGTTTGGAGCTGAAAATAAAAAAAAGTTAAAGCAGGCATTTATTTTTACTTTATGGAGCAGCATCATAGCGGCGGCAGGAATCGGTCTGGCAGGATTCCTTTTCGCACCGATGACCATGAGCTTCTTTTTAAAAGAAGATATGGCAGCACGAATCGGCATTTTTACTTTTCGAAGCCAGTGCCTGATTTTTCCGCTGATTCCCATAGGAATTTTAAGTAATATGCTGTTTCAGGGAATCGGGCAGCAGGGGAAGGCGGCATTTCTATCAGCGTGCCGTCAGGGAATTGTATTTCTTCCGTTGATTTTCCTTCTACCGGAATGGATCGGGCTGGCGGGAGTGGAGATTGTGCAGGCGTTGTCAGATGGGCTGACTGCAATCATCAGCATTCCATTTGTGTTTTGTTATTTCCAAAAGAGTGAGAAAAAAAGAACAAAAAAAAAGACCAGTGACGGAAAGCGGCGGCTATGAAGCGCCGTTTGGTCAACTGGTCTACTGAACCATTTCTACCAGATAAGCTAACATGGTAACAGGTTCTTTCTTCTGTGCTTTCATCTCTCTTACATATGCTTCGTATTTTGCTACGAACCTGGAAAGACCCAGCACTGCATCCTGCTCTAAGAACATACAAATCCCTCCTTATGCAATTTATTATCTGAACAAACCTCTTTGTTCGTTTAGTATTATATACTTACCTTTGGTAAATGTCAACAAAAAAGATGTGAAAAAATTGTGTAAAATTACCATAAAAGAAAATTAAGTTTTTGTTAATAAAATGTAAGGAACATTTGGTGTATGATGATAAGGAATGAAATAACAGATAACCCATATAGGAGCAGATAAAAATAAATGAGACAGACCGGAAGAGGAAAGAGAAAAACAGGAAGAAAAAAATATACATATGAGAAACCACATACAGCAGCAGAATACCGGCGCAGAAGAAGACAGCAGCAGGTGCGGATTCAGAGAATGCTGCTGCTTTTAGGAATTGTTCTTGTAGTAATTTTCATATTTGTATTAGGTGGGAAATTGCTCCGATGGATAAGGGGAAAACATTTGGCAGCAGCAGATGTGCCGGCAGCCATTACCAAAGTGGTAGAAAATCCGCCGGATTATGATGTGCAGCTTCTTACGATAAATGATTATTCCAGACCGGGACTTGCAATTGATCAGGTAAATGGCATTGTGGTGCATTATACTGCAAATCCGGGAACCACAGCACAGCAGAACCGTGATTATTTTGAAGGCTTAAAGGACAGCCATGAAACACATGCCAGCAGTCATTTTGTCATCGGACTGGATGGTGAACTGATTCAATGCATCCCATGCAAAGAGATTTCCTATGCATCCAATGACAGGAACAATGATACTATTTCCATCGAATGCTGTATCCCGGACGATACCGGAAGATTCAACGATGCCACCTACCAGACATTAGTGCATCTGGTGGCATGGCTTTGTGGCAGATATGATCTGACCATGGATGATGTCATCCGTCATTATGACGTAACCGGAAAAAACTGTCCGAAATATTATGTGGAACATGAGGATGCCTGGAAACAGTTTAAGGTGGATGTGGCAGATTATATAGAAAAGAATGGAGTTGCCCCGGAAAATCTAAAAAATGACAAGGAGTAAGTCTTGCCAAATCTTCTGATTTCAAGTAATATTAAATCATTGATAGTGGAGAGACGAAAAGTCCACTGGTTGTAAGAAGGAAAAACATGTTAGAAGAGATTTGTAAGGCACTGACCGAAGAGACGAATATACGTGAAAATCTGATAGAATTAAAGAAAAGCATAAAAAATCAGGATGCATTGAAGGAATGGAAAGAATACCATGCAACGCATCCGGTTTTGTATGCTTTTTTGAGCTCCGAAGATGCTAAAATCCGGAAAAATGCAGCACTTATTCTGGGTGAGACAAATGAATCAGGGGCGGCAAAAGCACTGTTTGAGGCATACCAGAGGGAGAATACACGCTTTGTGAAAAGTTCTTATCTTACTGCAATGAATGGACTTGATATAGAGACTTATCAGGACGCATTCGGGAAGCGTTACAAGGAATTGTTAGCAGAAGTTCCGGCAGAAAGCGAAAAGAAGCACAGAACGGAAGAACTGCATGCTCTGGATAAATTGTTAGGTGGGCTGAACCAGAATAAGAAGCATCGTTTTACTGGATATGAAGAAGAGGTAGAAGTGCTTCTGACAACCAATCCTGCATATCGTGAGATTACGGCAGAACAGATAAAAAAAGATCGCCCGGTGCTGGTTCCGGCAGGTGTAAAAGTAAAGACAACACATCTCAGGGATGTGATAAAGATTCGTACTTTCCGGGAGATGCTGTTGCTATTGTCCGGGGGACACCGGATTGCTGCAGAACCGGAAGCGGTAGCAGAGGCATATGCAAAATCAAATCTTATGGAGTTATTAAACAGGCTGCATGAGGGCAATCCACCATTTCGCTTCCGCATGGAAGTAAGGGGCATTGCACCGGAAGAAAAAGGCAGCTTTATCCGGAAAGCGGCAGCAACATTAGAAGATTTAACCGGACATCAGCTGTTAAATACGGTAGATGGCTATGAAATAGAATTGCGGCTTACGAAGAATACGGATGGCACATTATATCCATCCTGTAAATTATTTACGATTCCAATGCGGAGATTTTCTTACCGGAAGGAAGCAGTTGCAGCATCCATTCATCCGGTAAATGCAGCATTATTTATGAAGCTGGCAGAACCTTATCTGAAAAAGGGTGCACAGGTATTGGATCCGTGCTGCGGAGTTGGTACCATGTTAATAGAACGTGACCTTCTGGTGCCGGCGGGAGATATGTACGGACTGGATATTTTTGGAGAGGCTGTGATAAAGGCAAGAGAGAATGCCAAAGCGGCAGGAAGGCAGATTAATTATATTAATCGTGATTTTTTTGATTTTACACATAAATACCTTTTTGATGAAATCATTTCCAATATGCCATTGAGAGGGAAGAAAACAAGAGAAGAACAGGATGCCTTTTACAGTCAGTTCTTTGATTGTGCAGGAAAATTCCTGAAAAATGGTGGTCATATGATTTTATATTCCAATGAGGGCGGCTTTGTAAAGAAACAGCTGCGGAGACATATGGAATATCGTCTATTAGACGAGTTCTGTATACGGGAAAAAGAAGGTTTTTATTTATTTATAGTCGGTAAAAAGGGGTAACAAAAATGAAGCAGAAGTTGGACATGCAAAGGAGTAATGAGTTAATGTTTGGAGCGGAATTACTCGACGGAAGAGTGCTTCAGGGATTACAGGACCGTTTCTGTGCCTGTAATAATTTATATTGTGTATGCTTAAGCCAGATGCAGGGGGTTGTGACCAAGGCATATGGTTCCAAGGAAGAACTGAATTATCTTCATGAAAAAGTCGGTATGGCACGCCATATTGTGCTGCTGAACAGACTGATTACCTCTGAGATGGAAGATGTAGTGGAAGAACCATTGGAAGAGGATTATTTGAAAATGAACGGTGTTGCAATCCGTGTAGGCGGTAAGATTGCAGCAATCTGGATTGTCATTGGTGTGCTTTCTGATATAGCCGCACCAGAACAGGAGATTCCGGAGAATATCCAGAAGACTACGACAAAGCAGTATTACAATTCACTTGATTTTTTAACCTATATATCCAAACAGTATTTTGCTACAAAGTTGGATGAGCTTCTGGCACAGGAAGCATTTGCCAAAAACAGGGAAAGCCAGGAGCAGATTAAGACAGAATTACAGCGTACAGAGGTCATGACTTCTATCGTGAAAATGCTGGAGAGTGAAAATGGCTTTTCCAAAATTGCAGACGAAATTCTGACAGATGTATGCAATTATCTGAAAATCAGTAATGCAGCATTGCTCCGTATTAACCGGGATGGCGAGACTGCGGATATGATAAGTGAATGCTGTCTGGAGGAAGAGGATGCATTGATTGCAAAATGCCAGGGCATTTCCACATCAGAATTTCCTTTTACCAATGGCAAGCCTTATATGATTTCAGCAGATTCCATACTGCCGCCCGCATTTGCACAGTTTTTTGAAAAATGGAATATTCAGGCGGCAATCAGCCTGCCGGTAGAGATTAACGGGGAAGCTGCCATGTATTTATGCTTCTTTGAACTGCGGAAACGCCGTATCTGGGATGTTTCCGATATTAAATTTTTAAATGAAGTAAAACAGATTGTGCAGAGTATTTTGATTAAGCGGATTACAAAGAATTCGCTGGCAAGTTCTTATGCATCCTTAGAGGCAATCCTTGAAAATGTAGGCTGTGGAATCTGTGTAAGGGATATGCTTTCGGAGAAGATTCTTTATACGAACCAGCAGTTTCACAGGTTATTTGCAGATGACCGGTTTGAAAAGCAGCAGGATGAGATTTTCCGTTCCGGTAATAAGCGTTATGGAACCGGCAATTTTGTAGAATATTATTCCAAAGAGGATAACCGGTATTTTGACATTTATCATACCCAGATTAACTGGGTGGATGGCAGAATGGTTATGCTGCTGACGGTTTATGATGTGACGGATAAAAAGCTTTATCAGCAGAAGATTGAACGCCAGGCGAATAATGATTTCCTGACGGGACTTTATAACAGAATGCGTTGTGAGCATGATGTGGAAATCTATATCCAGAGAGCCAGGGAACAAGGTGGCAAGGGAGCACTCTGCTATATTGACCTGGATGACTTTAAGCATATTAATGATGGTCTGGGACATCAGTATGGGGATATTCTGCTGCAGACGATTTCAAGAAGCCTGCGGGGAGTGACCGGACTGGAATCTACCTGCTACCGCATGGGTGGTGATGAGTTTATCATCATTGTTAATCAGGAAAAATATCAGCGTCTGGATGAGATTTTAACAGAGATTAGGAATATTTTCTCCAAGCCATGGTTCTTAAAAGGTGGAGATTACTACTGTACCATGAGTATGGGGGTGGTATGTTTCCCGGATGACGGAGACAATGTACAGGAATTAATCAAAAAAGCAGATATTGCTTTATACGAAGCCAAAAAGGGTGGTAAAAACCGTATAGAATTCTATGATGAAAATGTAGAAGCGACATCCTTTAAGCGGCTTGATTTAGAGAAGAATATGCGTTATGCCACTACAAATTCCTGCCAGGAATTTGAGGTGTATTATCAGCCGATTGTGGATATTTCCAGACCGGGAGACCCATGTAGTGGAGCCGAGGCACTTATCCGCTGGAATTCTGAGGCAATGGGGATGATTTCCCCGTCTGAATTTATTCCACTGGCAGAATATTTAGGACTTATCAATCCAATCGGAAGCTTTGTATTGAAAGAAGCCTGCCGCCGTTGTAAATACTGGAATGACATGGGACATCCGGAGTATCATGTCAATGTAAATCTTTCGGTGGTACAGCTATTGCAGAATGATATGAAAGAAAAAGTCAGGGAAGTGTTGGAAGAGACAAAGATGGATCCGGCAAACCTTACCCTTGAAGTAACAGAGAGCCTTGCAATTAACGATATGAAGCGTATGAAGAGGATTCTTTCGGATATCAAGAGCCTTGGCGTAAAGGTTGCACTGGACGATTTTGGAACAGGCTATTCTTCCTTGAACCATATCCGTGAGCTGCCGATTGACATTATCAAGATAGACCGCTGCTTTATCATTGACATTGGAAAAGATGAGTATTCAGAGGCCTTTGTAAAGATGGTATCAGAACTGGCAGAGACCATCGGAGTACGGATTTGTGTAGAGGGGGTAGAGGAAACGGAACAGGTGGAGAAGCTCCGCAGCATGAAGGTGCAGTATATTCAGGGTTATTATTATGGTAAGCCAATGCGTGCAGAGGACTTTGAAAAGAAGTATCTGTAGAAATAAAAGAATGAGTAAAAAGCTGATGGAAGGAAAGCTTTTTACCCATTTTAAGTTTAGCAGTCTATCTCCAGTTCTACCGGACAATGGTCGGAACCAGGAACTTCCGTATGAATGGCAGCTCCCTTTAACTTCTCTTTTAAGGACTGGGAAACCAGAAAATAATCAATACGCCATCCGGCATTCTTTTCTCTTGCGTGAAAACGGTAGGACCACCAGGAGTAGATGCCTTCCTGTTCCGGGTAGAAATAACGGAAGGTATCGATAAAACCATTCTCTAAAAGAACAGAGAATTTTTCCCGTTCTTCATCTGTAAATCCGGCATTTTTACGGTTGGTTTTCGGATTCTTCAAATCAATTTCTTTGTGGGCAACATTCAGGTCACCGCAGAAAATAACCGGTTTCTTTTCTTCTAATCCCTTTAAATACTGTAAAAAAGCATCTTCCCATTCCATACGGTAGGAAAGCCTTGCCAGTTCGCTCTGGGAGTTTGGCGTGTAGCAGGTGATGAGATAGTAGTTTTCATATTCTAATGTGATAACACGTCCTTCTTCATCATGCTCCGGGATGCCAATGCCATAGCTTACAGAAAGAGGTTCCTTTTTGGTAAAGATGGCAGTGCCGGAATAGCCTTTTTTCTTCGCATAATTCCAGTACTGGTAATAGCCCGGAAGGGAAAGGTCAATCTGTCCTTCCTGCAGTTTAGTCTCCTGAATACAGAATGCATCTGCATTGATTTCATGGAAGAAATCTAAAAATCCTTTATTGACACAGGCACGTAAGCCATTTACATTCCAGGAAATAAATTTCATAGTGAGTCTCCTTTTTATTGATACATATCGGTGATTGCGAAAAAGCGGTGTTTTATTTGAAAAGGCCTGTATTTGAAGCACTGGTGGCTTATGTGAAGTGAAATGCCAGCAATTCTTAGCTGCATATTTTTCTTGATGGTAAACTGTCTTTCCGTTGCTTTGACCGGATGCCGTCACTGTCCGCCGGGTGCGGATGCCACATAATAACTGCAAGGGGCACTAAGAATTTCGGGGCATATTTTGTCAGGTCCGGCAACCGGCACAAATTCACATCCATGTTTATATGTGCCTCGCTGGCACTTCCCTGTGCCAGCGTTGCCGGGTGCCGGACGAAATTCCAAGTGCCCCTAACAGCCATTAAAAGGCATCCGTACTCCGGCGGACAGTACCGGCATCTTGTCAAACATTGGAAAGACTGCTTTCTATCACAAAAGAAAAATATGCAGCTTAGAACTGCGGTATTTCATGTCAAAGCCACTGGTACTTCGAATACAACCTTTTGAAATAATAATTTCTTTTCGCAATCACATATTTGTTTCATTATACCCATTAGACTGGATATTCTTCAAGAAAAATATTATACTATTTTTATATATAAAAATGCAACGTATTATGGAGTTATAAGCAAAGGAGGACATGCGATGTTAGAGAAGGTAGATTTAAACCGGAAGATGGGGAAAAAGGAATATAAGGAGTGGATGGACGATTTGCAGCCAAAGTTATCCTATCTGCAGAGAGCCTGTAAGGAACAGAAGATTCCGGTCATGATTGTATTTGAGGGATTTGGTGCAGCAGGAAAAGGAACATTGATTAATAAAATCATTGAGCCTTTAGACCCGAGGGGATTTTCCGTTTATGCTACTGCAGTGGAGACCAAGGAAGAGAAAATGCATCCGTTCCTGTGGCGTTTCTGGACGAAGATTCCATCCCAGGGAAGAATTGCAATTTTTGACAGAAGCTGGTACCGGAGAGTGTTGGTGGACCGCTTTGACGGTGTGACCACAAAGGAGCAGCTTGATTATGCATTTGGAGAAATCTGTTCCTTTGAAAAACAATTAACGGATGATGGTATGGTAATTATCAAATTGTTTGCAGATGTGTCAAAGAAGGAGCAGAAGAAGCGTTTTGATAAGCTTCTGGAAGATAAGAAGACTGCATGGCGGGTAACAAAGGACGATTTGGCGAGAAATAAGCATTATGAAGAATATCTTGCCATGAATGAAGAAATGCTGGAAAAGACGGATTCTGAATATGCACCGTGGCATATTTTAGAATGTACCGACCGGGAATATGCAGCAGCAAAGATGACGGAAATCGTAGTTTCTGTGTTGGAGCAGGCAATCGCAGATAAGAAAGCCGAACAGGAGAAGAGGGAGCAGGAGAAAACAAAGGCGCAGGAAATAAAACAGGAAAAGGATACTTTGCAGGAAGCAGGAGCCGCATCACAAAAGGAGCAGGTACTTAAGAGCTCCGTACTGGCTGGAGTTGACCTTTCAAAGAAGATGGAAAAAGAGGAGTACAAAAAAGAACTTGCACGTCTTCAGGCAAGACTTTCCGAGCTTCATAATGAACTTTATAAATACCGGATTCCGGTGGTGCTGGCATTTGAAGGCTGGGATGCTGGTGGAAAAGGCGGAGCCATCAAACGGCTGACCCAGGCATTGGATCCAAGGGGGTATCAGGTAAATCCGGTGGCAGCACCCAATGATGCAGAAAAAACACATCATTATCTGTGGCGTTTCTGGAAACAGTTTCCAAAGGATGGTCATGTGGCAATATTTGACCGTTCCTGGTATGGCCGCGTTATGGTTGAGAGAATCGAAGGCTTCTGTCAGGAAGAGGAATGGAAGCGTGCTTACCATGAGATGAACGAAATGGAAGAGCAGCTGGCGCATCATGGAACCATTGTTTTAAAATTCTGGATGCACATTGATAAGGATGAGCAGGAGCGTCGTTTTAAGGAACGTATGGAAAATCCGGCAAAGCAGTGGAAGATTACCGATGAGGACTGGCGCAACCGTGAGAAATGGGATGCTTATGAAAAGGCAGTGGATGAAATGCTGATTCGTACCTCTACCACTTATGCACCATGGATTTTAGTAGAGGCAGACTGCAAGTATTATGCCAGAATTAAAGTACTTCGTACGGTGGTAGAAGCAATTGAGAAGCGTCTGAAAGAAGAAAAAGAACGGAAATAATTACCACTTGGTTCGTATTTCTTACCACTTATTCCAAAGGCATTTACAGAAAAATGTGTTTGTGTATAATGAGTGACATACACCATGGCCGATACTTGGCGCAGCACTGCTTTTGTCCATAGGCTTTGATAGCATGAAAGTGTATTTTGATAATGCGATGATGCAGCAGCCACAGGCAACGATTTATCTGGATGCATCCTTTTCCGGCGTAACAATTATATATGTATAAGAAATAGCATAGAGAAAGCTGTCAGCAAAATTTTGCTGGCAGCTTTCTCTAATGTATTTTATGCCTGTGTGCCCGGAAGCCGGAGGCTTGATTTCATCAGCAGGGCTGCAATTGCGGCAGTGAGAATTTCCGTAATCCAGAAAGCATGGAATACGCACTGTGGACCAAAGGCTTTACAGAGAACAAATGCAAGCGGAATGATAAAAAGGATATAACGGAGCAGTGAAATAATTAAGGATTGTCCGCCCTTTGAAAGCCCTTCCAAAGCACCGGAGGCAGTAATGGATACGGTGGAAATCAGGAAACCACAGCAGATAATCCGAAGGGCATTGCTTCCCACGGAAATTGTGGTGGCATTGTCTGTAAACATTCCGATAAGGTAAGGTGATGCAGTAAAGCAGATAATCATACCAAGAAGCATAATGACACCGTTCATACAGAGGGTAAGATGATAGATTTTCTTCACACGCTTGATTTCACCGGCACCATAATTGAAGCCCACCAGCGGACGCATCCCCTGGATAATTCCGTTGGCAGGAAGGTAGAGGAAGGTCTGCAGTTTGTAATAGATTCCGACGACTACCACATAACACTGGTCATATGCGGCAAGGAGTCCGTTTAAAAATGAGATCAGTAAGGACGGCAGAGCCAGATTTAAGATGGCAGGAATGCCGATACCATATAATTTCAAATCAAGATGTTTGTCCCGGATAAGATATTTTCGACTAATCCGTACACTGATTGGGCGCAGAAAATAGGCAAAGAGATAAAAAATAAGAGTCAGCAGCTGTCCGATACCGGTGGCAAGGGCAGCTCCGCGCATTCCCATTTTCGGGAAGAAGCCAATTCCGAAAATCAAAAGCGGGTCTAAAATGATATTGGCAATACAGCCTAGCATCAGTCCAATCATGGAGACATTCATTCTGCCGACAGACTGAAAGACCTTTTCAAAGGTTAAATTCATCATAATAATGATACTGAATACAAATACAATATTTGCATATTCTACACCTGACTTAAGAACATTACTGTCGGTGGTAAAGCGGCTTAAAAACGTAGGAATCAGGGCAATGCTTCCAATCGTTAAAATGACACCATGCAAAATAGAAAAGAAGAACCCATGGGTTGCAGCAATATTGGCTTTTTCCCCTTCTTTTGCACCAAGGTGAAAAGAAATTAAAGCATTAATTCCGACACCAAATCCAATTGCCACAGCATTGATAAAATTCTGCACCGGATAGACCAGGGAAAGGGCAGTCATGGCATCTTCACTGATTTTAGCCACAAACAGACTGTCTATAATATTATAAAGAGAATTTACCAGCATGGAGATAACCATAGGAAGTGCCATGGTAGTCAGCAGTGGTAAAATCGGTTTTTCTTTCATAAAATCTTCATTCATAATAATTGCTCCTTCTTTTTCTTATTTTCTCACTAATCCAAAGTGTGAGAAATAACAAAGAATGTGCCTTGGCACATTCTCGCACCTGCGGCGGTCGCTTGCGACATCTACCTTATACGCCGCAGTGTGCATCCTCGCGGAGCGTTTTTTACTTTACAGGAAAGCAATTTCCTGTAAAGTAAAAAACGCCACACAATTATCACAAGGATAATTGTGTGGCGAAAAGTAGTCAGACTAGAAAAATCCACACCAGTTTTAGCGTTATGAAAATAGCATAAATCATAGGAAAAGTCAAGATAATATCATAGAGCGGAAGAAGATGGCTTGAATATGAATTGGAACATTCAATAGAAAAATGATTGACAAATACCCTATGGGGGTATAATATGAGCATACCGGTAGGGGGTATATGACTATCGGGAAATGTGTATTGGAATGTGAAGATAGAAGGGAGACTGACTATGGCAGAAGAAAAAGAGATGTGTCCATCCTGCTGCGAACGGAAGAAGCACAGACAGGAAGCAGAATATCAGGATTTATTAAAACGCTTGAACCGGATTGAAGGACAGGTGCGGGGTGTAAAGAAAATGTTGGAAGAAGACCGTTACTGTGTGGATATTTTAACACAGGTGTCTGCAATTAATTCTGCACTGAACTCCTTTAATAAAGTGTTGTTAGCGGAGCATATCAAATCCTGTGTGGTGGATGACATCCGTGCCGGAAAGGAAGAAGCGGTGGATGAGCTTTGTGCGACCCTTCAGAAACTGATGAAATAGAGGAGGACAAAAGTGTGAAACAGGAACGTTATGAAGTCACAGGTATGACGTGTTCTGCATGCTCTTCCCGTGTGGAAAAGTGTGTGTCAAAGATTGACGGAGTGGAAAATGTATCCGTAAATCTGCTGACCAACAGTATGCAGGTGTCCTATGACGAGAATAAGGTCAATGAAGATATCATTGTATCAGAAGTAGAGAAGGCAGGTTATGGTGCTGCACTGGCAAATGCCGGAAATGAGAAACGTACCGGCAAAGGGAAAAAGATAAATAAGGCAGAGCAGGAAATTCATGAGATGAAAATCCGTCTGATCTGGTCTGTTATTTTTCTGATTCCGATGATGTATATTTCCATGCACCATATGCTTTATGAATGGTTTGGAATTCCGGTACCGGGATTTATCAAGGCTGCATTTCACGGAGATGAGAATGCACTGGCATTTTCTTTTTCCCAGTTTTTATTGCTGCTTCCGATTATGTATCTGAACCGGAAATATTTTATTGTAGGATTTAAGAATCTTTTTGTACACAGAAGCCCGAATATGGATTCGCTGATTGCACTTGGGGCATCGGCTTCCGTTATCTATGGTGTATTTGCCATTTTCCGGATTGGTTATGGCCTGGGACATCAGGATATTGCACTGGTAAGCCGGTACAGCATGGATATTTATTTTGAGTCTGCAGGAATGATTCTGACTTTGATTACTGTTGGAAAATATTTAGAGAGCCGTTCCAAAGGAAAGACCAGTGAAGCTATTGAGAAGCTGATGGACTTGGCTCCGAAGCAGGCAAAGGTCTTAAGAGATGGCAAAGAAGTTACGGTTCCGGCAGAGGAACTGGTAAAAGGTGATTTGGTGCTGGTTCGTCCCGGTGAAACCGTTCCGGTGGACGGAGTGATTGAAGAGGGACAGTCAAGCCTCGATGAATCTGCCATTACAGGGGAGAGCATTCCGGTATATAAGGAAGTGGGAGATACTGCAATTTCCGCAACGATTAACCAGAATGGTTTCTTGAAAATCCGTGCATCCAAGGTCGGGGAAGATACCACCATCAGCCAGATTATTCATCTGGTGGAAGAAGCTGGCTCCAGTAAAGCACCGATTGCCAAGATGGCAGATAAGATTGCAGGAGTATTTGTGCCGGTGGTTATTACAATTGCCGTGATTGCTGCAATCATCTGGCTCATCAGTGGGGCAACCTTTGAATTTGCACTTTCTATTGGAATTGCAGTGCTGGTTATTTCCTGTCCGTGTGCCCTTGGACTTGCGACACCGGTAGCTATTATGGTAGGAACCGGAAAAGGTGCAGAAAACGGAATCCTGATTAAGTCCGGCGAAGCGCTGGAAACGGCACACAGTATCGACACCGTAGTTATGGATAAGACCGGAACCATAACAGAAGGTAAGCCAAGAGTTACAGATGTGAGTGTTGGAACCACAGAATTAAACGAAAAAGAATTTGTGGCAATTGCAGCAGGCATTGAGCAGGGAAGCGGGCATCCGCTGGCACAGGCAATTCTGCAGTATGCGAAAGAGCAGGAGATTATGCCCCTTGCCATGAAAAATTTTAAGACAATTCTGGGCAGAGGAATTGAGGCAGAAGACGAAAATGCATCTTATTATGCGGGAAACGAAGCCTTTATGAAAGAAAAGGGAGTGTCATTGGATGACCTTGGAGATACTCTGGACAAGCTGGCAGAAGAAGGAAAGACTCCATTAATCTTTGCGAAAAATAACAGCCTTCTGGGTATCATTGCAGCAGCAGATGTGGAAAAGAAAACCAGCCGCTATGCCATTGAAGCATTCCGTAAGATGCACATTGAGGTAGTAATGCTGACCGGAGATCATAAACGTACCGCCGAAGCCATTCGTAAGAAGCTTGGAATTCCAAAAGTAATTGCAGAAGTATTGCCGGAGGATAAGGAACGGCATATTGCCAAACTGCAGCAGCAGGGACATAAGGTTGCCATGATTGGAGACGGAATCAATGATGCACCGGCACTGGCAAGAGCCGATGTAGGAATTGCCATTGGAGCAGGAACAGATGTGGCAATCGAAAGTGCAGATGCGGTACTGATGCGGAATGATCTGATGGATGCCGTAACAGCCATCCGGTTAAGTAAAGCGGTTATCCGCAATATCAAGGAGAACCTGTTCTGGGCATTCTTCTATAACAGCATTGGAATTCCACTGGCAGCAGGCGCTTTATACCCGGCATTTCATATTAAATTAAATCCGATGTTCGGTGCAGCAGCAATGAGCTTAAGCAGCGTCTGTGTAGTATGCAATGCTCTCCGGTTAAAGCTTTTTAAACCGCAGCGATTAGAGCAGACAGCAGGAAATGTGGCAGAACAGATAGTGGAAAAAGCAGCAGGAAGTCAGATAGAACAGTCAGCAGAAAAAGTGACAGATAATAATGAAAATGATAAGGAGGATAATAAAATGAAAGAAACACTTAAAATTGAAGGAATGATGTGTGAACACTGTAAGAAACATGTGGAAGAAGCATTAAATGCCATGGAAGGAGTAAAGGCAGCTGTCAACCTTGAGACAAAGAGTGCTGAAGTAACCATGGACAAAGAGATTCCGGATGCAGCATTTGCAGAAGTGATTGAAAAAGCAGGATATCAGCTTACCGGTGTTGAAAAATAACAAAATAACGTTATAAAAATCAAAAAAAATTAGGAAAAATGCAAGAAAAAAATTCCCTTATGCTATAAAATTATGTTATAATAAGTGTAATTGAAACAACATGGGCGAAGGCAGAGGGAAGAAGTTAGGAGGACGGTTCCCGCAAAAGGAACCGTCCTCTTTTACTTTACAGGAAATTGCTTTCCTGTAAAGTAAAAAACGCTCCGCGAGGATGCGCACTGCGGCGTATAAGGTAGATGTCGCAAGCGACCGCCGCAGGCGCGAGAATGTGCCAAGGCACATTCTTTATTCTGCGAGTAGCGGAAAAACCACAGCACATGATGGACAGACAGGAGGAACAGTTTTTATGTGGTCATATGACAGTGTATTTTATCAGATTTCAACATTGGGATTTTGCGGGGCACCAACAGAAAATGATGGTGTTCTGGCTCATCGGATAAAGAAAGTGGAAGACTGGATTCCGCATATGGTAAAGCTTGGAGTGGATGCAATATATTTCTGTCCGGTTTTTGAATCAGACCGTCACGGTTATGATACCAGGGATTATACAAAGTTAGATGTAAGACTTGGAACCAATGAGGACTTTAAAGAAGTATGTGGAAAATTACATGACAACAATATCAAAGTAGTGTTGGACGGAGTGTTTAACCATGTGGGAAGAGGCTTCTTTGCATTTCAGGATTTACTGAAAAACAGAGAGAATTCTCCATATAAGGACTGGTTCACAAATGTGAATTTTGGCTGGAATAATAATTATAACGACGGACTTTCCTATGAAGGCTGGGAAGGACATAATGAGCTGGTAAAACTGAATTTGCGGAATGAAGAAGTAATCCGGCATATCTTTTCAGCAGTAGAAGGATGGATAAAAGAATTTGATATTGACGGACTGCGTCTGGATGTTGCGTACAGTCTGGATATGGATTTTGTAAGAAGATTACGTCAGTTCGTAGATTCGAAAAAGGATGATTTTTATCTCCTGGGCGAGATGATTCATGGTGATTATAACCGTCTTTTGGATGAACAGAATATGTTGCATAGTGTAACAAATTATCAGGCATATAAGGGAATGTGGTCCAGCTTTAATGACCGCAACCTCTTTGAAATCAATTATACCCTGGAGCAGCATTTCTGCGGAATGTATCAGGGCAGGCATCTTTTGAATTTCCTGGATAATCATGATGTGAACCGTCTGGCAAGCACTTTAAAGGAAAAAGAACATCTTCCACTGGTATATGCAATGCTGTTTGCAATTCCTGGCATCCCATGTGTCTACTATGGAAGTGAATGGGCTGCAGAAGGAAAGAAAGAAAATGGTGGGGATGAAGCACTCCGTCCGTCTTTTGAAGCACCGGAATGGAATGAACTTACCGATTATATTTCCAGACTGGCGAAGGTTCATAAATCGGAAAAAACACTTTGCTATGGCAGCTACCGCAAGGTATTCTTAACAAACCGGCAGATTGTATTTGAGAGAAGCTTTGATGGTGAGCGGATTCTTGTAGCGATCAATCTGGAAGAGAATCCCTTCCATGCATCCTTTGATGCAGGAGCAGCAGAAGCAGTTGACCTGCTGACCGGAGAAAAAGCGGTATTTCAGGGTGGTCTCGATATGCCGGCATTTTCCGCAGCTTATTTAAAGATAACCGGATAAAAAGACAATGCATAAGAATAAGAGATAAGAGCTATAAGGAGGAAGAGCAGTAATGGCAGAGAAACGTAAATCTTCAAAAAAAAATAATATAGGAAAGAAACTGGCGCTTGGATTAATTGCAGTAATTTCACTTCCGATTCTTCTGGTTGGACTTGCCGGAATTATCATAATGCATCTGGTACAGAATACAGCATTAAATGCAGGTGTGGGAACGATTATTTTAATTGTGGTTTTAGCGGTATTTGTGGCAGGTTCCCTGTGGCTTGCAGTAGCAATTGCTGGAAAACTGAAAGCTGTAATTGGCAGTATGGATAAGATTGCGGATGGAAGCCTTCAGTTAGAAGAACCAAAACACAATGAAAAAAATGATGAAATCAGCAAATTATTAGGCTCTGCCAATGATATGGTAAGAAGTTTTGCACAGATTGTGACCGGAATCCGTAGAGCCAGCAGGGAATTAAGCGAACTGTCTACGACATTCAGCCAGTCCTTTGACACTATGAATGAAGCGTTGGATCAGGTGAGCGGTGAAGTTGCTTCCATTACAGATAATACCGTTTCACAGGCAGAGAAAACACAGCATGTACAGCAGAAAGTAGCAGAAATCGGCAATGCTATTGAAGTAATTGCCAGCAATATTACACTTCTTTCAGACAGTGCATTAAAAATGAAAGACTGCAATGAATCAGCAGAGGTGATTATGCAGCAGCTGGTGGAAATCAGCAGACAGAACAGGCAGTCTATTGATGAAGTGCAGAGCCAGACAGACAGAACCAATCAGTCTGCCTTACAGATTCGTACTGCAACAGAGATTATTGCAGGAATTGCAAGCCAGACAAATCTGCTTGCTTTAAATGCAAGTATTGAAGCTGCACGGGCAGGAGAACAGGGAAAAGGATTTGCCGTAGTTGCAGAAGAAATCCGTACCTTGGCAGACCAGTCCAGAGAGTCTTCAGAGCAGATTAATAAAATTGTTAATGAACTGATTGATAATTCTAATGTCAGTGTAGAGATTACCGGAAAAGTATCAGAAGCATTTGAACAGCAGAATACAAAGATTCGTGAGACAGAGACAATCTTTACTGCCTTGAATCATGAAATTGAAAGTGTCAGCACTTCTATTCAGGGAATCAATTCAGAAGTCGGTGGCTTGAATGAACATAAGAGTGCCATTGAAGAGAAAATGGATTCGCTTGCTGCAGTAGCAGAGACAAATACAACAAGTGCCAGAGATACATCTGAGGCAATGAACGAGTTTGAAGCTTTGGTAGAAGAATGTAAGAATGCAACTGCCAGAATTACTTCTGTAGTAGCAGAACTGGATGAAAATATCCGTAAGTTTAACGTTTCTTCCATGAAAGAAGAAGTAGAGAAAAACATGATGTAATAAACGGTATACAATTGCAAAGAGAAGGGTATTCCACAGGCCGAAGGAGTGCGTATGGAATACCCTTTTGTGTATCTTTAAGGAGATTAAAATGAAAACAGAGATTTATACGATACCAATACAGGATGCATTTGCAGAGGAAAGCGAATGTCCGATCTGCAGAATGTATCAGAAATTAGAAGAAAATGCTATCAATTATACCATTGGACCGGGTGCAAGTTACATGGAGGGAGATATCCGGGAGCAGAGCGATGAACAGGGCTTCTGTCAGAAACATTTGGAAATGTTATATGAATATCCGAATAAATTAGGACTTGCCATGATGTTAAAGACCCATATGGATAAGACAGCTAAGGAGTTAAAAAAAGCAATGAAAGCACCACTGCCTCAGGCGGCCGTACTTTTCAGGAAAAAGAGCCAGCCAGTCCATCCGGTGATTACCTTTGTGGAAGAAAAAGAGAAAAAGTGTTTTGTGTGTGATTACATTAATCACAGCTTTACAAATTATATCAATACCATTTACTATTTATATGAAAAAGAAGAAGACTTCCGCAAACAGTTTGCAGCATCCAAAGGCTTTTGTGTAAATCATTATAAAGTTCTGTTTTCCGGTGCCCCGGAATATATGGATAAGAAATACCTGAATGAATTTCTGATGACTTTAAATGAGACTTTTATTAACGGATATGAGAGGGTGCGGGATGATTTAGAATGGTTCATCTGTAAGAATGATTACCGTTATAAGGAGCAGCCTTGGAAGAATGCAAGGGATGCACTGCAGAGAGGACTGGTAAAGGCAGGAAGTATCATGGAGGCAGAAGAAAAGAAGGAATAGGTAGAGGTAATAAAAGAAAAGGGGATAGAAGAAGACGTAAGAGCAACAGGTAAATAAAAACAGGAAAGAGAGGTATTTATGACAAGTTATATTTTACTGGTAGCAGCAGTGATTTTATTGTGCCTGTCATTGAATAAAATGTCCAACAAACTGGGAATTCCAATGCTGTTGGCATATATTCTTCTTGGCATGATGTTTGGAACAGATGGAATTTTAAAGATTCCTTTTGATAATTTTACGATTGCCGAACAGATTTGTACGGTGTCCTTAATCTTTATCATGTTTTACGGTGGATTTGGAACCAACTGGAAACAGGCAAAGCCGGTGGCTGGTAAAGCAGTATTATTATCAACAGTGGGTGTTATACTGACCGCGGTAACAACCGGAGCATTCTGTCATTTTATATTGAAAATGGATTTCTGGGAAAGTATGCTGATTGGCTCTGTAATCAGTTCTACGGATGCGGCATCGGTCTTTTCAATCCTTCGTTCCAGACGGCTGAATCTTAAGAACAATACTGCATCCATGTTGGAGGTGGAAAGTGGTAGTAATGACCCATGTTCTTATATGCTGACCGTAATTATATTAACAATAATGAGCGGAGAATTAAGTGGTTCTTCGCTGGTTGTCATGATATTCTCGCAGATTATTTTTGGCATATTAGTGGGGGTAGTTGTGGCACTGGCAGCAGCATTCATTTTAAAAAAAGTGAATTTTGCAACGGATGGATTTGATACGATATTTGTATTCAGTATGGCACTGGTATCCTACGCCGGAGCATCCATGATAAATGGAAATGGTTATCTGGCAGCATACATTGCCGGAATTATCCTTGGCAACACTCCACTTCATCACAAAAAATCACTGGTGCATTTCTTTGATGGAATCACCGGATTGATGCAGATGCTGATTTTCTTCCTGCTTGGTCTGCTGGCATATCCATCCCAGCTGCCGAAGATACTGCCGATTGCACTGGCAATTGCGGTATTTTTAACATTTGTGGCAAGACCGGTTTCTGTATTTGCTATCTTGATGCCATTCCGCTGCCCGGTAAAGCAGCAGCTTCTGGTGTCCTGGGCGGGGCTTCGTGGAGCGGCATCCATAGTATTTGCAATTATGGCAACAGTAAGCCCGGCATATACGAAAAATGATTTGTTCCACATAGTTATTTTCATTGTCCTGTTCTCTATCAGTATTCAGGGTACACTGCTTGGACTGGTGGCAAAGAAGCTTGACATGATAGACGAAAATGGCAACGTCATGAAGACCTTCAGTGACTACTCCGATGAAATGCCGGTGGAGTTTGTTAAAATCAGCATCAAGGCGGGACATCCATGGGAGAACCGCAAGATAAAAGACCTTACTTCCCTGCCGGATTTATTACTGGTGCTGATTCTAAGAGGCGAGGAGCGTATCATTCCAAATGGCAACACGGTAGTGCTTGCCGGAGACAAGATTGTCTTAAGTGCTTTATCTCCGGAAGAAAATCTTGGCATCTGTCTGACAGAAATCCCAATCGAAAAAGACAGCAAGTGGATTGGAAAGCCATTATCCAGAATAAAACTGGGAGAAGAGAAGCTGGTTCTTGTTCTAAAGCGGAATGAGAAGGTTGTGATACCGAACGGAAATACTGTGATTCGTGAAAATGATGTGCTGGTAATCAGCCAGTTATAAATATGTTTTTTTGAATTTTGAAGAATAGCAGGAGTGTTCGCCGAAGTGCAGATGCATTTTAAGGGCTGTTAAGGGCACTTGGAATTTCGTTAGATATTAGGCAATGCCGGCACAAGGATGTGCCGGCAAGGTGCATAGGAACATGGATGTGACTTTGCACCGGTTGCCGGATATAAAAATGATTTTTCGAAATTCTTAGTGCCCTTTACAGCACTTAGACAGCATCTGTATTCGGTGAAGAGTACTGCTATTTTTAAAAATTTAAAAATATATGCAACAGAATGGAATTCAGCGACACTATATATATGAGACCGGTCAAAGGAAAGGACATAGGAAGGTATAGGGTGAGCATATGGAGCAGGAACTGCAGCTGGTGCGCAGGGCACAAAGTGGGGATACTGGTGCATTTGCACAATTATATGAAAGCGTTTATCAGGACTTGTATCGCTTTGCGTTATATGTGCTGAAGCATCCGCAGGATGCACAGGATGTGGTCAGCGATACCGTGACAGATGCATTTGCACAAATCGGGGAGCTTCGAAAGACAGAAGCGTTCCGGGCGTGGATATTCCGTATTTTAAGTAATAAGTGCAAACGTAAATTAAAAGAGTATGCGACCCGTCCGGAAGAGCTGACACCGGAGCTTTTAGAGCATCTGGGAAAATCCGGAATGGATGAGCATGCAGCAGTCCGGAGCCTGTTCTTTGAGCTGCCTTCCGAGGAACGAATGATTATCGCCATGCATTTATTCTGTGGGTATAGCAGCAAGGAAATCGGAAAACTGTTAGACCTTAACGAAAATACCGTCCGCTCAAAAGAGAGCCGGGGAATAAAGAAAATGGTGGAGAAATATTGGAAGTGAGAAACGGAAGATATGCAAAAAGTCTGAAAAACAACAGAAATTCAGATGAGATGGAGGTGCCGGTATGAATGAACAGGAGATTTTAACCCAGTTAAGAAAAGCGGCGGAAGAGATAGAGATACCAGAGACTCTGAAACCGGAACAGATAGAAAAACAATTACAGGAACAGAAAGCAAAACAGCAGCAGGAAAATCAGCACTTGGAACCGAAAAAATCGAAGAAAATAATTCCATGGCGCAGACTTGGAAGTATGGTGGCAGTGCTGGCACTGGTAGTATGCAGCGGAGTTTATATAACAGTGACCCGTTTCGATAAGAATTCCGGTACAGGGCAGACGGATTCCGTAGCAATGACAGATACGCAGCAGACTGTGGGAGAAGCAGATGAAACAGGGTATGTGGATGTGGCAGCTCTTGGAACAATGTATCATCCTGCATCGGATTATAAGGAGGTATATCAGACCCTTCTTAAGGGGTATCAGCAGAATTGGATAGAAGATCTGGAAACAAGTGCGGAGACAAGCGAAACTGCATTGGGAGCAATGAATTCCGGCAGTGACGAATATTACTACAGTGATGAAGCTAAGTACGGAAGTGCCGATGCCGATTTGCCGGAGAGCAGCAAGGAAGGCGGAAAAGATTATTCTACGACAAATCTGCAGATGGAAGGTGTAGACGAGAGTGATATTGCTAAAATTGATGGCAGTTACATTTATACGGTAGAGGATAAATACATTGTTATAACGGATATCCGGGATGGAAAATTAGAAGAAGTAACACGATTTCTCCCGAAAGACTGTGGCGCAGCAGACCGGGTGATGGAAATTTATGTGGATGGAGACCAGCTGATTCTGGTTGTGCAGGGTTATGAGACATCCTTGGGCGAAAGCAGCAAAGCTGGCTCTGATAAGGAAAACTCAGATAAAGAAAGCTCAGATGAAGAAATTGCTGTATCAGATGCTTCTGAAGACAGTGCATTCTGCTATAAAATGAATGGAAAAAGCACCACACAGATTCAGGTATACAGTATCGTAGACCGCAGGAATCCGGAATTTGAAGGAAGATTAATCCAGGATGGTTATTATAATACTTCCCGGAAAATCGGAGATGTAGTCTATCTTTTTACACAGTATCATATGACATCCGATGTGGTGGGATATGTAGAAAAGGAATATACCTCAGTGATTCCGAAGGTAAATGGAGAGAAGGTTGCCGCCGGTGAAATTTATCTGCCGGAGTCATCAGGAGAAAGTGGTATACTGGTTTCTTCACTGGATGTAAATAAGCCGGATAAAGTGCTGGACAGTAAGCTTGTAATCTCTGGATATGCCCAGACTTATATCAGCAAAGATGCCCTGTATTTATATGAGGAAGATTATGATGGAGCAATGATTACCAATATTGCAAAATTTGCACTGGATGAGGGCAGAATCAGTGGTGTGGCGGCAACGGCAGTAAGGGGTTATGTCAGAGATACCTTTGCAATCAATGCCAGTGATGGATATCTCAGGGTATTGACCACCGATTATAGTACAGAGGATGAGGTGAATGCACTTTATATTCTGGATGAGAACTTGAAATTAACCGGACAGTTGACGGGCATTGCACCGGGAGAAGAAATCTATGCTGCCCGTTTTATGGGAAACACTGGTTACTTTGTAACCTACCGGAATACCGACCCGCTGTTTACCGTGGATTTATCAGACCCGGCAAAACCGGAAATTATCGGCGAACTCAAGGTGACCGGCTTCTCCGAATATCTGCATTTCTGGGATGATACACACTTACTGGGAATCGGCTACGAATCTGATGAGAAGACCGGAAATATAGAAAACATTAAGATTTCCATGTTTAATATAGAAAATCCGGGAGAAGTAACCGAAGAGGCAAAGCTGGTATTAAAGGATGTAGATTATAGCGAAGCATTATATGATTATAAGTGTGTCATCATTTCAAAGGATAAGAATTTAATCGGTCTGGTTTGTGAGGATTATAGCGGCAGCGGAATAAAACAGACCTATCAGATATATTCCTATGAAAACGGAGCCTTTAAGAAACAGGCAGAAATTCCGGGTATTAACGGAGCAAATTACGAGAATGTCCGTGGAATGTATAGTGGCAATGTATTTTACCTCTGGATTAATGATAACATTACATCCTATGACATGACCGATGGATTTAAAATGTTAAAGGAGCGGGAGTGATTCTTGCAAAACTTTCCCGATAGCTTTATAATGACAGTATATGTGCCGGGTGGTGGTATGAAAATATCATCACCCGGCAACTTATGCAGAATCGGTAACTGCGAACTGGAGAAATGATAATAAGGATGTCTTACCGCTGCTTTGACTGGATACGCCTTTTGTACGCCTGTAGCGAATACTGCTCCAGCTGCAAGGGGCTCTAAGAATTTTGAAAAAGCTATTTTATATATGGCAAACGGTGCAAAGTCACATCCATGTTCCTCTGCACCTCGCTGGTACATCCTTGTACCAGCGTTGCCGGGTTTTGCCAAAATTCTAAGAGCCCCTAACAGTCTGCACAAATGTATTCGCCTACAGGCGAACAGAAGGCAGTATCTTGTCAAACATTGGGAAGACAGACGCTCATAAACAAAGACACACACGCGTCATTAGAATTACAACATTCTGTAGTATAAAGCAAATATTTGCGTCTTAGGATGAATGCGTATATTTATCATTAAGCATTTCACAGCAGCCATAACAACAAGTGCAAGGGAGAATAAACATGCAATATAGAGAAAATCCGGGAAACAAAGACCAGCTGTCCATCTTAGGCTACGGCTGCCTGCGTTATTCAAAGAAGGGAACCACAATCGACCAGGAAAAGGCAGAGCGGGAGATGGCAGCAGCAGTGGAAGCCGGGGTCAATTATTTTGATACCGCATATACTTACGGTGGAAGTGAAGCCTGTCTGGGAAAATTTTTGGCAAAAGGCTATCGGGATAAAGTGAAGATTGCGACCAAACTGCCGCATTATTACATAAAAGCAGAAGGGGATATGGAACGGTATTTTAAGGAGCAGTTAGAACGCCTTCAGACGGATCATGTGGAATATTATCTGATGCATATGTTAAATGATATTGCAGCATGGGAGCGTCTTACAGAACTTGGTATACAGGACTGGATTGCAGAGAAGAAACAATCAGGACAGATTGGAAATATCGGTTTTTCTTTCCATGGAGGAGCAAATCAGTTTAAGAAGATTATAGATGCTTATGACTGGGATTTCTGCCAGATACAGTATAACTATATGGATGAGCATACCCAGGCAGGAACAGAAGGCTTAAAATATGCAGCAGCAAAGGGAATTCCGGTGATTATCATGGAACCGCTGCGGGGAGGCAGACTGGTCAACGCACTGCCAAAGGATGCCAGAGCCATATTTGCATCCGCAGAACCACATCGTTCCCCGGCAGAATGGGGACTCCGCTGGATATGGAATCATCCGGAAGTAACTGTGGTACTTTCCGGAATGAATGATATTGCACAGGTAGAAGAAAATGTGCGGATAGCATCAGATGCCACAGCAAATGCACTGACAGAAGAAGAACTGGAAATTTTTGAAAAAGTGAAGAAGTCAATTAACCAGCATATGAAAGTGCCATGTACCGGCTGCGGCTACTGTATGCCATGCCCTCATGGAGTAGATATTCCGACCTGTTTTGCAGCATATAATACACGCTATACCGACAGCTTTTATTCCGGTATGAAGGCATATATTATGTGTACCACTTTAAAGACAAATCCGACCAATGCTTCAAAATGCCGTCAGTGCGGAAAATGTGAGAAACACTGCCCGCAGTCCATTGCCATCCGACAGGAATTAAAACAGGTGGCAAAGAAGATGGAGAATCCGGTTTATAAGGTAGCAAGGGCGATTTCGAAGCGCATTGGAAAGTATTAGAAAAAATATTATGAAATTTTGTAAAAAATAAAGGAAATTTGAAGGTGGACACAGAATTATAATAGCAGAGGTCGAATGACGTCCTCATAATGGTAAAGATGATGGCAGTGCATTTACATCATGAAATGGTGATGTGACAGGAAGGGAGAAGATAAGGATATGACAATTCGGGAACGGATGGAGCGCATGGAGCATGAGATGTTAAGCCCTTATGCAGCATTAAGCGAGAATTCCAAAGGACGGGATTATCCGGAGGCACCTTGTGATATACGTCCCGTATACCAGAGAGACAGAGACCGTATTCTCCACTGTAAGGCATTCCGCCGTCTGAAGAATAAGACGCAGGTGTTCTTAACACCGAAGGGTGACCATTATCGTACCCGTATGTCGCATACCTTAGAGGTATCACAGAATGCCAGAACCATTGCAAAGGCACTGCGGCTGAATGAAGATCTGGTGGAAGCCATTGCATTAGGGCATGATTTGGGACATACGCCATTTGGTCATGCCGGAGAGCGGGTGTTAAATGAACTTTGCTCCGGTGGTTTTAAACATAATAAACAGAGCGTACGTATCGTAGAAAAATTGGAAAAAGGCGGACAGGGACTGAATCTGACCTGGGAAGTGCGGGATGGCATTTTAAATCATCAGACCAGTACGATGCCGCATACACTGGAAGGCAAAATCGTCCGTTTCTCCGATAAAATCGCCTATATTCATCATGATATCGATGATGCGGTGCGTGGAAAGATAATGGTGGAAGAAGATATTCCAATTGAGATACGGAAGGTATTGGGAAAGAATTCGGCAGACCGGCTGGATACACTGATTCATGATATTATTACCAACAGCATGGATAAGCCGGATATCATTATGTCCGATGAAATTTTCCAGGCAATGCAGGATTTACGGAAGTTCATGTTTGTAAGCGTATATACCAATTCCATTGCCAAAGGAGAAGAGACAAAGGCAGAAGGATTACTCAGCAAACTGTTTACATATTATATGGAACATCCGATGACGATGCCGGCACAGTATACCGATATGATCGCGGAAGGCGAAGAGGAAGAACGGGTAGTATGTGATTATATCGCAGGAATGACCGATCAGTATGCAATTGCCAAATTCTCAGAATATTTTGTACCGAAGGCTTGGCAGGTGAATTAAGGAATGGCATATTATTCAGATGAATTAATAGAAGAAGTACGTTCCAGAAATGATATTGTAGATGTGATTTCCGGATATGTACGGTTGACAAAAAAAGGCAGCACGTATTTTGGACTGTGCCCCTTCCATAATGAAAAGACAGGTTCTTTTTCCGTATCACCGAATAAGCAGATGTATTACTGCTTTGGATGCGGAGCAGGCGGAAATGTATTTACTTTTCTGATGCAGTATGAGAACTTTTCATTCCCGGAAGCGATGGAGGCATTGGCAGAGCGTGCCGGAATCGAACTGCCGAAGCAGGAAATGAGTGCCCAGGCAAAGAAAGAAGCAGACAAACGCCAGATTCTGTTAGAGATTAACAAGGCAGCTGGCAAATATTATTATATGCTGCTGAGGAGTGGACACGGAAAACAGGCGTATGAATATTTTAAAAAGAGAGAATTATCGGATGCCACCATGCAGAAGTTTGGGCTTGGCTATTCGGATAAATACAGTGATGATTTGTACCGCTATTTAAGAAAGCTTGGATATGATGATGCAATCTTAAAGGAATCCGGTCTTGTGTCCATTGACGAAGTCCGGGGTGGACATGATAAATTCTGGAATCGTGCCATGTTTCCGATTATGGATGTGCATAATAAAGTAATCGGATTTGGTGGACGAGTCATGGGAGACGGCGAACCGAAGTATCTGAATTCGCCGGAGACCAAAGTCTTTGATAAGAGCCGGAATCTGTATGCATTGAATTTTGCAAGACAGACCAAGAAACCGCAGATGCTCTTATGTGAAGGCTATATGGATGTGATTGCGCTGCATCAGGCAGGCTTTGACAATGCAGTGGCATCCTTAGGAACCGCGTTTACCAGTGGACATGCCAGTCTGCTGAAGCGATATACGAAGGAGGTTTATCTTACCTTCGACAGCGATGGCGCCGGAATTAAGGCGGCACTTCGTGCAATCCCGATTTTAAAAGAAGTAGGGCTGACTGCCAAAGTCATCAACATGAAGCCGTACAAAGACCCGGATGAATTCATCAAGGCACTTGGAGCGGAAGAATATCAGAAGCGGATTGATGCGGCAGAAAACAGCTTTATGTTTGAAATCAGGATTTTAGAGCAGAAATATGATATGAAGGACCCGGAAGGAAAGACCGCATTCCAGACAGAAGTGGCAAAGAAACTACTTGATTTTACCACGGAACTGGAGCGGAACAATTATATGGAAGCCGTGGCGGATAAATATCATATGAGCTTTGAAGCACTCCGGAATCTGGTAAACCAGCTGGGCACCCAGGGAGGACTTGTAAAAGAGCGGACACCGCTTAAGAGTGGGCTGAATGAGAAGAAGCATAAGAAAGAGGACGGCATGAAGCAGTCCCAGAAATTGCTTTTGACCTGGCTCATAGAATATGATAATCTGTACGATAAAATCAAAGATATCATTACACCGGAGGATTTTACGGAAGACATTTTCCGTAAGGTAGCAGAGCTTCTCTATGAGCAGAAGAAGTCGGGTACTGTCAATCCGGCACAGATTATCAGTTTATTTGCAGAAGAAGAGGAACAGCGGGAAGTAGCAGAGCTCTTCCATGCGAGAATCCACGAAGTAGATTCTGCTGCAGAGCGGGATAAGGCGTTAAAAGAGACGATTCTGCGGGTGAAGGATAACAGCATCTCCTATCGTTCGGCGCACTTAGAACCTATGGATATACAGGGCACGCAACAGATTGTGGCAGATAAGAGAACCTTGCAGAATATGGAGAAAATGCATATTTCTATAGATTGAGGACAAAATACTATTTAGTCCCGTTTATATGACGAATCATGAGAGGATGAACAAGAAAATGGATGAAAAGATGGAAAAGACTACGAAAAAGACAACAAAAGCTGCAAAAAGTGCTCCGGCAGCAAAAGACGAAAAGATGAGCATTGAGGAGAAAAAAGCAAAATTGCAGGAAAAACTCCAGGAACTCCTTGCACTGGCAAAGAAGAAAAAGAACAGCCTTGAGTATCAGGAAATCAGCGAGTTCTTCAAGGACATGGAACTGGATGCAGATGAGTTTGAGAAAATCTTAGACTTCCTTGAGACCAATAACATTGATGTGCTTCGAATCATGGATGATGACGATATCGATGACGATATCATCTTAGATGACGAAGACGAGGTAGAGGTAGAAAAGATTGATTTATCGGTACCGGACGGCGTATCCATTGAGGACCCGGTTCGTATGTATTTAAAGGAAATCGGTAAAGTGCCTCTTTTAAGTGCAGAGGAAGAAATCGAACTGGCAAAGAGGATGGAATTAGGTGATCAGGAAGCAAAGAAACGTCTGGCAGAAGCCAACCTCCGTCTGGTGGTAAGTATTGCAAAACGTTATGTAGGACGTGGCATGTTATTCTTAGACCTGATTCAGGAAGGTAACTTAGGTCTGATTAAAGCCGTTGAGAAATTCGATTACCGGAAAGGCTATAAGTTCTCTACCTATGCAACATGGTGGATTCGTCAGGCAATCACAAGAGCCATCGCAGACCAGGCAAGAACCATCCGTATCCCGGTTCATATGGTTGAGACCATCAACAAGCTGATCCGCGTTTCCAGACAGTTACTGCAGGAGTTGGGACGTGAACCGACCCCGGAAGAGATTGCGGCAGAAATGAATATGCCGGTAGACCGTGTACGCGAAATCTTAAAGATTTCCCAGGAGCCGGTTTCTTTAGAGACTCCAATCGGTGAAGAGGAAGATTCCCATTTAGGAGACTTCATTCAGGATGATAATGTACCGGTACCTGCTGATGCAGCAGCATTTACCCTGTTAAAAGAGCAGTTAGAGGAAGTGCTTGGAACACTGACCGAGCGGGAGCAGAAGGTATTAACCCTTCGTTTTGGTCTGGAAGATGGACGTGCCCGTACACTGGAAGAAGTTGGAAAAGAATTCAATGTAACCAGGGAGCGTATCCGTCAGATTGAAGCAAAGGCACTCCGTAAACTGCGTCATCCAAGCAGAAGCCGCAAATTAAAGGACTATCTGGAGTAATATATGAATAAACTTTCAAAAAGAATGCAGGCAGTTGCAGCATTGGTTCAGAATACCACCTGCCTTGCAGATGTAGGATGTGACCATGGTTATGTTCCGATTTATCTGATTCAGTCAGAATGTATTGGGCATGCCATTGCAATGGATGTGAACCGGGGGCCGCTTCTTCGGGCAGAGGAGCATATCCGGGAAGTTCATTTAGAAGATTACATAGAAACCAGATTGTCCGATGGACTTACAGCACTGGCTCCATCTGAAGCCGATGGCGTGGTAATCGCCGGAATGGGTGGAGCGTTGACGAAACGGATTCTTGCAGAGCATCCGGAAGTTTGGAAGAAGATGAATAATCTTGTGTTACAGCCACAGTCTGAAATAGAAGAGGTACGCCGTTATATTTATGCGGAAGGCTTTCACATTGAAGAAGAAGATATGGTGGAAGAAGAAGGTAAATATTATGTAATGTTAAGATGCGTACCGGGAAAAGCAGCACCGTTGACGGATGTTGCTTTTCGTTATGGTGGATATTTATTACAGACAAAAAATGAAATATTAAAACAATATTTAATAAAACAGAGACAGCAGTTCTCGGAAATCTTAAAGAAACTTGAAATCCAGAAGCTTATGCCGGAGCAAACTGTATTGCAGAAACCAGAATTGCTGCAACAATCTGCAACGCAACAGGATGAATTGCAGCAGAAAGAAGATGGCAGTACAAGACGCTTTGAACGGCAGAAAGAACTGCAAGAGAAACTTGCAATGATAGAAGAAGCAGAGCGTATCATGGGAGAAAATATATGAAGTGTGAACAGATACGGGAAATATTAGAGACACTTGCTCCTGTAGCAATGGCCTGTGAATGGGATAATCCAGGATTTCAGGTCTGCAGATGGGAGAAAGAGATAAACAGTATCTATCTGGCGGTGGATGCAACCGATGAAGTAATTGCGGAAGCAAAAGAACTTAAGGCTGATATGATACTGACGCATCATCCGTTAATCTTTGGTGGAATAAAAAATATTCTTACCAGTGATTTTATCGGCAGAAGAATTTACGGACTGGCACAGCAGGATATGGTTTACTGTGCGATGCATACGAATTTTGATATCTGCGTCATGGCGGACCTTGCAGCAGATTACCTGGAACTAATGGAGACAGAACCATTGGAAGTAACCGGGGAGTGGCAGGGAAAATCCTGTGGTATCGGCAAAGTGGGGATGCTGCCAGAGGAGATAAGTCTAGGGGATTGCGGCAGGATTGTAAAAAGCCGGTTTCAGACAGAAGCGGTAAAAGTATTTGGTGATACCAGCCGCATGGTACAGCGTGCAGCAATTTGTCCCGGCTCCGGAAAGAGTGAAGTGGATGAAGCGATTGCAAAGGGTGCCCAGGTGTTGATAACAGGAGATATTGACCACCATACGGGAATCGACGCAGCAGCCAGAGGCTTAAGTATCTTAGATGCAGGACATTATGGATTGGAGCATATTTTTGTAACCTATATGGCAGAATATTTCAAGGAAAAATTACCGGAACTGAACATATACAGCCAGAAGTTACAATCTCCGTTTTCCTATATTGTATAAATAGTAATCAAAGAAATGGGGGACTACTATGGGAGAAATTAAATGTAGAATTAATATTCATGGAAATGTAAGGGAGTATGTGCCGGAAACCACATACAAGCAGCTTGCCAAGGAATATCAGAAACAGTTTTCGGATGATATTGTCCTGGTGCTGGTGAACAACCGCCTGCGGGAGCTGCGTGAGAAGGTAGAATCGGGAAATCTTACCTTTATTACAACAGCAGACAAGGATGGAAGGAAAGCATACCGGAGAAGTACGGCGTTACTGATGCAGAAGGCAGTGCATAATCTTTATGGGGAAGAAAAGATTACGGTCCGCATCATGCATTCCATTGCCCAGGGATATTATTGTGAACTGAAGCGGAATGAGGAAAAGAACGGAGCATCAGAGCAGGCAGAATGGGTAGCTGTCGATGAACAGATGTTAAGGAATTTAAAGCAGGAGATGCAGCGTCTGGTAGAAGCCGATTTTCTGATTGAAAAGCACAGTCTGCCGACGGCAGATGCAGTAGAACTCTTCCGGAGACTGGGAATGACCGATAAAGAAAGACTGTTCCGCTACCGGAGAAGCTCAAGAGTCAATATTTATGAGCTGGATCATTACAAAGATTATTTCTATGGATATATGGTACCGTCTACCGGTTATCTGAAATATTTTGACCTGACATTATATAAAGAAGGTTTTATGCTGCTCTTTCCGGGAAAAGATACCAGGACGGTGGATGTTTTTGTCCCATCGGATAAACTGTACCTGACACTGGAAGAAGCGTCAGAGTGGGGACATACCATGGGAGTAGGAACCATAGGAGCTTTGAATGATGCAGTTTCTGCCGGCAGAATACAGGAAATAATTCTGATACAGGAAGCCCTGATGGAACAGAAAATAGGACAGCTGGCAGAGCAGATTAAAGAGGGACATCATAAGAAATTCATTATGATAGCAGGTCCGTCCTCTTCCGGGAAGACAACGTTTTCCCACAGGCTGTCCATACAGCTTGCCGCCCATGGCATGAAACCGCATCCGGTTCCGCTGGATGATTTTTATGTAGACCGGGATAAGACACCGAAAGATGCAGATGGAAAACTGGATTTCGAATGCCTGGAGGCATTGGATATTGACCGTTTTAATAATGATATGACAAGTCTTTTAAATGGAGATGCAACGGAACTGCCGGTATTTAATTTTAAAACCGGAAAACGGGAAGCAAAAGGCAGAATGATGCAGCTTGGAGAGGAAGATGTACTTGTTATTGAAGGCATCCATGGACTGAATGACAGGCTTTCCTACTCTCTGCCGCAGGAAAGCAAATTCCGTATTTATATCAGTGCGCTGACCCAGCTGGATATTGATGAACATAACTGCCTGCCGACGACAGATGGCAGACTGATCCGGAGAATCGTAAGGGACGCAAGAACCAGGGCTACATCAGCAAGGGAGACCATAGCCATGTGGGATTCGGTAAGGCGGGGAGAAGAAAAAAATATCTTCCCATTTCAGGAAGGTGCTGATGTAATGTTTAATTCAGCTTTAATTTATGAACTTGCTGTGCTAAAACAGTATGCAGAGCCATTGCTGTTTGCAATTGAACGGGACTGCCCGGAGTATCTTGAAGCGAAGCGGCTGCTGAAGTTCTTAGATTATTTCCTTCCGGTACCGGCAGATAATATCAATAACAATTCGATTATCCGTGAGTTTATCGGTGGAAGCTGTTTTAATGTCTGATATAGAAGCTATATGAGGGATAGACCGTGTTTCTTGTACAAAAGAGACATTTGTCTATCCCTGAATTTTACTTAAAAACACAAAAAAATAGACAAAAATTACGAAAAAAAGCGAATAAAAATAGAAATTTTGTTGAAAAGCATATAAAGAATGGCTATAATAAAATAATGATGATTTTTGTCACATCATGATATGTGAAGAATGATTTGGAGAGTGGCAGAGAATGGAAAGCAGACAGAAGAAACGTCTGGGGGATATGCTGATTGAGGAACAGATTATTACAGATGAGCAGCTCTCAGATGCATTAGAGAAGAAAAAGGGGACTACAAAGCGGCTGGGTGAGGTTCTGGTAGAGCTGGGTTATACCAATGAGACGGATATTGCCAAGGCACTGTCAAGCCAGCTTGGACTGGAAATAGTCTCGCTTAGTGGAATACAGATAGAAGAAAATGTGCTAAAGCTGGTGGACGTGGCAGTTCTGAGAAAATATGTCATGGTACCAATTGGCTTTTCACCGAATAATATGAATGAAGTCCGTGTGGCAATGGCCGACCCGATGGATATGCGTGGAATTGATGATTTTTCTATTATTACTAATCTGCAGGTCGCACCGGTAATTGCCACAACCCATGATATTATGCTTACCCTTGACCGTTTCTATGGAAGCAGTGAAGCAAGGAAGGTGGCTGAGGCATATGCACTGGAGCGCCGGCAGGAAGAGCAGAGGGAACAGGAGAAGGAGAATGATGAAGATATTGCAAATTCCCCGATTGTCCTTCTGGTAAATGCCATGATTGAGCAGGCAGCAAGACAGCGTGCCAGTGATATACATATAGAAGCATTGGAAAGCCGTGTAAGAATCCGCTACAGGATTGATGGTGTGTTATATGAGAAGGCGAGCTACGACATCCGGCTTCTGAATGCAATTACAGCACGTATCAAGATTATTGGCGGCATGGATATATCAGAAAAAAGAAAACCACAGGATGGACGAATTACCCTTGTGGTAGATCGTGTGGAATATGATATCCGTGTATCAATCCTGCCAACGGTTTATGGAGAGAAGTGTGTACTTCGTCTTGCACAGAAGAAAGCACTGACCAAGGATAAGAGGGAACTTGGATTTACCCCGGGGGAGCTGGAAAGCTTTGATCGTATGTTAAAGCATCCGAATGGAATCCTTTTGGTAACAGGACCAACCGGAAGTGGTAAATCAACGACGCTTTACACAGCACTTTCTGAACTGAATACAGAGGATATTAATATTATCACAGTAGAAGACCCGGTAGAGGCGAATCTGGACGGCGTCAATCAGGTACAGGTAAATGCCAAAGCGGATATGACCTTTGCATCTGCACTGCGTTCAATCCTGCGACAGGATCCGGATATTATCATGATTGGAGAGATCCGAGACGAAGAAACTGCAGAGATTGCGGTACAGGCTTCTATTACTGGACATCTGGTAGTAAGTACCCTGCATACCAACAGTGCGGCAGGAACCATTACCCGAATGTTAAATATGGGCGTAGAGGGATACCTCCTTGCGGATTCCGTAATTGGTGTAATTGCCCAGCGTCTGGTGCGGAGACTCTGTCCGAACTGTAAACAGCCGCATAAGCCGACAGAATACGAACGCAAGCTTCTGAATCTGGATGATTTGGATGAGACGATGATTTTTGAAGCAAAGGGCTGCCCGATGTGTGCCAATACAGGGTATAAGGGCAGAATCGGTGTCTATGAGATGATGGAAATCAGCACGGAAATGAAAGACGCTATAGCAAAAGATGCTTCCACTGCCGAAATCAAACATCTGGCAGTAGAAAATGGAATGGAAACTCTTGCAGCGGGAGCCAGACGTAAAGTTTTAGAAGGAATTACTTCTGTGTCAGAGCTGGTGGGAGTATCTGCTGAGGATTAAGGAGAACTGGGGATTTTACAATGAACAGAATAGAAATGTTTTTGCGGGAAGGAAATGAAAAAGGGGCATCCGATATCCATCTTGCACCGGGAAGCCCGGTGATGTTCCGGATTGATGGAGAACTGGTTCCCGCATCAGATGAGAAGATAAAACCATTTGAAATAGAAGAAATGATAGAACCGCTGTTGACGGAAGAGCAGAAGGCAGAGCTGAAGGAAAATGGAGAACTGGATTTTGCGTATTCTATCGCAGGCTTTCACAGGGTGCGTTTTAATGTGTTCCGTCAGAGAGGTACTTATGCGGTAGCACTCCGTATACTCTCGTTTGAGATACCGGAAGCAAAGCGGCTTGGTATTCCACCATCTGTGGTTGACCTGACCAACCGCAAGCGTGGGCTGGTATTGGTAACAGGACCGACCGGAAGTGGTAAATCTACCACACTGGCGTCTTTGATACATATTATTTCTGAAACATATGCTAAGACAATTATTACACTGGAAGACCCGATTGAGTATTTGCATCCTCACAGCAAGTCAATTGTATTGCAGAGGGAAATCGGTTATGACAGTAAGAGTTATGCGTCAGCACTTCGCGCCGCATTGCGTGAAGACCCGGATGTAATTCTGGTGGGGGAGATGCGTGACCTGGAAACAATCAGTATTGCGATTACGGCGGCAGAAACCGGATATCTGGTATTTTCAACCCTGCATACCAACAGTGCAGCAGCAACCATTGACCGTGTCATTGACGTGTTTCCACCGCATCAGCAGCAGCAGACCAGGATACAGCTGTCAGGTGTTATTGAAGGAATTATCGCCCAGCAGCTTCTTCCAAAGGAAGGCGGCGGACGTGTGGCGGCTTACGAGGTCATGCTTGCCACTCCGGCAATCCGTAACCTGATACGTGAAGGAAAGAGCTTCCAGATACAGTCTATGATACAGACCAGCAAGAAGCTTGGCATGCAGGCAATGGATGATGCCATTTATGACCTTTATATGCAGAATAAGATATCCGCAGAAGATGCCGTAAGCTTCGCACAGGAGCCGGCAGTTATGCAGCAGAAGGTAACGCTATTCTAAACTGCGGAGCATCTGCAGGGAACTGTTAACAGCAGCTTCCGTGGATACCGTAGAATGAGAAAAATGGTTAACAAATTTGAAATTTAACCGATAAATATACTGTAAGGGGGATGAGAAGGTGCCCAGTTATTCATATATAGCAGTGGATGCCATGGGAAAAGAGAAGAAGGCAACCATTGATGCAGAAAATCAGGACAAGGCAGCAGCCCGGCTTAAGAAAAACGGACTTACTTTAATATCCATAAAGGAAGTCGGAATGTTGGAAAAGGATATTAAATTAAGCTTTGGGCGGAAAGTAAAACCAAGGGATTTGAGCGTGTTCTGCCGGCAGTTTGTCAGTATGATAGAAGCCGGGGTTACGGTAATTGATGCCCTTGGAATGTTAGAGGAACAGACGGAAAATAAGAGGCTTTCCGCTGCACTTCATGAAGTGCGTACCGAAGTGGAGAAAGGACAGACACTATCTGAAGCCATGGGACATCAGGGAGAGATTTTCCCGGAAATGTTAGTGAATATGGTGGCGGCAGGAGAGACCTCCGGTAATATCGAACTTTCCTTCAGCCGTATGGCAGTGCAGTTTGATAAGACGGCGAAACTGTCCGGTTTAATGAAAAAATCACTGGCTTATCCGGTGGTACTTCTGATAGTGGCAGTATTAATCGTCATTCTGATGGTAGTAAAGGTAATACCGGGATATGCAGCAACCTTTGAACAGGCAGGCATGCAGCTGCCGGGCATCACCCGGGCAATGATGAGCATGAGCCATGTGATTACAAAATTCTGGTATCTTTTCGTGGGAGGAATCCTGCTGATTGTACTTGGTATCCGGGAATGGCGCAAGACAGAGAATGGAAAGCTGTTCTTTGGCAAAATAGCCATGAAACTTCCAATATTTGGCAAGTTAAACATAAAGACATATTCTTCACAGTTTGCCCGTACATTAAGTACTTTAATGTATGCAGGAATCCCATTGATTCATGGAATTGATGCAGTCACCAAGCTGATGAAGAACCGTCACTTCCAGCTGCAATTGCAGTCAGCAAGAGAGGAAGTGGCAAAGGGTGTTCCGTTATCAGAACCGCTGCGGAAGGGCGGACTGTTTCCGCCTATGGTAATCCACATGCTTTCTATCGGCGAGGAAACCGGTGATATTGAGGGCATGTTAGACAAGCTGGCAGATTATTATGATGAAGAGGTTGAGATGACCACCCAGACGGTTATGGCGGCAATGGAACCAATGATTATCGTAGTAATGGCAATTATCGTAGTAATTCTGATTGCAGCAATTTATGCGCCGATGCTTTCCATGTACAACCAGCTCGGCAACATGTAAAACGAATTAAGATTCCGTAATAGGGGCGGGATTTTAAGATAAAATATTTATATTTATACAAGAAGGAGAATAGCATTATGAACAAGATTAGAAACAGAAAGAACAACAAAGGCTTTTCATTAGTTGAGTTAATCATCGTTATTGCCATCATGGCAATCTTAGCAGGAATCTTAATTCCTCAGTTTGTTAAGTACATCAGCAGCTCCAAAGTATCCGGAGATATCCAGCAGGCAGAGAACATCTACAATGCAGTAGCAGCTCAGTACGCAGATTCTCAGGGAACAGCACCAACAGGTATGACTTATGATGGAAACAAGCATGAAGTAACAGCTGCTGTTGCAGAGGCATTAGAAATGGGAAAAGCAGCACCTACATGTAAAGTAGATTCAAGCTATTTATTTATGTATAGCTGTGACAGCAAGGGTGCGGTTGCTGTATATCTTGCACCAGCAAGCGAGGCAGATAAAGCATATGATGCTACAAAAGATACCAAGATTTCTCCATCCATTGAAGGAGTGGATAAAGATAAGTGGACAAAATAATCCGCTGAGCTAAGAAAGGACACTACATACCATGACACCAATGCTTGCACTCATCACAGTATTTATTTTCATATATGGAATTGTCATCGGAAGCTTCTTAAATGTCTGTATCTACCGGATACCGCAGAAAGAAGATATCGTCCGGGAGAGTTCCCACTGTATGAGCTGCGGGCATCGGTTGAAATGGTATGATTTAGTGCCGCTGTTCAGTTATCTTTTCTTAAAGGGAAAATGCCGTTACTGTGGTTCGAAGCTGTCAAAGCAGTACCCTATCGTCGAAGCACTCAATGGAATCCTTTATGTAGTTGTATTTTACGCAACAGATTTTAGGTGGGACAGTATTTTATACTGTCTTATGACTTCTGCGTTAATCGTACTTAGTGTGATAGATTACCGCACCTATGAGATTCCTTTTGGAATCAATGTGTTCCTGTTTGTACTGGGGGTTATCCGGTGCGTATTTGGAAAAGGGGACAGAGGAACCTTGATGATTGGTTTCTTTGCAGTGAGCTTGTTCTTGCTGTTATTATCACTTCTTACCAGAGGAGCAGCAATTGGTGGTGGAGACATCAAGCTGATGGCGGCTGCCGGGCTGCTTCTCGGATGGAAGTTGATTATTCTTGCATTTGTGATTGGATGTATTGCGGGTTCTGTGGTACATCTGTTCCGGATGAAGGTATGTGGTGCCGGCAGAATGCTGGCGCTGGGTCCATACTTATCGGTCGGGATATTTATTGCTGCCCTGTGGGGAAATGGGATGATAGACTGGTATCTGGGACTTTTTATGTAGAAAAGAGTGATTATAAGTGGAAAGTGTATGAAGCATAGGTATGCTTTCCAGTTATAATCACGAAAGGTGAGTGAAGGATGAAGATATTAAGTATAGAAATAGGTGTTGATGTAACCCATGTATTGGAGATGGATTACCGGGTGAAGAATCCGAAAGTATATCGAAGCTTTAGCTTTCAGACTCCGGTAGGTGTAATTGGAGAAGCTGGTGTGCGTAAGAGTGAGGAATTCCGCACAGCCTTACATAAGCTTCTGGATGCAAATAAGATTAAGACACGGAAAACTTTGTTTGTAGTTAATTCCGGTAAGATAGCAAGCCGTGAAGTGCTGATTCCGATGATAAAAGAAAACCGTATCAAGGATTTCTTAAATACAAATTCAGCAGATTTCTTCCCGGTAGATTTATCCCGGTACCAGCTGGTATACCGGAATGAAGGTGTGGTACAGCAGGACACGGTAAAGAAGAGAAAATTATATGTATTTGCTGTGCCGGGAGATCTGGTACAGTCTTATGAAGAGCTGGCAGATTTCTGCTCCCTGGAACTTACAGCACTTGATTATGTGGGAAACAGTATTTTCCAGATGATGCATAAAGCGGTAGGAAATAATATCTGCTGTTCTGTAAAATTAGACAATAATGCAACCATGATTACGATTATCAATCAGGGAATGGTTGTATTACAAAGAACAGTATTTTATGGCTTTGAAGAAGTAGAGAAGGTTGTAGTGGATTCCGGTCTTTTCCCGAAGGAACAGTATCCGGCAGCAATGGATATATTACAGCAGACAGACTGTCTGGATGCAAACCAGGCGGCACCGGAAGATGCCATGAATGCCATGCGGGCAGAAGCGGTAGAAGCACTGCGTCCGATGATTGGCAATATTCGGCGGGTATTAGATTATTATCAGTCCAGAAATAATGGGGCAGAAGTAAAAGAGTGTTTCCTGATTGGTAACGGAGCTTATATCAAGGGACTGGACAGACTGATGTCCCTGGAATTGAATCTTCCGGTACATTTACAGGAAAAAGATGTTTTAAACGGTTTCCGTACATCCGGAGGCAGATTTGATGCCATGTATGAAGCCTGCTATGGAGCAGCAATACAGCCATTAGACTTTGTGTTTGGTTCGGCACAGACTGCAAAGATTATAGAAGAGAAGAAAAAACGCGAATTGCTTGCAGCAAAGCTGATTGGTCTGCTTTGCGTGGCATGTGCTGTGATATTGCTGGCATTATCCGGAGTACAGAGGATTGCATTATCCCACGAACTGAATACTCTGAATAAGCAGAAGGATGAACTGGAATATATACAGGATATTTATAATGCATATGTGGATACCAAGAGCCAGTATGATGATGTGACAAAAATGAATGGCAAGACAGAGACAGTCAGTGATGCACTGGCAGATGCCATTGAAGAAATGGAAGAAAAATTCCCATCCGGTGTAAAGGTAACAAGCCTTACCAGTAATGGAGAGGGAATTTCCATGGACATTGAAGTATCTACAAAGGAAGAAGCAGCAAAGATTTTGCAGAATCTTGCAACCTTCGACGCTTTCCGCAGTGTAACGACCAACGGAATTACAGAATCCACAGATGAGAACGGTAAAATTACGGTAACATTTTCAGTGATGTGTACCTATGTAAATGGTACAGCAGATGATTCCATTGATACCGAGACCACACCGGAAGAAGATGTCGAGACCTATATGAATGGTGACCAGTATATTTATCCGGATATGGAAGGCAGTACCGAAAGTGGGGAGGCAGACAATGAATAAGGAAAATAAGAAAGTAAACGACAGGGAATTAAAACTGATATTTGTATTAGGCGGCATAGTATTATTTTTCTTAATCTACCAGTTTGGATATCTGAATGTCCAGAAGGCAAATAAAAATTTAAAGAGCCAGGTAGATGAGGTGCGTGGAGAAGTAAAGGTTATGCAGACCATGAAGCAGAACGAAGAGACTTATAAGGCATATACAGATTCCATGACACAGGAAATGCAGGAGGTAATGGATGCAATTCCATCAGAGATCCGTTCGGAGGATAAGATTATGTTTGCCAGAAGTCTTGAAAAAGAGTATGGCTTTCATGTTACCGGCGTAGGTCTCCAGACGGACGAAATGGTTTATGAAATGAATGAAGATGGAAGTAATCCGGCAGATGATGGCAAATTGTTATATCGTACCGTGGTAAGTCTTGACTGTGAATGTGATTATACACAGCTTAAGAACTGTCTGCGTGGATTAAAGAATAATAATTTCAAGATGTCTGTGGATACAGCAAGCTTCGAGCCGGATGAAGAAACCGGGAAACTGAAAGGAAATATGACGGTAAATATGTATTATCTTTACGGAAGTGAGAAACCATATGAACCATTAACCATTGATGGGGTATCCTTAGGAACAGATAATATTTTTGGAACGGGAACGATTACGCCGTCAGCTTCATCGGATGCCGCAGGTACAGAAGATACCACAGGAAAAACAGGTACTACAGGAACAGCAGGTACCACAGGAACGGATACCAGGCGGTAAGAAAAGCCGGACAGTATAGAAGAAAATGTGAAAAGCAGAAAGGAGCAGAGATGGTATGAGCGGTTATAATGGCAGAAAATTAAATCATAAATTAAATTGTAGTTTAAATAACCGGGGATTTTCATTAGTGGAAATTCTGATTGCAGTAGCGATTCTCGTACTGTGTGCAGTTCCTTTACTGAAAGCATTTGTAACATCTGCCCAGACCAATGTCAGGGCAAGACAGAATTTAAATGCGACTACGCTGGCTGAAAATATTATGGAAGAAATAAAAGCAGCAGGTGTTGAAGGCTATGGTGTGAAATCGGGAGACACGGTTACGATAGATGGTGTGGATCTTCCGGTTTATGAGGCTGAGTATAGCAATTACAGCTTTGATGGCAGGGCATATGATGTTAAGGCAGTAATGACACCATCGCAGGAGACCTATCTGGATGGTACGGATGAAAAAGCATATAATGCACAGGGTATCCCGGAGATTTCTGTTATGGATGACAGCCGGGATGCTGTTTATGTAGAGGACAAGAATGCAAGATTTGACATAATAGATGAAAATGCGGATTCGCTGGGCATGAAGGCGGAAGAACTGCTGAATGCATGCAGAACGGAATACCGCTTTGCAGTAAAGGAAAATCACGGCAGATATACCGTTACCCAGACGGTAACATACAGTGATGCTTCCGGAAATACAATCGGAACACCCCAGACCCTGACCATATTTGATTCGGTGCTGACCGGAGCAGATCTCAGAAGTCTTTATGTGTGCTATATTCCGGCACTTCGAACAGCCGGTGATATGTACAGAACGCAGGAGAAGGTGGTAATCGAAAACAGACAGGATATTCCGGTTGATGTATATCTTATCCGTCAGGGCTCGCAGGATACACCACTTGCAGTCAGTATTATAGAAAGTGCTCCATCAACAGTGGCAGCAACACAGATTCATACAAATCTTTCTGTAGATGATAAGACAGACATCGGCAGTATAGAACGAAATGGAAGCAGTATTACAGCAGCTACAGCTAAAAGCGCCTTTGGTTTTCAGAAGATGGGCGAGGCTGCAAAGGCAGATGCAGCCAGACTTTATACAGTAGAAGTAACCGTTAAACCGGTAGATTCGGAAAAATCAATTACCTTAACAGGAACGGCAATGAAGTAAGGCGGGAAAACAATGAACAGATGGAAGAAATCACGGGACAATCGAGGAATGTCACTGGTCATGGTCATTGGAACAGTGGCACTGGTAAGCATACTGGTGGTTATAGTACTGTCTCTTTCTCTGATGAATATACAGATGAAGTCAGTATATAAGAAGTCTGCGGATAATTTCTATGATGCAGAAGCGGCAATGGATGAGATACGTACCGGTCTGCAGCAGGATGTGGCAGATGCAGCAACCACGGCATATCTTTCTGTTATGTCACAATATTCTGCCAGCAGTTATCAGGATGCTGTGCGTCAGAGCACCTTCCGGGAATTGTACCGGAAGGAGTTAAAGAAGAAAATCGGGCAGACCATGGATGATACCCATTATGATATCGGCTATCTTGAGAATTATATCGGTGCGTCCCACCGTTATGAAGCAGCAACCGGTACCGGAGCCAGACTTACAACACAGGATGGCAAAGATGCAGATTTTGTGGTAACACAGTCCGGTCTTGTGATTATGAATCTGGAGCTTTCTTATAAGGATGCAGATGCTTATGAGTCAGTTGTAGATACAGATCTTGTATTAAGCTATCCACAGGTAAACTTTATCCAGTCAACATCAGTACCGGATTTGCTGAATTACTGTGTGGTAGCAGATGAAGGTGTCTGGGTAAACAATGGAAACCGTACACTTACCATGAATGGCAATGTATACGCAGGCAATTATTATACCGGGAGCAGCAGTGACCGGAATGGATTCCACATTGACAACAGTGGAAGTGTAATGCTTGGACTGCGCAAGACGCTGATTACCAGAGGCGGACTTACGGTAGAAAACCAAGGTTCTTTTACAACGGATACCAAAGCTACGATATGGGCAGATAATCTCAATGTTTACAGCAACGCAGCCCTGTCCTTATCTGGCAGTACATATGTATCGGATGATTTGACGATTACCGGAAGCGGTGATGTTACCTTGCGTGGAGAGTATTATGGCTACGGTAATCCGGAGACTGCCAAGGCAGCGGCATCTGTAGTTACAGAAGAAGTCAATGCCAATAAGGCGGCATACAGCAGTGCCATGATTATCAATGGAATTGCAGACAGTGGCAAGGCTAGTATCCGCATGAATGGATTAAAGACATTGATGTTAGCAGGAAATGCCTATATCGGAAGCGGCAATGCCATGATGGGAGAATCCCTGGCTGTAAAGAGCAGCCAGACGGCATATCTTGCACCGGCAGACTGTTTTCTTATAAATACTACCAATCCCACAACGGTAGCGGAAGATTTTATGGCAAAGAGTGATTTTGCAGCAGCTCCGGAAAAATATATTAATTATGAAGTGTTAAAAAATTATCATGCTTTGGATATCACACCATTATATAAAGATGGTCTGGTTTATTATTTCTTAAAATTCGAGAATGCAAAGGAAGCTGCGGCATTTGACCTTGCATACTACAATGATGCAGACCATGCAGCCACAAGGCAGCAGTACCTGTCTCTTTATGTGGATGACGCAGAATTATCTATCCGGGAGAGCAGCTCTGTGGAGAAGATTACCAACGGAAGTATTCTTGTCTGGGATACAAAAGGAATCCGTACCATTGAGCCGACAACCATAAGTAATGGATTAGACGATATTTACGAGGATGGTTATTATGCCGGACTGCAGAGTGGCTGGCAGGATATGTATGCTTCTTATAATATTTCACTGACAAAGGATTATGAGAGGCTTACAGCGGAGCAGAAGGCAGCCACTGTGTTTGAAAATCTGGTGGATGTAGACGGGCTGAAAAAAATTACTGGCACATCCGGAGCAGTTGAATTTGAATTTACCGATGGGGATGGAGTCCGGCAGGTGGCATACGTAACAGATAATGAAGGTGCATCAGCATTGGAGGTGGATGCTTCGTTTCTGGGTGGAAAGAATGTACCGCTTATCATTGCAACCGGAGATGTGAAGGTTACAGCAGATTACTCCGGTACAATTTTAAGTGGTGGCCAGGTGACCTTTGGCATGCCGGGAAGCAGCAGTTCAACAGTGTCATCTGATATGCAGGATGCTGCCAGAGTCATCCAGAATGCCGAATATAAGAAGGGGTCAGATACCTATATTCTGTCACAGGTATTGAAGAACAGCCAGTACTATGTAGGCAGTATTGGAAAGGCATATACCGGAGAGGATGCCGTGGATGTAACGAAGCTTGTAACCTATCAGAACTGGTCAAAGGAGTAAAGATAAGATGCAGAAAGGGAATCGTATAAGCGGAAAAAAGAATAGTGGATTTTCGTTGGTAGAGCTGATTGTTACCGTGGCGATTCTTGCAATTATTTCTGTGGGAGCGTTTCTGCTTACCGGCTCACAGAATGGATGGAAACTGCGTCATGCTGCGGAAAGACTGGATTCAGCACTGGATAAAGCTATGGTTCAGTCTATGAGTAAGAGTGATACTGCAGGTCTTATTGTCTATGAATTGAATGGAGAATATTATGCGGCAATAATAAAGGAATCCTGCCGGGACGGAAATATTTACCGTGTAACTGAGGACAAGGTGCTGGAAAAGTATTCACTTGGAAAAGAACCGTTGACGATTACGCTAAGTTATAAAGGAAAAGACGGGACAGCAGTATCAGATGTTACATTATCCAATCAAGGCAGTGAGAGTAATTTAAGCAGTGCGGCAGAATTTCTCTATGACAGAAGTACGGGGGCGGTTAAGACCGTAAAGGTAAACAGTGTGGAAAGCTATTATACTGGTATATATTTGAAGTTGTCAGACCGTGATATGCAGATAAAAATAAGTGCTGCCACCGGCAGACATGAGATACAGTAAGCAAAAAGCAGGGAGGAGGAAAACAAAGTGGACCACAGGAAAGCTTCAAAGAAGTATTGTGAAATCAGAAAATGCGGGATATATGATAATAAAGGATTTACGCTGGTTGAACTGCTGGTGGGAATTGCGATTGTGGCAATTGTCGGTGGATTAATCGGCACATTTTTGATTTTCTCCACAAGAACATATGGAAAAGTAACCGATGAAGCAGACTTACAGGAGGATGCACAGATTCTCCTATCCCAGATGGATAGTTATATTATCGATACAGACAGTGCACTTCGTTATTATGCAGATGTATCAGAGAGTGGAAGCGGCACGGAAATTTTAAAGGACAGCCTTTATCCGGGTGGAGCAGCAGGACTGACCAGAAAATGGCTGGAGATTTATAAGACCACCGATACCGGATATACAAAAGAGACCGTTTTGTGGACAAAATCCACAGAGAAGCTGACATATAAGCAGGAGACTATTGATGCGGCAGGAACGGTAACTGAAAATATAGAAGAACAGGATCTGGCAACGCATGTAACAGATTTTTCCATTGATCTGACGAAAGTAACTTCATTGCGTCAGGTAACAGTGTCTGTTGCACTTGCCAGTGGAGAGAAAAGTTATGGAGCGGATACTACAGTGTATCTGCGTAACCAGATTGTAGTAAATGGGGAGCCTTATAAACCGGATGCAGCACCGGTCATTTCATCTGTACTCAGCGTTAAGGTTCTGCCACAGACAGTTATGATGCGGCCCGGCGGAAGAAAGGCATTTCAGGCAATTGTCTATGGTAATAATTCACCATCCCAGGAGGTAACCTGGAGTCTTTCCGGAAATACGTCTTCCCTGACCACTATTTCAGAGGATGGATTGCTGTGGATCAGCATGGATGAGAAGGCAAAGAGCTTAACGGTAACAGCGACATCGGTACAGGATACCACCAAGTCAGGAACGGCGGAAGTAACAGTAGTACATGGCAAGAAGCTGTCTTTAGGCCAGATTCGGAAATACTGGCTGCAAAGAGGAAAATCAATGTATATCTATGCAAGGGTGAATGGAACATTAAGTGGTTCTATTACCTGGGAAAGTAATCCATTGGATTTACTTTCGGTGAATCCCGCAGATTCTGTAACAGTTGCAGGAGGATATCCATCATTGGATTTGATGAATGCAAGATGTGTGAAAACAGAGTATCCGGGGACACCTTTAGGAGAATATACAGTGAAGATTAGCGGTATAGTAGATGGTCAGCCGTATGAAGATATGGTTTATATAGAGGTGGTGGATTCGCCTGAAACGGCTGGAGCAGGTGATGTTGTATATTTTGATAAATCAAATGGTTTGGATTATTGGGTACATCCTGGAGACACCGTGAATTTGTCTACAGCATTAAAGAGGTTCGATATTGGAACAAAACGTAGTTATGAATTTAAAGAAGGCGGGAATATAAATAAGGAATCCTATACTTTTGAAACCTCTGGAACAGATGATGAAAAGATAAAAATAAGTATTGATGAAACAGCTGAGGATGGTGAGATTTATGTTACAGTCAAAGCTGGAAATCAATGGCATACAGGCTATGATTCTGTTACAATTCATGTGGCGGAGGAATTGGATTTCCCATATATTGTGGAAACAACATATTTTCCAGATCAGGAGAACTGGTTCTGGTCAAGTGTACATTGCAGGGGACCGGTAATGATAGCAGATTCAACATTACAATTTACGAATCTTACTTCCGGAATCAATGGGTTGATAGCAAATACCGGCGAGCCGCATAAACTTACACCATCGGAGCAGCATACAGGTGAGAATGAGCGTACGCTGTCTGGCGTAAATGAATTTGTACAGGACGGACCGGGAAGGTATGAAAGTTCTAAGATACTTAATTTAGAGGGAATTATTATTATTGATAAAGATGTTGAACTTGATGCACCTTTTATTTGTTGTAATAGTGATACGGTGATTTATATAAAGGGAGAACATAGCTTGAAATTCAAAGGAATTACTACTTTTGACGGGCTGATTTATGCACCGGAAGGAGATGTTTATTTTGAAGGTCAGGCGGGTTATTGCCGGGGTGTTGTAATAGCAAAAAATTTGCATGTAAATAGTCGGGGAGACAGGGAGTTATCCTTTATGGAAAAAAGCAGTGTAATGGATCTGGTTAATACATTGAAGGCAAACTAGCTTGTTGAGAAGTAAAAGAGGACAGGATATATGAAACGGAAGAATTCTTTGAAAAATTCCAGAAAGAGAATCATTCAGGCAACGGTAGCAGCAGTAGCAGGTATAACAGTTGCGGTTGCTGCATTCCGGCCGGTAGAGACTTCAGCAAACGGAGTACTGCCGGGGGTGGAAAGTATCGTTGCACAGAAGATGGCAACAGAAGATAAGACCTATCGGATTTTAGAGATTATGCCGGATGGAGCAGAAAGTGAAATGGGCTATCTTGCAGCGGGCAGTGAGCCGGTAGCCCTGGCAGATGGAATGCTGGCTTACTTTGCAGAGAATGGTATCGAAAATACGCAGCAGGAGAGAATGAATTATATCAACAGCTTAAAGCAGCGTTTGGAGGACGGGAAGATAGCTTCCGGTGATACATCTAAGACACCACTTTATGCAGAAGCTTATGAGGAGACTTTTTTCCCGACAGAGGAGCAGCAGAAGGACTACAAGAAGCTGGTATTTCCGGAAGAACAGTATGAGACAATTACTGCTGAGGGACATTATGCTTACCGGCAGGATTATGACGGAAACTATAATCCCAATGTAGTTTCCTTCTCTTATAATGCAACTGGGGATTATGCAGTAGAATTTGAACGGAGAACACCACTTAGGGATGAAGCACCATATAACCAGCCATATGAGTACCGGGATAATGGAACAGATGGTTATTATGAAGCAGTTGAAAATCCTATGACAGGTGGTAATTATTACTATATTTCAGATTTTTACTACGTTGGAGCAGATTCAGAACATGGGCATTATCTGGCACAGTTAGATGCTGTAAAACCATATTCATATACTGCATCAGGGGATGGTGCATTTGCATTTGTACCGGGAACAGCGGAAGAGGACAGTGCAAATCAGTCCTGTCAGGTGGAGATGGGTTCTGTCTGGTATACCGGTGGACTTTATAATAATAACCTGTTCCGGGACTATGTATTAGGAGCATTGTCCAAGGATGATTTAAAGGTGGAAGTAACGGCAGTGACAGAGTCTGGACTTGCTTCTGTAGATGTATCCAGTATGGATTTTATTTATATCGGCGGACAGGGTTATGATACCGGAATGAAATATCAGCTTTCTTCTCCGGAGCTTCTTGCACAGGTGGATAAAATATATAAGAAAATTTTAGGAAAAGCACCGGTTCTTATTGATTCCACTGTCTTAGAAAGTGCACTTACTGATTATAATACTTCTGATATTGCAAAGCTTGTGGTGTGGAGCATCCAGAAGGAGTTAAAGGATGACCCGCAGTCTGTGGATGCGGCAGAATTATGTGATACCGCTTCTTTAAACAGCAATTACACCGGCAATGATACTAATTATGCGGAAAATAATGTTTACTGCATGAAAATGACAGATGCAGACGGGGTACGTCAGCATGTATTTACCGGTCTGCTGGAAGCTTTTCCACAGGAGCTGCAGGAGGCGGAGGGATTTGCATCCGTCCGGGCATTGATTGAACAGGAGAATACCCTCCGTACATCAGCGGATGCGATTGATACCACGCTTTCAAAGAACATGGTCTTACAGTATATTTTAAATTATCCGTATGAGAGAACCTTTAGTGATAAAGAGGAGCTGCGGGTGCTGGATATCGAACCGGCAATGGGCGCACTGTATCTTGATGAAAATACAGCTGATGACAGGATTCTTACCAAAAAGAAGCTGGCAGACTGGACAGGTGTTGCCATTGAAAATATCAGCATTACCCGGATGACTTCAGCGGAGTTTATTGGTAAAATCGAAGACATGAATATGAAATACGACCTGGTTTACTTTGGGCTTGGTTATGCCGGAGAGAATGGAAATTCTGATGCAAAGCTTCAGGGGGATTATATGAACCGTGATGCTGAAGGAAATACGGTTTATAATGATTCGCTGATGAACGGACTGGTCTATGCACATACCGGGGATGCATTCTTAAGAAAGGCTATTCTTGGCGGACTTTTAGATACCGATTATGTAGATAATAATACATCGAATTATCTCTATGGAGGCAATCCGGACAGCTCAAGAGACCCATACGGTGACCGGGATGAGTGGGACAGCGGATTAGGTAAGCTCGTTACCGCAACAAAGACCATCAGTGGTTTCCAGTATGATAATCCAAAGAATAGAAATGACCGTCAGGAAATTACCGTTACAGTAGGAAATGTAGGAGTATACCGTGCCAGCGGAAATGATATAACAGAGAGCAAGAAACGTGATCTGGAAGAATTCCTCGGAGCGAAATATCCGGTTCTTTTTGCACAGAATTTTGTGACCACAGAAGGTGAAATCAATGCAAAGGTGGTAGATAATTCTTCTGTTTTATATCAGTTCGCAAAGGAAAATCTGGCACAGGATAATGTCTTTTACCTGGATACCGAAGGCAAGCCAAATGATGAGAGCAGCTTCCGGTACTATATTAATATGCCAAAGGTTAAACTTGCCATGCTCAATCCGTCTACCGGAGTAGAAGAGAGTGATACGGCATTAAGTACAGGAACAGCACGTACTACGGATAACAATTATGGCAATAAAATAGTAGAAATCCGTACCGATAAGAAGGATTCCGGAGTCTATACGCTGCGTTACCGCTTCCGGATTGACAGTTCCGTAGATGCCAGTGCGGCTACGGTATATCATGCAGGACTTTATTTTGATATGAATGCCGATGGTAAATTTATCGAAAATGATACCTATTCCGAACGGCAGAAGGACTGCATCATTTTTGATGCTTCCGGCAATGAAGTCAACCGGGATGCAGCTGGAGAATATCAGTTGAGCAGCGGACAGGAGTACTATCTTGAAAAAGACATTCCAGGTGACTATCGTGGTATGCTGACCTGGAAACTGGAACTGACTCAGACCACCAATGCCTATATCCGTACAGCAAAGACAGGTTATACGATTGTATCAAGACCAGCTGGTGATGATAGTGTACAGGTTGTTAAGGTGCTTCAGATTATGGGAAATAATAATGAATGGGGCGGTTACTTTAATCTTTCTACAGATGGTGACGTGCGGAATTTTATCAGCAATTTTGAAAATACAGAGGGAGTCCGGTTTGAAATTACAGCCATTCCAATGCGCGATTTCGATGGCAAATATACATCCTTTGAACAGCTGAAGGATTATCAGATGTTAATCTTTGGTTTCCAGGACAGTTATTCGGATATGACCAATGCTGACACACTGACAGCAGTAGATGATTATATTGTCAGCGGACGAAGTGTATTGTTTACCCATGATACCTCTTCCTTTGTCAATGTGGCAACCGAGCAGATGTACTGTCAGGATAATCCGGATGGCGATAATGGATGGAACCCGGGCTGGCTTAGCAACCAGGGTAATGCAGGAGATTTTAACCAGGTAGAACGTCACTGGGGCTATACGGTAAACCAGAAATTCCGTGGTGTTCTTGGAATGGACCGTTATGGAATTACTTATAATGAGAGGACTTCCAAAGACCCGCAGGCGGCACAGCTTCGTTCCCTGCTATTAAAGGAAGGACAGCTTTTAGACATCAGTACTACTACAGATGCCTCTGGCAATGAGATAACAACCGGAACCATTGATACGGCACATGGTGGCGTAACTACAAGGGAGAATCCGGATGGCAGCGGGGCACTGACTTCTGCAGTATTAGGAAGTGATAAGGATATTGCGTATGTACCGGGAACGAATCAGAAGCAGTCCTATGGACAGACACAGGGTTATACTTATGGTGCAATCAATTTCCATTATTATTATAATGCTCCGTGGCAGTGTACAACGGAAGCAAAGTATGCTTATAACCAGTACATGATGTGGCGTACACTTCCGTTACCAACACAAAGAAATGATGTTTCTCTTGGAAACCTGAAAAACAATGCCAGCATGTATGCAACCCAGGTAAATGATGGACAGATTACCCATTATCCATATGAGATTGGCAGTCAGATTACGATAGCTAATACCCATTACCAGTATTATCAGCTGAATATGGATGAGGATATGGATGGAGATGAAAACAGTGATATTGTAGTGTGGTACTGTCTGGGTGCATCCGGTGATGGTTCGGCGATTTATACCAGTTCCCCGAATGATGTGCGGAACAATTATTATATTTACAACATTGGAAATATTACCTATTCCGGTGTGGGACACAGTACAATAAGTAACGTGAATGAGAAGCAGTTATTCTTTAATACCATTGTTGCAGCGTACAAGACAAGAATCAAAGATCCGGTAGTAAAGCTTTTAGAGAATGGAAGCCGTACTTCAGCAGAAAAGGAAGCTGTTTATGTACATACTGATAATGCCATCGGAAATAAGGCACTGGAAAATGAAGTAAGTTTTTATTACACCGTAACAGATTCGAATCTCGTCACATCGGATAAGGAAATCAGTGTGGATTATTCCATGGTAGATAAGAATGGCAGCAGTATTGCAATTCCGGTACAGGCAGCAGAAAATCAGGTGTATATCACAACAGAAGCAGTAAACGGAGATACGGTTACGACAGATTCTGCCGGAAGACTGAGAGGCTTAAAGAGCGGGGAAGTGTATAAAGTCACAGTTCATAATCTGACGGATACAAAAGTACAGGAGGCAATTACCAATGGTAATATGCGGATTGCAGTTCATGCAGTCAGTACCTTTGACTATTATGGAGACAGCTATGGTCTGGGTGAAAATGCCCAGGGCATTCCACAGAGCAGTGCATCTATGAAAATATTAGGAACAACGCTGTTTGATTTGGATTAGAACAAAAGAAAAAAATTTTATTGGAAAAATGGAAACGAAATCGTATAAGACCGGAAAAGCAATCCGTAAAATCGAAAAAAAGGTTGAAAAACTGGTAACGTTACCATATAATAAAACCATGAAGAACCAAGTAGGGTGAATGGTCGCGGCTGCATTGTCGAAAGACATACAGACGAGGAAAGTCCGGGCTTCGCAGGGCAGGATGCCGGATAACGTCCGGTGGAGGCAACTCCAAGGAAAGTGCAACAGAAATGTACCGCCAGGTAACTGGTAAGGGTGGAAAGGCAGTGTAAGAGACTACCGCATCTCTGGTAACAGAGATGGCTCTGTAAACCCCATTCGAAGCAAGACCAGATTTAAGCATTGACGTGGCCCGCCAGCTTAAGGTAGGTTGCTTGAGGCGGTTGGCAACAGCCGTCCTAGATAGATGACCATTTTCAACATAACCCGGCTTACAGCCCTGCTTGGTTTCTTACTATCAAATCTAATGTAATTCTAAAATGTTTCTTAAAAGACAATAACTCTGTTGACACAGAAAAGCAGGGGACTTAAGATGAATATCAGGGTATGGTGATATGTGAACATACATATCACCATATTTTTGCGTAAGCATCCGTAAGGAACTGCCGGTGGCAGGTGCGTAGATATAAAAAGAAGAGAGGTCTTATATTTGAAAGAGAAGTTAGCGAGATTTATGTCAGGAAGATATGGAGTAGATCAGTTATCAAGATTATATCTTGGAATTGCACTGATATTACTGGTAGTTTCAATTTTTAGTCACCTTGGTATATTTTATATAGCTGGAATTGTTCTTCTGGTGTATACTTATTATCGTATGTTTTCGAAGAACATTTCCAAGATGTATGCACAGAATCAGAAGTATTTGAATGCAAAATATCGTGTGGTGGTAAAAAAGGATGCATGGAAGAAACAGTGGCAGCAGCGTAAGATTTACCGGTTTTATCGTTGTCCGGGATGTAAACAGAAGGTTCGTGTTCCAAAAGGAAAAGGTAAAATCTGCATTACCTGTCCAAAATGCAGAATGGAATTCATAAAGAAAAGTTAAGCTGTAGCTATTTGGAGGAAGCAGTATGTTTGGATATGTAAATATCAATCGTAATGAATTATCAGATGAAAATAAAAAGATTTACCAGGGTTATTACTGCGGACTTTGTCAGAAACTAAAGGAGGTTTCCGGCCGTAAAGGCCAGATGCTTTTAAACTATGACATGACATTTCTGGTAGTGCTTCTGACCGGACTTTATGAGCTGGAGGATAAAAGCACAGATTTTGTATGTGCGCTGCATCCGACGAAAAAACGGACAGCCAGAATCAATGAAGCAACAGAATATGCTGCTGATATGAATATTATTCTTTCCTACCAGAATTTTGAAGATGACTGGAGAGACAATCGTTCTTATTCGAAAAAAGCATTTGCCAGAATGCTGGGAAAAGATTATAATCGCATCATGGCAAAATACCCAAGACAGGTAAAGGCAGTAGAAACCTATATCGAAGAACTGGGTAAGGCAGAGGATGCACAGGAATCCAATATTGATAAAATATCAGGACTGACAGGAACCATGCTGGGCGAAATTTTTGCATGGCGGGAAGATATATGGGCAGAAGAACTCAGATATTTTGGATTTTATTTAGGAAAGTTTATTTATCTGATGGATGCCTATGAGGATTTTGAAACAGATAAGCGTAAAAATGCATACAATGTTTTCCGGGTACAGCGGAAAGAGGATATGCAGAATCTGGATACCTTTGTGAAGCTGCTGCTGACCAGTATGATGTCAGAGTGTGCCAAGTCCTTTGAACGTCTGCCAATTCTTATGCATGCAGACATTCTGCGGAATGTATTATATTCCGGAGTCTGGACGAAATATGAGTACAACAGACTGAAACGTGAGCGGAAGCAGCAGAAGCTTCTTGAAAAACAGAAAGCCGAAAAACAGAAGGCAGACAGGAAAAGTGCAACAAAGTGAAGTTAAGAATTAAGAAGGAGTAAGTAGTATGGACCCATACAAAGTGCTGGGCATAGCTCCGGGAGCAACAGATGAAGAAATCAAACGGGCATACCGGAATCTGAGCCGCAAATATCATCCGGATGCCAATGTAAATAATCCTGACCGTGCACAGGCAGAAGAAAAATTTAAAGAAGTACAGATGGCTTATGACCAGATTATGAAACAGAAACAGCAGGGTTACAGCTATGGAAGCGGTTACGGCGGCGGTGGCGCTTACGGTTATGGTGGTTTTGGCTATGGCAGAACCAATGGTGCATATGGAAACAGCGGTTATGGCAGCAGTGCTTCAGGTGAATCGGTAGAGATGCAGGCGGCTGCAAATTACATCCGGAATCGTTGCTTTAAAGAAGCATTGCATGTGTTAGATGGCATTTCTGACAGAACGGCACGCTGGTATTATTACAGTGCAATTGCCAATGCCGGAAGCGGTAATAATGTAACGGCAAAGGAGCATGCCAGTCAGGCTGTCAATATGGAACCGAGTAATATGGAATATCGTCAGCTGCAGCAGCAGTTAGAGTTTGGCGGAACCTGGTATCAGAGCAGAGGCGGTGAATATGAACGGCCATATTCCGGCAGCAGCGGCTGGTGCATGAGTATGCTGTTATTGAATCTTTTATGTAACTGCTGTTGTTTCAGACCATATTAGAAAACCATATTTTTGAAGATCTTTTTTATTTGCAAGAATGAAAACTTCTGCTATACTGTAGAATGAAAAAACAGAAATGGAGATTAGAAATGAGAATTTTAGCTGAAAATACATCATGTATTGTAATTGACTATCAGGAGAAGATTTTGCCGGCAATGTCAGGAAGAGAGGAACTTGTGGCAAATTCTGCTGCATTATTAAAGGGACTTAATTTATTGGAAATACCGATGGTATTGACCACACAGTATGCCAAGGGATTAGGAAATAATATTCCGGAGATTTGTGAAGCAATTGGAAGTGATGTGGCATATGACAAGACCACATTTTCTGCATATGAAACAGAAGCGGTATATGAAGCAATGGATAAAGAGCGTAAAAATGTCCTGATTTGTGGAATTGAAGCACATATCTGTGTACTTCAGACAGCCATTGATTTAAAGGCAGCAGGGTATCAGCCGGTTATCGTAGCAGACTGTGTATCTTCAAGAAAAGAACTGGATAAGGAACTTGGTTTAAAGAGAGCGGAACAGGAAGGCATTCTGATTACATCTAAGGAAGCTATTTTATTTGAATTGACACGTAAGGCAGGCGGACCGGTATTTAAACAGATTTCTGCACTGATTAAATAAAGGAGACAGGATATGCTGCAAAGATTTTATCCCGATGAATATCTGGATTCTACCTATGTCATTGACTTTGATAAACTTTATGAAGAGGGATACCGGGGCATTATTTTTGATATTGATAATACACTTGTTCCACACGGAGCACCGGCGGATGAGCGGGCAAAAAAGCTGTTTGCTCATTTAAAAGAGCTGGGTTATCATTGTATGCTGTTATCGAATAACAAGGAACCACGGGTGAAGATGTTCAATGATGCGGTAAATGTTTCCTATATTTACAAGGCAGGAAAACCGTCAACGAAAAATTATCTTAAGGCAATGGAAGAGATGGGAACCACCACGGAGAATACGTTATTTGTGGGAGACCAGATATTTACTGATGTGTATGGGGCAAACCGTGCGGGAATCCGTACAATTCTGGTAAAACCGATACATCCGAAAGAAGAAATACAGATTGTTTTAAAGAGATACTTGGAGAAAATTGTGTTATTTTTTTATACAAGGAAGAGAAAGAAGGAAGAAAAATTATGAAAATCGGAATTGGAAATGACCACAGTGCAGTCGAAATGAAATTTGCAATTAAAAAGTATTTAGAGGAAATGGGACATGAAGTTGTAAATTACGGAACAGATTCTACCGAGAGCTGTGACTATCCGGAGTATGGTGAAAAAGTAGGACGTGCAGTTGCAGCCGGGGAAGTAGACTGTGGCGTATTAATCTGTGGTACCGGGGTTGGAATCTCTTTAGCTGCTAATAAGGTAAAAGGTGTCCGTGCAGCAGTATGTTCTGATGTAACAACTGCGCATCTGGTAAAAGAACATAACAATGCCAATATCATCGCATTTGGAGCAAGAATTGTTGGAATCGAGAAGGCAAAAGATATTGTAAAAGCATACCTGAATGCAGAATTTCAGGGTGGCAGACATGAAAAACGTATTGCCATGATTCATGAAATTGAATCAAGATAGGGTAAAGTCACAAAAAAAAGGTTGAAAAATGGCTTGTTTTATTATAGAATAGAACGAGTGAGTGACAAGTTTGGAATGAGAATTTTTTCCAATACCCATAAGAACCTGCCGATGGCAGCGTCTTATGGTGCTTAGCAACGAAAATTAGGAGGAATATCGATGATTTCAGCAGGAGATTTCAGAAACGGAATTACAATCGAATTAGAAGGAAATATTTATCAGATTATTGAATTCCAGCACGTTAAACCTGGAAAGGGTGCTGCATTTGTCAGAACCAAATTAAAGAATATCAAGAGTGGCGGTGTAGTTGAGAAAACTTTCCGTCCAACAGAGAAATGCCCACAGGCACGTATCGACCGTAAAGATATGCAGTATTTATATTCTGACGGAGATTTGTATTACTTCATGGATGTTGAAAACTATGAGCAGATTGCTTTAGATAAGACAACCATCGGTGATACATTAAAATTTGTAAAAGAGAACGAAATGTGTAAAATCTGTTCTCACAATGGCAACGTATTTGCTGTTGAACCACCATTGTTTGTTGAACTTCAGATTACAGAGACAGAACCTGGATTCAAGGGTGATACTGCAACAGGTGCAACAAAACCTGCAACTGTTGAGACTGGTGCAACTGTAATGGTTCCATTATTCGTAGAGCAGGATGATGTCATTAAAATCGATACAAGAACTGGTGAGTATTTATCCAGAGTATAATTTTATGCGAAATACGTGGGAGTTTCAAAACAGTTGTTTTGAAACTCCTTTTTCTGTTGCCGGGCATTAGGAAGGAACTATTAGTGGCAGTACCAGCAGGTTATGGTAATGAGAATGGAAAGTTGAGGACACAGGTCATGCAGGAAGAAAGCAGAAAAAAGAAAAATTTCATAAAAAGGATTTATCATGCAGAAGCACCAAAATGGCTGAAATATGTGATTTTATTCGGATATCCGGTTCTGCTTTTTTATATTACTGCATTTATGACATATAATCCTTTTGTAAGAACCAGATGGAGAGCACAAATTCTAAATCTCATTTTATTTGAGGCTTTTGTGTGGCTGCTGCTGGCAATTACCGGAAGTGCAGTGATTGCACTTCGTACGGAAACAATTCTTGGAATTGCATTGAGCATTGCGAATTATTATGTCATTTCCTTCCGTGGTTCTCCGGTGGTGCCATGGGATTTGCTGTCTCTTGGAACGGCAGCCAGTGTTGCCGGAGGCTATAATTATATGTTGCCGTCCCGTCAGATTGCGTTGATTCTTCTGATGTTCTTTCTGGCATTTACGGAGCGTTATGCAAAGATTCATATTTCACGGAAAAAGATATTGCTCCGCGCAGGTAGTGCTGTGATTTCTGTTGCCTGTATGGCAGGAATTGGCTGGATGGTACAGGATGATGCAATGGTAAGTGAATTACAGCTTTATCCGTTCCTTTTTACGCCTACAGTCATGTATGAACGAAATGGCTTTGCAGTGACGTTTCTTATGGATATGCAGTATCTTAAGGTGGAGAAGCCGGAAGGATATTCTGTTGAAAAGGCAAAGGAATTATTAGAAAATGAGGATGGTCTTGACTGGACGGCATCCGACCAGAGAAATAATGTTGGAAAGGAATTCACAAATCAGAAAGAAACAACAGACCAGCTTCCGAATGTTATCGTCATTATGGATGAAGCCTTTTCCGATTTGGGGGTCCTGTCCGATGAGGCACTTCCGGTAAATGAAGACTATATGCCGTTTATTCACAGCCTGCAACAGGGGGCAGAAAATACCCAGACCGGATATTTGAATGTATCGGTGAAGGGTGGAAATACAGCAAATACGGAATTTGAATTTTTAACGGGAGATACCATGGCATTTCTTCCGGCTGGTAGTATTCCGTATCAGCAGTATATTACGAAGGATACACCAAGCATGGCATCCTATCTAAAGAGCTTGGGCTATGAGACCTATGCCATGCATCCGTATTATGCGTCCGGCTGGAACCGGGATAAGATATATCCGCTGCTGGGATTTGACAGCTTTTATTCTTCTGCAGATTTCTATGGTTCCACCTATGAGCGGGGCTATATTGATGATTCATCCTGTGTGGATAAGATTATTGAGACATATGAGAAGAAGGATGCAGGAACGCCGGCATTTATCTTTAATGTAACCATGCAGAATCACAGCCCATATACCGACGGCTATCAGAATCTTCAGGGAAATGTTACAGTAGATGGAACGGTATCTGCCCAATTATTGGAATATCTGACACTGGTAAAATTATCGGATGCAGCATTGGAAAAGCTGATTGATTATTTTGAGACACAGGACGAACCTACGGTTATCGTATTCTTTGGTGACCACCAGCCGACAGATGCGGTGGTGGAGCCAATCTGGAATTTAGAAGGCAAATCATCCTCTGATTTAACAGAAAAAGAAAATCAGCTTCGTTATAAGGTGCCTTATGTTATCTGGGCAAATTATGATATTGATGAGGCGGTAAATCAGGAGAGCAGTGCCAACTATCTGGGGGCACAGATGATGGAAGCAGCAGGAGTTCCGTTGTCGGATTATCAGAATTATTTACTGGAACAGAAGAAGGAGATGCCATTGATTTCCACGCAGCATACGGAAGCAGAAGGCAGTGATGCATGGCTTAATTATCAGACGCTGCAGTATTATCTTTTATTTGACTGGGATGGAGAAAAATAGAAATGAAGGAAAGATTACTTCGAATCAAAAACAATAAGAAGATGCCGTTAATACTGGCTTTTTGCATTCCATTTTTTCTTGCACTGGGAGTCTGTATCGGCCATGAGATTTATCCTTTTGGCAATCAGTGTTTTCTGCATATTGATATGTATCACCAGTATGCACCGTTTTTTACGGAATTCATGAATAAGTTAAAGAGCGGAAGCGGGTTATTATATACATGGAATCTGGGGCTTGGTACAGATTTTGTATCCCTGATGGCATATTATCTATCCAGTCCTTTTAACTGGCTGTTATTATTATGTCCGTCTAATCTGGTTATCGAATTTATGACGGTATTGATTTTAATTAAGACTGGACTTAGCGGACTTACTTTTGCATTTTACTTAAACCGGCATTATAAAGATAATGGATATCGCATTGCTTTATTTGCGGTATTCTATGCGTTATCCGGGTTTATGTGTGCTTATAACTGGGATATTATGTGGCTGGATACGGTGGTGTTATTGCCGCTTATTTTGCTGGGTCTGGAAAGACTGGTAGAAGGAAAGAAGATGACGCTTTATGTGGTAACACTGGCGGTTTCGATTCTTTCAAACTACTATATTTCCATTATGGTCTGCATCTATCTGGTGCTTTATTTTGTGATTCTGATATTAGAGCAGAAAAGCGGGATAGGAAAAGCAATTCTTAAATTTGCGACCGGCTCCATCCTGGCAGGCGGTATGGGAGCAGTACTGATTCTGCCGGAGATAGTGGCATTAAGCGGAAGTGGTTCCGGTGGAATCTCTTTTCCGGAAAAAATGGAGTGGTATTTTGGCCTGCTGGATGAAGCAGCAAGGTTCTGCATTGGTGTCGAGCCGTCTTCTACGATAGGACATATGCCAAATCTTTACTGCGGAGCGGCAATTTTATTATTATTATTCCTTTATCTTTTGAATCGCAGGATCCGAATTGGTGCAAAGATTCCAAGACTCTTACTGGTGGCGTTTTTCTTTGTGAGCTTTGCAAATAATAAGCTGGATTTTATCTGGCATGGATTTCATTTCCCGGATGGACTTCCGGCAAGACAGACCTTTTTATTTGCATTTTTACTGCTGACCTTAGGTTATGAGGCAGTGCGGGAAGAAAAAGGCAATAGTATTTTTAAAATCCTATTCGCATTCCTGTTAGCGGAGCTGATATTGGTTTTATGCTTCCGGTTTACAGATTTAGAACAGGTGACACCAGAGCAGATGCTTTTAACAGGACTTTTGATTTTAGGTTATGCACTTCTGCTGTTATTCTATCGGCGGAAGGATAAGACGATGCGGACTATCGTATCGATATTTGCGGTGCTTCTGGTATGTGCCGAGGCAGGCGTAAATCTTGACACGACCAGTATTTCTACTACCAGCCGGACGCTGTATACCCAGCATTTAGAGGATTATAAAACACTGGCGGAGACAGCAGGAGCAGAGGATGACGGTTTCTTCCGTATGGATAAGTTTAACCGGATGACGAAGAATGAGTCGGCACTTTCAAACTATGCATCCGCATCTATTTTTTCTTCTCTTATAAATAAAGATGTGGCAGATTTCTATCGGGAGATGGGAATGGAAGGCGGTAAGAATTATTACTGCTATAATGGTGCAACGATGCTTACTTCCTCGCTGCTTTCGGTAAAATATATCCTGACGGACAGTGCAGAAGAGGAAAGTCCGTATCGAAGTCTGATATCAGAACAGAATGGCATATATTTATATGAAAATACTTATACACTGCCACTTGGTTTTATGGTAGATAGTGATTTGACGGAAAAGTGGGATTTTACCCTTGGAACACCGATAATGGCACAGAATGAACTCGCCTATGCCCTTGGTGCAACGGAGAATCTTTTAGAGCCGGTAGATGCAGAATTACATGATGGAAAAACGGTGATTCAGGTAACGGAAAGTGGCTATTATTATGGCTATTATACGATGAAGGATGCCAAAACCATTACCGCAACCACTGGAAACCGCATGCGGACATTTTCTAAATGTGACCATGTCTATTTACTGGATTTGGGCTATTGTGAGGCTGGGGAAGATATTACGCTGACTTCTGCCGATACGGATCAGATACTGGTGCAGGGCTACCGGTTAAATGATGCAGCATTTCAGGCAGCATATCATACATTATCCCAGCAGACCATGGAGTTAAAATCCTACAGTGACAGCAGAATCGAAGGCAGCATCAACGTAAAAAAAGCCGGAACTCTTTTGCTGTCCGTGCCGGATGATGAAGGCTGGCATGTCTTTGTGGATGGGGAAGAAGTGGATTATGAGCATTTCTGCGATGCGTTTATCAGCATTCCATTAAAAGAAGGCAGCCATGATATTATATTAAAATATACAACACCGAATCTGAAACTGGGAGCATTGCTTTCCGGTGGAGCATTGTTCTTATTCCTTTGTATTACCTGGATACCGGTTGTTGTGAGAAAACGAGGAGAGAGGGCATGAAGAAAAAAATAACATTTCTGATATTTACGGTACTGGCGCTACTTTGTGTTGTTTATTCGGGGATGGTACTGGCAACGGGTTCCGGAACATCATTTTTTCTTGTGTGGATTGGGCTGGCGGTACTTTTCTTCCTGTTTGGGTATTCTATCTGGAAATCTTTCTGGAAGAAAGTTCCCCGGCTGGTTAAGGGAATCTGTATTGCTGTCGTTGCAGTGGGATTTACAGCATTTTTCATCGTAGAAGGCTGTATCATAAGTCAGATGCATGAAAAAGGCGAAGCGGGACTTGACTATATTATTGTGCTGGGGGCACAGGTGAGGGAAAGCGGACCAAGTGCTGCGTTAAAATACCGGCTGGATGAGGCAGTGGAATATTTAGAGGATAATCCAAAGACAATCTGTATCGTATCCGGCGGACAGGGTGCAAATGAACCATATTCCGAAGCCGAAGGAATGGCACAGTATTTAAAAGAACAGGGGATTGATGCGTCCCGGATTCTCTTAGAGGATAAGTCCTTAAATACAGAGCAGAATATGGAGTACAGCAAGGCACTGATAAAAGATGGGGCATCCGTTGGAATTATCACCAATGATTTTCATCTGTTCCGGGCAAAGCAGATTGCACGAAAATACGGACTGGACAATGTCTGTGGAATAGCAGCAAAGTCTACACCGGTTTATCTTCCAAATAATATGCTGCGGGAATTTTTAGCAGAGATAAAATTTTTGCTGTAATTATGCGGATGAATGGAAAAGTCAAAGACTGACCGGAGACTTTGATGTGTGCCAAGGCACATTCTTTGTTCTAAATGGGCTTGCATCGGGTGGAAGAATAGAATAGTATAAAAAGTAACAGGAGTTTTATGGAGAAAGGGTTTATATAGCTATGGAGATTAAATGTGAATACTGTGGCTCCATCATTAAGGAAACAGATGAAAAATGTCCTTACTGTGGAGCCACCAATCAGGCAGTAAAGCGTACTGCGGATCATACGCCAAAAACCATTGAAGAATTGCAGCAGTGGTATCAGGCACGGAATCTGCCGCCTTATGAAGTGACGAGATTCTTTATCGGAATCAATTACACACAGCCCAAGGCCTTTGGTATTTACCGGGAAGGACAGAATGTTATTGTCTATAAGAACAAGGCAAACGGCGAGCGGGCGATCCGCTATCAGGGAACGGATGAAGCCTATGCGGTAAATGAGCTGTATCTTAAGTTAAAAGAGGAAATCTTAAACCAGAAGGAACATAATCGGGCTGGAAATGTAAGAAGCAGTTATGGAAATAACAGAAAGCCAATGTCAACAGGAAAGGTAATAGGAAGAACCTTTGCCGGGATTGGAGCATTTTTTCTTTTCTTCTTTGGTTCTTTTGTACTCTTTGTGTTAGATACATTATACCGGGGAATTGGAACAGCACTTTTTATTGCACTGATTGCCGCAGCACCGGTGGCAGTGATATTAGACCTTATTGTTTGTGGTTTAAGGGGAAAAAGTACGGTATTTGAAAAGATATATCAGGGATTTGCCGGAAAGAAATTCTTAACCTGTGCCGTTTGTTTCCTGATGTGCTTTTTAATCGTTCTGATTCCGATACATAATTACAAGAAGGCAAGTTATTACCAGTACCAAAATACGGTCTATGTACACAGCCACAATAACTGGTTCGAGTATGATGGTTATGACTATGATAAGATAGACAGTGATGAGGTACCGGATGATATTTTAAATAACCGTTCTGATTATGAAATGACTTATCAGAATGGCTATGACTGGGATAACAGCATTACCAATTTTGAAGACAGCAGATATTATGAAGAGCATTATGGCTCAGACAGCTCGGACAGCAGTTCAGACAGTGGATATGACTGGGATTCCAATGACAGCTGGGATTCTAATTCATCTGACTGGGATAGCGACTGGTAAATATTAATATATCATTTAGAAATTTATTTTTCTGTTAAGAATAATCTAAGAAATGAAATAGAATATCTTTAAGAACACTCCTTTTTCGTGTGCTTTACTAAGAGTAAAGAATGAAAAAGGGGTGTTTTTTATGATGCAGTCAGAACAGGAAGGACAACGAAATTTACAACAATCAGGAGCAGCCGGACAGCGGAATACACAACATGCAACGAACATAAAAAAGCGGAGCATGCGCCGGAAAAAAGCAAGAAGAATGCGAAGAATCAAAAGAATATTTGTGGCAGCAATAATTCTGCTGGTAGTTTTTGCCGCGGGCAGAACATCATTTGTGCAAGGCTTCTTAAATCACTGGAATGTAAAATCAGAGGCAACACTTACGGCAGAGGGGTATCCGGAAAGCCTGGTACAACTTTACGAGAAAAATGAAGAAGCAAGACAGTTTGTGCTTGATTATAAGAAGAATGGAAACAACGAGCAGCCGATTGATATTTCATCGGATGTAACAGATGGTAAAATACCGCTTTTCCTTCAGTGGGACGAGCGTTGGGGCTATAGAACCTATGGAGATAATTTCCTTGCAATTACAGGATGTGGTCCGACGGCATTGTCCATGGTCTATGTGGGACTGACCGGAGATACATCCATGAATCCTTATGCCGTTGCCCAGATGGCACAGGAGGATGGCTTCTATGTCAATGGAAGCGGATCTTCCTGGAGTATGATGACGGAACTTGCCACAAAGCTTGGCTTATCCGCGCAGGAACTGAGCTTAAATGAAGACAGCATCCGGCAGGAATTATCCCAGGGGCATCCGATTATCTGTATCATGGGACCGGGAGATTTTACCACATCCGGACATTTTATTGTATTAACAGGAGTAGATTCCGATGGAAAAATAACAGTGAATGATTCCAATAGTAAAAAGAACAGTAATAAGGCATGGAAGATAGAAGACCTTATGAGCCAGATCCGGGATTTGTGGGTGTATCAGTAGAAGTGGCATTCTTTACGAAAATCTGCTATAATTCTTGATAAAATGATTTGAAAGGCGAGTGGGAAAGAGACTGGTGGTAATCTTTCGACGGTAGTGTTTGAATATCCACAGCATTTGCCGGATGTGAATGTTGCATAAAAACTGTAAGGGGTACTAAGAATTTTGATTTAAATTTTATTTTTTTTCTGGCAACCGGTGCAAATTCGCATCCATGCTCAGATGCACCTCGCTGGCACATCCCTGTGCCAGCGTTGCCTGATGTCAGACAAAATTCCAAGTGCCCCTAACAGTCTTTATCATGCATCCACATTCCGGTAAATACTGTGGATATTACATCACATTCCGCCGGAAGAAAACCGGCATCATATTTCCCACTCCTTTACAAATATTTTAACAAGAAGGGAGCTATAGAATATGGGAACATGGTATTACGAAGTCGTATCCATCGATGGAGACTATGCAAATTTAAAGAGGACAGACATTGCTTCAGATGATTTAAAACTTGTGGCAAGAGCACTTCTTCCGGCAGAAATTATGGAGGGAAGCAAGTTAAAATACGAACTGATGCAGTATGAGATTATAGAATAGAGGATAAAGGAGTTAGGGAAGATGAAAATCGAAGCGGCAAGGCGGGAGGTTTAGCAAAAATTATGAAAAAGGAAAAGGTTATTGGAATGGGGGTACTGCTTGGAATTGTTATTCTGGCAGTGATTGGAGTTGTAGTGGCAGGAAATCAGAAAAAAAATAAAACGAAGACTGAGACAGAAAATAAAACGGAAACAGAGACGCAGATGGAATCAGAATCAGAATCGGAAACAGAAACTGCACCTGCGGATAAAGAGTCTTTGGACGCAGACGAGCTGGTAGAAGAGAACTTTCGTCAGGCTGGAATTACAGAATATGAAAAAATAGATATGGAAGATTATGAGAGCCAGGTAGGAATCGATTTATCAGAATATGTATCTTATCGGTTTTATTATGATAGCGATGGATTGAAAATTGAAGGATATTTCAGTGCACCAAAAGATTTACTGGATGGAAAAAAGACTTCCTGTCTTATTTATAATCATGGTGGAAATCAGGATTACGGAGCATTGGAAAATATAGAAATCTGCTTTTATGCCTATCAGCTTCATACCATTTGCATTGCATCAAACTATAGGGGATGTGGAAGCAGTGAAGGAGAAGACCAGTTTGGCGGAGCAGATGTGGATGATGTGGTCCGGATTTTGGATTTGTGTGAGCAATTTTCCTATATTGATGAGGATGCCATAAATATGATGGGTATTTCCAGAGGCGGAATGATGACTTATGAAGTGTTAAGAAGGGATGAGCGGGTGCATAAGGCAGTTGTCGTATCTGGCCTTTCCGATTGCTTTATGTCATATGAGGAAAGAAGTGATATGCAGACCATATTCGATTCTTTGGTAGGCGGTTCCCCGGAAGAGATGCCGGAGGAATATGAGAAACGTTCTGCAACCTATTGGGCGGATGAAATTAATACACCGCTGCTTATCATTCATGCCACCGGAGATGAAAAAGTATCCGTTGCACAGGCAGATAAATTAACAGAAGCATTAGAGCAGGCAGGAAAGACCTACGAATATATCACCTTTGATGGAAATTCCCACGGAGAAATCCGACCAGAGGATGGTGAGAAGATAAAGGCGTTTCTGGGAGGGCAGGAGCAGGAAGAAGATAGTGAAAAGAATAATGTAAAATAGTGAAAAAATAGTGTATTATTTCCTTCGCATGGTACTGTTGTATTCAAATAAGGTTTGTGAATTGCCGGAGAGCTCAAACAGCGAAAAATTGGAAGGAAGCCTTTCGTATCTAAAAAGTAGAGAAAAAGAATTGCTCTTGCTGCTCATGAAGAACTACAAAAGAGAGTTCACGCCTATTGAAGTCAGCAAAGAACTTAAGGTTACCAATAAGACGGTAACAAACTATGCAAAATGGGATGATTGATTTATATGTGAGAGGTAATAATTCTGTAGCTTATTCAGAGATATATTCATCGTTTGCATCAGAAAAAAATAGTTATATTTCTGATTTGTTGTTGCTGGTTATCAATAATGACAGCTCTAAGGTACGAAAACATGGAGAAACATATGAAGTTGCAGGTGTTCGATTTACAGCAGACCAGATTCCTAAAATAGATACAAATAAGTTATTAGAAATAAAAGCTTGTAACAATATAATTGATTTCGGACAGAATCATTACTTCAAATATGTTTCTTCAGACGGAAAAGAGCATGCATTATTTACAAATGACAAGGGTGTTGGGGTTCCCTACTCGGAACATATGCGGGGAGCAGAGCATGATGCAGTTGCTCAGAGATATGCTCTTTTTTGGCGGTATATGATGAACGATGATCCTGTATATGTAGGATTGACTTATTCTAATGATGATATTGATGAATTTATGAAACATGCAGGCATAGAAAATGGCTTCTTTACTGTTAGAATGGGGAATCAGGAAGCAACACAATATTATACCAAAAGCGAAAACCATACTTTGGATATTCCATAAGGAGAAGATTTGTGGTGTTTGGAATACCCGTCAAATTATAGATTTTGGGAAAAATTGATTAATCTCTGAGAGTCTATTTATATGTGTTGTAGTTATCAAGCAAAGGGATACTTATATCGTGTTACAGGACATGGTGTAGGTATCCTTTTTGCATATTATCTATAATCATTACATAAAAAAGTGCAAATGCACAAAAAATAGTAATGGTTATTGAAGTGAAAATAATTTAGTGATAAAATAACATTACCAAAATTCGTGCAATGCACAAAAATAAGGAGTGACACTATGGAGATTAAGAGAGATTCATACCTTGAACAGTTAAAGATAAGAAAAGATAACGGAATGATTAAGATTATCACAGGAATCAGGAGATGCGGCAAATCATTCCTGTTATTTGTGTTGTTTAAGAAGTATTTACTGGAGAGTGGCATAGATAATGACCACATCATTGAGATTGCTTTAGATGGCATTGAAAATGAGGAACTGAGAGATCCAAAGAAGTGTTATCAGCATATTAAAGAACGGGTGGAAGATGACCGGAAGTATTATCTGCTCTTGGACGAAGTACAGTTTATGCCACGATTTGAGGAAGTGCTGAACAGTTTGCTTCGTATCAGTAACATTGATGTGTATGTAACCGGCAGTAATTCTAAATTTTTATCTAGTGACATTGTAACTGAATTTAGAGGCAGAGGAGATGAAATAAGAATTTATCCGTTGTCTTTTGCAGAGTTCTATGCGGCTTATGATGGAGATTATGATGATGCTTGGGAAGAATATATGATATACGGTGGTTTACCACAAGTGGCACAATTTTCTGTAGAACGCCAGAAGGCTGAGTATCTTAAAAATATTTTTACCAATGTTTATATCAAGGATGTGGTAGAGCGGAATAAAATTCAAAATGTTGATGAGATTGGAACTTTGGTGGACATTCTTGCTTCTGCCATAGGAGCACCTACCAATCCAACAAAAATATCAAATACTTTCAAAAGTGAGAGAGGTATCAATTACAGTAATAAAACTATATCCAATCATATTGATTATTTGGCAGAGGCATTTTTGATTTCTAAAGCGGACCGGTATGATATTAAGGGGAGAAAATATGTAGGAGCCAATCTGAAATACTATTTTTCGGATATAGGACTTAGAAATGCCAGACTAAACTTCAGACAGCAGGAGCCGACTCATATTATGGAGAACATTGTTTATAATGAGTTGCTTGTGCGTGGTTACAATGTAGATGTTGGTATTGTGGATGTATTTGCAAAGAATAGTGACGGAAAGAGAGTTCATAAGCAGCTAGAGGTTGATTTTGTAGTAAACCAGGGCAGTCAGAGATATTACATTCAGGTGGCTTATGATATGACTTCTGAGGAAAAACAAACACAGGAACTTAATTCACTCCGAAATATTCCGGATTCATTTAAGAAGATTGTTATAGTAAATGGAACAAAAAAGCCTTGGAGAAATGAGGAAGGCTTTGTGATCATGGGCATGAAATATTTTCTGCTCAATGAGGATAGTTTGGAGTTTTAGTATGGAAGGAGATGATAAGTGTTCTTTGGTGATAGATCCGAAATAAATAATAGTAAGTACTTTGAGATTTTGGATAAGGAAATAATGAGAAAGGTAAGTGGAGGTTACAATTTAGGCATGGCTTACGTTGAAAATTGCATATATGGTGGAACATGGGATGAGTATAAAACGAGAGAAAAATAATTTGACTTTTTCCAAAAAGAAAAATATAATGACTTTTGAACGAGTAGCAAAATTGCGTAAATCCAGTTTTGCTGCTCGTTTTTGTAATTTTATAATGCAATGAAAAAGTGTGTAGCTTATCAGCGTAAGTCCAACTTATAAGATAGGTGCGCACTTTTTATATTGCCAAATATCCGTAAGAAGCTTCCAGTGGCAGCTTCTGCAGGTGGAAAAAGGAGGATTAAGTTAAGATGGCAGAAAGTAACAAGATGAAGGATATGCCGGTAAATAAGCTTATGGTGCAGATGGGAATACCGATGATTTTATCTATGGCATTGCAGGCGGTTTATAACATTGTAGACAGTGCCTTTGTAGGAAACATGAAATCAGGAAGTGAGGCTGCACTTAATGCACTTACACTAGTATTTCCGGTTCAGATGCTTATGGTAGCAGTGGGAATCGGAACCGGTGTGGGAACCAATGCACTTCTCGCGAGAACACTGGGAGAGGGAAAAAGTAAAAAAGCTGCAAAAGTTGCAGGAAACAGTTTATTTCTTGGAGTGATTATTTATGCAGTATGTCTGCTGTTTGGAATGTTTGGAGTAAAAGCATACATCTCATCCCAGACCGTTGATACGGAAGTCATTGCAATGGGGACAAGCTATTTAAGAATATGCTGTGTGATTTCATTTGGAATTATTTCCTTCTCGCTATTTGAGAAACTGTTACAGGCAACCGGGCGTTCCATTTATTCAACAATTGGTCAGGTTGTGGGAGCAGTGGTAAATATTATTCTTGACCCAATTATGATTTATGGCATCGGACCGGTTCCTGAAATGGGAGTAAAGGGCGCAGCCTATGCAACCGTAATCGGACAGGTGGTATCAGCAGCATTGTTATTTATTTTCCATGTAAAATTAAATAAGGAATTTGAGCATGGTGTAAAGTTTATGAAACCAGAGGGCAGAATTATCAGGGAAATCTATGCAATCGGACTTCCGGCAATTATTGGACAGGCGCTTATGTCTATTATGGTTTATGTGATAAATCTGATTTTAAAATTCAGTCCTTCGGCTCAGACCGCATATGGATTGTTCTATAAAGTACAGCAGTTTGTACTCTTCCTTGCCTTTGGACTTAGAGATGCAATCACGCCGATTATTGCATTTGCCTATGGAATGCATAGCAAGAAGAGGATTCAGGATGGAATCAGATATGGCTTAATCTATACGATTGTGCTTATGATTGTGGGTGTGGCGATTACAGAAATTTTCCCTGGGGCTTTTGCAACATTATTTAATGCAGGACAGTCAAGGGAATATTTTATCGGAGCCATGAGAATTATTTCTATCAGCTTTATTTTCGCCGGAATCAATGTAGCATATCAGGGAATTTATCAGGCATTGGACGGCGGTTTGGAGTCGCTTGTGATTTCACTGCTCAGACAGCTTGTCATCATATTACCGCTGGCAGGTGTTTTCTCCAGTTTAGTCAGAAATGGACAGATGGACGTTTCCTTAATCTGGTGGGCATTCCCGATAACAGAGATTGCTGCATGCCTTGTGGGATATGTATTTTTAAAGAGAATCCGGAAGAATAAAGTGGAAAGTTTAAGTTAAGGAGGAGTCAGCTATGGCAAAAAGAATCATTACAATCAGCAGAGAGTTTGGAAGCGGCGGACGGTTTATGGGGAAAGAAGTGGCAAAAAACTTGGTACTGTATTTTTGCAGTACCTTTTCTTTTTCTGGAAAGTGAAGTATGATACAGAGGAAGAGTAGCTGCTTGACGACAGAAGAATTGGGTAACATAAGAAAAATGTGGAGGTAAATAAAAGGCATGCTGAATGTGAAAAATGCTGAAATAGCAGATTTAGAGCAAATTATGAAAATTTACAGATATGCACAGGATTATATGATAAAGTCCGGAAATCCGACTCAATGGGGACATTTTTACCCGGATGCAGATCTGATAAAATCTGATATTGATAAAAATGCATGTAAGGTAATATATGACAAGAATGGAATCCACGGGGTATTTGCATTGTTTGATGGTACAGAACCTACTTATAAGCATATTGAGGGCGGTAACTGGCTGAATGAAGAACCATATCTGACGATTCACAGGCTTGCCGGAGATGGTCAGGTACATGGCTTGTTTCCGTGTGCTTTAAACTATTGTAAAAAGATTTCTTTAAATATCAGGGTAGATACTCATGCGGATAATAAAACTATGCAAAGGCTGATTGAAAAGAATGGTTTTATAAAATGCGGTACGATATATGTAAAAAATGGAACAGCAAGAATAGCATATCAAAGGACTGATTTTCGGGCAGCAAGATTTGCAAGCATATCACTTAATACCACTAGGTCTGCGGCAAGAAGCGTAAGCTCATCGGTCGACAGGCATTCGGACAACTGGCAGGAAATTGTGGAGAGGTAAAAAAGATTTGTACAGTTTGACATAGTGGTTGTCCATAAGATATTTAGCGTTAACGGATCGTCCCTTTACAAACAGAATAAAAAAGCATATAATTCTTTTATAAAATATTTAATAAAAGAGGACAAAAAAACGGAAAATAAAGATAAAAGAAATATAGCAAGAAAAAAAATCATCAATTATGTGCTGAATCATCCGGTTATGTCCAAAGCGGAGCTCGCGAAAGAATTAAATCTGAGTATGCCGACTGTGTTAGCAAACGTAAATGACCTGTTGGAGAAAAGACTGTTAGAAGAAGTGGGCGAGTATGCGTCGACAGGCGGACGAAAGGCAAAAAGTATAGGAATTAATAAGTCATATTGTCATGCAATGGGGCTTTTGATCACTGCGAATCATATCGAAATGGTACTGGTAAATCTTGGAGATGAGATCGTAAAAAAAGACCGCATCCGTTTAAAATTTACGGCAGAATTATCCTACTGTACAGAGGTGGCACAAAAGGTTGAAACTTTTCTGGCAGACGAGCCTGCGAAGGAGACACTGCTTGGAATTGGTATTGCGATCCCGGGAATTATCGATCAGAAAGAACGGATTGTTTTAAAATCCCACGCGTTAGGGATAGAGAACTATAGTCTCCGCTTTTTAGAGCAGGCTGTGGGAATGCCGGTGTATTTTGAAAATGATGCCAATGCAGCCATGCTTGCAGAAAAAAAGCAGAAGTATCCCAATGCGATATATCTGTCTTTGAATCATACATTAGGCGGTGCTTTCTGCATAGATGGAAAGTTGTATCGCGGACAAAACCAGAAAGCAGGAGAGTTTGGTCATATGATACTTGTTCCCGGTGGAAAAAAATGTTATTGTGGTAAATCAGGATGCGCGGATGCATATTGTGCTGCAAGTGTACTGACGGAAGATAACAGGCAGTCGCTGGATGCATTTATGGAAAATCTTGAAAGTGGAGATAAAAAGGTTTTACAGATATGGAATGAGTATCTGGATCATCTTGCTGTTTTGATATCAAATCTACGGATGGCATATGATATGGATATCATACTGGGGGGCGATGTCGGAGGTGTACTCTCAGATTATATGATACCTTTGGGAGAAAAAGTGATGGCATATAATGGTTTTGAACATGATGTTTCATACCTGAAGAACTGTTCGTACAGGAAAGAAGCGTCGGCTGTTGGAGCTGCGAAATATTTTTTTGCGGAACATATGATGGAAATATAAATTATTATAGTGTGAAAACAGAGTGAAGTGTGAGCAAAAAAACGGAAAGGAAACGATAAGTGAGGTTTTCTTTCCGTTTTTTGTGCGTTGATTAGAAAATATATACAAAAAGCATATCTGCAAATTGTGCAATGCGTAAAATTGAGAGAAATATATTGACAAAATATGTTTAAAGGATGATAATGTAATTACTTTAATAAAACATTTAATAAAACATAAAATAAAACAATATAAAAAAGGAGGAAGCAATTATGTTACAGCAGGTAATGACAAATCCAGGAGAAATTATTTTCAGAGAGGTTCCGGTTCCGGAGGTAAAGGAAAATCAGGTTTTGGTAAAGATTATGAATATTGGTGTCTGTGGATCAGATATTCATGTTTATCATGGAAAACATCCGTTTACAAAATATCCGGTAACACAGGGACATGAGGTTTCCGGTGAGATCACAGAACTTGGAAAAAATGTCACAGAGTTTCATGTGGGACAGAAGGTGACGATAGAGCCACAGGTATATTGTGGACACTGCTATCCATGCCGTCATGGAAAGTATAATCTCTGTGAGGAATTAAAAGTAATGGGATTTCAAACGACAGGAACAGCATCTGAGTATTTTGCAGTGGATGCATCTAAAGTAACACCTATTCCAGAAGATATGTCCTATGAAGAAGGAGCTATGATCGAACCTCTTGCTGTGGCAGTTCATGGTGTAAAACAGATGGGTGATGTGGCTGGCATGAATATTGCAGTCCTTGGAGCGGGACCGATCGGAAATCTTGTAGCACAGGCAGCAAAAGGAATGGGGGCAGCGAAAGTGATGATCACAGATATCAGTGATCTTAGACTGGCAAAGGCAAAAGAATGTGGAATTGATGTGTGTGTGAATACCAAAGATAAAGACTTTGGTGAGGCAATGATCGAAGCATTTGGACCGGATAAGGCGGATGTAATCTACGACTGTGCCGGAAACAATATCACAATGGGACAGGCAATTAAATATGCAAGAAAAGGAAGCACGATTGTACTGGTGGCTGTTTTTGCAGGAATGGCAGAAGTAGATCTTGCAGTGGCAAATGACCACGAACTTGACATTAAGAGCACGATGATGTACCGCCATGATGATTATATAGATGGAATCAGACTGGTAAATGAGGGCAAAGTTCATTTGAAACCGCTTATCTCAAAGACATTTGCTTTTAAAGATTATCTGAAGGCATACCAGTATATTGATGATAACCGCGAGACAACGATGAAAGTAATTATCAACGTCAGTGAAAAGTAAGGAGTTCGTATGGAAAATAAATATGGAATTGTCGGAGTTGCCCATGTCGGGCTTCCGACAAACGATTTACAGAAAACAGTTGAGTTTTATAGGGGTCTTGGATTTGAAGTAATTATGCAGACTTATAATGAAAAAGCAGGGGAAAAAGTGGCATTTTTACAGATAAAAAATTACTGTATAGAGACTTTTGAAAATGGGCAGGCGGCAATGTCAGACGGTGCATACCAGCATGTTGCTCTTGATGTGGAAGACATTGAGAGTATATATCAGAAAATCTGCAATGAAAAATACACAGTTATCACAGACGGAATCGAAGAACTGCCATTTTGGGAAAATGGTGTGAAGTTTTTTATGATTAAGGGACCAAATGAGGAAAGAATAGAGTTCTGTCAGAAACTCTGATAAAAACAGGAGGGACATATGGGAAGCGAAAACAAAAATGGAAAAGTACCGCTGATCAGTAAGATTGCATATGGGTTTGGTGATGTTGGATGTAATTTCAGCTGGATGTTTGTCAGTAATTTTCTGATGATATTTTATACAGACGTGTTCGGAATCAGTATGGCGGCTGTGTCAGCACTTATGCTTTTTTCAAGATTCTGGGATGCAATCAATGATCCAATCGTCGGGGGACTTACAGATAAAACAAAATCGAGATGGGGACGGTACCGTCCATGGTTGTTAGTAGCGGCACCAATCACAGCGATTCTTCTTGTTATGACATTCTGGGCAAGACCCGACTGGCCGCAGAATGGAAAGATTATTTATATGGTAATTACATATTGTCTGCTGGTTTTGGGGTATACCTGTGTGAATATTCCATATGGAACCTTGTGTGGTGCTATGACACAGGATATTGATGAACGTGCAAAAATAAATACATCCCGTTCGGTTGCAGCGATGATTGCAATTGGTGTGTTAAATATTATCACAGTTCCACTGCTCAGCAAATTCGGCAGTCATAGTGCAAAGACAGGATATCTGACGGTTGCGGTCATATATGGATGTATTTTTACAGCCTGTCATTTCTTCTGCTTTGCGAAGACGAAAGAGGCAGTGATTACTCCGGAAAAAGAAAAAATTTCTGTAAAGGTTCAGTTGAAAGCGGTTATGCAGAACAGACCATATCTTCTTGCATTGGCAGGACAGATATTATTTGGATTTACACTGTATGGTAGAAACGCAGATATTCTGTATTACTTTACATATGTGGAAGGGAATGCCTCCTACTACACAACTTATTCGATGTGCATCATTATTCCTTCTATCATCGGGGCAGCCTGTTTTCAACCATTATTCCGCAAGTTGAATAACAAAGGAAGAACAGCATCTCTCTTTGCTTTATTTACAGGAATTTCCATGTTGTCTATGTTTTTCTTTAATGCCAAAGAATCACCGGCTATTTTTTATGCTTTATCTGGTCTGACACAGTTTTTCTTCTCTGGATTTAATACTGCAATCTATGCAATTATTCCAGACTGTGTGGAATATGGGGAGTGGAAAACCGGACTTAGAAATGATGGTTTTCAGTATGCATTTATTTCACTTGGAAATAAAATCGGAATGGCAGTTGGAACAGCACTTTTAGCAGGATTACTTGGAAAATGTGGCTATATTGCAAATCAGACACAGAATGCGGCTGTACTTTCAATTATGAAACATGCATTTACGACGATTCCGGGTGCACTGTGGATTGTGACTGCGGTTGTATTATTTTTCTACCGGTTAAATAAAAAACGTTATAACGAGATTGTGGAGGAACTGAAAAATGGAAGAAAAAGTTGATATCGTGGCATTGGGAGAATTGCTGATTGATTTTACGGAAGCAGGACACAGTCAGGATGGGAGAAAATTGTTCGAACAGAATCCCGGCGGTGCTCCGGCAAATCTTCTAACCGTTGCAAGCCACTTTGGGTATCGCACATCTTTTATTGGAAAAGTTGGAAACGATATGCATGGTAAATTTTTAAAGAAGACATTGCAAAAGGAAGGAATCAATACAGATGCTATTGTTGAAGACCCGGGTTATTTTACAACGTTGGCATTTGTGGAAATCGGTGAAAGTGGAGAACGGAATTTTTCTTTTGCAAGAAAACCAGGTGCAGATACACAGTTAAAAAAAGAAGAACTGGATCAGACATTAATTTCAGGTTGTAGAATTTTTCATTTTGGATCATTATCGCTGACAGATGAACCGGCAGAAAGTACAACGATTGAAGCGGTAAAAATGGCAAAAGCAGCGGGTGCACTTATTTCCTATGATCCGAATTATCGACCGTCTCTTTGGAAGAGCAAAGAGGATGCAGTGAAAAAAATGAGATCTGTCATAGAATTGGTAGATGTCATGAAGGTATCGGATGAAGAGAGTATTTTGTTGACAGAGGCCGAAAGTTATGAGCAGGCCGCAGACCAACTCCTTGCTATGGGACCAAAGCTGGTAGCCATTACATTGGGAGAACAGGGTGTTCTTATGGCAACAAAAAGCAGAAAAGAAATCATCAAAGCATTTCAGATACATGCGGTCGACACGACTGGGGCAGGTGATTCATTCTGGGGAGGCGTATTATGCAGTATCCTTTCCATGAATAAGAATGTTGAAAAAATGAAATGGGAAGAAATCAAAAAGTGTGCTGTTTTGGGAAATGCAGTTGCTGGATTGTGTGTGCAAAAGAGAGGTGGCATCCCTGCGATTCCGACAAAAGAAGCAGTGTTTGAATTTATGCAGAAATAATGAATGTATATGACAAAATTGGGGCTATAAAAACGCCCCTATTTTTAACAAAAATATAAGCAGGACAACTTTCGATATTTGCTCCTGCTTGTATTTTATGTAAATTACGATAAGTTTTATTCCCTGTGTTCTTCGCCCCATGTACAGTCTGATTCTGGTGTAGTCTTTAAATGCTTTTCTGATTCCCAACAATCAATGCGGAGCATATAGCCAGCAGATATATAAACATCAATACTATTAAGCTGTGGATTGTATTCTGCAAATATTATTCTCGTCGTATTTTATCTCCTTATCATTCAATCAATCATTTGTTACAAAAATCAGAAGCATTTCAATCAGTTCACCATGTCACTTTCATTTTGTGTTATAATGTGTTATCAGATTTCTTGGTCTCCGCTGCCGCTTCGGTCGGCACAGAGCAGAGGTCCACTGGACCTCTTGTGCCCTTATCAGAGTTCGTAAACACTGGTGCGATGATATAATACAAGGGAAACAATAAGGGAAAGCTCACCTGCGATAAATTCAGTATTTTCAAGGGTTTGCGGAGAATTTAATAACAAAATATAACAGTTATTAAATCTCTTAAAACAGGTGAAATCTCAATTCCAGTTTGGAGAATTGAAAAAAACGGAATTTACCTATTAAGACATATAAACTCTTGACAATAAAGCTCCTATATAGTATGTTTTTAATAAACTACTATATAGGAGCTTTTGTATGGAAATGAATGGAGGATTTCTTGTCACCAAAATAAAACAGCTTGGAGACCGGATTTTCGAGAAGATTCTCAGTGAAAAGAATATTGATGCGTTTAATGGAGCTCAGGGACGTATTCTTTATGTGCTGTGGCAGGAGGATGGTATCTCAATCAGGTCACTCTCGACTAAATGCGGATTAGCGATAACATCTCTTACTACGATGCTGGAAAGAATGGAAAATCAAGGGCTGATAAGCCGTGTTCAGTCTGAAACGGACAAAAGAAAAACACTCCTGTTTCTGACTGAGAAAGCACATGCCTTAAAGGGCGAGTACGATTCTGTATCTGATGAGATGGGCAGTATTTACTACAAAGGTTTTTCAGAGGAAGAAATTACCCGGTTTGAGGAATGCCTCGACCGCATCAGAAAGAATCTTGAGGAGTGGCAGAAGTCATGAGTATTTGTATCAAAGATTTGATTCAGAACATGAATATCGTCATTGGCTGCACAGTGGGGTGTACATATTGCTATGCCCACAATAACGTGAAACGCTGGCATATGATTGATGACTTCGCTGACCCTGAATTCTTTCCGGGTAAGCTTAAGATGATGGAAAAGAAACGTCCGCAGAACTTTCTTCTTACCGGCATGAGCGATCTCTCCGGATGGAAGCCGGAATGGAGAGACGAGGTATTTGTAAAGATCCGTGAAAATCCGCAGCATCAGTTCCTGTTCCTTACCAAGCGACCTGATTTGCTGGATTTTGATACCGATCTGGAAAACGCATGGTTTGGCGTTACGGTGACGAGGAAAGCAGAACTGTGGCGTATCGATGCTCTTCGGAAAAACGTCAGAGCAAAACATTACCATGTTACCTTTGAGCCGTTATTCGACGATCCCGGCACAGTTGACCTTTCCGGAATCAATTGGATCGTTGTCGGCACCATGACCGGAGCTCAGAGCAGGAAGATTCATACGGAACCGGAATGGGCATGGTCTCTGACGGACCAAGCACATAAGCTCGGCATTCCGGTGTTTATGAAGGAAGACCTTGTCCCTATCATAGGGGATGAAAATATGATTCAGGAAATGCCGGAAGAATTTAATAAAGTGTTAGAGGTACAGAAATCATGGAAGAAGTAATAAATGGAATCCTCATTCGTGAGGTGGAAACAAAGAATATCATGACTAAGTCTAGTCTGCCGGTAGGCGGTTACTCGGTCAATCCCTATGTGGGCTGTACACATGCCTGCAAGTATTGCTATGCTTCTTTTATGAAGCGCTTTACCGGGCACAAGGAGGAATGGGGCACTTTCCTTGATGTGAAGCATTGGCCGGAAATTAAAAATCCGAAGAAATATGCCGGACAGCGGGTGGTCATCGGTTCTGTGACAGATGGCTACAATCCACAGGAGGAGCAATTCGGGAATACCAGAAAACTTCTGGAGCAGCTGATCGGCAGTGACGCAGATATTCTGATCTGCACAAAGTCGGATCTTGTGGTACGGGATATTGATCTGTTGAAGAAGCTTGGACGTGTAACCGTTTCATGGTCGATCAACACACTAGATGAAAATTTCAAGAACGATATGGATTCTGCTTCGAGCATTGAGCGCCGTATCACTGCTATGAAGCAGGTATATGAAGCAGGTATCCGTACAGTCTGTTTCGTATCCCCGGTATTCCCCGGTATCACGGATTTTGAAGCAATCTTTGAGCGGGTAAAGAATCAGTGCGATCTGTTCTGGCTCGAAAATCTCAATCTTCGAGGCGGTTTCAAAAAGACAATTATGGATTATATCGCCGGACAATATCCTGATCTTGTACCACTTTACGACGAGATCTATAACAAGCATAACCGCAGCTACTTTGAAGCACTTGAAGTAAAAGCTGAGAAAATGGCTAAGAAGTATGATTGTGCCTTTGTGGATAATGAAATGCCTTATGGCAGAGTCCCGCAGGGGCATCCGGTGATCGTAGATTATTTCTATCATGAGGAAATCCGTGGGACAGAGAATACCGGAAAAAGAAATCGTTAAATTCCAGTTTATGGAATTGGAAAACCGGAAGTTGTATGTTTTATCAATTACAGGTTCTAAAACTGAATAAATCAGAAATTAAGAGTAGATAACCTGAAATATGGTTATCTATTTTTAATCGTCTTGATTTTCTTTACCATTGAATTTTTTATGGGAAGATATGATATACTTGATTTAATTAGATGAACGAAAGCGAGGATATTGTAATGGATATATTAGAAATTATGAAAGAAAGACACAGCGTAAGACAGTATAAAAATCAGACTATCGAACCATCGAAAAGAGAAGAAATCAACTCTTTGATAAATGACGTCAATGCTGAGAGTAAATTATCAATCCAGGCTTTTTATGACGAACCGAAGTGCTTTAATTCCTTTATGGCTCATTATGGGAAGTTTGAAAATGTGAAGAATTATATTGCCATTGTTGGAAATAAGAATGATCAGGAAAAGGCGGGATATTATGGTGAGAAGATTGTTTTGAAATGTCAGGAACTTGGTCTTAATACCTGCTGGGTAGCAATGACGCATGGTAAATCAAAAGCAGAAATAGAAAGAGGACAGAAACTGTTAATCATTATTTCACTGGGATATGGAAAAACACAGGGAGTTCCACATAAAAGTAAGAGTATAGTGGAACTTGGAAAGGCAGACCAGAGTACAGAATGGTTTGACAGAGGTATGGAAGCAGTAAGTCTTGCACCTACTGCTGTAAACCAGCAGAAGTTTCAGTTGGAACTGAAAAATGGAAAAGTTACAGCAAAAAATCTTGGAGGATTTTATTCTAAGATAGATCTTGGAATTGTCAAATATCACTTTGAAGCAGTAACTGGACATGAGGTAAAATGATGCATACAAAGAAAGATATAGATAAGCTGGCGGCAGATTTTGAACAATGCCAGAAAATTCTGCTTGCACTGGGAGATGAAAATAGACAGCATATGATTTTGGAAATGATGAAAAAGGGCGGATGATGCCAACAGGTGAAACCTATGTCAACAGTCGGGTTGCAGAAGACGGTAATACCTGTTATCAAATCAATGAAGCTGAAAGTTTGGAAGTGTTGCAGGAGTGGGCTTCGAATTGGAATGATGTTACTGATTTTACATTTATACCGGTAATAAGTAGCCATGAAATGAGCGAAAAAATGAAGAAGTAGACAATTCAGGTTTGGAGGAACAATATGGTACGAAAAGCAGAAAAACAGGATTTAGAAATACTGGCAAATTTAGCAGTACAAATGTGGGACAGCCATTCGGTCAGTGAACTGATTACTGAATTCTCAGAAATTATGGAAAAAAGAAACACTCAATTTTTTTGAAATATGAAAATGATATTCCAATTGGCTTTGCACAATGCCAGTTGCGGTATGATTATGTAGAAGGAACAAAAACCAGTCCGGTTGGATACTATAGATAGTGTTCTATTTCATAAAGCAATGAATTTTACAGAAGCAAACAGAATTATTTGCTTTACCAAGACATTATAAAAGAATGCAGAGAAGTAGTTTATAGAGATACTTCTCTGCATTTTTGCTGTCGGGCATCCGAAAGAGGCTGCCGGTGGCAAGTCCGGTAGGTAAGTTATGGTACATCTTCCGCAGAAGCAGCAGGCTCACAGATTGATTTCCGGGTGGCAAGATTTGCAAGCATATCACTTAATACCACCAGGTCTGCAGCAAGGAGCGTAAGTTCATCGGTCGACAGGCATTCGGACAACTGGCAGGAAATTGTGGAGAGGTAAAAAAGATTTGTACAGTTTGACATAGCGGTTGACCATAAGATATTTATGATATGGTATGCAACTGTCAGAGAAAATGTGTATAATAAAAGAAATAACTTCCGATAGATAATTGGTAAAAGGGAATGAAAGGAATCAAATATGAAAACACTGATTGTAGTAGATATGCAGAATGACTTTATCGATGGTTCACTTGGAACCAGAGAGGCACAAGAAATTGTACCAAAGGTAAAAGAGAAAATCAAAGAGTATCAGGAGCGTGGGGACGAGATCATTTTTACCAGGGATACCCATCAGTCAGATTATCTTAGTACACCGGAGGGAAAGAAGCTTCCGGTGGAGCATTGCATTGAAGGAACAAAGGGCTGGGAGATTGCAGAAGGCTTGGAGGTGCCGGGATGCAGCTGTATTAATAAACCGACCTTTGGATGGACACACTGGTCGGAGAGAAACTTTGAAGAAATAGAATTATGCGGACTTTGTACGGATATCTGTGTGGTATCCAATGCCTTGATTTTGAAAGCGGAATTTCCGGATGTAGAGATTACAGTAGATGCCACATGTTGTGCCGGAGTGACGCCGGAATCCCATGAGGCGGCGCTTACTGCTATGAAAATGTGTCAGATTCAGGTAATTGGAGAGTAGAAAGGCGTAATAATTACAAAAGAATCCCTTCGACGCTTGAACGTCGTTCGTTTTTTGAGTATAATCGTTTCGTAAGGAAGGTGACAGATATGAAGGATACAAGAGTTGATATTTATCATGGAGTAACACCAATTAAGGTAAAACCGTATGAGCATAATGTAAAATATTATGAGACAGACCAGATGGGGATTGTGCATCACTCCAATTATATCCGTTGGATGGAAGAGGCACGCATGGACTTGATGGATCAGATGGGCTTCAGCTATAAACAGATGGAAGACCAGGAAATTATCAGTCCGGTGCTGTCGGTACAGTGTGAATATAAGAGCATGGTGCGATTCGGGGATACCGTTGTCATTGAAACAGCCATTGCAGGTTACAATGGAATCAAACTCAGTGTCCGCTATCGTATGACAGATAAAGCGACCGGAGAGCTTCGGACCATTGCAGCCAGTGAGCACTGCTTCTTAGATCGTAATGGTAAGCCGATTTCCTTGAAACGGTCATACCCTGAAATAGATACAAAATTCTTCCAGATGATGGATGAGGAAAGTTAGGATAGGATGAGCGAAAAATTAGTTCTGATTGATGGACACAGTATATTAAACCGGGCATTTTTTGGATTACCGGATTTGACCAATGCAGAGGGACTTCATACCAATGCAGTATATGGTTTCTTAAATATTTTATTTAAAATATTAGAGGAAGAGCAGCCGGAGTATCTTACGGTTGCTTTTGATGTGCATGCACCAACATTCCGTCATAAGATGTTTGATGCATACAAGGGAACGAGAAAACCGATGGCAGAAGAATTGCGGCAGCAGGTACCGCTGATGAAAGAAATGCTGCGTGCCATGGGAGTTACGGTAATTGAAAAAGAAGGCTTAGAAGCAGATGACCTATTGGGAACCATAGCAAAGCGCAGTGAAGCAGCAGGCTATGAAGTGTCTGTAGTGTCCGGAGACCGGGACTTATTGCAGCTTGCCAGTGACCATATTAAGATCCGGATTCCAAAGACTAAGCGGACCGGAACGGAAATCGAAGATTATAATACCAAAGAGGTATTGGAAAAATATCAGGTTACACCATTGCAGTTTATTGATGTAAAGGCGCTGATGGGCGATACCGCAGATAATATTCCGGGTGTACCGGGAATCGGCGAAAAGACAGCCACGAACCTGATTGTGGCATATGGCAGCATTGAAAATGCGTATGCCCATGTAGAAGAGATTAAGCCAAACCGTGCGAAAGAGATGTTAAAAGAGCATTATGATATGGCACAGTTGAGTAAGACACTGGCTACCATTAAGATAGATGCAGACATCCCATATAATATCAACGAAGCAAGAATTGGCAATTTATATACACCGGAAGCTTATATGATGTGTAAGCGTCTGGAATTTAAGAATCTTTTGAAACGGTTTGAAGTGGACACACCGGTAAATACCGGAGAGGAAAACTTTAAACGAATCGAGGATTTTGCTGGGGTAGAAGATTTTTTTGCAAAGGCAAAGAAGCAGCAGGCAGCAGGCTTCCAGTTGATTTATGAAAAGGATGTTGTGCTTGGACTTGCAGTTGCATGCACAAAAGAAGATGTGGCATATATTCCGGTTGCGGGATTTGTGACAAAGCAGTATCTATTCGAACAGAGCAGACAGCTTCTTGCAGCAGGCACAGAGATTCGCACCTTTGATTTAAAACCACAGCTTAAATGGATAGAAGCCGATGAAAAAAGTCATATTTTTGATGTGAAAATAGCAGCTTATTTATTAAATCCATTGAAAAATGACTATGCTTATGAAGATATTGCAAAAGACTATCTTGATTTGATGGTGCCATCGAAAGAGGATTATCTTGGAAAGAAAGATTTTGTCACATCATCGGAAGAAAAGCCGGAAGAATTCTTGAAAATGGCATGTTATCAGGCATATATTAATTTAATGGCAAAAGAGCCGCTGGCAAAGCAGTTAGAAGAAGAGGGCATGAAAGAACTCTTTGATAAAATAGAAATGCCGCTGGTATATACCTTATCTGATATGGAAAAGGAAGGCATTGCTATTGATGCAGATGCCTTAAAAGAATATGGAGAGAATCTTGCAGTATCCATAGATAAAATTGAAAAAGAAATCTATGAAGAAGCCGGTGAGACCTTTAATATCAATTCACCAAAACAGCTTGGTGTGATTCTTTTTGAAAAATTGCAGATGCCAAATGGCAAGAAGACCAAGACCGGATATTCTACTGCAGCAGATGTACTGGAAAAGCTGGCACCGGATTATCCGATTGTATCAAAAATATTAGAGTACCGTCAGCTGACCAAATTAAAATCCACATATGCCGACGGACTGGCTGCATTTATTGCAGAGGATGGACGGATTCACAGTACATTCCAGCAGACCATAACAGCCACCGGACGTTTAAGCAGTACAGACCCGAATTTACAGAACATTCCAATCCGGATGGAATTGGGACGGCTGATTCGTAAAGTGTTTTTACCGAGAGAAGGTTATGTATTCTTAGATGCGGATTATTCCCAGATAGAGCTTCGTCTGCTGGCACATATGTCAGGAGATAAAAATCTGATTGATGCATATAAGCATGCAGAAGATATTCATGCGATTACTGCATCCAAGGTATTTCATGTGCCGTTCGAAGAAGTAACACCACTGCAGCGAAGAAATGCAAAGGCGGTAAACTTTGGTATTGTCTATGGAATCAGTTCCTTCGGATTAAGTCAGGATTTAAGTATTACAAGAAAAGAAGCAGAACAGTATATTAAGAGCTATTTTGAAACCTATCCGGGAATCAAGTCATTCTTAGACGGACTGGTAGAGGATGGCAGGACAAAAGGCTATGTCACAACAATGTTTGGCAGAAGAAGACCGGTGCCGGAGTTATCCTCCAGTAATTTCATGCAGCGTTCCTTTGGAGAACGTGTGGCAATGAATGCACCGATTCAGGGTTCTGCAGCAGATATTATTAAAATAGCCATGATTCATGTACATGACCGCCTGAAAGAGGAAGGCTTGAAATCAAAACTGATTTTACAGGTACATGACGAACTTTTGGTTGAGACCTGTAAAGAAGAACAGCAGCAGGTAGAGAAGATTTTGAAAGAAGAAATGCTTCATGCAGCAGACCTTGCGGTAACCTTAGAGGTAGATATGCATGCCGGAAATAACTGGTACGAAGCAAAATAGGATAAGGCAGAAATTATGAAATTTATCGGAATTACCGGAGGCGTAGGAGCCGGAAAAACAGAAATATTAAAATACCTTGCCGGCAGAGAAGATACGAAAGTAATGCTGGCGGATGATATTGCAAGAGAACTTTCCGAGCCGGGACAGTCCTGTAACGAAAAATTGCAGGAGCTGTTTGATGGAACAGATGTTTTTGATGAAAAGGGGAAGATGAACCGTCCGAAGGCGGCAGCCATTATTTTCAAGGATGAAGCCAGACGGAATGGAATGAATGAGATTTTGCATCCGGCAGTAAAGGAATATGTGCTCCATGTATTAGAGCAGGAAAAGGAAGAAGGCAGGCTTCGTTATCTGGTATTGGAAGCGGCATTATTAATCGAAGAACATTATGATGAAATTTGTGATGAATTATGGTATATTTATACTTCAGAGGAGAATCGCAGAGCAAGGCTGAAGCAGTCGAGAGGCTACAGTGATGAAAAAATCAGTGAAATGTTTGAAAGCCAGCTTTGCGAGAACGAATACCGCAGACATTGCAAAGTGGTAATTGATAATAATGGTACGACGGAAGAAACCATTGCACAGGTAAGAACGATAATAGAGAATGAGGGAGAAAATACCAATGGATAATGCAGAACAGAATGCAAATCAATTTGTATTTGGCTTGGATATCGGAACAAGAAACGTAGTTGGAACAGTTGGATATCGGGAAGGCAAAGACTTCTATGTGGCAGCCCAGTATATGAAAGAGCATGAAACCAGAGCTATGCTGGATGGTCAGATTCATGACATCGGAAGAGTAGGCAGAACAATTGCAGAAGTAAAGGCAGAATTAGAAGGGCAGCTAGAGGCAAAGCTTACCGATGTCTGCATTGCTGCCGCTGGCCGTGTACTGAAAACCGTGACCACCAGCGTGGAATATGAATTCGCAGAAGAGACCGTAGTAACTGCAGAACATATACATACTCTGGATTTACTGGGAGTAGACCATGCCCAGCAGATTTTAAAAGAGAGGAATGATACCCGTTACAAATTTTACTGTGTGGGATATTCCGTTGTAAAATATTATATCAATGATGAAGTCTTTTCCAATATCGAAGGACATAAGGCAGAGAAAATTTCGGAGGATGTTATCGTAACCTTCCTGCCGGAGGACGTTGTAGATGGTCTGTATTCTGCAGTAGGGCAGGCTGGATTAAATGTTGCCAATCTGACTTTGGAGCCTATTGCTGCAATCAACGTAGCAATTCCGGAGGCCTTTCGAATGTTAAATATTGCACTGGTTGATGTGGGAGCCGGAACATCTGACATCTGTGTCACCAGAGACGGAAGCATTATTGCATATGGCATGATTCCTTATGCCGGAGATGAGCTGACCGAATTAATTGTACAGCATTATCTGGTGGATTTTAATATGGCAGAACATATGAAGCTGACATCCGGTATGGCGGATGAAGTGGAATTTACAGATATCATGAGCATTACCCATACGATTCCATCCGAAGAAATCTGGGATTTAACCCATGATACGGTAGATAAGATTACTACTGAGGTAGCAGAGAAAATCAAAGAGTTAAATGGTGATAAATCGGTCAGTGCAGCCTTCGTAGTTGGTGGTGGCGGCAAAATCCATGGATTTACGGAAATGCTTGCAGACAAACTTGAAATTCCAAGAGAGCGTGTAGCATTACGTGGAGAAGAAGTTTTAAAAGAGGTTCATTTTGCACAGGAAGAGATTAAGAAAGACCCATTACTGGTAACACCGATTGGAATCTGTCTTAATTATTATGACCAGAAGAATAATTTCATTATGGTCCGGTTTAACGGAGAACGCTTAAAGCTATATGATAACAGCCATCTTACCATTGTGGACGCTGCATTGCAGGCGGGCTTCCCGAATGAAGCACTGTTCCCAAGACGGGGCAAGGCAGTGGAGTTTACCGTAAATGGAAAGCCGAGAATCGTCCGTGGAGAACCGGGAGAATCAGCCATTGTTAAAGTGGACGGAAGAGTAGTCAGCATCAATACACCACTGGTTCCGAATTCCGAGATTACCATAGAAGCCTCTACCATTGGAAAAGAAGCTGTATCTACGATTGAACAGTTAGATGAATATACATCTTCCACCATTACCTTCCAGGTCAATGGCATCAATATTACCTGTCCGAAATTTGTTCAGGTCAATGGAAGCCTTGAACCTTCTAATTATGTTATTCAGGAAGGGGACGAAATCGAAACCAGAAACTTCTATACCATTGGACAGCTGGCAGAGTTTATGGATGTGCGGATTGATGAAGAAGCCGGAATTATCTTAAATGGAAAACCGGCAGATATGGGTTCCCTTTGCTATGAGAACTTTGAAATCGAATGGAGTGCTTCTGCCTATGAAAGCGGTGAACGCCATATTTCCTATGGACAGGCAGACCACAGATTTGATGCCGGACCGGAAGAAGAAGCTTCAACAGAAGGAAGCACAGACAGTGCAGCTGAAGTTCATGAGACAGAAGCTTCTGTGGCAGCTGAATCTGTGACAGGCGAAAATGCTGCGGATGAAAATGTTGCAGATGGCATTCAAACGGTAGGTGCAGAGCCGGCAGTTGAAACGAATACAGATTCTGCAGCAGAAGCAGCAGCCGATGCACCGGTGCAGAAACCGACAGAGCCGGAAAGCAGAGAATTACATATTATTGCAAACAATCAGGAAATTACTTTAAGTGGCAAAGAAGAATATGTATTCGTGGATATTTTTGATTATATTGATTTTGATTTGTCAGCATCCCACGGAAGAGCAATTGTAACTTTAATCAATGGCGTGGATGCCCAGTATACACAGGTATTGCAGGACGGCGATAAAATTGAAGTGTACTGGAAAGAGAATTACTAAATAGAAAGAGACATAAGAAAATGGAATTATGCAGTATTGCAAGTGGAAGCAGTGGGAACTGTATCTATGCAGGAACAGAAAGCAGCCATCTGATGATTGATGCCGGAATCAGTGGAAAGCGCATTGAAGCAGGATTAAACAGTATCGGTTTGAAAACCGCGGAAATGCAGGCACTGCTTGTGACCCACGAACATTCAGACCACATTTCCGGTCTTGGCGTGGTAGCAAGAAAATATGGAATTCCAATCTATGCCACGGCAGAGACCATTGAGGCAGTCAAAGGGATTTCCAGTGTGGGAAAAGTAGATGAGACATTGTTTCACCCTATCGAAGCCGGAGTGGAATTTCAGATTGGAGATATTACGGTGGAGCCGGTATCCATTTCCCATGATGCCGCAAATCCGGTGGCATATATCATGAAACAGTCAGATAAAAAGATGGCGGTCATTACCGATTTGGGGAAATATGACAATTATCTTATAGACAAGCTGCAGGATTTAGATGTATTATTGTTAGAAGCAAATCATGATGTGCGCATGCTTCAGGTGGGTAGTTATCCGTATCCTCTGAAACAGCGGATATTAGGGGACAGAGGACATCTTTCCAATGAGAGCAGTGGACAATTTTTAGGACAGCTCCTGCATGATAAGTTTAAAAAAGTAGTATTGGGGCATCTGAGCAAGGAAAATAATCTGGCAGAACTGGCATATGAGACAGTGCGCCAGGAAGTAGAACAGGGTGAGAACCCGTACCACGGAAATGATTTTCCAATCCAGGTAGCAAAGCGGGACGAAGTGTCTGAGCTTATCCGGATTTAAGAATATTAAGAAAGCAAAAATAAGAGGAGAACAAAATGGAAAAGACACAGAGCAAGACAATTATTACTGTAGTAGGAAAAGATACTGTAGGAATTATCGCAAAAGTTTGTACTTATTTATCAGAACAGCATATCAATGTACTGGATATTTCACAGACTATCATTGACGGATTCTTCAATATGATGATGATTGTTGATTTAAATACATCCAAAACACCATTTGCTGAGTGTTCTGCAGCACTGGAAAAATTAGGTGAGGAAATCGGTGTTACCATCAAATGTCAGAGAGAAGAAATCTTTGATATGATGCACAGAATTTAATACGACTTACATAAAAGGGAACTGCTGTTGGCAGGTCACTAAGGCGTATCAATGAAAATACAGGAAATGAGCTGCGTAGAAAGGCAGAATATAGGAGACAAAAAATGATTAATATAATGGAAGTAAGCGAAACCAATAAAATGGTGGAGCATGAGAACTTAGATGTCCGTACCATTACCATTGGAATCAGTCTTTTGGATTGTATTGATTCTGATTTAAAGAAGTTAAACGATAACATTTATAAGAAAATTACTACAGTGGCAAAGGATCTGGTATCAGCAGGAAATCAGATTGAGCAGGAATTTGGAATCCCAATCGTAAATAAAAGAATTTCCGTTACACCAATTGCACTGGTTGGCGGGGCAGCCTGCAAGACACCGGAAGATTTTGCAACCATCGCAGATACTATGGATGCAGCAGCCAAAGCAGTAGGAGTAAACCTGATTGGTGGATATTCTGCACTGGTATCCAAGGGAATGACAAAGGCAGATGAGCTTTTAATCCGTTCTATTCCAATGGCACTTTGCCGTACCGAAAGAGTCTGCAGTTCTGTAAATCTTGCATCCACAAAAACCGGAATTAACATGGATGCTGTAAAATTAATGGGAGAGATTCTCTTAGAGGTGGCAGAGCAGTCTAAGGACAGAGATTCTGTAGACTGTATGAAACTGGTTGTATTCTGTAATGCGCCGGATGACAACCCGTTTATGGCAGGCGCATTCCATGGTGTAACAGAGGCAGATGCGGTAATCAATGTTGGTGTCAGCGGACCGGGTGTTGTAAAGACTGCACTGGAAAAAGTCCGTGGAGAGAACTTTGAAGTATTATGTGAGACCATCAAGAAGACTGCATTTAAAGTAACCCGTGTAGGTCAGCTTGTAGCACAGGAAGCGTCGAGAATTTTAAATATTCCATTTGGTATTGTAGATTTATCTCTGGCACCAACTCCTGCAATCGGAGACAGTGTAGCAGATATTCTTTGTGAAATTGGTCTTGAATATGCAGGTGCACCGGGAACGACAGCAGCCCTTGCTCTTTTAAATGACCAGGTTAAGAAGGGCGGCGTAATGGCATCTTCTTATGTTGGTGGTTTAAGTGGTGCATTTATTCCGGTCAGCGAAGACCAGGGAATGATTAATGCAGTACAGGCAAATGCCATTACACTGGAGAAATTAGAAGCAATGACCTGTGTATGTTCCGTAGGTCTCGATATGATTGCAATTCCGGGTGATACCAAGGCAACTACCATTTCCGGTATTATTGCAGATGAAATGGCACTTGGAATGATTAACCAGAAGACTACAGCAGCCCGTCTGATTCCGGTAATCGGAAAGGGAGTAGGCGATACTGTAGAATTTGGTGGATTATTCGGCTATGCACCGATTATGCCGGTAAACCAGTATTCCTGTGATGCATTTATCAACCGTGGGGGAAGAATTCCTGCACCAATTCACAGCTTTAAGAACTAGGATTTTTTGAAATGGAGAAAGAAAATGAGTGATATCCGTAAACTTGTGTTTTTTGAACGAGGCGTAGAAACATTAACTTATTTTTCACATGAGATGGCAGCGTCATTTCGCAAGATGGGATATCAGATTTTCTTCTTCGACATTCAGGCAGAATATGCTGATACGAAACGATTAAGCCGCTTTTTAAAAAGTGGCGAGACCGCAGTCATTACCTTTAACTTTATCGGATTAAGCGGAGAGGAGTTCCTGCTGGAGACAGAGTCTCAGTCTGTCTTTGCCAGCAGAAATATTCCGGTCTACTGTATTCTTGTGGACCATCCGTTGTATTATCATAAGCAGCTTGATGAGACAATTCCGAATCTGACTGTGTTCTGTATCGACCGTCAGCATATTTCTTATATGAAACGGTTTTATAAAGGGATTCCCTGTCATTTTTTACCATTGGCAGGGAATTTTCTGATGGATGGGGAAGAGCGAGTCCCAACAGATTTTATTCCATATGAGAACCGGGAATATGAAGTGGGTTTTATCGCAAACTATGTGCATCTTCCGGCAATTGAAGAGCATTTTACCAGCCAGACGAAGGAATATATTGATTTCTATCATGAGATATTAAATTATCTCCGCCTGCATCCGTCAGAGCCGTTAGATTCTGCCATGGAGCATTTTGTCCGCCGGGAGATTCCGGAAGTAACGGAGCGGGAGCTGATGGCATGCTTTGCAGGAATGCTTTTTTTGGATATGTATAACCGGACTTATTTCCGTGGAGAAACGGTGCGGACATTGGTAGACAATGGAGTACGGGTACATGTTTTTGGCAAAGGGTGGGAGAATCTTAAGGTAAAGCATCCGGAGAATCTTATTTTAAACGGAAGACAGCTTGATTCTGCCGAATGCGTAAAAATCATCCGGAATACAAAGCTTGCATTGAATACCATGCCGTGGTTTAAGGATGGAGCCCATGATAGAATTTTTACAGCCATGTTAAATAAAGCAGTATCCCTGACAGATGGCAGCATTTATTTAAAGGAGCGTTTCTGCGATGGAAAAGATCTGGCATTTTATGAGTTAGAGCATCTGGATGCATTGCCGGAGCAGGTATTATCCATGCTGGGGCATCCGAAGAAAATGAAAGAAATCATAGAATATTCTTATGAACGGGCACTTAAGGAAGATACCTGGGCGAACCGTGCAGAACGTCTGAGAGAGTTCTTATAGAAATAGAAAATCTTATGAAGGGGAGTCCTTAGAGGAAGAATTCCTTGACAAGTGTTTTGGAATATGTTTTACTAAATTCAGGTCATATGACTGACGGAACCGTGGGAATAACCACATGAAGTATGACCTGAGAAAGCCGACCGTCTGGGCAGTTAAGCTCGGGATACGTGTCGGTATTTTTTATGCATGCAAACAGGAAAAGTCACAGGGAAAATTCGAAAGAGAAAGAGACTTTGACGAAAGCTGCAGCAACTTTAAAAATTACATGGAGCGTAAGAAGGAGGAACAAAAATGAAGATGACTTCATTAGCAGAAGAACTTGGAAGCACTACTTATCCGGGAAGAGGAATTGTAATTGGAAAGTCGAAGAATGGAAAGTATGCGGTAACTGCTTATTTTATCATGGGAAGAAGCGAGAACAGCCGTAACCGTGTATTTGTTGAGGATGGAGAAGGAATCCGTACCCAGGCATTTGACCCTGCAAAATTAAGTGACCCAAGTCTTATTATTTATGCACCGGTTCGCGTACTGGGCAATAAGACCATTGTAACCAATGGAGACCAGACAGATACCATTTATGAACTGATGGATAAACAGCAGACCTTCGAACAGGCATTAAGAACCAGAGAATTTGAGCCGGACGCACCTAACTATACACCGCGTATTTCCGGAATCATGCATGTGGAAGATGGAAAATACAATTATGCAATGTCTATTTTAAAGAGCAACAATGGTAATCCGGATGCCTGCAACCGTTATACATTTGCTTATGAGAATCCGGTAGCAGGAGAAGGACATTTCATTCATACTTATATGAATGATGGCAATCCATTACCAAGCTTTGAAGGCGAACCGGTACTGGTTGATATCGGAGATGACATTGATGCATTTACCGAGCTGGTATGGAATAACCTGAATGCAGACAATAAGGTATCCTTATTTGTAAGATATATTGATATTGAAACCGGAAAATATGAAAGCCGCATTGTAAACAAGAACAAATAAGATTTTGTGAATAAGATTCGTTCGAGAGAGGAAAATAAAATGAAAGAATTAGAATTAAAATATGGTTGTAACCCAAATCAGAAACCATCCAGAATTTACATGGAAAATGGCGAATTGCCAATCAAAGTATTAAATGGTAAACCAGGTTATATTAACTTCTTAGACGCATTCAATGGCTGGCAGTTAGTAAAAGAATTAAAGAAAGCAACCGGACTTCCGGCAGCCACTTCTTTTAAACATGTTTCTCCGGCAGGTGCAGCAGTGGGACTTCCACTTTCTGAAGTAGAGCGTAAGATTTACTGGGTAGATGACATGGATGTAGAATTTACACCGATTGCTAATGCATATGCAAGAGCAAGAGGCGCTGACCGTATGTCCTCTTTCGGAGATTTCATTTCTCTTTCTGATGTCTGTGATAAAGCAACCGCACTTTTAATTAAAAGAGAAGTATCTGATGGAGTTATTGCACCGGGCTATGATGATGACGCATTAGAAATTTTAAAAGCAAAGAAAAATGGCAATTACAATGTCATTGAAATTGATCCTGACTATATTCCAGACCCAATCGAGCGTAAACAGGTATTTGGCGTTACCTTTGAGCAGGGAAGAAATGAGTTAAATATTGACGAGCATTTCTTTGACAATATTGTAACAGAAAACAAAGAGCTGCCGGAATCAGCAAAGAGAGATCTGGCAATTTCCATGATTACTTTAAAATATACACAGTCTAACTCCGTATGTTATGTAAAAGACGGACAGGCAATCGGTATTGGTGCCGGACAGCAGTCCCGTATCCACTGTACCAGATTAGCAGGCTCCAAAGCAGATAACTGGTGGTTACGCCAGTCTCCACAGGTACTGAATCTGCCATTTTTAGATAAAATTCGCAGAGCTGACCGTGATAATGCAATCGACCTTTACATTGGCGAGGATTATATGGACGTACTTGCAGATGGCGAATGGGAGAAGATATTTAAGACCAGACCTGCTGTATTTACGGCAGAAGAAAAACGTGCATGGTTAGATAAGAATACCGGAGTATCTCTTGGCTCTGATGCGTTCTTCCCATTTGGAGATAACATCGAGCGCGCCCACAGAAGTGGCGTGCAGTATGTAGCACAGCCGGGCGGATCTATCCGTGATGACCATGTAATCGAAACCTGTAACAAATATGGTATGGTGATGAGCTTTACCGGAATCCGTCTGTTCCACCACTAGGAGCTGGAAAATCAGATAGGATTTGAAAGATAAGATTTTGCTTTGTGAAAGGACATTTAGTTCCTGCTATAAAATTCCGCAGTTACTAAGCAGTTTGTTTTTCTTTTTGAGATAAAAACAGTCTTTCCAATGTTTGACAAGATGTCTGTACGGTTCGTCGAAGTACGGATGCATAATAAAGGCTGTTAGGGGCACTTGGAATTTCGTCTGGCAACAGGCAACGCTGGCACAGGGATGTGCCAGCGAGGCGCATTTGAACATGGATGTGAATTTGCGCTGGTTGCCAGATAATGTGATGTATTATCCGAAATTCCCAGTGCCCCTTGCAGGCTTTATAGAGCATCCGTACCCGACGGACAGTGCAGACATCCAGTCAAAGCAACGGAAAGACAGTTTACATTCAAGAAAAACAAACTGCTAAGAACTGCTGAAATTTTACTGCCAAAGAACTAAGATGTCCTTTTACAATCAAAATCTTAGTTCTTATCAAACACTCTTTTGATTTTCCCACCAACCAAATGGTGGAATCAGACGGCACGGAAAATTCACACCCTTACAATATTGCGTACAAACTCGCTTCTGGCATCCTGACCGGTTATTCCGGACAGGATGTTTTCGTATAATTCGCCGGCAAAAATATCAAAATCAAAAACCTTTGCTGCATCGGAAGAAAGAAAGTTATAGGCATCGGCAGTTTTGGAGATCATAGGAACACTGGCGTAGTTGCTTAAAATAGTAAGAAGCCTGGAAGCATCTTTGCGGAAACCTAAAATCCGGAGATAAGGAATATAATCCAATGATCTGCCCAGGCGGTAATCGTCCTTTGTAATCTGAAGCAGAAGGTGCGTGAAAATCCGGCTGATTCTGGTATAAGTCATATCCTTTGTTTTCAGTAACTGGCAGAACTGCTCAAAGGAATGAAACTGTTTTTGCAAATTTTTTATCCGGTGGGCAATTGCTTCATTGGAATCACCACAGAAAGCCAGTTGTGCTTCACTCTGCTGTAACAGAAGGTAAGAGAGCGGAGCAGAAAAATCATTGGCAGAAACCGGCGGATAAAGATTAAGATATTCTTTTAAAATAGAATAAGCAGCTTCCGGCAGATATGGATTTAATGTAGTGATGTCATTCCAGCCGTTTGAAAGAAGTTCTTTTCTTATGGCAGTGGCAGAGGAAAGACTGCTGTTAAGTGCCGCTTCGTGATAGCCGTCTCCGGTCCGCTGAATCAGATAAGGGGTGATGGCGGCATTCTGAGCCTGAATCGCTTTTAAATATTCAATAGCAAGAATATTATTTGGCTCATTTAAAAGGCTGGCAAGTTCATCTGCCGGGATTTGCGGGTTGGCTTCTTTTAAATAGCTGCATACCGCCTGACTTCTTGCGGCAGGATAGGACATTCCTTTTTTGAGACAGGAAGAGAGAACTTCTTTGTAGTCTTCTGGTTCGGATACGAGCAGGGAAGCAACTTCTTTTAATAAAGAAAGATTGTCTGTTTCTGCACCAAAGCAGAGGGTGTCTACACAGCCACATTTACGCATGAGTGCAACACCTGCAGAAGCAAAAAGTTCGGCAGAAGCAGTTGCCCAGAGGGCTGGCAACTCAATTACCAGGTCAGCACCGCAGCTTAAAGCCATTTCTGTTCGTGCATATTTGTCAATAAGAGCCGGTTCTCCCCGCTGGACGAAATTTCCACTCATGGCTGCGATAACGAAGTCAGCCTGGGTCAGGGAACGGATTTTTTCTATCTGGTAAGCATGACCGTTATGAAACGGATTGTATTCTGCAATGATTCCTATGATGCGCATAAGTCCTCCAAAGTTACAAATAATATAGTTCTATCATAGCATTATTCCCATATTTTTGGCAAATTACTTATGGAAAGTATTCATAAGAAGAATTTCGAAAAAATATTTTTCTTTGCATTTTTTCAGACACTGTACTTGAACACCATTTAAAATAGGGGTATACTAAACATACATATGCGGATTTGTAACAATGAACCGTAAAAAAATAGCAGTGAGGAGAAAACAGATGAACGTATTAGTTATTAACTGTGGAAGTTCTTCTTTGAAGTATCAGCTTATTAATTCAGATACAGAAGCTGTACTGGCTAAAGGACTTTGTGAAAGAATCGGAATTGATGGAAGATTAGTATACCAGCTTGCTGGCCATGATAAAGAGATAACAGAAGCACCAATGCCGACCCATAAAGAAGGTATCCAGATGGTACTGGATGCACTGGTAAACCCAAAGACAGGTGCGGTAAAGAGTCTTTCTGAAATTGATGCAGTAGGACATCGTGTCGTACATGGTGGCGAGAAATTTGCCCAGTCTGTTGTATTAAATGAGGAAGTATTAGCAAAAGTGGAAGAGTGTAATGAGCTTGCACCACTTCATAACCCTGCAAACTTAATTGGTATTCGTGTATGTCAGGAACTTATGCCTGGTGTACCAATGGTAGGTGTGTTTGATACCGCTTTCCATCAGACCATGCCGCAGAAGGCTTATCTTTATGGTCTGCCATATGAATATTATGAAAAATACAAGGTAAGACGTTACGGTTTCCACGGAACAAGCCACAGCTTCGTATCCAAACGTCTGGCTGAGTTCTTAAATCTTGATTATAACAATTCCAGACTGATTGTTGCCCACCTTGGAAACGGCGCATCCATCAGTGCTGTATTAGATGGTAAATGTGTAGATACCTCTATGGGACTTACTCCATTAGAGGGACTTGTAATGGGAACACGTTCCGGTGACATTGACCCGGCAATCATGGAATTCATTGCAAAGAAAGAAAACCTTGACATCGACGGAATTATGGATGTATTAAATAAGAAATCCGGTGTAGAGGGACTTTCCGGTGTATCCAGTGATTTCCGTGATCTCGAGGCTGCTTATCATGAAGGAAATCCAAGAGCAATTGCAGCATGTGAAGTATTTGCTTACCGTGTAGCAAAATATATCGGTGCTTATGTGGCTGCAATGAACGGAGTAGATGCCATTGCATTTACCGCAGGAATTGGTGAGAATACATCTTTTATCCGTGAGAAGATTCTTGCATACTTCGGATATCTTGGAATTACCATGGATAAGGCAGCAAATATGGTTCGTGGAGAGGATAAGATTATTTCTACTCCGGATTCCAAAGTAACCGTATGCATTATCCCGACCAACGAGGAACTTGCAATCGCAAGAGAAACCGTAGCTTTGGTAGGCTAAAAAAGGAAAAATATTGTTGACAAAAGCTATAGTGCTATGTATAATTGTTTAGGTGTGAAAAGGAGACAAACGTGATATTAGATTTAACCGATGTATGTTCATGTGAAAATAAAGAGCTTACGAAAGAGGCTGTAATTGAATTGACATCCTTTGATTCAAAGTTAGGTGTGTTTCCGTTCATAGAGAAAAAGCCATTCGAGCTGCGTATCGTTAACGAAGAGAATAAGGATTTACTGATTCACGGAGAAACGGACGTAAGGATAGCAATACCATGTGACCGCTGCTTGGAAGAAGTTCCAACAGATTTCCACCTTGTATTCGATAAGAAGTTCCCATTGGAAGATGCGGATGCTTCGGAAGAAGAGATGGATGAGGCAGACTACATGAAAGGATTTCAGCTTGATATTGATAAAATGGTCTATGATGAAATCTTGGTGAACTGGCCAATGAAGGTTCTGTGCAGAGAGGATTGCAAGGGGATTTGTAAGAAATGCGGTACGAATCTGAATGTCAAGACTTGTGACTGCGAGAAATCTGAGCTGGACCCGAGAATGGCAGCAATTCAAGATATTTTCAATAAATTTAAGGAGGTGTAACCAGATGTCAATTTGTCCAAAGAACAAATCTTCCAAAGGAAGAAGAGATAAAAGAAGAGCAAACTGGAAAATGACTGCTCCAAGTTTAGTAAAATGCAGTAAGTGCGGCGCTTTGATGATGCCTCACAGAGTATGTAAGAACTGCGGTTCATACAACAAGAAAGAAATTATTCCTCAGGACTAATTAAGAAGTGACCCGGGAGTGTTTGTAAAAACACTCCCTTTTTACTTTCTGAAAAAGATAGGCATTTGCAAAACAGATTCTGTTTTGTGGATGCCTATTCATAGAAAAGGAGAAGGTATGAGCAATATTTTTAATTATAATAATAAGTTCTTTAGCGCATTTGATAAAGTGATTAACATATTTTGCTTGAGTTTAATCTGGTTCATGGCATGTATTCCGGTTTTTACTATTGGCGCGTCCTGCACGGCATTATATTATGCAGTAAATAAAGTAATCCGCCATGGCAGAGGATATATCTGGAAAGAGTTCTGGTCATCTTTCCGTTCCAATTTCAAACAGGCAACCGTAATCTGGCTGATTTTTCTATTAATTGGTCTTATTATGGGAGCAGACTGGTTTATTATGTTTCAGTTTATGAAAGCCGGAGCAGCATGGGGCAAGGCTTTTGTGATTTTTGTTGTTATGCTGGTATTTGAGATTGCAATCTGGTTATATGTATATCCGAACATTGCCCGTTTTGAAAATACCAATAAAGCAATTGTAAAGAATGCAGCACTGATGTCATTTGCACATCTGCCAAAGACCATTCTTATGCTGGTGATTTTGCTGGTAATTGCATTTTTAGTATATCTGATTCCATTTTTATTAATCTTTGCACCGGCGGCATTTATTGCAATTCAGAATGGAATTATGGAGAAGATTTTCTTGCGTTATATGTCAGAGGAGGACATTGCCAAAGAAGAGGAACGGAACCGGGAATATTTCAATTAGTTTTCTGTTGATTTCTATGGAAAGTTATAGTATATTTCAATATAGGCTTAATGTGATGGCAGATTTACAGGAGGAATGTATATGCAGGAAGTCATTAGAGTGGCAGTTGATGCAATGGGAGGCGACAACGCGCCGGGCGAAATTGTAAAAGGTGCCATCGAGGCAGTAAATACACGCAGAGATATACAGGTTGTACTGGTTGGACAGCAGGAGGTTATTGCTGAAGAATTGAAAAAGTATACCTATGAGAAAGACCAGATTGAAATTAAGAATGCAACAGAAGTAATTGAGACTGCGGAACATCCGGTAAATGCAATTCGTAAGAAAAAGGATTCATCAATTGTTGTGGGAATGAATATGGTAAAACAGAAGGAAGCAGATGCATTTGTATCGGCAGGAAGTTCCGGAGCCGTATTAGTTGGTGGACAGGTGATTGTAGGAAGAATCCGTGGTATCGAGCGTCCGCCTTTGGCACCGCTGATTCCGACCGAGACAGGAGTATCCCTGCTCATTGATTGTGGAGCAAATGTAGATGCCCGTTCTTCACATCTGGTACAGTTTGCCAGGATGGGTTCCATTTATATGGAAAATGTTGTGGGAATCAAGAACCCGAGAGTTGCAATCGTAAATATCGGAGCAGAAGAAGAAAAAGGAAATGCACTGGTAAAGGAAACATATCCTTTATTAAAAGAATGCAAGGATATCAATTTTGTGGGAAGTATTGAAGCAAGAGAGATACCACATGGCGGAGCAGATGTCATTGTCTGTGAAGCGTTTGTAGGAAATGTAATCCTTAAACTTTATGAAGGACTTTCCAGTACGCTGATTGGTGTAGTAAAGCAGGGAATGCTCAGCAGCCTAAAGAGTAAGATTGGTGCAGCATTGGCATTGCCGGCACTGAAGAAGACATTAAAATCTTTCGATGCATCCCAGTATGGCGGGGCACCATTGCTTGGACTGAATGGACTGGTGGTTAAAACACATGGAAGCTCCAAGGCGAAGGAAGTAAAGAATTCCATCATTCAGTGTGTTACATTTAAAGAACAGGATATCAATAATAAAATCAAAAAAAATATAGTAATTTCTGAAACAGAAGAATAGAAAGGAAAAGATTATGGAATTTGAAAAACTGAAAAAAATTATTGCAGAAGTCCTGAATGTGGACGAAGAAGAGATTAGTATGGAAACTACTTTTGTAGATGACCTTGGCGCAGATTCATTGGATGTTTTCCAGATTATCATGGGTCTGGAGGAAGAATTTGATATTGAGATTCCAAATGAAGAAGCAGAGAAAATTGTTACTGTAGGCGATGCGGTAGAGCAGATAAAGAGTGCGCTGAACTAAAAGCAGAATAGATAGTATTCTTCAAAGGAAGCATATTGTGCGAAAGAGTCCGGCATGCCGGATTCTTTTTTGCTTTACAGGAAATTTCTTTCCTGTAAAGTAAAAAACGCTCCGCGAGGATGCACACTGCGGCGTATAAGGTAGATGTCGCAAGCGACCGCCGCAGGCGGCTTGCAAAGCGTGTTTCCCGTAGTTTGCGGGCAGCATCGACAGTTAGAAGGAGAAAACAGTGAGCAGATTACATGAATTTGAAGAAGTGATAGGATATCATTTCAACAATCAGGGATTATTAAGACAGGCATTAACCCATAGTTCCTATGCCAATGAAAGACATATGAAGAAGCACTCGGATAATGAGCGGCTGGAATTCTTAGGCGATGCAGTGCTTGAGGTTACATCCAGTGAATTCTTATACCAGAAGTATCCGGATTATTCGGAAGGTGAACTGACCAAGCTCCGGGCAAGTCTTGTGTGTGAGCCGACACTGGCATTTTGTACCAGAGCAATTGATTTGGGAAAATATCTGTATCTGGGAAAAGGAGAGGATTTAACAGGAGGAAGAAATCGGAAATCCATTCTTTCGGATGCATTGGAAGCAGTAATAGGAGCAATTTTTCTGGATGGTGGTTTTGCTAATGCAAAAGAGTTTGTGTTAAAATACATTCTGACAGACATTGAGCACAAACAGCTCTTTTATGATAGCAAGACTATCCTGCAGGAGATAGTACAGGCAGGATATAATGAAGAACTGAATTATCAGTTGATTCGGGAAGAAGGACCGGATCATGATAAGCGGTTTGTGGTAGAAGCCAGAATCGGAGAAAAGTCCATTGGAGAGGGAATGGGACATACAAAGAAAGCAGCAGAACAGGAGGCTGCATATCAGGCGCTGCTTAAGCTGAAACAGCAGGAGAATAAGCGCTCTTAAACGGAGGAAGTTATGTATCTCAAAAGTATTGAAATTCACGGTTTTAAATCATTTGCAAATAAAATTGTATTTGATTTTCACAACGGAATCACAGGCATTGTGGGGCCAAACGGTAGTGGAAAAAGTAATGTTGCGGACGCAGTGCGCTGGGTATTGGGAGAACAGAGTGCCAAGCAGCTACGTGGTGCAAGCATGCAGGATGTTATTTTTGCGGGAACAGAGAATCGTAAGCCATTAAGTTATGCATATGTTGCGATTACATTAGACAATGCAGACCATCAGCTTGCGGTAGATTATTCAGAAGTAACGGTAGCCAGAAGAGTATACCGTTCCGGAGAAAGTGAATATCTTATCAATGGCAATCCATGCCGTCTGAAGGATGTAAGCGAGCTTTTTTATGATACCGGTATCGGTAAAGAAGGTTATTCTATTATCGGACAGGGTCAGATTGAGCGAATCTTAAGCGGTAAGCCGGAGGAAAGAAGAGAACTTTTCGATGAAGCGGCAGGAATTGTAAAATATAAGAGAAGAAAAGTAACCGCCCAGAAGAAATTAGAAAGTGAGCGGGAGAACCTGGTACGTGTCAATGACATTTTGACAGAGCTGGAGCGTCAGGTAGGACCGTTGGAGAAACAGTCAGAGACCGCAAGAATCTATCTTAAGAAAAAGGAAGAGTTAAAGACCTTGGATGTTAACATGTTCCTTTTAGAGATGGAGCGGATTGAGACCCAGACCAAAGAAGTAGAAGAAAAGTTTAAAATTGCAGATACCCAGTTAAAAGAAGACAACGAGGCATACGAGAATATCAAAGCGGAGTATGAGAAAAAAGAGCAGGACATGGAAGAAATGGATGCGAAAATCACAGAAATCCGCGAAGAACTCAGCAATACCAATGTCATGAAGGGAAAACTGGAAGGTCAGATTAATGTATTAAATGAGCAGATTAAGGCTGCACAGATGACAGATGACAGCTTAAAAGCACGTTTGGAACAGTTAGAAAGTGACCGGAAAGAAAGAAAAGAACAGCAGGAGCATTATCTTGCACAGAAGCAGGAAATTGACAGCCAGGTAGCAGAGATTGAAGCACGCAAGCAGGCAGCTTCTGATGAGTTAGAAAAGATTCAGAAGGAAATTGCCCGCTGTACGCAGGGCATCGAAGAAGGCAAGAATGAGATTATTGAGATTCTGAATAATAAAGCTTCCACAAAAGCAAAATTACAGAAATTCGATACCATGGCAGAGCAGGTAAATATCCGCAAAGCCCAGTTGAATCAGCGTCTCTTAAAGCGTAAAAGCGAAGAAGCAGATTTGCAGAGTGTATTGTCAGAATATCAGGACAAATTAGCAGAAGTAAGTCGTGAGATTGAAGCATTAAAGGCAAAAGAAAAAGAGACCGCAGACTTAATTCAAAGCTGGCGTAAGAAAACAGCAGAGAACCGGAGTGCCTTAGAAAAAGCAACTATTGACTATAATAAGGGAGAATCCCGTCTTGAGACCTTAAAAAATATTGCAGAGCGTTATGAAGGCTATGGAAACAGTATCCGTAAGGTAATGGAGCAGAAGGATAAGGAAGGCGGAATCCTCGGCGTTGTGGCAGACCTCATTCAGGTGGACAAGAAGTATGAGACAGCCATTGAAGTTGCACTCAGTGGAAACATCCAGAACATTGTTACGAAAGACGAGCAGACAGCAAAGAAAATGATTGCTTATCTGAAACAGAATCGTCTGGGACGTGCCACATTCCTGCCGTTGACCAGTGTTACCGGTAAGGATAACAGCAAGCAGGATGTATTTTTAAAAGAAGAAGGCGTAATCGGAAAGGCAGATACGCTGGTAAAACATGATGCAAAATTTGACGGTGTAATGTCCTATCTTCTTGGAAGAGTCTTTGTTATGGACTCCATTGACCATGCGTTGGCACTGGCGAAGAAGAGCCATTATTCTTTACATATGGTAACCTTGGAGGGTGAGTATTTAAGCCCGGGTGGTTCCATTGCCGGTGGTGCCTTTAAGAATACCGGTAATCTTCTGGGAAGAAAACGCGAAATTGACGATTTGACGAAGAGACTGGAAGAACTGAAGAAAACCATTGCATCCTGCAAGGAGCGGAGCGAAGAAATCCGCACTGCACAGGAACTTGCCATGCAGGATATGGAAAAGGTACGGACTGATTTACAGGAACAGTATTTACAGCAGAATACAGCCAGGATGAATGTAGACCGTACCTTGCAGCAGAAGAATGAAAGCGAGAGCGTATTTGAAGGTTTAAAGAATGAGAGCCAGGATATTGAAGAACAGTTGACGGATATTAAGAAGGGCAAGGAACGTACGGAAGAGGAAATCAAAGAAGCAGAAGTACGGGAAGAAGAAATCAAAGCCCAGGCAGAGCAGTTCCAGGTGATTTTAGAAGAACAGATGAAACTGGAAGAGGCTGCAACTGAAGCTGTTTCCAAGGTGCAGTTAGAGGAAGCCGGATTCACACAGAAACAGGAATTCATACAGGAAAACTTAGAACGTGTGGAAGAAGAGTTAGAGCGTGTATACAAGAATCAGGAGTCTTTGAAGAATCAGTCAGCAGAATCCAAAGAAGATGCAAAACGTCATGAGGCAGACATTGAAGCCATCCGAAAGACCATTCTTGCATCCGATGAGAATTATGCGGCATTGAATCAGAAGCTTTCTGAGAGCATTGCTGCAAAAGAACAGATGTCAGCAGAGTATAAGGGATTCTTTGAACGAAGAGAAGAGATTTCCAAGCGGATTGCAAATCTTGACAAAGAGATTTTCCGACTGAACAGCCAGAGAGAGAAGTTAGAAGAGGCAGGTGAATACCAGACCAATTATATGTGGGAGGAATATGAGCTGACTCCGCATAACGCATTGCTGCTTCGCAATGAAGAATATCAGGATTTGCCGGAACTTAAGAAACAGATTTACGGTATCAAGGATGATATCCGAAAATTGGGTGATGTCAATGTCAATGCCATTGAAGAATATAAAGAAATCAGTGAACGTTATACGTTTTTAAAGACGCAGCATGATGATTTGGTAGAAGCAGAGCAGACGCTGGTGGGTATCATTGAAGATCTGGATACCGGAATGCGCAAGCAGTTTACCGAGAAGTTTGCGGAAATCCAGCATGAATTTGACAAGGCATTTAAGGATCTCTTTGGTGGTGGTAAAGGAACCTTAGAGTTAGTCGAGGATGAGGACATCTTAGAGTGCGGCATCCGTATTATTGCACAGCCACCTGGAAAGAAGCTGCAGAACATGATGCAGTTGTCCGGTGGAGAGAAATCGTTGACAGCCATTGCACTGTTATTTGCAATTCAGAACTTAAAGCCATCTCCATTCTGTCTTTTAGACGAGATTGAGGCAGCGTTAGATGATTCTAACGTAGGACGTTTTGCAAAATATCTGCATAAATTAACGAAGAATACGCAGTTTATTATCATTACGCACCGAAGAGGAACCATGGCAGCAGCCGACCGCCTGTACGGAATTACCATGCAGGAGAAGGGTGTATCCACACTGGTAAGTGTAAATCTGATTGAAGAAGATTTAGATAAATAAGAGAAATGAACAGAGAAAGAAGTGACAAGATGGAAGAAGAAAAGAAAGAGAAAAAAGGCTTTTTTGCCCGCCTTGTATCAGGATTAACCAAGACAAGAGATAACATTGTATCCGGTATTGATTCTGTATTTCATGGATTTTCACATATTGATGATGATTTCTATGAAGAAATCGAAGAGATTCTGATTATGGGAGACCTTGGTGTACATGCCACAGAGGCAATTTTGGACAAGTTAAAGGAACGTGTCAAAGAAGAAAAAATCAAAGAGCCGGCAGACTGTAAAGAGCTTCTGATTCAGAGTATCAAAGAGCAGATGGATGTAGGCGAGACTGCATACCGCTTCGAGGAAGAAAAATCTGTCGTTTTAGTCATTGGTGTAAACGGAGTCGGAAAGACAACCTCTGTTGGCAAGCTGGCAGGTAAATTAAAGAGTCAGGGTAAACGCGTGGTTTTAGCTGCGGCAGATACCTTCCGTGCAGCGGCAGGAGACCAGTTAAAGGAATGGGCGAACCGTGCCGGAGTAGACATGATTGGCGGCCAGGAGGGTGCTGACCCGGGCTCTGTGGTATACGATGCAGTAGCAGCTGCGAAAGCAAGAAAGGCAGATGTCCTTTTGTGCGATACTGCCGGACGGCTTCATAACAAGAAAAATCTGATGGAAGAACTTCGCAAAATCAACCGTATTCTGGAAAAAGAGTATTCTGATGCATACCGCGAGACCTTGGTAGTATTGGATGCTACAACCGGACAGAATGCACTGGCACAGGCAAGACAGTTTGCAGAGGTGGCAGACATTACCGGAATTATTTTAACGAAAATGGACGGAACCGCAAAAGGTGGTATCGCAGTTGCCATTCAGTCAGAACTTGGCATCCCTGTAAAATATATCGGTGTCGGTGAAACCATAGATGATTTACAGAAATTTGATTCCGGGCAGTTTGTAAATGCATTGTTTGATGTAAAGGAAGATTCGGGAGAAGAAGGAGAGACAGAATGTTAACATTAGATAAATTTGAAGAAGCAAGTGAAAAAGTAAAAGAAGTAACTTTGGAGACCAAATTAATTTACAGCAATTATTTGAGTGAGCAGACCGGTAACAAAGTATATCTGAAACCAGAAAATATGCAGTTTACCGGAGCATATAAGGTACGTGGTGCCTATTATAAAATCAGCACTTTATCCGAAGAAGAAAGAGAGAGGGGACTGATTACCGCTTCCGCAGGAAACCATGCCCAGGGTGTTGCCTATGCAGCAAAATGCTATGGCTGTAAAGCAACCATCGTTATGCCAACCACAACACCACTGATTAAAGTAAACCGTACCAAGAGCTATGGTGCTGATGTAGTACTTTATGGAGATGTTTATGATGAAGCATGTGCACATGCTTATGAACTGGCTGAGAAGCATGGATATACCTTTATCCATCCTTTTGATGATTTGACGGTTGCAACCGGTCAGGGAACCATAGCCATGGAAATCTTTAAAGAACTTCCACTGGTTGAGTATATTTTAGTTCCAATCGGAGGAGGCGGACTGGCAACCGGTGTTTCCACTCTTGCCAAATTACTGAATCCAAAGATTAAAGTGATTGGTGTAGAACCGGCTGGAGCAAATTGTATGCAGGCTTCCTTTAAGGAGGGTAAGGTTACAACACTTCCGGCAGTGAATACCATTGCAGATGGTACCGCAGTAAAGACTCCGGGAGAAAAAATCTTCCCATATATTCAGAAGAACTTAGACGATATCATCACCGTAAGTGATGATGAGCTGGTCGTATCTTTCCTTGATATGGTAGAAAACCATAAGATGGTGGTAGAGAACTCCGGTTTACTTACCGTTGCCGCATTAAAGCATCTGAATGTGAAAGACAAACGGGTCGTATCCATCCTGAGCGGTGGAAACATGGATGTCATTACCATGTCTTCCGTTGTTCAGCAGGGACTTATTTTCCGTGACAGAATCTTTACTGTATCTGTACTGCTTCCGGATAAGCCGGGTGAGCTTTGTAAAGTGTCCGGAATCATCGCAAGAGAGCAGGGAAATGTTATCAAGCTGGAGCATAACCAGTTTGTAACAACCAACCGTACCGCAGCAGTTGAACTTCGCATTACATTAGAGTGCTTTGGACCGGAGCATAAACAGCAGATTATCAATGCTTTGGAAAAAGAAGGCTATAAACCAAAACAGGTTCGTACCAGCCTGTAAGGGACGTTTATTGGAAAAGGATATTTTTCAATTTCTTTGCAGACAGAAGAAAAAAGTATAGTTTGTATTCATAAAAACTTACTAAATTTCTGATTATCTTTTCATAAGTTGGTAAATGCCGATATATCCCGTATTTTAGGGCTTTATCGGTATTTTCTTTTTGGAAGATACCTTGCATAAGCTGGCATTTACCAGCATGAAAATGCAACCAAAAGTAGTAAATGAGTAGTAAATATAAGCTCCGATATTAACAAGCCAGTCTTTCCAGTTCCGCTTTTGCAGATTGAAATGTACCGTGTGCGTAATAGCCAAGTGTCATGGTTATGTTAGCGTGTCCCATGAGATATTGCAGGGTGTTTGGGTTCATTCCTCTATTTGCCATATTCGTACAATAAGTATGCCTGAATGAATGTGGTGTGATGTTCGGTAACTTATCCGTGTGATACTTGTTATATTTCTTAATCAATCCTCGCACCATACCCTCATAGTTTCCTGCAACTTTAGGCAAGCCCTCACGGTTTAAGAATAGGAAATTGCTGTAACCACCTACAATCAGCGGTTGTGCTTTTCCTCTGCTCTTTAGTATTCTTTGGATTGCTTGATAAGCCCGTTCTGTCAATGGAAGTTCCCGTTTTCCGTTTTTGGTCTTTGGTGTTTCAATATAGTAGCCTATTTCGCTATCTTTCAATAGCTGGTGGTCTATATTGAGTATTCTGTTCTGCATATCAATATGCGTCGTCAGTCCGCAAAATTCAGAAATACGAAGTCCCGTTTCCAGCAGAAGCACAACCTCATCATAATACTTGCTGTAAATCTTGTCCTTTTCCATAAAGGCAAGCAGGCGTTCTTCCTGCTCTGGTGTAAGGATAACTTTCTGCTCCGTATCATCTTCCAGAACATCACTTAGCTTAAATTCAAACGGGTTCTTTCTGATACAGTCGTCTTGTATCGCCATGTAAAATGACGCTTTCAAGGAACGCTTATAGTTATCAATCGTTTTATAGGCATATCCTTTTTCACTCATTCTGATAGCCCATTCTTTAGCGTCCGATTGCTTCACAGTATCAATCGCCCTCATACCCAACGGGTCGTTTTTCAGAGCGTTCATAAGATACTGTCGTCCTTTTTCAGTAGCCCTTTTGATGTTCTTTCTTTGGCTGTTCTTCTTGTCGTAGAGCTGGCAGACTGTCATTTTACCGCCGACTGTGTCGATACCGTCGTTAAGGTCTTTTTTTATCTGTGCTTCTTTTTCCCTCAACGATATATCATCACGCTTTCCAGCAGGTGTCTTGTCTGTCGGTACAAGTTTCCAAGAATAGACAAATTGTGGCTTTCCGTATATATCGGTATATTTATAAACGTATCTTCCGTCTTTTCGCTGGCTCTCTCCATTACGCAAATTGCGATTTTTACCGTCTTTTCGTTTTACATTAGACATAGTGTAAAGCTCCTTTCCGTCATGGAATGAGCCGTGATACGCTATATTTATTATACCATATCTACGGCTCAATGACATTAGATTTCGTCCAATGTATCTATGATTTTTTCAAATTGTTTTCGCTTAATCTGAATACGGTTACCGTTCACGATAACCCAGCCAGCGTCAATATTTTCTTCGGCTAATTTACGCAATTTCTTTTCGCCAATGCGGAAGTATTTGGACGCTTCTTCAATCGTCAGCGTATATTTTTCCCAGATAGGCACATCAGTATTGTTCATAATCTATGCACCCCCTTTACTGTGTGTCATTTTTTACAAGCAGGCAGACGGCTTTGGAAAGCTCCGTTAGTATCTCAACTATTCCCATTCTTGTGGGCAGAACCGCACCATGCGGACGTATCATTATTCTGTGAGGATAGGTCGTGGCAAAACGACTTTTCCAACAGTCGCTCTCGGATCACTGCGTGGGTCGCTCGCTTTCTTTTGAAAAGGTCGTGGCGTACAGTCCCCGTGGCTCGCTATCTCACAAACGTATCTGTCTGCTTTATTCAGTTGTCAAAGAGCTGTGGCGAAAGCGTGTTGCTTTCATGTAAAAGCAGGGGCAGAGCAGGAAAGAGGGGATTGAACAAATCATGCTCTGCGGTTACTGCTTGTTATTCTTCGGTTTCTAAAGGAATATCAAAGTCCAAAATCATTTTGATAAGTGCTTCTCTGATACGTCCTTTTAATTCCATGTCTACGACTATGCAGACATTACCATATTTGTCGTAGAACGGACGCAAACAACATTTTGATATGTACGGGTCATACAACGCCAGTATCTTTTCAATCGCATTTACGTTGCCGTCCACAGCCGACGAAATAAGGTAAAATGACGGGCGTGTGTTATTCATCATTCATGTTCTCCTTTAATTTTTTCTTGATTTCTTCAAGTGAGTTCTTCCTACTGCGGAACGACGTTGAACGGTTAATCTTTAATCTGTCGCCGATTTCTGTATCGCTCATGCCTAAGAAGAAATACATCAACAAGATTTCTCTGTCTTTTTCAGACAGATACTTAATCGCTTCTGCTAAATCATCATCAAGGACACGAACCTCAATACCACATACATCAAAGGCGGTATAATCGCTTTCGTATTCGTCCCAGACTGCCAGCTTTTCTACGACGATTTCTGGAAGTTCACAATAGGAAATTTCCTTATTTCTTCGTCGCTTTAATTCTTTGCGATAATTACGGACAATGCCTTTCACTACACGTTTGAGCTTGCAGTCAAATTGACATTGTATTGTCTTTTGGAAGTCCGACGGTTTCATATCATCACACCCCCTTTCCGTTATGACGTGAAAAGTGTTTATCCCTCTTTCCGCACCATATCTGTACAGCAAGGTGTGATTTGTTGCATGATTTTGAAAAAAAATGAAAAAATTTTTTCGGGTACAAAAAAAGCCCGCACAAAACATATAGTCTGTACGAGCTATTAAAGCTGTGAGATATTCAGTTGTTAATAAAATGCTGTTAGGTAGTGTATGACCGTATAAGATTATGCTTAAAACTTTCCATGACACAAGCCCCCTTACAGCACTTGATTTCTATTAAACTTTTGTCTTTTTTGTAATCTTGTAAATATATTCTTCTGGAGTAGGGCGTTTATTTCCAAAATACTTTCTGAAATTCTCCTGCACTTCTGGGTCGGTGCTGTTCATAGCTTCATCAATCGTCGCTTCAATATCAGCTCGAACATCAGCTAATGACACACCGCCAGCTTTTGCACCAGCTTTCAATGCTTTTTTAATATCTCGTTTTTTAAGTCCTATCATAGTATTACCTCGTCACAATTTACTGAATGTTTTAGAAATGTTTTTCAAAATGCTTATATAGAATAATCCCTAAAAATGTTTGCAGTAGGAATAAACCAAATATAATGCCTATAATCCATGCTTCAATATGAAGTAACGCAAGTACAAAAGCAACAAACAAGTACACGAAAGTCATTAACTGATATACTAAAGAACCAGCTTTCATTCTTAAAAATATTTTTCTTTCATCAACATTATTGATGTGATTTTCTCTATTTATATTTTGTAATTTTTCTTTATTTTTTGGCATTTCATAATAACAAATTTTCAATAATTGAACACCAGAAGCAAAAGCTAAACCGAACCCCATTGCGTAAAAAAGTGTAGCGTAATAATCAGTATCAATAACGAAATATCCAAAACATATAAAGATTATACCTATAATAATCTCAATGATAAATGATAATTTTTTCTTCATTGTTAATTCCACCTTTCAAAAGACTACATTTTCTGTATTAAAAAAATCGTTTTATGGTTGTTCAAATTATCCTGAATGTAAGTTTACTTTAGCTGAACATTTTAGAAAGAAAAAACTAACCAAAACGAATGTAAAAGAATTACTGGAGGGAAAAGAAACCCTGGTAAAAGGAATCAAAAACAAAGAGAAAAAGCCCTACAATGCCGTTGTAAAAATTGGGGAAAAGGGATATATTGATTTTATATCTTTCTCAAAATAAACATAAAAGCCCTTTAAAGAGGGCTTTTATATATTAATCACAAATCACTTATCACAAATCACTTATCACAAATCACAAGTGATTTGTGATTGTTGATGATAAAATAAGAATAAGAAGAAATAGAAAGAAGTGAGTGATTGTGGGAAATTTAGGCGCACAAAAAGAAAAACGAAATGATACACCAATCAGTGCAAAAAAAGATATAATGGGAGATAAGACGGTTCGTGTTCGTGCTGACTTGCACCATATCATAAAAATCGAAACAGCAAAGAATGGCGGAAACGTAAAAGAAGTTATGGAAATAAGACTTAGAAGCAAACTTAAGAGTGTGTTGATATTGCAGTATCTTAAAATTTTGTGTATAATAGGAATTGAAGTTAAATTAGATGCTAAAAATTTGTAATTAAGAAGGAGGGATTCGTCATGTTGGTATTCCAAATGCGTAATGTAGATAAAACATCTACTATTTTGAAACAGACTAAAAACAGTGATTACGCAGATAAATAAATACGTTAGATTAATTCCTACCAGTGACTAATCTTATGACTTTTTAAACAGATAACTAAAATTACAAACAAATCGTTTAACTTCTGTATTTATTTACAGATGTAATCACTTCAGGAGTGATTACATGAACAAAAATATAAAATATTCTCAAAACTTTTTAACGAGTGAAAAAGTACTCAACCAAATAATAAAACAATTGAATTTAAAAGAAACCGATACCGTTTACGAAATTGGAACAGGTAAAGGGCATTTAACGACGAAACTGGCTAAAATAAGTAAACAGGTAACGTCTATTGAATTAGACAGTCATCTATTCAACTTATCGTCAGAAAAATTAAAACTGAATACTCGTGTCACTTTAATTCACCAAGATATTCTACAGTTTCAATTCCCTAACAAACAGAGGTATAAAATTGTTGGGAGTATTCCTTACCATTTAAGCACACAAATTATTAAAAAAGTGGTTTTTGAAAGCCATGCGTCTGACATCTATCTGATTGTTGAAGAAGGATTCTACAAGCGTACCTTGGATATTCACCGAACACTAGGGTTGCTCTTGCACACTCAAGTCTCGATTCAGCAATTGCTTAAGCTGCCAGCGGAATGCTTTCATCCTAAACCAAAAGTAAACAGTGTCTTAATAAAACTTACCCGCCATACCACAGATGTTCCAGATAAATATTGGAAGCTATATACGTACTTTGTTTCAAAATGGGTCAATCGAGAATATCGTCAACTGTTTACTAAAAATCAGTTTCATCAAGCAATGAAACACGCCAAAGTAAACAATTTAAGTACCGTTACTTATGAGCAAGTATTGTCTATTTTTAATAGTTATCTATTATTTAACGGGAGGAAATAATTCTATGAGTCGCTTTTTTAAATTTGGAAAGTTACACGTTACTAAAGGGAATGGAGATAAATTATTAGATATACTACTGACAGCTTCCAAGAAGCTAAAGAGGTCCCTAGCGCCTACGGGGAATTTGTATCGATAAGGGGTACAAATTCCCACTAAGCGCTCGGGACCCCTTGTAGGAAAATGTCCTAAGTGTGGCAACAATATTGTATTAAAAAAATCGTTTTATGGTTGTTCAAATTATCCTGAATGTAAGTTTACTTTAGCTGAACATTTTAGAAAGAAAAAACTAACCAAAACGAATGTAAAAGAATTACTGGAGGGAAAAGAAACCCTGGTAAAAGGAATCAAAAACAAAGAGAAAAAGCCCTACAATGCCGTTGTAAAAATTGGGGAAAAGGGATATATTGATTTTATCTCTTTTTCAAAATAAACATAAAAGCCCTTTAAAGAGGGCTTTTATATATTAATCACAAATCACTTATCACAAATCACAAGTGATTAATCACAAATCACTTGTGATTTGTGATTCTTAATGATACAATATTACTATACAAAAAAAGAATGGGGCGTAGTTATGGAGAAGGAAAAACTAAAAATACTTGAAGAATTAAGACGTATTTTTATCTAAATAACGAGCTGTTATAACCCATGTAATTTGTCCGATAGCAATAACTCCTGCTATCGAAAAAAACACAACTTTACTCATATATCCCATAAAGACAAGAGCAAATAATACAAGAACCAATAATGTAAGTGTTACTTTATAAGCATTCGCAAGAGAAGCATTAGTAATTGCGATATTTCTTTCATCATTTTCTAATATTTGCATTTCTTTTGTTGGCTTACTGAATATATCACAACCCATAAAAATCAATATTATTCCAATAAGCGTTGTACCATAGACAACCAAATCTGGACGAGGTACGGGCAATAGTTGGTGTACGCCTAAACCATAAGTTAGTAAACCACCTAAAAAGATTATTACACCGATAAATAATTCAACTTTTTGTATCTTATGTTTCATTTGCTTTCCTCCTCATAAATAAATATTTCTTCAATACTCATTTGAAAGTACCTTGCAATTTTAAAAGCTAAGATAATAGAGGGATTGTAGCGTCCATTTTCTAAAGAGCCTATTGTTTGACGAGATACTTCAAGAGCAGTCGCTAAATCTTCTTGTTTAATACCTCTTTGTTTTCGTAATTCTTCTAAACGATTTTTCACAACATACCCCTTTCTTGAACAAATGGAAAGTTTGCTTTCCTTTTCTAATCTTATGATACTCCTGCAAGTAAAGAATGTCAAGCAAACTTTCCATATTTTATTATCCTACAATCTTCCAGTTGCTATCCTTATGTAGCACAAGTTCATACTGCGATATTTGTGTAGCCTTTGTCTGATTATCAAGGAATTTCACAGCAACTTTGACTTTCACATTGTCCCCGTCCTTTGTAAAGATAGGGTTTACCAGTTCAGCATAAATGTAGTCCCTGCCGATAGGCTCAAGCACATTTCCCGATACATAGTAGGCAAGCTCTTTTTCTGTGGCTGTCGGGTACAGCTTAAAGAATGTTTCAAGAAATGCAGTAGCGTCATTGACGGTATCAGCGTCTACACTTGCATTTGCTTCTGGTGTCTTAGGCTCATAATCTGATTTCTCGATTGCTGGTGCAAGGGTAGGGTTCTGAACGATTACCATATCCCCGTCAGCGTCTACATGGACTTTTACGGTATAGGTTGCTTTCACATTGCTTGTCTGTTCTCCCTCTTTTATCTGCTGATCCACTTCGTAGGTAGCAGAAAAAGTGTCCGTTCCCGACTGTTCAATACTCCATACAATCACATCTGTAACTGTGGAGCTGGTCGGTATATCGGTTCTAATGGTATCCACATTCAAGTCCTGCAATTCCTTTGTCAGATAACCGCTGATTGCCTGCGTCCTTGCTTCAATCGCTTCTTTGCTGTTACTCCATGTGTAGTAGGGCTTTGCAAAGTTCTTCACAAAATTTTCTATCCCGTTGGTGTCCTGCAAGCGAAGCTCTATGATTTCTTTTTCATGGGTCGTGTGCTGGTCGATAGCCGTAAAATTCTTATACGCCCCAAAGCTCACGCTTGCGATAAGCACCACCCACAATGCAATCACGGATTTTTTATGTGTGCCTACCTTGAAAGTACGCACCTTTTTTTCTTTGGGTTCTTTGATAGTTTCTGTCTGTTTCTTATTCTTTCTAAACATGATGAAATCCTCACTTTCTATTGTTTTACTCGTCCTGCACCGATTAAGTGCTGTTGCCAGTAACTACTACTTAGGTCTGCATATCCTATCGGGTCGCCTGCGTGGTACATCTGTGTCGGCGAAACAAGAATACCGACGTGTGTTACATAACTTCCAGCGTTATAGGTAGAATGGAAAAATACCAAGTCCCCAGCCTTTGCCTGCGAAAGTGGAAGATGTTGGGTTGCGTCATACTGTGCTTGTGCGGTTCTCGGTAAGGAGATACCAGCTTTTCCATAGCACCATTGCGTCAGTCCCGAACAGTCAAAAGAAGTGTTGGGATTGCTACCGCCATACACATATTTCCAGCCTTGATATTTTAACGCTTCATTCATGACCTTTTGTGCCAGCTCTCCCGATACCTGCGGAACAGTTAAATACTGATTGACTAATTCGACGTAAAATTGATTGCCATACTGATACCGCCAACCCCCGTTCTTCGCAACGGCTATCGGGTTGGTGTAGGTTACTTTCTTTCCACCCGATTTCTCACGGGCGAAGCTCTCTGCAAGGTTAAAGGTGTGTTTCTTTCCTTTTCCTGCCACATATCCCACATAACCACCGCCATAGTTATAGGACTGTATCGCTACATTCAAATCGTCGATACCTTGATTTTTACAGGAAGAAAGCAGGGACGCAAAATACTTACACCCCTGCTTGATTGAGCTTTCCGTATCTAAAGAGTTGGGCGGTAAACCAAGACTTTCTGAACTCTGCATAACATCTTCTGCCGTACCGCCACTTTCTACTTGAATGATAGCCAGTAGCACGTTGACATACTCGGAGATACCGTTTTCTCTGGCGTATTTTTCCACCATAGGCTGATGTTTCAAGACTTCTGCGGATAAATTCATACCCGTAATGCCAGAAGAAAAGTTGCTGTTCTCGTCGTCGCTGTCCGCACTAATGAGGACACCAAAGAAAAGGACTATGGAAAAGAGGATAGGAAACAGACTGCCAATAAGAGCGATATGTTTCAGTTTCATTTTTTCTTCTGTCCTTTCTTCGTTACAAGGTTACGGTTCTTTTCGGTATGTTCCGTTGTACGCTTTGATTGTTCAAAGGTCTGTTTCTTTGTAGTACGCTCTGCTTTGTAATTCTGGCGTGTTTCCTGCGATACTACTTTTTCTACATTCTGCCTATGTACTGGCTGTGCAGGCTGGGTCGCTTTCTTATCAGAAGCACCAGAAGATAACGGACGCTCTTTCACAACATTTGTCTTGACTGGTTCACTTGCTTTTGAAGTGGTCGCTGTGGCAGGACGTTTCACTTCCTGCATTTTTTCCGCACTCGGCTTTGGAATGGTTGAAGCTGTGGCTGGTCGCTCATGGGGACGGGTAGCTCCCGTTGTCGCTGATCCGTCCGTCTTTCTTTGTCTTGCTTCTTGTGCCTTTTGAAGCTCCATACGTTTGTCAGCGATATTCTGTCTATGCTGTTCCTGCTTTTCCAAGCGTCCCGTCTGTCTGGACTGCTGTTCCTGCACCATGCCACGCTTGAAGTCTGATACGCTGGACTTTGCCTTTTCCTTTGCGGAATACACCGCATAAGCGGTCTGTGTCGGCATATCCTTGATATTCTCTTTGACAGCGTTAGCCTTGTCTTTCACTTTATTTTTCGTATCTAAGACAGCACCCACCTTTGAGCCTGCACGCTGTCCCATGCTGGAAGTGGTATTGCCCCGATTTTCTTTAGAAGCCGTATTTTTTCTTTCGGCTCTCTTGCCAGCAACGGCACTTCCAGCTACCGCACCAGCCACACCACCCGAAATACCGCCAGCACTTACCGCCCTTGCAATACGGTGTTCCATACGCCTAGCCCTATGTCGCATAAACAGATACGGTCTGCGGAAAATTCTTCGTCCCATGTTTTGACTGTCGCCAGCATTAAGTGAGAACATACTCATTAAGTCGCCCAGTTTCATATAGATACCAGCAAAACACACTATCTGCAAGAACGCCACCATAAAGAACGGGTAGTCTGTGGAGATGTTATAAAACATACTGGAAATGCTGAACGCCACCGTTACAATGAGCGTTATTCCTGCCCGTGTCATTATGGTATTAAATACCCTCACGATTGCCTGCTTTGCCATGCTTTCATAGCTCGGTATCATGGAAAGTAGAAAGCTGATAGGTAAAAACATTGCAAAGATAATAAAGAGTATCTGGCTGAACAACATCATACCCGTAAGCAAGAATACAAATATCGTGATACCTAAGTTAAAGAATAGCAGGAAGAACACCATACCTAAACGGTTTACGACCTGCGGTATCGTCAGATTGTTGTTGTCATTGTCCTCGATTTCTGTTTTCACGACTTCCTCTCTGGTCTTGCCGTCCTCGTCCTCTGGACTTACTGATACCAGAGCTTCTACACGGTCTGTCCCGATTTCCTCTGCGTTGCTGTTACCAAATTGAAGCAAGAGCCACGGCTGTTCCACTTGAATGGAAAACAAGCTGTCCCGTATCAAGTCCACGCTGTCCTTGCCCTCGCTGTCAGAGTTGGGGAGCATGATTTTTGTTCCCAAGTCCAAAGAAGCGGTACTGATGTCTGATGAAAATTCATTTATCTTCTTGATGTAATCGGGAGCGTAGGCAATAAAGGAAGCGGACAACACGAACACCACCACAAAGTTAATAACAGCGTGAAGTGCCTTGCTGGTTTCGCGTTTGATAAGTCCCGTATAGGCAACATAAAGTCCCACTATTAAGATAATGAGAAGCAGGAAACCGACATAGAAGCCCGTAGAAGAAAAGCCGTTCTCGGTAACGCCTGCAAGGGTCTGTATGCTTTGTCCGATACTGTCTGCCATATCGTTAATAAAATCAAGTTTGTATGCTTCCTGCACCACATAGCCCGTAGCATTGCTTAAATAAAGGCTTATCGTCCAGACAAAATTGGTAATGCAGTAAAGTCCGTACTGCACCGATTTTCCGATACCGTCCAGCCAGTTCCATGGCAACCACGACCAGCTATTATCCACATAAAAATCAAGCTGGTAATTCGACAGCGGATATTTTGAGTAAAGATTTTCTGCGTTTATGGTATCGTCCACAAGCCCCGTCGCATGAGCCACCGTCCCCAGAAGTGAGAGCAGGATAAGGGAGAGTGCCACGACAAACAGAGCCATTTTGAGAAAGTGAAGTATCTTCCTTTTTGTGAACGCACCTTTTATCCTTTCTTTCATCACTCCACCTCATTTCTCTGTACGGGCGGTCTGGTATCAAAGGCGTGTAGCAGTTCTTCAAAGACTGGGTGTATCTGCACCACACCGACACGCCCGTATAAGTCCTGCAATAAGCATTGTCCGTTCTCCAAATCACGCAAGCGTTTCTGGTTGTTCTCGTCGTCCTTGTCGATACCGAAAAATTCTAAGGTCTGCTTTATCTCGTTGATGTCAGTAGAACGAAAGGCAAACTTCAAGCCGATATTGTTTTTCAGACTTTCCTTTGACACGTCGCCAGAAGATTGTGTAACAAAATAGACGCCTGCCTGCATAGCTCGTCCAGCACGCACCAGCTTATTTGATAAAGTTTCGCCTTGTGCCACATTTAAGAACGCCCACGCTTCGTCAAGGTCTACAATCTTAAAAATGCTTCTGTCTGAATGGATAAAATCAAGGGCAAAGGTACTAATCACAATCAGCATAGACACCGACAATAATTCAATGGTCGTGTATTCCTCAAATGTTGTATCCTTATCTGGTAATACTAAGTCCGCTACTTGAATGATATTGAGTTGGTTATCCAGACTGATTGCATTTTCCACCGTACCGTCTGAAAACAGCAGGTGTGCAAAGTCGTAGTCCGTGAAGCTGTCGATATGTTCTGCGATATTTCTTGATATGGGTGTATCTTCACGGCGTAGCTCGTCTATCACATGGAGCAAGCCCCGACTGTCGCTCTGGGTAACGGAGCGTACCGCCTTACGAAGTACAGGGAATTTTTCGCCGTCCCTAGAGGAAATACCCGTAAGGAATGTTAAGATGTCGATTGCCAGACTTTCAGCGTCTTTTACATTCTTCATAATCACGAACGGGTCAAGAAGTCCTGCATTGTCCTTGTCGCTGGTAAGGTTTACGATATTGATTTCATGGGCGATTTCTGGGAGCGTTTCTTTCCAGTTGCCCCTCTCAGCTTTGGGGTCTAAAATGACTGCTTGACCGCCAAACAGCACCGCATAATATACCAGAAGATTGTTGCAGAATGACTTTCCACCGCCAAGCGAACCGACAAAAGCAGAAGCAAGAGCGTTTGTTACTGTACCTTTTACACCCTGCGAAGCTAACGACGGTTGCAGGTACACATTTCTTCCCGTATCAACGGAATAGCCCATATAGATACCCGTAGTTTCCCCTAACTGCTGGGTCGCACCAAAACCAAGACCTGCCAAGAAATCTGATTTTACATACTGCACGTAGTCATTGATATATCGCTTGCTGGCAGGAAGAAATTCAGAATGAAGCCCCAGCATATCCCCAGCAGGACGCACCAGCTTTACATTGAGGTCGTCGTAAAAATCTTTGACTTCATCACAACGGCGTTTTAATTCGTCCAAATCATCAGCCGATACACGCACTACATAAGAGAGCTTATACATACTTTCTTTTGTCTGGTCTAAGTCCGTTTCCAGCTCATCCACGCTGTCTAATGCGTCCACCACATTTGAGCTTGTTTCACTTCCTGCTTGATAAGCGTGATTGTCAAGGTCTTTCAATTCCTTTTTCTTGTTGCGGACGGTTGTTAATGCTTTACGGTTCTCCACGATTTCTACATTCATAGAAGTATCAACGGGGAATGTGAATTGCTGTTGCTGGAAATAGAAGATTTCAGACGACGGAAAATCAAGCTCGCCAACAATCGCATTGACGGTAAAGTAGGACACATAGCTTTCCCTGTCCTCATGTTCCAATCGCAAATACCGCTGGCTTTCCTCAATCACACACCTTGTCGGACGGATAAGGTCGTAGTATTTTATCAGCGTTTCTTTCTGTAATTTCTTCTTTGGTAGCTGGTACTCATAATCTTCATAGGCGATACCGTCCCTGCCGTAAAGATGTTCCATGAGATACCCAAAATCATGGATTTCCAAGCGACGCACCTTAAAGCGACGGGAGATTTTATTTTCCAGCAACTTTTCCATTTTCATATAACGGTTGATTTCATCATTCGGCATGGAAACAAAGTCATTCATCAGCGTGTGGTTCACTTCATGGAGAAATTCCTTGAATGTCAGCCACGCCGATTTTTTGATGTTCTTCAGATTGAGCTGTTCTTCCGTAACCATGAGCTTAAAGCCAAGAAAAAAGCGGTAGTCCACTTGATTGTCCCCAATCATTGATACTAACGCTTCGGTCTGTTCGTCTATCTTCTGGCAGGCAACTTCCTTTAATTTCCCCGTAACCAGCTTCTTTGACTGCTCCTGCATACTTCGTATTGAGCTTTCCGTTGCAATCTGCAACGCATGAATTTTTCCCTCACGGGACTGTGCGATAAGCTGTCGGAAACTGTCATGCACGATAAATTTCTGCTCTGCGGATAGGAAAGAATAGTTGTATGGTATCAGCTCATAATAAGCAAACACCTCATTGTCCTTATTCCAGACAAGGTTATTGTCAATATATTTTATCGGGAACATAGTTCACACTCCTTACTGCCGTGATTGTTTCATTGAGTATCTGCTTATGCAGTTTTACGGCTTTTCCTGCATAAGTGATTTTCGGTCGCAGGGCATAGGTTATCTGTGATTTCAAAAAGCTGTACGGCTTCTTTCCGTCAAAGGTTTTCTGCGACATAAACCATGTGAGAGCAACGGGAATACCAAAGTATTTGAGAAATGCTCCCTCAATCATGGAAAGTGGGGGAATATCCCCAAACAGAATAATGAGAAATTCCGTAATCACAAACCATGTAATCTGTGTAAAGGTAACGGGAAAGGGTAAGTTAAAGTCATTGATTGCATACAAGACTTTTTCCACGTTCCAGATACCCGTATAAGATTTAATCTTTTTCAAGTTCTTTCAGCTCCTTTCGTAAGTTTCTAAATAGAAAAGGACAGCCATTTTCAGACTGTCCCTTAAAGAGAAATACGCTGTCAGTAACAACAATGCTTGTCGCTGATCTTCCAGCGTTAATATGGTATCTCGCACATACCTCGGCTTGTTTCAATAAAGCAACCGCCCATATCCAAATCTCGCCCGTAGGCTTCATAGTCAATGTAATTCTGTAAGCTGGGTGGAATGTCCCCAAGTGCCTGCAATTCGTCTATGTAGTAATAGGCAACGTCTGTCATAGTTTCACAGTCGGGATAATAATAAATATCGTCCTTGTGTTCCACGACTTCTTCCAGCGTCCCGTAGTGGCTGATAAATTCGTCCAGACACTCTACAATATAGTCGGGAAGTTCCTCTATCATTTCATACATCTCATTGAGTTCTTCAATGGAAACATACTCGCCAATCGCAATGGGGAAGTTGTCGGTATCATGGATAGCGTATTCCTCATACTGTTCATTCAAGCCGATTTTTTCTTTCACATCTTCCTCGTCAATGGGGAACGTGAACCAAGCACCGACTAAATAGCCCTCATTGTATTTGCCAAGATTAGCAATGTAAACCGCCATATCATCAATCATAAGCACCACCTCATTTCCTACTCTGGCAGTTCAAAGATACCGTGTTCTGTTACTAAAAATTTCCCGTGTTCCTGCAAGTGAGAAGCGTAGGCTTCAAAGTCAAAGTAATATTCTTGACAGTCCTCGGATAAATGCTTAAATGTCGGGTCGTTCATCAGCTTTTGCCTTGCAACATCTATCATGCTTTTGCAGTCGGGATAAACCGTAATCACGTTCCTGCAAATATAAAGTGCTTCTAAATTTTCATACACGGTAAGAAGTGATACATATTCTTCCTGCATATCGCTTGAAAGCTGGCGGTACATAAAATCTAATTCGTTGAGCTGGTACACGCTTGTATGTTCGTGGACTTCATCAGCAAAGGGCAGTACCTTTTCGATAATGCGGTAATCCCCACTTTCTGCACCGACACCTAACTTTTCTTCAAACTCTGCAACATCTATCGGCAGGTCAAACCAGTATGATGTTGTTTCTTCGCCAGTTGTTCCTTTCGTTTCCACCAGCACCCTTGTTTCCTGCATTGTTCCTCACGTCCTTTCTGTTGTTTCATCACATCTTGTAAGGTCTGGTACGACATACCAAACACATATTTAGAAAAATCTTCTAACTGTCTTTCTTCATAATCGGCAGGGTTCAGTCGTTTCATTTCCTGCCACACCTTACGCTTGTAAGAGGGCAGGTCGGAAATATAATCACAGCCGACTTTCGTCTGCATATCCTTAAAAATATCGCTCATTTCATCACTCCAATCTAAAATTTAGGTAAGAAAAAAGCAGTCAATCCTAAGACTAACTGCTTTGTGTGTATGGATATGAAATTGTCAAACTGGGATTTATCAATATAAACTACCATGGAAAAATATAATAAAATACCAAAGTACTTAATACAATTCCGACAATATACATTTTTCTATAGTTTACTTTTTTGAAAAATATTATGGTAAACACAACAGCTCCTATAATATCCATTAACAACTGAAATAGGAATGTTTGATGTTCCAAAAAATAAATAAAAACTGCTATTGTTTCAGCAAATAATGCTCCTACTGGTAAAGAATATAATACTGAACTAAAAATATGTTCCCTATTCCAATAGTACAGAATAAATGCTGCTATTGCACAAGCGATTGACCAAACAGTAAACAATATGAATAGCCCAAAGCGGAATCCGCCGGAAAACATAGGTATAAACATTCCTAATATTGCTTGTAAAGCATAAAAACTTAATGTCATTCCAAACATATACAAGAACGAACTAATTCCTGCACAAATATTTGAGGTGCTTAACATAACGATGATAGTATTGGTAATAATCCAAAAACCAAACAATGTTTGAGGTGATGAAAAACTCCATAGTGTATCTGCGGGAAAATAATCTAACAGTCTACATATACACCCTACTAATATACCAATTACAAATATCGCTGTATAAGACTTATATGTATTTCTTAGTTTTATATTTGACACAATAGTTTTCCTCCTAAGTTCAAATTCATATTTGTCGTTTTCTTCATATCCATATTATATCACTCACATATTAGCACTACAATAAAATTTTATGCACCGATAATCTTGTTGAACAGCTCTAACAGTACATCTTTCACACCGCCGGCATTGAATACCAAGCCGACAGCAATCAAGGCAACTACCAAGAAGCCAATGAGCTTTGAAAACTCACGCTTGAACCCTAAGTAGATACCGATAACCACAATCGCCATAAGCACTAAGCTCTGTGCGTTTGATAAAAACCATTGATATAAATTTTGTCCGAAATTCATTTAATTGTCCTCGCTTTCTTTTAATTGTTCCATTTCATAGTCAGCTTCTTTGCCGACATTCAAAATACACATCAAGACTACGCCGATACCCATTCCCATAGATACCAGCAGGAAGTCTTTTAATAATACCCACATTTTTTATCACTCCTAACTTTCTACTAAATCTTTTGCAGGGGTCGTCTGCTGTTTGATTATCATTTCATGCTTTTCTGTGAGCTTTGCCTGCTGTTCGATTGTTTCCATGTAGTCTGTACCGTTTCCCTTATCAATCTTTTTCAGCATTTTTAAGGTCGGTGCTACCTGCCGTTGTACCCACCGCAATGTGCGGTCTAAGGTGTAAGGCTCTGGTTTTGTCGTCAGCTTCAAGCTCTGTCTGTTATCGCCGATAAACCAAGCCCAGCGGTCATTGAGCTTCCAGTCATTTTTTCGCTTGTCGGGTTCTTCATCAACAAACCGCACATACTGATTGATGATAGAAAAAGCGGTCTGTTCTGCGTCATAATAGGTCAGTAAATCTCGTACCGCATAATAGGCTCGTTCATTGCGAAGCCGTATTTCAAAACGGTTGATAATGTCGGCTTCTTCCAGAGGTGTCCCTAACTTGACGTACTGCTCATAGTCCTTTTCATAGATACAGAAATACACATCTGATTTCAGCGACCCAAGATAAAGGGTACGCCCCATATATTCTCTGTCGTCCTCTCTGTGCTTGATAAGCTCGCCCGACTGGTAAAACTTATAGCTTCTGGACTTTCCGATATATTCCCGTTTCCTGCATTTTTCCGCAAGCTCTGGAATATCCAAAATGCCCGTATGGTCGTTGATAGCAAGGTCGATACGCTTCATCACGCCACCGTCTATAAGTGCGTCCATAAGAAAGTCATACCAGCTTCTTTGCTGTGCCAGCAGGTAACTTTCAAACTGCCTGCAACCACGCCCCTTTAACTCTAAAAGGACACCTTTTTCTTCGTCAGCCGACGTATAGATAAAGATGTCCCCTAAAGAGTAATGCTCCGTATAACTGTAACGCCCGTAATTTTCATGGAGCATATAGTTGATATTCAGTTTTAATATATCTTTGATGATGTGCTGTATATCCAGCGTGGGAAAACGAATTTTCACATAATCAAACAGCATGGTAAGCGGTGCTTCTGGATTGAACTTTGCCAGTTCTTTATGCAGAGTATTCAGAAGTTCCTTTGACGGCTTCATTTTTCCGCTTTCTATCTTGTTGAGATATTCTCTTGTGATACCAGACGCCACCGCCAGCCTGCCTTGTGAGATACCGTAAGCAATCCGTTTTTCCCGTAATTCTTTTATCCATTGTTCTTCATTCAGAACCATACCCCCAATCTGTCAAGTGTGAAGTTTTTTAAGGCGACTTCACAGCCGATTTTTGCTAGGAAACCATGCGATAAGCCTTATGTTTCCTGTGTTTTTCGTCTATTGTCTATTTGCAAACGTACCCCTCTGTTAGATACCGAGGGGTTTTACCTGCTGGCGTGGCTTACGCCACACCAGCAACGGCTAGTCCGTGCCGTCGCCTTTCGCTTCGCACGTCGCCGTCCCGTCCTTCCTTGCTTGTGCAAGAGAGCAGATAGTCTGTAAAAAATCATGTCCTTTCGGGACTAAAGGCGTGTAAAATTCACTGATAACACTTGTTCCCACATCACAATAGCCACGCCCCTTGATACGCTTCTGGAAAAATTGCTTTTTCACATCTGAACCGAACAGCATACCGTAACCTAATTCGCTGATACGCCCAAGTCCCACACGGAAATTGAAGTTATCTCTGATACCGTCCGAGAAATACTTTGCGTCTGGACGCTGGCAGGCAACGATAAGGAAATAACCTGCTTGTCGTCCTAACATAACGATTTTCTTTAACTGGCTAAGTAAGCCCACGCTTTCTTTCGTCCCCAGCATTTCAAAAAATGCCACATATTCATCAAAGATAAGAAAGCAGGGAGGCAGTCCAAGATAGGCGTAGTTTTCGCCCGTCTTATAGTTCGGGTGTCGTTTCATTTCCTCGCTTCGTCGTACCATGCCCTCATAAAAGGCATTGACGCAATCTATCATTTCTTCTTTAGTATGGTAGACGTTTGGCATGACTGTTCCCAAGTCCGCAAGGTCGCTGTTCTTTGGGTCTAAAATGTAAAGGACAGCGTTTGTATGCAGTAAGGCTTCAATGAGCGTCAGCAGAAAATAGGTTTTACCGCCACCAGTCCCACCAGCAATCAGAGCGTGAGGGAGTGCGTCATATTCCCAGACAAGATTTTTCATCAGTCTAAGACAGCCATTTTCTGCCCGTACTTCATCAATGGTAATGCGGTTCGCTATCATATCATAAAGCAGGGTATATTCAATATAGCCGTCATGCAGGGTCTTGTCAGTCAGCTCGCAATACAAGCCACTTTCCAGCTTATCCTCTAACCGTAAAAGCTGGTCTTGATATTTTCCCAGCGTGATTTCACAGCGGATATGAAGCAAGCCTTTTTCCATTTGATAATAAATCTTTGGAAACCAGACGATTTTTTCCCTTGATCTGCTTTGCAGGTCAGTAAAAAAACCGCTGTCTTGTACGGTATCGGCTTCATACCACTTGTTTTCCAGTACCATTCTTGCCAGCTTTTGACGGTGCAGGAGCTTCTTGAAACTGTCGTAACAGAAGCGGTAATACCCAAAAGCGACCAATGCACAAACACCAGTCGCTATCAGTATAGTTATGAAGTTGTAAGGGCAAAGCGTCAAGCCGTTCTCTAACAAGCTGAAATGCTCCCAATCGGTACGCATGAGCTGTTTACTATTCAGTAGCAGGAGAACCGCCACGAATACAAACAGAAGCGTTCCTATGGAAAAGTGGTAAACAAGGTGCTTGTCGCTGGCTCTGATACGGTGTCCTTTATTCCAAATCTTACGCATAAAACAATCTCTCCTTTCTGTGTACGAAAAAAGCAGTCAATCCTAAGACTAACTGCTTTAAACTGTCTTTATTCAAAAATAAATATATCTTCTATCGGAGCTTTTACAGCTCTTGAAATATCTATTGCCAATTTAAGTGACGGATTATATTGTGCTTTTTCTAATCTCATAATAGTTTCACGACGAACACCTACAATGTCAGCGAGTTGTTCTTGTGTTAATTCTTGTGCTACACGATATTTTTTTAAATTACATACAAACTTTGCTTCCATAATTTATTCCCTTTTTTCATAACGATATAATAAATAGTTGCTAAGAAAAAGAACAAGAGCATAGATAAGTGAAACAGAAATCAGCATAAACATTGCACACCACTCAACATTACGGGAAAACATACCTATTGCCATAAGCCAGATAACTACAAATAATAGTTTAAAACCTATCTTGTAAGCTTCTAATTGTGCCTTACGTTTATTTTCTTGAAAAAGCTCATCTTCTAAGATATGAGAAAGTTTACCTTCAAAGAAAAAACTGAAAAAACCAAAAAATATGAAAAAAGCAAAAGGAAATATTTCTCCAAATTTATAGTATGTCCAAAATCCGCCAAACCCCAGAAAACCAAACATTCCACAAAATCCCCAGTAAGGAGAAATTGTTCTTGAATATCGTTTTTCCCTGCTGTTTTTTGAAAAGACATTTTTAAAGCAGATAATTACTATATAGATAGCATATAGTGCTATTAAAGCTCCAATTACTAACATAGGAATATCCTTGTAAGAAAATACATATTCCGACATATCCATATTTTTGACCCAGCGTCCATTATTGTATAATAGGGAGTAGATTGTACCAACAATAAGCAATAAAGCACACCCTACCCCCATAAAAATAATTTTTTTAATTTGTTTCTTTGACATATTTATCTCTCCTTTCAAATGAGATGTTTTTGTATCTTTATGAGATAAATATATCACTCCGCATTGTTTGTGTCAATCAAAATTGGTCAATCAAAATTAAGACAAATACATCACTTTTATTTCTTCGGCTGTCCCTGCGTTGTAGGGTTCTGTGGACTGCCTGCGTTCTGGTTGCCTTTATTCTTCAATACAATATCCTCTGCCTTTACATACCAGTCCACATCTGCACCCGTATAAGTCTTTCTTGATACCGTATCGGCTACGGGATTGACAAGCTCCACAACTGCATTGTACGGAAATTCCCTTAACGGTACTTCTGGCGGTACGGACACGGGGATAATTCCACCATGCAGACTGCACTTCAAATCATAGATACGCTTTTTAAGCTGGGTACTCGGTGTCCCGTCCTCATTTTGTAAGAACACATCACGCACCGCTGTAAATTTTAATTCTCCAAATGTTTTCTCTTTGTCAATAACAAACCCGTTTGATAATCTCATAAATTCTTCACTCCTTTACTTTTCTTCAACTGCTACAATATCATCAGCAACTAACACATAATCGGTATGTCCCATATCCCCGATTGCGTAACCTCTGCCGTATAACTTCGGATTGACAAGTTTTACTTTCTGTTCATACTTGAACTTCTTTTCGCCAGCCTGCACGGGAATTTCCACCACAACATTTTCGCCTTTTTGTACGTCAGAATAAAGGTTATAGCTTCGTCTGGCTAAGACCCTGCGGTTATTTTTATCTCTTTCAAAGACTGGCTCACTTTCGCCTGCAAATTCAAGAGTTCCAAAAGACTGTGCCATATCTGGCACGACATATTTCATTTCCATATTGTTTTACCTCGTTTCTTTCTATTTTTGATAAATTGATTGTGATTTCTTATTCTGGCGGTTTGGGAAGTACCAGCAATCCCACCGATAGTAAAGGGTAAAATCAATGCTTACGCACCCTTGACTATCCGTGTTCTTGCAGGTAAGTAGCAGACAAGCCAGAATAAGCGGAAGTCTGCCGTTTGACAGCTTCGGCGGAGAGCGTGATTTTTCTTTCCTCATACCGTTACCGCCTTATGATTTCTTCATTTTACGGCGTTTGTAGAAGAAGATACCTGCCAGCCCAGCACCAGAAGTTAAAAGAAGTGCAAGCAGTCCGTAAAGGTTTGTGTTATCGCCCGTTTTGGGACTGTCGCTAGGTCGGTGTGGCTTCTCTGGTGTCGGCGGTGTTTCGGGTTTCTCTGGTTCTTCTGGGACTTCTGGTTTTTCCTTAAAGGTAATCGTCTGTCCCTCGTCCTCAATGTCTTTATGCTCGGTAACTTTCTTCGGCTCGTCTGGATTGCTTAAATCGTACAATTCTTCAAAAGTTACAAGCTGTTTGCCATCAAGAGAAGTAGCGTCAAAGGTAAAGGCAACTTCCACTTTCATAGTTTCGCTGTCAGCGGTAAATGTATAATCACTTTCCACACGTTTTCCGTCGATAAGAAGCTCTGCATTTTCTTCTTTCAACATCTGCCAGCCTACAAGTTTGTACTGTGTACCGACTTCTAAGCCCTCTAAGGTTACGGTATCAATGATTGTTACCTCTTTTCCAGCTTCAAGTTCTTTGTTGCCGTCCTTATCCGTAGCAGTCGTATGAATTTTGATGATACGTTCTGTAATAAGTACCGTCTGCCCGTCGTCCTCAATGTCTTTGTGTTCCGCAACTTTTACAGGTTCTTTTGGATTGCTCAAATCATACAATTCTTCAAAGGTAACAAGGTTCTTGCCACCTAAAGCAGACGCATTGAATGTATAAGAAATTTCCACTTTCATTTCTTCATCATCAGCGATAAAGGTATAATCGTTTTCTACACGTTTCCCGTCAATGACAAGCTCGGCGTTTTCTTCCTTTAACATCTGCCAGCCTTTGAGCTGATATTTTGTGCCTTTGGTAAGTCCGTCTAATTTGACAGTATCAACGATTGTAACCTCTTTTCCTGCAAGGATTGTCTTTTCGCCGTCCTTGCTGGTCGCTGTGGTATGGATAGAGATTTCTTTTTCGTATTCATCAGTCAAAGTCCCTAAATCAATCACAAGGTTATTTCTTGATACCACGATTTCAAAAGGTGGGATAAGTTTAAAACCTTTGTTGCTGTCGCATTTCATTTCTTCAATGATGTAAGTATCATAAGGCAATGCACCCTTGCTGTCGTCTGGTTCAGAAGTTCCAAACCACACACCGTCCTCGCTGGTCTTGCCTGCGTTGGTATTGTGCTTATGAGAAGCCCAGTCAGCAGAAGTGGAGAATTGCCCGTTATCATCAGTTACTACAACATGACTTTCTCCCGTCGTCTTGCTTGTGATCCGAAACGGAACATCAGCAAGACGCTTGTGTGTGCCTGCACCGATTTTTACGCCCTCAATATCCCCACGCTTAATCTGATTGTAGATAGAATGAGATTCGTCGGTTAAGTCCACGATTTTTCCATTTTCTGTGATTGTAAAATCAATCGGTTTTACACCGTCAGTTAAGTAACCGTCGGGAGCTTCACTTTCAACGATACGGAAGTTTCCATAAGGTAAAAGGTCAGAAGAAGTAGAAGCGACACCCTCAAGGTCTGTATGGATTGTTTTTACCACTTCATTTTTCTTGTATAGCTTGCCCTCAACCAAAACAGAATTATCATTTAAGGAAATGATGTCAAAGGCAGTATCTTTCAAAGTGGCACTTCCTTGTGGCTTCGTATCGCCCGTTTCTAAATCTCGTTTCTGAATTTTCACACCGCCACGGATAATCTTATCTGATACGGAAAACTGGTTACTTCCAGATAATACGGCAAGGTCGCCGTCCTCGGTAATCTGTGTTACATATAAGCCCTTAATCTGTTCGGACTTATCGCCAGCCTGCATATATGCACCATCAAGCAAGTAACCGTTTGGAGCTTTTGTTTCCTCAACGGTTAGTGTTCCTAAAGGAAGAACCGCTTTGCCGTCCTGCATATAGAAACTGTCGCCAGATACCTTGTAAGCGTCCCCTAATTTTGTGATGTAATGGGTTGTCCCGTCGCTGTCTGTTTCGGCGATTGTCTTTGTAACCCATGTACGAGTAGCTTCGGCAGGGAGATTGTCTTTGTTATAGAAGCCAGCATAATACTTCCATGTAAATTCCGCACCTGCTAGAGAAGCGTTCCCCTGCGGATTGTCTTTCTGTGTTTCCATATCAATCTTGAAAAGCTCAATCAAAGTGTCCGTTACTTTTGGTATATCTGATACTTTCAAGGTCGCTGTCTTTCCAGCTTCAACCTTTAAGGAATATACAGTTTTATCTACTTTATATCCTGCTGGTGCAGAAAGTTCCTTGATATAAACTGTGCCAGCCTTTACCTCTACAACATCTGTATTTCCGTTTTCATCAGTCGTAAGGGTGGCAAGCTGTTTCGTGCAGTCCTTATCAGAAAAGACACCATAGGTCGCACCAGCGACAGAGTAATTCCCGTTACCGTCTGTAATACTGGTATTACTGGAAGTCTTTTGCAGTTTCGCATTTCCGACATTTAATTTCGCCCAGAATTGCCCCAATTCCTGCCCCTCGCCAGAGTAGATATAACCGCCACATTCATAGCGTCCTTTGTTTTCTTTAACAAAGGCTTTTGCACCAGAGAAAACTTCGTCCTGCGTAGCTTTTGGAATTTCATCATAAGAAGCTCGCACGTTGTCGCATTGCCAGCCAAGATGTACGCTCAATCTCTGCCAGACCACACATTGTTCCAACAGATAGACTTGCTTGTAGTTCAATTCCTTGTGAGTTTCGCCATACTGTTTGACATACTCTAAGGATAACGCCACATCTGAAATCTGGTCGGCACTCATGCGTGAGCTTGCGTCAGCTCTGGTCTTGTAGCCATTCTTAAAATCTGTATTGATGTCGATACAATAGGCAGTTTCGCCCTCGACTTTCATATAACCCTCATTGAATGTCGAACCGATAGAACCGTCATTCATTACTTTTTCAATGATACCGACACGCTCTGCACTTTCCGTCCAGTATTGCTTACTTTCTGCATGGACGGGTGTAGTCGGTAAAGCAGTAACGACAGTTGCAAGAGCTAAGAAGCCCGTACACAATCGTTTCCATGTCTTTTTCATAAATCTAATGCTCCTTTCATTTTAGGTAATAAAATAGCCGTCCAATAAGAACGGCTGGAAATAGAAAAGGAACGTCATTTTAGGCGTTCCATAGTCTATGAAATATTCAATTTTTTGTTGTTTCAATACGGATGTGCTGTACCATATCTTTGCATATCTAAGAAAACTTGCGTATCAAGGCTCATTCTTTAGTAGTAAATAAGTAGTAAATTGATGTGTTTGTTTTCTTGAAAATGCTGATAGATACTGTGTTTTAGCGGATAATCAGATTTTTATTGTGTTTTTAATAAAATAGAAAAAGCCGCATTGGAGAGGAAGAAAAACTTCAGCTCTGATGCGGCTTTTGGAATGGTAGATTATAATTTCTCCGGCGTAAATACACCGATATCATTTCCGGTTCCGCTAAGTGGCATCTGATAACAGACAGAGTCATTGCCGTATTCATAGAAGTAAAGGTACTGTGAGGTGGTATGTAATGCGGTATAATTACCGGATATCAGTAATTCCTCATTGCTTCCGTCGGTGAGACAGCGGTAGATACCGGCACCCTCTCCATTTTTTTGATAATAGATATAATCCCCGGTGACGTTGTAGCAGTCAATTCTGGATGGAATGATAAGGTTGGCAGTACCGCTGCTTAAGGAATAAGTGCTTAGTCCATAATCGTTGTCTCCATCCATGTAATAAGCCGTGTCATTAATTACAGTCGGTTCATAACAGGTGCAGCTATAGAGTGTAGCAACAGAGTTGTCAGCAGTATCAAGCTGCAGGAGAGAGTGGGAATCGTTTTCGCCATTAAAGTACATATACTGTCCATTAGAGGAGCAGGTCTTATAAGGAAACTTAGAAACCTGTTCTTTTTTTGTTCCGTCGATTTTTATCCGATACAGGGTAGAAGCCGTTTCTTTGTCATAGTGGATATAGTAAATATAATTTCCGTACAGTCCGGCATAAAGACTTGGGTCGTCATCTAAAATGGTAACCCTGCCTCCATCACGGTTGATACGGCATAAGCTGTTAGTTCCAAAATTCAGAAAAGAGAAATTAGTATCCTCACTCTTGTTGTTTCGGACATAGTAAACATAGTGATCATCTGCATTGATATAAGAGACGGTATCATCGGAAAGCTTCTTCATATCAGAACCATCAGGATTCATGGAATAGAGTCGGTGGTTGTCGGAAGGATTACTGAAGAAAACAGTGCCGTTGCTTTCACAGAAAAGTCCACCGTTATAAAGATTACCGGCAGAATTTCCATTGACATAACCGGAATTCATTTTTGTGCGGTTGAGAAAATGAATCAGACAAAACACTGTAATCAGAATAAGAATAATTGCAATCGTGATAAAGAGCTGTTTTTTTCGTTTGTTTTTCATAAGAATCCTCCTTTGATGTTATATGTAATCAGACGATTGTGAAATTTGGAAATACGACAGGAGGATGTTTTTCTTTCCGATATTTGACAGAATGGCAGCTTTGTCCGGCTGATTGCGGATGCAATTTCTGTAGTCTGTTAGGGGCACTTGGAATTTCATTAATAACTGGCAACGCTGGCACAGGATGTGCCAGCGAGGCGCAAGTTGAACATGGATGTGAATTTGCGCCGGTTGCCACAACTATGTGATATAAAATGGAAATTCTTAGTGCCCCTTGCAGACGAAAGGATGTATCCGCTGCAGCCGGACAAAGTCGCTATCCAGTCAAAGCAACGGAAAGAACTTTCCTATAACATTTCCAAATTCCACAATTCTTACGATAAAAATTATAACTTTCTTTCGGGAAACTTGCAACCGAAATGGGAATGGTATATGATAGAAAAAAATAATAAGGTGAAAGATAACAATGAAAGATTTAAAAGAGATAAGAGCAGAAATTGACAGCGTGGACAAAGAGCTGGTGTCACTGTATGAAAAACGTATGGCACTGACCGAACAGGTGGCAGATTATAAGCTTTCTACCGGGAAAAAAGTCTTTGATAAGGCAAGGGAAGAAGAAAAGTTAGAAAAGGTAACTTCCATGGTAGATGACCCGTTTTTAAAGCGTGGAACAAGAGAGCTTTTTGAACATCTGATGAGCATGAGCAGAAAAAGGCAGTATCAGAAGCTGGCAGAAAAAGGCATTATGGAGCCGATACCATTTGAAGAGGCAGCGGCACTTCCGGATAAAAATATAAGAATCGTATATCAGGGAGAAGAGGGCGCATACAGCCAGATGGCAATGCAGCAGTTTTTCCATGATACCACAAACAGTTATCATGTGCAGACCTGGCGGGATGCCATGGAAGCAATCGCAAAAGGAGAAGCAGATTATGCAGTGCTTCCGATTGAGAATTCTTCTGCCGGAATTGTGTCAGAAAATTATGATTTGCTGGTAGAATATGATAATTGTATCGTGGGAGAACAGATTATTCCAATAGACCACTGCCTGCTCGGAACGAAAGGCTCAAAGCTATCTGATATTGAACAGGTATATTCCCATCCGCAGGCACTGATGCAGTGTGGTAGATATTTGGACGAGCATCGGAACTGGGAAAAACACAGCTTTAAGAATACTGCCATGGCAGCAAAAAAAGTAAAAGAAGATGGTCTCCTAAGACAGGCAGCCATTGCCAGCCGTCTTACTGCCGATATTTACAGGCTTGATATATTGGACGAGCATATCCAGGATAACAGCAATAACTGTACAAAGTTTGTCATTGTAACCGGCCGTAAGATATTCTTAAAGAATGCCGGAAAAATCAGTATCTGCTTTGAAATTCCGCATGAAAGTGGATCTCTTTATCATATGTTATCCCATTTTATTTTTAATGATTTGAACATGAATAAGATAGAATCAAGACCATTAGGAGAGCGGAACTGGGAATATCGTTTCTTTATTGACTTTGAAGGAAATTTAAATGAGAGTGCAGTAAAGAATGCATTGCATGGAATCAAAGAAGAAGCTGAAAACTTTAAAATTCTTGGAAATTATTAGAAAGACAGGTAAGACATTAAGATGAAACATTCAGGAGAATTAATTTTATATAAGAACTTTGAAAATGGAGAATTATTTTATAATTTTACATGGATTTTGGAAAACTATGATAGTGAATTTTACAATCGGTCTGATATAGTAGAATTGTATTATAGATGTTTGAACCAACTGATTGAACTGGCAGTGAGCCACGGTTTTGAAGGAAATCTGTGGCACTGTTTTCTTGCGTTTATTATGGTAAATAATGAAAATGCCTACAGTACCGCCTGCGAAATGAAAGGAGCAGTAAACGGAAGTATCAATGCGATTGCAGCCCATGATTTTGCTATTTTAAAAGAAATGTTTGATTATAACTTAAATGAAGTGGCAAAGACTCTGGAAATTGATGATATGGATGTGCTTCAGAATTTCAAGGGACCGGATGATAATGGAAGCGTATTTAACAAACGTATCCGTGACTGCATCTGTGAACTGGCTGTAGAACTGGCAGGAGCAAAGGATACCAATGCATTTCAGGACAGCGTAACCGGATTCTATGCAAGATTTGGTGTGGGAAATCTAGGCTTACATAAGGCATTCCGTATCCAGAATACCAATGGTGTTGTAGAACTGGCACCGATTACCAGAATCGCTCATGTGAAACTCGATGACCTGGTAGGCTATGAAATTGCCAAGAAGAAGCTGGTGGATAATACAGAAGCTTTTGTAAAGGGAAAGAGTGCCAATAACTGTCTGTTGTTTGGTGATGCAGGTACCGGTAAATCAACCAGCATAAAGGCAATTGCCAATCAGTATTATGAGCAGGGACTTCGCCTGATTGAAGTTTATAAGCATCAGTTTAAAGATTTGAACACGGTTATTTCCATGATAAAGAACCGTAATTATAAATTTATTATATATATGGATGATTTATCTTTTGAGGAATTTGAAATTGAATACAAATATTTGAAAGCTGTAATTGAAGGTGGGCTGGAGAAGAAACCGGACAATGTGCTGATTTATGCAACCTCAAACCGCAGACATCTGATTCGTGAGAACTTTTCAGATAAAGAGGAAGTGCGTGAGGATATGCATACTTCTGACACCGTACAGGAAAAACTTTCGCTGGTATATCGTTTTGGTGTATCTATTTACTTTGGAGCACCGACCAAGAAAGAATTCCAGCAGATTGTAGTAGAACTGGCAGAAAAGCAGGGAGTACATCTTCCGGCAGAAGAGCTTTTAGCAGAAGCCAACAAATGGGAGTTAAGTCATGGTGGACTTTCCGGAAGAACCGCACAGCAGTTTATCAATTATATGTTAGGACAGGAAGTGTAACAGAAGATTTACACAGGAGGAGGAGCACGGATGAAGACTTTTGCAGCAATTTATATCGGGTCTTATGAAATCAGCATGAAAGTGTTTGAGCTTTCCATTAAGAGAGGAATCCGGGAAATTGACCATGTCCGCCATAGAATAGAATTGGGAAGGGATGTTTATTCCCAGGGATATGTTGGATATGAAACAGCGGATGAATTGTGTCAGGTGCTGAAAGAATTCGTGGGGATTATGGAGATGTATCGGACGGATGAGTATGAAGCATATTCAGGTCTTGTCATCCGGGATGCACAGAACGAAGCATTTATTTTAGACCAGATACGGATTCGAACCGGACTTAATGTGAAAGTGCTGAGCAATTCGGAACATCGTTTTATCAGTTATAAGACGGTGGCATCCCAGAAGAATTTTGAGGATATGACCAGTCAGAATGCAGCAGTAGTTGATGTAGGTGGTGGCAGTATGCAGATAACACTTTTTGTAAAAGGAAAGGTAGTTACCACGCAGCATCTTCTGATTGGAATTATGCGTGTACAGGAGAAACTCTTTGACCTTGGCATGCAAAGCAGCGGTAATTATGAGCAGCAGATACAGGAAGTCGTAGATAAGGAATTAGAGGTCTTTAAAGCTCTTTATCTGCCAAAGGATGGCATCCGTTATGTTATTTTTATGGGAGATTATATCTCTGCATTTATGCCGAAAATCAGTAAAGAAAATGGCAAATGTATGGTAGATGCGGACAAGTTCTATCGTTATACGGAGAAGCTGAGAGCCAAGAATACAGGACAGATTGCAAGAGAATTAGGAATCACCAACGAGAGTGATGCATTGCTGATTCCGGCACTGGTTATCTATCGTCAGTTAGTTGCTGCATTAAATGCGCAGAATGTTGTTGTTCCGGGTGTGAATGTAAATGATGGTATAGCATATGATTATGCACAGCGGCATAATATGGTGAAAGCAACACATGATTTCGAAGAAGATGTAATATCTGCGGCGGAATGTATGTCCAAAAGATATTTCGGCTATCAGCCACATCTTGAAGCATTAGAGCAGATGGCAGTCCGGATATTTGATGCCATGAAGAAGATTCATGGATTGGGAAACAGAGAGCGGCTGATGCTAAGGACAGCAGCCATTCTCCATGACTGTGGTAAATTTGTCAGTCTGGTTAATGGACCGCAGTGCTCCTATGACATTATTATTTCTTCAGAAATTATTGGATTGACTCATCTGGAGCGTGAAATTGTGGCGTCTACGGTACTTTATAATACACTACCGATAGACAGCTATGACAGACTGGCAGATAAGATGGATCATGACAGTTATCTTACCGTAGCCAAGCTTGCAGCTATCCTTAAGGTGGCAAATGCCATGGATAGAAGCCACAAGCAGAAATTTAAGAATGTAAAGACATCTGTTTCCGGAAGAAATCTGATTATTACCATAGAGACGGAAGATGATGTGACCTTGGAAAAGGGACTGTTTGAGTCCAAGGCGTCCTTCTTTGAAGAAGTATTCAGTATGAAACCGGTGATTAAAGTGAAAAAGGTCTATAGTTAGGAGAGTATGCGAATGGAAAAATTAAAAGAATATACGAATCCGGAATATTATGAAAACCGTGAGTTGAGCTGGATTAAATTTAATGGCAGAGTATTGAATGAAGCAAGAGACAAATCCATTCCGCTGCTGGAGCGGTTAAAATTTGTCAGCATTACTTCTTCAAATCTGGACGAATTTTTCATGGTACGTGTGGCTTCTTTAAAGGATATGGTACATGCGGGCTATAAGAAAACAGATATTGCCGGTATGACAGCGTCTGAACAGTTAGCAGCCATTAATCATGATACCAGGGAATTGGTAGAACTGCAGTATTCTACTTATAACCGTTCCCTGATTCCGCTATTGAATGCAAGAGGAATCTATATTGTAGATGCCTATGAAGATTTGGAAAATTTTCAGGCAGAATATGTAGACCGTTATTTTGAAGAAAATATATATCCGGTACTGACACCGATGGCAGTGGATGCATCCAGACCATTTCCGTTGATTCGCAATAAGACATTAAACATTGTAGCTTTACTGGAAGAAAATCCGAAGAAGGATGACCTCCTTGGCAAAGAAGAAGAGAAGAAGCTTAAGGCAGAGGGGAAGAAGGGCGGAACCATCTATGAATATGCAACCGTTCAGGTGCCATCTGTATTACCAAGGCTGATTCCAATTCCATCCGTAAAGGAAGGCGAGAAATCCTTTATCCTGTTGGAGCAGATTATTGAGAAGAATATTTCCAAATTGTTCTTAGGCCATAAAGTGGTCTGTGCTTATCCGTATCGTATTATGCGTAATGCGGACCTTTCCTTTGATGAGGACGAAGCAGAGGATTTACTGAAAGAAATTGAAAAATCCCTAAAGAAACGGCAGTGGGGCGAAGTTATCCGGCTGGAAGTGGAATATGGCATTGATAAGCGTCTGCTGGCATTTTTAAAGGATGAACTTCGGGTAGAGTCAGAGGATGATATCTTTAAAATCAATGGACCGATTGATTTGACTTACCTGATGAAGATGTATGGACTGGAAGGCTGTGATGATTTACGTTACAAACCATATACGCCACAGCCGGTGCCGCAGATCCAGCAGGGAGAGAGTATCTTTGATGCGATTAAAAAAGGTGATATTTTACTGCATCATCCATACCAGACCTTTGATCCGGTAGTCGAATTTATCCGTCAGGCAGCCAAAGATCCGGATGTACTGGCAATCAAACAGACACTTTACCGTGTCAGCGGCAATTCGCCAATCATTGCATCGCTGGCGCAGGCAGCAGAAAATGGCAAACAGGTATCTGTTCTGGTAGAATTAAAAGCCCGTTTCGATGAGGAAAATAATATTGTCTGGGCAAAAAAATTAGAGAAAGCAGGCTGCCATGTCATCTATGGTCTGGTGGGCTTAAAGACCCACAGCAAGATTGCACTGGTCGTAAGAAGAGAAGAAGAAGGCATCTGCCGTTATGTACATCTTGGAACCGGAAACTATAACGATTCCACTGCAAAGCTGTACACAGACTGTGGTATCTTTACCTGTTCGGAAGCAATCGGAGAAGATGCAACAGCAGTATTTAATATGTTATCCGGTTATTCTGAACCGCTGTCCTGGAACCGGCTGGTGGTAGCACCAATCTGGCTGCGGAAGCGTTTCTTGAAATTAATTGAGCGTGAAACAAAATACGCCAGGGCGGGAAAGACAGCCAAAATTGTTGCCAAGATGAATTCTCTTTGTGACCGTGATATTATTGCAGCTTTGTATGAAGCATCAGCAGCGGGAGTGCAGATTGATCTGGTGGTACGTGGAATCTGCTGCCTGAAGGTAGGCATTCCAAAGATCAGTGAAAATATCAGAGTGCGTTCCATTGTAGGAAATTTCTTGGAGCACAGCAGAATTTTCTATTTCTATAATGATGGACAGGAAGAAATTTACATGGGAAGTGCTGACTGGATGCCGCGTAACTTAGACCGCCGTGTAGAGATTATTTTCCCCGTAGAAAATGAAGAGTTAAAGCATAAAGTAATGCATATTCTGGATGTGGAACTGGCAGATAATACGAAAGCACATCTCCTTCAGAAGGATGGCACCTATGAAAAGGTTGACAAACGTGGAAAGGTACTGGTGAATTCACAGCTGCAGTTCTGCAGGGAAGCAGAAGAAGCAGCACCAAAGCCTGCAGATGTGGTAAAAGACCGTATTTTTATTCCGGCAGAACCGGTAGAGGACTAAAGAAATCAGACACTTTTGCCGATATATAATATGAAACCATTGAAATAAAGCTCCAGGGAGGGGATTGTCGCATACGGATATGACGGTTATTTTAAGGTTCCGGTTGTTTTGCTCGTTCATGAGCAGGAAAGACAGCAGAATAGAGGGTATTCGGATGAATCCAGCCGGAAAAAATGTTCCGAAAATGAATTTGAACGAATCTTTCGAAATGCATTAGACGAGGTGAAAGACAAAAAATAGAAAGTATCTATAAAGAGGGACTGTTGTTTTACAGAAATTGTAAAATGACAGTCCCTCTTGGTGTACATGAGTAGTAAGCTATCTGCAATGCAGCGCATTTTTAATATCCGATAAAATATAATAAGGAATCGGCATATGTCTCGTTCCGTTTCCCATGGAAATATAAGGTTTGTTACTTCCGTGGAAGTCAGAGCCACCAGAAATAAGCAGATGATATTTTTGTGCAAGCTTCTTGATGTTCTGTTCGTCACCAAGCTGGTAGCTGGAATAGACGGCTTCAATACCATCTAAATGGCTTTCTTCTACCAGTGTCTGAACCAGAGCGTCCAATCGGTCTGCATTCATGCGATAGAGTACCGGATGGGCTAAAATGGCAAGACCACCGGCATGATGAATCAGGGAAATACCTTCCTGCGGAGTGATTTTAGGACGGTCTACATAATAAGGACAGTCATCCCCGATATATTTACTGAATACTGCATTCATATCTTTGGCAAGACCATGATTTACAAGGTATCTTGCAATATGTGCCCTTGTAATGACTGCATCCGGAAATTCTCTGATAAGACTGTCATAATCAATGGCAAAGTGTGCCTCCTGCTGCAGTTTATCAACCATCAGGCGGTTGCGGTCTGTGCGGGAAGAACGGAATGCATTTAATTTATCATTAAATACTTTATCGTCCGGGTTAATATATAGCCCGACCATATGGATTTCACGATCATCCAGTTCACAGGAGAGTTCAACACCGGCAATGACTTCCGGTGCATCCGGGGAGTTAAGCCGCAAGGTTTCTTCCTGTGCTTCTCTAATACCATCGATACAGTCGTGGTCAGTAAGGGCAAAGGCATATATCGAATGACGTCTGGCTTCATGAACCAGCTCAGATGGAGTAAAAGTTCCGTCAGAGCAGGTTGAATGTACATGTAAATCAATAAATCCTGTTTCCATGGTATAATCCTTTCTAACAGCTCGAAACAATTATTTTTTAGAATTATTTATGAATATGATTATAAGAATAATCTTTCGTTTTGACAATCCGGAAGAAATGAGAAAAATCTTTTGCGTATAAAAACAAAGTCCTTTATACTGCAATTAGGAAAAATAATCTGCAGGGGGGCAGGAAGCATGAAAAAAATTTTAGAAGTAAGTATGCTTGGAACATTTCGAATGCAATATGGAAATCATTCCTTTATCATAGACCGGAAATCAACGACAAAGACGAACCGGCTGCTTCAGATTATTCTGCATGCGGGTACAGAAGGGGTAACAAGGGAAGAACTGGTGGGAAGACTATGGGAAAATGAGGAGGTCGCAAACCCATCCAACAGTTTCCGGGCAATTCTTTTCCGGGTGCGGAAACTGCTTAAGGAGCAGGGACTGCCGGAGAGCGATTATATTATAAGCCGAAAGGGAGTTTATTACTGGACACCGGAAATTCCGTATCGTTGTGATTGCATTTCTTTTGAAGAGAAGGCAGAGCATGCATTGAAACAGGCGGAAGATTTTGGAAAAACAGAATTAGAGGAAGCAGTCAGGCTGTACCGTGGAGAATTTTTGCCGGCACTGGGAGCATCGGAATGGGTAATTTTCTGGGCAACGAAATACCGGAAATTATATATGTCCTGTGTAAAGAGACTGTGCGGAATTTACCGGGATGAGCAGGAGTATCAGAAATTATATGAGATAGCAGAAAAAGCAGCGGTTCTTTATCCACTGGATGACTGGCAGGTATACCAGATGGAGGCATTGATTGCCATGAAGCGTTCCAAAGAGGCGGTGGCATTATATCATAAGACAGAAGAAATGCTGCTGGCAGAGCTTGGCAGTGAGCCTTCAAAGTCTATGCTGGAACAATTAAAACGAATCAGCAGCTGTGTTACGGAGGATGATGCCACTCATATTCAGGCAATACAGGAGAAGCTGGAAGAAGAGAGAGAGGAAGGAGCATTTTACTGTTCGTATCCTGTTTTCATTGAAAATTACCGCTTTGCAAAACGGGTTTTGCAGCGTACGGGAAAGAGCGCGTGGCTTCTTATGAGCACCATTACCGATGGGAAGGGGTATGCTTCTGAAGGCGGTGTTCATTTCGAATACATCCGGGCAGAACTGGAGCAGGCATTGAAAAACTCCCTGCGCAGCGGTGACCTGTATACCAGATACAGCACAAACCAGTATCTGATACTTTTAATAGGTATTGAAGAAGAAAATTGCGGACTTGTGATAGAAAGAATCAATGACAACATGGAACGGACGGCTGGAAAGAAATATGTGAAATATCATAAAGTATTGGTGAATGGAACAGACGAGTAGATACGAGGAGAAATACAATACAAACAGGAAGATTTAAGTACAATTCGGAAGAATAAAGAAAAAATAGAAAAATATAACGCTTTTTATAACACAGAGTAGGCTATGATTGGTTATACAATTCATAAATCAACAGGAAATGGATAAAATGAATAAAAGGAGAAAAAACATGAGAGTAGCCAAAATGTTGGGAAAAAGAATTACAGCTTTTGTAATGGCGGCATTGATGGTATTGTCCTTATCCGGAATAACCGGGATGACAGTAAAAGCTGCCGAAAAGGATGATACAATTAAGATGCAGCTGCAGGATACGAAGAAAATCGAGTGTTCTGCATGGATTGCTTACGAAACCAAGTGGAGTGTTACCGGTGGAAAAAATAAGGTAACATTAAAGAATACAAATAAGAAAGAGGTATCTGTAACTGCAGATAAGACAGGAACAGTTACTTTGAAGTGTAAATATAAGAACTGGCTCCTTCAATGGGAGACAGAAGAGTATACCATTAAAATCAGTAAGAGAACTCCGGTATTTGAAGAGAGCATTTCAAATCTGACTTATAACGGAAAAGTCCAGACACTGAATGCAAAGAACTTTGTAAAGGATGGTCCAAAGAGTGGTATTGCTGGAACCTGTGACAAAGAGATTTTAAATGCAGGAACTTATACTTATACGGTTACAACACCGGCAACAGATGTATATGAGGCAGGAAGCAGGACTTATACGGTAACTGTAAATAAGGCAGAGGCAGTAATTAAGGAAAAACCATCTGCAACAATCAATCATATGTCCGGAAAACTGAGAGAGTCCCATCTGAATGGCGGAATGGCAGTAGCGGTCAATGATGAGAACCAGGAACTGGAAGGCCATTTTGAGTGGCGGAGCCCGGATGAGACACTGTGGTTTAATACTACCGGAACTGCAATCTTTGAAGATGTAGACCATCATGTAGTATTTGTGCCGGAAGGAGATGCAGCAGAGAACTATAAAGAGACGGTATTTATTGTACCGGTAAGAACTTATTTAAAAGCATTGTATGCAAATCTTACAGCCAGCGATTTTGAATATAATGGCAGTAATGATGAGAAGAACTTAAGTTGTGATGCCAATGCATACAGCTGGGGAATTGAAAAAAATCCAAGCATTTCCATTACTTATACTTATTATGATGAGGCAGGAAATAAATTAAGCAAAGCACCGGTGGATGCAGGAACTTATACGGTAATTGCAACAGCCAGTGCAAAGAAATTTGAATCCGCAGACAGTAATGAAGCAGCCTTTACTATCCGGCAGAAACCGTTGACCAATGAAATGGTAACAGCAAAGGATACTGAGTATACCGGAAGCACAGTTGCGGTTGTGGTAAAGGATGGAGACAAAACATTAGTAGAAGGAAAAGATTATACTGTAATATACAGTGGAAGTAATCCAAATGCAGGAGAGACATCAGCAGCAATTACCGGAATCGGTAACTATAAAGGAACGGTAAATACAACCTATACCATTCTTCCGAAAGAAGTGGAAAATGACAGCGTGATTGCAGCTGCAAAGGAAAAATATTATACCGGAAAAGCAGTAACACTCAGTGAAGAAGATGTGACCGTAACTTATAATGGAAAAGTATTAACAGCAGGAACTGATTATACTGTTGGTAATTACAAAGATAATGTAGAAGAGGGAACTGCTCTGGCAACCGTAACCTTTACCGGTAACTATAGTGGAACTGTAAATGTAAGTTTTGGAATCAGTAAGATTCGTGCAAAAGTATATGCTAAATACGGAAATGGAAAACTGCTGCTGTTAAGTGGAAACTGTATTTTAGATCCGGCTGTATTAGAAGAAGCAGCAGATTATGCGACCACGGAGGAAAGCGTAATCCGCGGATTCATTTTAGAGGATGAAAATACAGGTGTAGTGACAACATATACAAAACTTTTCCGCAATACAGAGGGTTATAACGTATATGTAAAGGTAGCAGATACATTTACGCAGAAGGCAGAGTTCTACATCCGGAAAGCAGGAACTGTCCGTCCGGAAGGAACAGTTGGTGATGCAACAGCAAATTATGACTATATAGGAAGAGCAGCAGTTTCTTTAAATCAGCTGAAAGTGACAACTGATATGTCCGGTTTTACTGCACCAGCGTCTTTTGATGCAGAAAAGAATTATGATGGAAAGATGCCGGTAACCCTTGCATCTGTTTTAGATGCATATGCAGCAAACAGTGGCATTGCAGGGGATGATGCAAGATTCTACCGCATCGAATGGTACCGGATGATTAATCCGAATTCCTGGCATATTGATGGAGAAATTGTTGATAACAGTTATACCGTTACTTTTATGGTAGACGGAAATGTATATCAGGAAGTACGTGAAGTAAAGGGAACGGAAGTTTCTGTAACAGATCCTGTAAAGGCAGAGACAGAGACAACAACCTATGAATTTACCGGCTGGACTTTAGAAGATGGCAGTAAAGTAAATGTTGCAGATTTAAATGATAGTACCGTAGTGTATGCTTCTTTTGATGAAAAGGAGAAAGAAACTGAGCCGACTGAACCAGTTGGACCGACCGGGCCAACCGAACCAACCCAGCCGACTGAGCCGACCCAGCCGACCGAACCAACCCAGCCGGCCGAATCAACGGAACCGGCACAGCCGGCAAATCCAGCCCAGCCAGCATCATCAGAAACAGCGGTAACTCCGGCAGATAACAATACACAGCCGGAGACAGCAGCACAGACACCGGTAATCCAGGCACAGACTCCGGTTACACAGACCCAGGTGGCACAGACACCAGTCAGACAGCAGCAGGCAGCACAACAGCCACAGGATGCAGAAGAACCGGTGGTATTAGAAGATGAAGAGGTTCCACTGGCGAATGTAACGGACGATAATGCAAAACAGGAAGTAACTGCATTAGAAGATGAAGCAGCTCCTCTGGCAGCAAATCCGGCGGGAGAAGATAACTGTATCATCCATTGGATTATGATGATTCTTACGATTGTATTTGCAGGATATAATGTAGTAAGGGCAGTACTTCGTCAGAAGAGAAATGCATAAAGGCAGGAGGCAGAAAGTATGAAAAAAGTAGATGGAATCATTGCTGTTATATATGTAATTGCTATGGCAGTGCTGTTTTTCTTAAGAGACTGTGAGAAAGATCTTCCAATGGGAATTCTGGCACTGGCTGTTACCGCAGCTGCAGTAGCATGTATGGTTATCCAGAATAAAAAGCGTGATAGCAAAGCAGCAAGAGCTTAAAAAAATAATATAAATAAGTATTGCAGGCAGGACGATAGAAAATGAAAATACATTTTGTCGTCCTGCTGTTTTTAGTTGCCAGCCATTTGAAGAAAGCTTTCACTTGACATTATTTTAAAATTGAGCTATTGTATTAATTAAATAATACAGTAATAATTGCAAAGAAGAAAAGGGAGATTAGGTATGGCAAAGAAAAAGAAGAAAATGGAGTTTGAAACAATGCAGGTAAAGCTGCCTCATGTAAAGGGGCTGTCCATTATGCTTCCGGTTATTTATATTTTATGGGTGGCAGTGATGTATTATCTTCTGCTTCCGGCATTGAATATTCATTCCAGAGGTTTATGGCTGTTTGTATTAGGCGTTATATTATTCCCGTTAGGAATAATAGGTGCGTTGGTATCGGCAGCCAGGAAGGCAGAAGGTAAGTCTGCAGGAAAGCTGGAAAAGCCGGTAAACGGTATTTTTGCAGCAGTTGGAGTGATCGGAATTCTGTTCCTGATTCTTTTATTTTATGGCAGCAAAATGTTCCATGCACAGGCATATGCAGATATCCTGACCATCGAAGACAGTGATTTTAACAGCGATATCAATACAGCATCTTCTGTATCAAAGATTGCGTTAATGGATACGGACAGTGCAGTATTGCTGGGTAATCGTGAAATCGGAAGCCTTTCAGAAGTGGTGAGCCAGTATAATGTATCGGAAGACTACACACAGATTGATTATCAGGGGGCACCAACGAAAGTATCTGCATTAGAGTATGCCGGCTTCTTTAAATATATGGGAAATAAGGAAAATGGTGTTCCAGGTTATATAACTGTTGATCCGGTAGGACAGAAGGCACAGTATGTTCCGGTAAAGGAAGGAATGATTTATGTTCCGTCTGCTTACTTTGGCAAGGATTTAAGAAGGCATATCCGTATGAATTACCCGGATAAACTTTTCGGAAATCTTCATTTTGAAGTGGACGAAGATGGAAACCCATACTATATTGCCAGTGTATACAAATACACCATCGGTTTATTTGGTGGAGAAACTGTTGAGGGTGCAATCAGCTGTGACCCAATCAGCGGAGACTGTCAGTATTATGATGCATCAGAAGTGCCGAACTGGATGGATGATGTTTTTGACGGGGATCTTCTGGTGGAACAGTATAACTGGTATGGAGAATTATCTAATGGATTTATGAACAGCATCTTCGGCAAAAAAGGCTGTAAGAAATGTACGGAAACGGTAGTAGAGGATGAAGACGGAGATGAGGAATCTTACGAAGCAAACTTCGGCTATGTTGCCAAAGACGGGGATATCTGGATTTATACCGGAGTTACTTCCGTCAATGATGATGCCTCCAATATCGGGTTTATACTGGTAAATGAGCGGACTTCAGAAGCACATTATTACAGTATTGCAGGAGCAGATGAAAGCTCTGCAATGGCTGCTGCAGAAGGAGAAGTGCAGGAGAAAGGATACCGTGCATCTTTCCCGTCTTTGATTAATGTAGATGGTCAGCCGACTTATATTATGGTATTAAAAGATGCCAGCGGCATAGTGAAGCTTTATGGCATGGTAAATGTAGAATCTTATAATATGGTAACAACAGCAGCCAGTCTCGATGAGTGCTTTGCAAAGTATCGTAAGATGACAGGCAGTGACGGTACAGAAAACACTGGGAATCCGGAAGAGGCAGAAAATTCTTCCGGGGACAGCAACAGTACTGCAGGTAATGCACAGACAGCAGCCAAGGGAAAAATAATTCCGGAAGGTGAGACAGAGACAAGAATTTTTGTAATCAGTGAAATGCAGTATGTTGAGATTGCAGGAGAGACTTATGTTTATCTGGCAGGAGACGACGGTATGGTATACTGGCAGAAGTTTTCTGATAATGAACAATTGATTTTCCTGCATGCGGGAGATACCGTTACTGTAAATGGAATTATGGATAAAGATAATATTTACTGGATAGATACCATTAGAATCATGTAGTAGGAAGGCGGAGAAATGGAAGCAGCAATCCTTGTAGTAATTTTGATTGCAGGATTTACTTATTCAGCAATTAAGACAAAAGAAAGTTGGAAGAACCGCTGCAAACGGACACTGAAAGAAAAATATGGAAAAGAACCTGAAAAAAAGGAATTCAAAAGAGAACTGATAAGAAATTATCTGGATACTGTGGGTGGAACACAGCAGGTGGATGAGGTCACATGGAATGACCTTAATATGGATGATGTGTACCAGAGAATCAACAACTGTGATTCCACTATGGGAGAAGAAATTTTATATGCAAAGCTTCATTATGCGAAGCAGACGAAGGAAGAAGAGGAGCTTTTAGAAAAAAGAATAGCTTTTTGTGAAGCAGATGATGAAAAACGCTATCATCTGGAAGAAACTTTGTCAAAGCTTGGAAAGAGAGACGAGGCTTACTATATTCCATCCTTTATCCAGACAGTAGAGGATTTTGCAATTTCAAATCTCTGGGTTTATCAGATGCTCCGGATATTGCTGATGGTAGTTGTTGTGGCGGCAGTCGTATTTCATAATATATATGCTCTGTCAGCTTTGGTGGTAGTATTTCTTGTGAATTTGTCGGTGTATATCTTTACGGTCCGGCTGAAGTTTGATCAGGAGATTCATATGATGGGAACGGCGGCATACCTGATTACGGTAGCACGAGAACTGGAGCAGGAATACCGGAAAGACAAAATATGTGAGGAACTGGCACCGCTGCTTCCGGTATTTGCCAAAATGGATAAGAAGGCATTTCTGCTAAATATCCAGAGCAGAAATGCCATGGGAGATGTGTTTGAAATGCTGCAGGATTTCCTGCTGGGAGTAACCCAGTGGCATATCCTTACTTATATGAAAGTATTGAATCAGTTTATGGATAACCAGGATGCTTATCTTAAGATTTACTGGGTGGTAGGAGAACTGGATGCAGCGGTTAGCACAGGCTCTTTCCGAAAGAGTCTGCCTCTTGTGACAGTACCGGAATATGAGGAAACAAAGCAGCTTGAGATGGAAGAAATTTATCATCCGCTGCTTCATGGAGCAGTGACCAATTCTATGGAACTTCAGCATAACTGCATTATCACAGGCTCCAATGCTTCCGGTAAGTCAACCTTTATCAAGACCATAGCTGTTAATGTGATACTGGCACAGAGCATTCATACCTGCACCGCAAAAAGAATGCATCTGCCTCATGCAAAAATGATTACTTCCATGGCGGTAAGAGACGATATTTTATCCGGTGACAGTTATTTTATTAAAGAGATTAAATATTTAAAACGTATCCTGGATGCTTTGTCGGAGGATGAACTGGTTATCTGTGTTATTGATGAAATCTTAAGAGGAACCAATACCCAGGAGCGTATTGCAGCTTCAAAAGCAATCATGGAATATCTGGCACATCATAACTGCATTGCAATTGTGGCATCCCATGATAAGGAATTGACGGAGCTTGAAAAAATTGGTTATGACAATTATCATTTTTCCGAAGAGTTTGGAGAAGCGGATATTGTATTTGATTATAAATTGCAGAAGGGACCGGCAAATTCCCAGAATGCAATCCGCCTGCTTTCCTTTACCGGGTTCCCGGAAACGATTATTGAGAGGGCGGAAAATATCAGAAGCGAATATCGGTAAAAATAATGCTTGACGAACGAAATGACATATGGTACTATAAGCAAGTTGAAGAAAGTAGAGTATCCACTCTCACCTTAGCACAATCAAGTGACTAAGTGTTTATAATGAGTATGCAATGAGCGAATCATTTTGAAGTGGATAGTCTGTCTATCCACTTTTTTTGCGGAAATAAACGGAAAGTTGTCTGGCAAAGCTGTGGTGAATTTAATTTTGGAGGTGTACGACCATTAGCGAGTTAATGATCAATGAACAAATCAGAGATAAGGAAGTCCGCCTGATTGGCGCGGATGGTGAACAGTTAGGTATCATGTCAGCAAGAGAAGCATATAAGCTGGCACAGGAAGCAGAACTTGATTTAGTAAAGATTGCTCCTGGAGCAAAGCCACCTGTATGTAAGATTATCGATTACGGTAAATACAGATATGAGCTTGCAAGAAAAGAGAAGGAAGCACGTAAGAAACAGAAAACGGTTGAATTAAAAGAAGTTCGTCTTTCTCCAAATATCGATACCAATGATTTGAATACCAAAATGAATGCCGCAAGAAAGTTCATTTCCAAAGGAAATAAAGTAAAAGTTACACTTCGTTTCCGTGGCAGAGAAATGGCACATGTACAGGCAAGCAAACATATTCTGGATGATTTTGCAGAAGCACTTGCAGATATTGCAGTAGTGGAGAAAGCACCAAAGCTGGAAGGCAGAAGCATGGGTATGGTGCTGGCAGAGAAAAGATAATGATTTTAAGGAGGAATAAATTATGCCAAAACAGAAAACAAGCAGAGCAGCAGCAAAACGTTTCAAATTAACAGGAACAGGAAAATTAAAGAGAAACAAGGCTTATAAGAGACATATCTTAACAAAGAAAACAACTAAGACTAAGAGAAATCTTAGAAAACCTGCAATGACAGATGCAACAAATGTTAAGAATATGAAGAAGATTTTACCATATTTATAAGAATTGGTTAAGGAGGAATAGAACATGGCAAGAATTAAAGGCGGCTTAAACGCTAAAAAGAAACATAATAGAACATTAAAATTAGCTAAAGGTTACAGAGGAGCACGCTCCAAACAGTATAGAGTAGCAAAACAGTCTGTCATGAGAGCCTTAACAAGTTCTTATGCAGGAAGAAAACAGAGAAAGAGACAGTTCAGACAGTTATGGATTGCCCGTATTAACGCAGCAGCAAGAATGAATGGATTATCTTACAGCAAATTTATGTATGGTTTAAAATTAGCTGGTGTTGATATGAACCGTAAAATGTTAGCTGAGATGGCTGTAAATGATGCAGAAGGATTTGCAACATTGGCAGAGCTTGCAAAAACAAAACTTGCTTAATTTTAAGAAGCGGACAAGTTATAAAAGAGGATTGTGGTTATTCACGATCCTCTTTTTTTACGTTTGATTCATTTGAAGTTTTTGCGGAAGCATCCTGCCCGGAAGCTTCTTTTTTGATGGAATCCAAATCTTCTCTTAAAGAGTAATGATTCTTAAGTAAGCGGTATACCATGGTATAAGCCCAGATGAGAACCGGGACAACCACAGTGGCATAGATGGAAGCCTTAAGACAGTTTGTGGCAAAATCGCTTCCAATCAATGCAAAAACAAGAGTGGAAACATAGAGGGCAACTAAGAGTACAACACCGATAATTGCAAGAATCTGTTTTGTCTTTTTCATATATGACCTCAACTTTCTTTGATGACCTGTTTTTAGAAAAAAGCAATATACATTATTTTAACATTTGACAGCGGATAGTCAATCAGAAAATGTAAAGTTGCAGAGGATAAATACTTGAAAAAAGCACAAAATATGCTATACTGAAACAAGCGTTATACGACTAAATATGGATTAAAGGATGGATATGAACAATGGCATTATTAGAAGAATGGCAGAAGATTGCTTATGATCAGCAGGCAGATAGAGGAAAATTACAGAAGTTCTGGCAGAGATATTTTATGTTAGAGAAGGGCGTATATGAGAAGCTTTTAACAAACCCGGATGAGAAGGTAGAAGGAACTGTAAAAGAGCTGGCAGAGAAATACGACCTCAGCATTATGGATATGACTGGATTCTTAGATGGAATCAATGACAGCCTGGTAACACCAAACCCAATTGATACTATGGAAGAGGATACCAAGGTAAGCCTTGCATTCGATAAAGAAAAATTATACAAGAACATGGTAGATGCCAAAGCTGACTGGCTCTATGAATTACCACAGTGGGATGAAATTTTTGATGCAGATACCAAGAGAAAGCTTTATTTAGAACAGAAGAAATCCGGCACTGTTGTAGTTGGAAAGAAAGTTGGAAGAAATGATCCGTGTCCTTGTGGAAGTGGAAAGAAATATAAATTCTGCTGCGGAAGATAAGAATAAAATATTTTGGAAAACATTTGGAAAATATTTCGCAGAAAAACTCTTTACATAGCAGAAAAAAGAGTATACAATAGCTTTTGTCAAAAGGACAAAACAAAGAAGAGACGAGTAGCATGACAGGAAGTCAAAGAGAGGAATACATCTGGTGAGAGTATTCTGATGGAGTGTAATGTGAAGACCAGCTCTGAGTGACCCCAATCCGGTCCGGTGATTCCGTTATCATCAGAATGAGCGGTTGTACGATAAGTACAGCAAGCAGGGTGGAACCACGATAGAGTATCGTCCCTGATGCATAAATTTTATGCATCAGGGATTTTTTACTTTGCAGTTATTAATACCAATATAATAAGAAAAGGAGACTTGAACATGAAAATCACATTAAAAGATGGCTCAGTAAAAGAGTACAGTGAAGCAAAATCAGTCTATGATATTGCAGCAGATATCAGCGAAGGCCTTGCAAGAGTTGCATGCGCCGGTGAAGTAGACGGAGAAGTGGTGGATTTACGAACCGTTCTTGACAAGGACTGCAATTTAAATATTATAACAGCAAGTGATGAAGAAGGATTAAAGGTAATCCGCCATACTGCATCCCATGTACTGGCTCAGGCGGTAAAGAAATTATTTCCGGATGCCAAGATTACGATCGGACCGGCAATTGAAGATGGATTCTATTATGATTTTGATCATGCCCCATTTTCAAGAGAAGACCTCGATAATCTGGAAGCAGAGATGAAGAAGATTATCAAGGAAGGTCATGAATTAAAACGATTCACACTTCCAAGAGAGGAAGCAATCAAATTCATGCAGGAACGTAATGAGCCATACAAAGTAGAACTGATTGAAGAATTACCAGAGGGAGAAGAAATTTCTTTCTATGACCAGGGCGGCTTCGTAGATTTATGTGCTGGCCCACATCTGATGACAACCAAGGGCGTAAAGGCATTTAAGCTGACATCATCTTCCATGGCATATTGGAGAGGTAATTCTGACAAAGCAAGATTACAGAGAATTTATGGTACTGCTTTTAATAAGAAGGAAGAGTTAAAAGAATACTTAGAGAAATTAGAAGATGCCAAACGCCGTGACCATAACAAACTTGGCCGTGAAATGGGATTATTTACCACTGTTGACGTTATCGGACAGGGACTTCCTTTATTTACACCGAAGGGAACCAAGATGATTATGAAACTGCAGCGTTGGATAGAAGACTTAGAGGATAAAGAGTGGGGTTATGTACGTACCAGAACTCCGCTGATGGCAAAGAGCGACCTCTATAAGATTTCCGGACACTGGGATCACTACATGGATGGAATGTTCATTTTAAATAAGGACAGCGACGACAAAGAGACAATGGCACTGCGTCCGATGACCTGTCCATTCCAGTATTATGTATACATGAATGAACAGCACTCTTACAGAGATCTGCCATATCGGATGTCAGAGACTTCTACATTGTTCCGGAATGAGGACTCCGGAGAGATGCATGGACTTACCCGTGTCAGACAGTTTACTATTACAGAGGCACATATTATTCTTTGCCCGGAACAGGCGGAAGAAGAACTTACCAGATGTACTGAACTTTGCCATTATGTAATGACTACACTTGGTATCGATGGAGATGTTACTTACCGTCTGTCCAAATGGGATCCGAACAACAAAGAAAAATATCTGGGCGACGAAGCATATTGGAACAGTACCCAGCAGTATCTGCGTGATGTTATGGATAAGAATGGCATCAAGTATACAGAAGCAGATGGGGAAGCTGCATTCTACGGACCAAAGATTGATATTCAGGCAAAGAATGTATATGGAAAAGAAGATACCATGGTTACCATCCAGCTTGACTGTGCAAGTGCAGAGAAGTTTGGCATGTACTATATCGATGAGAAGGGTGAGAAAGTACTTCCTTGGATTATCCATCGTACATCCATGGGATGTTATGAGCGTACCCTTGCATGGCTGATTGAACATTATGCAGGAAAATTCCCAACCTGGCTTTGCCCGGAACAGGTAAGAGTATTGCCGATTTCTGAAAAATATGCAGACTATGCAGAGCAGGTAAGAAAAGAATTAGCAGCTCATGATGTAGATGTAACGGTTGATAACCGTTCTGAGAAAATCGGATTCAAGATTCGTGAAGCAAGACTGGATAAGCTGCCGTACATGCTGGTAGTTGGTCAGCAGGAGGCAGAGGACGGAACCGTATCCGTAAGAAGCCGTTTTGCAGGAGATGAAGGTGTAAAACCTTTAGGAGAATTCATTGATGCAATCTGCGAAGAGATTCGTACAAAGGAAATCCGTAAGGAAGAAGTTGCAGAAGAAAAATAAAAATGCAATAAAATCTAATTTTTAATTTTATAATTTATATGGATTCAAAAAGACTGTTGCTGGCAATTTGCACCGGACAACAGTCTTTTTTGCTTTACAGGAAAGCAGCCGCCGCAGGCACGAGAATGTGTCAAGGTACATTCTTTTTTACATGAAGTTGGTAACATAAAAAGATTTCCTTTGGAGATACTAAACATGTAACGAAAGAAAGGAGATGATTTTTGTGACAGAATTAAAATGTTCTGTAAGAAGCTGCAGTTTCCAGAAAGATGATTGCTGTTGCCGTGGAAATATTACGGTAGAGGGTGCACATGCAAACCGCAATAGCGAGACAAGCTGTGGAAGTTTTGAAGAGAAGAAAAACTGTGGATGTGCCAATTCGACCGGTAAACCGCCTAAGATGAGCGATGTTACCTGTGAGGCAGTAAACTGTAAATTCAATGAAGGAAGAAAATGTCATGCAAAAGACATCCAGGTAGACGGAACGAATGCCTGTACCTGTATGGAAACAGAGTGTGCCAGCTTCTGTTGTTCCTAAAAAGTGGAATATCAGTAAGTTTTAGCAAAATATTTCTGTGTCTACTCTTAACAGATTGGACACAGAAATTTAGAAGAATCTTAAGAAAAATACTATTGTAAATGAGATGAAAGAAAGTATAATGTGATTGAAGCATAAATAAAGCAGAAGTAATGTGTAAGGTGTAGATGGTAAACAGGAGGAAGCAAATGAGAAAAAAATCACATATTTTGCTGGCACGTTATATTGCAAAGAATACAGAGGATGAAGAACTTAAGAAACATAGACTGTCTTTTTATATTGGCAGCATCCTGCCGGATTGCAAACCATCTTTTGTATATAAGAAACATGAAATCAATGGGACGTTTCCGGATGTGAAAAAGATGGTGAATCAATTGATTTTCGGTAAACAGCAGGGGAAACTGACCCGTAAACGCCGGTATTATATGAATCTCGGGCAGGTAACGCATTATGTAGCTGATTATTTTACTTATCCGCATAACAAGATTTATCCGGGAAACTTAAAGGATCATTGTTCCTATGAAGAACAATTGAAGCGAAGCCTTAAAAATTATATTATGAGCCGGAATATGGAAGCAGGAGAAAAAGTGCAGGCTGATTTTTCTGATGCAGAGGCACTGTATGAATATATTTTAGAGAGGCATAAACAGTATCTTGGAAGAAAAATTAATATAGAAACAGATATTCGGAATATAGTAGCAACCAACCGGATGCTGGTGGAGGCCATTGCCGATTTGTTTTATAAAACACAGCATAAGGAAAAAATGCCGCTTGCTGTCGAATATTGACGAAAAAAGATGTTATATTTTGTTTGATTTTTGGTGATGAGCAGAGTAAAATGAATTTACAAAGAACAACACAGAGATGGGACACAGCATAGGAGAAATGCTTATGGATGAAAGGGAAGCACTTCGCATTGCGATTGAACGTGCAAGAATCCGACTGGATGAAGCACTGGAACGAGCGAAAAGTATGGATGAATGCTATGACCTGAGCCTGGAAGTGGACAGACTGATTGAGAACTATGTATCGCTATGTGAGCAAAAAGAACTTGTACCAATAAGATAAAAGTAAAGAGTAAGTGGAAAGAAGTACATTGAGAAATGTGCTTCTTTTTTTTGTGCATTTTTATGTGTAGTATATTGATTTTTTCCCAAAAGTGGGGTAATATGTATTCATAAGTGGAGGAAAGTGGTTGAAAATGGCACAAAGTGGTGGATAAGTTGATAACTTTGTGGATAAATAGCAACCGGACTGAGGTGTTTGACAATGTTCATGGGAGAGTACAGTCACAACATAGACGCCAAGGGCAGAATGATTGTTCCTTCCAAATTCAGAGAACAGCTCGGTGATGAGTTTGTAGTAACGAAGGGTTTGGATGGGTGTCTTTTTGTGTACCCAAATGAAGAATGGCAGAACATTGAAGAAAAATTCCGCAACGTACCACTTACCTCAAAAGATGCAAGAAAATTCTCACGTTTCTTCTTTGCAGGAGCAACAACCTGTGAAGTGGACAAGCAGGGAAGAATTCTTCTTCCGGCAGTGTTAAGAGAATTTGCCGGATTAGAGAAAGAAGTCGTATCAGTCGGAGTCTTAAAGCGAATTGAGATTTGGGACAAGAACAGATGGCAGGATACCAATACTTATGATGACATGGATGAAGTTGCAGAACACATGGCAGAACTTGGCTTGAGTATCTAAAGGAGTGAACATGGAATTTAAACACACATCGGTTCTCTTGCATGAGACCATAGACAATCTGAATATTCGCCCGGACGGAATTTATGTAGACGGAACGCTCGGTGGAGCGGGACATTCTTCCGAAATTGTAAAAAGGCTGAATGAGAACGGAAGGCTGATAGGAATTGACCAGGACGAAGATGCAATTGCAGCAGCCAGTGAGCGGTTAAAGGATTATTCTGATAAAGTAACCATAATCCGCAGCAATTACTGCAATATGAAAGAAGAATTGAACCGTATCGGAGTGACGAAGGTAAATGGAATTCTTCTTGATCTGGGAGTATCTTCCTTTCAGTTAGATACACCGGAGCGTGGATTTACCTACCGGGAAGAAGATGCACCACTGGACATGAGAATGGATCAGCGTCAGACATTAACGGCAAAAGATATTGTAAATGATTACAGTGAATCAGAGTTGTATCGTATCATAAGAGACTATGGGGAAGACCGGTTCGCAAAGAATATTGCAAAGCATATTGTCGCAGCCCGGGCAAAGAAACCAATTGAGACAACCGGAGAGCTGACCGCAATTATCCGGGCATCCATACCGATGAAAGTACAGAGTACTGGCGGACATCCGGCAAAGAGAACGTTTCAGGCAATTCGTATTGAACTGAATCGTGAGCTGGAAGTCTTATCGGATACCCTGGATGAGATGATAGACCTTTTAGAAGAAGATGGAAGAATCTGTATCATTACCTTCCATTCCCTGGAAGACAGAATTGTAAAGAACATCTTTCGCAAAAATGAAAATCCATGTACCTGTCCGAAAGAATTTCCGGTGTGTGTATGTGGCAAGAAACCAAAAGGAAAAGTAATCACTAGAAAACCGATTCTTCCAACGAAATCTGAAATGGAAGAGAATCCGAGAGCAAAAAGCGCAAAATTAAGAGTATTTGAACGGCATATCAATGACTAGGGAGAGACGTGAAAATGGAGAAGACAAGAAGAAATTATCGAACACGGACTTACATAGATGGAAACACTGTCCGTAAATTAGAAGCTGCACCGGATTACCGCAGAGAACAGGAAGAAAAGCAGCGGGAGGAAATCAGACAGCGCAACAGACGTATGGCGCAGAAGAATCAGGAGAAGTCAGCACATATGGATTTGGGTTATGTGGCATTTTTATCTGTATCGCTGCTGGTTATGTGTGTGGCAGCAGTACTGTATATCCGTCTGCAGTCTGGAATTACAACGCATTTAAAGACAATTTCTGCATTAGAAAGCCAGGTAGCTGAATTAAAGGCAGATAATGATGCGGCAGAAAAAAGAATCGAGACAGCAGTAGATCTTTCAACCATCAAGGATATAGCAATGAACCAGCTTGGCATGAGCTATGCGGGACCGGACCAGATTATACATTATACGGTTGATAAAGAAGATTATATGAATCAGTTTGAGGATATTCCGAATAAGTAGGAAACAAACGTGGTGGTAAAATGGCAGGAAAGAGACGCGGCGGAAAGAAAATAGCAAAATTTAGTAAGAAAATGCAAAAGAAACTTGTAGTGCTGTTTGTAATAATAGCACTACTTTTGTTGGGATTAATTGTAAGATTGATGTATATTGAACACACCAGTGGAAAGAAATACGAAAAGAAAGTATTATCCCAGCAGAAATATGACAGTACGGTCATTCCTTATCAGCGTGGAAATATTACAGACTGCAAGGGAACGATACTTGCAACCAGCGTGGATGTATACAATGTGATATTAGACTGTAAGGTATTAAACAGTGATTCGGCAGATATTGACCCGACCATCGATGCACTGATAACCTGTTTCCCACAGCTGAATGAAACCGATTTACGTAATCTGATTACGGATAAGCCAAAGAGCCAGTACAATGTTCTGGCAAAGAAATTAAGCTATGAAGAGATTCGGGCGTTTGAAGATATGCAGGCGGCAGAAAAGGAAGCTTCCGATAAGAAGAGCGGCGATGCAGAGAAAAAAGGAAAAATTAATGGAGTCTGGTTTGAAAAAGAATACCAGAGAGAATATCCATATGGTTCTCTAGCCAGTGCGGTAGTAGGATTTACTACCAGCGGTAATCTGGGAATGAATGGAGTGGAAAATTCCTATAACAGTGTTTTGAATGGAACCAACGGAAGAGAATATGGTTATCTGAATTCCGACAGTAATTTTGAGAAGACAGTAATCGATGCCCAGAATGGTAATGATGTTACACTGACCATTGATGCAAATATCCAGAAAATCGTAGAAGATAAGATTGCTGCATTTGAAGAAGAATACAGGGATGCAGCAAGAGAAGGTGCTGGAAGTAAACATGTGGGAGTTATTGTAATGAACCCCCAGAATGCTGAAGTGCTTGCCATGGCAAATTATCCAAATTATGACAGTAGTAATCCAAGGGATTTGTCTGCCTATTATACCCAGGAAGAAATTGATGCTATGGATGACGATGCAGAACTGGATGCTTTAAACCAGTTATGGTCTAATTTCTGCATTACTTATACTTATGAACCGGGCTCTACCGTAAAACCTTTTACCGTAGCCTGTGGTCTGGATACCGGAACTTTAGACCCGAACCGTACTTTTATCTGTGATGGATACGAGACGATTTCCGGTCATGACATTCACTGTGTAAATACCAACGGACATGGACTTGAAACAGTAGAAGATGCCTTAAAGAATTCCTGTAATGATGCCCTGATGCAGATGTCTTATGATATCGGACCTGAGAATTTCTCTAAGTATCAGCAGATTTTCGGCTTTGGTACCAAGACAAACATTGATTTACCGGGAGAGGCCAGAACCGATTCCTTAATTTATACCGAAGACCAGCTAAGCACCATTAACCTGGCTACCAATTCCTTTGGACAGAACTTTAATGTTACCATGATACAGGTGGCAAGTGCTTTTTGTTCCATTATTAATGGTGGTAACTATTATCAGCCACATGTGGTAAAGAAAATAACAGATGAAAATGGGAATGTCATACAGGAAGACAATGGAACCTTGTTAAAGAAAACAGTGTCTTCATCTACCAGTGAATTATTAAAACAGTATCTTTATGCAACGGTTTCCGATGGTACCGGAAAATATGCAAAAGTGCCGGGATACTCTATGGGTGGAAAGACCGGAACAGCACAGAAGCTTCCTCGAGGACAGGGAAATTATCTGGTTTCCTTTATCGGTTTTGCACCAGTAGACAATCCGCAGCTTTTGGTATATGTAGTAGTAGACGAACCAAACGCAGAAGAAGAGTTTCACAGTACCTTTGCACAGGAAATCGCAAAGGGAATTTTCGAAGAGACACTGCCTTATCTTAATATTTATCCGGATGAGGACATTGTTGTAACAGAAGAGACAGACCCGGCAGAAGCACCGGCAGATGGAACAACAGATGTTCCGGATTCTGCACCGGAGGATTCTATGGTAGACCAGACACCGGATATTGCAGAGGAAACAGTACCACCGGAGGATGGTTTACAGCCACAGGATGTAGCACAATAGAGAAAACAACATAACCTTGTAAAAGTTGTAATAGATTATAATAACTGCTTTTATGAGGTTATGTTTTTATGTTTCAGCAAAAAATGCAGGAGGAAGAAGAAAACAGATTTTGCATCTATCGGAATAAAACCTTTAACCGACGAAAAATTATGATTATTTTTGTGGCAGTATTACTGCTGATGGTATTTCTGATGGGACGACTGGTGTATCTTATGATATTCTGTTCAGAATACTATGGGGTCCGGGCTGAGAACCTCCATGAAAGAGAAAGGGATATCAAGGCGGCAAGAGGGAATATTTATGACAGAAATGGTGTGGTTTTAGCAGAAAATAAGACGGTATGTACGATTTCTGTGATTCACAGCCAGATAGAAGACCCGGAAAAGGTAATTGCAGTTTTAACAAAAGAGCTTGGCATGTCAGAAGAGACAGTGCGGAAGCGGGTAGAGAAGGTTAGTTCCATTGAACGGATTAAGACGAATGTGGAGAAAGAAACCGGAGATGCGATTCGAGCCTATGAACTGGCGGGCGTGAAGATCGATGAAGATTATAAACGGTATTATCCTTATAATGAACTGGCTTCTAAAGTAATCGGATTTACTGGCGGAGACAATCAGGGAATTGTCGGAATAGAAGTAAAATATGATGAATATCTGGAGGGCATCAATGGAAAGATACTTACATTGACAGATGCCAGAGGCGTAGAGATCAAAAATGCCGGAGAGAGGCGGAGTGAGCCGGTAGAAGGAGATGACCTTTATTTAAGTCTTGATTATAATATCCAGATGTATGCAGCGCAGGCAGCAGTAAAGGTACGGGAGGAAAAACAGGCAGACAGTGTCAGCATCCTTGTGATGAATCCGCAGAATGGCGAAATCCTTGCCATGGTAAATGAACCGGAGTTTAATCTCAATGAACCTTTTACCTTAAATACGGAGATTGACACGGAATTGAGTGAAGAGGAGAAGCAGGATGCTTTAAATAAAATGTGGAGAAACCAGTGCATCAATGACACTTATGAACCGGGATCCACTTTTAAGATAATAACAGCATCCGCAGCCTTGGAGGAGGGAAAAGTAAGTCTTTCTGACCAGTTTAACTGTCCGGGATATAAGATTGTGGAGGACAGGAGAATCCGCTGCCATAAAGTGGGAGGGCATGGGGCAGAGGATTTTACCCATGGCATTATGAATTCCTGCAACCCGGTATTCATAGAAATCGGACTTCGTATCGGTTCCGACCGCTTCTGCGATTATTTTGAACAGTTTGGTTTATTATCCAGGACAAATATAGATTTACCGGGGGAAGCATCCACCATTATGCATAAAAGAGAAAATATCGGTCAGGTGGAGCTTGCAACCATGTCCTTTGGGCAGTCCTTCCAGATTACACCGATTCAGCTTGCAACTACGGTTTCCTCTATTATAAATGGAGGAAACCGTGTGACGCCGCATTTTGGCGTGGAGACGAAAAATGCAGAAGGAGAAGTGACACATACTTTTGTCTATGGACAAAAGGAACATATTGTAAGCGAAGAAACTTCCACCACCATGCGCTATTTGCTGGAAAAAGTAGTATCTGAGGGCAGTGGAAAGAATGCGGCTCTTGAAGGCTTTTCTATTGGCGGCAAAACCGCAACGTCCCAGACGCTTCCACGTAGTGAAAAAAGGTATATTTCTTCTTTTTTAGGTTTTGCTCCGGCTGACGATCCGCAGGTACTTGCCTTAATTATTATCAATAATCCACAAGGCGTTTATTATGGTGGAACCATAGCAGCACCGGTCTGCCGGGATTTGTTTTCCAATATTCTGCCATATCTTGGCATTGAGCAGGCACTGGTTACAGAAGATGCGGAAATTCAGGAAAATCCGTGAAACTTTGGGAAGATATCTTGCAGGAAATCTCTAAATAACGTATACTAGATAAGTTGAAATGATATACAAAAAGAAAATAAAAAGAGGTGCAGTTATGACGTATCATGTTATTCTTCCGGTTATTATCGCTTTTGCAGTGAGTGCATTGTTAGGACCGGTCGTAATTCCTTTTTTAAGAAGATTGAAAGTTGGTCAGACGGAGCGGAAAGAGCTTGAATCCCATCAGAAGAAAATGGGAACCCCTACCATGGGTGGATTGATGATTATCGCAAGTATTATTGTAACCAGTCTGATTTATGTAAAAGATTATCCGAAGATTATTCCGATTCTCTTTATGGTAGTAGGATTTGGCGTAATTGGATTTTTAGATGATTATTTGAAGGTTGTACTGAGACGGTCGGATGGACTGCTTGCATGGCAGAAAATGTTATGCCAGCTTGTAGTGACCACTGTTTTTGTGGTATACATGGTGAAGTTTTCAGATGTTTCCCTTACAATGCTGCTTCCATTTTCCGGTGGAAAATACTGGAATATTGGCTGGCTTGCAATTCCGGTCATGTATTTTGCAGTAATCGGAACTGTAAACGGAGTCAACTTTACCGATGGCTTAGATGGTCTTGCTACCAGCGTAACCATTATCGTAGCAACCTTCTTTACTGTAGTTGCAGTGGGAACCAACAGCGGAATCGAACCGATTACCTGTGCTGTAGTAGGTGCATTGATGGGCTTCCTTCTGTTTAATGTATATCCGGCAAGTGTATTTATGGGAGATACCGGTTCTCTTGCACTGGGTGGATTTGTGGCAGCTACCGCATATATGCTTCAGATGCCAATTTTCCTTCTGATTGTGGGACTGATTTATCTGGTAGAAGTATTATCTGTTATCATTCAGGTAACCTATTTTAAAAAAACAGGTGGAAAGAGAATTTTCCGTATGGCTCCGATTCATCACCACTTTGAATTAGGTGGCTGGTCAGAGACCAGGGTAGTGGCAGTATTTTCAATTGTAACAGCAATCTTATGTCTGGTTGCATTGATTGGATTATAAAGAGACAGGAGTGAATAAAATGGAATTTCAGGAGAAAAATGTACTGGTATTTGGCTCTGGGAAAAGTGGAATTGCTGCAGCAGAGCTGTTAGAAAAACAGAATGCGAATATTTTCGTTTTTGAAGGAAATGAAAAGCAGAGTGTAGCAGAAATCAAAGAAAAATCGGAGAGCTTTGCCAAGGCAGAAATCTATGTGGGCACCCTTCCGGAAGAAGTGATGGATAAACTGGATTTTGTTGTGTTAAGTCCGGGTGTTCCAACCGATTTACCATTGGTAAATGCCATGCGTGATAAGAAAATTACCATTATTGGTGAGATTGAGCTTGCTTATCAGGTGGCAAAAGGAAAAATCCTTGCAATTACAGGAACGAATGGCAAGACGACAACCACTACACTGGTGGGAGAAATTTTATCCAATTACTTTAAGGATGTAAAAGTCGTAGGAAATATTGGAATTCCATATACATCGGTAGCGGCAGATACCACAGAAGAAACGGTAACAGCAGCAGAAATCAGCAGTTTCCAGTTAGAGACAATTGTAGATTTTGCTCCGGATGTATCTGCTATTTTAAATATTACACCGGATCATCTGAACCGTCATCATACCATGGAAAATTATATTAAGGCAAAAGAGGACATTACAAAGAATCAGAAAGCAAACGATGTCTGCGTCTTAAATTATGAGGATGAAGTACTTCGCAAATTTGGGGAATCCTTATCCATGAAAGTGCTCTGGTTTGACAGTAAAAAGCCGGTACAGAATGGATGTTATTTAAATGGTGAGAAGATTATTTATGTCTCTGAGGGCAAAGAGGAAGAAGTCATTGATGTCAATGAGCTAAATATTCTTGGAACCCATAATTATGAAAATGTTATGGCGGCAGTTGCCATGACCATAAGTATCGGAGTACCGATGGATGTCATTGTAAAAACACTGCGTGAGTTCCAGGCAGTAGAGCATAGAATTGAATATGTTACGGAGAAACGTGGCGTAAAATTCTATAACGATTCCAAGGGAACAAACCCGGATGCAGCGATTAAGGGAATTCAGGCAATGAACCGTCCGACACTTCTCATTGGCGGTGGCTATGATAAGCAGTCTGAATATGATGAATGGATAGAAAGCTTCGATGGTAAAGTAAAGAAATTAGTATTAATCGGAGTAACAAAAGAGAAGATTGCAGACTGTGCAAAGAGACATGGATTTACAGAGTATGTATTCGCAGACAGTCTCGAAGAGGCAGTAAATATCTGCTATGACAATGCAGTTTCCGGTGATGCCGTATTATTATCACCGGCATGTGCAAGCTGGGATATGTTTAAAAGCTACGAAGAACGAGGAAGAATATTTAAGGATTTGGTGCGCAATTTAAAGGAGTAGTGATTTATGGGCCGCAGACCGGGAAGAAAATCAGGCACAAAAGAAAAGACAATTAAATATTTTGACTATACACTTTTGTTTGTTATTATTTTCTTAGTGTGTTTTGGTCTGGTTATGCTGTACAGCACCAGTTCTTATAATGCACAGATTGAGTATGGCGATGGAACTCATTATCTAAAGCGGCAGGCATTTGCATGCTGCCTTGGATTTGCTGCCATGTTTGTGATTTCCAAGATTGATTATCATGTGTGGAAGAAACTGTATGGTGTGGCATACATAGGCGCATTTTTACTGTGCGTTTCCGTTATCTTTTTAGGATCGAATGGAAATGGTTCTACCAGATGGTTCCGCCTTGGTCCGCTTTCTTTCCAGCCATCTGAGTTTGCAAAGCTTGCTGTCATTATTTTTCTTGCAACGGTAATCAGCCGCATGCAAAAGAAGATTGGCGATCTGAAGGAACTGATGAAGGTAATGGTTTTACTGCTTCCGCTGGTTGGACCGGTTGCTTATACGAACTTAAGTACCGCGATTATCATTGTGGGTATCGCAGTGGCAATGGCGTTCGTGGCAAGCCCGAAATATGCGCAGTTTGTGGGAATGGCAATCGCAGTATTCGCTTTCGGAGCAGTCTTTATTGTACTGGCAAGCTATCGTGCAGAACGTATCAAAATCTGGCTCCATCCGGAGAATTATGATAAAGGTTATCAGACCATGCAGGGCTTATATGCCATTGGTTCTGGAGGACTTTTTGGAAAAGGACTTGGTGCCAGTATGCAGAAGCTTGGGTTCGTACCGGAAGCGCAGAATGATATGGTATTTTCCATCATCTGTGAGGAGCTTGGATTATTCGGAGCAATCTGCCTGATTTTGCTGTTTATCTTAATGCTGTGGCGTTTTATGGTAATTGCCAATAATGCGAAAGATTTATATGGTGCATTGCTGGTGGTTGGTATTATGGCTCACATTGCCATTCAGGTAATCCTTAATATCGCCGTTGTAACCAACAGTATTCCAAATACCGGTATCACACTTCCTTTTATCAGTTATGGTGGTACTTCGGCATCATTCCTCTTAGCAGAAATGGGACTTGCGTTAAGTGTTTCCAGAGGAATTCAGTTGGAGGGATAGGATATGATACGAGAAGAACGCAGAAAGAAGAGAAGAAGAAAACATATCCTGATTGGATTTCTGACTACACTGTTGATTCTGGCACTGGCAGCACTCATTGTAATCAAGGTATTTACCGTAAAAAATGTCGAAGTAGAAGGCAATAAATTATACAGTGATGAGCAGATTAAGGAATGGGTCTTAAATGATGACTATTCCTGGAATACATTATATGTATATTTTAAATATCGTTTCTTTGATACACAGAAAGTTCCGTTTATTGATACGATGGAGGTGAGTGTCAAATCACCGCATACCCTTCATGTAGAAGTATATGAAAAAGGACTGCTGGGCTACTTATATATGGATTCCCTGGGACAGAATGTCTATTTTGACAAAGATGGCTTTGTAGTGGAAATGTCTACAGATGTCATCGAAGGAGTACCGCAGATTACCGGACTGGCTTGTGGGGATGCAGTGCTTTATGAAAAACTTGACGTAAGCGGAAAAGATACCCTAAAGGATTTGCTGGCAGTAACCCAGACCTTAAAGAAGTATAATCTGGTTCCGGATACCATCAATTATGATGACCAGGGAAACGTGACCCTGCAGTACGGAACGATTACGGTGAATCTTGGACAGGCAACCAGCCTTACGGAAAAAGTAGTTCGTATGGAGAAAATTATGCCAAATCTGGAAGGACTTACAGGCATTCTTCATCTGGAAGACTGGACAGAAGATACCACAGATATTACTTTTGAAAAGACGGCGTAATTTTTTCAAAAAAACAGAAAATATAGGTTGATTATTTTTACGAAAAATTATATGATAGAGTATATGAGTAAATAAAGGCATACTTTTTATGAGAAATCTGTAAAGCAGATTTCTCATAGATTACATATAGAATGAGGGAGAGAAGGAGGAACTACCTTGCTTGAAATTAAAACAACAGAAGCAGAATCCAGTGCTAAAATTATTGTAATTGGTGTTGGTGGTGCAGGTAATAATGCAGTAAATAGAATGATTGATGAAAATATTGGTGGTGTTGAGTTTGTTGGAGTAAATACCGATAAACAGGCATTACTTTTATGTAAAGCACCTACGTTGATTCAGATTGGTGAGAAGCTTACCAAAGGACTTGGAGCAGGAGCACAGCCGGAGGTTGGAGCCAAAGCTGCAGAAGAGAGTATGGAAGAGTTGTCAGCAGCTATTGAAGGTGCAGATATGGTATTCGTAACCTGTGGTATGGGTGGCGGAACCGGTACAGGAGCAGCTCCTGTTGTGGCAAAGATTGCAAAGGATCAGGGAATTCTTACCGTTGGTGTTGTAACTAAGCCGTTTAAATTTGAAGCAAAAGCAAGAATGGTAAATGCTTTAAGCGGTGTTGACAAGCTTCGTGAGAATGTAGATACCTTGATTGTAATTCCAAATGATAAATTATTAGAGATTGTAGACCGCAGAACAACCTTCCCGGATGCATTAAAGAAAGCAGATGAGGTGCTTCAGCAGGCGGTTCAGGGAATCACAGATCTGATTAATATGCCGGCATTGATTAACCTTGATTTCGCAGATGTTCAGACTGTTATGAAGGACAAGGGTCTTGCACATATCGGTATCGGTATGGCTAAGGGTGATGATAAGGCAATTGAGGCAGTCAAACTGGCTGTTACCAGTCCATTGCTTGAGACAACTATCAATGGAGCAAGCCATGTTATTATCAATATTTCCGGTGATATTTCTCTTATGGATGCCAATGATGCAGCAAGCTATGTAGAAGATCTTGCCGGCGATAATGCAAATATTATCTTTGGTGCAAAATATGATGAGACTATGACAGATGCTGCAACGATTACTGTAATTGCAACAGGACTGGAAGAGAATGCAGCAAAAACCACTGCATCTTCTAATCTTATGTCCGGATTGAAATATCCAAATACAGCAGCAACCACCAGACCGGTCATTAATTCCGGACTTGTAAACCGTACTGCTAATGTTACAACCAACAGCAGTTTCGGAGCAACATCTACTCTGGGACAGACTGCTGCACAGCAGCCAGCTCCGACAGCTTCTCCATTTATTGGAATTACCAAACCAAAGAGACCGGAAAGTACTGTTCATGAGAAGGATATTAAAATTCCGGAGTTCTTAAAGAGTACCAAAAAATAAGAACTATCATTTTGAAAAGGATAGCAATAAAATTATAGTGTAAGAGTAGAAAAGGAATTTGAAGTTCCTATATGATACGACGCTTAGAACATTTGAAATGTACCAGATACTGGTGACAGCCATTGTTCTAAGCGTTTTTTTCGTTGTCAGGCATCCGTAAGAAGCTGCCGGTGGCAGCTTCTTACGGTAAGATTTGCAGAGTGCATTACGTTTCTTTTGCAACTTCCCTGCCGGGCAGTCGGATTCTGTCAATGAAATGAAAGAATGGCTGCATCTGTTTTGACAAAATATGCAGAGGAAAGTTTGTATAATGCAGGAAAGGAAGGGAGGTGGCATGTATTTATGAGATATATTTAGATGTTCTTTTTGTCAATAGTTTCCTGATGGATGTGCTGAATCTGTTCCTGACAGGCATATTTTTGCGGAATCTCATACATAAGGGCAGGATACTGCTTGCTGCCTTATTTGGAAGTGGTATGGGAGTCATTTGTTTTCTGATGCTTTCATCCTATAGATTGTATCGGCTGATTATGTATGTACCGGTTCCGCTTGGCATGGTTATGATTGCATTTTTTACGAGGAAACATACGACACAAAGAGTCGCTTTTCTGATAAAAAACTGGCTTGGCTGTTTTTTGTTTTCGATTCTGACAGGAGGCTGCATGCAGTGGCTCAATAAGAGCCTTTTTTATGGGCAGCATTTTTATCTGGCAATGGTGCTGACGGCGGGAATTGCTGTGTCAGCATCCATAATATGGCGCAGCAGAAAGGAGAGAAGCCGGCATCTTTATCAGGTGCGTCTTTGCTATCATGAACATGAATTGCTGTTAGAAGCCTATTATGATACCGGAAATCTGCTGATCGACCCCTATGTGGGAAAACCGGTCAGTATCATAGATAAAGAGCTTCTGATGCCGATTTTCCGGGAAGATGAGCCGGTAGTACGACTGTTGCCATTTAGCAGTATGGGAGAGAAAAACGGCTTGGTAGAAGCACTTACCGTAGAAGAACTTTATATTAAAGAAGGAAAAAAAGAGCGGCAGATTTTACAGGCGGTGATTGCACTTGGAAGTCCATCGTTGTTTCAAAAGAAGGAATATCAGATGATTTTAAATTGCCATCTGCTATAGGATGGAATGTGAATAAGAGAGGAAAGAGGAGTTGTAATGTATTTAAAAGTAGATATACCGGAGCATTTTCAGTTTCGCATTGTGCGTAGTTTAAAAGATATGCTGCTTCGTAAGGAGACGGAGATTCACTATATCGGAGGGGCAGAGGTGCTGCCGCCACCGCTTCCGGCGAAAGAGGAAATGGAATGTATCGGACAATTGGTGAAAGAGCAGAGTGAGACTGCAAGAAAGAAATTAATCGAGCATAATCTGAGACTTGTAGTATACATAGCGAAGAAATTTGACAATACGGGAGTAGGAGTGGAGGATTTGATTTCTATTGGAACCATCGGATTAATCAAGGCAATTAATACTTTTAATCCGGAAAAAAATATCAAGCTTGCAACCTATGCCTCCCGATGTATTGAAAATGAAATTCTGATGTATCTGCGTAGAAATAATAAGACGAAATTAGAGGTATCCATTGATGAGCCGTTAAATGTGGACTGGGACGGAAATGAATTACTACTTTCGGATATTTTAGGAACAGATGAAGATGTCATTTACCGGGATATTGAGACTGAGGTTGAAAAGAAGCTTTTGAATAAAGCAATTGAGCATTTAAACGGCAGGGAGCGGACAATTATTGAACTGCGGTTTGGCATCAATTCGAAAAACGGTAATGAACTGACCCAGAAAGAGGTGGCAGATTTATTAGGAATTTCCCAGTCTTATATTTCCAGGCTGGAGAAAAAGATTATGAAACGATTGAAGAAAGAAATTGTGCGATTTGAATAAAAAAGAAAGAAAATGTATACATTTTTTGTCCAATATGATAAAATAATACTATCATAAGTTCGACAATAAAGAGATGGCGAGGAGATGGTATTATGTTATTGGAGTTTTTAGGGGCTGCACATGAAGTAACTGGAAGTTGTCATTTTCTGCAATGTCAGGATAAGCGGATACTGGTGGATTGTGGTATGGAGCAGGGACCGGATTTATATGTGAATCAGGAGATTCCGGTGAATGCATCTAATATTGATTATGTGTTTGTAACACATGCCCATATCGACCATTCAGGCTTACTTCCATTGCTGTATAGTCATGGATTCCGGGGACAGATATTTGCGACAACAGCAACCAGCGAACTTTGTAATATCATGTTAAAGGACAGTGCACACATCCAGATGTTTGAAGCAGAGTGGAGAAACCGTAAGGCTAGGAGAGCCGGATTACCGGAAGTAGTGCCTCTTTACGATATGGATGATGCACAGGGGGTTTTAGAGCATTTTGTATCATGTGATTACAATAAAATCATTGAAATCTGTAATGGAGTAAAAATCCGGTTTGTAGATGCCGGACATCTTCTTGGTTCATCCAGCATTGAGGTATGGCTGACGGAAGAAGATAAGACTGTGAAAATTGTATTTTCCGGAGATATCGGTCATGGCAATAAGCCATTGATTAAAAATCCGCAGTTTATCGATGAAGCAGATTATGTATTGATTGAATCCACTTATGGTGACCGGATACATGCAGATCCGCCGGATTATGCACCGGAACTTGCGGCAGTAATTAAGCGGACATTTGCAAGAGGTGGTAATCTTGTCATTCCGGCATTTTCTGTAGGTCGTACACAGGAAATGCTATATCATCTGCGACGGATTAAGACAGAACATCTGCTGCCGGAGTTTGAAGATTTTGAGGCCTATATCGACAGCCCGCTGGCTGTGGAAGCAACAAATATTTTCCATAAGAGTGTAGAAGACTGCTTCTCTGATGAGGCAAAGAAATTAGTGGAGCAGGGTATTAATCCGATTGGATTCCCGGGACTGAAAACGTCTGTTACCAGTGATGAATCCAAAATGATTAACTTCAGCAAGAAACCATTGGTTATCATTTCTGCTTCCGGTATGTGTGAGGCTGGCCGTATCCGCCATCATTTAAAACATAATTTGTGGAGACCGGAAAGCACGATTCTGTTTGTAGGATATCAGGTACCTGGAACCTTGGGTCATGCACTTTTGAATGGAGCCAAAGAAGTAAAACTTTTCGGTGAAAATATTCAGGTACATGCAGAAATTTTAAATCTTCCTGGTATCAGTGGCCATGCAGACCGTGATATGCTGACAAAATGGGCATCTGCATTTAAAAATCCACCAAAGCGTGTCTTTGTGGTACATGGTGAGGATAAGGTCTGTGATGAATTTGCAGAGCATCTGCATACGGAATTAGGCTATCAGGCGGTTGCACCATATAGTGGTGATACCTATGACTTATTAGAAAATGTCTGTGTTCATGAAGGAAGCCGTGAACTGGTTGAAAAGAAGAAAGACAAACCGGCAAAGGCATCCTCTAATGTGTTTGCAAGACTGCTGGCGGCGGGTCAGAGGCTGCTTAGTGTCATTCAGAAGAATGAAGGTATCCCAAATAAGGACCTTGCCAAATTTGCTGACCAGATTAATTCTCTGGCAGATAAGTGGGACAGATAGGAAGTTGAAAAGGAACTTGGAAATAAAGAAATAGAAAAGTATCATGAAAAGTAACCAGAAAAGACATTCGTATCCGGGAAAATGCCGGTGCGGATGTCTTTTTTTACTCGAGAAACTCGCAAAGCGTGTTTCTCGCTACTTGCTGTCAAGCATTTTCAAATGACTATGGAAAAAGAAGAAATATTCCGATATATAAGTGTAAGATAAAATGCAAGGAACAAATTACGAAATCAGGAGGAAATGCGATGGCAGTCAGACTGAATTTATTTTCCAATACGGAGCAGGATACAAAGAAGGTATCTACGGTGGAGGAATTGCCGCAGTATATGCTGAAATGCATTTATGATAATAATGTGGCAGAAGAAAGTGAAGAAGCAAAACAGGAAAAAATGGCGAAAATCAAACGGAAATTAGAGGCTGGAAAGAAGCTGACCAAAGAAGAACTTTCATGGCTTCAAAGAAATGACCCCATTGCATATGCCCATGCGATACGGATTCAGATGATTGCAGAGGAAGTGGAGAACGAGCTGAAAACTGCAAAGAGCAAAGAAGAAGCAAACCGTATTGTATCCACCGCTGTTTCCGGTATATCGGACAATGATCCGGATAAGGAATATATTGTAGCAGCAGTAAACAGGGTGTCAGATGAATTCCATAAATCCGGTGCCTATAGCAGACTGCCGGGAACTCAGGAAAGTGCAGAAAAGAGAAAGCAGAAAAAGGAAAATGGGATTTCTTTCAAGAGAGAGGATGAAAAGGAAGAACTGATGAACTGGAGTCCGTTGCAGGAAGTCATTGAGAAACTACCGACATTTACAGCCGGAGCATAGGATAAAATAAAAATCCGCATATCAGAGTATATCTGGTATGCGGATTTTTTTATGAAATCGTATTAATATCCTAATTCCTCTCCGATGAGAATTACTTTGATTCTTCCCGGAATACCACTTCTTCTGGTGATAACAACCTGATTACAGATACACTCCGGTGAGAGGCAGTCGGCACATGTTCCGGTGAGTGCACATGGCGTTTTCTTGCTAAGGCGGATGCAGTTGGCAGGAGTAGCAGTATTATGTACCCGGTCAAGAGCGTCGTCAACTGTTTTTACAACCTTATTCATACCGGCCATAACGATGACTTCCTTCGGGCCATAGATGAGTGCTGCAACCCGGTTGCCATTTCCGTCAATATTGACAAGCTGTCCGTCAGAAGTGATTGCATTGGAACTCATAAAATAATAATCTGCATTCAGACACTGATGATAAATTGCAGTTGTTTCTTCCGGTGTGGCAGCTTTGCTTCTGTCATAAAGAGTGATGTCAGTCTTATTTTGCAGAGCAGCCATCATACCACTTTCGGTTAAAGTCATGGAACCGCCAAAACCAACGGTTGCCTGTGTCGGCAGCATGGAAGTGGCAAGTGCAACGGCTTCTTCTTTGGTGGCACAGTAATATGCGTCAATCTGTCTTTTCTTGAATTTTTCAATCATGGACGTAGCGAGTGTTTCATAAAATTGTTTCTTTGGATCCATAAAGATACCTCCTTGATGCGTAAGTGTATGGTGAGAAAAATTCTTAATATACACCATACAAAATATATTACATCATAGGATGGGGATTTGGCAATCCGAAAAGTCAGATAGATTGTTTCATTGACAAAAAACATAAATGAGCACAAAATGGGTACAAATAAAGGATAAAAGATACATGTAAGAAAAGAGGAACCAAATGCAAAATAAAATTACAATAGAAGAATGCCAGAAATTATTAGAGCAGAATCCCTTTGGAAGTCTGCTGCAGATGAAGATAATAGAGGCAGAACTTGGAAGGGTAAAGGCAGAACTGCCATTCAAAAAAGAGTTTACAAATATCTATGGAGATTTGCACGGCGGAGTACTGTATTCGGCAGTGGATACCATATGCGGAATTGCGGCAGGAACCTATGGATATTATGTGACTACTGTGGACGGACAGATCCGCTATTTAAAAGCGGCGCGTGCAACAGAATATGTTACATGCACCGCCAAAGTGGTAAAACCCGGAAGGAACCTCACAGTAGTAGCATTTGAAATTACAGATGCCAATGGAATGCTTTTAAATACCGGTGATTTTACCTTTTATAATCTGAAAGAAAAAGAGATTTTATAAATTTTCATTTTTTAATGCATCCATGATATTTTCAGAAGAAAGCTTACGCATGGAATAAATCATGGTTGCAGCAACGACGACAAACACACTGCCAATGGCAATGACAAAGCTATACCATGGAATAAAGAATCCAAAGTCGATTCCATCACTGACTGCCCGATAAATAAGCCAGGTGATTCCAATAGAAGCCGGAAGTCCGTAAAGGAGTCCCTTGCAGCCATAGAGCAGACATTCAAACTGCATCATTTTTCGGAAGCCCTTCGGAGAAAGACCGATGGACTTTAACATGGCAAATTCACGTTTTCGTAAAATAATATTGGTAGAAATCGTGTTAAATACATTGGCTGCCGCTATCAGGGAAATTAATGTAATAAATCCATAGGAAAAAATATTGATAACGGTAATCATGGCACGCTCATTTTCAATGGAATCCATATAATCATAGATATCAGCAGAAATATTTTCGTTGTCAAAGAGTGTATTTAAGTCGGTCTGTACCTGTTTGTGATTATCTGTTTTTATATAGTATGAATTTTCCAGTGAACTATCCGGGTTCTGGCTGAGTGCCTGCCAGAGAGCATCCTTACAGGAATATGGAAAAATAAATTTCGCATTATCGGAAGGAGCACTGACACCGAAAGGAATGGTATCACTGAAAGCACCAGCGGTGACGGTGCAGGTATTTTTCACATCTTCGTCTAAAGCGGATAATACAATATCCTGCGAAGAAGGATTGGCGAAAATATTAATGTCATAGTATTTGTCATTGAATACATGAAGCCGGTCAATCAATACACCCGTTGGATGATCAGAATTCTGATAATCGGAAGGATTTTCCCCGATTTCTTTTAAATAATCTTCAAATAAATGATCCTCCACGAAATAAATCAAAGTGGTAAGCTCACAGGAGTCATCTGCCAGGAGTGTATTGCTGTAATAAGCCTGTTCATAATCAGAATAGAAACTTTCAAATTCTTTCGAACAGTCTTCTTTGGCTACAGTAAAGCAGGCAGCGAAGCTGGCACCGTAAGAAGCCTTATCTACACCATCTAAAGCGCGGATTTTTGTTAAAAGCGTATCCGGGTCATAGTTATTTTCGGAATATATTGTGCAGGAAAGTTCATAGCCGTTTCCGTTATAAATGCTGCCGGCGGAACGTGTCAGATAAGCACAAAAGCTGCTGGCAGAAATAAACAGTACAATACTTAAGAAAAGTGAGATAACAGTAGCACGGTATTTGCTGCGGCTTCGTTTATAGTTTTTGGCAGCAAGCATTCCTTCAAAGCCAAATAATTTTTCCGTAAGTGGAAATGTATGCACTTTTTTGGAACGGATGTTAATATCACTGGTCTGCCGGATGGCTTCTAAGGCAGATAACTTCATGGATTTCCGTGCTGGCAGGTAAGCAGAAATCAATACCGTAATAAAAGCGAGGGTGACGGCAATCACAATTCCGGCAACGGATGGCTGCAGGGTCAGGTGCAGTGTGGTGTCACTTCGGTACAGCATGGCAAGAGTATCACCGGTGAAATAGAAGGTAATGCCAATTCCAACTAAACCGAAGAAGATTCCAAGCGGAATACCGATAAGACACAGGAAAGCCGCTTCAAACAGGATGCTGTGAATCATCTGGTGTCTGGTTGCACCAAGGGATGAAAGCAGTCCAAATTGTCTGGTTCGTTCGCTGATAGAAATGGAAAATGCATTATAAATCAGTGAGATAGACCCAAGTACGATAATTGCAATCAAAATAACCGCAAGACTGGTGACGGTGCGGTTTAAGGAATCCTCCATGGATGCTCCGTCAAGCCGCAGTAAATCATAGTTCATGGTATAAGAATATGGTGCATTCTGCTCTAAAAAACTGGATACATCCTTGCTGTTATGAAGACAGAAGTAAATATCCTGATAGGATGTCCGGGCAGAAGAGAGAGTCAGTGCTGTATAACCCGGAGCCTGAAAGCTTTCAAAGGAAGGTCTGCTGTAAAAACCTACTACCTGATAGGTTTTTGACTCCGTATTTGTAATGGATTCTAATGGAATCACTTTTCCGTCTTTGGATTTTTCTGACTTATTACCAAGCAGTGAAGTGTTATTATCTAAAATAGAACCATCTTCATCCACACGTTCCCCAACATCCAGGGTAATTTCATCGTTTAAGCTATAAGCAATGCCACCGTCATAGGTAAGGTGCTCAGGAAGCAGAAGCTCAGAATCGTTTTCCGGCATCCGTCCTTTCGTGATGTGTACCGGAAGAAGAGTAGTAACATCATCCGTTACACCACAGATATAAAGGTATGGTTTGTATTGGTTAGCAGAATCGGTAAGATTGGCATATCCAATATATTTTAAAGAAACAGAAGAGTCGATTTCATCATGGGAGAGAAAATCTTTTGACTCTGATTGGGTGACACGAAAAGCGGCACCCTGCCAGCTTCCTTCGGTATCAATGGTATATTCCTTCATAAATGCATGAAGAGAGCTGATGCTGCTGGTAACTGCGGTAAACATGGCAGTAGAAAGAATAATTCCGATAATCGTGACGATGGTACGGGTTTTATTCTTCTTTAAGTTGGTGAGTGTGATTTTGTGGAAGATATTCATGCACGAATCACCTCATCCCGTGTAATTTTGCCGTCTTCAATGGCAATGATGCGGTCTGCCTGAAGGGCAATGTTTTCATCATGGGTAATGACAATTAAGGTCTGGTTAAATTTCTGGTTGGAATATTTTAAGAGTTCCACAATTTCCTGGCTGTTTTTGGAATCTAAGTTTCCGGTAGGCTCATCGGCTAAAACCACAGCAGGAGCGTTCATTAAAGCACGGCCGATGGAGACACGCTGCTGCTGACCACCGGAAAGCTGGTTTGGAAGATGATTTTCCCGCCCTTTTAAAGAGAGAATTTCCAGCAGCTCATTTAAATGCTCTTTGTTGACCGGGCGTCCATCCATGCGGACAGGAAGTGTCATATTTTCAATGACATTCAGTACCGGAATCAGATTATAGAACTGATAAATCAGCCCGACCTGCCGTCTGCGGAAGATGGCAAGCTGTTCCTCCTTTTGCGCGTAGACATCGGTGCCCTCCATATAGACTTTGCCGGAGGTTGGTGTATCGACACCGCCTAAAATGTGAAGCAGTGTGGATTTGCCGGAACCGGATGGCCCGATGATAGCGAGAAATTCGCCTTTGTTGACAGAAAAAGAAACGTGGTCTAGGGCAACCACCTGATTTTCTCCTGTTCCATAGATTTTGGTAAGATTTTCAGCTCGTAAGATTTCCATAAGTAACTCCTTTCCATTTGATGCGATTCTAATGAGAAGTATAAGCATCCCGGATGACAGGAGCATGACTTTTCAGTGACAGTTCTGTCACTTTTTATAGAATTTCAGGATAAAACGTGCACCGCCTTCTTTACGGTTTTCTGCTTTTAAGGTTCCGTTTTCTTTGGAAACAATCATACGGGAGAGGGAAAGACCGATGCCAATGCTCTGGCCGGTGGCATTTTTTCCTTTGTAAAAGCGTTCAAAAAGATGCGGAATATCTTCTGGCAGAAAACCACTTCCATTATCTTCAATCACGATAGAAACATAGATTGGATTGTCGGTAACCGTAACATCAATCCTGCCACCGGAAGGCGTGTGCTCCATGCAGTTCTTTAAGATATTTCCAAGGGCTTCCGCCGTCCATCGTAAATCCGTAGAAAAAGAAAAATCCTTCGGCTCTATGGTTTCATGATACTGGATGTCGCGAAGCTCTAGTGGAATGAGCAAAGGTGCAGCCGCAGCGGAGAGCAGTTCTTTGACAGAGGTTTTGGTCTGGTGAAAAGTAATGGTTCCTGCGTCCATGGAAGATAATTTCAGCAAAGTTTCAATGAGCCAGTCCATCCGGTCAATTAGCATGGATAATTCCCGCAGGGATTCCCTTCGCTTCTCATCGGAAAGAGCCGGCTCTTTTAAGAGAGTCAGCAAAAGGCGGATGGAAGTAAGGGGAGAGCGGAGCTGATGGGAAATATCAGCCATGGCATCCGCAAGATATTTTTTATCGTTTTCAAGAGCCTGATTCTGTTCCGCAAGGCGTCTGGTCAGCTTGGCAAGCTCATTTTGTAAAATTGCAAGTTCTCCTTCCATATAGTCGCTGAAATCACCACTGCTGTTACTGTGCAGCATCGCATCTAACTGCTGACTTAAGGATTCCACCTTCCGGTAACGTTTTCTGGTGAAAATAATAAAAATAAGAATGAAAATAAGTGATGAAAAAAGGATGATTACACCACAGATGGTATCAAAATAAAATCCGATGCCTGCAAAGATAAAGCATACAAGCAGTTGCAGAAACAGGCATTTTTTGATTTCGGGATTGCGTAAAAATTTCATATAGACTCCTTTGGGAAAATACATTTTCATCGGTTATTATGGTACTCATATTTATAACAGTCATTTTCTGCAGTTCAATTAGTCACCAAGCTTATAGCCCAGTCCGCGGATGGTTTTGATATATTCCGGGTGTGCCGGGTCGGCTTCGATTTTTTCCCGGAGCCTTTTGATGTAGACGGTAAGGGTATTATCATTTACAAATTCCCCTGCCATATCCCAAAGTTCATCTAAGAGCCGGCTTCGTGTAAGGACAATGCCCTGGTTGGAAAGAAAGAGTAGGAGCAGCCGGTATTCTAAAGCAGAAAGCGTCAGTTCCACATTATTCTTATAGACCAGTCCACGTACGGTATCAGCTTTCAGTTCATGATATTCCAACGGCTGGCTGCCGCGGTGATAGCGGCGGAGAACACTGTTCATTCTGGAAATCAGTTCTCTCGGTCGGAAGGGCTTGGGAATATAATCATCGGCACCAAGGTCAAGCCCGGCAACCACACTATATTCATCATCCGATGCTGTCAGAAAAATGACAGGAATATCAGAGTTTGCCTTGATGGCACTACACAAAGAAAAGCCGCTTCCATCCGGCAGGGAGACATCAAGCAGCGCTAAGTCAAAGTGATACTGCCCGGAATCTAATAAATCGATGGTTTCCTTTTGGTTATTTGCAGAAGTAACCTGAAAACCCTCCTGATTCAGGAAAGTGCGTAAATTGGAAACGATACTTGTATCATCATCTACAAGAAGTACATGTGTCATGTTTTCTTCTCCTTACAATTAATTTATAGAAGGCGCGGATTGACAAAATACTTGCATAAAATAATTTCGGTTATCCGGAGGATATTTGTTTATGGGATGGAAAATGCCCGTTGTTCTTAGCTGCATGTTTTGCTTGATGATAAACTGTCTTTCCGCTTGCTTTGACCGGATATCTGCACTGTCCGCCGGGTGCGGATGCGGTATAAGACCTGTAAGGGGCACTAGGAATTTCGGCAGGCAAAATATTTTGTCCGGCAACCGGTGCAAATTCACATCCATGTTCATATGCACCTCGCTGGCACGTCCATGTGCCAGCGTTGCCTGTTGCCGGACGAAATTCCAAGTGCCCCTAACAGCCCTTCTTAGGCATCCGCACTTCGACGGACGGTACAGATAGACTGTCAAACATTGGAAAGACGGTTTTTACAGGCAAAAGCAAAATATGCAGCTTAGAACTACGGTATTTTATATCCAAAACAAATATCCTTTGGATAACAGAATTATTTTAACAAGGATTATATAGTGTCAATCCGCCACGTTTATAAAAGTCATTGTAGCATAAAGAAACTTGCATTTGCAAAAGAAACAGTATAAGATGGACAGTTGTGATGAAAAATAAGCTGGTAAAGGCAAGAGGGATAGACAGATGAAGCAGAATTTAAAGAAAATGATTTCTTATTATAAACCATATCTTGGCGTATTTTTTACCGATATGTTTTTTGCATTGTTAGCAGCGGTGGCAGCACTGGTGATTCCGCTGATTGTACGGTATATTACATCAACAGTGGTATATCTGCCGGAGCAGGATGCAGTAAAGACAATCGGAAAGCTTGCTTTGTTTATGGTGGCGTTGGTAGTCATTCAGTGTTACAGCAATTATTATATTTCTAATAATGGTCATGTAATGGGTGCAAAAATAGAATATGATATGCGGGCAGAAATATTTGCACATTATCAGAAACTGTCTTTTGCATTTTATGATAATCAGAAGGTTGGGCAGCTGATGGCACGGATTACCACAGACCTTTTTGATATCAGTGAACTGCTGCATCATGGACCGGAAAATATTGTGATTTCCCTGATTAAGATAATTGGTGCATTTGTTATTATGATGGGAATCAGTCCGAAGCTTACAGTGGCGGCATTTGCACTGGTACCGTTTATGATAGCGTATGCATATTTCTTTAATAAGCGTATGAAAAAGGCATTCCGGCAGAACCGTATTAAGATAGCGGATATCAATAGCCAGATAGAGGACAACCTTTCCGGTATCCGCGTAGTAAAATCCTTTGCTAATGAAGAAGTCGAACAGGAAAAATTCAGCCGCGGAAACAAGGGCTTCTTAGATGCCAAGAAGAACAGCTATCTCTTTATGGGTGGTTATCAGGCGGGACTGACTGCATTTACCACGTTGATTACCGTAGTAGTGGTGATTGCCGGAGCACTGTGGATTCCGGGCGGCAGTGTGAGTATTACAGATTTGATTACGTTCCTTTTATATATCAATGTATTTACCGAGCCGGTTAAGACGCTGATTGATTTTACCGAGCAGTTCCAGAATGGATATTCCGGCTTTGAACGGTTTATGGAGATTCTTTCCATTGAACCGGATATCTGTGATGAGGAAGATGCCATTCCGATGGAAAATGTGCGGGGAGACGTAGAATTTCAGGATGTTTCCTTCCGGTATGAAGAACATTTAAGCCGCGTTTTAAGGCATATAAATCTGAAAGTTCCGGCTGGAAGCTATGTGGCACTGGTGGGAACTTCAGGTGCCGGAAAGACAACCCTTTGCAGCCTGATACCAAGATTTTATGATGTGTCAGAGGGCAGAATTTTAATTGATGGCTGTGATATCCGCCACTATAAATTAAAAAATTTAAGAGACCACATTGGCATTGTCCAGCAGGATGTTTATTTGTTTGCCGGAACCATTTTTGAAAATATTGCTTATGGCAAACCGGATGCAACAAGGCAAGAAGTCATTGAGGCAGCAAAGAATGCCAATGCCCATGAATTTATTTTATCACTGCCGGATGGTTATGATACAGATATCGGACAGCGGGGTGTAAAACTTTCCGGCGGTCAGAAACAGCGGCTCTCCATTGCCCGGGTATTTTTAAAAAATCCGCCGATACTTATTTTTGATGAAGCAACATCGGCACTGGATAATGAAAGTGAAAAAGTGGTACAGGAATCGCTTGAGAAACTGGCAAAAAACCGGACAACATTTGTAATTGCCCACAGGCTTTCTACGATAGAAAATGCAGGGCGTATTCTGGTGCTGACAGAACAGGGAATCGAAGAAGAAGGAACCCATGAGGAACTGCTTGCGCGGAATGGAATTTATGCCGGATTGTATCATACCCATTGATTTTTGAGAAAAATCTATTTATAAAATTTGTATGAAGTTCCGGCTGCCGGGTTGAGAAATTTTAAATTTTCTGCTATATTGCAATAGGTAGACAAATCAATTCAGTGTGAAATGCACTTTAATTATTAGAAAGAAGGATGTTAAAATGACAAAAATTGATATTATTTCAGGCTTCTTAGGAGCTGGAAAGACCACATTTATCAAGAAAATGATAGAAGAGGCTTTTGTTGGTGAGAAGTTGGTACTGATTGAAAATGAATTTGGTGAAGTTGGTATCGACGGCGGATTCTTAAAGGATTCCGGCATTGAGATTACCGAGATGAACTCAGGATGTATCTGCTGTTCCCTGGTAGGAGACTTTGGAAAGAACTTAAATGAAGTAATTACTAAATTCCATCCGGACCGTATTTTAATCGAGCCGTCAGGAGTTGGTAAACTTTCTGACGTAATGAAATCTGTTATTGATGTGGAAAAAGAGCAGGATGTGAAATTAAATGCACTGGTTACAGTTGTAAATGCAAAGAAAGCATCCAAACAGATGAAAGCCTTTGGTGAATTCTTCAATAATCAGATTGAATTTGCAACAACAATTGTATTAAGCAGAACCCAGAATACAACACCGGAACAGTTGGAACTTTGTGTAAAACAGATGCAGGAACTCAACAGCAAGGCTGCTATCATTACAACACCTTGGGATGCAATTAAGGGAGAACAGATTCTTAAAGTTATGGAAGGACAGGATTCTCTTGAAATGAAACTTCTTGCGGAAGCACATCACAAAGCAGAAGAGGAAGAACATGAGCACGAGCACCATCATGATCACGACCATGAGGAGCATGAGCACCATCACGACCATGACCATGAGGAGCATGAGCATCATCACGATCATGACCATGAGGAACACGAGCATCATCACGACCATGACCATGAAGAGCACGAGCATCATCATGAACATGATGAGAACTGCACCTGCGGATGCTATGACCATGACCACGAACATCATCATCACCATCATGCAGATGAGGTATTTACAAGCTGGGGCAAAGAGACTCCGCATAAATTTACCCGTGAGAAGATTGAAGAGGTATTAAAGACCTTATCCGAGAGCGAAGAGTATGGTATGATTCTCCGTGCAAAAGGAATGGTAGAGGATGTCAATGGTTCCTGGATTTACTTTGATATGGTTCCAGGCGAGTATGAATTAAGAGACGGAGAGCCGGATTACACCGGAAGACTCTGTGTCATTGGTTCTAAGATTGATGAACACAAGATTGAAGAGTTATTCGGCATTGTATAATGCACGTCAGATAGGAAAGGGGAAACCATGCAGGAGATTCCAGTATATTTATTTACCGGATTTATGGACAGCGGTAAGACCACATTAATCAAAGAAACACTCTTTGAAAATGATTTCGGCGGGGACAACCGTACGGTAATTATTGTCTGTGAAGACGGTGATGAAGAATATGATGAAGCAAAATTAAATACCATTAATGCGAAGGTTGCAATGATTGAGGAGCAGGGAGATTTTACAACAGAGACCTTGCAGAAAATTCAGGAGACATACAAACCGGAGCAGATTTTTATTGAGTATAACGGTACCTGGGATATCGCTACTTTGCTTGAAACAAAGATGCCGGATGGCTGGGTAATCGTACAGTCCTTGGCAACCGTAGATGCCACTACATTTGAAATGTATCTTGCCAATATGCGTGCCATGATTATGGAGCAGTTGTTTAAGGCAGATGTAGTAATTTTTAACCGTTGTGATGACAATACACCAAAGGGCAAGTTCCGCCGTGCCGTAAAAGCACAGAACCGTCCGGCACAGATTGTATACGAGCGTGCCGATGGAACAATTGATGAGAGTGCCGATGAAGAACTGCCATTTGACATCAATGCAGATGTCATTGATATTACGGATGCAGATTATGCAATCTGGTATATGGATGCACAGGATAATCCGAAGAAATACGATGGCAAGAAAATTAAATTCCTTGCGTTGGTATATAATCCGGAAAAGATGAGCAGGAAGGGCATGTTCGTGCCGGGGCGTTTTGCCATGACCTGTTGTGTAGAGGATGTCCAGTTCTTAGGATTCAAATGCAAATATCCGAAGTCGGAAGAAATCGGTCACAAATCATGGATAAATATTACCGCAGAAGTTCATGTGGAATTTGCCAAGGAATACAGAGGAAAAGGACCTGTCCTTTATCCGGTATCCATTGAGCCGGCAGAGAAGCCGGAAGATGAACTGGTATATTTCTCATAAAAAAGTGTTGACAATGTGAAAGAAAAGTATTATTCTAACTTCAATAAGAGAAACCGTTGAGAAAGAGTAGTAAGCTTGATTGGAAATCAAAGAGAGCTGCAGGTGGTGGAATTGCAGTATGGAAGATTTTGCTGAATGGACTTTCGAGGGTGGCCTGAATTAACAGTAGGCGTCGCCGGGAACCGAACCCGTTACCAATCCGGCATGTATGATTCGTACATGAATGAGTGGACAATTCGTCAATATGAGTGGTACCGCGATAATAAGATTTTATTACCGTCTCAAGCATAAGCTTGAGGCGGTTTTTTACTGTTGGAAAACAGTAAAAGCGCTTTCTCTTATGAACAACAATAAATCATATAAGAAAGAAGAGGTAGTAATTATGAAGAAGAAAATGATGGCAGCAGTATTAACAATGGCAATGGCAGTAGCAGCAATGGCAGGATGCGGAAGCAACAGTGCATCCAATGATGCAGCAACAACAGAGAAGGCTGCAGCAGATGGTAAAGTTTATAAAGTAGGTATCGTACAGTATGTAGATGATGCTTCTTTAAATCAGATTGAGAAAGCAGTAGAAGCAGAGCTGGATGCAAAAGCAAAAGAGCTCGGTGTTACTTTTGATTATAAAGATTATACTTACAATGGTCAGGCAGATTCTTCTACCTTAAATCAGATTGCAACAGACCTGGTTGCAGAAGATGTAGATGTGATTATTCCAATCGCAACACCAACCGCAATGATTATGCAGGCAGCAACAGAAGAAAATCAGATTCCGGTTGTATTCTCTGCAGTCAGTGATCCGGTTACTGCAGGACTTGTTGAAAGTATGGATAAACCTGGTTCCAATATCACCGGAACATCGGATGCATTAAATACAGAAGCTGTAATGGACTTAATGTTTGCAGCAAATAAAGACATTAAAAAAGTAGGTCTTTTATATAATAAGAGTCAGGATTCTTCCACTGTTCCAATTCAGGACGCAAAAGATTATCTTGATAAAAAAGGCGTTGAATATGTAGAAAAAACAGGAACAACCAATGATGAAATCTCTCTTGCAGCAGATGCATTAGTTGCAGCCGGTGTAGATGCCGTATTTACACCGACCGATAACACCGTAATGACAGCAGAACTTGCAATTTATGAGAAATTTGTAGAAGCAGGCATTCCACATTATGCAGGAGCTGACTCTTTCGCATTAAACGGAGCTTTCTGTGGATTCGGTGTAAACTATGTTGATCTTGGTACTGCAACAGCAGATATTGTAGTAGATATTTTAGTAAATGGGAAAGATCCTGCAACAACAGCAGTACAGACCATGAGCAACGGAATCGCAACTGTAAATACAGATGTGGCAAGCCAGCTTGGAATTGATTACAGCGTATTTGACGGTATGTGTGAAAAAGTAGTAGAGATTCAGACCGCAGAAGAATTCGAATAAAAGAGAAAAACGATAGTATGATAAGATAATCAGGGGGATTAAAGAATGGGCTCCATATTTACAATATCCATTTTACAAAGTGCATTAGAACTAGGGTGTATATACGCCCTGGTTGCACTGGCTTTATTTGTTTCATTTTCTATATTAAATATTGCAGATCTGTCAACTGATGGCTGCTTTACCTTAGGCTGTGCCGTATGTGCCATGGTGACGATACAGGGACATCCGATTCTGGCACTGGCAGCAGCAATGCTGGCAGGTGTATGTTCCGGATTTATTACAGCATTTCTGCAGACAAAGCTTGGAATTGAATCAATTCTGGCAGGAATCATTGTAAATACGGGACTCTATACTATTAATATTGCAGTCATGGGATTTGCTTCCCAGGTGAACCTGTTTAATTGCAATACCATATTTACCATGGCAAAAAATGCCATTGGTGGTGGCTGGTATAAACTGATTGTGGCAGCATTAATCGTACTGGTAATCGGCGTGATTTTATCCGCATTTTTAAATACCAGATTAGGTCTTTCCATCCGGGCAACCGGTGATAATGCTGACATGGTAAAAGCCTCCAGCATTAATCCATCCTTTACGATTACCGTAGGTCTATGTGTAGCCAATGCAATGACTGCATTATCCGGCGGTGTACTGGCACAGTACCAGAAATCCTGCGATATCAACCTTGGAACCGGTATGGTAACCATCGCACTTGCCAGCCTGATTATCGGAGAATCCATTATCGGAAAAGGCTCCATGTTCCGCAGAGTATTAGGCGTTGTATTAGGAAGCTGTCTCTATCGTTTCTTAGTAGCCGTTGCATTAAGACTGAATGTTCCGGCAGAGGCATTGAAACTGGTTTCAGCAATTATCGTAGCAATTGCAATTGCATTCCCGTTCTTAAAGAAGAAGGTAGCGTTTGTCAGACAGAAGAGCGCAGCACAGAAGAAATTAAAAGACAATATGCGTCTGGCGGAAGCAAATACAAAGGAAATGGGAGGTGACCGATAATGTTAGAAATGAAGCATGTATCTAAGACATTTAATCCGGGAACCGTAAATGAAAAGAAAGCATTGTGTGATTTGAATCTGGTTCTTGAAGATGGAGATTTTGCTACAATCGTAGGAAGCAACGGAGCAGGAAAATCAACTACATTTAATGCGATTACAGGTGCGTTCTATGTAGATGAAGGACAGATTATTCTAGATGGAGAGGATATTACATATAAGAAAGAATTTTTGCGCAGTAAAGTCATTGGTCATCTGTTTCAGGACCCGTTAAAGGGAACAGCACCACATATGACCATTGAAGAAAATATGGCACTGGCATATCTTCGTGCATCTGGAAAAGAAAATGCATTTTTCAGCAGAATTCGTAAATCCGATAAAGAAAAATTCAGAGAACTGTTATCCCAGCTTGATATGGGTCTGGAAGACAGAATGAAGCAGCCGGTGGGATTGTTATCCGGCGGTCAGAGGCAGGCACTTACCCTTCTGATGGCAACGATGGTGACCCCGAAGATTCTTCTTTTGGATGAGCATACGGCAGCACTTGACCCTGCAACCGCAGAGAAAGTATTGGAACTGACGAAAAAAATTATTGCAGAGCATCATATTACCTGTCTTATGGTAACCCATAATATGCATCAGGCACTAGAGCTTGGCAACCGGATTCTGATGATGGATTCCGGAAATATTGTCCTTGATTTAAAGGATGAAGAGAAGAAGAAAATGACGGTAGACAGCCTTTTGGAGCAGTTCCGCATCCAGGCAGGAAAGCGTCTCGACAATGACAGAATATTGATGTCTGCACAGTAAAAATAGAAATTGGTAAATTTTTTTTAAGAAACAAGTGTCGGAAAATGTTGATTTTCTGACACTTTTCCTATATGATTAAATCTAGTGGTCTGGAATTCCACGAGTTGATGTAAACAAAGTATGGAGGTATAGTATGTATCCTATTATAAAAAAGGAAAAGCTGGCAGATAAGATTTATCTTATGGATGTCAAAGCAGAGCGTGTTGCAAAATCTGCAAAGCCAGGACAATTTGTAATCGTGAAAATCGATGAAGAAGGTGAGCGTATTCCGCTTACTATCTGTGATTATGATGAAAAAGCAGGAACTGTAACAATTGTATTCCAGACAGTTGGAGCTTCCACAGAGCGTATGGCATATTTAGAGGAAGGAGATGCATTCCAGGATTTCGTTGGACCACTGGGCTGCCCATCCGACCTTATTGAGGAAGATATAGAAGAGTTAAAGAAAAAGAAGATCGTATTTATTGCAGGTGGTGTTGGAACTGCACCTGTATATCCGCAGGTAAAATGGCTGCATGAGCATGGTGTGGACTGTGACGTTATTATGGGTTCTAAGACAAAAGACCTTTTGATTCTGGTAGAAGAAATGCGTAAAGTTGCAACCAATCTTTATGTAACAACCGATGATGGTACTTATGGCTTCCATGGAATGGGAACCAACCAGTTACAGGAATTATGGGATAAAGGTGTCCGTTACGACCATTGTGTTGCCATCGGACCAATGATTATGATGAAATTCGTTTGTAAACTGACCAAGGAGCTTGGCATTCCAACTGTTGTATCCATGAATCCGATTATGGTAGACGGAACCGGAATGTGTGGAGCATGTCGTCTTATGGTTGGCGGCGAAGTAAAATTCGCATGCGTGGATGGACCGGAATTTGACGGACATCAGGTAGATTTCGACCAGGCAATGAAGAGACAGCTTCAGTATAAGACAGAAGAAGGCCGTGCAATGTTAAAATTGCAGGAAGGCAATACCCATCATGGTGGATGCGGTCAGTGCGGAGGTGACAAATAATGGAAGGATTAACAAGAGTACCTGTACGTGAACAGGAGCCAGAGGTACGTGCAGCAAACTTTGAAGAAGTTTGTCTTGGCTATAATGAAGAAGAAGCAGTAGCAGAAGCAAAACGCTGCTTAAACTGTAAAAATGCACAGTGTATGAAAGGATGTCCGGTTTCCATTAATATTCCGGCATTTATTGCACAGGTGAAAGAAGGCAACTTCGAAGAAGCTTATCATATTATCAGTGAATCATCTGCACTTCCTGCTGTATGTGGCCGTGTATGCCCACAGGAGAGTCAGTGTGAAGGAAAATGTATCCGTGGTATCAAGGGTGAGCCGGTTGCAATCGGTAAATTAGAGCGTTTCGTAGCTGACTGGGCAAGAGAGCATGGAATCAAGCCTAAGAAAGCAGAAAAATTAAATGGACATAAAGTAGCAGTTATCGGTTCCGGCCCTGCAGGTCTTACCTGTGCCGGTGATTTGGCAAAGCTTGGCTATGATGTTACTATTTTTGAAGCTTTACATGAAGCCGGTGGAGTATTAATTTACGGTATTCCGGAATTCCGTCTTCCAAAGTCAAAAGTAGTTGCAGCAGAAGTAGAAAATGTAAAAGCTTTAGGCGTTAAGATTGAGACCAACGTTGTCATTGGTAAAGCAGTTACCATTGATGAATTAATGGAAAAAGAAGGATTCGAAGCTGTATTTATCGGTTCCGGTGCAGGACTTCCAAGATTTATGGGAATCCCTGGCGAGCAGGCAATGGGAGTATTCTCTGCAAACGAATTCTTAACCAGAAATAACCTGATGAAAGCATTCCGTGATGACTATGATACGCCAATCAAAGCTGGCAAAAAAGTTGTTGTAGTTGGTGGTGGTAACGTTGCAATGGATGCAGCCCGTACCGCAAAACGTCTCGGCGCAGAGGTACATATCGTATACCGTCGTGGCGAGGAAGAGCTTCCGGCAAGAAAAGAAGAAGTACATCATGCAAAAGAAGAAGGCATTATCTTTGACCTTCTGCAGAATCCTACTGAAATCTTAGTAGACGAAGACGGCTGGGTAAAAGGCTGTCGTGTCATTAAGATGGAATTAGGTGAGCCGGACGCATCCGGAAGAAGAAGCCCGGTAGAGATTCCAGGTTCTGAATACGAAATCGAGGCAGATACCGTAATCATGTCTCTTGGTACCTCTCCAAACCCATTGATTTCATCCACTACCAAGGGTCTGGACATCAATCGCAGAAAATGTATCATTGCAGAAGAAGAGACCGGAGCAACCTCCAAAGATGGCGTATACGCCGGTGGAGATGCAGTAACCGGAGCAGCAACCGTTATCCTTGCCATGGGTGCAGGAAAAACTGCAGCAAAGGGAATTGATGAATTCTTACGCAATAAATAAAGAGAAGTAAAGAATAAAGCATAATAATATATGCTTTTGGGACGCAGGATTTTTCTGCGTCCCTTTTTTACTTTACAGGAAATTGCTTTCCTGTAAAGTAAAAAACGCTCCGCGAGGATGCGCACTGCGGCGTATAAGGTAGATGTCGCAAGCGACCGCCGCAGGCGCGAGAATGTGCCAAGGCACATTCTTTGTTTTAAGCAGGTTACTAAGTGACCACCTTATTGGTTACTGGTGTCCACCTGGTGGCCACTATTTCTGACATGAGGAATAAATTAAGGATTGGTAATGAAAATCCTCTTGACAAATCCGTCGTAAGAATATATTGTATTACTTATATAGTACAAAAATACGGAAAGGGGTGATTGCATGGCATGGGAATTGGATTCGGATCGTCCTATTTTTATTCAGATTGTGGAGCGGATTCAGATGGAAATAATATCCGGTAAATATGGTCCGGGAGATAAGCTGCCTTCCGTCCGGGACTTAGCGGCGGTAGCTGCTGTAAATCCGAATACGATGCAGAAAGCACTGACAGAGTTAGAGCGGACAGGACTTGTGTATTCCCAGCGTACAAGCGGGAGATTTATAACGGAGGATGCAAAAATGATTGAGGAGTTAAAGAATAATCTGGCGCAGGAACAGATTAAGGAATTTTTGGAAAATATGAGCAAGCTTGGCTATAAGAAATCAGAAACCTTATCTTTGATTCAGGAGATTTTGGAGGGAGAGCAGGCATGAGTACATTATTGGAAGTAAAAGATGTATGCAAGCGATATGGAAAGAAAACTGCGCTTGACCATCTGAACCTGACTTTAGAGAGCGGACATATTGTTGGCCTCTTAGGACCGAACGGAAGTGGAAAGACAACACTGATTAAGCTGATTAACGGAATCCTTACTCCGGATGAGGGCGAGATTTTGGTGGAAGGAATGAAGATTGGTGTAGAGACAAAGAAGGTGGTTTCTTATCTGCCAGATCATACGTATCTTAACATGGGGATGCGGGTACGTGATATTTTAGATTATTTTGAAGATTTTTATCAGGATTTTGATGTGGTAAGAGCTTATGATATGCTGGCAAAATTATCTATTAATCCCAATGATAAATTAAAATCCATGTCCAAGGGAACCAAAGAAAAGGTGCAGCTTATTTTAGTAATGAGCCGTCGTGCGGACTTATATGTTCTGGATGAGCCGATTGCAGGAGTAGACCCGGCGGCAAGAGATTATATATTGCGGACGATTCTTACCAACTATGATGAGAATGCAACAATTCTGATTTCAACCCATCTGATTGCAGATGTTGAGAATGTATTAGATGAGGTAGTCTTTATTCAGAATGGAACAATCAGCCTGACTTCATCAGTAGATGATATTAGAATTAATCAGGGCAAATCGGTGGATGCTTTGTTCCGGGAGGTGTTTAGATGTTAGGAAAAGTAATGAAACATGAAATGAAAGCAACCTGGAAAGTATTATTTCCACTGGCAATGGTTTTAGTCGGCGTTACGTTAATTGGCATGCTGATGATGAATATGCAGGTTTTCGAAACAGATATGGGAGCCTTAGTCGGTCTGGCAATGCTTCTTTTGTATATCATCGGGCTGATTGCATTGAGTGTTACGGCATTTATTTTTCTGCTGGTTCGGTTTTACCACAGCATGTATGGTGCAGAAGGTTATTTGTCACATACCCTTCCGGTAACCACTTTTTCCTTGATTAACGGAAAGCTTTTGGTGGCGGTATTCTGGGATGCAATTACGACAATACTTGTTTATGTTTCGGCATTTTCATTGATCGTGACAGCTGGATTGAATCTGGGTAATGAAGGGGAAAGAATCAAGCTGGGAGAATTGCTGCAGCAGCTGGGAGATATGATAGGAATTTCGATTCCGGCACTTTTTGGCTGGGCAATATTATATAGTGTGATTTCTGCATTTTCAGCTATGCTTATGGTATATGCCAGCATGGCAATCGGTCAGTTGTTCCGCCACAAAGTTGCAATGTCTATTGTAATGTATGGTGTATTATATGCGATTCTTCAGATTATATCTTTTGTGATATCCATTAATTCAGCAAATGGATTTGTTGAGAAACAGGCTGCAATGGGAGATGACAGCTTCTTTACCCTGACCATTGCAAATATGTATGGAAATATATTTTCAAAGAGCATGATACTTTCCATCGGGGTATCAATTGTATGCTATATCATAACAGCAGTGATTACCCATAAGAAATTAAATCTGGAGTAAATGAGAAAACTACTTGTTGCGTATCTTCGCAGAGCGTTTTTCGCTTTACAGGAAAGCAATTTCCTGTAAAGTAAAAGGCGGGACCAATCAAAAATAGACTGGTTTCGCCTTTTTACGTCGCCATGAATTCCATAGAAACTGCCAGTGGCAGTTTCGGCTGGCACAGATTAGCGGAGAAAAATAAGAAATTACTTCGAAAGAAGACAGTCAATCAGCTTATCATTCATCTCCGGCATCATAAAGCAGAAGCGGATGTATTTGTTATCTAAGAAAGGAAAAGTAGAGCAGTCGCGAATCATCATATTCTTCCGGATTGCTTTATCAAATAAATCCGCAGAAGTAATGTCCTCCCTTAAGATTTTAAGAAGCATGAAGTTGCCGGATGGCTTGTATGGTTTGAAATCCGGGTGATTTTTAAAGATTTCATAAATCCGGGCACGCTCTGAAGAAATAAGAAATTTTGTCTGCTGGATGTATTCCTCATCGGTAAACATCAATTCTCCGGCAATTACGGCAAGAGAGTTAATGGTCCATGGATTTTTTCTGGTATTGATTGATTTGATTAAATCCTGATTGCCGCTGATAGCGTAGCCAAGGCGGAGCCCCGGAGCAGCAAAGAATTTGGATGTTCCACGCAGGATAATAATATTGTTATAGTAGTGGGTCAGTGGAACTGCGGTAATTTCATCCATGTTATCGGCAAATTCCACATAAGTCTCATCCACCATGACAAAGATATCATATTGCTTGCAGATATCTAAAATCCGGCGCATATCCGTCCGGTTGATGCAGGATGAGGTAGGGTTATTGGGATTGCAGAGTACTAAAAGGTCGATGCTTTCATTTAAGTGAGCGGTAAAATCATCCACATCAAGGACGAAATCGTCCTTTTCACGGAGTGGATAGTAGAGTGTAGTACCACCGCCTAAGGAAATTTCGCGCTCATATTCCGAATAAGTCGGACCGAGAATCATGGCTTTTTTCGGATGCTCAATCTGAATAAAAAGAGAGATTAATTCCGTGGAGCCATTTCCTACAATGACCTGGCTGGCATCGGTGCCGGTATAGGCAGCAATACATTCTCTTAAAGAAGTATATTCCCGGTCCGGGTAGGATGTAATGGCATCAATATGGGAAGCCAAAGTACTTCGCAGCAGCGGAGATACGCCTAAGGGATTGACATTGGCGGAAAAGCTTGTAATATCCTCTTTTTTGATACCGTAAACGGCTTCTATTTTTTCTAAATCACTTCCGTGAAAATGTTCTTTTGGTGTTATCATGAAAAAGACCTCCTGTTAAAATACAACGGAAAGAAAGTTGCATGTGTGTTTTAAATAGTTTATAATCTATTATAACTGTAATGAGAGAAAAAGCAACAAAATCTCATATCGGAGAAGGAAAAGCAGGTGACATTTTGCGTAGACGGATTCAGAGACTTGCAGCAGGAAAATTTGAACAGGAACAGCCGGTTTTATCTCTTTCGGAAGAGAAGATTGAAATTGAGGTATTAGAGGGACAGGATTATACGGGAGAATTTGTGATTGAAGTATCCAACCATGTTCCGGTAAAGGGGCTGATTTATTCCTCTAATCCATATATGGAATGTCTGACACCGGAATTTGAAGGGGAAGAAGTCCGAATCGGATTTCAGTTCCATAGTGAGGGTTTCCGGGTTGGTGATATACAAAAGGGTGAATTCTGTATTATTTGTAATCAGTTGGAATATAGCCTTTCTTTTGTTGTGTCTATAATCCGGCCTTATGGGAATGCGTCTACCGGAAGAATCCGAAATCTCAGTGATTTTATCAAACTGGCACAGACGGATTATATGGAAGCTTACCGCCTGTTTGCTTCCCAGGGCTTTCAACATGTATTAAAAGAAGAAAAAGGAAAAGAACTATTATGGTATGCCGGCTTTGGCGGACCGGGAGCATTGATTTCCGGTATGGAGGAGTTCTTGGTTACGATCAATGCCAAGCCACGCATTGAGCTTGCGTTAAAAGAACAGGAAATTACCTATCAGGATATCAAAGAGGAGCAGAAGGAAACGCTTTTTGTGCAGAAGAATGGCTGGGGGTATATAAGCTTTGAAGCACAGACAGACAGCAGCTTCTTAAAACTGGAAAAGAATGTTTATACTTCAGATGATTTTACCGGAAGTATCTGCGACCTTATTTATTATATTGACCCGGCAGAACTTCATACCGGAAAAAATTATGGAAGAATTACTTTAGAAAATATTTATCAGCATCTTACTTATGAGATTACCATAATCAGGACGCCGGAGCGCAGAGAACAGGAGCATATCGATTATCTGGAAGAGCAGAGAACACTTGCACATATCACCGGAATCTATCTCAATTATCGTTTGAAAAAGATTGGCGCAGGACTTTTTGCATCAGGAATGTTAGACGCACTGAATCATCTGATTGCAATGCGGCCGGAAAATGACTGGTATCTTCTGATGAAAATACAGGCATTACTGGTAAGCGGACAGAGGCAGGAGGCAGAGTGGTTATTTGATGAGTTCCGGCGGAAAGAGGAAGCAAAAGATACACCGCTTTATGCATATTTCCTCTATCTCCGTACGTTGTGGGAGCGGGAAGAATCCTATGTGAACCGGCTGACTGCAGAGATTGAAGAAATTTATCAGAAAACAGATGATATCCGGGTGTTCTGGATGCTGCTTTTCTTAAAGAAAGAATATTGCGAAAATGATACCAGGAAAATCCGGGCAATTGAGAGCCAGATGTTAGACGGCTGTAACAGTCCGTTTTTCTATATCGAAGGATTCTATTTATACTGGCAGAATCCGTATCTTTTAACGAGACTTACTGATTTTGAAATCCGCATTCTTTACTGGGCGGCAAAAAAAGGTGTGTTGACCAGTGACCTTGCCATGCAGATTACGACGCTGGTATCGGAAAAACGGGTATTTCATCCGCTGCTTTATAAGACTATGTGCGTGGCATATGATAAATTTCAGAATAATCAGATGTTGTCAGCAATCTGTGCTTACCTGATAAGAGGACAGCGTTTTGGATTGCATTATCATATCTGGTTTGAACGTGGCGTGGAAGAAGATTTGCGGCTGGCAGGATTAAATGAAGCATATTTAATGTCCATGGATTTACTTGCCATTAAGAAAATTCCACGGATGATACAGATGTATTTTCAGTATAACAGCAGCATTCCATACAAACAGAAGGCGGCTCTGCTTGCAAATGTAGTAGCGTTAAAGGAGAAAGAGCCGGAGGTATATTCCAGTTACCGGAAGCGGATGGAAGAATTCGCAATTGCCCAGATAGAAGAAGGTCATATCGATGATAATCTGGCGATTATCTATTCTGATTTATTAAATAAAGGCATGATACAAAAAGAGATGGCAGGACCACTGGCGAAGATTCTCTTTACCCATAAAATGAACTGCTTTGCACCGAATATTGTGCGGATGTATGTTTTGCATGACCAGCTGCGAAAAGTGCAGTGTGTGCCGATAGTAAATGGCAGTGCTTATTTTGAGTTATACAGCAAGGACTATGTCATTGTATTTGAGGATACGAAGGGATACCGGTATGGCAGTGAGATTTCATACCAGCTGGAAAAGCTGATGAGGCCTGGTGCCTTTTACCGTACCTGTATGGAATATGCACCATATGAGATTTCATATCTTTTGTATCATTTTACATCCAGGGATACCCACCGTGCATTTATGCCGGAGGACAGTGAGTATTTACGCATCTTTTTAAAAGAGGAAGCATTGCGGGAAAGTTATCGGGCAGAGCTTTATGCAAAGGCAGTACATTTCTATGAGCAGGAAGATAATCAGGAACTGGTGGAAGAGTGTCTGTGTCATGCACCGCTTTCCGCCATGAAGCGGGATGACAGAGCCTATCTTTTGAATCTGATGTTGGAATACCGGTTATATGAGATTGCATATCCGGATATACGGGAATTTGGCTGGGAAGGCATCCGTCTGGAGAAATTGACAGCACTTCTGACTTATGAAATAGAAGAAGCGGATTATGAAAGTGATGATTTCCTGCTGGCACTTTGTGCAGTGACTTTTCAGGCGAAGAAATACAGTAAAGAGATGCTGCAGTATTTAGCACAGTTCTACTGCGGTCCGACCCGTGTAATGGCGGCGGTCTGGTCAGCAGCGCAGACCTTTGATATAGATACCAGAGACTTGGAAGAACGGTTATTGATGCAGATGTTATATACGGCAGAATTTGTGGAGCAGGTGCAGAGCATTTATGAAAGCTTTGTGTCACACGGAGCACCACATCTTCTGCGGAAAGCATATGTAAATTATTTTGCACATTTCTATTTTGTGCATCAGGGCATTGTACCGGAAAATGTCATTAAAGGCTTAAAGAAAAATTATGAGGAACGGGAAGAATTAAGCCAGGTGATGAAGTTGGCGCTGCTTTATGCTGTTGCGAAGAGGGATTTGTCCATAGAAGAAAAAGGTGTAATGGAGATGACAGAGCAGCTTCTACAGGAGCAGCTGGTTCAGAATCTTTATTTCGCATTTTATCAGCAGATGCCGGAAGAGATTCGCTATCGATTTCATTTTTACGACCGGAAGTTTGTGGAATACCGGACAAATCCGAGCAAGCGTGTAGTGATTCACTATCAGAAAGGTGAATCCTATGTGGATGAAGATATGAATGAGATGTATGAGGGCATTTTCGTAAAAGAATTTATCGTATTCTTTGGAGAAGAAATTCCGTATTATATTTCAGAGGAAGCACCACGGGAGTCCGTTGTGACTGAGAGTGGACGGCTTTCCTGTAAGGATGTCTGCGGCAGGGAAAACGGAAGCACCTACGATATGTTGAATGAAATGGAATTAGAATATACCTTAAAGGATTATGAGAAGTTAGAGCGGCTTTTACGGAAATATGACAGCATGAAGAAAAGGAATGAAGAACGTTTTCAACTGATGTAATAACAGGGAAAACAATAACAGGGTGATGGTATGAAGGAAAAAAGCCTTTCAATAGGACTTGATTTTGGAAAAAAATACGCATTAGTATCATATTGTACATCCGATATGTCAGAGCCGGATACCATCAGTACCGTGGCAGGCAGTGAATTGTACCAGATTCCATTAAGCCTTTGTAAGCGGAGAGGAATCGGACAGTGGTATTACGGAAAAGAAGCAGAGACTGTCATGAAAAATGGCGAAGGAAGTGGCTGTGACCGGCTCTTCAGCCGGGCACTGGCAGGCGAACCGGTTACCGTGGAAGGGGAAACTTATGATACGGTAGAACTGTTAAGTCTCTTTGTCCGTAAAATTCTTACGGTACCGCAGAAATTCGGCACATCCATGAAGCTGGCAAGAATTACCATTACCATGGATACTTTAAACCGGGAGAAGATGGAACTGATTGAAAAAATAGCCGGACGGATGAAGTGGACAAAAGAGCAGTATCATGTCATCGATTATGCAGAAAGCTTTTATTACTATGCTTTAAGCCAGAAGGAAGAACTGTGGCTGCATGATGCAGTTCTCTTTGATTATTCCAAGAACAGTATGCGTTTTTATTACATGGAGCGTAATCTGAATTCCACACCACAGCTGGTTCATATTTATCTGAAAGATTATGGTCCTTTGATTGGCAATAAAGACACTGCGTTTTTAGATGTAGTAACAGATGCCGTTTCCCGTAAAATCTATTCTTCGGTATATCTGACCGGGGATGGTTTTGATGGAGAATGGATGAGAGAATCCTTAAAATTTCTCTGCAACGGAAGGCATGTTTTCTTAGGCAAAAATCTTTATGCTAAGGGAGCCTGTTATGCATCCTGCATCCATACCGGAATGCAGCCATGGCAGTTTGTCTATATTGGTGAGAATGAGATGAAGGTAAATATCAGCCTTAAAGTAAAAGACCGGGAAGAACTTATTTTCCATACACTGGTAAGTGCAGGAGAAAACTGGTATGAAGCAAAGAATCAGTGCGAGATTTTACTGGCAGGTACGAATACCGTTGATTTCTGGCTGCAGCTTCCGGACAGCAGGGAAGCAAAGATAGAATCCTTAGAGCTTACGGATATTCCAAAACGGCCGGAACGTATGACCAGACTTTCTGTTATGACAGAAGCACTGTCGGATTCCGCTGTAAAGGTTACCATACGGGACCTTGGATTTGGAGAGATTTATAAAAGCTCTGAAAAAGTGTGGGAATATAAAATGGAACTGTAGGAGGAGACCTCATGGGAGAATTGATTTTATGCAATCGGAAAGAAACCGATGTGCCATATTATTTAGAACAGAATATGATAAATATCTATTCCCTGGAGGAATTGAACTGGTATATTTTAAACCACACGGAATATCTCGACGATTCTTTTGTGTCGGATGATTTAATCAGCTGGATTGCAGAGGAGTTAAAAGACCGGGAGTTAGCCGGGCAGTTAAAAGAGGCTGTCCGAAAGAAAATAACGCTGGCAAAGAAAGTCCGGCTTCTGATGGATGCCTGCGGCTTTTGCACAAAGAAAGAAAAAGATGAAATCGAATATGCACTGGCAGAAGTAGAAAATAAATCAGAAATTGAATGTATGAAAATCAGGGCAGACAGAAGCCTTATGAATCATCGGTATGTCATGGCTATCAGGGAATATATGCGTCTGCTGCAGAAGGAAGAGGCGGGGAAGCTTGATGCTTCTGTCATAGGAAATATATGGAATAATATTGGTGTTGCAAATACCGGGTTATTCCTGTACCGGGATGCGGCACGATGCTTTAAGAAAGCTTATGATTATAATAACAATCCGGCATGCATGCGGGAGATGGAAGAAGCATGGCGGATGGCAGCACCGGATGAAAAGGAACAGGTTTATGAAGTATCAGAAGAACTGCAAAAGACATTAGAGGATATTCATAAGCAATGGAATGATGAGGAAGAAGTACTGGAAGCATTTCGAGATGTGCTGGATAAGAAAAAATATATTTACGAAAGCAATGGACGGTGGGCATAACATTGATAAAATTTTTTAGAAGAAAAAGGAAACCAAAGAAAACAATCGAGGAGGTCTTAGAATGTATCACAGAGGATACGTTATCGGAAGAAGACCGGAAGGATGAACATAAAGTACAACATTATGTTCTGGGTCACTGTGAACAGATGATTGATACCACAAAGACCCTGGAAAATGAAAAGTCTGAATATCGTGTGGTGACTTCTTATTTAAAGGATATCCAGATTATTGAAGAACTGCCGGAAGATGAGGCAGCTGCTTTAAGAGATACTGCAAACAGTATTCTTACACTGGATCAGTCCCGTTCCGATTATCTGAAAGCAACCAAGAAGCTGACAGATACGCAGTATGCACAGATGGAACAGGAAGAGGAGACTCTGACGGAATCCATCCGGACCCTGCAGGCAAATGAGATGTATCAGGCGGCCGTAAAGCGTGATATGAATTACCTGGAAGGGGAGAAGAATGAATGGGCTTATTACCGGGAAGAGTTAATGGAAGAACAGAAGATTCTGCGGAAGGCATCCTATGTAGTATTTGGCATGGTACTGGCATTCCTTGCAGTCATATTGGTTCTTCATGTGGCATTGGAAATGGATGTACGGATTCTATTTACGATTCTGATGGTAGCTGCGGCAGCCAGTGGATTCTTTATGCTGTTCCGGAATCAGAATAATACAAGAGAAATCAAGCGGGCAGAAGTGAACATGAATCATGCCATTACTCTTTTGAACCGTACTAAAATAAAGTATGTAAATTCTACGAATGCGGTGGATTATGCCTGCGAGAAATACCATGTGCATAATTCCTATGAACTGACCTATCTCTGGGAGCAGTACTTAGAAGCCAAGCGGGAAAGAGAGAAATTTGAACGGAATAGTGATGACTTGGAATATTTTAATGGAAAGTTAGTACGCATGCTGCAAAAATATGAACTTTATGATGCAAAGGTCTGGATTAGTCAACCCAATGCACTGGTAGATAAGCGTGAAATGGTGGAAATCAAGCATGAATTATTGAGCCGGCGGCAGAAAATCCGGGCATCCATTGAATATAACATGGATGTAGTATTAGAACAGAAGGAAGAAATTGAAAAACTCATGAAAGAGTATCATGAGGAAATCCCGGAAGTCCGTGAGATTATTAATTCTGTGGACCGGCTCTGCGGAACCGGAGAATGAAAATAGCGTATCATCGATAGAAAATATCGGTGATACGCTATTTTTTACTTTACAGGAAATTGCTTTCCTGTAAAGTAAAAAACGCTCCGCGAGGATGCACACTGCGGCGTATAAGGTAGATGTCGCAAGCAACCGCCGCAGGCACGAGAATGTGCCAAGGCACATTCTTTTCTATCACAGTTTTATTTGCAGCCGCAGCTCTTATCGAAAGCCGGGTTACATGCATAGAAGTTCTTGGAGTCAAGGTGTTCCTGTACCATCCGGAGTGCTTCGCCAAAACGCTGGAAGTGTACGACCTCCCTGGCACGCAGGAAACGAATCGGATCTACAACGTCCGGGTCTTTTACGACACGAAGAATGTTATCGTAAGTGGTGCGGGCTTTCTGCTCTGCAGCCATATCTTCCATAAGGTCAGTAATCGGATCGCCTTTGGACTGGAATTCACAGGCATTCTGTGGAACACCACCGGCAGCCTGTGGCCATACGGCAAGGGTGTGGTCAATATAGTAAGGACCGAAGTTAGAGGCTTTGATTTCCTCCGGAGTCAGGTCTCTGGTAAGCTGGTGTACGATGGTTGCAATCATCTCAAAATGGGCAATTTCTTCTGTCGCAATATCGGTAAGCAGTCCGGCTACTTCACGGTAAGGAATGGAATAGCGCTGGGAGAGATAACGTAAGGATGCGTTGATTTCTCCGTCAGGACCTCCGTACTGGCTTAAGATATACTGTGCGGTTTTCGGATCGGTCTGTTTGATGTTGACCGGATATTCCAGTCTTTTTTCATACTGCCACATTTAACAATTTCCCCCTTCCCATGGATTTCTCATGCTTCCCCAGCTCCAGTGACCGTCTGTGTCGGCACCGTCTAAAGTCAGGGGACCATATTTTTCTTCATACATTTTCACTGCTTTTAACCGCAGGGTACGGTAGTGGTTATAGAAGGAAAGTGCTTCTTCATCATAAGGATGGGTGTCAAGGTAAAGGGCAGTATCATAAGCTACAAAGCTGACCTGATTAATCCAGTCTAAAAGCTGGGACTGGTTCATTGGCATATTGTTCATCAGAATCTGCCTCCTTTCATGGAACCATGGAAAGGTTTATTTAAATCCTGAAAGACTGTGCCATTACGCAGAGCCTGGTCAGGTTCGTACAGATTGCCGAACTGCTGCCATGGAACATAAGCCATGGCAAGTTCCTGATTACAGGCAAACTGTTTCGTATAAGGTGTCGGAACAGCCGGACGGCTGCTTTGTGGCTGACAATTACAGTTGTTCATATGCTGACCTCAATAAAAATATTCATATTAATATATGTGCAGATGAAAAGGAATGTGAGATTTTATATTGTGAAAAAAAGAATCCTGCGGTAAAATACTTAATTGAGAAAAAATATCAATAACAAGAGAAGAGGAAAATAGATGACACTGGATGAACTTGAAATTGGAAGAGAAGCGGTAATAACCAAAGTAGGGGGAGAAGGAGCACTGCGGTGTAGATTTTTAGATATGGGGCTGATTCCAAAGACAAAGGTGCAGGTGCGTAAAGTAGCACCTATGGGAGACCCGATTGAACTCCGGATTCGTGGATATGAACTGACCATACGAAAAGAAGATGCCGGAAAAATTGAAGTAGAACCGGAGGAGAACTAGAATGATATTTGCATTAGTAGGAAACCAGAACTGTGGTAAGACCACATTATTTAATCAGCTCACCGGTTCCAACCAGCATGTTGGAAATTTTCCGGGTGTAACGGTTGACCAGAAAATGGGAGAAATCAGAGAGCATAAGGATGCATCGGTAGTTGACCTGCCGGGAATCTATTCACTGCGTCCGTATACCAGCGAGGAGATTGTAACAAGAGACTTTATTTTAAATGAAAAGCCGGATGGAATTATCAATATTGTAGATGCAACAAATATTGAGCGAAATCTCTATCTGACCCTGCAGTTATTAGAAATGCATATTCCGATGGTATTAGCTCTGAATATGATGGATGAGGTGCGTAACAACGGCGGAAGTATTGATGTAAAACAGATGTCTTTAGAACTGGGAATTCCGGTTATTCCAATCAGTGCGGTAAAGGGAGAGGGAGTGGAAGATCTGGTACACAGCGCCATGAAGGTGGCAGGACAGAAGATATATCCAAAGGTAACGGATTTTTGCGAGAAAGGTCCTGTGCACCGCTGCATTCATGCGGTATCCCATCAGGTAGAAGACCATGCACAGAATATCGGAATGTCACCACGTTTTGCAGCAACGAAGATTGTAGAACAGGATACAGACATTATTGACAGACTGAAGCTGAGCCAGAACGAACTGGATATGATGGAACACAGTATTGAAGAAATGGAAACAGACCATCATATGGACAGAAATGCCGCTCTGGCGGATATGAGATATACCTTTATTGAAAAGGTGTGCAGTAAATCAGTAACAAAGTGCCATGAGAGCAAAGAACATATTCGTAGTGTGAAGATAGACAATGTATTAACGAATAAATATCTTGCTATTCCGTTGTTTCTTCTGATTATGCTGCTTGTATTCTGGCTGACCTTCGGTGTGATCGGAGCATTTTTGAGCGATTATCTGGCTGTTTTTATTGCATACATAACGAATCTTGCAGACAAGGGGCTGACTGCTTATGGAATTAACCCGGTGGTTCACAGCCTGATTATTGATGGTGTATTTGCCGGAGTAGGAAGTGTGTTAAGCTTCCTGCCGATTATTGTGGTTTTATTTTTCTTCCTGTCTATTCTGGAAGATTCCGGTTATATGGCAAGAGTTGCCTTTGTTATGGATAAACTGCTGCGTAAGATTGGACTTTCCGGACGAAGCTTTGTTCCAATGCTGATTGGATTTGGTTGCACGGTTCCGGCAGTAATGTCAAGCAGAACTTTAGCATCCGAAAGAGACCGGAAAATGACCATTATGCTGACACCATTTATCAGCTGTTCGGCGAAAATACCGATTTATGCGGTGTTTACAGCAGCATTTTTTAAAAAGTATCAGGCACTTGTTATGATTGCACTTTATGTTGGTGGAATGGTAATGGGAATTCTGGTGGCACTTTTATTCAAGCATTCCGCATTCCGTGGAAAACCGATGCCTTTTGTCATGGAGCTTCCGAATTACCGGCTGCCATCTTTTAAGAGCGTGGTACTCCTGATGTGGGACAAGGCAAAGGATTTCTTAGAGAGGGCATTTACCGTTATTTTCCTTGCAACGATTATTATCTGGTTCTTACAGTCTTTTGATACCAGACTGAATGTAGTATCTGACAGCGCAGACAGCCTGCTGGCATTAATCGGCCGTGTGATTGCACCGGTTTTTGCTCCGCTTGGATTTGGGGACTGGAGAGTATCCACTTCTTTGATTACCGGATTTACTGCCAAAGAAGCAGTAATCAGTACCATGAGTGTACTTCTTGGAACCAGTGTGACTGCTTTGGGCAACAGTCTTGGAGCTCTGTTTACACCGGTATCAGCAGTCAGCTTCCTGGTATTTACGTTACTTTATACACCATGTGTAGCAGCGGTTGCAGCAATTAGACGGGAGATGGGCTCAAAGCTTCAGGCACTTGGTGTTGTGATAATGCAGTGCGTGGTTGCATGGATTGCGGCATTTGTTGTCTTTCAGATTGGCAGCCTGATTTTTTAGGAGGCAGATAGTATGGGCGTTAATGATATTATTTTGCTATTACTGATTCTTTGCTGGTGCGCCTTTGCGGTATATGCTATGATGAAAAAGAAAAAAGAGGGAGGCTGCATTGGCTGCAGCGGATGTAGTGGAAGGACAGATACGGATGCGGTCTGCAAAGAATGTTCCCGGAGGAAAAAGTTGTAAAAAGTATTTATTTTAGAACATAAGAGCAGGCTACTTGTATTATTGAAAGTGGTGTGCTAGATTATTGTTAGCATAGTGTTATATATTGATAATACTGTGCGTGGTTATGAACAATGATATAATACAATTTTTTTCTAGGAGGAAACGATGAGAGGACTACGTACACCAGTATCAGATTTGAGAAAAAGCATTTTTACGGAGGTAGCAAAAATTGCTTATGAAGCAGACAGTGCAAACCTGAACGATGCCGTTGAGGCAGTTCCATATACAGTTTGCCCTGGAGATGTTCCTACATACCGTGAAAGTATTTATAGAGAACGTGCGATTGCAGCAGAAAGAGTAAGACTTGCTATGGGTATGTCTTTACGGCCACAGGATAAACCGGTACATGTTACCAGTGGCCTCGAAGAGAGCAATGTGGCAGAAAAATATTATGAGCCACCTCTTATGCAGGTAATTCCATCTGCATGTAATCTGTGCGAAGAAAAGAAATATGAAGTATCCAATATGTGTCAGGGATGTATTGCACATCCATGTATGGAGGTATGTCCAAAGGGAGCAATCTCCCAGGTAGATGGCAAATCCGTAATCGACCAGGAAAAATGTATCAAATGTGGAAGATGTAAAGCAGCCTGCCCATATGATGCGATTTCCAAGAAAGAAAGACCTTGTTCCATGGCTTGTGGAATTGGAGCAATTGGAACAGATGAATACGGAAGAGCAAAGATTGATGCAGATAAATGTGTATCCTGTGGTCAGTGTATGGTAAGCTGCCCATTCGGAGCAATTGCAGATAAATCACAGATTTTCCAGTTGATCCGTTGTATGAAAGAAGGCGGAGAAGTTATCGCTGAAATTGCACCTGCATTTGTAGGTCAGTTCGGACCTGGAGCTACTCCAAAGCATGTAAAGGCAGCTTTATTAGAACTTGGTTTCTCAGAAGTTGTTGAAGTTGCACTTGGGGCTGATATCGGTGCAGTAGCAGAAGCACATCACTATGCAAATCATGTTGCAACAGGAGAGCTTCCGTTCTTACTTACTTCCTGCTGTCCTGCATGGTCCATGCTTGCAAAGACACAGTTCCCGGATTTAATCGAGAGCGTATCTTCTGAGCTTACACCTATGGTTGCTACAGCAAGAAGCATTAAGAAAGAACATCCGAATGCAAAAGTAGTATTTATCGGACCGTGTGCTGCTAAGAAACTGGAAGCAAGCAGAAGAACTGTACGAAGCGATGTTGATTTTGTAATCACATTTGAAGAGTTAGACGCTATGTTTGCAGCAAAAGGAATTGATCCGAACCAGACGGATGGTGAAAGCTCCATGCATGATGCAACTGCTGCAGGTCGTGGATATGCATGTGCCGGTGGTGTTGCAGATGCCATTGAAAAATGTATACATGAGTATTATCCGGATGTGGATGTTAAGATTGAACATGCAGAAGGTCTTGCTGAATGTAAGAAGATGCTGATGCTTGCCAAGGCTGGTAAGATGAATGGATATATGATTGAAGGAATGGGATGTCCTGGCGGATGTATCGCCGGAGCAGGAACTATTCTTCCGATTCCGAAAGCAAAACAGGAAATCGAGAAGATTAAGAAAGCTTCTACCAAGCAGCTTCCTCCAAAGGAATTACGGGAAATCGAATTAAATTAATAGTAAGAAAGCGGGTTAATAGAATGAGCAAGGTTAGAACCAGATTTGCACCAAGTCCTACAGGAAGAATGCATGTAGGAAATCTGCGTACAGCACTTTATGCATATTTAATTGCAAAGCATGAGGGCGGAGATTTTATTTTAAGAATTGAAGATACAGACCAGGAACGTTATGTTGAGGGAGCGGTAGATATTATCTACCGTACCCTTGAGAAGACTGGATTGTTACATGATGAAGGTCCGGACAAGGATGGCGGTGTTGGCCCATATGTGCAGAGTGAACGTCAGGCACAGGGAATTTATCTGGAGTATGCGAAGAAACTCATTGAAAAGGGAGAAGCATACTATTGTTTCTGTGATAAGGAGCGTTTAGAGAGTCTGCGTCAGACTGTTGCAGGTAAAGAGATTATTGTTTACGATAAGCATTGCCTGCATTTAAGCAAGGAAGAAATAGAAGAAAAGCTTGCTGCAGGTGTTCCATACGTTATCCGTCAGAACAATCCTCAGACAGGAACAACAACCTTCCATGATGAAATCTATGGAGATATTACCGTTGATAATGCGGAGCTGGACGATATGATTCTGATTAAATCAGACGGATATCCGACTTATAACTTTGCCAACGTAGTAGATGACCATTTGATGGGAATTACACATGTAGTAAGAGGAAATGAATATCTTTCTTCTTCTCCAAAGTATAACCGTCTGTATGAAGCTTTTGGCTGGGATGTGCCAGTGTATGTACACTGTCCGTTAATTACCAACGAAGAGCATCAGAAGTTAAGTAAACGTTGTGGACATTCTTCCTACGAAGATTTGATTGAACAGGGATTTTTAACAGAGGCAGTTGTAAACTTTGTGGCATTACTGGGGTGGAGTCCGGCAGATAACCGGGAAATCTTTTCTTTAGAGGAGCTGGTAAAAGCCTTTGATTATCATCATATGAGTAAATCACCGGCTGTATTTGACTATACAAAGCTGAAATGGATGAATGGCGAATACATCAAGGCAATGGATTTTGATTCGTACTTTGAAATGGCAGAGCCATATATCCGGAAAGTAATTACCAGGGATTATGATATCCGCAAGATTGCGGAGATGGTGAAGACCAGAATTGAAATCTTCCCGGATATTGAGAATCTGATTGACTTCTTTGAGGAACTTCCGGAGTATGATACCGCAATGTATACCCATAAGAAGATGAAGACCACAGAAGAGAGCTCTTTGGAAGTCTTGACAGAGATTCTTCCGGTATTAGAAGCTCAACAGGATTACAGTAATGATGCACTGTATCAGACACTTTGTGATTTTGTGGCAGAGAAGGGCTGCAAGAATGGTTATGTATTATGGCCGGTTCGTACAGCGGTTTCCGGTAAACAGATGACACCGGCAGGTGCAACTGAGATTATGGAAATTATTGGTAAGGAGGAGTCCTTAAAACGTATCCGTACCGGAATTACACTTCTTACGAAAGCACTTGAGAAATAAAAGTTACGAGGCATTTCATGCAATTTAATGAAGCACAACAGGAAGCTGTTGATTTTTATCAGGGTCCCTGCCTTACACTGGCGGGGCCCGGTTCAGGCAAAACTGCCGTAATTACCCATCGAACGAAAAATTTAATAGAAAAATATGGGGTGTCACCATCAGAGATTCTGGTGGTGACATTTACAAAAGCAGCCGCTATGGAGATGAAGGAGCGTTTTCTTTCGCTAACGAATCAGACATCCACAACGGCTACTTTTGGTACTTTTCATGCGGTGTTTTTTACGGTATTAAAGTATGCTTATCATTATCGGGCAGAAAATATTATAAGAGATGAGCAGAAGGTGGTATTTATCCGGAATCTTTTACGTCATTTTCCGATTGACTATGAAGATGAAAATGAATGCATCCAGACTCTGTTATCTGAAATCAGCGGTGTAAAGAATTCGAACATTCCCATTGAACATTATTATTCTTCTAATTTTCCAGAGCATACATTCCGGGATGTATTTATGAATTATCAGAAGATGCTACAGAAGAACCGGCTGATTGATTTTGATGATATGTTAGTTTATACCTATGAACTTTTCAGCCAGCGGAAGGATATCTTAGCACTCTGGCAGAAGAAGTTCCGGTATATTTTGATTGATGAGTTTCAGGATATCAATGGATTGCAATATGAGATTATAAGGATGCTTGCAGCACCGGAAAATAATCTCTTTGTGGTAGGGGATGATGACCAGTCTATTTACAGGTTCCGCCAGGCAAGACCGGAGATTATGCTGAACTTTGAGAAGGATTATGCTGATGCAAAGCGGATTGTATTAAATTATAATTATCGTTCCGATGGAAATATTGTGGCAGCGGCAGGAAGACTGATTGCCCACAATACAGGGCGGTTTGCAAAGGATATTAAGGCATTTCATCCGGCAAAGGAAGCGGTAGTATGTAAGACTTACCGGACGCAGCGGGAAGAAAATTTAGGATTGATTCATGCACTTAAGGAATATACCGCAGCTGGTGGTGACTGGTCGGACGCAGCGGTGCTGTTTCGCACTAATACACAGCCAAGACTTCTGATGCAGCAGTTGATGGAATATAATATTCCTTTCCGTACAAGGGATAATATTCCTAATATTTATGAGCATTGGATTGCAAAAGATATGGAAAGTTATCTTCGGATTGCCCATGGAAGCAGAAGAAGGGCAGACTTCTTACAGATTATGAACCGGCCGAACCGTTATATTGGGCGGGACAGCCTGGAAGAGGATACCGTAGCATTTGATGTCTGGGCAGATTATTATGATAAAATGGAGCAGTCCTGGATTGCACGAAGAATCGACCGGCTTTATCATGACTGCAAAATGTTAGCCGGAATGAAGCCTTTTGCAGCGGTGAATTATATCCGCAAGGGAATCGGCTACGATGACTATATCAAAGAATATGCAGATCAGAGAGGTATGAATGAGGAAGAACTTTTGGATATTCTAGAACAGCTTACCGATATGACCAAAGAGTTCGATAGCTTTGATGACTGGCAGAAACAGAAAGAGAAATATTTAAAAGAATTACAGCGTGCCATGGAGAAGCAGCGGACGAAGGGAGAGGGCGTTGTCTTATCAACCTTACATAGCTCGAAGGGATTAGAGTATGATGTGGTATTTTTGATTGATGTAAATGAGAAAATCATGCCCTATAAGAAAGCTGTTTTAGATGCGGATCTGGAAGAGGAACGCAGAATGTTCTATGTTGGGATGACCAGAGCAAAAAAACAGCTCTACCTCTTCTCGGTAGAGCTGTTGAATAATCACAGTGCAGAACCATCCCGGTTCTTAAAAGAATTGCAGGAAACGTAATGGATGATTAGTTGTCCATTGCGTCAAATTCTGCTTCATCTAATAATTCATCAAAACGGTCGGAGACAACTTCGTATTCTTCGTCACTGTCAATATTATCTAAAGAAGGATTTCCATCCTCATCCTCGGAGTAACGATAGATATATACTTCACCATCTGCATTTTCATTTCCCTTTTCATCTAAGGGCATCAGCGCAATATAATCCTGTTTTCCTGCTTCAAAGATAGTAAGAATTTTGCATTCCACATCCTGCCCATTGTCTAAATTCAATGTCACCATGATATCGTCTTCCTCTTTTAACTGTTTGTTTTCCATAAAATACCTCTTTCTTTATATAATTGTCTGAACGTAGAGTTCCGGACGTTTTTCCAGATTGATAAATATACTGTCTTCTAACCGAACCACCGGACGAGTCAGGCGATGCTTGTTAATCAGCACAATTTTACCGGTCATGCCATTACTTAACATGACATCATTGTTAATATATGTATTGGCAATATGCTCCAGGAAGCTGGTAATAAACTGGGGTTTGTATTTACCCAGACCCTCCCGCTCAAAAGTGGCAATGACCTCAAACGGGCAGACGCCGCGGCGATAACAGCGGTCAGCAGTCATGGCATCGTAGACATCTGCAATAGCAACGATATTGGCAAAATCATCAATATCATCTCCGATAAGTCCGATTGGATAGCCGCTTCCATCACAGCGTTCATGATGGGTGAGAGCAATTTTTTTGATGCGGACAGATACATTCTGATTTTTCAGCAGTTCATAACCATATTCGGAATGTTTTTTCACCAGTTCATATTCTTCCGGGGTCAGGCGTCCTGGCTTGTTAATGATTTCCGGTGGAATTTTACTTTTTCCTATATCGTGTAAGAGACCACCCAGAGTCAGAGTTTCTAAATCATCTGCATTATAATTCTGCCACATACCAATCATTCGGCTGATTAAAGAAACATTCAGACTGTGGGCATAAGTGGAATCGGTAATTTTGCGCATATTGTGCAGCATATCGAACATGGAAATTGTAGTGGAATGTCTGGCAAAAAGATCTAAAGCGCAGGATAAAAGAGCCTCCTGATCAAAAGGAATGTTTTTTGTGACAAAATCATTGATGGATTTTTCTAAAAAAGGTACTTTTTTTTCGTAATTTGCTTTAAAAACTTTGAATTCTTTACTGTTTCTTACCCGTTCAGAATACCGGTCAACCGCTTCCTTTTCTTCAGCCATTGACTGAATGGCATCAACAGGCAGAGCACCGTCTATTATTCTGGCACTCTCAATTCCATAAAACTCAAGGTGTGCAATCATTTGAGTTGTCAGCATTTTGTGTGCTTCTACAATCATCTGCCCATGCCTGCTCATGACAGGAGTGGCAGTCACCATGCCAGGTTGTAAATCCTTTGTTGCAACTGTATGCATGAATATACCTCTTATATCACTAATTAACAATACACTACACTATAATTATAAAAATTTACATATCAATTGTCAATGAATCGTGTTATAATCTTTTCAAGAGACTTGAATATAGGAAAGTGCAGGATGATGAAATGAAATACAATGTTCGGGAAGGCGATTACAGAACCATGGGAGCAGTTGTGCATAGTGATGGGGTTGTATTTACCTTTGAGGGGAGAAAAGAGCAGAAATGCAGTATTGTACTGTATGAAAAGAAAACAGGGAAAATTGAGAAAATACCGGTTCCGGATACTTACTATGTGGGTGCACTGCGCTCAATTATGGTAATGGGCATTGAACCGGCTTCTTTTGATTATAATTTTGAAATAGACGGTAAGGTTATGACAGATCCATATGCCAGAAGAATTGTAGGCAGGGAAAAGTGGGGAGAAAAGGAACGCTTTGGTATGGATTATCAGGTGAAAAGCGGTTTCTCCACAGATGTTTTTGACTGGGAAGAGGATGTGGCACCGGAAATTGCCAAAAAGGATATGGTCATGTACAAACTTCATGTGAGAAATTTTACCATGGAGGGTAGTAATGGCGGAGCAAGAAAAGGAACTTTTGAAGCAGTAGAGAACCGGATAGGATATCTTCGTGATATGGGCGTTACAACCGTTGAATTTATGCCTTTTTATGAATTTGAAGAGCTGATGATACCGGAAACCTGTGAACTGCCGGATTATGTGACCTGGAAGGAAGAACAGAAGACAGATACAAAGAAGCTGCCGGAAGTTGAGAAGATAAATTGCTGGGGCTATACCGAAGGCAATTATTTTGCGCCGAAGGCTGCATTTACCAGAAGCAGACAGCCGGAGCATGCCTTGAAATCATTAATTAAGGCATTGCATAAAAATGACATGGAATGTATTATGGAAATTTATTTTCCTGATACCATCAATCAGAATCTGATGTTAGAAGCCCTGCGCTTCTGGGTGATGGAATATCATGTGGATGGATTCCGTCTGATGGGAGCAAATCTTCCGATTCGTGCTATGGCACAGGATTTGATTTTGTGCCGCAGTAAGCTGTTTGCAGATACAATTCCGGAGGATTTGCTGGAACAGGATTATGCATATCCGCATTTATTTGTTTACCGGGATGAATTTTATTATCCGTTGCGGAAAATGTTAAATCATAAGGAAATCTGTCTTACCGATTTTGTAAACCAGATGCGTAAGCAGAAGAAACATGCCGGATTTGTGAATTACGCAGCATCTAATGATGGTTTTACACTGGCAGATGTATTTATGTACAGTGAGAAACATAATGAGGCAAATGGGGAAAACAATGCGGATGGAAATGACTGGAATTACAGTGACAACTATGGCATTGAAGGACCAACCCGCAAAAAATATATAGAAAGCCTGCGTAAAAAACAGCTTCGAAATGCGATTACGGCAGTATTTTTAGCACAGGGTATTCCACTGCTTGCTGCCGGTGATGAGATTGGTAATTCCCAGAGGGGAAATAATAATGCTTATTGCCAGGATAATGCAGTTGGCTGGGTAAACTGGAAAAATGATAAGAAATATGCTTCCTTACAACAGTTTGTAAAGAAAATGGCAGCCTTTCGTAAGGCACACCCGGTTCTTCGGATGGAAGAGCCGATGCGGATGAATGATTATAAGGGACTGGGATATCCGGATCTTTCTTTTCACTGCGATAGTGCATGGACTGTGGGATTTAGCCCGAACCGCCAGTCGGTTGGGATGCTTTATTGCGGACTGTATGCGGATTGTGAGGAAATGATTTATGTGGCATATAATTTTCACACCGGAAAACAGTTCCTTGCACTTCCAAAATTGCCAAAAAGCAAAAAATGGTATAAAGTAATGGATACAGGAAATGAAAATGGTTTTCTGGAGAAAGAAATGATAATGGATGCAGTCCAGGTAGAAATTGCCGGGATGTCCATTCAGATATTAATAGGGAAATAAAGTAAGATGAAAGCATGGAAACATTTTTGCACAATTAATCATCACAAGATGTTAGTCATGAAAGGCTGTTTTAAAGTTGGACTTTACCGCCAGGGCTTATTGCATGATTTGTCGAAATATTCACCAACGGAATTTTTAGTGGGCTGTAAGTATTTTCAGGGAAATATGAGTCCCAACAATGCCGAACGTGAGGATAAGGGGTATTCCGCAGCCTGGCTGCACCATAAGGGCAGAAACAAGCATCATATGGAATACTGGATTGATTACGGACCGGATAAATGCACCGGAATTACTGGAATGAAGATGCCAACAAAATATGTTGTTGAGATGTTTATTGACCGGGTGGCAGCAAGCAGGAATTACCAGAGAGAAAAATATACCGACGAAAGTCCTCTGGCTTATTACGAACATGGAAAGCAGTATCATATTATTCATGAGGAATCAAGAGAACTTTTAGAGTGCCTTCTTCATATGCTGGCAGAATGCGGCGAAGAAGAGACTTATGCATATATTCGATATGAAGTATTGAAAAATAAAAGAAAGAAGGATAAATAAATGTTAGACGGAAAGAAGATTTTATATAGTGGAATGCAGGCAACAGGAACCCTTACCCTTGGAAATTATTTGGGAGCATTGAAAAACTGGGTAAATCTTACAAATGAATATGAATGTATCTATGGTGTTATGGATTTACATTCCCTTACCTTAAGACAGGTGCCGGCAGAGTTCCGTAAAAATGCCCGTTCTCTTTATGCATTATATGTAGCGGCAGGATTAGACCCGGAGAAAAACTGTATTTATTATCAGTCCCATGTATCCGGACATGCAGAATTAAGCTGGATATTAGGCTGCTTTACCTATATGGGGGAATTGAACCGAATGACACAGTTTAAGGATAAGGCTGCAAAACATGCAGATAATATCAATGCAGGTCTTTATACCTATCCTGTATTAATGGCGGCTGATATTTTATTGTATCAGGCAGATGTGGTTCCGGTTGGCGTAGACCAGAAACAGCATCTTGAGATTACCAGAGATATTGCACAGCGTTTTAATGCTATTTACGGAGATGTATTTACAATTCCGGAGGCATATATCGGAAAAGCAGGTGCAAAGATTATGAGTCTGCAGGAGCCGGAGAAAAAGATGTCAAAGTCCGATGAGAATCCAAATGCAACCATCCGCCTTTTAGATGATAAAGATACCGTTATCCGCAAATTTAAACGTGCAGTAACCGACTCCGGCAGTGAAATTGTATATCGTGAAGATAAACCGGGCATTAGTAATCTGATTGATATTTATGGTTGTGTAACCGGTAAGACAAGAGAAGAAACCGAAAAAGAATTTGACGGAAAAGGCTACGGTGATTTCAAACTGGCAGTAGGAGAAGCAGTTGCTGCAGAGTTAGAGCCATTGCAGAAACGTTATGGGGAACTGATGGCAGACAAGACCTATCTTGACAGTATGATTAAAAAGAATGACGAAAAAGCAGCTTATTATTCTAATAAGACCTTGCGTAAGGTGCAGAAGAAAGTCGGACTTACCGAAAGAATCCGTTAATCCGAAAATAGATTGTCCAGATTTGGAACATGAAATTCAGGGAACAGCATTTGCATATCGGCAGGAAGTGGAGCCGTAAAGCAGAGCTGTTCCTTTGTGATTGGATGTTCGAATTTTAACTGGCAGGCATGAAGAGCCTGCCTTTTTAACATGGAAAAATCCGGATAATAAAGAAAATCTCCGATTAAAGGGTAGCCGAGGTAGCTCATATGGACACGGATCTGGTGGGTTCTGCCGGTGTCAAGCCGCAAAGCAATAAGGGAGAGTGCATCCGGTGAAAGAGGCTCCCCTGAAAAAGTATTTTTTGAAAAAATTTCTTTCACAGCTAGTCTGCGGTAATGGGTGCAGGCGTATTCACCTTGCCCAAAATCTACCTGACGCTCTAATACAGAACCTTCCTTTCTGCCGATTGGCGCAGTAATGGTACCGGATTCCGGGGTAATACCACGGACAATGGCAAGATAGGTGCGGTGGATTTTCCGTTCGTTCATCTGTCTGCCTAAGATACCGCCGCTGAGACTGTTCTTTGCAAGGATTGTGATACCGGTAGTATCCTTATCCAGCCGGTTGATGCAGCGGAAAGGACCGGCTTCGTTTTTGCTGCCCAGATAATAAAAGACAGCATTGGCGAGGGTATGTTCGTAATGTGTCATGGATGGGTGGACAGGCATGTGTGCCGGTTTATTGATAACAAGAATATCTTCGTCTTCATAGAGGATGGAAAGGGGAATGTTTTCCGGTGCAGGATAGTTTTCCGGCATAGATTCTTCTAAAATAGTCTTTAATTTATCAGAAACCTTCAGCCGGTCACTGCTGTGCCCGGTATCACCGTTTCGGAAAAGAACATTTTCGGTGCGGAAAAGATGTGCCCGGAGCCCTTTCGGGTATCCTTTTTCCGTAAGAAATTCTCTTATCGTATAGTTTTTGTATTCATTTGTTATGGTATAGTCTAATATTCGCTTCATAAGGATAATTATAAAGGAAAAAGACACAGAAGAAAAGGATAGAGATAAAAAAAGAGGAAAGGCACGAAGAATCTGGCAGACGCATAGAATATAATAAATCGCTTTTTAAGGGTGCTGTATTGAAAACATTTTTATCTCCATTGACTATACAGGAAGAGAAGCAATATTTAAAACAGCTTGGGGAAGGCAGCCTTGAAGCAAAACATATTCTGATAGAACATAATATGCGTCTGGTAGCGCATGTGGTAAAAAAATATCAGAATGTGGAAGAGGATATGGAAGATCTGATATCGATTGGAACCATTGGATTGATTAAAGCAATCGATACCTTCCGGGTAGAAAAAGGAAATAAGCTGGCAACTTATGCAGCGAGATGCATTGAAAATGAACTTCTGATGTATCTGCGCAGTAAGCGTAAAATTGCCAGGGAAGTGTCTCTTTATGAGCCAATCGGAACAGATAAAGAGGGAAACCAGATACATTTACTGGATATTGTAGTGCATAACGAACCGGATGTGGTGGAGCAGATGGAGTATGACAGAAATGTGAAGACCTTATATGAAATACTGCCGCGGGTACTAAACAGACGGGAACAGATTATCATAAACCTGCGCTATGGCCTAAAAACGGACTGTCCGGTGACACAAAAGGAGATTGCAAAAAACTTAAATATTTCGAGGTCCTATGTTTCACGAATTGAAAAAAAGGCATTGGAGAAGCTGAAAGCTTATTTTGAAAAAGGTTACAATTATTAAATTTTTATAATGTGTTAAATTGGTATTTGAAAAGGATGGATTTCATGATATGATGAGTCCATCTTTTTTATCGAAATAAATGATGAATAACCCATCTTGGGGCTACTCATGTAAATTGCAGAGTTCTTCTGCAGAAAAATCCCGGACAAACAAAATGAACAGAGAAAATGAAATAATTACAAAAAACAGAATAATTGCAAAACAGAAAGGTGAAATTTAATGTACAGTATTGTATCAACGGCAATCGTGCGTGGCATTGAGAGCATTCCTATCCGCGTGGAAGCAGATGTGACGGATGGTATGCCAGTGTTTGAAATGGTAGGATTTTTATCGGCAGAAGTGCGGGAGGCAAGAGAGCGGGTGCGGACAGCCCTTAAAAATTGTGGATACCGTCTCCCACCAAAACGGATTACGATTAATCTCTCGCCGGCATATGTAAGAAAATGCGGTTCGTCCTTTGATTTGCCGGTAGCAGTGGCAGTGCTTGCTGCAATGGGGATTATTCCGAAAGACAGGCTGGAACAGCTTCTGATTGTAGGAGAAGTAGGACTGGATGGAAGAATAAAACCGATTCATGGAGTATTGCCCATCGTGACAAAGGCTGCACAGGAGCGGATGGACGCCTGTATGGTGCCGGTGGAAAATGCCAAAGAAGCTGCATTGGTAAAAGGAATCCGTCTGTTTGGTGTAAACACACTGGAAGAAGTGATAAAAGGCTTTAATGATGAAATAAAATTCTGGGAGCCTGAGAAAGAAGAAATCGGGCATGAGAAAAAGGTTAAGAGAAAAGAAGTACCGGATTTTTCAGAAATTAATGGACAACAGTTTGTGAAAAGAGCCTGTGAGATTGCGGTAAGCGGCAGACATAATCTCCTGATGATTGGACCACCAGGCGCAGGAAAGACAATGATTGCAAGGAGAATTCCGGGTATTTTACCGGAGATGACGGAAGATGAGGCCCTGGAGGTAACAAAAATATACAGTGTAAGGGGACTTCTGACGGAAAGTGAAGCATGGATGGCAGAACGTCCTTTCCGTAATCCACATCATACCATAACACCACAGGGACTGGCAGGTGGTGGAATGGTTCCGGGACCGGGAGAAATCAGTCTCGCCCACCATGGTGTACTCTTTTTAGATGAGCTGGCGGAGTTCCGGCGGGAAACCTTGGAAATTTTAAGACAGCCTATGGAAGAACACTGTGTAAAGCTTGCAAGGCTTGCCGGAAATTATGAATTTCCGTCGGATTTTATGCTGGTGGCTGCCATGAATCCCTGCCGGTGTGGATATTATCCGGATTTGAACCGCTGTCATTGCACGAAAGGAATGGTGGAACAGTATTTAAAGAAAATCAGTCAGCCTTTATTGGACAGAATTGATATCTGTGTAGAGACAAAGCGTGTGGAATATCAGGATTTGATTAAAGAAAATCCGCATCAGGAGACTTCGGCAGAAATTAGAAAAAGGGTGGTTGCAGCTATGGAGCGGCAGCAGCAAAGGTTTGCCGGAACTAACATTCGCTATAACAGTAGAATTCCGGCGGCATTACTGACAAAATATTGCAGATTATCGACAAAACAAAAACAGTATATGGAAAGCATTTATCAGAAGCTGGAATTGACAGCCAGATCTTATCATAGGATTTTGCGGGTGGCGAGAACCATTGCAGATATGGACGGTTCAGATGAAATCCTAACCAGACATTTAAGTGAGGCGGTCTGTTATCGGAATGTAGATAAGAAATTCTGGGAGGGATAAATGGAATGAAATATAAATACTGGCTGGCGTGTATGGCACAGATGGCAGAAAACATTGGAACCGGAAAAGTGGAAAAACTGTTTCGTTTTGCCGGAAGTGCAGGAGTCTTATATGACATGTCAGAAAAGGAATTCATGCAGATTCCGGGCATTACCGAAGCAGATGTGAAGTCTGTTCTTACCTATAAAAAAGCATGGAACTTAGAAGAAGCATGGGAGAATTTAAAAAGAAGCGGACTGTATCTTGTAACAAGAGAGGATGAAAACTATCCGAAACGTCTTTTATATATCAATAAGCCACCTTATGGAATTTTTTATAAGGGCAGTCTGCCACCGGAAGATAAGAAAAGTATTGCTATTGTGGGAGCAAGAAGATGCAGTGAATACGGTCGTTACTATGCAAAACATCTGGCGGAACTGGCAGTAAAAGCAGGCTGCATTATAATCAGTGGACTGGCTGCAGGAATTGATGGAGCAGCCCACAGTGGTGCCATGGCGGCAGAGGGAGAAACTTATGCTGTTATGGGATGCGGGGCAGATTACTGTTATCCCAGACAGAATCAGAGTCTTTATCAGACTATGACACAAAAAGGCGGAATTCTATCTGAATATATGCCGCAGACAAAACCTTTGGGAAAGTTGTTCCCGCAACGGAACCGGTTAATCAGCGGGCTTTCAGATGTGGTAGTTGTAATAGAAGCAAAGGAGCGGAGCGGTTCATTGATTACGGCAGACTTTGCCTTAGAGCAGGGAAAAGATATTTATGCACTTCCGGGGCGTGTTGGAGATGTGTTAAGTGGAGGCTGTAACCGCCTGATACGGCAGGGGGCTGGCATCATAGTGTCTCCGGAGGAATGGTTTAAGGATCTTGAAATTGATCTTGCCAATATAGTAGTTTCCAATGCTTTTTCAAAAAAGGTACTTGAAAAAGATGAAGGGGTGGTGTATAGTGTTCTCGATTTGCAACCGAAAAGTGCCCAGCAGATTTTGGAAGAAACAAAGCTTCCGGTAGACCGGATGTGTGAGATACTGCTGACGCTGGAAAATGCAGGTTTTATCAAAGAAGTATATAAGAATTATTATATAAAAATACATGAATAACCGCATAGAGAGAACAAAATAAAGGAGCAGGGTTATGGCTAAATATCTTGTTATTGTTGAGTCACCGGCAAAAGTTAAAACAATTAAAAAGTTTCTGGGGAAGAATTATGAAGTGGATGCATCCAATGGACATGTGCGTGATTTACCGAAGAGTACCTTAGGATTTGATGCAGAACACGGATTTGAACCAAAGTATATTACCATCCGGGGAAAAGGTGATGTACTTGCAAAATTAAGAAAAGAAGTGAAAAAAGCAGATGTCATTTATCTTGCAACAGACCCTGACCGTGAGGGAGAAGCAATTTCCTGGCATTTATATCAGGCACTGAATCTGGCAAATTCTGATAAAAAGGTTTACCGGATCAGTTTCAATGAGATTACCAAGAATGCAGTAAAAACTTCTTTAAAAAAACCGAGAGACATCGATATGGATTTAGTGAATGCCCAGCAGGCGCGCCGTATGTTAGACCGTATGGTGGGTTACCGGATTAGCCCGTTATTATGGGCAAAGGTAAAAAGAGGCTTAAGTGCAGGACGTGTACAGTCTGTGGCATTGCGTTTGATCTGCGACCGTGAAAGTGAAATAAATGCATTTATACCGGAAGAATACTGGACCTTAGATGCAAGCCTGAAAGTAAAAGGTGAGAAGAAACCGTTAACTGCAAAGTTTTACGGAACAGCAAAAGAAAAAATGAATATCACCTCAAGAGAACAGGCAGATGCTATTATGGCAGAGCTTGAAAAAGAAAAATTTACCGTAACAGATGTGAAAAAAGGGGAACGTAATAAAAAGGCTCCACAGCCGTTTATCACCAGTACCTTACAGCAGGAAGCATCCAAGGTATTGAATTTCTCCACACAGAAAACCATGCGTTTAGCACAGCAGTTATACGAAGGTGTGGATGTAAAGGGAATCGGAACGGTTGGTCTGATTACTTACCTGAGAACAGATTCTGTCCGTATTTCAGAAGAAGCAGATGCTATGGCACGCAGCTTTATCGCAGCGCAGTATGGCGAGAATTATGTTTCTTCCCATGTACAGGAAAAGAAGAACAGTAACAAGATTCAGGATGCCCATGAAGCAATCCGTCCGTCTGATATTACAAGAACACCGGTAATGGTAAAGGAATCTTTATCCAGAGACCAGTTCCGCCTGTACCAGTTAATATGGAACCGTTTTACCGCAAGCCGTATGAGTGATGCAAAATATGAGACAACATCCGTAAAAATCGGTGCTGGAAAATACTGTTTTACCGTAGCAGCATCCAAGCTTGTATTTGAAGGATTTATGTCTGTATACACCAATGAAGATGAAGAAAAGGGCACACAGAATGTAATGCTTAAGTCCATTGATAAGGATACAGAATTAAGTTTTGATGCATGGGATGAAAAACAGCATTTTACACAGCCGCCTGCTCATTATACCGAGGCATCTTTGGTAAAGGCATTGGAGGAACGTGGAATTGGAAGACCAAGTACCTATTCTCCGACCATAACCACCATTCTTGCCAGAAGATATGTGATTAAGGAAAATAAAAACCTTTATGTTACCGAGCTTGGTGAAGCAGTAAATTCCATTATGACAGAAGCATTTTCCAGTATCGTGGACGAACATTTTACCGCTAATATGGAGTCGCTGCTGGATAGCGTGGAAGAAGGAACCGTAAACTGGAAGACTGTAGTAAGCAATTTCTATCCGGATTTGGATGCGGCAGTAAAGCAGGCAGAAAAAGATCTGGAAAAAGTGCAGATAGCGGATGAAGTGACCGATGTAATTTGTGAAGAGTGCGGCAGAAATATGGTAATCAAATACGGTCCGCATGGTAAATTCTTGGCGTGTCCTGGATTCCCGGAGTGCCGTAATACCAAACCGTATTTTGAGAAGATTGGTGTTGCCTGCCCGAAATGCGGCAAAGATATTGTACTACGTAAAACCAAGAAAGGCAGAAGATATTACGGATGTGAGAATAATCCGGAATGTGATTTCATGTCATGGGCAAAGCCGTCATCTGAGAAATGTCCGAAGTGCGGAAGTTATATGGTAGAAAAGGGCAATAAGCTTGCCTGTGCCAATGAGCAGTGTGGCTTTTCAGAGGAAAAACCAAAAAAGGATGAAAAGAATTAAAAGTACAATTCAAATTCTTGAATTATCAGAATAAACATGATAAAATATTAAACAGTCTAGTTATTCTGAATATAGCGTGGAGGATATAAGTATGAGCGTTCAGCTGTTGGATAAAACAAGAAAAATAAATAAGCTTTTGCACAATAATAATTCGTCAAAGGTTGTGTTCAATGATATCTGTGAGGTTTTGACAGAGATATTGGATTCCAATATCCTTGTTATCAGTAAAAAAGGAAAGGTACTCGGAAGCAGCCAGTGCCGTGGAATTGATGAGATTCATGAACTGATTGTTGATGAAGTAGGCGGGTTTATTGATTCTATGCTGAATGAAAGACTGCTTGGAATTCTTTCCACAAAGGAAAACGTCAATCTGGAAACATTAGGATTTGAATCAGATATTAAGAAATATTCTGCAATTATTACACCGATTGATATTGCTGGTGAGCGGTTAGGAACATTGTTTGTATATCGTTATGATAACCAGTATGACATTGATGATATTATTCTCAGTGAATATGGAACAACAGTTGTCGGACTGGAAATGATGCGTTCTGTGAATGAGGAAAATGCGGAAGAGACCAGAAAAGTACAGATTGTGCGTTCAGCAATCAGCACACTTTCTTTTTCAGAGTTAGAGGCAATTACTCATATTTTTGATGAGTTAAACGGAACAGAAGGTATTCTTGTAGCCAGCAAGATTGCAGATCGTGTAGGAATTACACGTTCCGTTATTGTAAATGCATTGCGTAAGTTCGAAAGTGCAGGAGTCATCGAATCCCGTTCTTCCGGAATGAAGGGAACTTATATCAAAGTTGTAAATGATGTGGTGTTTGATGAACTTGCCAGAATACGAAAGGCAGATTAACCATAGAAATATAAACAAACAGGATATAAAGAAGAGCACACGGATGGTGCATCGGATAAAGGGATTTATAGTGGGAAAAAGCTGTAAATCCCTTTTATATTGTGTGGCCAATTGGAAAAAAACACTAGATAATGTAAAAATAAGAAAAAAATACTTGTGTTTTTTACAAGATTATTTATAATAAAATATGATGCGATAACAATATGGATAACTATGGAGGTGCAGTATGATAAGTTCAAATGCGTTTGACTATATGAATGTGCTGAATAAGGCCGCAAGTGCGAGCTGGGAAAGAGAACAGTTAATATCAAATAATATTGCAAATGCTGATACACCTGGATATAAACGCCGGGATTTGGATTTTGAAAGTACATTGGAATCCGAACTGGGCAAAAGCAAATATGTTTCACTGGATGACAAGGTGGCAAATATCCATATGGACCATCTGAATGCAAAGACATATATCGACAATGCCTCTTATTCTTACCGTCTGGACGGCAACAATGTTGACCCGGAGCAGGAGAATGTAGAGCTTGCCTCAGAAACAATCCGTTATCTGGGATTGACCAACAGTATCAGTCAGGAAATATCACGGTATAAAACCGTTATTAAATAAAATTGTGTGGGAGGAATAAAGAATGGCATTATTTCAGTCGTTTGATATCAGTGCGTCCGGTATGACGGCGCAGCGTTTTCGTATGGATACCATTTCTGAGAACGTAGCAAATGTAAATACAACCAGTACAGAGAATGGAACACCATACCGCAGAAAAATTGTAACTTTTTCGGAAAAAGGTGTAACTCCGTTCAGCAAAGTGCTTTCTGATTCCCGGGAAGGCTATGTGGGAAACGGAGTAAAGGTTTCTTCAGTGACAGAAGATTATTCTACTGATTTTACTATGGAATATGACCCATCCAATCCAGATGCGGATGAAAATGGTTATGTGTCATATCCGAATGTGAATATAGTAACAGAAATGACGAATCTTATTGATGCCAGCAGAGCATATGAGGCGAACGTAACAGCTTTTGATGCAAGCAAACAGATTGCACAGGCAGGATTACAGATTGGTAAATTATAAAAGATATTTGGAAAGGTGAGATAAACGATGAATGTTAATGTATTAACAGGAGTTTCGTCAGATGTTTTTAATACACAGAATGCAGCTGCAACACAGCAGTCAAACAGTGCGGAAAGCTTTGATAATATTCTTGCAACGGCAATGAACATGGTGAAGGAAACAAATAATTATCAGAACAATGCAGAGGAAGAGGAAATTAAATTTGCATTGGGAGAATCAACCAATACCCATGAATTGCTTGTGGCGCAGGAAAAGGCAAACATTGCATTATCGTATACAGTTGCAGTAAGGGATAAAGTAATAGATGCTTATAAAGAAATTATGAACATGCAGATTTAGTATAGGTAGGATGAGTAGATTATGCCAGACAGATTGAAAGCAATATTAGAAAAAATAAAAGAGTGGTGGCTGAAGTTTACAACAAAGCAGAAGACGCTTCTTATCAGTATTACGGCTGTAGTAATTCTTGCATTGGTGATACTGGCTGTCGTGATGACGAAACCTACGATGGTTCAGCTGATAACCTGTGAGGATGCAACGCAGGCATCGTCTGTAAAAGACCTTTTGGATGGAAACAGCATAGATTATGAGGTTTCTTCTGATGGAATGACTTTTTCGGTAAATGCAAAGAATCAGGCAGATGCAAATATTTTGCTTGGTTCAAACAGTATTCCGACCAACGGATTTACCATTGATGATGCATTAAGCGGCAGTATCAGCACAACGGAAGCTGATAAGAGTAAACGGTATCAGGTTTTTTTGGAAGATAAATTTGCAAAAGAACTGGAAAATATGGATTTGATTAAGTCGGCAGATGTTAACTTAAATATTCCGGAAGATGATGGAACCTTAGTTACAAGAAATCAGGAGTCCTATGCCAGCGTTAAGCTGGAACTGAACGGAGAGATGTCCGAAGACCAGGCGGCATCTTTAGCAAGATATATAGCAACTGAGATTGGCAATTCTTCCACGGATAATATTACGATTATTGACTCTAATTCCAACCTTTTATTTGCGGGTGGAGAAGAGAGTACAGCAATCGGAACTGCCAGCACACAGCTCAGTTATCAGACAAAGAAAGAAACACAGGTGAAGAAGGCTGTTACAGATGTGATTAAGGGAACAGACCTTTATGATACGATTGATGTAGGATTAAATTTAAAGCTGAATTTTGATCAGGTTACGACTAATGAGACAAATTATTCTGCGCAGGGAGACAGGGATGAAGGACTGATTACCCATGAGGACCGTTATCAGTCAGACTCAACCGGTGGTACGTCGGGAACACCGGGAACAGACTCTAATGGAGATGGAACAACTTATGTACTTCCGGATGGAAGCACATCAGAAAGCTCTATTACAGATGATTCCATTGACCGTGCACTGGATGAAAAGAACACCCAGACCATTGGCTCTGTAGGAGATATAGAATATGACCAGTCATCCATATCTGTAACGGTAGCCCGTTATGTGACTTATAATGAGGATACCTTAAAAGCAGATGGTACTCTGGACAATATGACCTTTGATGAATTTGTAACACAGAATAACAACCGGGTAAAGGGAACGGTAGATCAGGATCTTTATACTATGGTATCCAATGCAACCGGTATCCCGGCATCTAATATTTCGATTGTCAGCTATGATATTCCGATGTTTGAATATTCTAAGGGCAGCGGCAGGGGCTTTCAGGATTACCTGCAGATTATTCTTGCGGTTCTGATTTTTGCACTGTTAGGATATGTGGTATTCCGCAGTACCAGAAAAGAAAAAGAAACTGAAATTGAACCGGAGCTTTCTGTAGAATCGTTGCTTGAGACAACCAAGCAGGCAGAACAGGAAGATTTGGAAGATATTGGTTACAATGAGAAGTCAGAGATTCGTGTCCTGATTGAAAAATTCGTAGATGAAAATCCGGAGGCTGTTGCGTCGTTGCTTCGTAACTGGCTGAATGAGGAGTGGGAATAAATGGGAACAGAAGAATATAATGGCATTCAGAAAGCGGCGATATTGCTGATAGCATTAGGACCGGAGAAGTCGGCCAGTATTTTCAAACATTTAAAAGAAGATGAAATAGAAGAACTGACACTGGAGATTGCAAATACCAGAAGTGTGTCACCACAGACCAAAGAAAGCGTATTAAACGAATTCTATCAGGTATGCCTTGCACAGCAGTATATTGCAGAAGGTGGTATTGGCTATGCCAAAGAACTCCTGGATAAGGCATTAGGCAGCGACAAGGCACAGGAGGTTATTACAAAACTGACAGCATCCCTTCAGGTTCGTCCGTTCGAATTTGTACGAAAGACAGATCCAAGTCAGGTGTTGAACTTTATTCAGGACGAGCATCCACAGACCATAGCCATGATTTTGTCATATCTGTCACCGGCACAGTCTGCAATGATTTTAGGAGCCCTGACACCGGAGAAACAGGCAGATGTTGCAAAACGTATTGCCAAGATGGACAGGACTTCACCAGATGTAATCAAAGAGGTAGAGCGTGTGTTAGAGAGAAAACTTTCTTCCCTGATCAATCAGGATTACACAATTGTGGGTGGTGTAGATGCTATCGTTGGTATTTTGAATACGGTAGACCGTGGAACAGAGAAACATATTATGGAATCCTTAGAAATCGAAGAGCCGGAACTTGCAGACGAAATCCGCAAGAAGATGTTTGTGTTCGAAGACATCCTGTTGCTGGACGACCGTGCAATCCAGCGTGTGCTGCGTGATGTGGACAACAATGACCTTGCTGTTGCACTGAAGGGTGCCAACGAAGAGGTTCAGAATGTTATCTTTAAGAACCTGTCCAAACGTCTTGCTGCCATGATTCGTGAAGATATGGAATTCATGGGTCCGGTAAGAATGAAGGATGTAGAAGAAGCACAGCAGAAGATTGTTGGTATTATTCGTAAACTGGAAGACTCCGCAGAAATTGTAATTTCCCGTGGCGGAGGTGATGAGATTATTGTCTAATTTATATAAACAGCGTTTTATCACGAATGAATCTGAGAGCCGCGTGATTAATTCCAATACGCTGGCGTATCGTATTTTAGAAGAACAGTCCCGGGCTCTTGCAAAGACAAGAGAACCGGAACAGCCACAGGCAGAGTCAGGTGGATTTGTAGAAGGAATTGCTGCACCGCAGGTGGAAACAATTGATTATGAAGCAGAGGCAAAGGAAAAAGCAGAAGAAATTTTAGCACAGGCAAATGCCGAAGCAGACGAAATCCGAAAAGCAGCCCGGGAGGAAGCAGACGAAATTCGTAAGCAGGCACAGGAACAGGGACAGGCAGAAGGTTTGGAACAGGGAATGCAGGAAGGTGCTGCGGTTTATGATGCAAAGTTAGAGAGCATTGGAAAAAGGGAACAGCAGCTGCAGGATTCTTATCTGGAACAGATGCGGGAACTGGAACCGAAGCTTGTACATACAATTACAGATGTGGTTTCCCATGTTTTCCATGTGCAGTTCCATGATAAGGATGAGATTGTACTTTATCTTGTAAAACGGGCAATGGAATCCATTGACGGACCGAAAGAATTTACAATCAAAGCAGGTCCGAAACAGGCAGCATATCTGGAAGAACATAAACAGGAGCTGTTAGAATGCGTGGGACAGAATGCAACTTTGGATTTAGTTACCATTCATTCCATGACTGAAGGAGAATGTATCATAGAGACAGATACAGGAGTGTTTGAGTGTGGAATGGATGTACAGCTGGATAATCTGATTCGTGATATACAGTCATTGTGTATGTGAGGAAAAAAGAGTGACATGTGATTTGGAAAAATATCAGTTACTTTCGGATAAGACATATTATACCTGCCTTGGAAGAGTGTCTAAGGTAGTAGGTCTTACCATTGAATCTATCGGACCGGAAGCAAAACTGAATGACTTGTGTAAAATATATCGGGATAGAGAGCAAAAAGAATATGTCATGGCAGAGGTAGTCGGTTTTAAGGATAACCGGCTGTTATTGATGCCTTTTGACAGTATTGAAGGTCTGGGTGTTGGATGTATCGTAGCAAATACGGGACATCCTTTGTCTGTTTTGGTGGGAGATGAGGTTTTAGGCCATATTCTGGATGGAATTGGACGACCGACAGATGTGGATGAGATTCATACCGATAAGGAATATCCGATTGAAGCCCCGCCACCAGATCCGATGAAGCGTGAAATCATCAGTGAGGTATTACCACTGGGAGTTAAAGCAGTGGATGGATTAATTACCATTGGAAAGGGACAGCGTATTGGAATTTTTGCGGGTTCCGGAGTTGGTAAGAGTACCCTGCTTGGTATGTTTGCAAGAAATACCAAAGCGGATATCAATGTAATTGCCCTGATTGGAGAGCGGGGCAGAGAGGTGAGAGAATTTATTGAACGGGACCTTGGCGAAGAAGGTATGCGCCGTTCGGTGGTAATTGTGGCAACTTCAGATAAACCGGCATTGATTCGTAATAAAGCAGCCAAAACTGCAACAGCTGTAGCGGAATATTTCAGGGATCAGGGAAAAGATGTACTGCTGATGATGGATTCACTGACCCGATTCTCCATGGCACAAAGAGAAATCGGACTTGCTACCGGGGAACCACCGGTTACCCGTGGATATCCGCCAAGCGTGTATTCGGAAATGCCGAAATTATTAGAGCGGGCAGGAACAGCAGAAAGAGGTTCTATTACCGGACTTTATACGGTGCTGGTAGACGGTGACGATTTTAATGAGCCGATTACCGATACAGCAAGAAGTATTCTGGATGGACATATTGTGTTATCCAGAAAATTAGGACATAAGAATCATTATCCGGCAATCGATATTTTGCAGAGTATTTCCCGTGTAATGAGTTCCATTGTTTCGGCGGAGCATAAGGCGGTGGCAGGAAAGCTGAAAAATGTACTGGCAACCTATCAGGAAGCAGAAGATTTGATTAATATTGGTGCTTATAAGAGCGGCTCCAATGAAGAAATTGATTATGCGGTTTCTAAGATAAAAGCGGTCAATGAGTTTCTGTGTCAGAGGACTGATGAAAAATTTACATTTGAAGAAGAATTGACATTGTTGGAAGATGTATTCAAGTAGGAATGAGATATGGCAAAATTTATTTACCGAATGCAGAATATTTTAGATATTAAATTAAAACTGGAAAGTCAGGCAAAGATTGCATACAGCCAGGCAAATGCAGCACTCCGGGAAGAAGAGGCAAAGCTTTTAAAACTCTTTGAGCGGAAGAATGCATATGATAACCGGGCAAAAGAGTTGGTTGAAGGCAAAATAGATTTGCTGGAAATAAAAAAATGCAGACAGGCAATTGAAAGCATGAAGGTGTTGATTCGAAGACAGATGATGCAGGTGCAGGTAGCAGAGAAAAATGTGGAAGCCGCCAGGCAGAAACTGGAAGAAGTTATGAAAGAGCGAAAGACGCAGGAAAAACTACGGGAAAAGGATTTTGAAGATTTCAAACAACAACTGGCGCAGGAAGATAACAAGGTAGTAGACGAACTGGTAAGCTATAGCTATGGCAGACCGAAAAAATAGACAGGTGGTGTAACGATGGCAGAAGAAATGGATAAGAAAGCAGCAAAGAAAGCGGAGAAGGCAAGAAAGAAGGCAGAAAAAAAGGCTGCAAAGAACATGGAAACTGATTTGGAAAATACAGAAGAAGAGGAAGGCAGTTCTTCAAAACTGGCAGTTGCTCTGGTAACATTGGTCATCATTATTGTATGGCTGGCAATACTGACACTGCTGATTAAATGGGATGTTGGAGGATTTGGCTCTACGGTAATGCGTCCACTATTAAAAGATATTCCGTATGTCAACCGGATTTTACCGGACTCTGAGGACGATCTTTCTACGGAAGAGGATTATCCATATAAGAACATGGATGAAGCGGTAGCTTACATAAAAGAACTGGAGCAGGAACTGGCACAGGCACAGCAGGGGAGCAGTGAAAACAGTGCTTATATCGCGGATTTGGAAGCACAGTCCCAGAAGCTGAAAGAATATGAAGCAAATGAGGCTGCTTTTGAAGAAGAAAAAGAAAAATTTTATAATGAGGTTGTTTTTTCGGACCAGGCACCCGATATAGAACAATATAAGGAATATTATGAGAGCATTGATCCGGATAATGCGGAACTTTTGTATAAACAGGTAGTGGAACAGCAGCAGACAGACAGTAAGATATCTGATTATGTTAAGGGCTATTCCCAGATGAAACCGAAGGAAGCAGCAGCCATATTTGACACCATGACAGATAATCTGAATCTGGTGGCACAGATATTGGAAAATATGGATGCGCAGTCAAGAGCTGATATTCTAGGGAAAATGAATTCTGATACAGCCGCAAAGGTGACAGAAATCATGAATCCTTCAGAATAAATAAAATTGAATAAAGAAGAAAGGAGGAAGAATACATGACGAGTGCAAAGATTTCGGGAATGGTATCAACCCCTGGAACTTTAGACACAGGACTTTCCAAAGTGACGGGCACTGTGGAAAAAGGGTTATGTGCAACTGCACAGGCAAGCTTTGCTTCTGTGATGGAACAGAAAACATCCGGTTATGGAAACCAGCAGCTTACCAGTGGAAATCCGGTAGGAAAAGAACCTGCAGCAACAACCACACAGCCGGCAGCTGTAGCAGACAGCGCAAAGAAACTGAATGTAAAGGAGAATTCTCCTACACAGAAAGTGGAAGAGCTGCAGAATCAACTGGAAGACACAAAGGATGCATTTGAAACTGGTGTAAAAGAAATTCTGAAAGATGAACTTGGCGTTTCGGATGAGCAGGTAGAAGATGCTATGTCTATACTGGGATTGCAGTGGATGGATTTACTGAACCCGGCAAGCCTTTCACAGCTTGTGACACAACTGACAGGAACTGAGGATGCCTGTTCACTGCTTATGAGTGAAGAATTCACAAATATTATGCAGAATACAGATGCGTTGGTTCAGAGCTTAAGTGAGACACTTGGAATTTCTAAGGATGAGTGGGTAGCATTACAGAATCAGTTGGCAGAACTGACAGCGGATTTTAACGAAACAGTGGATATGGCAGATGGCGGCGTGCAGGAAATTGCTCCACAGACTGATGCGACAATTACTTCACAGGATACAACAGTAATGGCAGCTACAGTTCAGATGACCCATACTACAGAAGAAACACAGAATGTACAGCCGGAAGAAGAGACAGAAGATGCAGCGCCGGTAATTCAGGTGAATGCGTCAGAGGATGCACAGACTGAAAACAATGTATCAGAGAATGCGTCCGGTGAAATGGGCGAGCCAGCAGCCCAGTCACAGAAAACGAAAGAGAGCAGTGTAAATGAACATGCGCAGAATATGGAATTTCAGGTAAGAGCAGAACAGCAGACTGTAGCACCGGAAGAGGTAAATAAGGTGGCATCCCGTACAACCATTGATGTGCAGGATATTATGAACCAGATTACAGAATTCGCAAAAGTGAATCTCTCCCCAGAAAATTCATCCATTGAGATGCAGCTGAATCCGGAAAATCTCGGAAAAGTATATTTACACATTGCAGCAACCAAAGAAGGAAATATAACTGCAGAACTGGCAGTAAGCAGTGAAACAGTAAAGACCGCTTTGGAAGCACAGATTGCAGACCTTCGAACCAGTTTAAACCAGCAGGGAATCAAAGTAGATGCAGTCGAAGTTACAATAGCAAGTCATGAATTTGAACGGAACTTGGAGCAGAATGCATCTGGAGAAGAACAGCAGGGCAGTCAGAGAGAAGAATCTGGAAGAACAGCCGGAAGAAGATTGTTCCGTGGAGAATTGGACGAGTTATCCGGGCTTATGAATGAAGAAGAAACATTGGCAGCCCAGATTATGAAAGACCATGGAAATACCATGGATGTAACAGCGTAGAAAGGAGCACAAAATGATAACACAGCTTATAAAAAATGGAGAGGTTGTGGATACCAGTGCAGAATCAAATTCCTCATCCTCTACTTCCAAAAAATCCGGAGGTAGTCTGGATAAAGATGCGTTTTTACAACTGTTAGTAGCACAGATGAAATATCAGGATCCATTGGAACCAACAGATAATACAGAGTATATTTCACAGTTGGCAACATTCTCACAGTTAGAGGAAACCCAGAATATGCAGGCATCCTTACAGGAGATGGAAGCAAATTCACTGGTGGGAAAACAGGTAGTACTTCGTGTTACATCTTCTGCAACAGGCGAGACATCCGATGTTACCGGAACAGTAGACAGTGTAATCCATGAGAACAATAAGACTTATCTTATGGTAAATAACAACCTTTACTCCATTGACGATTTATATTCTGTTATGGACGACAGTTACATGGATGCAATCAGCCTTGCAAAATCATTTTCACTTGCAATTGCATCATTACCTTCAGCAGATGAACTTACACTGGATAATGCAGGTACACTGACCAACCTTCGGAAAGCATATGACAGCATGACCAGTTATCAGAAGTCATTCATTAAACAGAGTGATATCGATAAACTTGTAAAACTGGAAGAGAAAATGAAACAGTTACAGGCTGCCGCAGGAGAAAACGGTGATAAGACAGAAGGTAACGGTGGTACAGAAGACAAAAAAGATACAGAAGAAACAGGGAAAACAGAGTAAACCACGGAAGGTTATTAGGGAGATGAAAGCATGAATAAGATAGCAAATCAATTCACTTCCATTGAACAGGTAGCAGACCAGTATCTCAATCCTTCGAAGAGTAATAAAACGCAGCCGGAGCAGGGAGCTTCTTTTGCGGAGGTATTAAAAGAAAAGCAAAAAGCAGCAGATGTTTCCGAAGTGAAATTTTCGAAGCATGCAAGCATGCGGTTGTCTACCCGGAATATCAGTCTTTCAGACCAGCAGAGTGAACGCTTGGAAGCGGGTGTGGAGATGGCTGAGAAGAAAGGAATCAAAGAATCCTTAGTAGTAGTTGATTCGCTGGCATTCATTGTAAATGTACCGAGCAGGACAGTTGTAACAGCAATGGACCAGAATGAATCAGAAAATAATGTTTTTACAAATATTGATGGTGCAGTAATAGCATAGCCGGACCTTATGGAGGCTGTGAGAACCCTGACTGACAGATGGGTTCTGCGTCAGATATCAAATTTAGGAGGTCATTTCATTATGATGAGAGCAATGTATTCTGCTGTGTCAGGACTTAAGACACATCAGACAAAGATGGATGTTATCGGTAACAATATTGCCAATGTAAATACCGTGGCATTTAAAGAGTCCAGTATAACATTCAGCGAGATTATGTATCAGACAATTTCTGGTGCATCCGGAGCAAATGCAACAACCGGAACCGGTGGAATTAATGCCAAGCAGATTGGTCTTGGTGTAACAACAGGTTCTACTTCCATCGACATTACTTCCGGTGGGGCAGCCCAGACAACCGGAAAAGCATTTGACTTAAGAATTACAGATAAGGGTAATACAACAAGTTTCTTTGTTGTAAGCAACGGTACTGAAAATCTTTTTACCAGAGCAGGTTCTTTCTATATCGATGGCTCAGGAAATCTTGCCATGACATCTACCGGATACAATGTTATGGGATGGCAGGTAGACCCGACCACCGGACAGATTAAAAAAGACCAGGTATCTGCACTTCGTATCATGCAGGAAAGCAATCTTACTTCTCCGGCAGAAGCAACAACGAATGCAGTTTGTGGTGGTATTGTAGATAAAAACAGTACAGAAATAACCAGTGAAAGTGGATATGCCATGAATTTGAATTTCTTTGATGCATTGGGATATTCCTATACAGCAAAATTTGCAGTCAAAGGTGTAGATACCGATGCCGGAACTTATACTGTTGAGTTAAGTGCTATTTATGATTCTTCCAATAAGAATATCTTAGAGGAGTTTTTGGCAAACGGTGGAAATCTTTCTGATGTATTTGGAGCAAATGCCAGCGGTGGAATTACTAATGCACAGACTGCTTACAATGCAATCAGTACAGAGTGGACAGATACCGGAGCATCTAATTCCTTTGGCGGAAATACATATCATCAGTTCCGTAACAGCAGTGGTGAAATGTACTATATCAATACAACACAGAATGCCGCTACCGGACAGTATGACAGCAAAGTATATCGTGCAATTACTTCAGCCGGTGGTGTAGTAAAAGGATACGAAGCAGTAACGGACGTATCACTTTCTGATATTTATACCGGGTTACAGCCTGGTGCAACCATCAACAGCATTACTGATGGTAATCCACCTACTATTGAAGCAACAGCAGTAAATTACGAACTGAAGTTTGATACTGGTACTGGAAAAGGTAAATTTGTTTCCGTGGGTGACAGCACTAACGGCTCAGTCACATTGAACATGAAACAGTTAGGCGACCAGTTTGAAAATATTTCCATTGATTTTACACAGTGTAAGAATTCTAATAACGGTGGAACATCTACTGTTGGAATGGATGCGGGAGCAATTGATGGAACAACCGGAACAGGTAAGAAGCTTGGAGCATTAACCGGTGTATCTGTAGATACCCATGGTAAAATTTACGGTTTTTACGATAATGGTAATACTGTTCTTTTGGGCCAGATTGCATCTGCCCGCTTTGCAAATGCAGCCGGACTTGAAAAAGTAGGAGATAACTGCTACCGTACTACTTTAAACTCCGGTGAATTTGATGGAATTGGTGTCGAAATTACTTCAAACGGAAGTACCATGAATTCCGGAGAACTGGAAATGTCCAACGTAGACCTGGCTTCTGAATTTACCGAGATGATTACCACGCAGAGAGGTTTCCAGGCAAACTCAAGAGTAATTACTACATCCGATACGCTTCTTGAGGAGTTGATTAATCTGAAACGATAATAAAAATAGTCAGATATAGCGAAAAATAATATAAAAACAGTACATATAGGGGGACTATATTTGATAGTTCCCCTATATATGGTATAATAGAAAATGGAATTGTTTCTAAAATAATTGTAAAAAAAGTAGACATTTTGCTGAAAGTTTAGTAAGATTATATAGAAATGAAAATGAAAATACAAAAAGGTGGGTAACAAGGACCATTTTCAAAAGAATGGTGTTCCCATAATTTTATAGAAATGTAGGTGGATAAATTGGATATAGCATCACTTATTGGTACCTTGATGGGACTTGCAATGGTTTTATTTGGAATTATTCAAAGTGCAGGTGTATCGGCAATATGGAATACATATATGGACTTCCCATCCGCTGTTATTACGATTGGAGGATCTATTGCTGGTGTTCTGGCATGTAACAGTATGGCAGATTTCATTAATGGCTTTAAGTCAGCGGGAAATGCTTTTAAGTTACATAAGAATGACCCGAGTGAGATTATTGGAAATATCATTAATCTTTCAAATATTGCCAGAAAAGAGGGGCTTCTTGCATTGGAAGAAGCAGCGAATGATATTGATGATGACTTTCTGAAAAAAGGTGTTATGCTGGTAGTAGATGGAACTGACCCGGAACTGGTGCGTGGAATTCTGGAAACAGATTTGGGCTGCATTGAGGACCGGCATAAGAAAGTAATCGGCTTCTGGGAAAAGTGGGGAGAATTAGCTCCGGCCTGGGGTATGATTGGTACCCTGATTGGTCTGATTAATATGTTGAAGGATTTACAGGATGCATCTTCCATCGGACCTAATATGGCAGTTGCCCTGATTACAACATTGTATGGTTCGCTGATATCTAACTGGATCTGTAATCCAATTGCATCAAAGATGTCAGATAATAATGCCAGAGAAATTATAATGAAAGAGGTTACCGTTGAGGGACTTTTGTCTATTCAGGCAGGAGAAAACCCTCGTGTAATAGAAGAAAAACTGAAATCATTCCTGTCACCACAGGCAAGAGAGGCTTATAATGCACAAGATGAAGCCGGAGGTGAAGAATAATGGCGAGAAAGAAGCGGGAACCGGAAGCAAAGCCGGCGGCTGGCTGGATAACCACCTTTAGTGATTTGATGAATCTGTTGCTGTGCTTTTTCGTGTTGCTTTTTTCCATGTCTACCGTTGATGCAGAGAAGTTTCAGATGGTGATAGCCTCGCTGCAGAGCAGCTTAAGTATTATGCCGGCAGGCAGTATGAGTATTGGCGAGGGAGAAATGGTGGGCAACGGAATCAGCCAGTTGCCGAATATTGATGTTTTTTTTGAAACGTCCTCAGGAGAGGATGGGGATTCCCAGGGTGGCAAAACAGAAGAGACTGAGACTGAGACAGATGTAGCAGAGCAGTATAAAGAACAGGCATTGTCGGAATCAGAACAAATGGCAGAACAAATCGAGCAGCAGATAGAGGCGGGGGGATTACAGAATCAGGTGGAAGTAGATTTTAATGCCGAGTATGTAAAACTTACATTAAATGGAGCAATATTATTTGATTCGGCAAAGGCAAATATCCGGGAAGATGCCCAGCCGCTGATTGCTAAAATAGGAACTATCCTGGAAAACTATGACAGCAATGTGATTGAAATTGAAGGACATACCGACAATGTGCCAATCCATTCGTCAAAATATGAAAACAATAATGTACTGTCCATGTACCGGGCACTTTCTGTGGCGGATTTTATCCGGGATAATACCACATTGGATCCGGCACTGATTAAATCCTCAGGAAGAGGGGAATATGTTCCTGTAGCAGATAATACTACAGAGGAAGGCAGAGCAAGAAACCGTCGTGTTGAAATTAAGGTATATAATTCATATAATTCCGGCGGCGCTACAGAATAGGAGGAAATGAGATGAAGAAGAACCTTATGTCAGTGCTTATTTTGGCACTGGTTCTGGTGAACCTGATTTTGACAGGAATACTTACAATAACAATCCTGCCGCAAACAAAGAAATCCAATGAGCTGGTAAACAAGGTATGCAGTGCAATTGATCTGGAGCTGGAGAGTGGGGATGGAACTGAGTCTGCCAGCATTCCAATGGACCAGATTGTGACCTATAAAATTGAAGATGCCATGACAATCAATTTAAAAACAGGTGCAGATGGCGAAACTCATTATGTAAAGCTTACAGCATCCATTTCCATGGACAGCAAGAACGATGGATATAAAACCTATGGCGAAGATATGGCTGATCGTGAAACAATTTTAAAAGATACCATTAATAGCGTAATTAATACCTATACAATGGATGAATTTAATGCGGATCGGCAGGCGGTTAAAGACGCTATACTGGCAGAACTACAGAAGCAGTTTGGTTCAGATTTTATCATTGCAGTCAACTTCTCGGAAGTAACTGTAGTATAGGATTAAAAATAGTAAGCATGAAATATAAGGTGGTGAGAGTCCGTGAGCGAAGTTTTATCTCAGAATGAGATAGATAACCTGCTTCAGGCATTGAGCAGCGGCGAGCTGGATGTAGAAGAAATGAAGGACAATGGCGAGAAGCAGATTAAGAATTATGATTTCGCCAGACCTTCCAAGTTTTCAAAAGAACACTTAAGAACACTGGAGATTGTGTTTGAACATTATGGCAGACTGATATCCACAAATCTTCCGGTTTATCTAAGAAAAAATATTCAGGTTGAGGTGATGAACTCTGAAGCAGTTACCTATTCTGAGTTTTCAAATGCACTTTCTAATCCGGTGGTTCTTGGTATTGTTAATTTTTCTCCATTGAAAGGTTCGGTTATTCTGGAGATTGCTTCAAATCTTGCATATGCCATGGTGGATCGTATGCTTGGTGGAAGCGGAGAACCATTAGCGAAAGTCCGTGACTTTTCAGAAATAGAGTTGCTGATTATAGAAAGAATTATGGGAGTCTGCGTCGACCTGCTCCGGGAACCGTGGGAAAATGTTGTGGATTTACATCCAAGACTGGAACGTATTGAAACAAATTCGCAGTTTGCCCAGATTATTTCTCCGAGTGAAATGATTGCAATTGTTACAATTAATGTAAAAATAGGAGATGTTGAAGGTCTGATGAATATCTGCCTTCCGTATCTTACTTTGGAACCTGTTATGGACAAGTTGAATACAAAATACTGGTATTCTACCATGCAGGAAAAAGATGAACAGCGTTATACGGAAGCAATTGAAACTTTGATTTCAAAAGCACCGATACCTGTAAAAGCAATTTTAGGTAACAGCACCATATCGGTAAACGACTTCATGAATTTACAGGTGGGTGATATAGTTAGATTGGACACGAAAGTGGACCAGGAGCTGGATGTTTACGTTGGAAACATTCGTAAGTTTACTGCATTGCCGGGAGCTTCGGGTGATGACTATGCAGTAAGAGTAATGTCAGTAATTAGAGAGGAGCAGTAAGTGATGGATGGAGTACTATCGCAAGAAGAAATCAATGCCCTGCTAAATAATCCGGGTGCATCATCAGATACGGCAGATGGACAGCTGAGTGATTCAGAAAAAGACACAATCGGTGAAATTGCTAATATCAGTATGGGTACCGCAGCAACGACATTGTTTTCGCTGGTGAACCGTAAAGTGGAAATATCCACACCGGTTGTTACCATGGCAAACTGGGACGACGTGGTAAAGGCGTATGAGCGTCCGTGTGTATTTATACGAATCGGATTCACTGTTGGATTGGATGGAAGCAATATCCTGATATTAAAGGAGCATGATGTTAAGGTCATTACAGATCTTATGATGGGAGGAGACGGAACCAATACAGACGTGGAACTGGGAGAGCTTCATTTAAGCGCAATCAGTGAAGCAATGAATCAGATGATGGGTTCTGCAGCTACATCATTATCATCCATGCTGAATAAAAAGATTGATATCAGCCCGCCTGTTGCAGATCTGATTGATCTGACAGGAAATATTGATGAGGGAGCAATTGATGATTTCCTGACACAGCCATTTGTGAAAATCTCTTTTAAAATGGAAATTGGTGATCTTGTGGACAGTGAAATCATGCAGCTGTATCCGGTATCTTTTGCGAGAGAGATGTGTAAAAGTATTACGGAGACCATGACAGGTGGAAATGAACCAATACAGGAAGCAACACCACAGCCGGCACCGGCTCCTGCACCACAACCACAGGCAAGCCAGCCAGCACCACAGCCTCAGCCAATGATAAATCAGCAGCCAATGATGGGACAGCCGATGATGGGGCAGCCAATGATGGGACAACCTGTAGATATGTCGGCAATGTATGCAAACCAGCAGGTAAATGTACAGCCGGCTCAGTTCCAAAATTTTACTGGAGATATGAATGGGGTATTTCCAAAGGAAAATATTGATCTTATTATGGATGTACCATTGGAAGTAACCGTGGAACTGGGAAGAACCAGTAAATCCATTCATGATATATTGGATTTTGCTCCGGGAACAATCATTGAATTGAATAAGATTGCTGGAGAACCAATTGATGTACTGGTAAATGGAAAGTACGTTGCAAAAGGTGAAGTAGTTGTAATTGAAGAAAGCTTTGGTGTAAGAATTACAGAGATTATTAAATAATTAGCAAGGAGATAACTAATATGGCAAAGAGTATTTTAATTTGTGATGATGCAGCTTTTATGAGAATGATGATTAAGGATATCCTTACCAAAAATGGATATACAGTTGCCGGAGAAGCAGAAAATGGAGTAAAGGCAATCGAAAAATATAATGAAGTACATCCAGACCTGGTACTGATGGATATTACCATGCCGGAGATGGACGGAATTCAGGCATTAAAAAAGATTAAAGAAGCAGATGCAAGTGCATGTGTAATTATGTGTTCTGCAATGGGCCAGCAGGCAATGGTTATTGAAGCAATCCAGTCTGGTGCAAAGGATTTTATTGTAAAACCATTTCAGGCAGAACGTGTTCTTGAAGCAGTAAAAAAAGTAGTGGGTTAATATGATATTACTGAGTAGCAGAACATCGGGTGTACAAAGCTTTTTCCAATTGATAGGTGTATTGCTGATATTTGTTTTTGTGCTTGCAATTACATATTATGTAACAAAATGGATTGCCGGATATCAGAAGCAACATAATTTTCAGAAGAATATGCGGGTAGTGGAGACTATGAAACTCACTACAAATAAGTATATTCAGATTATAGAGGTGGGAGAGACCTATCTCGTAATCGGAATCGGAAAAGATGAAGTGACGATGTTAGCACAGCTTACAAGGGAACAGTTAAATGATGTTTCGCTGGAAGATACGGTGAAATATCAGAATACAGGAGAAAGTTTCTCTAACATTATGAAACAGTTCAAAGAACATTTACCGAAGAGCAGGCATAAGGATGAGTAATTTTAAGAAGAAATACTGTCTGGTATCTTTTATATTTGCGGTTATTGCAGTTGTTGTTACACTGGTGGCATTTGTACCACAGAAAGCGTATGCGGCATCTGTAAATATACCTGGGGTAACTGACAGCAGTAATAGTAATCAGTCAACTGAAAATGGCAATGGTCCAGATGGAACAGCATCCTCTGGTAATAATGGACTTTCTGTTAATATTAATAATGGAGAGGGAAATTTATCCGGGACAGTTCGGATTTTTCTGGTACTGACTGTAATTGCGTTAGCACCATCTATTCTTATTATGCTGACTTCCTTTACCAGAATTATTATTGTGCTTCATTTTGTAAGAGCAGCAATTGGAACGCAGACTGTTCCGCCAAATCAGGTGTTGATTGGACTGGCGTTGTTCCTTACCCTGTTTATTATGAACCCGGTTTTCTCACAGATTAATGAAAATGCATTGAAACCGTTGGATGCCGGTGAAATCACGCAGGAACAGGCCTTTGAGGCAGGAATGGAGCCAATCCGTGAATTTATGTTTAAACAGACACAGGCAAAGGATATCAATACATTTTGTGACATTGCCGGCGTGACTTATGAGACACAGGATGATATATCCAATACTGTGCTGATTCCGAGCTTTATTTTAAGTGAGCTGAGACAGGCATTTATTATTGGATTTGTTATATATATTCCGTTTATTGTAATTGACATGGTAGTAGCATCTGTCCTTATGTCGATGGGTATGATGATGCTTCCGCCAACTACGATTTCTCTTCCGTTTAAGATTCTGCTGTTTGTGCTTGCTGATGGATGGAATCTTGTTATCAGGGAACTGGTAGAGACATTTTACTGATGAAAGAGGTGTAGAAATTGATCACACAGGGAGAAGTTTTAGATATTGCAAGGGACGCTATTTATAATATTATTTTAACTTCGGCTCCATTGCTTTTAATATCACTTATCGTAGGCTTGATTATTAGTATTTTTCAGACGGTTACATCTATTCAGGAACAGACGCTTACCTTTGTACCGAAGATTCTGGCTGTATTTGCAGGAATGCTTCTCTTTGGAGCGTGGATGCTGAATAATATGACTGATTTTATGACGAGATTGTGGTCTGATTTTAGTTTATATATCAGTTGATATACAGGTAGAGATAAAACATGGTTAATTATAGTTTCTCACTGCTTACATTTGAATATTTTTTGCTGGTTCTGGTGAGGATTACTTCTTTTGTTTTTTCGGCTCCATTTTTTAGCATGTCGAATACTCCGGGAAGAGTCAAAATTGGTTTCTCAGTATTTGTATCCATCCTGTTGATTGGAGTATTACCTGAAAGCACGATAGAATATGGAGGAGTAATTGAATATGCCACAATTGTCGTGAAAGAGGGAATTACAGGATTGCTGATTGGTTTTGGAGCAAATATTTGTAATTCCATTGTTTTATTTGCGGGTAATATTATGGATTTAAATATGGGCTTGTCCATGGCGACCGAGTATGATCCGGTAAGTAAAACAAATTCTCCGATAACAGGTAATTTTTATAATTATCTGGTCATGTTATTGCTCATGTCCAGTGGAATGTATCAGTATATCTTACAGGCAATTGTTGATTCTTTCACTCTGATTCCGGTAAATGGTCAGAATTTTATGTGGGATTCCCTGCTTCAGACCATGGTTTCTTATATGACGGATTCCATGGTGCTTGGTTTCCGGGTGGCACTTCCTGTTTTTGCAGTGTTAATGATATTGAACTGTATTCTTGGAATCATGGCAAAGATTGCACCACAGATGAATATGTTTTCTGTTGGTATTCAGCTTAAGATATTGCTTGGATTTCTGGTTTTGTTTTTGACGATACAGCTGCTTCCGTATGTATCCGATTTTGTGTTTACTGAGATGAAACGGATGGTTACCGGAATTGCATCAGGAATGCATGGATAAGCTGGTACATGAATAGGAGATTTATATGGAGGAAAGAGATTTACTTCTGAAATATAATCTGCAGTGGTTCGCAAAAGAGGGACCTGGCGGCGAAAAGACAGAGCCGGCAACTGCAAAAAAATTAAAAGATGCAAGAGAAGAAGGAAAAGTTGCAAAAAGCAAGGAATTTTCCGGAGCAGTAGATTTAATTGTTTTATTCCTGGGATTGAAGATTTTTGGAAGCTATGTTTCAGAAACCTTAATGAATGAGTTTTCAGGTTTCTATCGGAAAATCCCGGATATTCTATTAGAAAATAAGACAGGCATGACAGTAAAATCCAGCCATATGCTAATGTCACAGGCTGTGATTGAAATGATAAAGGTCATGATACCGTTTCTTTTAATCGGAATGGTGGTAACGTTTTTAGTCAGTGTACTTCAGGTGGGCTGGAAAATAAGCGGGAAGCCATTAAAACCGGAATTATCAAAGTTTAATCCTATCAATGGTTTTAAACGGATGTTTTCCAAAGATTCTCTGTTTGAACTTGTAAAGTCTATTGTCAAAGTGGCACTGGTCATGTATGTGGCGTATTCCGAGATTAAGGACAGGCAGGGAGAATTATTTGTTATCTATGATATGGAACTGTTGCAGGCAGTTGCATTGATTGCCGGACTTATTGTGGATGTGGGTTTAAAAACAAGCCTGGTTTACCTGATTGTCGGAATCGCTGATTTGATTTATCAGAAACATAAATTCAAAGAAGAAATGAAGATGACCAAACAGGAGGTAAAGGACGAGTATAAGAATACTGAAGGAGACCCACAGATTAAGGGAAGACAGCGTCAGAGAATGCGTGAGGCATCGCAGCGCCGAATGATGCAGGATGTGCCGAAGGCAGACGTAGTCATTACGAACCCGACCCATTATGCAGTTGCGATAAGGTATGATGCGGAAGTATCCAAAGCACCGGTTGTGGTTGCAAAGGGTGAAGATTTTCTGGCTGCAAAGATTAAGGAAGTGGCAAGAGAAAATCAGGTGGAAATTGTAGAGAATAAACCGTTGGCGCGTATGCTTTATGCAAATGTAAATGTCGGAGCAGAAATTCCACCAGAATTGTATCAGGCAGTTGCAGAAGTGCTTGCGATGGTTTACAATCTAAAAGGCAGAAATTAATACGAATTTAAATGAAAGGAGGAAACCGGAATGAAAAAAGCGGATTTTGGTGTAGCAATCTATCTTCTTGCTGCAGTCATATTCTTTATTATTCCGATTCCTTCTATTTTATTGGATGTCATGCTGGCGATTAATATTTCACTGGCAATGATTATTCTTTTTAATGCATTATTTGCAAAAGAAGTGCTGGATATGTCATTTTTCCCGACACTGTTATTGTTTACCACCATATTCCGAATCTCATTAAACGTTTCTTCCACCCGATTGATTTTATCTACCGGTGAACCAGGAAATGTAGTAGAGACCTTTGGAGGCTTTGTAGGTGGTGGTAATCTTGTAATCGGAGCAATTGTATTTATTGTCCTGATTCTGATACAGTTTATCGTTATCAATAAAGGTTCTGAGCGTGTATCTGAGGTAACTGCACGTTTTACATTGGATGCAATGCCTGGAAAACAGATGGCAATTGACGCAGATTTAAATACTGGTGCCATCACAGAGAAGGAAGCAAGAGAACGGAGAACTAAGATTCAGCAGGAATCTAACTTCTTTGGTTCTATGGATGGTGCAACCAAGTATGTAAAAGGAGATGCAACGGCCGGCCTTATTATTACATTCATCAACCTGATTGGTGGAACAATTATGGGGGTCATGAATGGCGGGCTGTCTGCCATGGAGGCACTTCAGAAATATGGTATATTAACTATTGGTGATGGACTGGTCAGCCAGGTTCCGTCTCTTTTGATTTCGCTGGCAACAGGTATTCTGGTAACAAAAGCATCCAGTGAAGCAGATTTTGGATCCATGCTGGTAAAACAGCTTTTTGGAATTCCCAAGGTATTGTATATTGTAGGTGCAACGATAACCTTTCTTGGAATTGCAACTCCGCTGAATCCGGTACTTTTCTGTGCACTTGGCATTGCATTTTTAGCTGCCGGACGGAAGATACAAAAGGATGTAAAGGTGGAAGAAATCGAAGAGGAAACCAATGCAGATGAAACGGCGGCAGAAGAAATCCGGCGGCCGGAGAATGTGGTTTCACTGCTTCAGGTTGATCCTATTGAACTGGAGTTTGGTTATGGTATTATTCCACTGGCAGATGTAAATCAGGGTGGAGACCTTTTGGACCGTGTAGTAATGATCCGTAGACAGATTGCACTGGAACTTGGAACAGTGGTTCCGATTATTCGTCTGCGTGATAATATTCAGTTAAATCCTAACCAGTATATTATTAAGATAAAGGGAATTCAGGTAACAGAAGGGGAAATCCTTTTTGACCACTATATGGCAATGAATCCGGGATATGTGGAAGAGGAAATCACCGGTATTCCGACCTTTGAGCCATCCTTCCATCTGCCGGCAATCTGGATTACAGAGGGACAGAGAGAGCGTGCGGAGAGTCTTGGCTATACCGTAGTAGATCCGCCATCTATTATTGCCACCCATCTGACAGAGGTAATCCGTTCCCATATTGCAGAACTTCTTACCAGACAGGATGTATCTAATCTTATTAGTAATATCAAGGAAAACAATCCTGCACTTGTGGATGAGCTTACACCAAAGCTTCTTAGTATTGGTGAGATTCAGAAAGTCTTACAGAATCTTTTACAGGAGGGCATCTCTATCCGTGATCTGCTTACGATTTTTGAAAATTTAGCAGACCATGCGGTAACAACCAGGGATACCGATGTATTGACAGAATATGTGCGTCAGGGATTAAAACGTGCAATTTCAAGTAAATACTTTCCGGCAAATGAGACAACCAGCGTGGTAACATTAGATCCGAAGGTGGAACAGGAAATCATGGGTTCTGTAAAACAGACTGAGCAGGGGGCTTATCTGACTTTAGATCCGGAGAAGACCAAGAATATTATGGAATCCTTGAAGCAGGAAGTGGCGAAGTTAGAGAATATTGGAAAGAATCCGATTGTCATTACTTCGCCAATTGTGCGGATGTATTTTAAGAAACTCACCGAGGACTATTTCAAAGACCTCATTGTGGTGTCTTATAATGAAGTGGAATCAAATGTGGAATTACAATCAGTAGGGATGGTGACAGCATAAAATGACGATTAATAAATTTCAGGGCAGAACAAGAGAAGAGGCAGTTGATAAGGCGAAAAAGGAAATGGGAGAAGCAGTTGTGATTATGAATGTAAAGGAAATCAAACCGAAGGGTTTATTCCGGGCATTAAAGAGCACAACTTATGAAGTGACGGCAGCATTAGAGGAAAAGGAACAGACAGTTAATCCTCTTCCTGCGTTACATGCTCCATTAAAGATGCATGACAGCATAAATTTTGCAGCAAATGAAAAAATTGAAATTCCGGCACCGGAACCAGCAGCCATTCATCCGGAAAGCAGTCATGATTTGGAAGAAAAGATAGAAAGTCTTTCTAATTTATTAGAAAAGAAGTTAAAACCGGAAAAAGAAGAAGAACCAAAAGAAGAGGAAAAGCCGGAAAAGGAAACTGATGCTCCAAAGGATATGAAGCATCAGCAGTCTGAGACTTTCCGTTGTATCCGCATGATTTATGAAACATTACTGGATAATGAAGTGAATGAAAGATATGTCAACCAGATATTAGATGATGTGGAGAAGAATTTAAGAGGCAGTGCAAGCATGGACATTATCTTATCCAATGTTTACCAGAAAATGGTATTAAAATTCGGACAGCCTCAAAAGATTGAACTGGTACCGGGACAGCCTAAAATCGTATTTTTTATTGGACCAACCGGTGTTGGCAAGACAACAACCATTGCAAAAGTGGCTTCCAGATTTAAAGTGGATTATGGCAAAAAAGTAGCACTTTTAACAGCAGATACTTATCGGATTGCTGCGGCAGAACAGTTACGTACTTATGCGAATATCTTAGATACACCGCTGACAGTTATTTATTCATCGGAAGAAATGAATGCAGCCATAGAGCGTGTAAAGGATTATGATCTCGTTCTGGTAGATACCGCAGGATTCTCTTATAAGAATGAAGAACAGAGAAAAGATATGAGAAACCTCATAGAAAGTCTGGATGACAAATATGAGAAGGATGTTTATCTGGTATTAAGCGCAACTACAAAATACCGCGATTTGATGGAAATTGTAGATAAATACCATGAGATATCGGATTATAAGATTATTTTTACTAAATTAGATGAAACCAGTAGTTATGGTAGTCTGTTAAATATTCGCATGTATTCTGGTGCGGATGTTTCCTATGTGACAACAGGGCAGAATGTGCCAGATGATATTGAAATTTTCCAGTCACAGAAAATTGTAAAACAGTTATTGGGAGGCAGATAATAATATGGATCAGGCAGAAAAGCTGCGCAATGTAATTAAATTAAAGAACCAGAAGCTTCCCCAGAAAGCAAGAGTAATTACGGTTACCAGTGGAAAAGGTGGCGTGGGAAAATCCAGCGTTACAGTTAATCTGGCAATCCAGCTTCAGAAAATGAATAAGAAAGTTATTATTTTTGATGCTGATTTGGGACTGGCAAATGTAGAAGTTATGCTTGGAGCAATACCAAAACATAATTTGAGTGATGTTATATACCGGGGAATGGATATACGGCAGATTATAACAGAGGGACCGGCAGGAGTAAGCTTTATCTCAGGCGGCTCCGGCATTGTGGGAATGAATAATCTGTCCAAGGATCAGATTACTTTTTTAGTACGTAATCTGGCACAGTTAGATGAAATGGCTGATATTGTACTGGTGGATACCGGAGCAGGAATTGCAGACAGCGTATTGGAATTTGTTATGGCTTGTCCGGAGGTCCTTCTGGTATCAACACCGGAACCAAGCTCACTGACCGATTCCTATTCTCTGTTAAAGGCACTGCACCGGAATCCGAATTTTGCCAAAAGCGGAACGCAGATTCATGTGGTTGCCAACCGTGTAAATTCTGTGGAAGATGGACAGGCAGTATATGATAAATTAAATACCGTTGTGTCACAGTTTTTAAATGGTAATCTTGAATATCTCGGCATGATACCGCAGGATTCCATGTTTGAAAAAGCAATACGCCAGCAGCAGACAGTATCTTTATATGCACCGGAGACCAAGTCGGCAAAAGCATTTGAGATACTTGCAAATAATCTTATAGAAGGTGCGCATGATATTCCGTTGATGAAGCGGGGCTTTGCCCAGTTGTTTGCTGAATTTTTTAATAACAGATAGGTGATAGAATGATTTCAAATGTTTTACGGGAAGGAATGAAAATTGATATTCATATAGTGAACCAGACGGAAAGGCCAGAATCTGCAGAAAAGGCTGCACCAGTTTACAAGAGTCAGATTTTTGAACTGTTTGAAAATGGTGAAATGGAGATAATGATGCCGATTCAGAGTGGAAAACTGATATTACTTCCACTGGGACTTCGCTATGAATTTGTATTCTATACACCGAATGGATTGTATAAAAGCATTGGTCAGATCTGGGAACGTTATAAGACGGAGAACCGCTACCTGCTCCGGATTGTATTAAATACACCACTGAGCAAATATCAGAGGCGGGAATATTACCGTATGGAATGTGTCCTTGATATGGGGTATTTCCATCTGACAGACGAAGAAGCGGAAATGAAACAGACGGAAGACATCATCGCAAGTCTCAGGGATGATGATTTTTATAAAAAGCAGAAAAAGGGCACTATTGTTGATATCAGTGGAGGTGGTGTACGCTTTGTAACGAATGAGCAGTTAGAAGAGGGAAAAGCTGTTCTGATTATTGTGATGCTACAGACACAGACCGGCGAAAAACAATATTATCTTCCAGGATATATTATCCTGCGAAGTACAAAGCTGTTAAATCGTGATAATATGTATGAAAACCGACTGAAATTTATTATTCATGATGATAAAATAAGGGAAGAAATTATCAGGTATATTTTTGCAGAAGAAAGAAAAGCAAGACAGAGAGGAAAAGGATAGGGTTAAATTAATAGAATGAAAAAGAATATTCTGGTTGTTGATGACTCAGCACTCATGAGAAGAGTCATCTGTGATATAATTAATTCAGATAGTGGTTTTCAGGCAACGGATACATGCAGAGATGGCTTGGAAGCATATGAAAAATTGTGTCAGAAAGCATATAACGCAGTTGTTTTAGATGTAAATATGCCAAGAATGAACGGACTGGAACTACTTGAAAGATTACAAAAAGAAAATATAAAAGCAACAGTAGTAATGGTCAGTACATTAACGACAGATGGAGCTGAAGTTACACTCAAGGCAATGGAACGTGGTGCAATTGACTTTATCGAGAAACCAAATAATCTGATAGAGACAAAGGGACAACGTTTCCGGGAAAAACTGATAAAAGTTCTTGCAACAATAACTGCAGCAGGAAGCACACAGACGTATCAGAAAAAAGTAATTACGAATGTGGTAAAACCGGCAGCTGTCCGGAAGATTAGAACGAAGGATGCAGCCCGGAGCAAGATTGTTGCAATTGCATGTTCCACAGGCGGTCCAAAATCCTTACAGAGTGTGATTCCATTGCTGAAATCCAATATGGATGCACCGGTTCTTGTGGTTCAGCATATGCCGGCTGGTTTTACAAAATCCATGGCAGCCCGGCTGAATGAACTCAGCCCGCTGGATGTGAAAGAGGCAAACGAAGGTGATGTTTTGGAAAAAGGACATGTTTATGTGGCACCGGGAGGAAAACATTTACTGGTACAGCGGTTAGCAGATGGAACGCACTGTATTGTTTTAAGTGATGCACCGGCAATTGGCGGATTAAGACCATGTGCCAATCTGATGTATGAGTCTTTGATGGACAGCGGCTATGATGAAATTACCTGTGTAGTTCTTACCGGAATGGGTGCTGATGGAACAAAGGGAATTTCAGAACTCCAGAAAGAAAAAAATGTATACGTAATTGCTCAGGATGAAGAAACATCTGTGGTATATGGAATGCCAAAGGCAATTGCAGAGACAGGACTTGTTGATGAAATAGTACCATTAGAAAGTGTTGCGGACACAATTCTAAAGAATGTGGGGGTAAATTAAAGATGGATGTAAGCCAGTATCTAGAAATTTTTATTGATGAGACAAGTGAGCATATCCAGAGCCTGAATGATTGCATTATGACTTTGGAAAAGGAGCCGGAAAACAAAGATACCATTAATGAAATTTTCCGTGCAGCACACTCCTTAAAGGGAATGGCAGGAACCATGGGCTTTAAGAGAATGCAGCATCTGACTCATGATATGGAAAATGTATTCCAGGAAGTTCGTAGTGACAAAGTAAAAGTCACCAGTGAAATGATTGATATTCTTTTCCAGTGTCTGGATGCAATTGAAAGTTACCTCGATACGATCAAGAGTACATCAGATGAAGGTACAGAAGACAACGAAGCACTGATTACAGCTTTGAACAAATTCTTAGAGAATGCAGAGAACGGCGGAGCAGCCGCACCTGCAAAGGAAGAGAAAAAAGAAGAAAAGAAAGCAGAAGAACCGGAAAACGGTGATGATAAAAAGAAATACTTAAGCGTAGAATTTTCTTCCAAAGATAAAGATGCGTTAAAAGCAGCTGAAGAAAGTGGAAACAAAATTTACGGAATTACAGTAGAAGTACAGAAAGACTGCCTTTTGAAAGCGGCAAGAGCATTCCTTGTATTTAAAGCAGTAGAAGAGTTTGGACAGATTGTTGTTTACAGTCCAAGCTCCCAGGATATTGAGGATGAACGTTTTGAACTGGACTTCAGTTTGTTCTTATCATCCAATGCTGCATTAGATGATATTTTAAAAGCAGTTAAAAATGTATCTGAAATTGCGGATGCTGTTGGTGAAGAAGTGAAGACGGCAACTCTATTCCATGAGGAAAATGTACAGGAAAATCTTCCGGCAAATACATCAGCAGCAAAGCCGGCAGAGCAGGCAGTACATAAAGAGAATAAACCGGCACAGACTAAGTCAAAACCGGCAGGCAAACCGGTTACAAACCGTACCGTGCGTGTGGATATCGAAAAACTGGATGCACTGATGAACCAGGTGAGTGAGCTGATTATTGCAAAAAACAGTCTGGTATCCATTGGCTCCCAGGAAGGAGGCAATTTCCAGAATCAGTCATTCCATGAGCAGATTGAGTATCTGGAAAGAATTACAACCAGTCTTCATGAATCGGTTATGAAAGTGCGGATGGTTCCAATTGAGAGCGTTGTAAACAAATTCCCACGTATGATTCGTGACCTTTCCAGAAGATTGAATAAGAAGATGGAATTGTGCATGACCGGTGAAGATACAGAACTTGATCGTACTGTAGTTGACCAGATTGGCGACCCGTTGCAGCATCTGCTTCGTAACTCTGCTGACCATGGTCTTGAGAGTGCAGAAGTTCGTAAGGAACGCGGTAAGCCAGAAACAGGAACCATTAATCTGAATGCATTCCAGGAAGGAAATAATGTAATCATTGAAGTAAGTGATGATGGTAACGGAATTGATACAGAGAAGGTTAAAGCAAAAGCAGTAGAGCGTGGTCTGGTAACACCGGAACAGGCAGAAAAGCTGAGCCAGAAAGAAATTATCGATTTCTTATTTATGCCGAGTTTCTCTATGGCAAAACAGATTACCGATATTTCCGGACGTGGTGTAGGTCTTGACGTTGTTAAATCCAATATTGAAGCATTAGGCGGAGATGTTGAGGTAAAGAGCAAACTTGGCGTTGGAACCAAATTCGTAGTAAGACTGCCACTTACACTGGCAATCATTCAGGCGTTGATGGTAGAAATCCGCGATGAAAAATATGCAATTGCGTTAGGCGCAATTCAGACTATCGAGGATATTCCGGTTGAAGATATTAAATATGTAGAATCCAAGGAAGTAATTAATTTACGTGGTTCTGTTATTCCAATCATCCGGCTGGATCAGATACTTGATATTCCACCGAAGGATGAAGAAGTAGAAAGCCTTACTGTTGTTATCGTAAGAAAAGGCGACCGTTATGCAGGACTTGTTGTAGACAATCTTCTTGGACAGCAGGAAATCGTAATTAAATCACTTGGTAAGTATATTAATAATAATAAGACAATCAGCGGTGCAACAATTCTGGGTGATGGCGAAGTCGCATTAATCCTGGATGCAAATACATTGATTTAACAGGGGGTGTGCAGAGTGGCAGAGCAACTTGAAACAGTAGAAAATATCAGAAAACAGTATATTGTTGTAAAAATCGGAAATGAGCAGTACGGAATCGATATCAGTTATGTAGACAATATTGTCCGTATGCAGAAGATTACAAGAGTACCTAGAGTACAGAATTTCTTTAAAGGAATTATCAATCTTCGTGGAGAAATCGTACCGGTTATGAGTCTCAGAATCCGTATGGAACTGGAAGAAGATGTATTTACCAATGCCAGCCGTATTATAATTTTAAAAATTGAACAGCAGAGTGCACTGGGAATAATCGTGGATGAAGTAAAAGAAGTTGTTACATTAGGAACCAATGAAATTGATAAAGTGAGTGGCGATATGAAGAATGCCAAGGTATCTTTTATCGATGGAATCGGTAAAAACGGAGATGAATTAATTTCCCTTCTGGATATTCATTCTATTATAGAAGAAAAAGAAAATGCGTAATTGTTATAGATATAGTGAGGCAAATGCCTCACTATATTCTATATCTTGAAATGACAGCAGGAGGATAAAATTGGTGGATTATACTTTGAACCAGGTAAATGACATGTATGTGGATGTCTTAAAAGAAATTGGAAATATTGGTGCCGGAAATGCAACAACTGCAATGGCAAATATGTTGAATATCCGGATTAATATGGATGTACCAAGAGTTGAATTACTGACCTTTCAGGAACTGGGTTCTGCAATTTGCCCGGAAGATGAGTCAATCGTAGGAATCTATCTGGAAGTAACAGATGATATTACCGGCAGCATGATGTTTCTTATGAAACTTGATTCTGCACATTATCTGGTAAATAAACTAATGGGACGTCCGGCAGATTATGCGGAAGATTTTGATGAGATGGATATGTCTGCATTAAAAGAAATAGGAAATATCATTGCCGGTTCTTATCTGAACGCGCTTTCTGCCATGACGCAGCTTACTATTGCACCATCGGTTCCTTATATTGCAATTGATATGGCGGGAGCTATTTTAAGTGTTCCGGCAATACAGTTTGGTAAAATTGGAGACAATGCACTTATGATTACGACAGAATTCGGAGATGAAGTGATGATAGAAGGATATTTTATTCTGTTACCTGACCTTGAGTCTTATGAGAAGATTCTGAAATCTCTGGGAATTACCTTATAAGGAGAAGGGTATCAATGGGTGAAGTAATAAAAGTTGGTATGGCAGACTTAAATATTTGCAAGGCTCCGGATACAATTACCACATTAGGACTGGGTTCCTGTATAGGAATAGCATTGCTAGACCCGGTTACAAAGATTGGCGGACTTGCACATATTATGCTGCCAGACAGTACAAAGATGAAAAATAATTCGAATATAGCGAAATTCGCAGATACAGGAATTGTAGAGCTGGTTCGCCGGATGACAGAAGCAGGGGCGGCAAAGAGCAGGCTTGTAGCAAAGATTGCAGGCGGAGCCAGAATGTTCGAGGTAAGTGGTAACTCTGAAGTGGGAAATATTGGAGCAAGAAATGCAGAAGCTTCCAGACAGAAACTGAAGGAGCTTGGTATTCCGCTTCTGGCAGAGGATACCGGGCTGAATTATGGACGTACCGTAGAATTACATTGCGATACCGGAGAATTCTATATTAAGTCTGTTGGAAAAGAATTGAAAATTATTTAGATTGAGGATGTAAAGATGAAGACAAAACCGATTCCTGCAATCGTAATGTTGACCGCAGGATTTATTACCTGTATTGTGGCAATTTTTCAGAAAATGGAATTGCTTGCCTTTACAAAGACATTATTGCTTGTACTGATTATATTCTATCTGCTTGGGGGCATTGCGGCGTATATTTTGGAAAAGAATTTTAAAGCTGCAAAGGATGAAGAAAGCAGTACAGAAGAAAAAGCAGATGGTGATGCAGAAGAGTCTGCTGATGAGAAAAAAGAAGATACATCAGAAAAGTCAGAAAAAGAGGAAGAGAAAAGAGCGAAAGAAGAGTAATTATAAGAAACCGGAGGCTATGGCATGAAAACAGTGGACAGAGAAAAACTGTGGGAAAGCTATCAGAAAAATCCAGTATCTGAAATACGGGAACAGATTATCATAGAATATGCTCCGTTAGTTAAATTAGTAGCGGGCAGATTGAGTATGTATCTTGGATATAATGTAGAATATGAAGATTTGGTCAGCTATGGAATCTTTGGACTGATTGATGCAATTGATAAATTTGACCGAAGCAAGGATGTTAAATTTGAGACATATGCAAGCCTTCGAATCCGTGGGGCAATATTAGACCAGATTCGTAAAATGGACTGGATACCGAGGGCTGTTCGCCAAAAACAGAAAAAGATTGACGAAGCAATAAAAAATATAGAAATGAAGACAGGAAAGACGGCATTGGATGAAGAGATTGCAAGCGAACTCGGGGTATCAGAGGATGAATACCTGAACTGGCAGTCCCAGTTAAAAGTTACCAATGTTGTTTCTTTAAATGAGTTTGTGGAGCAGGGAACAGAGCCTGCGATGGATGCGACAAAAAATTCCCATTTTGCACAACCGGAAGATGTGGTGGCAGAAAGCGAACTGAAAGAAGTTTTGGCACAAAGCCTTGAGACCTTGACGGAAAAGGAACGCAGGGTAATTGAACTTTATTATTATGAAGAACTTACCTTGAAGGAAATCAGCAGTATTCTTGAAGTATCTGAATCAAGAATATCCCAGCTTCATACCAGGGCTCTGGCAAAGATGAAAAAGAAAATGGGAAGTTATATGGATATATTGGTTGATGAAAGTTAAAAGGAGGGAAGCTATGGGACAGGCAAATGCTTATTTTCAATTTGTGATAAAGGAACATGCGACTTATATTAAGCTTTTCCCGGCAGCTCTGGAAGGAAATGTTATTGAAATTGGTGAACTGACAGAGTATCTGGAAAGGCATGGCTGCCCGGATTATAATTTAAAGGAACTGGTTGCAGCAATTAACAGCAATGAGATGACAGAGATTATGGTCGGAGATATTTATCCGATTCAGATAAATGAAGAGATGTCCGTAACAGTATCAGCAGATGCCATGGAGGCGGTGTGCAGATTTTATCCGGCTGCAGGCGGCACGAATATGAATGCGCAGGAAATCTTAAGGGATTTAACTGCAAAAGGTGTCAAAGCAGGGGTTGATCAGGATGAAATTTTGAAATTTTTCCAGGATAGGGCATACTGTACCGATTTTGTGCTGGCAAAAGGAAAGAAACCGGTAGATGGTCAGGATGCCAGAATTGAATATTATTTTAATACAGATGTTAATTTAAAGCCGAAGAAAAATGAAGATGGTTCGGTAGATTACCGTGAACTGAATGTAATCAGCCATATCAAAGAAGGAGACCTTCTGGCAAAATTATTTCCGGAAGATCATGGAATCAAAGGATATGATGTACAGGGAAAAGAAATTAAACCAAAACAGGTACGCTCCCTTCAGTTAGAATATGGAAATAATATCCGGGTATCGGAAGACAAAACAGAACTGTACTCTGAAGTAACCGGACATGCAAGTCTGGTAAATGGTAAAGTATTTGTATCAGATGTCTATGAAGTGCCGGCTGATGTGGATAATTCCACCGGTAATATTGATTATCCGGGAAACGTTACCGTAAGAGGTAATGTAAAAGGTGGTTTTTCAATTATTGCAAAAGGTGATGTAGTAGTAGAAGGCGTGGTAGAAGATGCGCTGATACAGGCGGGTGGTCAGATCATTGTAAAACGCGGAATTCATGGAATGACCAAAGGAATACTTCAGGCACAGGGAAATGTTATCTGCAAGTTTATTGAAAATGCAACCATCATTTCCGGAGGTTATGTTGAAACAGATTCTATTTTACATAGTAAGGTATCCGCAGCAACGGAGGTTCGCGTAAGTGGTAAGAATGGATTCATAACAGGTGGTGTTATCCGGGCAGGCAGTCTGGTAGAAGCCCAGACCATTGGTTCCAGCCTTGGAGCAGGAACACGTATTGAAGTTGGTGTGGATCCGGAAAAGAAAGAACGTTATGTGAAAGTGCAGGAAGAACTGCTTCAGCTGAATAAGACCATTGAACAGATTCGGACGATTCTTACTACCTATGGAGAGAAGCTTAAGAATAAAGAAAAACTGGATCAGGGAAAAATCCAGTATATTGAACAGCTTATGCGTGCTTTTAAGGAGAAGGAAGCTCAGTGTACATCATTAGAGCATGAATATGAAAGGCTGCAGAGTATATTAAATGGCAGTAGCAATGCAAGGGTGAAAGTATCAAAGATACTGTATGCGGGAGTAATTGTAAATATTACCGATGTAAGCCTTGTTGTAAAGGATGACAGAAGTTTCTGCCAGCTTTATAAGGATGAGGGTGAAGTAAAAATCTCAAACATGTAATGACGTGCGGTTGAGACAGACTGGAGGTGCATGGATATGTCGATTCGTCCGGTAGATATGAATGGAGTTATTCAAAGAACGCAGGATGTTGGAACACTGAAACAACAGCAGGATATGAAACCAATGGTGGATCAGCAGAACATCCAGATAGAGGTGCAAAGAGAAGAATACCGCCAATCAGAGCAGGTGACCAGGAAAGATGATTCCCAGATGGAAGAACATCGTTTTGATGCAAAGGAAGAGGGAAAGGGTCAGTACCAGCGGCAGGAACAACGGAAAAAGAAACAGAAAGAAGACCGTGTGGTTATCAAAGGTGCAATTGGCGGCTTTGATGTTAAAATATAAAAAGGAGTGTATCTGACAGATGACAGGCGTGGAAATCATCCTGATTCTGGCTGGTCTGGTTATGATGATAGGAAGCTTTATGGTAACAGAAAAGCTATCTGGTGCAGAATTAGACCGTATTGCGGAACTTAGTCAGAATGAGATAAAAAAAATACTGGAAAACAAGTTGAAAGATGCAGAAGCTGCGATAGAAGACCAGATTGACCATGCAATTGAAGAATCCACAGATAAGGTGGAGCGGGTACTGGATAAAGAGACCAATGAAAAAATGCTGGCAATCGGTGAATATTCGGATACCGTTATGGAGAAGATGAACCAGACCCATAATGAGATTATGTTTTTATATAGCATGCTAAATGACAAGCATACAGAGCTGACAAAGCTTGCAGGACAAATTGGTGAGATGTCAGCTGAAATCGGTGAGAGCTTAGAAGAGGCGAAAGAGTCTGTAGTTAAAGAAACGGAAGAAGTAAAAGCCACAGAGGAACTGGTGGAGACAGAAGCAGAAGCGGCAACCGGAGAGATGGAAGAACAGCCGGAGCAGACGAATCATAACGAAAAAATCCTTGCCTTATACAGTCAGGGAAAATCGTATGTAGAGATAGCAAAGGAACTGGGCCTTGGACAGGGTGAAGTGAGATTGGTTGTAGGATTGTATAAAGGAGTAGATACAAGTGAAGTTTAAGTATTATCTGAGAGGCTTGGGAATTGGTATTCTGATAAGCACGATTATCTTATCCATATCATTTGCAATGAAGAAAAATGACCTTTCAGATGATGAAATCATTGCAAGGGCAAAAGAACTTGGAATGGTAATGGAAGATACCGGAAAGGACACCATACCAAAAGCTACAGAAACAGAAGATGAGATTCCAAAGAGCACGGAAGACGGTTTTAATACAGAACAGACAGATATGCAGCCGGGAACAACTGATTCAGGGGAGATATCGCAGGATGTGGGAACAGATGGAGCGGATGCCGTACCACCGTCACAGGATGGAACCAATATGGTACAGAAGGAATTTACCGTAGAAGTAGGAGATTCTTCTAATGCGGTTTCGCAGCGTCTGCAGGAAGAAGGTCTTGTGGACAATGCAGAAGCATTTAATAAATATATGGTAGATAATAATTATGCCAATTTTGTCCTGCCCGGAACCGTAACGATTCCGGAAGGGGCTGGCTATGAAGAAATTGCCGGAATACTTACGGATAAAACGATTCATCATTAAAAAAAGGTTGCATAGCATGGCTGAGTATGATATAATCCATGCGTTGCGATAAATTTACACATATACCGATTGTCAGATTGGTGCCGCAAGGTTGTCTGATAATAAGAAGTATATGGAAGAATAACCAAATGGAGGAAAAACAATGAGCGTTATTTCAATGAAACAGTTATTAGAAGCAGGTGTTCATTTTGGACATCAGACCAGAAGATGGAATCCTAAAATGGCTCCATACATCTACACAGAGAGAAATGGTATCTACATCATCGACCTGCAGAAATCTGTAGGCAAAGTTGATGAGGCTTACAAAGCTATGGCAGATATCGCTGCTGATGGTGGTACTATTCTTTTCGTAGGAACAAAGAAACAGGCTCAGGATGCTATCAAAACAGAAGCAGAGCGTTGTAACATGTTCTATGTAAACGAGAGATGGTTAGGTGGTATGCTTACTAACTTCAAGACAATCCAGAGCCGTATTGCAAGATTAAAAGCAATCGAAACTATGGAAGAGGATGGAACATTTGATGTTCTTCCTAAGAAAGAAGTTATCAAATTAAAGAAAGAATTAGACAAATTACAGAAGAACTTAGGCGGAATTAAAGAAATGAAGAAGATTCCAGATGCTATCTTTATCGTAGATCCTAAGAAAGAAAGAATCTGCGTTCAGGAAGCTCATTCCTTAGGAATTCCACTTATTGGTATTGCAGATACAAACTGTGATCCGGAAGAGTTAGATTATGTAATTCCTGGTAACGATGATGCAATCAGAGCCGTTAAATTAATCGTTTCTAAAATGGCAGATGCTGTTATCGAAGCAAATCAGGGAACTGTTGATGTTGACACTGAAGCTGCAGAGGATGCAGAAGAAGCTGTAGAGGCATAAGAACAGTATTTTAAACGATAAGAAACACACAACGTGTGTATAAAACAGGACAGACAGTAATTGCCTGTCCTTACCTTTAGAAAAAATAAATGGAGGAAAATGAAGATGGCTATTACAGCAGCAATGGTAAAAGAACTGCGTGAATTAACCGGCGCAGGAATGATGGATTGTAAAAAAGCATTAGGTGAAACAGACGGCAACATGGATGAGGCTGTTGAATATTTAAGAAAAAACGGACAGGCAAAAGCTGAGAAGAAAGCTGGAAGAATCGCAGCAGAAGGTCTTTGTACTGTTGTAGTAAAAGATGATAAGACAGCAGCAGTTGTTGAAGTTAACTCTGAAACAGACTTCGTTGCTAAAAATGATACATTCCGTGAGTTTGTAGAGGCTGTTGCAACACAGGCAGTAAACTCTGACGCAGCAGACATGGATGCATTCATGGAAGAAAAATGGAATGCAGATGAAAGCAAGACAGTAAAAGATGCATTAGTAGAGAAAGTTGCAGTTATCGGAGAGAACTTAAAGATTCGTAGATTCGAAAAGGTTGTAGCTGAGAATGGTTGTGTAGTATCTTATATCCATGGCGGCGGAAGAATCGGTGTTATCGTTGATGCTGACACAACTGTTGTAAATGATGCAGTAAAAGAAGCATTAACCAACATTGCAATGCAGATAGCAGCTTTAAATCCAAAATATGTTTCCAGAGATGAAGTAAGTGCAGATTACATCGCACATGAGAAAGAAATTCTCTTAGCTCAGATTATGAATGATCCGAAAGAGTCCCAGAAACCGGAAAAGGTTATCCATGGAATGATCGAAGGACGTATCAGCAAAGAGTTAAAAGAAATCTGCTTAGTAGATCAGGTATATGTAAAAGCAGAAGATGGAAAACAGACAGTTGGAAAATACTTAGAGCAGGTTTCCAAAGAAGTTGGTGCTCCTGTATCTGTTAAGAAGTTTGTACGTTTCGAAACAGGTGAAGGTTTGGAGAAGAAAAATGAAGACTTTGCTGCAGAAGTTGCTGCTCAGATAGCAGGAAACTAAGTAAAAGCTTAGCACAAATTGTAAAGGTATATAAAATTCCCCTGTAGAGTGATTTCTGCAGGGGAATTTTCTGACAAAAGAAGGAAAAATCTCAAGAAGTAATTCAATTAAAATTATTTTTTATAGTGATATTTTGTTAAAGTGTGTTACAATAGAAAAGAGATTTTATGACCGGGAGGTCACTACATGGAAGAGAAGACCACGAAGGGGTTAAAGGAACAGCGGGAAAGGCGAAAACGCATTAATCGCATGAAGACGGGGATTATAACATCTATCTTCGCCTGGATGCTGATATCGATTATTTTGTGCGTGGTATTGTTGTGCCGGGTAATTTCTTTACAGAACCAGATAGACAGGCTGGTATCAAGCGGTATTGTTTCCGGAAAGGTACAGCAGGACGAGAACCAGTCGAAAGGAGAAATGTCTACTGGAACGGAATTACAGACAGACACAGAATATCAGGATCAGAATGCAGACAGTTCGATTGTCCAGCCATTGGTGGCAGAGGATGAAAGCAACAAGGCACAGCCGGGAGATCAGCTTAAAGTATATCTTACCTTTGATGATGGACCAAGTTCCAATACGGCAGCTATTCTTGATACATTGGCGCAGTATAATGTGAAAGCAACATTTTTTGTTGTAGGAAAAGAAGATGAAGAGTCCCAGGAGATGTATAAAAGAATTGTAAATGAGGGGCACACACTGGGAATGCATTCTTATTCCCATAAATACAGTGTGATTTACGATTCGCTTGAAAATTTTGAGGATGATTTTACCAAAATACAAAATTATCTTTATGATATAACGGGAGAGGATTGCCATTATTATCGTTTCCCGGGTGGAAGCAGCAATCAGGTCAGTAATACAGATATGAAAGAGTTTATAAAATATCTGAATGATCAGGATGTTACTTATTTTGACTGGAATGTAACCAGTGGTGATGCTACATCACAGGCATATACAGCAGACGAGCTGGTAGATAATGTGTTAGAGGATGTGGTAAAATATAAAACATCGGTTGTGTTACTTCATGATGCAAATACGAAGGAGACAACGGTGGAAGCCTTAGGTCCGATGATTGAGGCACTACAGGCACAGGGAGTAGAGTTACTTCCGATTACTGAGGATACAACTGTAATACAGCATATTAGTGCAGACAGTGTTCAATAGAAAAAATGGAGGTTTTTAAGAATGAGCTTTTTTAAAGATTTTAAAGAGGATTTATCACAGGCAGTGAACGAACTGGTACCGGGTGAAGACGCAACAGAGGCAGCAGAGCAGGATAACGATGTAGTAGTCAATACATTGGAAGATGAACTGGATGTGGAGTCTGAATTATCCAAATTGGACGGACTTTTAGAAAAGGTTACCAAGGATGCCAATGCTCCGGTAGAGAAGGAAGCACCGGCACAGGAAACAGAAACAAAAGTAGAGACACCAGCTGCAGAAGAAAAAGAAGATTTACATATTCAGGAGGAAAGTAAAATGAGTGAGACAACAGCAAATGAAACCATGACAATGCCAGAAGAGACAGTAACACCGGTACAGCCGGCAACTCCGGCACATTTTGCTCCGGTTCAGACATCAGATGAAGTTTCAGATGAAGTATCTGTAATCACAGAAGGAACATCCATTACCGGTAATATGGCATCTACTGGTTCTTTAGATATCCGTGGAAATATTAATGGTGATGTTCAGTGTAATGGCAAGCTGGTTGTTACCGGAACTATCAATGGAAACAGCAATTCTGCTGAATTCTTCGCTGATGCTGCAAAAGTAGAAGGTGAAGTAGTAAGCACCGGAACTGTTAAAATCGGACTTGGTTCTGTCATTATTGGAAATATTACCGCAAGCTCTGCAGTTATCGCAGGAGCAATCAAGGGCGATATCGATGTTCAGGGACCTGTAGTTGTAGATACTTCTGCAGTTGTTATGGGTAACATCAAATCCCGTTCTGTTCAGATTAACAATGGTGCAGTTATCGAAGGTTTCTGTTCCCAGTGCTATGCTGATATTGATGTGGAAAGTCTTTTTGGAGAGAATAAATAATGAAGAGAGTATTTTTAAAATTAAGTGGAGAAGCACTTGCAGGAGAAAAGAAAACAGGTTTTGATGAGCCAACCGTAACAGAAGTTGCCCGCCAGGTAAAACAGATTGTAGATGGCGGATGCCAGGTTGGAATCGTAATTGGTGGCGGTAATTTCTGGAGAGGACGTTCCAGCGAGACTATCGACCGTACCAAAGCAGACCAGATTGGTATGCTTGCAACGATTATGAACTGTATTTATGTATCTGAAATCTTCCGTTCTGTTGGAATGATGACACAGATTCTGACTCCGTTTGAGTGTGGAAGCATGACCAAACTTTTCTCAAAAGACCGTGCCAATAAATATTTTGAAAAAGGAATGGTAGTATTTTTTGCAGGTGGAACAGGACATCCTTATTTTTCAACAGATACCGGAATTGTACTCCGTGCCATTGAAATGGATGCAGAGGGCATTTTCCTGGCAAAAGCCATTGACGGTGTCTATGACAGTGACCCGAAGGTAAATCCGGCAGCAAAGAAATATGATGAGGTATCCATTCAGGAAGTGATTGATAAGAAGCTTGCAGTAGTAGATTTAACCGCATCTATTATGTGTATGGAAAATAAAATGCCAATGTATGTATTCGGATTAAATGAGCCGGACAGCATTGTAAATGCAATGAGCGGAAAATTTAACGGCACGAAAGTGACTGTATAATAAAGGAGATTATTTATGGATAGCAGATTAAACCCATATGAAGAGAAAATGCAGAAATCATACGAGAATCTTGTAGAAGAATATGCAACTATCCGGGCAGGAAGAGCGAATCCGCATATCTTAGACAGAATTACTGTAGATTATTATGGAACACCGACCCCGTTACAGCAGGTTGCAAATATCAATGTTCCGGAGCCAAGAATGATTCAGATCCAGCCTTGGGAAGCATCCCTTGTAAAAGAGATTGAAAAAGCAATTTTAACATCTGATTTAGGCTTAAATCCAACCAACGATGGTAAAGTGATCCGTCTTGTATTCCCGGAGCTTACCGAGGAAAGACGTAAAGAACTGGCAAAGGATATTAAGAAAAAAGGTGAGAATGCCAAGGTGGCAATCCGTAATATCAGAAGGGATGCCAATGATGCATTCAAGAAACAGAACAAAGCAAATGAAGTATCTGAGGATGAATTAAAGGAATTAGAAAACGATACTCAGAAAATTACGGATAAATATATTGCAAAAATTGATGGTGCAGTAGAGGAAAAGACAAAGGAAATCCTTACGGTATAATCTTATCCATGTACGACACATATGGGGACATAGCGCGATTGCCGTGTCCCCTTTTATGTTGTAAACATCTGTAAAAAGGAGAACAAAGATGAAGATTCCAAAACATGTTGCAATTATTCTGGATGGAAACGGACGCTGGGCAAAGAAAAGAGGAATGCCAAGAAACTATGGACATACCATGGGGGCAAAGAATGTTGAAGTTATCTGTAAAGCAGCGCATGATCTGGGCATAGAATACGTAACCATGTATGCATTTTCCACAGAGAACTGGAACCGTCCACAGAATGAAGTAGATGCTTTGATGAAGCTTTTGAGCAGTTATCTTAAGAACTGTATAAAGACAGCGGACAAGAATAATATGAGAGTCCGTGTAATCGGGGATACCAGCCGGCTGGATGATAAATTCCAGCAGCAGATTGCTGTATTGGAAAGAGAATCTGCCCATAATACGGGACTGAATTTACAGATTGCCATTAATTATGGAGCAAGAGATGAAATGATCCGTGGAATGAAGAAAATGTGGCAGGATGGTATTTCGGCAGAGGAGATTACCGAAGAGAAATATGAATCCTATCTTGATACGAAAGATATTCCGGATCCTGATCTTATGATCCGCACCAGTGGAGAACAGCGGCTTTCCAACTTCTTGCTGTGGCAGTTTGCTTATAGTGAGTTATATTTTACAGAGGTTCCATGGCCGGACTTTACACCGGAAGAACTGCGTAAAGCAGTAGAGGATTATAGCGGAAGAGACCGGAGATATGGAAAGATAGAGGAGGAGTAATATGTTTAAGACAAGATTATTAAGTGGAATCGTGCTGGTAATTCTGGCACTGGTATTCATTATTACCGGAAATGATTTGCTGCTGGCAGTAACCGGAATTATTTCTTTGATTGGATTGTATGAACTGTATCGTGTGTTTAAAATTGAAAAAAGCTGTGCCGGTGTCGTCGGCGGACTGGCAACGATTGTATATTATTGCAATCTGAAATTTCAGTTTATTCCGGATATGATGTTATTTGTCATCGCACTTTTGGTAGTGCTGATGTTTGTATATGTATTTTCTTATCCGAAATATCATACCGAGCAGATGTTAGCAGCATTTTTTGGTGTATTTTATGTATCGGTGATGCTTTCTTATGTATATCAGACCAGAATGCTACCGGGTGGAGCTTATATTGTATGGTTAATTTTCTTATGCTCCTGGGGCTGCGATACCTGTGCATATTGCGTGGGTGTGCTGATTGGAAAACACAAGATGGCACCGGTGCTTTCTCCGAAGAAATCCTGGGAAGGAGCTGTTGGCGGAGTAGTGGGAGCAGCATTATTAACCCTGATTTATTGCTTTGTTTTCCAGGGCTCTATGGGAAGCACCAACCGTGATATCATTATGCTTTGCATGATTTGTGCGATTGGGGCAATCATATCTATGATTGGAGACCTGACTGCATCTGCAATCAAACGTAATTATGACATTAAAGATTATGGCAAACTGATTCCTGGCCATGGTGGAATCTTAGATCGTTTTGACAGTGTAATATTTACAGCGCCAATTATTTATTATCTTGCATTATATCTGATTGGCAAGTAGGAGGAAACATGAAGAAGATTGCAATTTTAGGTTCCACTGGTTCCATCGGAACCCAGACACTTTCTGTTGTAAGAGAACATGGAGATATTGAAGTAACTGCACTTGCGGCAGGACATAATATTGCAAAATTAGAAGAACAGATCCGGGAGTTTCATCCGGCTTTGGTTGCTGTATGGGCAGAAGAGGATGCGATTGAGCTTCGGACAAGGGTTGCAGATTTGAAGGTAAAGGTGGCTTCCGGGATGGAAGGACTTTTAGAAGTAGCAACGGAAGAGAAAGCAGAGATTCTTGTAACTGCCATTGTGGGTATGCTTGGTATCCGTCCGACCATAGCCGCTATGAAAGCAGGAAAGGACATTGCACTAGCTAATAAGGAGACTTTAGTTACCGCAGGACATATTATTATGCCGCTGGCAAAGGAATGTAATGTGAAAATCCTTCCAGTGGACAGTGAACACAGTGCAATCTTTCAGTCTCTGCAGGGAGCCGGAGACAATAAAATTGCAAAAATACTTTTGACAGCTTCCGGCGGACCATTCCGTGGAAAGAAGCGGGCGGAATTAGAACAGGTAAAAGTGGAAGATGCATTGAAGCATCCGAACTGGAGCATGGGACGTAAAATCACTATTGATTCCGCAACCATGATAAATAAGGGACTTGAAGTCATTGAAGCAAAATGGCTGTTTGATGTAAATGCAGACCAGATTCAGGTTGTAGTACAACCACAGAGTATCATACATTCTATGGTAGAGTATGAAGACGGTGCAGTCATTGCACAGCTTGGAACGGCAGATATGCGGCTTCCAATCCAGTATGCCCTGTATTATCCGAAACGGTTACACTTAAGTGGAGACCGGCTTGATTTCTGGAAAATGAAGGCAATTACATTGGAAGAGCCGGATATGGAGACTTTTTACGGATTGAAACTGGCTTATGAAGCCTGTAGAAAGGGCGGTAACATTCCGACTGCTTTTAATGCAGCAAATGAGAGAGCGGTAGCAATGTTCTTAGACGGAAAGATCCGTTTCTTGGAGATTCCGGAAATTGCACAGGCGTGTATGGAGCAGTGTACCTATATTGCCAGTCCGTCCGTAGAAGAAATCCTTGCAACAGAGCAGGCTGCGTATGAGTATATAGAGAGCAGGTGGTAGATTGAAAATAATCATTGCAATCTTAATGTTCAGTTTTATTATTATTTTTCATGAACTGGGACATTTTTTGCTGGCAAAGAAAAATAAAATCAAAGTAAATGAATTTTGCCTGGGACTTGGACCAACGCTATTTGGAATTACAAAGGGAGAGACAAAATATTCCATAAAACTGCTGCCTTTTGGTGGAGCATGTATGATGGAAGGCGAAGACGGAGAGTCGGAAAGTGAAGGCTCCTTTAACAGCAAGTCCGTATGGGCGAGAATAGCAGTTGTAGCGGCAGGACCGGTTTTTAACTTTATTCTGGCATTCTTTCTGGCACTGATTGTTATCGGGACAGCCGGATTTGACCGGCCGGAGGTAAAAGGTGTTATGGAAGGATATCCGGCAGAGGAAGCAGGACTTCAGGCTGGAGATATCATTAAAGAAATCAATGGAAAGAACATTCATATTTATCGTGAAGTAAGTGTTTACACGCTGTTTCATTCCAATGAGAATCTGGAAGTGACCTATGAAAGAGATGGAGAGGAATATACCTGTACTATCAGCCCGAAATATAATGAAGAAGCAGGAAGAAATCTCTTTGGAATCTATGGAAATACCATGCGTGAGCGGGGTAATATTTTTGAGACCATAAAATATAGCGTATATGAAGTGAAATACTGGATAGAAGTTACCATGGACAGCTTGAAGATGTTAGTGACCGGAAGAGTCAGTGTCAATGAACTTTCGGGACCGGTAGGTATTGTAAAGAATATTGGTGATACTTATGACGAGAGCAAGTCAGCGGGAACGCTATCGGTGGTATTGACATTAATTAATTATTCCATAATGCTGACTGCCAATCTTGGAATTATGAACCTGCTTCCATTACCGGCATTAGACGGAGGAAGACTGGTATTTCTGATTATAGAAGCCGTCAGAAAGAAACGAGTGGATCCGGACAAAGAGGGCATGGTTCATTTTGTCGGACTGATGCTGCTTCTGGCATTGATGGTGCTTGTTATGTTTAACGATATTCGAAAATTATTTTAAATAATCCTGCACAGGAGGAAAAGCAATCATGGAACGAAAAGATACGAAAGTGGTAAAAATAGGAGACCGTATCATCGGTGGAAAAAATCCAATCCTGATACAGTCAATGACCAATACAAAGACAGAGGATGTAAAAGCAACCGTAGAGCAGATTAACCGTCTGGCAGCGGCAGGCTGTGATATCATCCGCTGTGCGGTGCCGACAATGGAAGCCGCAGAAGCATTGACTGAGATTAAGAAGCAGATAGCAATACCACTGGTTGCAGATATTCATTTTGATTACCGGCTGGCTATTGCTGCCATGGAGCATGGTGCAGATAAAATCAGAATCAATCCGGGCAACATCGGAAGCGAAGAGCGTGTGCAGGCTGTGGTAGACGTAGCAAAGGAAAGAAATATTCCAATCCGTGTGGGAGTCAACAGCGGTTCACTGGAAAAGGATTTAGTAGAAAAATATCATGGTGTTACCGCAGAAGGCATTGTAGAAAGTGCTTTGGATAAAGTGCATCTTATTGAAGATATGGGATATGACAATCTCGTTATCAGTATCAAATCTTCAGATGTTATGATGTGTGTAAAAGCCCATGAACTGATTGCTGAGCAAACCGATCATCCACTGCATGTGGGAATTACAGAGGCAGGAACGATTATCAGCGGAAATATTAAATCCTCCATTGGACTGGGACTGATTTTAAATCAGGGGATTGGAGATACCATTCGTGTTTCATTAACCGGAGATCCGTTAGAAGAAATCAAATCAGCAAAACTGATTTTAAGAACTTTAGGGCTTCGTAAAGGTGGTATAGAAGTCGTATCCTGTCCGACCTGTGGAAGAACAAGAATCAACTTAATCGAACTGGCAAATCAGGTAGAGAATATGGTAGCGGATATTCCTTTAGACATCAAGGTTGCTGTTATGGGCTGTGTAGTCAACGGACCGGGAGAAGCCAAGGAAGCCGATATCGGAATTGCCGGTGGTGTGGGAGAAGGACTAATTATAAAGCATGGTCAGATAGACCGTAAAGTACCGGAGAATCAGCTCTTAAGTGAATTAAGAAAGGAACTTTTGAACTGGAATAAGGAGTAGGAAAAATTATGGCAAAACTGTTTTTTGAAGTTTTTCCGACATTAAAGATTACCGGAGAGATGAGTGCACTTTTGAAAGAAACAGAGATTACAAAAGTGGCATCGAATTCCGCACAGAATGCACTGCGGATTTATTTAGAGAGTACAAGGCTAATTCCCAAACCGGAAATCTATCATATTGAACAAGAAATCAGACAACAGCTATTTCCGCACAAGGAGATAGCTGTTAAAATCATAGAAAAATTTAATTTATCCAGCCAGTATACACCGGAAAAACTGATGGCGGTATACCGGGAGAGTATTTTAGAAGAGATTCGCAATTACAGCGTACTGCTCTATAATCTGATGCGCTGCAGCAAAATGGAATTTGACCGGGAAGACCATATGATTCTTACCTTAGAGGATACCATTGTTGCCACAGAGCGGAGCAATGAACTGATTGATATCTTAGAAAAAATCATCTGCGAACGTTGTGGATTAAAATTAATGATTGAGCCACAGTATGAGAAGCCGGCAGAAAATGATTATTTAAAGAGCGCAGACAGCCAGATTGAAACAGAGGTTGCCCATATCGTGGCACGAACCGCTGCTGCAAGAACGCAGAATGCGGATGGCATGGAACAGCCTGCTGCCAATGAAGCAAACGCACAGCCGGATGCTAGAGCGTCAGAAAAGGAAAAAACACCTGCTGCCCCGGAGAAAAAACAGACTACCGGCACAGAAGGTGCAGGAGCAGCACCTGCTGCTGGAAAGAATAACTTTTCCGGCGGAAAGGATTTTAAGGGAAAATCTTCCTTCCAGAGAAGAGATTTTGTTAAAAAATCAGACAATCCGGATGTTATTTATGGCCGTGATTTTGAAGAGGATGCAATTCCGATTGAGACCATCGTAGGTGAAATGGGAGAAGTTGTCATCCGTGGACAGATAATGACATTAGATACAAGAGAAATCCGTGGTGAAAAGACAATTATCATTATGTCGGTAACGGATTTTACGGATTCCATTGTGCTTAAAATCTTTACAAAAAATGAGAATCTACCGGAACTGATGGGAGATTTGAAAAAGGGAGCATTTCTTAAAATTAAAGGTGTAACGACCATTGATAAATTTGACAGTGAGCTGACCATCGGCTCCATTGTCGGAATTAAGAAAATCCCTGATTTTACTACAATAAGAATGGACAACAGCCCGTTAAAGAGAGTAGAGCTTCATTGCCATACCAAGATGAGTGACATGGATGGTGTTACTGATGTAGGAGATCTGGTAAAAAGGGCATATAAGTGGGGACATAAGGCACTGGCGATTACCGATCATGGAAATGTCCAGGCATTCCCGATTGCAAACCATGCACTGCCGGATGACCCGGACTTTAAGATTATCTATGGTGTGGAAGCTTATCTTGTGGATGACTTGAAGGACATTGTAGAAAATTCAAAGAATCAGTCTCTGCAGGATACCTATGTGGTATTCGATATAGAGACCACCGGATTTTCACCGCTGGTAAATAAAATTATTGAAATTGGTGCGGTAAAAGTAGAAAAAGGGAATATAACCGAGCGCTTTTCCACTTTTGTTAATCCGGAAGTGCCGATTCCGTTCCACATTGAAAATCTGACCGGAATCAAAGATGATATGGTAATTACGGCACCGGTGATTGCAGAAGTTATGCCGGAGTTCTTAGCCTTCTGTGATGGTGCTGTTATGGTAGCACACAATGCTGATTTTGATATGAGCTTTATCAAATATAACTGTGACCGTTTAAGCATTCCTTATGATTTTACCATTGCAGATACTGTTGCCATGGCACGAATGCTGTTGCCGAATCTGAACCGTTTTAAGCTGGATACCGTAGCAAGGGCATTAAATATTTCGCTGGAGAATCATCACCGTGCGGTAGACGATGCAGCATGTACCGCTGAAATATTTGAAAAGTTTGTAAAAATGCTTGCTGACCGTGGCATCAATACACTGGATGAATTAAATGCCGAGGGACATGTCAGCAAAGAGACCGTTATGAAGATGCCGACCCATCATGCTATTATTCTTGCAACGAATGATCTGGGTCGTGTGAATCTCTATAAGCTGATATCCTTATCCCACCTTGATTATTTCCATCAGAGGGCGAGAATTCCAAAGAGCGAATACTTAAAACACAAGGAAGGCTTACTGATTGGTTCTGCCTGTGAGGCGGGAGAACTTTATCAGGCAATTTTACAGGGACGGCCGCAGGAAGAGATTATCCGTCTGGTGAAGTTTTATGATTACCTTGAAATCCAGCCTCTTGGAAATAATGCATTTATGATAAAAGATGAAAAAGCACCGATTTCCACCATGGATGAATTAAAGGACATTAACCGCCGGATTGTAAAATTAGGAGAAGAATTCCATAAGCCGGTTGTGGCAACCTGTGATGTGCATTTTATGGACCCGGAGGATGAAGTATACCGTCGTATTATTCTGGCGGGTAAAGGCTTTAAGGATGCCGATGAGCAGGCTCCGCTATATCTTCGTACCACAGAAGAAATGTTGGAGGAATTCAGCTATTTAGGCAGTGAGAAAGCGAAAGAAGTTGTTATCGATAATACCAATAAGATCGCAGATATGTGCGAGCGCATTTCTCCGGTTCGCCCGGATAAGTGTCCGCCGGTAATTGAAAATTCCGATCAGATGCTGCGTGATATCTGCTATAACAAGGCACATGAGATGTATGGAGAGGATTTGCCGGAAATCGTATCGGAGCGGTTGGAGCGGGAGTTAAAATCCATTATCGGAAACGGTTATGCGGTAATGTATATCATTGCCCAGAAGCTGGTTTGGAAATCAAATGAGGATGGTTATCTGGTAGGTTCCCGTGGATCCGTAGGTTCTTCTTTTGCGGCAACCATGTCCGGAATCACGGAGGTAAATCCGCTGGCACCGCATTATTACTGTGCCCACTGTCATTACAGTGATTTTGATTCGCCGGAAGTAAAGAAATATGGCGGACAGTCCGGTTGTGACATGCCGGATAAGCGGTGTCCGAACTGTGGCAAGCCGTTAGTGAAAGCCGGTTTTGATATTCCGTTTGAAACATTCCTTGGATTTAAGGGGAATAAAGAGCCGGATATTGATCTTAACTTTTCCGGTGATTACCAGAGTAAATCCCATAAGTATACAGAAGTAATTTTCGGCGCGGGACAGACCTTCCGTGCCGGAACCATTGGTACGCTGGCAGATAAAACCGCATTCGGTTATGTAAAGAATTATTATGAAGAGCATGGTGTGCATAAGAGAAATTGTGAGATAGACCGGATTGTGCAGGGCTGCGTGGGAATCCACCGGACCACCGGACAGCATCCGGGAGGTATCGTAGTATTGCCGGTGGGGGAAGAGATTTATTCCTTTACACCGATTCAGCATCCTGCTAACGATATGACAACCGATATTATTACGACGCATTTTGAGTACCATTCCATTGATCACAACTTATTAAAGCTTGATATTCTCGGACACGACGATCCGACCATGATCCGTATGCTTGAGGACTTAACCGGAATTGATGCACAGAAGATTCCGTTGGATGATAAGTCCGTCATGTCCTTATTTAAGAATACCAGTGCACTGAGTATTACACCGGATATGTTGACAAACTGTACACTTGGAGCACTTGGAATTCCAGAGTTTGGAACAGACTTTGCGATGCAGATGTTAATTGACGCAGATCCGCAGTCCTTTTCCCATCTGATTCGAATTGCAGGTCTTTCACACGGTACGGATGTATGGTTAGGAAATGCCCAGACATTGATTGAAGAGGGAAAAGCAACCATTTCTACGGCAATCTGTACCCGTGATGATATTATGATTTATCTTATCAGTATGGGACTTGACAGTGAGGAATCCTTTACCATTATGGAGTCTGTCCGTAAGGGAAAGGGCTTAAAACCAGAGTGGGAGGAAGAAATGACTGCCCACGGCGTACCGGACTGGTATATCTGGTCCTGTAAGAAGATTAAGTATATGTTCCCGAAAGCCCATGCGGCGGCATACGTTATGATGGCATGGCGTATTGCTTACTGCAAGGTGTTTTATCCGCTGGCATATTATGCAGCATACTTTTCCATCCGTGCAACCGGATTCAGTTATGAGCTTATGTGTCAGGGAAAAGACAAGCTGAATTATTTCATGCGTGATTATGAGAAACGAAAGGATTCACTATCGAAGAAGGAGCAGGATACCTATAAGGATATGCGTATTGTGCAGGAAATGTATGCAAGAGGCTATGAGTTCTGGACCATTGATTTATATAAAGCCCAGGCATCCCGTTTCCAGATTATTGATGGCAAACTGATGCCTGCCTTAAGTACCATAGATGGTCTTGGCGAGAAGGCGGCAGAGGCAGTGGTAGAGGCTGCCAAGGATGGTCCGTTCCTTTCCAAGGATGATTTCAGACAGCGGACCAAAGTTAGTAAGACCGTAATTGATCTGATGGGAGACCTTGGATTATTTGGGGACTTGCCGGAATCAAACCAGCTTTCTTTATTTGATTTTTAATACATAGGAAGGTATAATTGTTAAAAGGAGTGAAGAGCATGAACGAAGTATATGAAAAGCTTTTAAAATGTTATGCGTGTTTTGAAGATAAGATTGATTTTAAACCACAGGCAGCATTGATTTTAGGCTCCGGATTAGGAGATTATGCTGACACGAATATGAAGGTGGAAGCAGTGCTTGATTATCACGATATTGAAGGGTTTCCGATATCAACGGTACCGGGGCATAAGGGGCGCTTCGTATTCGGTTATGTAGGGGATGTGCCGGTAGTATGTATGCAGGGACGTGTGCATTATTACGAAGGTTATTCCATGCAGGATGTTGTGCTACCAACAAGATTAATGAAAATGATGGGAGCAAAGGTACTCTTTCTTACCAATGCTGCAGGGGGAATACAGCAGGGAATGAAAGCCGGAGATCTGATGATGATTACCGGGCAGATTGGCTGCTTTGTACCATCTCCTTTAATCGGGGCAAATATCGATGAACTGGGGGAAAGGTTCCCGGATATGAGCCATATCTATGATGAGGATTTACAGAAAATAATCCGAAAAGCTGCCATTGAAGCAGATATTCCGCTTCGGGAAGGCACTTACCTGCAGTTATCAGGACCGAATTTTGAAACACCACAGGAGATTTCCATGTGCCGTGTACTGGGGGCAGATGCGGTAGGCATGAGTACAGCCTGTGAAGCCATTGCAGCAAATCATATGGGGATGAAAATCTGCGGTATTTCCTGTATTTCAAATCTTGCGGCAGGAATTTCACCATTTTCCCTGACACACCGTGAAGTTCAGGAGACAGCAGATCGTGTTGCACCATTGTTTAAAAAGCTGGTGACCGATTCTATTACCGGTATGAAAACACATCTGTAAGAAAAGAAAACGGTATAGCAGGAAGCAGCTATAGAAATTAAATGTAAGAGGCAGCCATCTATCAGGAGAAGGTAGAAGATAAGGAGGGGATTGCGTATGAATATACGTTTTTACAATGCCAGAATCTTAGTGTCGTCAGAGGGACATTCTTTTCAGGTGATAACCGGAGAATTGTGGGTAAAGAAAAATGAGATTATCTATATCGGGGATGGTCTTGATACGGAACGTGTTTTTGAAAAAGAGCCGGCAGGAATGATTCTTTGGGACAGAGAAATTGATGCAGAGAAAAACCTGCTGCTGCCAGGCTTTAAAAATGCCCATACCCATACAGCAATGACGTTTTTGCGTTCCTATGCAGATGACCTGCCATTACAGGACTGGCTGACAAAGCAGGTATTTCCGAAAGAGGCACTGCTTACGGCAGATGATATATACTGGCTCAGTATTCTTGGAATCATGGAATATCTGACCAGTGGCATCACTTCAAATTTTGATATGTATTTCTTTCCGGAGACAATTGCAAAGGCTTCCATAGACTGTGGATTCCGGACCATGCAGGTCAGCAGCTTCAATGATTTCACAAGCTCCATTGAAGAGATGGAAGAAATTTATCATAAAGTCAATGAAATGAGTGACTTAACCGGTTATGTGCCGGGATTTCATGCGGAATATACCACCTCAAAAGAGCACTTAAAACAGGTGGCAGCATTATCCGAAAAGCTGCATGCACCGGTATATTTCCATAATTCCGAGACTGCACTTGAAGTAGAACAGTGTAAGGAGCGTTATGGAATGACACCGACCCGGCTGATGGAAGAGCTTGGAATGTTTCAATATGGCGGCGGTGGTTATCACTGTGTATATTTTGAAGATGAGGATTTTGAAATTTTTCGAAAGAGAAATCTTACGGCAGTAACGAATCCTGCATCGAATCTGAAGCTGGCAAGCGGAATCGCACCGATTGACCGCTTTATAAAAGAGGAAATTAATCTTGCTATCGGAACAGATGGCCCGGCAAGTAATAACTGCCTTGATATGTTCCGGGAAATGTTTTTAACTACCGGTCTGGCAAAGGTCAGAGAAAAGGATGCAGCCTGTGTTGGCGCGGAAGAAGTACTTTATATGGCAACGACAGGAGGAGCTGTAGCCATGGGATTAAATGAATGCGATAGTCTGGCAGAAGGAAAGAAAGCAGATTTAATCATGCTTGATTTAAAACAGCCGAATATGCAGCCGGAAAATAATCTCGTCAGGAATATTGTATACAGCGGAAGCAAACAGAATGTAAAGCTTACTATGGTAAATGGACAAATTCTTTATGAAGATAACACATTTCAGATTGGATTTGAACCGGAAGAAATATACCGGAAAGCAAATGAAATTATTGGCAGAATGAAATGAGAGGAACGATATGAAAGTAATATTTGTACATCATAGCTGTTTTGTGGTGGAAATGGAAGATGTGGTTTTGATATTTGATTATTTTGAAGGAAACCGTGTAACCGGTTATACTTTTACCGGAGTGCTTCCGGTATTTGACAAAGACAAATCCATTTATTTCTTTGCAAGCCATAAGCATCAGGACCACTTTGATATGAATATTTTAAAACTGGCAGAGGATTATGAAGACATTCATTTTATTTTGTCAAAAGATACCAAAATGAGCCCGAATTTTATGAAAAAACACGGTATTCCGGAGCGGGCAAAGAAATGTATCGAATATGTCATTCCGGATAAGAAATATGAAATCGGAAAAGTGAAGGTAAGAACCCTTCGTTCCACGGATGCCGGTGTGGCGTTTTTGGTAAAGACCTGTGGCAAGACCATTTATCATGCAGGAGACCTTCATAACTGGAAGATGGAGCATGTGGGAGAGCTGATTAATGGCAAGATGGAGCGGGACTATAGACACCAGATACGCAAGTTAGAAGGTGAGCATATCAATGTGGCATTTGTGGTTTTAGACCCGAGACTTGGTGAGTATACTGACCTTGGTTTGGCTTATTTCATGAAAAATGTGGAAGCTGATTATGTATTCCCGATGCATATGTGGCAGGATTATTCTGCCATTGAAAAATACAAGCAAAAATGTGATAATCATTTGTATACGGACCGAATCATGGATATCGAAAAAGAAAATCAGGTATTTGATATGGACAATCTCAAATGAAATTCTTGAATTATGCCATTAATTGGTCTATACTTAATACGTTTCCTGCTTAGGGGAAGGAAACTATTTCGTTACACGGGAAATCGGTAAAAAGTGGTTCCCGTAGTTAAAAACAGGAGGAAGAATGTATGGATAATTTTCTCGCATTTGGAGGCAGTTTTTTACAGTATGTAGTTATTTTTGTGATTCTGGTTGCAATTGCAGTTCTCGGTGTGTTTACAGGTATTGCACTGCGGAAACGGAAAGATGCAAAGGAACTGGCATTACATGAAGATAAAAAGGAAGAAAAATAGTTTTTTGGAGGAATTATTGTGAAGAAATACGGAGTAAATGACTTAAGAAGAATGTATCTTGAATTCTTTGAGAGCAAAGGACATCTGGCAATGAAGAGCTTTTCTTTAGTACCACATAATGATAACAGTCTTCTGCTTATCAATGCTGGTATGGCTCCATTAAAGCCATATTTTACAGGACAGGAGATTCCGCCGAGAAGAAGAGTGACAACCTGTCAGAAATGTATTCGTACCGGAGACATTGAAAATGTAGGTAAGACAGCAAGACATCTTACCTTCTTTGAGATGCTTGGAAACTTCTCTTTTGGTGATTATTTCAAACATGAAGCAATTGCATGGTCATGGGAATTCCTGACAAAAGTGTTAGAGCTTGACCCGGAGCGCCTGTATCCGTCTATTTATGGAGAAGACGAAGAAGCATTTGAAATCTGGACCAAAGAAGTCGGTGTTCCGGCAGAGAAAATTACCAGATTCTATCGTGACCCGGAAACCGGAGAATGTGATAACTTCTGGGAGCATGGTGCAGGACCTTGCGGACCATGTTCTGAAATCTATTATGACCGTGGAGAAAAATATGGCTGTGGAAGTCCTGACTGTAAAGTAGGATGTGAGTGTGACCGTTTCATGGAAGTATGGAACAACGTATTTACACAGTTTGAAGGAGATGGCAAAGGTGGTTATACCGAGCTTTCCCAGAAAAATATTGATACCGGAATGGGATTAGAGCGTCTGGCAGTTGTTATGCAGGATGTAGACTCCGTATTTGATATTGATACTATGAAAGCAATCCGTGATAAGATTTGTGAATTATCAGGAAAGACTTATCAGCAGGATGCATTAGATGACGTTTCTATCCGTCTGATTACAGACCATATCCGCTCTGTAACCTTTATGGTATCCGACGGAATTATGCCAAGTAACGAAGGAAGAGGTTATGTTTTAAGAAGACTGATTCGTCGTGCTGCAAGACATGGCAGATTACTTGGAATTGATGGACTGTTTCTGGCAAAACTCAGTGATACTGTTATTCGTGAGAGCAAGGATGGTTATCCGGAATTAGAGGAGAAGAAAGATTTCATCTTCAAGGTATTATCCCAGGAAGAAGAAAAATTCAATAAAACAATTGACCAGGGACTTGCTATCTTAGCAGAGATGCAGGACAAGCTGGAAAAAGAAGGAAAGAAAGAATTATCCGGAGAGGATGCTTTCAAGCTTTATGATACTTATGGATTCCCTCTTGACCTGACACAGGAAATCTTAGAAGAAAAAGGATTTACCATTGATGAAGCCGGATTTAAGGCTGCAATGGAAGAGCAGAGAGAAAAAGCAAGAAAAGCAAGAAAAGTAACCAACTACATGGGTGCAGATGTTACCGTATATGAATCCATCGACCCAAGTATTACGACAGAATTTGTAGGATATGTGAACAATACTTATGCCTCTAAGATTACAGTAATGACTACCGAGACTGAAATCACAGAAGCTTTATCCGATGGCGAGATTGGAACTATTTTCGTAGAGAGAACTCCATTCTATGCAACCATGGGTGGACAGGTAGCAGATACCGGTGTTATCAGCAGCAAGGACGGAAGCTTTGTCTTTGAAGTAGAAGATACCGTAAAGATGCTTGGCGGCAAAGTCGGACATATTGGTAAAGTTACCAAGGGAATGATTAAGACCGGTGATGAAGTAGAACTTTCCATTGATGTAGACAGAAGACTTGCAATCGGAAAGAACCACAGTGCAACACATCTTCTTCAGGAAGCCTTAAGAGAAGTACTTGGTACCCATGTACAGCAGTCCGGTTCTTATGTAGACGAGCACAGATTAAGATTTGACTTTACACATTTCTCAGCAATGACAGCAGATGAGATTACCAAAGTGGAAGACATTGTAAACCAGAAAATTGCAGAAGCTCTTCCTGTTATAACAGAAGTAATGTCTTTAGAGGATGCAAAGAAGACCGGTGCAATGGCATTATTTGGTGAGAAATACGGTGATAACGTCCGTGTTGTAAAAATGGGAGATTTTTCTACCGAGCTTTGCGGTGGTACCCATGTAAGCAATACAAGTGCAGTCCAGGCATTTAAGATTATTTCCGAGGCTGGAATTCAGGCTGGAGTCAGAAGAATTGAAGCCCTGACATCCAAAGGTGTATTTGAATATTATGACCAGTTAGAAGAAACCTTAAAAGAGGCTGCAAAATTATTAAAAGCGACACCTGCAAATCTTGTTGAGCGTGTAAATCATGTATTAGGCGAAGTAAAAGCATTACAGTCTGAAAATGAATCCTTAAAGAGCAAAGTGGCAAAGGATGCATTAGGTGATGTTATGAATCAGGTGGAGGAAGTAGCTGGTGTGAAACTTTTAGCAACCAGCGTTTCCGGTGTAGATATGAATGGTTTAAGAGACTTAGGAGACCAGCTCAAAGAGAAGCTTGGCGAAGGTGTTATCGTATTAGCTTCTGATTGTGATGGCAAAGTAAATCTTGTTGCAATGGCAACTGAGGAAGCAATGGGCAAGGGTGCACATGCCGGTAACCTCATCAAGGGAATTGCTGCGAAGGTTGGCGGAGGCGGCGGTGGCCGTCCAAATATGGCTCAGGCCGGTGGTAAGAATCCGGCTGGCATCAAAGATGCTTTGACAGAAGCAAAGACTGTTCTTGCACAGCAGTTAGCATAAAATATACTGAATTAAAAATATTTTCCGGAAAATTGGAAAAACAGCAAAAAAACGGTTGACGTACGGGAAAATTATGCTATAATCTTTGGTAGTGCAATAAAATTACCCAAACAGTTGAATATGCACAATACGCAACTGGAGGGAGGTTAGGTGTGAGACAATGTCAAATGTAATCGTAAAAGAAAACGAGACGTTAGATAGCGCTTTACGCAGATTCAAAAGAAACTGTGCGAAAGCTGGTATCCAGCAGGAAATCCGTAAAAGAGAGCATTACGAGAAACCAAGTGTTAAACGTAAGAAAAAATCGGAAGCTGCAAGAAAACGTAAGTACAACTAATAAGATAGAAAGCTGTCACATTTGTGGCAGCTTTCACTTTTTTACTTTACAGGAAATTGCTTTCCTGTAAAGTAAAAAACGCTCCGCGAGGATGCACACTGCGGCGTATAAGGTAGATGTCGCAAGCGACCGCCGCAGGCGCGAGAATGTGCCAAGGCACATTCTCTGTTCTATTGCCAAGCTTATGGGTTGCCAAGCATTCGTAAGAAACTGCCGGTGGCAGGTTTTGTAGGAGGGAAACAAATTTTAGAGCATATTTTATAAGACAAGTCATATATTAGTCGTGAGGAGAAATCCTTGCGACTTTTTTACTTTACAGGAAATTGCTTTCCTGTAAAGTAAAAAATGCTCCGCGAGGATGCGCACTGCGGCGTATAAGGTAGATGTCGCAAGCGACCGCTGCAGGTGCGAGAATGTGCCAAGGCACATTCTTTTTTACGCATGTTTCTCGTAGTTACGCAAGTAGACTAGAAAGAATATATTGATAGACCGAAAGAAAGGAGTGACCCCGGAAACAATGTTAGAACAGGTACTTCAGATTTTCCCGGCAGAGCTTCGGAAAATGCTGCTTGCAAATAAAGATAAATTAAAGGAGACAGAGGAAATACGCATTCGTATAAACCAGCCGATGATTCTCTGGGATGGGAGAAAGGAATATTTTTTAGATAAGCTAAGTGGCAGATTAAGTGTGGAGGCGGAAGGAAGTTATTACATAAAGGAAAGTGATATTTCTGCGATGCTGACTTTTTTAAGCAGGTATTCCATTTATGCCTATGAAGAAGAGTTAAAGAGTGGATTCCTGACCTTAGAAGGTGGACACCGGGTAGGAGTAACCGGACAGATCCGGATGGAGGGAGAAAAGGTGGAACAGCTTGCTTATGTCGGATCATTGAACATAAGAATTGCACATCAGAAGATTGGATGTGCAAAGGAAATTCTGCCCTTTATCAGAACAGAACAGAGTGTGAGAAATACGCTTTTCGTATCTTCCGTTGGGATTGGAAAGACAACCCTGCTCCGGGACAGTATTCGTCTGATTTCCGGAGATGAGACAAGCAGAATACACTTTAAAGTAGGGGTGGTAGATGAACGTTCTGAGATAGCAGCCTGCTGCCATGGAATACCGCAGAATAATCTTGGCATACGTACAGATGTGATAGACCGGTGTAAAAAGGCTGTGGGAATGCGGATGCTTCTTCGTTCCATGTCGCCGGATGTAATTGCAGTGGATGAACTTGGTTCCATGGAAGATTTTCAGGCAGTGGATGAAGTATTGCATTGTGGCTGCAGTATTCTTGGAACCATTCACGCGGCTGATATGTTGGAGTTACAACAAAAGGAACAACTTCAAAAATGGCTAGAACAAAAGATTTTTGAGCGGTATGTCATCTTAAAAAAGGATGATGGTGGAAGAAGACATTTTATGATTTATGATGGGGCATGGGAAAAAATATGGTCCGATTGATAGGAGTTGTGCTGATACTTTTGGGGACAGTTGGGATTGGTTATGACAGGATGCAGCAGATAAAGCGGCATTATAAAGGGCTTTTAGACTGGCGGGAATGTATGCTGAAAATACAGGGAGATATGCAGAGCTTAAAGAAGCCGCTGCCGGATATTATTGCAGAATTGGGGCATCATGCACCGGAAGGCTTTCAGTCCTTTTTTATGCAGGTTCATAAGGAACTGATGCAGTATGAGAACAGCAGTCCGAAAAGCTGTTGGAAGGAGGCATGGAAGTCATGGGAGAACCGGGAAATATTTACGAAAGAGGAAGGACAGCTGTTTTTGGAGTGCGGAAGGCTTTTGGAACAGGGAAGCGGAGGGCTGTTTGAAAAAGAAGCAGAGATACTGATAGAGAGAATCAATATTTTGATTCAAAGGGAACAGACAGAGATGCGAGAGAGGATAAAAGTCAGCATGTACCTGTGTGCTACTGCAGGAATATTTCTGGTGCTGATTCTGGTTTAATGGAGGAGAAGATGAGCGTAAACCTGATATTTAAAATTGCGGCAGTCGGTATTTTGGTGACGGTAATCAGCCAGGTGCTAAAGCACAGTGGGCGAGAAGAACATGCATTTTTAACCAGTCTGGCAGGACTTTTGATTGTGCTGTTCTGGATTGTTCCATACATATATGATTTGTTTGAAACGATGAAGTCACTATTTTCGTTGTAGAGGAGAAATATGGATATTATTCAGGTTGGATTACTGGGAATCACTGCGGTTTTCCTTGCTCTTTTTATCAAAAATTACAAAAGCGAATACAGCATTTTAATCAGCATTGTGGCATGTATTTGCATCTTTATCTTTCTGATAGGAAAATTGGAGCTTGTATTGTCTTACATCAATAGTGTGGTGGAGCTGATTCCTGTAGATGGAAGGTATCTTGCCATGATTTTAAAAATGATTGGAATTACTTATGTAGCAGAATTTGCAACAGATATCTGCAGAGAATCCGGGTATCAGGCAATTGCCGGACAAATTGAAATCTTTGCCAAGCTGTCGATTCTTTTAATCAGTATGCCGGTGCTGATGGGATTTATTGAAACGTTAGGGGCTTTTTTATGAAGAAACAACCATTAAAAAATGCGTTTAAGATGTTTGTAAGAACGGCAGGATGTTTCATTATATTTTTCATGTTCTGGCTCATGCCAGAAGGACTTGTACAGGCATCTTCCGTATCAGCAGCATCAGATAACAGCAGGACAGGGACGGATAAGGATTATACGGATGATTTTATGGAACAGCTGGATTTATCAGAGATTGAGCAGTATTTAAAGGAACAGGATGCTACAGAAGAGATTAGTTTCTATGAACTGATTAAAGAGCTGGCAACCGGAAACTTTTCCTGTGACGGACAAAAGCTGACGCAGGCAGTGGGAAGGATTCTGTGGGGAGAATTGCAGGATAATAAGGCAATACTGGTAACCGTTCTTTTACTGGCAATCAGCTGTGCATTTCTTAAAAATTTCTCCGATATTTTTCATAATACTTATATATCGGAGGTCTGCTTTTTCCTGATTTATATGGAGATGATAGTCCTGCTGCTGCAGTCCTATCAGATGATGAGTGATATTGTGGTAACGGCAATGAATCAGATTGTAGATTTTATGAATATGCTGATTCCAGTATTTGGTATGTCTCTGGCATTTTCCATGGCAAATTTTACAGCGGCAGGATTTTACCAGATTGCTTTTATCGTGGTTTATATTGTTCAGTGGGGAATGCTTGCCTGTCTGGTGCCAATGACGAAAATCTTTATCATGATGGAATTTATGAATTATATGATAGAAGGGGAACGTTTTAGCAGAATGTGTGAACTGATGGAAGAAATAATCCGCTGGTGCTTAAAATGTGCGATTGCAGCAACCATTGGTCTGAATGTGGTACAGACCATGGTGGTTCCGGCCATTGACCGCTTGAAAATGAGTACCGTTACAAAGACACTTGGAATGATACCGGGAATGGGAAATATAACAGGAGCAGTCAGTGAACTGATGCTTGGAGCGGGTATGGTCATTAAGAACAGTGTTGGAACAGCCGGGGTATTGATTTTACTTTTGCTGGTGATGTTTCCACTATGCAAAATGTTTTTGCTGAGTCTTATGTATAAAGTGACAGCGGCAGTAACCGAACCGGTATCGGATAAGAGGATCGCAGGAAGCATGAACGGCATTTGTCTGGGCTGCCAGCTGCTTACAAGGATTTTACTTACTTCGCTTGTACTTTTCCTTGTGACGATTGCCATGATTACTGCAGTATCCGGATTCCTTATGGGATAGAGGAAAGAAGAGAAATAAGAAGGGGAAGAGAGAGCAATATAAAATGGATGCAATTTTAAACTGGATGAAGGGAATTCTGATCCTTTTTCTGATTGGACATGTGATGCTGTATCTGGTACAGAATAAAACTTATGAAAAATATGTGCATTTCTTTCTTAGGATTCTGATTCTGCTGGCGGTAATGGCACCCATTGCTTCTAGGTTAATTGATGAGGATACGCTGATACAGAATATGGAACAGGCACAGTTCTTTCAGGAACTTGAAAATGTACAAAATATAAATGCCATAAGCAGTGCGGAGACTGCAGATTATCGTTTACAATATGAAGAAGCCTGTGGCGGGCAGGTAGAGGATACCCTAAGGCAGAAAGGCTATGCGGTGGCATACAGCAGGGTAACATTAACTGAGACTTATGAAATAGAACGTATTACAATCGGGATTGAAAAGTCTGGGGATAACATTGAAAAAAATAGTTCCGTCCATGTTTCGGATATTGAGATACCGGCAATTGAGATAAAAGAAACAGAAGAGAAAAAGGAGCATACAAGTCAGGAATATGCAGAATTAGAAAAATTTGTATGTGAAAATTATCTGGTTGATAAGACGCAGATTCAGATAGAAGAGGTGAGAAGATGAAAATGCAGGATTTTATGCAAAAGATAAAAGAAAAGAAACTAAAACGGTCAGATTGGATGATTTTAGTCCTGGCAGGCATATTGATTCTGATTATCGCATTGCCCACAGATACAAAAGAAAAAAAACAGGCAGAGGAAGCAAAAGAAAATATTTCAAAGGAAAATAATACCATGGAGGCATCTAAGGATGAAATAGAGCGGAAATTAGAAGATATTTTAGAAAAAATCGACGGAGCCGGAGATGTAAAGGTGATGATTACTTATCAGGACAGTGGGACGCAGGTGGTGGAAAAGGATAAAAATACTTCTGAAAATTCTTTAGAGGAAAGTGACAGCACTGGTGGAGTAAGAAGCACAAAGGAACAGCAGCTACAGGAAAGTACGGTATATGAGGAAGCAGATGCCGGAAATACCCCCTTTGTTTCTAAGGAACTTCTTCCCAAAGTGGAGGGAATTTTAATTGTGGCATCCGGTGGTGATAACCAGAAGGTGAAACAGAATATTTCCGAGGCGGTTTTGGCATTATTTCAGGTAGAAGCACATAGAATAAAAATAGTAAAAATGAGCGGACTGGAGGACAGTAAATGAAGAAAGTATTTAAGAAAAATCAACTCATTATAACCGCATTGGCATTGATGATAGCAGTGGCTGGTTACTTAAGTTTTACCGACAAGAATGGCAAAGATGAAAAGGTGGCAATGGAGGCTTCTGCGGATACGGCAGATTTATCTTATGAGATATCGGCAGAGGATGACTTAGCGGAAGCAGATATTTTTACCGATACGGAAGATAACAGTAGTGAAGCTGTATCAGCGGCAGACAGTGTGGTTGAAGAGAGCCTTGAGAACCCGGGCGAAGCCGTCATGGCAAGCAGCAGCATGGATTATGCGTCAGAAATGAAACTGGGCCGGGAACAGGTACGTTCTAAAAACAAAGAGACTTTGCTGGAAATTATCAATAATACAAATATAGATGAAGCTGCAAAGCAGGATGCCTTAAATCAGATGGTGGCAATGACGGATATTGCAGAACGGGAAAATGCAGCCGAGATGTTGTTAGAGGCAAAAGGATTTACGGATGTAGTTGTCAGCATTACTGATAATACAGCGGATGTGGTACTTGATATGGGAGAAGTAACAGATGCCAAACGTGCCCAAATAGAGGATATTGTAAAGAGAAAAGCCGGCATTGAGGCAGAAAATATCATTATCACACCAATTCAGAAAAATACTGCACAGGAGAATACGGCAACAGAAACTACCGGAAATTCAGACACAACAGAACAGACAAATTAAAGGAAGCAGCCCCGCTCTTAGATACTTGAAAACGGGGCTGAAATTAGTATAATAATAGCATAAGAAAAAGAACCGACAGAACCATGAGAAGAGAGGGAATGCCTATGAAGAGAGTATTTTTAATTGTATTAGACAGCGTTGGGATCGGAGAAATGCCGGATGCGGCAGAGTATCATGATGAAGGAAGCAATACCTTACTTGCAGCCTCACGAAGTCCATATTTTTCCATGCCAAATATGCGCTCACTGGGCTATTTTAATATTGACGGAGTCCACATTGGAGGAAAAGAAGCAAATCCGAAAGGTGCATTTGCCAGACTGACAGAGGTGTCCAAAGGAAAAGATACCACCATCGGACACTGGGAGATTGCAGGCGTGATATCCAGTCATCCTCTGCCAACATTTCCAAATGGATTTCCACAGGAAATCATAGAAGAATTTGAGCAGAAAACCGGACGAGGGGTACTTTGCAACCGTCCATATTCCGGCACGGAGGTTATCCGGGATTATGGAAAAGAGCATATGGAAACTGGAAAACTGATTGTATACACATCAGCAGATTCTGTTTTCCAGGTGGCAGCTCATGAAGAGGTAGTGCCAATTGAAGAACTGTACCGGGATTGCCAGATTGCAAGAAATATGCTGACTGGGAAAAACGGAGTGGGAAGAGTCATCGCAAGACCGTTTATCGGAGAACCGGGGAATTTTACCCGTACTGCAGGAAGACATGACTTTTCCTTAGAACCGCCGGCAGTTACCATGTTAGATCAGCTGACGGAAAGTGGGAAAACAGTATTGTCTGTTGGAAAAATCATAGACATTTTTGCAGAGCGTGGAATTACAGATTTTGTACGAACAAACGGAAATGATGATGGAATTGACAAAACATCAGCCTATATGGACAAAGATTTTACTGGATTATGTTTTACAAATTTGGTAGACTATGATATGTTGTATGGACATAGGAATGATGTAGATGGTTATGCAAAAGCACTGACACACTTTGATGAGCGGCTGCCGGAGCTTTTGGAAAAGTTACGAGAGGATGATATTTTAATGATTACAGCCGACCATGGATGTGATCCGAGTACACCTTCTACTGACCATTCCAGAGAGTATACACCACTTCTTATGTATGGAGCACATATTACTCCGGGTAAGAACTATGGCACAAGAAGCAGCTTTGCAGACATTGCTGCAACCATATTATCTTACTTCGACATAAAGCAAAAATGTGCGGGTGAGCCGCTGGAATTATAGGAGGTCCCATTTTGGCTGATTTTAGAAAAGAGATAGAGAAACGAAGAACATTTGCGATTATTTCCCATCCGGATGCCGGTAAGACAACCCTGACAGAGAAATTTCTTCTGTATGGAGGAGCTATTAACCTGGCAGGTTCTGTAAAAGGAAAAGCAACTGCAAGACATGCAGTTTCCGACTGGATGGAAATAGAGAAGGAGAGAGGTATTTCCGTTACTTCTTCTGTATTGCAGTTTAATTATGGTGGATATTGCATCAATATTCTGGATACACCGGGACATCAGGACTTCTCGGAAGATACCTATCGTACCCTGATGGCTGCTGATTCTGCAGTTATGGTAATCGATGGTTCAAAAGGTGTAGAGGCACAGACCAGAAAACTGTTTAAAGTCTGTGTAATGCGTCACATTCCGATTTTTACATTTATCAATAAAATGGATCGTGATGCTAATGATACCTTTGATTTATTAGATGAAATCGAAAAAGAACTTGGCATTGCTACCTGTCCGGTTAACTGGCCGATTGGCTCCGGAAAGAATTTTAAGGGAGTTTATGACCGGAATACGAAAAAAGTCATGCTGTTCTCTGATACCTTGAAGGGAACCAAGGAAGGTGAAGAAAAAGATTTTGATATTAATGATCCGGCATTGACAACAGAAATCGGGCAGGAATACCGGGATAAATTGGATGAAGAAATTGAATTGTTAGATGGTGCAAGTGCAGAATTCGATATGGATCTTGTGTCCAGGGGAGAACTGTCACCGGTATTCTTTGGTTCTGCTTTAACGAACTTTGGTGTAGAAACTTTCTTAAAGCATTTCCTTTCCATGACTACATCACCGCTTCCGAGAAATTCGGACAAAGGGCTGATTGATCCGTTTGGTTCCGATTTCTCTGCTTTTGTCTTTAAAATTCAGGCAAATATGAATAAGAATCATCGTGACCGTATTGCATTTATGCGAATCTGTTCCGGAAAGTTTGAAGCCGGCATGGAAGTAAAACATATCCAGGGTGGAAAAACAATCCGTCTTTCCCAGCCGCAGCAGTTGATGGCACAGGAGAGAAAGATTATAGATGAAGCATATGCCGGAGATATTATCGGAGTCTTTGACCCGGGTATCTTTTCAATCGGTGATACTTTAACCACTGCGAAAGACAACTTCGAATTCGAAGGAATACCGACTTTTGCACCGGAGCATTTTGCAAGGGTACGTCAGGTAGATACCATGAAGAGAAAACAGTTCGTCAAAGGTGTCATGCAGATCGCACAGGAGGGCGCAATCCAGATTTTCCAGGAATATCAGGGTGGTATGGAAGAGATTATCGTAGGCGTAGTAGGTGTACTGCAGTTTGATGTATTAAAATACCGTCTGGAAAATGAATACAATGTGGAAATCCGCTTGGAGAAGCTTCCATATGAGCATATCCGCTGGATTGAAAATAAAGATATTGATATGGACAAGCTTACCGGAACTTCCGATATGAAGAAAATCCGTGACCTTAAGGGCAATCCATTGCTGTTATTTGTCAATGCATGGAGTGTCGGCATGACTCTTGACCGGAATGATGGTCTGGTATTATCGGAATTTGGTAAAAATTAAGCGGGTATAAACAAAATTAAGAAGAGACATACTTAAAAAAGAAAAAATAGAAGCTTTTCTATAAAAGTAAAGGAGGATAACGAAATGGTAGTAAAGATTACAAATGACAATTTTGAAGAAGAAGTATTAAAGTCAGATAAACCGGTACTTTTGGATTTCTGGGCAGACTGGTGCGGTCCGTGTAAAATGATGTCTCCGGTTGTAGAAGAACTGGCGGATGAATTAGAGGGACAGGTAAAGGTTGGAAAAGTGAATGTGGATGAAGAAGCAGCACTGGCTTTAAAATATCAGATTATGAGTATTCCGACCCTGGTTGTAATGAAAAAAGGTGTTTTTGAGGGAAAGAGCATCGGTGTGCAGGATAAAGACGAAGTATTAAGGCTTTTAGCTTTATGATTGCAGCTGATAAGAAAATCCGGATGGTATATCTTAATATACTGTCCGGATTTTATCATACAATTTTTATAGATGCGTAATAAATGCCTGATTCATATTGCTATAAAAATATATCATTGCATATAAAAAAATATAGAAGTTATTTTTCAGCAAGTTTCTGCTCTAACTGACCGATGATGCGTCCTTTGTCCATCGGAGAAAGTTTATGGAAAAGCTGGAGCAGTAAATGTTCATCCGGGTCGGATGGGAAAGCATGATATTCTGATTCTTCTGCAATCTGAAGGTTGGAAGCCGGCTGGTATTCACCGGTCAGAAGATAGCATACATCAACATCTAAAAATTCACTTATTTTTACAATTTTATCAGAAGAAGGATTTGTACCCTTGGATTTCCAGCTGCTGATAGCAGCGGGAGAGATTCCGGTGTATTCCGATAATTCTTTTTGTGAAAGCTTCTTTTCCCGTAATAATGCAAAGATACGTTGGCTGATTGTCATAGTGTACTCCTTTATCAGGTATTAAATAATATTGTATAGAAAATAAAAAATAAAAATAAAATACGCAAATATGAATTGACAAATTCATATTTATGAATTATAATGTAATTTGTGAAATTATTTTCATATTATACATCATTTTTTATATAAACACAAATGATAAAGAAGAAAAGGGGAGACTTTTATGGCAAAGACAAAACGGCAGATTACTCCAATGGGGAAAGAAATAAAGCGCAGGCTGGTAGAACTTGAGATGAGTCAGGAAGAACTTGCAACATCGGTTGGGTGCAGTCCGCAGTATATTAATCATATCATTTATGGAGAACGGTCTGGTGAGAAGTACTTAGAACAGATTTTCCTGATTCTTGGTATGGATCAATATCATGATTAAAAAGATGGAACGATTGCCAGAGGTTTCCATTGTTTATAGAAAATTAATTTGTAACCGGAATCTTATTATGTTAAGATAAGGATACCTTTCCATGAGAGACTTCAGAAAGAAGTCTTTTTTCTTTACATGAGAATATTTACAGTCTATAAAATATTTGGCTATTCTGCCGGGTATACCCACTTTACAGAATGTATAGGGACAGAAAAAAATATTTTCTAAAAATGCAGTTGACATTTGGAAGAAAGTATACTACTATAATATCAGAAAACGAACATAAGTTCGCATGAAGGAGAATTGACATGGCGAGAGATGTAAAAGATACGAGAAGAGACAGCAGTAAAGAAGATAAATTAAAGGCACTGGATGCTGCTATATCCCAGATTGAGAAACAGTACGGAAAAGGTTCTGTTATGAAACTGGGGGATGAGAGCAACCGGATGAATGTGGAGACTGTTCCGACAGGAGCATTAAGTCTTGATATTGCTTTGGGATTAGGCGGACTTCCTAAGGGAAGAATTATTGAGATATATGGACCGGAGTCCAGTGGTAAGACGACCGTTGCCCTGCATGCAGTCGCTGAGGTACAGAAGCGTGGAGGAATTGCCGGATTTATTGATGCTGAGCATGCATTAGACCCGGCATATGCGAAGAATATCGGAGTAGATATTGATAATCTTTATATTTCACAACCGGATAACGGAGAACAGGCACTTGAGATTACAGAGACTATGGTCAGATCCGGTGCAGTAGATATTGTAATCGTAGACTCTGTTGCAGCACTGGTGCCAAAGGCAGAGATTGATGGTGATATGGGAGATTCCCATGTGGGCTTACAGGCAAGACTAATGTCACAGGCACTTCGTAAGCTGACTGCAGCAATCAACCGTTCTAACTGTATTGTAATCTTTATTAACCAGTTGCGTGAAAAGGTTGGAGTTATGTTTGGTAATCCGGAGACAACAACCGGTGGCCGTGCATTGAAATTCTATTCTTCCGTACGTCTTGATGTACGTCGAATTGAATCCTTAAAACAGGGTGGAGAAATTGTCGGTAACCGTACCCGTATTAAAGTAGTGAAGAATAAAGTGGCACCGCCATTTAAAGAGGCTGAATTTGATATTATGTTCGGAGAAGGAATTTCAAAAGAAGGAGATATCCTTGATCTGGCTTCTGAACTTGGTATTGTAAATAAGTCCGGTGCATGGTATGCATATAATGGAGATAAGATTGGCCAGGGTCGTGAAAATGCCAAGACTTATCTGAAAGAGAATCCACAGGTCTGCCAGGAAATCGAAGAAAAAGTAAGAGCTCATTATGCAGTGGATAAGAGTGAAGAAGAAACAGAGACTTCAGCTGCAAATGGACCGGAAGTTCTTGATGCAGAGTAATGGACAGAATTGTTTCAGGGATAACAGAATATAAGAAAAACAAATATAAGGTGTGTATGGATGATGGTACACACCTTGTATTATATAAAGGTGAGGTGCACCGCTACAGATTACAGGAAGGGCAGACCGTAGACGAGGCACTGTATCAGGAACTCTTTTATGAAGTAGTAGGTAAGCGGGTGAAAAAACGGGCACTTGCACTTTTAGAGAAGATGGACCGGACAGAACAGGGGCTTTACCGGAAACTGGCTGAGAGTGAATATCCGGAAGAACTGATTCTTGATGCCATAGAGTATGTGAAGAAATATCATTATATTGATGACATGCGCTATGCAAGAAATTATATCAGTTACCGACAGGGCAGTAAGAGCCGCCGCCGGCTACAGCAGGAACTGATGCAGAAGGGAGTTCCCAAAGAAATTACAGAGCAGGCCTTAGAAGAAATCTATGAAAATAATGATACAGAAAAAATTGCTGAAATATTAAAAAAGAGACATTATAATCCGGAGCAGCCGGATGCAAAGGAAATGCAGAAACAGTATGGATATCTGATGCGGAGAGGATATAAAAGTGAAGACATTTTACGTGTAATGAAATGTCCGGACTACTTGACATAATATTAGAAAAAGTATAAAATTTATTTATTGTTATTTATGACAGATGAATGAATATTTATGTTATATGAACAATGAAAATTGAATAAAGGAGGTGCTCCTGTGCAGGCAGTAATTATAGCTGTTGTAATTACATTTATTGTCACATGTGCTATCACCTGGTTTGTTGCAAATGCATACCAGAAAAAGCAGACTGCTTCAAAGATTGGCAGTGCAGAAGATAAAGCCCGTGAGATAATAGATGAAGCTGTGAAGACCGCTGAGACGAAGAAGAGAGAATCTTTGCTTGAGATTAAAGAAGAGTCGATTCGTACGAAGAACGAATTGGACAAGGAAATCAAGGAAAGAAGAAACGAAATTCAGAGAAACGAGCGCAGAGTGGAACAGAAGGAATCCAATCTGGATAAGAAACTGGAAGCCATTGAGAAGCGCGAAGCAGGTTTTGCAGCAAAAGAAGAAGAGCTGAACAAACAGAAAGCTGAAATTACAAAGCTTCATGAAGAGCGTGTACGGGAACTAGAAAGAATCTCAGGACTTACCTCCGACCAGGCAAAAGAATATCTATTAAAAACTGTTGAAGAAGATGTAAAGCTTGATACTGCAAAATTAATCAAAGAGATGGAGCATCAGGCAAAAGAAGAAGCTGGAAAGAAGGCAAAAGAATATGTGGTTACTGCAATTCAGAAATGTGCTGCAGACCATGTGTCAGAGACAACCATCTCTGTAGTACAGCTTCCGAATGATGAGATGAAGGGAAGAATTATCGGACGTGAAGGAAGAAATATCCGTACGTTAGAGACGCTGACTGGTGTAGATTTAATTATCGATGATACACCGGAAGCAGTTATCCTTTCCGGATTTGATCCAATACGAAGAGAAGTTGCTCGTATTGCATTAGAGAAATTGATTGTAGACGGACGAATTCATCCGGCTAGAATTGAAGAAATGGTAGAGAAAGCGCAAAAAGAAGTTGAAACCATGATTCGTGAAGAGGGTGAAGCTGCTACTTTAGAAGTAGGTGTACATGGCATTCATCCGGAACTTGTGAAATTGTTAGGCCGAATGAAATTCAGAACCAGTTATGGTCAGAATGCATTAAAGCATTCTATAGAAGTAGCACAGCTTTGTGGCTTACTTGCGGCTGAAGTTGGTGTAGACGTAAGATTGGCAAAACGTGCAGGACTCCTGCATGATATTGGTAAATCAGTAGACCACGAAGTAGAAGGCTCACATATTCAGATTGGTGTGGATTTATGTAGAAAATACAAAGAATCTCCGCTTATTATCAATGCGGTAGAGGCACACCATGGCGACGTAGAGCCAGAGTCATTGATTGCTTGTCTGGTACAGGCAGCCGATACAATTAGCGCAGCAAGACCAGGTGCAAGACGCGAGACAATGGAAACATATTCCAACAGATTAAAGCAGTTAGAAGATATTACAAATGAATTTAAAGGTGTAGATAAATCTTTTGCAATTCAGGCGGGTAGAGAGATTCGTGTAATGGTAGTTCCTGAACAGATAAGTGATGCTGAAATGGTATTGCTTGCCCGTGATATTTCAAAGCAGATTGAATCTGAATTAGAATATCCAGGTCAGATTAAGGTAAACGTAATTCGTGAATCACGTGTAGTTGATTACGCAAAATAAGCAGGAAATAAGTGTCCGAAGAGTGAAAGCTTTTTGGACACTTATTTTTTTACTTTACAGGAAATTGCTTTCCTGCAAAGTAAAAAAGCTCTACGAGAAAAAACAAGTAATGAGGAATAATCTGTAAGAAAAAAGGAGAATACAATGGAACAGGATCATCAGGAAGAAAAAAGAATCAGAAGAGTTAACAGGGAGTTAAAATATCAGGGCGCAATCGTGGATGTTTATTCAGACACCATCGAGACACCGGATGGAAATATTGCATACTGGGATTATGTGGAACACAGAAAAGGAGCTGCGGCAGTTGTGCCGGTTACACCGGAGGGCAGAATCTTAATGGTACGCCAGTATCGGAATGCATTAGACCGTTATACTATTGAATTGCCGGCAGGATGCAGAGATTCCCTGACAGAGGATACGAAAATAAGTGCCATGCGGGAATTAGAGGAAGAGACGGGCTTTCAGTGCGGTCATATCGAAAAGATGCTTTCTTTAAAGACGACCGTAGCTTTCTGTAATGAGTTTATTGATGTATATCTGGCAACGGATTTAAAACCGGGAAAACAGCATCTTGATCCGGAAGAATTTATTGAAGTAAGAGCATATGACCCGGAAGAATTATTGGAAAAAATTTATGCCGGAATAATCCAGGACAGTAAAACCGTAGCTGGTATCTTGGCATATTGTTACCGTTACCGGAATAATATGAAATAAGAAAATTAAGACAAGTGAATACATGGAAAGAGTATCGGGGATAAGAAGAGAAAAGCATCTTCATCTGTTAGAGGTGTTATTTTTAGGCTGTTTTGTGATTGGCATTATAGCTGCTAATTTGTATGGAAGAAGCCGTCTGCAACAATATGGCATATTAAATGATTATTTCATACAGCAGTTAAAATATATTACGATAGAAAAACATGATTATTTTATTTATGTACTATCAGCAAGAGTGCCGGTTGTCCTTACATTAATCTTCTTTGGAATGACACCGTGGTACCGGGTTGTGAATAGTATATTTCTGATATGGAGCGGCTTTTCTTTTGGTTTCCTGTGCGTGATGGCAATCAGCAATATTGGCGCAGGTGCCATCTGGCTTATGATGATTGCGTTATGCCCACAATTTATTTTCTATGTGTCCGGATACCTGCTGTTATTAAAGTTAGAAGAAAAGTACCAGTGCGGAAAGGAACATGGAAAGCTTGGGGAATGGATCCTTTTGTGGGGGATTATATTATTATTGTTCTTTATCGGATTCTTAACAGAGGCATATCTGAATCCAGGTATGGTGCACTTCGTGTTGAAAAAAATATAAAAAATTTTACAAAATTTTTACAACATATTGTGGGTAGAAAAATAGAAATAAGATACATGTGGTAGATTTATGTAAATCAGCAAAAAACAGGCGAAAATATGAATTGCTTTTCCAAATTAGAATCATTATAATAGGGATTGTACTTGCCTTTTGGAAAAGAATAGAAGGGCATAAGAGAAAAAGAGTTAGGTGGTTACAGTTATGACACAGGAAATAGATGCTTTTATGAAGTATCTTCAGGAAGTAAAGAAAATATCGAAAAATACAGCGGTTTCTTATGAGACGGATTTGCGCAAAATGAAGGAATTTCTGTATTCTGAAGGTGTGCTTTCTGTTGAGGATGTCAGACAGGAACACTTAAAAATATATATGGAAAAGCAGGAGCAGGAAGGAAAGAAACCGGCAACGATTTCCAGAGGACTTGCATCCATGAAAGCCTTTTTTCAGTATCTTGTGGTACGGAATTATGTAAACCAAAATGTGACGGATGGATTAAAGGCACCCAAGATAGAGAAGAAAGCTCCGGTTATTCTTTCTATGGAAGAAACCAGCCGGCTTTTAGACCAGCCAAACGGAAATACACCGAAGGAATTAAGGGACCATGCGATGTTAGAATTGCTTTATGCGACGGGAATCCGTGTCTCTGAATTGATTTCTTTGAAGTTAAGCGATATGAATTTGAAACTGGAATATATTACCTGCAAAGATGCTCATAAAGAAAGAATTATTCCCTTTGGAGAAGTAGCAAAAGAGGCTCTGCAGCATTATCTGGAAGAGGGAAGATCATATCTTGTCAGTGAAGAGGGCAGTGAATATCTTTTCACCAACTGTTCCGGCAAAGAAATGAGCCGTCAGGGTTTCTGGAAATTAATTAAAGCCTATGGAAAGAAAGCCGGAATTGAGACAGAAATAACACCGCATATGCTGCGTCATTCTTTTGCAGCTCATCTGGTAAGCAATGGGGCAGATTTGAAAGCGGTTCAGGAAATGTTAGGACATGCAGATATTTCTACCACGCAAATCTATGCACAGATGAAACAGAGCAGAATCCGTGAAGTATATGCCAAGGCACATCCGAGAGGATAAAGAAGAAACTACGGGAAACACGCTTTGCGAGTTTCTTACTACTTGCATAAATAGAAAAAGGGGGCAGTCATTTCTTAAAAAATGGCTGCCTCCTTTTTTTACTTTACAGGAAATTGCTTTCCTGTAAAGTAAAAAAAGCTCCTGTAGATGAAATTATTATTTATTCATTTCTGCAATGTCATAGATAAGACGAGCGGAATCTTCCCAGCCTAAGCATGGGTCAGTAATGGATTTACCATAGATGTGTTCGCCGATTTTCTGATTGCCCGGTTCAATGTAGCTTTCAATCATAACACCCTTAATCATCTTGTGAATTTCAGGGGAGAGCAGGCGGTTATGCATCACTTCTTTGACGATACGAATCTGCTCGAAGTATTTTTTATTGGAGTTAGAGTGGTTTGCATCTACGATAGCAGCTGGATTCTTAAGGTCACGTTCATTATACATTTCAATCAGACGCATAATATCTTCATAGTGGTAGTTCTGTGTGCTGTTACCATGTTTGCTTACAGCACCACGGAGAACAACGTGAGTTAAGTCGTTACCAGGAGTCTCTACTTCATATCCGCGATATACGAAATGATGTGGATGCTGGGCAGCATATACGGAATTGAGCATAACGGAGAAGTCACCACTGGTCGGGTTCTTCATTCCGGATGCAACATCAAACCCACTGACTACAAGACGATGCTGCTGGTCTTCTACAGAACGTGCACCGATAGCAACGTAGGAGAGCAGGTCGTCAATGTAACTCCAGTTTTCCGGATAAAGCATTTCGTCGGCAGGGGTCAGACCACTTTCTTCAATGGTACGGATGTGCAGTTTACGCATTGCAATCAGTCCGGCAACCATATCAGGAGCTTTCTCAGGGTCAGGCTGGGTAGCAATACCTTTATAGCCTTCGCCGGTTGTTCTTGGCTTATTGGTGTAGACACGAGGGATAATAATCAGACGGTCTTTGACATCTTCTGCAATTTTGGTCAGGCGGCTGACGTAGTCGCAGACAGGTTCTTCGCTGTCAGCGGAACAAGGTCCGATGATAACTAAGAAACGGTCATCTTCGCCGGTTAAGACTTTACGAATTGCAGCATCCCGTTCTTTTTTTATCTGTGCCAGTTTCTCCGGAAGAGGATACTCTTTTTTGATTTCTTCCGGACTTGGTAATTGGTTTAAAAAATTAAAACTCATATTTTTAGTCTCCTTTAGTAAAAAAAACTTGCTTTTTTTATATTATAAGATTCGTTTTTAACTGTCAATGATATGATTTAATAATAATTTTATACTTTTTTAATTGACCTATTTTAATCATGGTGCTATTATTGTTTTCACATGTTAATAGTTAACAATGTTAAACAAATAGAAAATATAAAATGTAAAGAAAGGGAGGTGAAAATGATGCAGGGTTGTGGAAATGAAATATTTTCCATATTTAATCGTTTTCATCGTTTGAAAATCTCATCAATTCTGCCGGGGGTCTCATCCGTGGAAATGGGAACCTTAAAGACCATCGAGCATTGCCGCAAAGAAAAAGAGATGGCTGCCAAAACAGCAGATGCCAAAGAGCCGGATAGCAAATCGATAGATGCAAAGGTTACGGTATCGGAAGTGGCACGTTATATGCGTGTGGCAGCACCGGCGGTGTCCCGGACACTTCGTTCCCTGGAAGAGAAAAATTATGTCGAACGTATGGTGTGTGAGGGTGACCGGCGGAATGTTTATGTGAGAGTAACTGAGGAAGGAAAAGAGGTTTTAAATGAATGCAACCGGATTTTGAGTGAATTATTAAAGTCGGTTACGGAGAAAATGGGAGAAGAAGATATGAACCGGCTGATTGGCTATCTGAATAAATTAGAGCAGACAGCAGAGCTTGAGATTGAAAAGAGAAGACAGTTGAAACAGCAATTAAAATAGAAATATTTTATAAATAATATAGAAAAGGAAGGAACAGGAAAGATGCGGAAACTATTTAAAAATATGCTCCCGTACTGGCATATCATCGTGGTAATATTTCTCCTCCTTGGAGTGCAGGCTTATTGCGATTTGTCGTTGCCACAATATACATCCGATATCATCGATGTAGGAATCCAGAATAAGGGAATCAAACATATTTTGCCGGAAAAGATGCCGGAGGAAGAATATCAGCTGGCAGAACTTTTTATGACAGAGGATGAAAAGGATACTTTTGAAGCGGTCTATGAAAAAAAGGATGATACTTATGTATGTACTGCGGATAAAGAGACATTAGAAACATTGGATGATGAACTACTGACACCAATCGTACTGACTTACCGTATGGCAAATATGAGTGAAACGGATTTTAAGAATACGATTGCGGAAGCATTGGAACAGAATCCGCAGAACCAGATTACCAAAGAAAGCTTAGATGAGATGTCCATTGAAGAAATCGGACAGATGATGCAGATGGAACTGACCACATATGAAGCGGAAAATGATGATGGCGAAATGGTAACTTATGTGGATATGCGTCCGATGATGAAGCAGCTGATTGCAAGCGGTGCAATGACGCAGGATGGTATAGCACAGTCCAGAGAATATATGGAAAATATGATAGATTCTGTGGGAAGCAGTACCTTACATGCCATGGGAACAGCATATGCAGCATCCTGTGACGAAAAGGCAGGACTTGATGTGGAGCATATCCAGAAGAATTATCTCTGGTCAGAGGGTGGAAAGATGGCAGCTATGTCATTACTCATGCTGGCAGTTGCAGTGGTAGTCGGATATCTTGCATCCAGAGTCGGCGCAGGAGTCGGAAGAGACTTAAGAGAGAAAATCTTTGGTAAGGTAGTAGGCTTTTCCAATACTGAGATGGATAAATTCTCTACCGCTTCCTTAATTACAAGAAGCACCAATGATATTCAGCAGATTCAGTTTGTAACAGCAATTATGCTTCGAATGCTTTTATATGCACCAATCATCGGAATTGGTGGAATTTATAAAGTATTAAAGACCGGAGCACATATGGAATGGATTATCGTAATGGCAGTACTGGTAATTTCCGGACTGGTTATGGTGTTGATGTCCATTACACTTCCGAAGTTCAAAATAATGCAGAAGTTAGTGGATGCCCTGAACTTAGTATCCAGAGAGATTCTTACGGGACTTTCCGTAATCCGTGCTTTTGGAAGAGAAAAAAAGGAAGAAGAGCGGTTTGATGAAGCAAACCGGAATCTTACCAGAACACAGTTATTTACCAACCGTGTCATGACTTTTATGATGCCGGGCATGATGTTTATTATGTATGGAGTAACCATACTGATTGTCTGGGTATCGGCACATCGTATTGATGCCGGACAGCTTCAGGTAGGAGCAATGACCGCATTTATTACTTATACCATGCAGATTGTTATGGCATTCCTGATGCTTACCATGATGTCTATTATGCTGCCGCGTGCCGGTGTTGCAGCAGACCGGATTGATGAAGTTATTACTACAAATTCTTCTATTATAGAAAAGGCAGAAAAAGAAACAATTGAAAAACATACCGGAAAAGTGGAATTCCATCATGTAAACTTCCGTTATCCGGGTGCAGATGAAGATGTATTGGAAGATATTGATTTTACAGCAGAACCGGGAAAGACAACAGCGATTATCGGAAGTACCGGCTGTGGAAAGTCAACGCTGGTTAATCTGATTCCGAGATTCTATGATGTAACAGCCGGTAAGATTACCTTAGATGGTGTGGATATCCGGAATTTAAGCTTAGCTGAATTAAGAGATGAAATCGGATTCGTACCACAGAAGGGAATTCTATTTTCAGGAACCATTGCATCCAATCTGAAATTTGGCAGACCGGAAGCTACGGAAGCAGAAATGACAGAGGCTGCAGAGATTGCACAGGCAACAGAATTTATTAATGAAAAGCCGGAAAAATATGACAGCGGGATTGCACAGGGTGGAACGAATGTTTCCGGTGGACAGAAACAGAGATTATCCATCGCCAGAGCAATCGCAAAGAATCCGAATGTTTATATCTTTGATGACAGTTTCTCTGCACTTGATATGAAGACCGATGCGGCACTGCGTAAAGCATTGGAGTCAAAAACAAAAGAAAGCAGTGTAATTATCGTGGCACAGCGAATCAGTACCATTTTACATGCCGACCAGATTCTTGTATTGGATGAAGGTAAGATTGTCGGAAAAGGTACTCATGAAGAATTATTACGGGATTGTGAAGTATATCAGCAGATTGCACAGTCACAGTTATCCGCAAAGGAATTGGGATTAGAAGAGGGAAAGGAGGAAAAATAACATGAGTAATGAGCAAAGTTATCGTGCACCACGTCGTAGAGGTCCGAGAGGACCAATGGGCGGTGGAATGATGCCGGGTGAAAAAGCAAAAGATTTTAAGGGCTCTTTCCGGAAACTTCTTTCTTATATTGGAAAATATAAAATTGGAATTGTTGCAGTTATGATACTTGCAATCTGTTCTACCGTATTTTCTGTATTAGGACCAAAGGTAATGGGTAAAGCTACTACGGCATTGGCAGACGGTCTGATGAATAAAGTAGCAGGAACCGGCGGAATTGATTTTACACTGATTGGAAAGATATTATTATTTACTCTTGGCTTATATATTATCAGTGCGGTATTCAGCTTTTTTCAGGGGTTTATTATGACTGGAATCACACAGAAAATCTGCTATCGTATGCGTAAAGAGATTTCTGAAAAAATCAACCGTATGCCGATGAAATATTTTGAAAGCAGAACTTATGGGGAAGTTCTTTCCCGTATTACCAATGATGTGGATACTTTGGGACAGAGCTTAAACCAGAGTGTGACACAGATTATTACCAGCGTGGCAACCATTATCGGAGTGCTTGTGATGATGCTTTCTATTTCACCACTGATGACACTGATTGCATTAGTAATTCTTCCGATTTCAGCGTTGATGGTTTCGGCAATTGCAAAATTTTCACAGAAATATTTCCGTACCCAGCAGGAGTACTTGGGACATATTAATGGACAGGTGGAAGAGACTTATTCCGGACATTTAGTTATCCAGGCATTTAATAAAGAAAAGGAAACCATAAAACGGTTTAATGATACAAACCATGTATTATATGAGTCTGCCTGGAAATCCCAGTTTTTATCCGGAATGATGCAGCCGGTTATGGTATTTGTCGGTAACCTTGGCTATGCAGGCGTGGCAATTTCCGGTGGAATGCTTGCAATTAACGGAACAATCGGAATTGGTGATATTCAGGCATTTATCCAGTATGTAAAGAGCTTCACCCAGCCAATCCAGCAGATTGCACAGGTCATTAACCAGGTACAGTCCATGACCGCAGCTTCGGAACGTGTTTTTGAATTCTTAGGTGAAGAGGAAGAAGACCAGACCACAGAAAATGCAGTGGAATTAAAGGATGTTCGTGGAGAAGTAGAATTCTCCCATGTGCATTTCGGATACAATCCGGATCAGATTATCATTAATGATTTCTCAGCAAAGGTAGAACCGGGACAGAAGATTGCCATTGTAGGACCAACCGGAGCCGGTAAGACTACCATGGTGAAGCTGCTGATGCGTTTTTATGATGTCAACAGTGGAAGCATCAGATTAGATGGTAACGATATCAGAAACTATAACCGCCGGGAGCTAAGAGATGCCTTCGGCATGGTACTTCAGGATACCTGGTTATTTAAAGGTACTATTATGGAAAATATCCGTTACGGAAGACTGGATGCCACGGACGAAGAAGTTATTGCAGCAGCAAAAGCAGCCCATGCCCATCATTTCATCCAGACACTGCCGGGTGGTTATAATATGGAATTAAATGAGGACGCCAGCAATGTATCCCAGGGACAGAAACAGTTGCTTACCATAGCCCGTGCCATTTTAGCAGACAACCGGGTATTGATTTTAGATGAAGCAACTTCTTCTGTTGATACCAGAACAGAGCACAGAATCCAGAAGGCTATGGATAACCTGATGAAAGGAAGAACAAGTTTTATTATTGCCCATCGTCTGTCTACCATTCGTGATGCTGATCTGATTCTTGTTATGAAAGATGGTGATATTATTGAACAGGGAAATCATGAAGAACTGTTACAGAAGAATGGTTTCTATGCACAGCTTTATAATTCCCAGTTTGAAGAAGCTTCTTAAATAAAACCTTTGATTTTTTTATATAGATGTGTTAGTATAAATAAGCTGCAACCGTAGTCTAATGGATAGAACGTCAGACTCCGACTCTGATAATGCGGGTTCGATTCCCGCCGGGTGCATTTTATAATTTATATTAACACATTTTTTTGCGGGATTTATGTCCCGCAAAACTTATAAGAAACGTTTTTCATTATTTACACGGGCAGCTCACAAAGCATACTTTTTTGGGGGTTATGGGTAAGGTTAGGAGGACAGATATGAAAGCGTCAGAAATCAAAGAAAAAATGAGTAAGATATCAAAGAATGATATAAGTAGTTTCTTTCAGAAGAACTGGAAATATTTTACTGCAGTAATATTATTTGTTGTATTGGCAGTAGTAATGATAAAATTCAGCAGTGGAAATAAAGATAAAGATAATGGACTTTCTACGGAACAGGGTACCGAATCAGAGAGCTTTCAGGTAGATGCCGTTCCGGAAATCAATACCCTGATGCAGAATTATTACAATGCATATGCGGCAGGTGATCTGGCAACATTACAGACCTATGCAACACCTGTTTCCGAGAATGAACAGAGCCTGATTACCATGATGTCACAGTATGCAGAGAGTTATCAGAATATCAAATGTTATACTAAGTCAGGATTAGAAGCAGATTCTTATCTTGTCTGTGTAACGCTGGATTTGAAATTCGCAGGAGTAGATACTACAGCACCTGGTATGGAGTTCTTCTATGTAAAGAAGAATGAGCAGGGAGCACTTTATATTGATAACTTATACAGCAGCTTTAACCGTCATTATAAAGAACAGCCGACCGATAATAATGTGGAAAACTTAATCAGTAGTTTTGAAACACAGGAAGATGTCATTGCATTACAGGCAGAAGTACAGGCAAATTATGAAAAAGCAATTGCTTCAGATGAAAATCTTTCTAATATGGTAACGGTTACAATTGCTGATGCATATAATGCATGGGCAACAGCAATCGCACAGGCACAGGCACAGCAGCAGCCGGCAACAGAGGAGACACCGGCGGAACCAGAGACACCGGCGGAACCAGAGACACCGGCGGAACCAGAGGCACCGGTGGAACCAGAGACACCAGCTGAGCCGGAAGTGACAACGGAGACGGTATATACACTGGATAAAGTAAATGTCAGACAGGAACCGAATGAGTCCGGAGCATTGCTTGGAACAGTTGAAAAGGGAACTGCACTGACAAGAACCGGTACGACAGAAGATGGATGGAGCAGCATTGATTACAATGGCACACCGGCATATGTAAAGAGTGACTATGTTTCAACAGAAGCACCGGCACAGGAGCCGGCGGCAGACACCAGCGGAATCGCAGCTGGCACTAAGATTACATTAACCAATACGGTTAATATCCGTTCCTCTATGAGTGAGACCGCATCCAAGGTTGGAGTTGCTTATGCAGGAGATTCTGTTACTGTTCAGATGAGCTATGCAGAAGGGTGGACAAAAGTTACCTGGAAAGATAAAGAAGGATATGTTAAGACAGAGTTCTTAAAATAATAAATAGATGGAGGTCTTAGGACCTCCGTTATTTTTACTTTACAGGAAATTGCTTTCCTGTAAAGTAAAAAACGCTCCGCGAGGATGTACCAAGACACATTCTTTGTTCCGCGGGCAGCGAGAAAATTTACACAGGGTGAAAATATTGATGGAAGAAAACGGAATCAGAATCAATAAATTTTTAAGTGAAGCAGGATATTGTTCCAGGAGAGAAGCGGACCGTCTGATTGAGCAGGGACGTATTACGGTAGATGGAAAAGTTCTTTCTGTCGGCTGTAAGGTGATGCCGGGACAGCGGGTGTGTGTAGATGGAAAAACAATAAAAAAAGAAGAGGAAATGATTCTTCTTGCATTTAATAAGCCGGTGGGCATTGTCTGCACTGCTGCAAAAGACGAAAAAGACAATATTGTTGATTATATTCATTATCCGAAACGTATTTATCCGGTAGGAAGACTGGATAAAGATTCCCAGGGACTTATATTATTGACAAATAATGGGGATATTGTAAATAAGATGATGCGTGCCGGGAATATGCATGAAAAGGAATATGAAGTTACCGTAAATCATGACATAACGGAGACATTTTTAAAGAAAATGTCCGGGGGAGTTCCACTGGAAGAACTTGGTGTGGTTACAAGACCATGTGCAGTAGAAAAACTGGATGTGCGTAAATTCCGAATCATATTAACCCAGGGGTATAACCGGCAGATCCGCCGGATGTGTGAGTATTGCGGATATAAAGTAGTAAAATTAAAGAGAGTTCGCATTATGAATATAGAACTGGGCAGTCTCAAAAAAGGAAAGTACCGCAGAGTAACGGCGGAAGAGTGGACTGAGCTGAACCGGCGCATTTTAAATTCCAGCAATACAACAGTAATGCCAAAATAGATTGAGGGTAAGGAGCATATCCATGGATGAGAAGAAGAGAATCGAGGAACTGGTAAAAACGTTAAATGAGGCGTCCGAAGCATATTACAATGGACAGGATGAAATTATGTCAAACTATGAATGGGATGGCATGTTTGACGAACTGACCCGGTTAGAAGAAAAAACAGGATATATTCTGCCGGAAAGTCCGACACAGAATGCCGGATTTGAGGAAAGCAATGGTGAACGGGAAGCGCATGAATATCCGGCACTTTCCCTTGCCAAGACGAAACGGATTTCTGATTTACAGGTGTGGGCGGGAGAAAGACCGGTCTGGTTATCCTGGAAACTGGATGGATTAACATTGGTAGTAACTTATGATAACGGAAAACTTGTTAAGATTTTAACAAGAGGAAATGGAACCGTCGGCAGCAATATCACATTTATGAAGGATGCCATTGAAGGGATTCCAAAGACTGTAAAATATAAGGGACATCTGGTAGTCCGTGGCGAAGCGGCTATTACCTATACAGATTTTGAATTAATCAATGATACCATTGAAGATGATGATGAAAAATATGCCAACCCGAGAAATCTTGCATCCGGCACTTTAGGTCTGGATAAGAGCAATCTTGATAAAGTAAAGGAACGCCATATTCATTTTTATGCATTTACACTGGTGCATCTGGATGAAACAATGTCATCCTGGGGAGAACGGATGGATTATCTTGAGAAGCTTGGATTTACGACAGTAGCACATGAATTGACCGATGCGAAAGGGTTGGAGGAAGTTGTAGAACGCTGGACAAAGAAGGTAGAAGATGGTGAAATGGATATTCCGGTAGATGGACTGGTTATCTGTTATGAAGATAATGATTATGCCCAGACCGGTAATGTTACCGGACATCATGCGTCTAGAGCCGGTTATGCGTTTAAATGGCAGGATGTCTCTGCGGAGACCACATTAAAATATGTAGAGTGGTCCTGTGCGGCATCTACCATTTCTCCGGTAGCAGTATTTGAGCCGGTTGCACTGGAGGGAACCACCGTAAGCCGCGCCTCCCTTTGTAATATCAGTGAAATGGAACGTCTTGGAATCGGAGAAGATGGGAAGACAACACTTGATATTATTAAAGCAAATAAGATTATTCCAAAATGTATCGGCGTAAAGAAAAAGGAAGGAACTTTTACGATTCCGGAATTCTGTCCGGTATGCCATGCCAGAACGGAAATCAGAATCAGTGAACACAGCGGAACAAAGACTTTACATTGTACGAATCCGGACTGTACCGCAAAGCATGTAAAAAAATTCAGCCGCTTTGTCAGCAAGCCTGGCATGGACATTGACGGATTGTCCATACAGACCATGCTAAAGTTTATGAACTTAGGATATATCCATTATTTTGAAGATATTTATACTCTTAAAAATCATGCGGATGAAATCCGCTCTTTAGACGGATTTGGCGAGAAATCCTGTAACAATATGCTGCAGGCAATTGAAAAGAGCAAAAACGTTGATCCGGTACATTTTATTTATGCACTATGCATTCCGCAGATTGGCACCGATGCAGGAAAGAAAATGATTGCTGCCCTTGGCACAGGAGGTTTCTTTCAGAAACTGCATGCAGGGGAAGGATTTGAGGATATTGACGGAATCGGACCGGAGCGTTCGACTTCCATGCTGGACTGGTACAGACAGAATCAAAACCGTCATACGGTAGCTGCATTAGAAGAAATATTAAACATTGCGGAAGTAGAGCCGAAGGTGACAGAGGGAGGAACCTGTGAAGGACTTACCTTTGTCATTACCGGTGATGTCCATCAGTTTAAAAACCGTACCGAATTTAAAGAGTATGTGGAGAGCCAGAACGGCTCTGTTACCGGCAGTGTTTCTAAGAAAACAGATTATCTTGTGAATAATGATATTGAATCCACATCATCAAAGAATCAGAAAGCAAAGAGTCTTGGCATTCCGATTATTTCTGAAGATATGTTTGTGGAACGTTTCGGAAAGTGAATTGCATATTGAAGTATTCGTAAAATTAAGGTATTATGAAATGAGATATGTGTATATGATGAAAAGAGGTTAGATAATATGCCGATTAAGATAATGAGCGATTTACCGTCCAGAGAGATTCTGGAAAGGGAAAATGTGTTTGTTATGGATGAGGGAAGAGCAGAACATCAGGATATCCGCCCAATCCGGATTGGAATACTGAATCTGATGCCATTAAAAGAAGAAACGGAACTGCAGTTGCTGCGTTCACTTGCAAATACACCATTACAGGTTGATGTTACCTTTTTAACGGTATCATCCCATGAATCAAAGAATACATCCATGAGTCATCTGAATCATTTTTATCAGACAATGGATGAAATCTGGGATGAGAATCTGGACGGACTGATTATAACCGGTGCACCGGTAGAAACCATGGAATACGAAGAGGTGGATTACTGGAAGGAAGTCTGTGATATTATGGAGTGGTCTAAGACCCACGTAACATCAACCCTGCATTTATGCTGGGGCGCACAGGCTGCTCTCTATTATCACTATGGTATCCCAAAATATATGCTGGATGAGAAAATGTTTGGAATTTTCGAACATCAGGTAAAGAACCGCAAAGTACCACTGGTAAGGGGATTTGATGACCGCTTTATGGCACCGCATTCGAGACATTCCGGAATCCGTAAAGAGGATATTGAGAAGGTAAAGGATATTACCATTCTTGCAGAATCAGAAAAAGCAGGTGTATTTCTGGCAATTGCCAATGAGGGACGCAAAATTTTTGTGATGGGACATCCGGAATATGACCGTTATACATTGGATGAGGAATATAAGCGTGATCTGCAGAAAGGGATGGATATTGCCATGCCGGAGAATTATTATCCGGACAATGATATCAATGCAAAACCATTACTGCAGTGGCGTTCACACGGTAATATGTTATATGCAAACTGGCTGAATTATTATGTGTATCAGCAGACACCATATGATTATATCAATACCAGAAAAATTGTGGGAAAATAAGTAGATTTCTTTTTGGAAAAAGGCTTAAGAAAATACAGGGGGCACAATGAAAACGGAGAAAAAAGGTGTAGAGGGACAACTTGATATTTTCGAAGCAATGAATCGTGCAGCAGATGCCATAGACCGGATGGTGGAAGAAGACCAGAAGAAAAAGAAGGCATCCGGAAATAAAACGGAATCCGGAGAGAAGTCTGCAAAAGCTGTAACCGGGCAGAAGAAAAACAAAGGGGATAAAATCATCCGTGGCTGTGATATGCATGCATCCATGCAGAAGACATTTCTAAACCCCGAAGACGGCGATTTTGCCATGATTGCTTATATTGACTACAACAAGGTTTATATCAGGGAATGGAATTCCCCGGCAGCGTTATATACTTTCGAAGAGTCAAAGAAGGCTGTGGATTTTTATATCGACAAACTGACGAAGATAAAGGCGGCAGGAATGGCAGAAGAAACAACAGAGCAGGAACCGTTCAGTGATGTAAAATATCTTTCAGATAATATTTATGCAGAGTGTGAGGGATAAGAATGGAGCATTTAGTATACTACGATATTGCGGCTGCATTTGTTCTTCTGACTGCATTAGTTGCTTATCATTTAAGAAAATACAGTGACAATTTTCAAAGCAGGGTATACCGCGTAATGTTGTATGCTCTGCTTGTTGTGTCTACCAGCGACTTTTTACTGTTCTGGGAGGGAATTACTTTTGGAAAAACAGGAACTACAGTCCTGCTCTATATCTGTATTTTAGGACAGGTTGTGGCAGCGGCAGCTTATCTTTTGTATATTCTGTGCCTGACAGGAAGAGTGGAACGCTTTATCCGGAAGGAAAAGGGATGGTTGTTTGTACCAGCCTGGATTGTAATCGCATTGCTGGTAGTACAGTTATTTATACCATATCTTTTTAAAGTGGGAACGGATGGCAGCTATCAGAGACAGAATGGAATTATGTTATTCTACCTTTGTATGATTTATTTTTATCTGATGGGGGAAGTGTTTCTGGTTCGTTTCCGGAAAAGGCTCAGCTTTGAATTATTATTCTCTACGACTGTATTTGCAGTTGTAAGTGTATTTACACTGGTGCTTCATATTGCATTTCCGGGTTTCCGGTTTCAGTTTTTTGGAATGGCAATGTGTGTACTTTTATATCTGATTTCTTCGGAAAGACCACAGGAATATACGGTGCCGGAGCTTGAAATTATGAACCGGAGGGCATTTTTAAAAGAGTCAGAGGAACGCCTGTTAGGAAGTGAGCGTTTTCCGATGCTTGTCATTAAAGTGCATAATTTAAAGGTGATGCGGCAGACATTGGGAAATGATTCCGTCAATGAATTCCTGAAGGAAATGGCGGCATTTTTTCGTAAGCTTATCGACAATTCACGTATTTACCAGTTTTCACAGAGCGTATATGTGCTGGCGTTAGACCGGAAGAAGAAGGATATTGATTCTTCCTTACTGATCCGGCAGATTCTGAACCGGTTTGAACAGCCATGGCATTCCGGCAGTGTAGAGACAAAATTCCGGATTCATATCAGCAGTATTGTGTGTCCGCGTGATACGAATAATCTGAATGGATTAATTGACTATATCCAGTATATGCGTTCAATATCATCTGAAAATGGAAATGTAGTATTAAAGACTGCTGAGATGGATATTGACCGGCCAAAGAGGGAACTTCGTATCCGGAAACTTTTGAATGATGCAGTAGACCATAAAGGTTTCGAAGTCTTTTACCAGCCGATTTATTCGGTGACAGAAAACAGAATCGTATCTGCGGAAGCACTGGTCCGGCTGAAAGATCAGAGTATGGGCTACATTTCTCCGGAAGAATTTATTCCAATTGCAGAAAAGAGCGGAATGATTATGCAGATTGGAGAATTTGTATTTGAGACAGTCTGTCGTTTTATCCGGGAAAAGCAGCTTACAGACTATGGCTTACAGTATATAGAAATAAATCTGTCTGTGGTGCAGTGTATGCAGGAAAATCTTGCCGAGAGGTTGACGGAAATAATGAAGAAGTATCATGTAGCACCAGCCCAGATCAATCTTGAGATTACTGAGACAGCGGCAGCCCATAGTGATATGTTGGAAAACAATATCAAGATACTGCATAAGCAGGGCATTGAGTTTTCTTTGGATGATTATGGCTCGGGATATTCCAATACGGATTATCTGTTCCGGTTTCCATTCCGTATCGTAAAAATTGATAAAACCATTCTGTGGGAAGCATTTAAAAATGAAAAGGCAATGATTGCATTGCGTAATACTATCCGCATGATTAAAGAACTTGGGCTTGAGATTGTGGTAGAAGGAGTAGAAAACCAGGAATATGTAGATTATCTGACAGAACAGCACTGTGATTATCTGCAGGGATATTTTTATTCCAAGCCGATTCCGGACAGAGATTTCTTAGAACTTTTACGCAGGGAAAATGCACAATATTATGCGGAAAGGTTTTCAAAAAATGAATTATCTGATATAATAACCACATAATATTTTTGTAGGAGGCAAAACGATGGCAGATAATAGAAAAGTTGTTAAAATAAAAGAAGATAACCTTGGGGAAGTACATGTGGCAGATGAGGTCGTTGCTATTATTGCAGGACTTGCAGCAACAGAAGTAGAAGGAGTTGCATCCATGGCTGGCAATATTACCAATGAACTGGTGAGCAAACTTGGAATGAAGAATTTATCTAAGGGTGTTAAGGTAGAAGTGGCAGAGAAAACGGTCAGCGTAGAAGTAGCTTTAAATATTTCTTATGGTTATTCTATTCCGGAAGTATCTGAGAAGGTACAGGAGAAAGTAAAATCTGCAATTGAGACTATGACAGGATTATCCGTAGCAATTGTTAACGTCAGAATTGCAACGGTTGACATGAAAAATACGAAATAAAACTTTTGTGATAACCGCAGATGTAGTATAATAAAGAATGCTGTTAAAGCATTCTTTTTTATAGTTACATGGAAGACCAATAATGAAAGGATACAACATGAGCAGGAGAGAAATCAGAGAACAGATATTTAAAATGTTATTCCGTGTGGAATTTCATAGTGAGAAGGAATACGAAGAGCAGATGAATCTGTTTATCGAAGAGAATGAACCGATTGAGAAGCCGGATGAGAGTTATATTGAAGACAAATTTAATAAGATTATTGCTGTTTTAGAGGAAATCGATAAGATTATCAATGAATCATCCAAAGGCTGGAAAACAACCCGTATGGGCAAAGTTGATCTGACCCTGATTCGTCTTGCTGTATATGAGATGAAATATGAAGAGGATATTCCAACCGGAGTAGCCATCAATGAAGCAGTAGAACTGGCAAAAAAATATGGAACAGATGATTCACCGGCATTTATCAACGGAGTATTGGCAAAAATCGCATGATAAAGAAAGTATATGGGGTAACCCAGATTAACCGATACATCAGAAATATGTTTGCCCAGGATTTTGTCCTGCATCAGGTATGTGTGAAGGGTGAGGTATCGAATTGTAAATATCATTCCTCCGGTCATATTTATTTTACTTTAAAGGAAAATAACAGTGCCATCAGTGCAATTATGTTTGCCGGTAACCGGGGTGGTTTATCCTTTCGTATGAAGGATGGCGACAAAGTCGAGGTAACAGGTTCTATTGAAGTATTTGAACGTGATGGCAGATATCAGATATATGCAAAAGAAATTACACTTGCCGGTGCAGGGGATTTATATGCCAGATTTCTTCAATTGAAACAGGAACTTGAGGAAATGGGCATGTTTGCGGAAGAGTATAAAAAACCGATTCCGCAGTATGCCGGACGTATTGGAATTGTTACAGCACCTACCGGGGCTGCAATACAGGATATCCGTAATATTGCTGCACGAAGAAATCCTTATGTGCAGCTTATTCTATATCCGGCACTGGTACAGGGTGAGGGTGCCAAAGAAAGCATTGTAAATGGGATTCATGCATTGGATGCCATGCATTTGGACATTATCATTGTGGGGCGTGGTGGTGGCTCCATAGAGGATTTATGGGCATTCAACGAAGAAATTGTTGCAAGGGCAATTTTTGAATGTGAAACACCGGTTATTTCTGCAGTGGGACATGAAGTGGATTACACCATTGCGGATTATGTGGCAGACTTGCGGGCACCGACTCCGTCTGCAGCGGCAGAACTTGCGGTATATGACAGGAATCAGATGTTACAGCGGATACAGACTGACCGGGTACATCTGATGCGCAGCATGAAGAGTAAAATTGCTGTGATACAGGGACGCATGGAGACACTGAAGGCAAGATTAATGCAACAGAGTCCTGTATATCGTCTGAACAGTCAGAAACAGTATCTGGGGGAATTACAGCTTCGCTTAGAGCATGGCATGACACAGCAGTTAGATAAGAATAAGGCAAGACTTCGGATGTTAGCCCAGCATTTCGATGATATTTCGCCATTGAAACGATTGGGACAGGGATATGCATATGTTTCTGACAGCCGGCAGAATGGTTTAAAAAGTGTTTCACAGGTTTCAAAAGGAGAACAATTGCAGATCAGTGTAAAAGACGGAACCGTTAAGGCAAGAGTAGAAGAAATCATATGCCAGGAGGAAATCGGAAGATGACAGATTATACAATCAATGAAAATGAGACAGATAATATAACGGAAAAAAAAGAAAATGAGAATTTAGAGGATTTATTTGCAGAAGTGGAACAGCTGATTGCACATATGGAGGAAGACATTTCTCTGGATGAATCCTTTGTCTGCTATGAGCAGGGCATGAAGAAGCTGAAACACTGCAGTGAGCGGATAGATTCGATTGAAAAGAAAATGTTAGTGTTGAATGAACAGGGAATGCTGGAGGAATTTTAATGGATATGACAGCAGAGCTTACAAAGCGGACAGAACAGATTGAAAACATCATAAAAAAATATCTTCCGGAGGAAGAAGGCTATCAGAAGCAGGTAATTGAAGCCATGAATTATAGTTTTCTTGCAGGAGGAAAGCGGTTAAGACCAATGCTGATGTTGGAAACTTACCGCATGTTTGGTGGAAAATCAGAGGTAATTGAGCCATTCATGGCAGCCATTGAGATGATTCATACTTATTCTTTAATTCATGATGATCTGCCGGCAATGGATAATGATGAATACCGCCGCGGACGAAAGACAACGCATATTGTCTATGGAGAAGCTATGGCAATTCTTGCCGGGGATGGTCTTTTGAATTTTGCCTATGAGACAGCATTGACAGCATTACAGACGGAACAGACGCCTAATGTGGCAAAGTCATTGCTTGTATTATCACAGAAAGCCGGAATTTATGGTATGGTAGGGGGACAGACCGTAGATGTGGAAACGGATCAAACACAGTCTGTCACCAGAGACCAGTTAGATTTTATTTATAAATTAAAGACCAGTGCTTTGATTGAAGCGTCTATGTTAATCGGTGCAATTCTTGCAGGTGCCACGAAAAGCGAGCAGAAGATTATCGAAGAGGCGGCATCAGAGATTGGTCTGGCATTCCAGATACAGGATGATATTTTAGATGTTACCGGTAATCAGGAAGTGCTTGGAAAATCGGTTGGCAGTGATGCCAAAAACGAAAAGGCAACTTATGTTACATATGAGGGATTGAAAAAAGCACAGGAAGATGTGAAACGATATTCAAAACATGCAGTGAATTTATTAGAATCACTGGTGGTAAAAAATGAATTTCTGATTCATCTGGTAGAATATCTGATTCATAGGGAAAAATAAGAACTTCAGAAACCAAAGGAGTAAAGATACATGGTGCTGGAAAAGATTGAGCATGAAAATGATATAAAAAGGATAAATAAAAACGAACTTCCGATTCTGGCAGAGGAAATCCGCTCTTTTTTGATTGATAAAATATCAAAAACCGGTGGGCACCTTGCCTCCAATCTTGGCGTGGTAGAGCTTACCATGGCACTGCATCTTGCTTTTGATTTACCAGAGGATAAAATTATCTGGGATGTAGGACATCAGTCTTATACCCATAAATTACTGACAGGAAGAAAAGCCGGTTTTGATGAACTGAGAAAATACGGCGGCATGAGTGGATTCCCCAAACGTCATGAAAGTGATTGCGACTGCTTTGATACGGGACACAGTTCGACTTCCATATCCGCAGGATTAGGCTATGCTATGGCAAGGGAGATTACCGGAGAAAAGTACAAAGTCATCTCTGTTATCGGAGATGGTGCATTGACCGGCGGAATGGCTTATGAGGCATTGAATAATGCATCAAAATTAAAGTCAAATCTGATTATTGTTTTAAATGACAATAAGATGTCTATATCGGAAAATGTCGGCGGTGTATCCAGATATTTAAGCGGACTTCGTACCGCAGAATCTTATCAGGGATTAAAGAATGGTATTACGAATTCCCTGAACAGCATTCCGAAATATGGAGAACGTATTGTTGAGAAAATCCGTAAGACCAAAAATGGAATCAAGCAGCTTGTGATTCCGGGCATGCTCTTTGAAAATATGGGAATCCTTTATTTAGGACCGGTAGATGGTCATAATATTCCTGCCATGGTGAAATTATTCAAAGAAGCCTCTAAGGTGGAAGGACCGGTTCTGGTACATGTGATTACGGAAAAAGGAAAAGGATACCTTCCGGCAGAACGCCATCCGGCACGTTTTCATGGAACGGAAGCCTTTGATGTTGAGACAGGACTGCCTCTTGTGAAACGGGTAAAAGCCAATTATACCGATATTTTTTCTACGGTTATGCGTAAATTGGGCGACCGGGATGAAAAAGTGGTTGCCATTACAGCGGCAATGGCAGATGGAACCGGACTAAAAAGATTCCGGAATATGTTCCCGGAACGTTTCTTTGATGTGGGAATTGCAGAAGAACATGCAGTGACTTTTGCTGCAGGATTGGCAGCAGCCGGTTTAAAACCGATTGTAGCGGTTTATTCTTCTTTCCTGCAAAGAGCATATGACCAGATTCTGCATGATGTCTGTATACAGGAATTGCATGTAGTATTTGCCATTGACCGTGCAGGACTTGTGGGCAGTGATGGAGAGACTCATCAGGGAATCTTTGATTTATCTTATCTTTCCTGTCTGCCGAATATGACAATTTTAGCACCTAAGAATAAGTGGGAATTATCAGATATGATAAAATATGCGGTAGATTTTTCCGGACCGATTGCAGTACGATATCCGAGAGGCGAAGCCTTTGATGAATTAAAGGAATACCGGGCACCGTTAGAATATGGTAAGGCAGAAGTTCTTTTTGAAGAAAGTGAAATTTTACTTTTGGCAGTAGGAAGCATGGTAAAGACAGCACTTACCGTAAGGGAACAATTAAAAGAAAAAGGTTATTCCTGTTCTCTTGTCAATGCAAGATTTGTGAAGCCTTTTGATGAAGAACTGCTTCTTAAGCTGCAGAAGAATCATAAGCTTCTGGTTACGCTGGAAGAAAATGTGCAATCCGGAGGCTTTGGAGAGCATGTATTGGAATTTATGAATACAAATGGAGATGGTTCCATGGAGGTTTTAAATATTGCAATACCGGATGTTTATGTAGAGCATGGAAATGTAGAACTTCTCCGCAAAGAAACAGGAATTGATGCAGATGGAATTATCGGTAAGATTATAGACAGAAAGGCACAGTAAGAACGATGAAAGAAAGATTGGATGTTCTTTTGGTACAGAAGGGACTGGCAGAATCCAGGGAAAAAGCAAAGACTATGATTATGGAAGGAAATGTCTTTGTGGATGGACAGAGAGAGGATAAAGCAGGAACAAATTTTGATACAGAGGCAGAAATTGAAGTCCGGGGAAATACATTAAAATATGTCAGCCGTGGTGGACTGAAGTTAGAGAAAGCAATGAAGGAATTTGATATTTCTTTAGAGGGAATGGTCTGCATGGATATCGGCGCATCCACCGGCGGATTTACTGACTGTATGTTGCAAAATGGTGCAGTGAAGGTATATTCTGTAGATGTAGGATATGGACAGTTTGCCTGGAAATTAAGAAATGACCCAAGGGTTGTCTGCATGGAGAAAACCAATATCCGTTATGTGACGCCGGAAGATATTGCAGATGTCCTTGATTTTGCATCTGTTGATGTATCTTTTATTTCTCTTACCAAGGTACTGGTACCGGCAAGGGAGCTGCTGCGGGACGGCGGAAGAATGGTCTGCCTGATTAAGCCACAGTTTGAGGCCGGAAGGGAAAAGGTAGGAAAAAAAGGTGTTGTCCGTGACCCAAAGGTACATGAGGAAGTCATCCATAAGGTAATTGATTTTGCGTTGAAAAATGGATTTTCCGTTCATAATCTTTCCTATTCACCGATTAAGGGTCCGGAGGGAAATATTGAATATCTGGTATATATTGAGAAAAACAGCGAGAGCAAGAAGGAGGAGACCATTGATGTGGATGCCATCGTAGAGGAGGCACATACATCATTGTCCTAGATATATGAAGCATTTTTTCATAATTGTAAACGCACAAAAAGACAGTGAACTTATTTTTACCAATCAGATTATAGATTACATCAGGCGTAAGGGAGGAACCTGTGATTATTTTGCCAGCTTTGAGGAAGAAAAAGCGGAATCAGTGGAAAAAGAAATTCCAACAGAAACCGAGGCAGTGCTTGTTATTGGTGGAGATGGAACATTAATTCGTGCGGCACGCAATCTGGTAAAGAAAAATATTCCGCTGCTGGGAATTAATTTAGGAAAGCTTGGATATCTGTGTGAGGTAGAAGAGAATACGATATTCCCGGCAATTGATGAATTGATGGCTGACCGTTATACCATAGAGCAGAGAATGCTTTTAGATGGCTATACCGTACAAAGTGGCGGAGAGAAGATTCAGAGGGTTGCGTTAAATGATGTGGTCATCCATCGTACGGGAGCACTTCAGATTGTGAATCTGAATGTTTATGTAAATGGAGAGTATCTCTATAATTTTAAGGCGGATGGAATCATTGTGGCAACACCAACCGGTTCCACCGGTTACAGTATGTCGGCAGGTGGCCCTATTGTGGACCCGAAAGCCAACCTTTTGCTGTTGACACCGATCAATGCACATACGTTGAATTCCAAGAGCATTGTAATCGGACCGGAAGATGAAATTACCATTGAAGTAGGCATGCGGAGAAGCCAGCGGGATGAGCAGGTGGAAGTGAGCTTCGATGGAGATTCCGGAGTGGAACTTAAGGTTGGAGACAAAATTATAGTGCATAAGGCAGAAGAATCCGTAGGGATTATTCGTTTGAGTAAGATTAGTTTCCTTGAAATTTTGCGGAAAAAGATGCAGAATTATACATAACAGGAGGGACTGTAATGAAGATAGGACGACATGCAAAGATTCTGGAATTAATTCAGAAGAATGAGATAGGCACACAGGAAGAATTATCAGCAAAGTTGGAGCAGGAAGGATATCATGTGACACAGGCAACGGTTTCACGGGATATCAGAGAGTTAAAACTGACTAAGGTAGCATTGAGCAATGGCCGTCAGAAATATGTAGCTTTATCTGAAAATAAGGAAGACATGACAGAAAAGTATGTCCGTGTATTCCGGGATGGTTTTGTATCTATGGATATGGCACAGAATATTCTTGTGATTAAGACGGTATCCGGAATGGCAATGGCAGTTGCGGCAGCATTGGATGCCATGGATTGCCATGAAATAGTAGGAAGCATTGCTGGAGATGATACAATTATGTGCGCTGTCCGTACCGTAGAGGATACCACAGCGTTAATGGGACGTCTTCGCCGGATTATGGAAGATTAGAACGGAAGACGAGAGAGAGTAGAAGGAGAAAATATGTTAAGAAACCTGCATGTTAAGAACCTGGCACTCATTGATGAGGCGGAAGTTGATTTTGAAAAAGGGTTAAATATCCTGACCGGAGAGACGGGAGCCGGAAAATCAATTATTATTGGTTCCATTAATCTGGCTCTGGGAGAAAAGGTATCCAAAGAGATGTTAAGGGATAATGAGGAGAATGCCTTTGTGGAGCTGATTTTTGATGTAGAATCAGATGCTTTAAAGAAAGCACTTTCCGGGCTTGATGTTTATCCGGAGGATGATATGCTGATTTTAAGCAGAAAGATTTCCGGAGGAAGAAGCATCGCCAAAATCAATGGGGAAAGTGTTCCGGCATCAAAGATGAAAGCAGTTTCTGCGTTGCTGATTGATATTCATGGACAGCATGAACACCAGTCGCTGCTTAAGAAACAGAAGCATTTAGAAATCCTTGATGATTATGCAAGAAATGAACTGTCGGACATCAAAAGTGAGTTGAAAGAAACTTATAAAAAGTACCGTGAAGTTACGAAAGAGTTAGAAGAAGCTTCTCTGGATGAAGAGAGCCGGATGCGGGAATTATCTCTTTTAGAATATGAAATCCATGAAATTGAAGAAGCTGCATTAACAGCTGGCGAAGATGAAGTTTTAGAAACAAAATACCGGAAGCTTCTGAACGGAAAGAAAATCATGGAAGCAATTCATGCAGCCCATGGATTACTCAGCATGGAAGACGGCAGTGCATCGGAGCTGACCGGAAGAGCTCATAGAGAATTGTCATCTGTGGCAGATTATGATGATGCAATTCGTGGGATGGCAGATGAACTTTTGGAAATTGATAATCTTTTGAATGATTTGAACCGGGAAATTGCAGACTATATGGATGAGGCTGAATTTGATGATGAGACTTTTGCCGGGACAGAACAGCGTCTGGATGAAATCAATCATCTGAAGGCAAAATATGGTCATACGATAGATGAAATTTTAGCATCTTTAGAGGAAAAGCAGGAAAAGGCAGAAAAATTACAAAATTTTGATATGTATCATAAGAAGCTGCTGCAACAGGAAAATGCATTAAAAGAAACATTGCAGAAGCAGTCAGAAAAAGCATCTGCAATCCGCAAAAAATATGCGAAGGAACTGGCAGAAAAAATCAGGGAGCAGTTAGTAGATTTGAACTTCTTAGATGTTCGTTTTGAAATGAAATTTGAACAGAAAGAGACTTTTGGAGCAGATGGCTTTGATGAAGTGGAATTTGTCATTGCAACCAACCCGGGAGAGCCATTAAAACCACTTGGCAGCGTAGCATCCGGTGGAGAATTATCAAGAATTATGCTGGCATTAAAAACAGTGCTTGCTAAAAATGATGAAATAGAAACCTTGATTTTTGACGAAATTGATACAGGAATCAGCGGAAGGACGGCGCAGATGGTATCTGAAAAAATGCATATGATTGCAGAACATCATCAGGTAATCTGCATCACACATCTGCCGCAGATTGCTGCAATGGCAGATGCCCATTTCAGTATTGAAAAATCCGTAGAAAAAGAGACAACCATTTCTACCATACGAAGACTCACCGAGGATGAGCAGGTAACGGAATTAGCAAGAATGCTTGGTGGAGTGAGGATTACAGACACCGTATTGGAAAGTGCAAGAGAAATGCTTAACCTGGCACAAAATGCTAAAAAATAAACGATTGAATCAAACAATAATACACATAATAAAAACAGGATATTCAATGAATATCCTGTTTTTATTTTACGCGGGAAAGCTGTAAAGAGAGTTTCCTGTAGTTATTATGCCTGTAGTGAGGAAAATATAATGCGGATGAGATTAATAAGAAAAAGCATAAAAAATATATGGCAGATTATAGTGATTGTCTGGCTGGTATTTGCTTACCAGCTTATGTTAAATATGGTTCCGGATGAAGTAAAACTTATCGATGGTGATTTAAGTAAACTGGACATTTCCATGCCGGTGACCTTCGAATGCCGGGATTCCGGAAAGAGATTTATCGATACATCTGTAATGGAAAATCAGCATCTGCAAAGCAGCATGGACAAGGCTGGTGCCGAAAGAAATGAAATAGATATGGCTTCAGATACGGTTGTTTTACGAGCAAAGCTCTTTGGAATTATTCCCATAAAGGATGTGCAGGCAGATATTGTAGCGGAACAGGAGGTCTATGCCAGCGGGGAAAATATTGGTATTTATGTGCAGACGGATGGCATCTTTGTCATCGGAACGGGAAATTTTGAAGGGATGGATGGAGTGCTGTATGCACCGGCACAGAATGTTTTAAAGAGTGGAGATTATATCTGTGCAGTAGATGGTGTAGAACTTGAAAATAAGGAGGCGTTAATGGATGCTGTCGATAAATGTGAAGGAAAATCTTTAGTGCTTCGGATACGTCGAAATGGAGAAACATTAGAATTATATATACAGCCGAAATTGTCAAAAGAAGAAACGTATAAATTAGGAGTCTGGGTAAGGGATGATCTGGCAGGAATCGGAACACTTACCTATATCAGCCAGGATGGAAGCTATGGGGCACTGGGACATGCGGTAACAGACATGGATACCGGAAGTATGCTGGAAGTGGGGACGGGAAAACTTTATAACAGCAGGCTGGTGGGAATCGTAAAAGGAGAATCCGGTAAACCGGGTGAATTATCAGGAGTCATTAATTATGAAGAAAAATATTGTATGGGAGATATTGAGGAGAACTGCGAACGAGGAATCTATGGAATATTACATGAAAAAAATAATTTGCTGGAAAATGCCGTAGCTTATCCGGTTGGTTATAAGCAGGATATTGAACCTGGAGAAGCAGAAATTATCAGTGATATCGACGGAACGATAGCGCATTATAAGATAAGAATTACGGAAGTTAATTATCGGAAGAATAAGGAAAACAAAAGCATTTTATTTGAAGTAGAGGATGCGGCACTGTTAGAGAGCACCGGAGGTATTGTACAGGGAATGAGCGGCAGCCCGGTGATTCAGAACGGAAGGCTGATAGGTGCAGTTACCCATGTGTTCGTCGATGATGCGAAGAAGGGGTATGGTATTTTTATTGAGGATATGTTAGAAGTGGGGAAAACGTCGAATCCATAAGAAAAAACAGTTTATAATTTAACGACATGTTTCGACATAATTTATATCAGGATATAATTATGATACAAAATGTATAAGGGGAAGAAGGCAGCCGTTGTCTTCCGGGCAATATTGATGTCGAAATAAGATGAACGCTTTAGCTTGAAACGACAGAAAAGTTGTGTTTAAATACAAGTAGTTTCATCTTTGTACAAAAGAGTGGAAACGGCAGGAGGTTTGACATGGAAAAATTAAATGTAGCAATTGCAGATGATAACGAGAGAATGGTACAGCTTTTAGATGAAATCGTAGCCAGCGATAAGGATTTGCAGGTGGTTGGTACGGCAAAGAACGGGGTCGAAGCATATGAGATTATCAAACATAAACAGCCGGATGTTGTTTTATTGGATATAGTTATGCCAAAACTTGACGGACTTGCACTGTTAGAAAAAGTAAAAAAAGATAAATCCATAAGAAAATGTCCTAGTTTTATTATTATCAGTGCGGTAGGACAGGACCGGATTACAGAAGATGCATTTAATCTGGGGGCGGATTATTACATTATGAAGCCCTTCGATAATGATATGATTATCAATCGGATAAAAAGTACAAGAGTGCTCCGGGGAATGAATGCTGCGGAATCAAAAAAAGTCGGAGCATATGAGAAAAAGCCTTCGGCAAAACCGGAGGATCTGGAAAGTAAGGTGACAAATATTATACATGAAATAGGAGTTCCGGCACATATCAAAGGATATCAGTATTTGCGTGAAGCAATTATTATGTCGGTAAATGATATTGAAATGCTTAATTCCATTACAAAAATACTTTATCCGACAATCGCAAAAAAATATCAGACAACAGCCAGCCGCGTAGAACGTGCTATCCGACACGCAATAGAGGTGGCATGGAGCCGTGGCAAAATGGACACGATTGATGAGCTGTTTGGGTATACGATAAACAATGGAAAAGGTAAACCGACGAATTCAGAATTTATAGCACTGATTGCAGACAGAATCCGCCTGGAATATAAAGCGTATTAAAAGGGTGGTTTCTACAAAAACGGCAGCAAAATATGGTGTCTGAATCAGACATTTTAGGTATTTTCTGCTCCCCCATAACGTGGTATAATGAGCGTAAGCAATGAGCAGTGCAGCTGACAGAAATGCGCGATACTGTGCTTGCACAAAGTATCGCGTATTTCTGTCGGCTGATAGGGCGAATGCCCGTACATCGAGAAAACCAATGGTTTTCGAGATGCACTGCGAAAGAAAGCACAGCGTATTTGCGAGTGTGAGCGTAAATAGGGCGAATGCCCGTACATCGAGAAAGCTGTAGGCTTTCGAAGATGCACTGCGAAAGAAAGCGCAGCGGATTTGCGAGTGTGAGCGTAGATAGGGCGAATGCCCGTACATCGAGAAAGCCGTAGGCTTTCGAAGATGCGCAGCGTATTTGTAAAAAGGGTATCAGATTTGGGGGTAACAGAAATGAAGCGGGTATTATTTGTTACATCAGAGGCAGTTCCATTTATCAAAACAGGCGGCCTTGCAGACGTAGCAGGTTCACTGCCAAAATATTTTTCAAAAAATGAATATGAAGTCAGCGTCATGCTGCCGAAGTATATGTGTATCCGTGAGGATATGCGTAAGAAAATGCATCATATATTGCATTTTTATGTAGATTTGGGCTGGCGAAAACAATATGTAGGAATACTGGAGGCAAAGGAAGATGGAATCCAGTATTATTTTATTGATAATGAATTCTATTTTGCGGGAGACAGACCGTATAATAATATTTACGAAGATGTAGAAAAATTTGCATTTTTCTCAAAGGCAGTATTAGAAGCATTGCCGCATATGAATTACCAGCCGGATATTATTCATTGCCATGACTGGCAGACGGGACTGGTTCCGGTATATCTGGAGAATATCTATAAGAAAAATGTTTTTTACCAGAATATGAAAACGGTATTTACGATACACAATCTACAGTTCCAGGGGCGCTGGAATCTAAAAGCAGTAAAAGATATTACCGGATTGCCGGATGCTCTTTTTACACCGGATAAATTAGAATCCTATGGAGAGGGCAATTATCTGAAGGGTGGTATTGTATATGCAGATGCTGTAACAACGGTAAGTCCTACATATGCTTATGAGATAACAACTCCGGATGGTGGCGAAGGCTTGGATGGTCTCATTCGCAGTAACAGCTATAAATTAAGCGGTATTATTAATGGAATCGATTATAATGAATATAATCCGAAAGCGGATCCAAAGATTGCTTATTTATATGATGCCAATGATTTAGAAGAGGGCAAGCGGAAAAATAAGCAGGCACTTTTAAAGGATATGAATCTTCCGTATTCGGATGATGTGATGTTAGTTGGAATTGTTTCAAGAATGACAGAGCAGAAGGGATTTGCACTGGTAGATTATATGATGGATGAACTGCTTTCTTCCGGTAAATTTGAGATTGTTGCCTTAGGAACCGGAGAGGAACGTTATGAGAATATGTTCCGTTATTATGAGAGCAGGTATCCGGACAGACTGAAGGCAAATATTATGTATTCCGAAGAAGCAGCACATAGAATTTATGCAGCATCAGATGCTTTTTTGATGCCATCTTTATTTGAACCCTGTGGTCTGAGCCAGTTGATGTGCCTTCGTTATGGAACAGTACCGGTGGTTCGCGAGACCGGTGGCTTAAAGGATACCGTAGAGCCATATAATGAGTATCAGCATACCGGAACAGGTTTTACTTTTTCAAATTATAATGCTCATGAAATGCGTGACAGTCTTCTTTATGCATATCAGGTATTCCATGAGAACCGGACCGGGTGGCTGGATATCGCAAGACGTGGCATGGAGCAGAATTTCTCCTGGTCCAGTTCTGCAAAGGAATATGAAAAATTATATGCTAGATTGTAGTCCTTTCTTCTGGCATAGAAGTAAGAAGCTTTTCAGAGCGGGAATAGAAATAAGCGTGATCGGATAAGATTTCTTCTTCCTCAACCTGAGTGGAATTTACTTCATGAATCATAGCATTTAAATCCTGTATACAGGTTCCGGGCAGAACAGGAAGAATCAGAAATTCATGGATACTGCTTGGAATCAGATAGAAGTCACATGTGAGCTTATCTGCAATGGAATCTAAAAGATTTGGATAGAGAATGCAGGAAGCACCATAGAGTCTGGCTTTATTGGTTAATACATAAAGCGGTGTTTCGGATTCTTCTTCCATGCTATCTGCAGGAAAGGGCATTGGCATAAGCTTATTGAGTAATGGCATTAATGGTTCAAAATCAGCAGGAAGCTGTGCCGGCGTATTCTCTAAGGCATAAGAATATAACGCATCTGCGGAGACGTTCCAGTAGGAAAGATGAGTGGAACGAATCAGAATAGTGGCGTTTCCCTGACTTGAACTAGATAAAAGACAATAAAAAACAACTGCAAAATCAAGATAACGAAAATGAGGAATTTCTTTGAGGAGTTCCTCATTTTTCTGATAGTGAATCAGTTTAAAGAGGATGCGGTGCCGTACATTTTCAAAATTAGTAAAGAATGCTACATCGACAGAGCTGCTGGGACGGTAAGCCCGGTAAATTTCCCGGATATGTAAAATAATGTTATGTATGCTTTTTCCTGCCTGATATTCTTTGTAATAATCATTGAGATAAATAGTGGGAGAAATGTTGCAGCCCTTTTGCAGAATAGTGAGTCCATCCAAAGTAACGCCATTATTTTTTTGGATTTTATGCAGCTGAATCGTAACATCTGTATCAAACAGAGAATGAATTTGTAACTGGATTTCAGTAAGAAATTGTTGATATGTCATAAAGACCTCCTGGTTAGAAATGGTAAAAATGAATAAATAGAAAAGAAAGTCCATGGATTATTCCAATGGACTTTCAATATATCATCTTGTGTCTTGAATAACAAGAAACGTAATATGAAATTTTTCTAAAAAATTTCTAATCTTTTAGAGACCAGAATATTTTAGTAAGATTTTAATTTCTTCCAGAGATAGTCATAAGTTTCTGTAGCCGGGACATCAAGACTGTTAAAAATTTCACAGTTTTCTAAAGTTTCCTGATCAGAAAAAATAGTAGTACTTTCCTGAACCTCTTCATCCAGTTCGTCATAAACAGCGGTGTTTGGTGTAGCATACCAGACATAGTCAAAGTTTTCCATACCGATATCTTCACGACAGAGATAATTTAAAAACTGTTCTGCAGCATCCTTATGCTGGCAGGTTTTGGGAATGAACCAGGAGTCCATCCACATATTGGAACCTTCTTTCGGAACCACATAATCAAGATCATCATTATAATCCTGTGCATAGGCAGCCTCTCCGGAATAAATAAGAGCCATGGCAGCATTTCCGGCAATCATTTCATCGGCAGAAGAATCTACCAGATAGGAGTAGACTAAATCTTTCTGGTCACAAAGCATGGAAAGTGCTTCGTTTAATTCATCTTCATCCGTAGTATTGATGGAATAGTCCAAAAGCCGGAGTGCAGGAACGAAGGTATCGCGGACGGAATTTTCCATGATAATCTGTCCCTTATATTTCGGATTCCAGAGAACATTCCAGCTGTCCATATCAGCTTCATCTACCATGGTTTTATTGTAGAGAATACCCAGTGTGCCGAAGAAATAAGGTAGTGTGTATTTCGTTTCCGGGTCAAAGGCCTTGGAAAATTCCACATAGGTCGGGTCAATGTTTTCGTAAAGTGGAATATTATCATAATCCATTTCTAAGACTTCACCTTCATTGATAAGCTTCTGGATCATATAGTCGGAGGTACAGATTAAATCGTATTTGATGGAACCCGCTTTGTATTTGGTATACATTTCCTCCGGACTTTCATATTCTTCGTATTTGATGGTAATACCGGTTTCTTTTTCAAATTGCTGGATAACATCCGGCTCTATATATTTTCCATAATTTAAAATAACAAGTGCATTTTCATCCTCTTTCTGTCCACAGCCGGAAAGAGTAAGGAGACCAGCAATAAGCATAAATGAAAATAAGAATTTCTTCATTTCCTAAGACCTTCCTTTCGCATCCTTGACACTGCGGTAATTCATAATCAGAAGAAGTACCAGTGCAAGGAAGAATAAAATCGTAGACAGTGCATACATTTCCGGAATAATACCTTTACGCAGCTGGGTATAAATCATGGTGGACAATGTATTGACACCGGCACCCTTGGTAAAATAGGTGATGGAGAAATCGTCTAGGGACATTGTCACGGCCATCAGAAAACCGGAGAATACACCAGGCTTGATATCCGGCCATACAATTTTGAAAAATGCATAAAGTGGTGTTGCACCTAAGTCTCTGGCAGCCTCATAGGTATGGGAGGAGGTGTTGGAAAGCTTAGGCAGTACATTTAAAATGACATATGGAATGTCAAAGGTAATATGTGCAATCAATACGGTTGATGTTCCAAGCTCTGTAAAGCGGACAAAAAGCAGCATCAGGGAGATACCAGTAACAATATCTGCATTCAGAAGTGGAATGTTAGTTGCACCAAGCATAATCTGACGGTTCCTTTTCCGCATGGCACTGATTCCGATTGCTGCCATGGTTCCGATTATTGTAGCAATCACAGAAGATGCAACGGTAATCAGAATCGTGGTATAAAAGGCATTCATAATAGTCGGGTCAGAAACAAGATTACGATACCATTCTGTCGTAAATCCACCCCATTTTACACGGGAGAGGGAGTTGTTGAAGGAAAGTACAATCAGAACTCCAATCGGAAGATACAGAAACAGGAAAATAATTGCAAGATAAATTCTTGATAAACTTTTCTTTACCATACTGCATGCCCTCCTGATTCACCGGCACGATTCATGAATGCCATACTGATTAAAACAAAAATCATAAGTACAATGGAAAGTCCGGAACCTAAATTCCAGTAGGAACCCTGCATGAAGGACTGCTCAATAACATTTCCAATGAGAAGTACTTTACCTCCACCTAAAAGGTCTGAAATAACAAAGGAGGTAAGTGCCGGCACGAATACCATAATAATTCCGCTGACAATTCCAGGCAAAGTAAGCGGCAGAATGATACGGAAGAAGGTGATAAAACTGTTGGCACCTAAATCCCTTGCCGCATCTATGGTTTCTTTGCGGATACGTACTATGGAATTGTAAATCGGCATAATCATAAATGGAAGAAAATCATAAATCATGCCAAATACAACGGCTCCCTGAGTATTTAACATATGAAGCTTCGGAATGCCGAAAATGGAAAGAAATCCATTGATAATTCCATTATTGGAAAGTAACATCTGCCATGCTAAAATACGCAGCATAAAATTCATCCACATTGGCAGGACGAAGATAAATACCACAAAGCTCTGATGCTTGATATGAAGACTATTTAATATCATGGCAAGCGGGTAGGAGAGCAGGAGACAGACAATTGTACATAAGATACCAAGCTTTAAGGAAAGCAGGAGTGCTTTTATATGTACCGGGTCTGCAATTGCAGCAATATTTGCCCAGGTAAAACCACCGTCACTGTTGGTGAATGCGTAATATAATATCATCAGAATCGGAAGTACAGTAAATCCAATAATCCAGACCAGATAAGGTCCGGCTAAAAGTCTTTTTCTGGCATTATGCATCGAGTTCCACCGCCTTTTCGTCACTGGATTCCGGTTTATGCATAATCTGGATATTGAAAGGAATTACCTTCATTCCCACATGGCTTCCGGTTTCGAAATATTTGGTGGTATGAACAAGCCATTCATATCCGCCAGCCATAATTTCGATTTCGTAGTGGACACCCTTGAAGATAACAGAAGTAATATCACCATCCATAAAACCGGTGCCGGCTTCTACAATCTCAATATCTTCCGGGCGGATGACTACGTCTACCGGTTTATTATTACCAAAACCGGTGTCGACACATTCGTGTTTGATGCCTAAGAAGCTGACTAATTTATCCTCAATCATGATACCGTCAATGATATTGCTGTCTCCGATAAAGTCGGCAACGAATGCATTTTCCGGCTCATTATAAATATCTTCCGGAGTACCAATCTGCTGGATATAGCCCTGATTCATGACAGCAATGGTGTCTGACATGGTAAGGGCTTCTTCCTGGTCGTGGGTAACATAGATAAAAGTAATGCCAAGTTCATTTTTCAGACGAATCAGTTCGTACTGCATGTCCTGACGCATTTTTAAATCCAGTGCACCCAAAGGCTCGTCTAAAAGGAGCACCTTTGGTTCATTTACAATGGCACGGGCAATGGCAATACGCTGCTGCTGGCCACCGCTTAAGGAATCAATGCTGCGGTTTTCATAACCGTCTAAGTTTACAAGCTTTAAGGCATATTTGATTTTATCCTGAATATAAGCCTTGCTTTTCTTGCTGATTTTTAAACCAAAAGCAATATTTTCTGCAATGCTCATATGGGTAAAAAGTGCGTATTTCTGGAATACGGTATTTAATTTACGCTCATTTGGCGGAAGAGAAGTAATATCTTTTCCATCAAAAATAATACGTCCGGTGTCCGGTGTCTCAAAACCACCGATAAGACGCAGGGTAGTAGTCTTTCCACAGCCGGAAGGTCCCAGCAGTGTTAAGAATTCGTTTTCCTTTACATAAAGATTTAAGTCATCCAAAATCATATTTCCGTCATAAGTTTTGGTAATATTTTCTAATTGTATTAATTTCTTGCCCATCATAACCTCCTAAAAACTTGGCGGGTTTGTAACCCAGATAAGAACGGCATCTTTCCTGCCGGTATTTTCGATATGGTGCTTTTTATTGGACTTAAGATAAAAAGACTCCCCCTGTCTTGCAGTATAAGTACGGGTACCATATATGATTTTAATGGAGCCCTTAAGTACATAGCCGAATTCTTCTCCCTCATGTGGAAGATAGATGTCTGATGTGCCGCCGGGCTTCAGCGTCAGACGTACCGGTTCCATCATATCTTTCTGGGCACCGGGAACCATCCATTCGATTAAGCTCCTGTGTTCCGCATCTTCTTTTTCAAAATAATCTTCATTTTTAAAGACAAGCTGTGCAGGTTCATCATCTGCAAAAAATTCTGCCGGCGTAGTGCCGAGACACTGGATAATATCTAAAAGTGTACCCACGGAAGGAGATGTAAGATTACGCTCTAACTGGGAGATAAATCCTTTGGATAATTCCAGACGGTCAGCCAGTTCCTGCTGGGTGAGACCGTAGAGAATCCGCAGCTCCTTGATTTTATTTCCAATATCCATTTTGTACTTCCTTTCCATGAAAAGTGATTTTACATAGTTTTTACAAAATGAAGCTAATAATGTATTTGAAGTTTAATAATAATAAACTCACTAAGGAGTATTATGAGAAATTGAAAGAGAAATGTCAATACTATTTTTAGATTATTTTTAGACAACAAAAAAAGCTCCCGAGGGGACTCGAACCCCTGACCTACGCATTACGAATGCGCCGCTCTACCAACTGAGCCACGGAAGCAGAATAATCTGGTTATATGCGAAATAAAATATTTTCCTCAGACAACCCTTTATTTATTAAAATCATACTATAATATTATATATAGAAAAAAATAAATTTGCAATGTTTTTTTGAAAAAAGTTGTTCTTTCAAAGGTTACTTGGTATAATGGGCGTAGATGTGTAAGAACCGGAGAAAGATGAACCGGCTTATGAAAAGGGAAATCATTACAAGGAGGAAGTTTTTTTCATGGAAGTGAAGGAATTTGTTTCAGGGGGAAAGAAAACTGAGGACAGTAAGAAGAATATGAAGAAGAAAATCAACAGCGCAAAGAAAAATTATGCAAAGAAGAACAGTCAGTTTACGATTGCAGAATTAAAGGAAAACAGCGCGCTGATTATGTTATGTGTATTTGTGGTTTTTGCCGTATTGGAAATTGTACTGGGTATACTGGTATGGAAGATTCCGGTAGTGAGCGTATGTATTGTGGTGTTGATTGAAGCGGGACTTGCTGCATGTCTGCATAACCTTCCTGTCTGGCTGCATGGAATTGTTGCAGCAGCAGAGATTGTCGTTGGAATAATTTCCGGTAAAGTAATATTTATGCTGATTGGAATTTTATGCTATGGGGCAGCTTTGTTTGCCTTAAAATTCCAGAAGGAAAATAATCCGCTTTCTATATTAAAATAAGAAGAAATCATACCAGGAGATAAAACATGGATCCCTTACAATTAGTAGAGTTATTAAGAGGACACAGAACTTATATTCAGACACATAATTTTCCAGATCCGGATGCGATTGCCAGTGCCTTTGGCTTACAGCATTTTTTAAATTACCATGGGATTAATGCAGATATCTGTTATGATGGCAAGATTGAACGCCTGAGTACAAGAAAGATGTTTGACACATTTCAGATTGATATTTTGTCTAAAGAAGATTTGGATGATATGAAGAAAGAGGACTATATTGTTACCGTAGACTCCCAGAAATATAATGCGAATCTGACCGATTTTATCGGGGATGAGGTGGCATGTATTGACCATCATCCGACAGTAATTGCCTGTGAATATGCTTATAAAGATGTGCGCCGTGTAGGAGCCTGTGCCACAATGATTGCAGAGTATTTTTATCTTACCAATACACCAATGAGCCGGGATGTGGCGGCAGCACTGGCATATGGCATCAAGATGGATACGGATGACTTTGTCCGTGGTACAACAAAGCTTGATGTGGATATGTTTGCATACATCTATCCAATGGCAGATGTGGAAGAGTTAAAATCCATGTATGTAAATGTAATGGAGTTTTCTGATTTAAAGGCATATGGTGCGGCAATCGATAATATCCACATTTATGATGATGTGGGATTTGCATCGATTCCGTTTGATTGTCCGGATGCGCTGATTGCAATTATTTCAGATTTTATTTTATCTCTTGATGTAGTTAATATTTCCGTGATTTATGCAATCCGTTCTGACGGCATTAAGTTTTCTGTCCGTAGTGCATTAAATCATGTAGATGCCGGAAGAGTTGTAGCAAAGGCATTAGCAGATTATGGAAATGGTGGCGGACATCCGGCAATGGCTGGCGGTTTCATTCCAACGAAGAATATGGAAAAGTTGGAACCGGACCGGGATTATAAATTAGAAATGCTGTTCTTAGAGCAGATCAAGGCAGAAGAAGGAAGGTAAGATACCATGGCAGAAAATCAGGTGAAGATAACCTATCATATTTATCTTGAGGCAGAGGATGTATCCCAGTCGAGAATTTTATCCAGTACCTCTTATGTAAAGAACTTATTTAAAAATTGCGGCAATCATTATTTTCAGGGTGTAGACTTTGATGATGAAAGTGATTTGGATGATTTTACCCTGCGTCTCTTTGTGGAGCAGGAAATCTTAGAAGAAGAGTGCAGCGTAGAGGCAGATGCAAAAGACTTTCCGGCAGATATGGCAGAATTCTTGGATAATATAGCCCAGGCACATTCTTTCCTTGATATGGAAGGTGATTTTACCGTGGAATATCAGGGCGAGAAAGTAAGTTTTAAGTTTGCTTCTGAAGCAGGAGCAGATTACTGTGACTTTGAAGAAATCGAAGAAGCATAAAAATTCATAAGCAATTTCCTGTAAAGTAAGAAAGAGAAAGGCAGTATGAAGAGCAGGTGCAATTCATACCGCCTTTCTTTATTTCCTCTTTAAGCAGAGCTTCTCAAAACTTCCAATCAGCTGATAGAGCAGCATGGCAATGAGACAGAGAATCAGAATCGATAAGATGACCCAGTCTAATTTAAAAACCTGGCTGCCATAAATAATAAGATAGCCTAAGCCTTTTTTCGCTGCAATAAATTCACCGATGATAACACCAACCAGACAAAGACCAATGTTGACTTTCATAATAGAAAGCAGGGTGGGAATACAGCCCGGCAGCATAATTTTAAACATGACATCATTACGGGTGCCGCCTAATGTCTTTATCAGAAGAATCTTTTCTTTATCCATATCACAAAAAGCAGTGTAAAGACTCAGAATAGAGCCAAAGATAGCTACGGACATACCGGTGATGATAATGGTCTTGTAATTGCCGCCCAGCCATACAATCAGCAGTGGAGCCAGCGCGGATTTGGGCAGGGAATTTAAAACCACAAGATAAGGCTCTAAGGTTTCGGATAAGGTTTTGGAAAACCAGAGGATTGCAGCAATCAGTAATGTTAAAATAATAACAAAGAAAAAGCTGCTTAAGGTTTCAAACAGGGTGATTCCAATGTGATAAAGGAGCTTCTGACCGGTAATCATCTGGTAAAAGCAGATGATAAGTCTGGTGGGACTGCTGAAAATAAAGGGGTCGATTTTTCCATATTTCGCACAGAGTTCCCATTGCAATAAAAAGACAACAAGAATCAGAATGCGAAAGATTTTTATTTTAAGCTGATGCCTGCGGCATTGCCGTAAGTACATAAGCTGTGCAGAGGATGGGTTATTCATTTTGATTAAATTCCTTCCATATTAAGTTAAAATAGGATTTAAAATGGCTGTCATTCCGTTTCTCTAAAGGCGTAAGATCTGACTCAAAGGAAACGGGTATAATGGAGCGGATTGTGCCCGGCCGGTGGCTTAAGACAATGACACGGTCTCCCATGGAAATTGCTTCGGATAAATCATGGGTTACAAGAATGGCGGTTTTATGTTCCTGCCGCAGAATGGTACCGATGTCATTGCTGACATTAAGGCGGGTCTGATAATCTAATGCCGAGAAGGGTTCATCTAAGAGAAGCAGCTCCGGGCGAAGTACCAGGGTCCGAATCAGGGCAGCCCGCTGCCGCATGCCGCCGGAAAGCTCAGAAGGACGTTTTGCAGCAAAATCGGCAAGTCCATAAGTTTCTAACAGCCGGCTGGCATAAGCAAGATTTTCTGGTGTCATTTTGTGCTGGATTTCCAGCCCTAATTGGATATTGGATGCGATGGTACGCCACTCTAAGAGATGGTCTTTCTGGAGCATGTATCCCATATTTAAAATATCCTTTGACTGCAGGGGGTGACCCATGAAGGAAATGCTGCCGCCGGATGGGACAAGGAGACCGCAGATAAGGGATAAAAGTGTTGATTTGCCACATCCACTGGGACCTACAATAGCAACAAATTCTCCGTTGGATAAACTAAAACTGATATTGGACAGAGCCTTGGTTTCGCCGTCTTTCGTATGATAAATATAATCTATATTGGACAATTCAAGGATGGAGCACATGGTATTCACCTGATAGAAGTTTATAGGATAATATATGTGAAAAAATGAGATTGGTCACCCGGATTGACAGAAGAAAAGGATAGATTATAATAGGAACAGAATCGACAGAAATTTTGAATGGGAAAGGTAAATGCGATGAAAGAAAATTACCAGAAAATATTAGATGAAACGATTGCCGGATTAGAAGAAAGAGGAGAAGTTCCGAAACTTTTACTTCATAGCTGCTGTGCACCCTGCAGTTCTTATGTATTAGAGTATCTTTCCAACTATTTTTATATTACGGTGTTGTACTATAATCCCAATATTTATCCTGAGGATGAATACTATCACAGAGCAGCGGAGCAGAAACGCTTTATTAAAGAATTTCCAACGAAATATGCGGTCTCCTTTGTGGAAGGAAACTTTGAACCGGAGCGTTTTTATGAAACAGTAAAAGGTTATGAAAATATCCGGGAGGGTGGCGAACGGTGTTTCCGCTGTTATGAATTAAGACTGCGGGAAGCGGCAGAGTATGCGAAAAAATTAAATTGTGATTATTTTACGACAACGCTGTCTATCAGTCCCATGAAGAATGCTGTAAAGTTAAATGAGATTGGAGGAAGGCTGGCTGAAGAATATGGCATTCCCTATTTATATTCGGATTTTAAGAAACGGGATGGCTATAAGCGTTCTACCGTAATTTCGGCAGAGTATGGCATGTACCGGCAGGATTATTGTGGCTGTGTATTTTCGAAGCGGGAGCGGGAAGAACAGAAAAGAGAACGTGCGGCACAGGAAAGTGAGCAAGCAGTACAGGAGTGATTTCTTCTGGTTGTCATTTTATGAAAAATAAGGTATACTTTCAGAAGTTAGTTATGGATTTTTGTTTAGAATAAGTACGGACATCCGTATGGAAAGAGAGGATAAAAGAGTGGCACAGTTATGGGGCGGACGCTTTACCAAAGAGACAGACAAGCTCGTTTACAATTTTAATGCGTCTATATCATTTGATCAGAAATTCTATAAACAGGATATGGAAGGCAGCATTGCACATGTGAAAATGCTTGGAAAACAGGGCATTTTAACAGAGAAAGAAATGCAGGATATTGTAGACTGTTTAAAAGAAATCTTAAAAGAAGTAGAAGAAGGAAAGCTTATTATTACCGATGAATACGAAGACATTCACAGCTTTGTAGAGGCAAAGCTCATTGACCGTCTGGGAGATACCGGTAAGAAATTACATACCGGACGAAGCAGAAATGATCAGGTTGCACTGGACATGCGTCTTTATACCAGACAGGAAGTATTGCATACTGACAAGCTGGTAAAAGAACTTCTTGAGACCATTCTTAAGATTATGGAAGAAAATACCGAAACGATTATGCCGGGATTTACCCATCTTCAGAAAGCACAGCCGATTACACTGGCACATCATATGGGAGCTTATTTTGAGATGTTCCGCCGTGACAGACTACGCCTGCAGGATATTTTTAAGAGAATGAATTACTGTCCGTTAGGTTCCGGTGCCCTGGCAGGAACTACTTATCCATTAGACCGTGAATATACTGCAGAATTACTTGGTTTCTATGGACCAACCTTAAACAGTATGGATGGCGTATCAGACCGTGACTACTTAATCGAATTTTTATCTGCATTATCAACGATTATGATGCATTTAAGCCGTTTCTCAGAAGAAGTTATCATCTGGAATTCTAATGAATATCAGTTTGTAGAGATTGACGATGCATACAGCACCGGAAGCAGCATTATGCCACAGAAGAAAAATCCGGATATTGCAGAATTGGTACGTGGAAAGACCGGAAGAGTGTATGGTGCACTGATGTCATTGCTTACTACAATGAAGGGAATTCCCCTTGCGTATAATAAAGATATGCAGGAAGACAAGGAGCTTTCCTTTGATGCCATGGATACTGCAAAAGGCTGTCTGGCACTCTTTAACGGTATGCTCGCAACTATGAAATTCAATAAAGAAAAAATGCATGACAGTGCCAACAAGGGATTTACCAATGCGACAGATGCAGCAGATTATCTGGTAAATCATGGCGTTCCTTTCCGTGATGCCCACGGTATTGTAGGAAGAATCGTGCTTTATTGTCTGGATAAGAAGATTGCCATTGATGATATGTCATTGGATGAGTTAAAGGCAATCTGTCCGGTATTTGAAGAAGATATCTATGAAGCAATTTCCATGGAAACCTGTGTTAATAAACGTCTGACTGTTGGTGCGCCTGGTAAAGACGCAATGGAAAAAGTCATTGCATTGCATAAGGAATATCTGTCAAAGGACTGGCAGGATGAGTTGAATCTGCCGGAAGAGGCGTAGAAAATAAGTAGCTTATTTAAAAAAATTGGTACATATGTATAAGAAAAATGCAATTCACTTAGTAATTTTTGATAAATTGTGAATTGCATTTTTTGTATAAATAGGATAGTATATTTATCAGAAAGACAACTGTTCGCGATAGACGAACATAAAAACGTGAGGAGAAAAAGAAATGAGCAGCAAATTAAAAGTCGGTATTTTAGGTGGAACAGGAATGGTAGGTCAGAGATTTATCTCTCTTCTGGAGAATCATCCATGGTTTGAGGTAACTACAATTGCAGCAAGCCCAAGAAGTGCAGGAAAGACCTATGCAGAAGCAGTTGGAGATCGTTGGAAAATGGATACTCCAATGCCGGAAGCCGTTAAAAATATTGTAGTAAAGAATGTTAATGAAGTAGAAAATGTTGCAGCAGAAGTTGATTTCGTATTCAGTGCTGTAGATATGACTAAAGATGAAATCAAAGCAATTGAAGAAGCATATGCTAAGACAGAGACTCCTGTTGTTTCGAACAACAGTGCACACAGATGGACACCGGATGTTCCTATGGTAGTACCTGAAATCAATCCGGAACATATGAAAGTAATCGAATTCCAGCGTAAGAGACTGGGAACCAAGAGAGGATTTGTTGCAGTAAAACCAAACTGCTCCATCCAGAGTTATGCTCCTGTTCTTACAGCATGGAAAGAGTTTGAACCATATGAAGTTGTAGCAACTACCTATCAGGCAATTTCCGGTGCCGGAAAAACCTTTAAGGACTGGCCGGAAATGGTTGGAAATATTATCCCATACATCGGTGGAGAGGAAGAAAAATCCGAAAAAGAGCCACTTCGTATCTGGGGTGAAATCAAAGATGGTGTCATTGTACCTGCTACATCACCGGTTATTACCTGCCAGTGTATCCGTGTTCCGGTATTAAACGGACATACAGCAGCTGTATTTGTTAAGTTCAAAAAGAACCCTACAAAAGAGCAGTTAATCGAAAAATTAGTAAACTTCAAGGGAGTACCACAGGAATTAAATCTTCCAAGTGCACCAAAGCAGTTTATCCAGTACTTGGAAGAAGACAACAGACCACAGGTTTCTATGGATGTTAACTATGAAAACGGTATGGGAATCAGTGTTGGACGTCTTCGTGAGGACACCGTATATGATTGGAAATTCGTAGGATTATCCCACAATACCGTACGTGGTGCGGCTGGTGGAGCTGTTCTTTGTGCAGAACTTTTAAAAGCACAGGGTTACATTACCGCAAAATAAGCAGTAAAATATGTAACAAAATGAAGATAGAAAAGTCATATTGCAGGAAAGCAGTATGGCTTTTTTATCGTTTTGGCGTTGATAGAAAAATTAAAATGTGATATTATTTCTGTTAGAGTGACTTCTTAGAATTAGAAATTTTGGAGGATATTACCAATGATGATTCAGACATCCGAATTAAAAAAATTAGAAGAGGTATATGGACAGTCCGGCAATCAGATTGTTCTTTTATATGGAAGAGATAACTGCCAGAAAGAGCAGTTGATAAAAGAATTCTGTAAGGAGAAAAAGTTTTTTTACTATCGCGCCAGACAGGCATCCGAAAGGGAACAGGTTTTGCAGATGGGGCAGGAAGTGGAAACAAAATACGGAATTCGTCTGACACGCTATAGTTATGATGAATTCTTTAACCGCATCAAGAGTGGAGACCCGACCAAGCTTGTGGTTGTTATTGATGAATTCCAGTATATTGCCAGAAAAGATGTCGGCTTTATGAACAGCATTCTTAAACTGAAAGCAAAGAAATTATATCCGGGTCCTGTTATGATTATTCTGACCAGCTCTTCACTGGTATGGGTAGAGGAAGACTGCAGAGAAAAATATGGTGAATACTTAAAGAAGGTAGACGCAGCCATCCGCATGGAGGATGCGACATTTCTTGATGTGGTTCGACATTTCCCGGAATATGGAACCAGTCAGGCTGTGCAGGTCTATGGAATTATTGGAGGTGTGCCGGGTTATCTTACACGCTGGAACTCCCAAAAGAGTATTAAGGAAAATGTCTGTCGGCATATTTTGTCTCCGGATGGCTTCTTGTTCCATGAGGCAGAAAATTATATCAGCATTGAATTAAGAGAACTTTCTGTATATAATACAATACTTGCAGCATTGGCTTCGGGAAATAATAAGCTGAATGACCTTTTTTTAAAGACAGGCTTCTCCAGAGCAAAAATCAGTGTCTACATGAAGAATCTGATGGCATTTGATGTGGTAGAAAAGGTGGTTTCCTTTGATACCGGTGGCTGGGAGAATACGAAAAAGGGTGTTTACCGCATTGCCAATACTTATGTGAATTTCTGGTTCCGTTTTGTCTATCCACATTTATCGGACTTATATATGATGGCACCGGAAGAATTTTATGATACTTATATTGAAAAAGATTTAGATGACTATATGAACCGTTATTTTGTCAAGGTCTGCCGGGAATATCTGACTTTATTAAATCGTATTGGTAAACTTCCGATTGACATTCACCGGATTGGAACCTGGGTTGGAAAGAAGGGCAATATCGATATTGTCGCCCAGAACAGTGTCCGTGAGAGCATTGTCGGAATCTGTAACTGGTCAGAGCCTTATATGACCCGCTCGGCAGGAGAAGCATTGCTTGATAATCTGAAACAGGCAAAAATTTCCGCAAAATATCTTTATATGTTTTCCGCACAGGAATTTGCAGAGGATTTAAAACAGATGGCAGAAGAAGATAAAAGATTTGTCCTGATCGATATGAAGGAATTATAAAGTGCCGGAAAGCTAAAAATGACAGTAAAGTCAAATGATTGAAAAAGACAAAATAATAGAAATGGCACAGAAATTGGAGGAAATAACGGTTGGGTAAGTCGTTAATTATCACGGAGAAACCAAGTGTTGCCCGGGAATTTGCACGAATTCTTGGCGTATCCGGCAGAAATGACGGATATATCGAAGACAGTCACTATGCTATTACCTGGTGTGTTGGCCATCTGGTGGAAATGGTATATCCGGAAGAATATGATATAAAATATAAGAAGTGGAAGTTAGAAGATCTTCCATTTCTTCCAAAAGATTATAAATATAATGTTATACCATCTGTAAGCAAACAGTATGACATCGTACATAAGCTCTTACACAGGGAAGATATTGATACCGTTTACTGGGCAGGCGATGCCGGAAAAGAAGGGCAGACCATTGAAGAGAATATCCGGCGGTTCGGTGGAGTCCGTGAAGGTATGAAAGAGCTGCGGGTATGGATAGATTCGCAGACGGAGGAAGAAATTAAAAGAGGAATTGCTGAAGCAAGACCAATGGCGGATTATGATAATCTTGCTAATTCCGGGATTATGCGTACCATTGAAGACTATGCCATGGGAATTAATTTTTCCCGTGTCATGTCTGTAAAATATGGAAATCTTTTAAATGATGCTGCAGGAACCAAGTCCTATACTGCAATTGCAGTTGGCCGTGTCATGACCTGTGTACTTGGCATGGTTGTAATCCGGGAGCGGGAAATCCGTAATTTTGTAGAGACACCATTTTACCGGGTAGTGGGGAATTTTTTTGATGCAGAGATAGAAGGCGAATGGAAAGCAGTAGAAGGTTCTTCTTATTATGCGTCTCCGTTGCTCTATAAAGAGAATGGATTCAAAGAAAAAACACATGCAGAAAAGTTAATTGAAGATTTAACTAATAAAACAGCGGTTGTAAAAACAGTAGATAAAGGAATTACAAAGAAACGTGCACCACTGTTGTTTAACCTGGCGGAGCTGCAGGCAGAGTGCTCGAAAAGGTTTAAAATCAGCCCGGACGAGACGCTGCAGGTAGCACAGGACTTATATGAAAGAAAGCTGACTACTTATCCGAGAACAGATGCAAGAGTATTATCTTCTGCCGTTGCAAAAGAAATCAGTAAGAATATCAGAGGACTCCATTCCTTTGAGCCGGTTGCGCCTTTTGTACAAAGTATTATGGAGCATGGTTTATATAAAAATATCGGAAAGAGCAGTTATACCGATGACAGTAAGATTACAGACCATTATGCTATTATTCCAACCGGACAGGTCAATGAATATAAGTCGCTGACGGAATTGCAGAAGCGGGTCTATGAACTGATCGTGCGGCGTTTCTTAAGTATTTTCTATCCGCCGGCACAGTATCAGACGGTAAAGCTGACCATCGGAATTGAAAAGGAATCTTTCTTTGCCGGAGCAAAAGTATTAAAGGTTCCCGGATATCTTGAAATTGCCGGAAGACCGGATACCAAAGAAAAACGGGAAAAGGAAGATGGCGACGGAGAAGAAAACAATCCGAAGAACAGCGCAGCATTACTAAAACTTGCAGATAGTCTCAAAGAAGGAGATACCGCAGAAGTAAAAGAATTTCTGGTAAAAGAGGGAAAGACTTCTCCACCAAAGCGTTATACTTCAGGTTCCATGGTGCTTGCCATGGAAAATGCGGGACAGTTAATCGAGGAAGAGGAATTAAGAGAACAGATTAAAGGCTCCGGAATTGGAACCTCTGCTACAAGGGCAGAAATCATCAAGAAGCTGGTGCGTATCGGCTACCTTGCTTTGAATAAGAAAACACAGGTGCTGACGCCGGAAGCCTTAGGCGAGATGGTTTATGAAGTGGTGAATATGACTGTTCCGGCACTTTTGAATCCGAAGATGACCGCTTCCTGGGAAAAGGGCTTGGATGGCATTACCCAGGGAACGGTTCCGATGGAAGATTATCGGGAGAAGTTAGAGGAATTTATCCGGAAAGAAACAGTTTCCATGATAAATGAAAATCTCACCAGCCAGATTGCCGGTCAGATTCGTCCATTGGCTGGCAGCAATGCCAAAGATATGAAGGCAAGGGTTAAAATCGGAGCAACCTGTCCGGTCTGTGGCGGCGAGATTGAGACTACACCTTTTGGTTATGGTTGCTCAAATTATAATAAAGATGGCAGTGGATGCCGTTTTGCTATTGGTTCCATCGCCGGAAGAGAGCTTAACGATGAAGAAGTAAAGCAGTTATTAAGCGAAGGCAGAACCGGAGTCTTAAAGGGATTTACTTCGAAGAATAAGAAGAAGTTTTCTGCCTGCCTTGTGATGGCAAAGGATGAAGAAGGAAAACCGAATATAACCTTTGATTTTTCACAGAATGAGCCGGAGACCATAGAGGGCGTAAGTTGTCCGTTGTGTGGCGGAGCAATAGAAATAAAGCCATTTGGTTATGGCTGTGCCAATTATAAAGCGGAAGATGAGGCTGGCTGCCGGTTTGCCATTGGCAAAATAGCCGGGAAAGATTTAAACATTGCCCAGGTGAAGGAGCTTCTGACCAATGGAAGAACCGGAACGATTCGTGGATTTACTTCAAAGAATAAGAAGAAATTTGATGCCTGCCTGATGCTTGGAGAAGATGAGAATGGAAAGAAAGTCCTGAAATTTGATTTTGAGCATGTGGAAGCAAAGAAGGTAAAAGATGTAAAATGTCCACTGTGTCAGGGTGATATTGTGCAGACGCCATTTGGCTATGGCTGTGCCAATTATGACAGAAACAAAGAGGACAGCTGCCGTTTCTCAATCGGTAAAATAGCCGGAGTAAAATTAAAGGAAACTCAGGTAAAAGCACTTTTACTGACAGGAAAGACAGAAATTATAACAGGATTTAAATCTAAGAATGGCAAGAAATTTGATGCACCATTGAAGCTTACCGAGGATGGACGCATTGAATTTGACTTTCCGGAGCGTCCGAAACCGGAAGAGACAAAAGTAAAATGTCCAAAGTGTGGGGCATTGTTAAAGAAAAGCCAGTGGTACTATGAATGTGACTGCGGATTCCGGGTGAACCGTTATGTAGCAAAGGTGGAACTGGCTGAAGAAGTATTAGAAGAGCTTTTTGCAAAAGGATATACCGCTAAAAAAATAACCGGATTTACTTCGAAAGCAGGAAATGTATTTGATACCTGTCTGAAGTTTGAAGAGGATGAAATCCGTTTTGATTTTGACCGGAAACCGGAAGAAGAAAGAGAGGAAGAGAAAGATGGAACAGTGCAAAATCAGTAATATGTATACATTAGAGGAGACAATCGCAAAGGATTATCTTGCACAATTTACTTATCCGTGGGAGGCACTTGCCGGAATCGGAGATTATATCAAAGAACTGGGAAAAACATTGAATCCGGATGTTTATGAACAGAAGGGTGAGGATATCTGGGTGGCAAAATCCGCTGTCGTGGCACCGACAGCATGTTTAAATGGTCCTTTAATTATTGATGAAAATGCTGAAATACGACACTGCGCATTCATTCGTGGAAATGCAATTGTCGGAAAAGGAACGGTGGTAGGCAATTCTACCGAGTTAAAGAATGTCATTCTTTTTAATTCCGTGCAGGTACCACACTATAATTATGTGGGAGATTCTATTTTAGGATATAAGTCACACATGGGAGCAGGTTCCATCACATCCAATGTAAAATCCGATAAGACACTGGTGGTAGTAAAATCTGCTGATGAGAAGATGGAAACCGGACGTAAGAAATTTGGTGCCATGTTAGGAGATTTTGTAGAGGTCGGCTGTAATTCCGTATTGAATCCGGGAACGGTCATCGGACCACATACCAATATTTATCCGCTTTCCCCGGTACGTGGAGTAGTTCCGGCGCATTCTATTTATAAGAATAAGAATGAAATTGTAAGTAAAGCAGAAGACTAAACGGATGGAAATTTACCCGCAGAAGTTACCTGCGGTAGCTGCTTGCAGAAAAATGACAATAGAAAATTAAGAAATGAATGGTTGACAAAAACAGCTGTATGCATTACTGTATTAATTAAGTAATACATACGGCTGCTTTTTAGTTGGACAAGAACTTTAAAAAGAGTGTTTCTCGCAGTATATACGGGAAGCTTACAAAGAGTGTTTCTCGTGAATTTTGGAGGGTGAAAATGTTAGAAGTACAAGAGCTTACTAAGAAATATGGAAAGAATGTGGCAGTAGACCATGTCAGCTTTATGGTGCAGGATGGTCAGGTCGGTATCCTGCTTGGACCAAATGGTGCCGGAAAATCAACCATTATAAAGAGTATTGCAGGACTCCTTCGCTATGAAGGCGGTGTTGGTATTAATGGAATGAAGGCAAGAAGCCTGGAAGCAAAGAAAATATTTGGCTATGTACCGGAGATTCCGGCAATGTTTGAAGCGCTGACGGTGCGGGAGCATATCGAATATGTGAAGCGGGCATATAACAGTGACATTACAGAGGAAGAAATAGATGCACTGCTGACACGTTTTGAACTTCTGGATAAACAGGAGAAGCTGGGAAATGAATTATCCAAAGGAATGATGCAGAAGGTCAGTATCTGTTGTGCACTTGCTATTCATCCAAAGGTTGTGATGTTGGATGAGCCAATGGTTGGACTTGACCCGGCAGCCATAAAAGAACTGAAAGAAGTTGTGCTGGAGTTAAAAGAGAAAGGCTGTACCATTCTTATCAGTACCCATATGCTTGAAATGGTAAAAGATTTGTGGGATGTGATGTTTGTAATGGAACAAGGGAAAATTATAGCAACATTTAACAAAAATGAAATTGCGGATAAAGACATAGAAGAACTGTTCTTTGAAGTGACAGAACCAAAGACTGGTGGTGAAGAACATGAGTAGTCTTTCCTTTGTTTTTTTCCAGACCATTAAGAATAAAGTGAAGCGGAACCTGAAACGGCCACAGACTTTTCTTGCACTGGTATTTGTTGTTTTATATGCAGCATTGGTATTGTATGGACTTGGTTCCATGTCTGTCGATTTCGGATTAAACAGCCCGGAAGGAATTGCAACTGTTTTATCCGTACTGATGGTTATGATTGTTCCGGCAAATCTGATTTCCTATATCAAGAGAAAAGGACTGTTGTTCCGCCCGTCAGAAGTACATTTTGTATTTGCTGCACCGGAAGAACCGAAGAAAGTTATTCTTCATGCCGGAATGAAGCAGTTCTTAACCAATTTTATTGTTGAACTATTTGTACTGGTACTTGGAATTGGAGTATTTGGTGTTACACCATATAAGATGATTTTATATTTCCTTTATGCTGGTGTACTGGAAAATATTTTAGAGGGAGCGTTAATGATTATCTGCTATGGAAATGAAACACTTCCTAAACAGTTCTTTACCGTACTTACTTATATTATGTATGGAGTAATGGCAGCTTTTGCACTGGTGGCAATCTACTTTGTTTCGGTGAAAGGTATGCAGTTATCTGTGTTTGTGGACTTAATCCAGCTTCCGGTGGTACAGCTGATTCCGATTATAGGCTGGGAAATTGCATTGATTCAGCTTATTATCATAGGTCCTGCAGGAATCAATGTGGTGGCAACCGTACTTCTTTTAATCAGTACTGTTTTGCTGGTACTTTATGCGAAAAAGATGAAGTGTACCGGAGAATTCTATGAAGATGCTGCAAAATTTGCAGAAGATTATGATGACCGGATGAAACGCTCGAAAAAGGGCGAGGTTGTAGTGGGAAATGGCAAGAAAAAGTATTTACGGAATGTAAAGATGGCTTATAAGGGAACTTACGCTAAAGCAATTTTCTACCGGCAGGTATTAGAATACCGTAAAAACCGTTTCTTTATCTTTGGCTGGAATTCGGTGCTGTTTCTGGTTATAGGTGTGGCAATTGCGGTTGTCTCTTATTATAATAAAATTTCCAGCCAGCCTTTTAAAATGTTTGTAATTCCGGGCGTCATTGCCTATGTTATCTTTATTTTCAGCGGTTATAAGACGAAGTGGTCGAAGGAATTGGCAAATCCATACACCTATCTGATTCCGGACAGTAATTTTAAGAAAATGTGGTATGCCACCAAAATGGAGCATATCCGTGCGCTGATTGACGGACTTCTGATTACGCTGCCGGGCAGTATCGTAATGGGACTTCCGGTGTCTTACATGATTTTGACCGTCATTTTATATATGTGCCTGAATGCTAATAAGCTTTATATGAATATGCTGGCAGATGTCGTGATAGGGAAAATGTTTGGAGAACTGGGCAGAACGATTCTTCGGATGCTGTTCCAGGGACTGGTATTATGTGTCGGAATCATTGTGGCAGTAGCAACGGGAGCGTTCATTTCCGTGACTGCAGGATTTATTATGATGATAGTCGTTATATTCCTGCTGACACTGGTTGGAGCAATCGGAGCATCCTTTGCATTTGAGCGGATGGAGGCATTAGATTAACAAATTGAGAAAATTAAGGGGCATTTCCTGTAAAAAAGACTGGACTAATGTAAAAAAATGTGAGAAAATGAGGGCGGTGTGTTAAATGTATAACAAAGTTTAACATGATATATATTTCATATCGAAAGGAGTCTTATAATGATTTACACGAAGGAAGTCGAAAACATGTGTCCTGTTGCCAAGGGCGCAAAACATGAGCCAGCTCCAATTCCAGAAGAAGGAAAATGGGTTCATTCCAAAAAAATTGAAGATATTTCAGGATTTACACACGGTGTAGGCTGGTGTGCACCACAGCAGGGTGCCTGCAAGCTTTCATTAAATGTAAAAAATGGTGTGATTGAAGAAGCACTGGTTGAGACAATCGGATGCTCAGGTATGACACATTCAGCAGCAATGGCAGCAGAGGTTCTTCAGGGAAAAACAATTCTTGAAGCATTAAATACTGACCTTGTTTGTGACGCAATCAATACAGCAATGAGAGAGTTATTCTTACAGATCGTTTACGGACGTACTCAGAGTGCATTCTCTGATGACGGACTTGCAGTAGGTGCTGGTCTGGAAGATTTAGGAAAAGGACTTCGTTCCCAGGTTGGTACTATGTACGCAACAAAGGAGAAAGGTGTTCGTTACTTAGAGATGGCTGAAGGTTATGTAACAGGCATCGCTCTTGACGAGAACAACGAAGTTATCGGATATCAGTTCGTTTCTCTTGGAAAAATGACAGACTTTATCAAAAAAGGTGATGACCCTAACACTGCATGGGAAAAAGCAAAAGGCCAGTATGGTCGTGTAGCTGATGCTGTTAAGATCATTGACCCAAGAGAAGAGTAAGAAAGGAGAGACGAAGATAATGGCATTATTTGAAGGATATGAAAGAAGAATTGACCAGATTAACGCTGTATTAAACAGCTATGGTATCAGCTCTATTGAAGAAGCTGAAAAAATTACAAAAGCTGCTGGACTTGATGTATATGATCAGGTAAAGAAAATCCAGCCTATCTGTTTCGAGAACGCTTGCTGGGCTTACACTGTAGGTGCTGCAATCGCAATCAAAAAAGGATGCAAAAGAGCTGCTGATGCTGCCGCAGCAATCGGTGAAGGTCTTCAGGCATTCTGTATTCCAGGTTCTGTTGCTGACCACAGAAAAGTAGGTCTTGGACATGGTAACCTTGGAAAAATGTTATTAGAGGAAGAGACAGAGTGCTTCTGTTTCTTAGCTGGACACGAGTCTTTTGCAGCTGCTGAAGGTGCAATCGGAATCGCTGAGAAAGCAAACAAAGTACGTCAGAAACCACTTCGTGTTATCTTAAACGGACTTGGAAAAGACGCTGCACAGATTATCTCCCGTATCAACGGATTTACATTTGTTGAGACACAGTATGATTACAAAGCAGCTAAACTTAACGTTGTATATGAAAAAGCATATTCTAACGGACTTCGTGCAACTGTAAAATGTTACGGTGCTGATGATGTTCAGGAAGGTGTTGCAATCATGCATCATGAGAACGTAGGTGTTTCCATTACCGGTAACTCTACCAACCCAACACGTTTCCAGCATCCAGTAGCAGGTACATACAAGAAAGAATGTATCGAGCAGGGTAAGAAATACTTCTCCGTAGCATCCGGCGGTGGTACAGGACGTACACTTCACCCAGATAACATGGCTGCAGGTCCTGCATCTTATGGTATGACAGATACTATGGGACGTATGCATTCTGATGCACAGTTTGCAGGTTCTTCTTCCGTACCAGCTCACGTTGAGATGATGGGCTTAATCGGAATGGGTAATAACCCAATGGTTGGTGCTACAGTAGCAGTTGCCGTTTCCGTCGAGGAAGCAGCAAAAGCTGGTAAATTCTAAATAGAAAGCTTGATTTTATAGGCTTTTTGGAGAGTCTTTGGAGAAATCCGAAGACTCTCTTATTTTTTATAAAAGTACATGTGGACGAAAATAATATTGAAATGTCCACATCTCGTCCATGTAAATTTAAAATGTGGACGAGGTATGTTATACTCCTAATAAGAGGAACATCTGTTCTTGAAAGGAGTATGACTATGGGTGATGTATTGATTAAAGCAAGAACTCGTAACAGTGGTAAAGTAGTATATGAATATCGGTTTGAAGTTGCTTCTATAGATGGCAAACGTCAATGGAAATCTAAATCTGGCTTTGCTACAAAGAGAGAAGCCAAAGAAGCTGGCAAGATAGCACAGCAAGCATATGAACATGTGGGACAAGTCATTGAACCTTCAGATATGTCATATGCTGATTTCCTAGATATGTGGTTAGAAAAAGATTGTAAGCTCACTTGTAAACCTTCTACACTTGTAGGATATGAGAAAAAAATTAGATTATATATCAAACCTGAAATCGGCTCATATAAGCTAAAAACTATCACCAAAGATACTCTGCAAGATTTCATAACCAAAATGTACGATGAAGGCTACTCAATCAATACAGTAAACTCGGTTAAAGGATTATTAACAAAATCATTTACTTATGCTTTGGATAGACATTATATCATATCAACTCCTGCAATAAATTTAGTAGTTCCAACAAAGAAACAACCAAAGAAAGCAACGAGAAGTAAGAAACATGTATATATTCCTCAAGAAGTCATGCAAAAAATATTTGAAAGATTCCCAGAAGGTTCGTCGGCTTATATCCCTATTATGATTGGCTATCATACAGGATTACGCTTGGGAGAGATATATGGACTTGTATGGGAAGACATTGATTTCGAGAATAAAACACTCTCAGTTAATAGGCAAGTTCAATGGGAAGCTGGCGAAACAAGATCGGAAGAAGAGAAAAAGAAAGCTAATGGCACATCTAAATCTAATGGATACTGGTATTTCTCTAAGCCTAAATATAATTCTTTTAGAACGATAGAACTTGATGAAGTAATATTAAAAGCTTTGAAAAAAGAACACGATAAGCAGCTAAAAGCAAGAGAATATTTTGACAAATACTATAATCGTTATTATAGTGAAAATGAAATGACATATGCTAAAACTGATGACATATTACCAATGAATAAAGTATCTCAAGAAAAGTCACATTATGAAGTTGATTTTATTTGTAGACGAGAAGATGGCTCATATATTAGTGCAAGAACAACACAACATACGTCCTCTATAATTCATAAACAATTGCATTTTCCACAGTACGATACACATAGTTTAAGACATACTCATGGAACAATATTATATGAAAATGGAGCTAGTTTTATGTATATTAAGGAGAGGTTAGGACATAAAAATCTACAGACAACAATTGAGATATACACAAATCATTATACAGATACAATAAATAAAAATGGTAATATTGTTTTAAATAATGCTTTTAGTAAGGAGAATGTATGATATATTTAATTAATAATATTCGACAACATGAAAGACATTTTTGGAATTGCCTGCATAGTATTGCTTCACAAGAGCAAATTAAAAGAATATTAGAGGGATATAAGGTTATTATTAATGAATCTGAATATCAAATAATAGAAAAGGAAAAATCGTAAAAAATAGGGTATGTAGATTAATTTCTACATACCCTATAATTTTATTTCTATTTCTACTTGTGGTACAACAATATAGTTATGTTTTATATTGGATTCAATTGCAAGCCATTTTAATATATCAATAAGACTTTCAGCATCATCCATTGTATTAAGTGTTACATCTGATAAATTTTTTGTTATTCCATCGTATACTTTATATTTCATTGTAGCAAGATTCTTGATTTGTTCTTGATTCATGACAGCTTCGCCCTGTTTTAAGATTGCTGGTACTTCATATTTCTTAAGACCATATTTCTGAACAAGGTCAAAGTTGGAATCTTTCTTACTAAAATCAACAAGACCATTTTCAAGACCATCATGATAGTATTTTACTAAAAATTTTCCGGTAGGACTTAAATGTTTCTTGATATAATCGTCTGCCTCTGATTTGCTACCAAAGCTCAGATTTGAATAATCTTCTTCTTTGTAAACATACCATTTTCCATCTTTATACTTATAAACACCTTTACCATTAAAACTACTTATTTTCTGTTGATAATACTAGAAAAACATTAGCTTTATTTAATAAGGATTGGAACACTTATAAAACAAATTGGCAACAGGGATTTTCTCAAAATGGTGTTGCTGGTGGAATAAAATCTATATTCCAATCAAGTAATTCTAATTCCGTTATTTCAAAAGATCAACTTCAGATTTTAAGAAATTGGAACAATGCGGTAGCACATGGTTGCACAAATCAGGAAACCTTTAATAGAATAATTAAAGATGCTGACAGTAATACAAAACTGTATTTTTCTGGTTTAAATAAGGGTAAGGGTTCTGTTGAAGGACTAAAAAATGCTCAAAATGTTGCAAAACAATCTACTATTGGATTAACACTTGCTCAAACAGCATTAAATGCTGCTATATCTCTTGGATTTACAGCCGCCTTAATGTTAGCAGTTAAAGGACTAGACAAACTTATAAACTCTGCAAAACGAGCCTCGGAAGCCGCTGACGAAGCATTTTCTGATACAACCGAAAAAGTACAGAAAAATGAAGAAGAAGCAAAATCGTTAGATGAACTTATTTCTAAATATAAGGAATTAAAAGAGTCTGAAAATTTAGATGTTGATAGTAGAAAAGAAATAAAAGAAATTCAAAATGACATTGCTGATTTAGTTGGTGTACAAGCATCAAACCTTGATTTGGTAAATGGTAAGTTGGATGACGAAATCGCCAAATTAGATGAAATATCAGCAAAAGAAGCCAAAAATGCATATGAAACTGCAACGGCTAATTATAATAATTCTAAAAAAGCGACAGATAAAGCAGCAGGCGATGATTCATTTCTACTACAGCACAAAATTATCATGTTGTCCATTTGGTAAGTCCAGGTTATTCTACAAGTGGAGAAGCATCAAGTAACTGTCTATTGTTTTAAATATCATACTATTGTTAGCAAAGGTATTGTTTGAGGATACCATATCAATCATTTGTTTGAAGAATGATTGTTGCTTGTTTTAAAATTATGTGATAAAATAAAAAACACTAGATTATATAAATAGGAGAGTAGACCTATGAACAAAAAGAGAATAATAATTCATATTGTAGTACCAATTTTGCTTACAATATTATCATACTTCGCTTCGATTTCATTCATATTTAAGATACCAGATCCAAGTGGTATTGGATATACACCTGAAACATACTATTTCGCATTTAAGTTAGCATTTGGAGTATGCGCTGTTTCATCCATTATATCTGCAATATTATATGTTGGTAACAAAAAGAAATAAAAATATTAAACTAAACCAGTTTAATCACATCCTTTCTAAAATATGTGCATATTTTCATACACACAGAAAAGACCTGCTATATATAAAACAGGTCTTTTTTATATGTACGAAAACTATTTATGTATTAAATTTTAATGACTTTATACTTCGATGAAACACCGAACTTATCTACAATTGCTGAATACTCAGATTCTTTACAGTAGATTTCATCGAAAATCTGTGCGTAAACGCCAGATACATCAAGTGATGAAGTTCTCTCCATATTAGTCATCAGCTAAAAATGTTTAAAACTACTATGCTACAATAAAATCAGCATAAAGCACTAACTAGCTGATATTGGACTGTACACATCCAGTTATTCACTAATTAATCCATTTATAAAAATCAGAAAAGACAATTTGCCATTTCTTGCAAAACTCCGTGGATAGTTTTACTCATTTTGATGCCCTGTAGGCGCAGTTTTTGCAAGTGCTTTTCTTTCACGTTTTTCGCTACACTGTTTTAGGGTTAAGCATACCTCTGAAATACTCGAATAAACACTGGTAACAGTACAGCGTTTATTATCAACATATACTTACAACTCATGGATGTAAATGCGTATCACTTATCTTGCGTTGGTGATACTGATTTTAGACCACAGTCTTGAAAGACACTGTAGTACAAACTTGAAATAAAGATAAGCACTTCAATTCATAGGTTTCGCAAGTTTCTATGAGTAACAGTATGCTTTTTCATATCTCGCAAGATATTACTTACTGGTTAGCACGTCTGCTGACGGTTATATTATTCTCTGTTTGATCAAACCGCTATGGGTAAGAGTGATAGTAGTTTTTGATTGAATTCTATCAAAACCTGTATTATAACACTCGTTTTATTAGTCGGATAGACTAAATAACCGACACCACTTTGTTTGATTTTGATATATTATTCTTTATCTCGGAATATTTTGACATGAATTGTCATGATATGATATAATGTCTAAAAGATGCTACTAAAACAGTAGAATGGTTCTCTCCAATCTGGGAGTATAAGCCCGGCTTATATAGATGGTAAATTGTGCCGTAATCAGAAGGGAGAATTTATAGATGATAACTTTATCATATGAAGCATTAATTACACTTGTTGCATTGTGTGGTGGAGCAGGATATATACTCGGTCGAGATATACAGAAAGCAAAAAAGTAATCATCCAAGTCAAGAGAATAATAATTATTTTTGCTAAATCAAAATATTTTTATTAATTTCAGAGTAACCATTTTACTTTATGGTAGCATCTTTTACTAATAAAAATAATTCCACCTCACCACAATAGTGCAACATATACTTATTACATAATATATTGTAACATAGAAAATTTATGATTTCAAGCATTTTGTTACAATTAAAAATGATAGTTTCGATACTAGATATCAGTTAAAGAGCTTTGCTTGGCTTCCTTAACACCATCTTTATCAAAATATTTCCCAAATTCATCTTCAGCAGTTAAGTCATTATAGATACTAAGCATCTCTGCACTAGACCATGCGAAAAATTCCTGAATTACGTGAGCTGGTAAATTTAATCTATGTAAGCGTGTACATGTATAATGTCTAAACATATGGCAATACGCATCAACACCTAAAATGTCTTCCATCATTTGAATCCATGAACTTACATCTCTTCGCTGATGATATATTCTTTCTTTTGTTTCTTTATCAATAGAAACTGTCACAAATAACCATTCGCTTTCAATTCCCAATCTTTCACGTTCTTTTAACCATAAATCCAAATATGGTTTTGCACTATATAATATAAATTTATTAATTTGCTTACCGTTTTTTCCGAAGCCTTTTGCTCTTACTTTATCTGTCTTCCACATAGAATCATAAACAAAATGATCGTCATTAAAATATTCAACTTTCATTTGTAATAACTCTGCATGTCTCATTCCAGAAAAAGCAAGTACAGCTACTGCACAAGCTGCTTCATATTCTTTCCTTTCAACAAGTGTATTTAATAACAGTTCTACTTGTTCATCAGACAGTATTGTTTTTTCTCTTACAACTTCCTTAGCTGGATTTGCAATTTTTCTAATAATGGGTTTGTAGTTTTCAAATTCAGGTTCATCATCAAGAATATCTCTTATATAATTTGATAAAGAAGAGAGTGTTGATTTTACTCGTCTAATTCTATTTGAACTCCATCCCCATGTATTCAACGCATGATTTTGAAACTTTGCAACTTCACGCTTGGTTAAATCAGGAAAGAATTTGTTCCCATTGAACTCAAGATTCCATGTAAAGAATACCTTTAAGTCGTTTCGATAAGCGTGGAGCGTCTGGGGTGCTCTATCAATTGATTGCAAATATTCTATCCAATCATCCATTAAATCAATGCATACTATCATGGAGAATATAAGGACTATGCGAATCTGTTAGAACTCTCGGAAAAAGATGCAAAGAAAGAAATCGAAGAGGATTTTAATGAGAGCATCCAAAAGCAATTTGATGATTCCGATAACATTACGGATAAAGGAATTGCTGATTATACGGAAAAACTGACAGAAGTAAAGAAACTGGCAAAATACAAAGTACAGGATGTGAAAGAAGAGGATGGAGTTTATACAGTAAGTGTACAAGTTGAACCATCCAATGTATTTCAGACATTGCAACAAAGCTCTACAGAGGTAAACAATGAAAAAATAAAGCAGGGATTGGATGGAAATGATCCGGAAGTCTTTGCAGCCGTATTAACAGAAAGTGTCCAGAAGAGTCTTGAAAAGAACAGTTATGGAAAAACTGTTACTGTAAAAGTATCCGTGGAAAAAGATAATTCAGGAAAATATGGTCTTTCGGATACAGAGATGAATAAGCTGGAAGCAGCGATGTTCCCAACAGAACAAGAATGAATGGAAAGCTATCAGAGGAAAAACTGGTAGCTTTCTTTTATCTTCAAGACGAGAAAAGTTCTGGCGATAGTAACGTTTAATCATCGATATTCTTATTTTATTTTCTATTTTACCAACTAATCTGGCGATGCATTTTACGATATTGTCCGGGAGTTATACCAGTGTATCTCTTAAAAATAGAAATAAAATAACTTTGAGATGAAAAATTCAAGTAAGTACTGATTTCACCCAGACTATAGTCGGAATGTGCCAGTAAATTCTGTGCCTTTTCAATAAGAACTTTATGGATAAAAACAGTAAGCGTCTGTCCGGTTTCTTTATGGAACAGGGCAGACAGATATTTAGGTGTTAAATTAACTAAAGATGCCAGTTGATTTAAGGTTAAAGTTTTATTTTTACCATGATAGATATAATCAATGACGCGAGAAATAGCTGGTGAATAGTAGTTTTTTGGAGTCTTTTTTGCTTCAGCAACACGAAGCGTAAATTCAATAGCCATCTGTTCATTTAATTTCATTAAAGCGTCAACATCGGTACATTGTTCCATTTTTCGTATATATACATCACTTAAGGAAAAAGCAGTTTCCTCATTAAGTCCTCCTTCGATGGCATATCTGGTAACTAAAGTTGTATTAGCAATACTTGCATAAAAAAGTAATTTTAATTTGGAATTGGAAGAGGTCATCTTTCCGTAAACAGTTGTTGGGAGTGAATAATAGGTATTCTCCAATGCGTGAATATCTCCGTTTGAAACACATTCGAGAATTGCTTTTTCCTGTGCATAAGATGTATGTATCCGTTCATTTTCTGCATTTTCCAACATTTCATGTGTGAGTGAAAAATTGATGTCTGACTTCATTTTATACATAGGTAATTCCTCCTGTCAAAAACACGATAAATTGATATAAAACACGATAAATCAATATAATTATATGCCGGAAATAGATAAAATACAATTAAGAGATTAAGAGAGAGGAAAAGAGATGAACATTGATAAAATATGCGAACAGTTAACAATAGATGAAAAAATCCGGCTTTTAGGCGGTGTTGGTGACTGGCATACTTATGACTGTAATGGGAAAATCCCCTCTATTATGATGACAGACGGACCACATGGGATTCGAAAACTGGAACAGGAAAAGATTGGGGATATTGAAACCAGTAAGCCAGCAACCTGTTTTCCAACTGCAAGTGCAATAGCCTGCAGTTGGAATCCTGCTATTGTTAAAAAGATGGGTGAAGCGATTGCGAAAGAAGCAAAAAAAGAGCAGATATCTATTGTGCTAGGCTGCGGAATCAATATCAAGCGTTCTCCTTTATGCGGAAGAAATTTTGAATATTTCAGTGAAGATCCGTATTTGACAGGAAAGCTGGCAACGGGATATATCGAAGGTGTACAGAGCCTTGGAATAGGTACGAGTTTAAAGCATTATGCTGTTAATTCACAGGAAACAAGACGAATGACATCCAATAGCCAGATTGATGAAAGAACTCTTAGGGAAATATATCTGTCGGCTTTTGAAGAAGTTGTGAAAAAAGCAAAACCGACTTCTGTAATGGCTTCATACAACAGGATTAATGGCGAATTTGGAGCAAGAAATAAATACTTACTGACAGATGTTCTGAGAAAAGAATGGAAATATCAAGGTGGTGTGGTGTCGGATTGGGGAGCAGCAAATGATATTGTAAGCTGTATGAAAAATGGTCTGACACTGGAAATGCCAGATCCGAAAGGCTTCCACACAGATGTGTTAAAAGAAGCGTATAAGGATGGCCGGATTACGGATCAGGAACTGGATAACTGGACTAAGAATGTTCTGCAGAATTTTGTATCACTTCATAAAAATATAGAAGAAAATTATGAGGTAGATATGGAAGAACAGAATCAGGTGGCACGTAAACTGGAAAATGAAAGTGCAGTACTTTTGAAAAATAATAGTGTTTTGCCAATTGGAAAAGAGAAGAAGGTAATCATTATTGGAGAGCTTGCCAGGCAGATGCGGTTTCAGGGAGGTGGGAGCAGTCATATCCAGCCGACGAAGATGACAAATGCGATTGAAGCAATACGTGAAAAAGGATATCAGGTAACTTATATACAGGGATATCAGAATGAAACGGAGGAATTAGGAGAAAAGCAACTACAGGATACGATAGAAAAACTGAAACAGGAATATAGAAAAAAGGATTGTGTGATTCTATATTTTATCGGTCTTACAGAATCTTATGAAGGAGAAGGATACGACAGGAAAAATCTTAAAATCCCTCAAAATCAGGAAGAGCTGTTGGCTGAAATTGCAGAAACTGTCGGAAAAAATCATATTGCAGCAATTAGTTTCGGTGGTGCGCCTATGGATTTTAGTTTTGAAAAGAATGTAGGAGCAATTCTTCACATGTACCTCGGAGGACAGGCTGTAGGGGAATCTGTTGCTGACTTAATCAGTGGAGAGGTGAATCCATCCGGTAAATTGGCAGAGACAATTCCGCTTTCAGAAAAAGATACTCCGGCATGGAGATATTTTGCACCTCCGAATGATGATGTAGAATACAGGGAAAGCATTTTTGTAGGTTATCGTTACTATGAGACATTCCATGTTCCGGTAAAATATCCGTTTGGTTATGGACTTTCCTATACTTCTTTTTCCTATTCGGAATTGAATGTACCGGAAGTATATAGTGGTGGAAAGATACAAATTCGTTTTAAAATTAAAAATATCGGAAAAGTGAGTGGAGCAGAAATAGCACAGTTATATATCTGCCCGATTGAATCAGATGTTATCAGAAGCCATATAGAACTAAAGGGATTTCAAAAAATATATCTGCATCCGGGTGAAGAAAAAGAAGTTATACTAGAGCTGGATGAAAGAAGTTTTTCCGTCTATGATGTAGAGAAAAAAGCCTTTTCCATGTTAAGCGGCAAATATCAGATCTGTATCGGAGCATCGGTACATGATTTGCAATTAAAGGCGAATATGGAAGTAGTAGGAAATAGTTATTTTAGAAATGAAAGAGAACTGTTTCCGGATTATTTTAGAGAGCAGCCACATGGAATGGAAATCAGTGCAGAACAATTTTATCAGCTATTAGGCGGTGAACCGAAACATGACAAAGAAAAAAAGCGTGGAGAGTATACGGTTTACGATTCCTATCAGGATGTGGTAAATGTCTCAATGTTTGGAAAAATTGTTCGTGGAGTCGTACATATTGGACTTAAGATTATACTTCGGGGAAAATCAGAGCGGGACCCGGCCTTTAAAATGGTAAAAATGGGAGTCGAAGAAGGAAATCTGGAAGGACTGATTGCAACCAGTGGTGGAATTGCAACTCCGAAGTTAATCGATATGTTAGTTTACAATGCAAATAAAAAATATCTGCAGGCTTTAAAAAGACTGCTGAAGAAATAGAGAGAGGGGGAAGTCGTATATGGAAAACAATAAATTGGATAAACGCACAAAATGGAGCTATTGTATAGGAGCAACCGGAAGAGATATGGCGTATGCACTTGTCTCTATGTTTCTTCTTACATATATTCAATATACGATGAAACTGACAGTTGCCCAATATGCAGTAATATCAGCAATTATGGTAGTGTGTCTGCTGTGGGATGCCATTAATGATCCAATGATGGGAATTATTATTGAAAATTCGCATTTGAAAGCCGGAAAATTTAAACCTTGGATTTTTATAGGAGTAATTTTAAACAGCCTGATAATTATCTGCTTGTTTACAGTAAGGCCGGAAGGATGGGGATTTGTTGCATTTTTTGGAGTGGGATATCTTTTATGGGGAATGACTTACACAATGAATGATATTGCCTATTGGGGAATGCTGCCGAGTCTTACATCAGATCCGGGAGAACGGAACTGGCTGGTAACCGTACAGGGAATTTTTATCTGTATCGGACAGTTTTCTGTTGCAGGTCTGCTCCCTGATATGGTAGCTGGAAATGCGATTATGGCATATCGGACGGCTGCGATTGTGATTGCTTTTTGTTTTATTGGTTTCCAGCTACTTACAGTGTTTGGAGTAAAAGAGAGAAAACGACCGGAAAAGAAGAGAACACTGTCATTAAAAGATATGTTTCATATATTCCTGAGAAATGATCAGTTGATAGTGATTGGAATTGCATGTTTATTATTCCAAATCGGAAATGGTCTTCTGATTATGATTGGAATGAATTTCTTTTATTTTGAATTTGGATATTCTGTAGGTGGCAGTCTTGTATTTTGGTTTACAATTATGTATGGATTAGGAACGCTGATATCAGAGGCATCTTTTGCGTGGCTTTCCTCAAAATTCACACGAAATCAGATTATAACTGCAGCTACCAGCATTACAGTCATTGGGTATATGCTTTTTATGAGTGTAGGCTACATTGTACCAAAAAGTGTTGTTTTACTGAATATCATCGGTTTTCTAATCTTCTTTTCGCAGGGGGCATTCAATATGACGATGATTGTCATGTTAAATAATACCATAGAGTATGATGAAGTCCGGTTTCATGAACGACATGACAGTATTATCTCAGCAGTAAGATCTTTTGCAACAAAGCTGGCAAGTGCAGTTGATCAGGCGGTTGTTGCGTTAATACTGATTATAAGCAATATTTATGCAATCAGTCAGAAAATATCCGGATTAGAAATAAAAGCTGGTACAGGAGAACTTACTTCGGAAAATGTAATTGTACAGGCAGATAAATTTATTCAGACAGCAGATGCCGGACAAAGATTTATATTGCGTCTTGGAATTGTAGCTGTTCCGGTAATTTCTATAGGAGCTGCTTATATACTGATTAAACGGAAATATATTATTGACGAACGTAAGTATGAAGAACTGGTAGCGGAAATAAAAAGCACAAATAAAAAATGATTCAATTAGTTGTGATGACCTTATAATTGATGAGTTTAGAAAAAAGTGATATGAATGACAATTGATGATTTTATATATGAAAATAGTATTGTACGTGATAATGTTTCTGAATATACAGCAGATCATATAGATAGGGTGATAGAATCTGTTTGTAATAATTATGGATTAACTATAAAAATGATTTCTACAAATTATGTTTTTCCACGTATTATAAAAGCGAGTGAAGAAAAGGCTTTGATTTGGGATCAAACATATTGGGAATTGTTCAGTCTGTATTTAGCGTATTTCACAGATTTAAATGCTATTCAAAAGAAGATAATTGTGTATGATGAGAGTTCTGTACAGCCGAAAATATTGATTCCATTTGCATATTATTTAGCATTAATTGTTGAAGATAAAAAACTTGCTTTAAATTTCGCAAATTATTATAACTACAGAATACATCGTTGTCTTGTGTGTGATGAACACCAGTATAAAGAAAAATGAATGTAAGGAGCAAATAAAAAGAAATTGATACAGAATAGAACGAATAAACCTATTTATTTGACAATGCAGAATATTGATGAAATATTGGAACATGATATTATTGCTTGGACTTTTGCTCATCCTGGAGCAATGGGGAGCCCAGGTGAGATTACGATTATAACGATTCATGGGAACACTATGTGGCTATATAGATTCAGTTATATACAGAATGAAAACTTAGGGGTAGGTGTTGATTAATTCTTTCTGACATAGGTATCACCTCATTGAGAAAATAATATACAGAGAGGAAAAGTATGAATGCATGGCATGTGATAATCTTTTCCTGGTACATAATTTATCAAAAGAGTTTCAGAAAACAGATGAACATATTGAAAATATTCATCAGGATTTGAAGAAAACAATTGAAAATATCAATCTGACTGCTGCTGTTGCCAGAGGAAGTGGAAGAGATGGTCTGGATAACCGTTATAAAAATGCCATGACATTACTAAATCAGGGAAACATTTCGGCTGCAAAAGCAGAATTTACAGGAATCCGTAATGATTTTATGTGGAGCTGTAAGGGCTATTATGGACTGATTTTATGTGAAAAAAAGAAGAAACATATAAATTGGGGGGAGATAGGAGATTATATTCAGCAAATATATCACTGTGAGGATGTTACTCCAGAGATTCTTCAGGAGATGGAAGGCATTTTAAATGACGGCACATCTATACCGATGAGGAACTTTACAAAGTATTTAACTTACCACAAAAATACATAGCCATTATAGAAGCAGTCATCAAAGAACGAAAATAATCGAACATAATATAAGCAAATCATTCACAATCCTCTTGTCATGTGATAAAATATTATAAGATTTGCATAATGAGAATATTGGAGGTACAAACGAATGTACTCAGTAACCAAACGAATTAGCATGATAAAACAACCCCGTGGTGGATACATAAACAAAAAAGAACTTATGATAACCCAACTTGATGATGGAATTACATTGAATGAAAATGAGAATATGCATGCAAGTTTAGTTGGTCTTGCAGTTGATTATATGACCCGATTTATGATGGGTGCCCAAAAAGAGGAAGCCTTTTCAATATCATTAAAAGGTGCTATGGCGTTGGATTTATTTACAGGGAATAAAAAGCAATCGTCAATGAAAAATGCTACAAGTCTATTGGCAGATATAAAAGGACTTGATAAAAAATCCATAACAAATGCATGCAAATTGGTAGGATACGATGTTTGTTTTAGAGTTGGCGTAATAGGGTATAAGCCGGTAGAAGAAATTAACCCTGATAAAGATACAATTGAAAACATTGTAACAATGATTAATCGTAGTTTGTCTTTTTGGAAAGAATATGGACCTATAACAAAAGATGGATTTACATTTGAAGGCGGATACACAGACACTATCTCTACTGGTGATGGAGACTATTTAACAAAAGATACATTATGGGATTTTAAAGTGTCAAAGGATGAACCAAAGCCAAAATATACTTTGCAGTTGTTGGTATATTATATCATGGGTATGCACTCAATTCATAAAGAGTTTAAGAGCGTAAAGAATCTAGGTATATATAATCCTCGTATGAACAAAGTGTATACAGTAAGTATTGATATGATACCTCAATCAGTAATTAATGAAATATCAAAAGAAGTAATTGGTTATTAATAATACAGGGACAAATTGAAAAGGCTACCTCACCATCCAAGTGAAGTAGCCTTTCAAAAATTCCATTCTAATAAATCGCACGACAACTTATAAAAAAATAAGCTCCCCATTAGCAAAAAATGAATAGAAAATGTATAAAAGTGGTAAAAGCGAATAATTATAAGGGTTTATGCATTAGACACATTTTTGTAAAAAGGGAGTTTGGAAATAAGGGAGTACAGCAGGAGATACCGGAATATAGAATTGTAATTACAGATGTTGGTCCTAACCCGGTACAGATTATATCAATTATTCAAAAATATCTGCAGTCAGATTATACGGAGTTAAGCAATTTAATTAATGGCAATATTTTAGATGAACAGTCAACCGTGTGTACATTAGAGTCTTTAGAATTATTACAGCAGATGCAACAGGAATTGGATGAGGCAGGTGCATTTACCTATATTCAAAAGAATTGGCAAGATGAAGATGATGCAGAAATGAATACATCTATTGCAATTTTTTCATTAGGAGATCAGGGAGAAAAAGTAATCGAAGCATATCATCAGATACTTGGATTAGATAGAAAAGATTTGGAATTAAAACTTTTAAATGATTTGTCAGAAAATAATGGATTTCAAATTTCAGCCAGAAATGAAAGAGTAGAAGAGTTAATAAAAGTTTTGGATAATCTTGGAGCAGATTATGAAATGGATATGAATGAAAATGATTCAGATGTGGATGAAGATGATATGTATGTAGAAATGGACACAGAAGCAGCATTGATTATTACATCTACAGGAGACAAGAGGGTTCAGCTGATTAAATTGATTCGAGAATATACAGGATCAGATCTTAGGGAAGCAAAAGAATGTATTGATGAAATTGAAGCTGGAAATGGTTTCTTTATAAAAGGTTCTTTGGAAGTATTAGAAGAAATGAAACAGGAACTTGATGCAATTGGTGCAACAAGTAAAATGAAGTATAGAGATAAACAGGAACAAGGTGGTTGTTATTGCAATAATTGTGGTGCCGAACTTGCATCCGGCACAAAATTCTGTCCGAAATGCGGCACCAAAGTTGAGGAAGTTCAGAAGATGTTCTGCCCACAGTGTGGAAATGAAATTATGCCGGGTGCAAAATTCTGCACAAAGTGCGGAGCAAGATGCATGTAACAGATACAAAAATAGAAGTTGAAAGAAATTGAGATGGAAAACATCTGCTTATCCGATTAAGGGAGGGCAGATGCTTTCTTTTTTTACTGACATTTTCATTTCATCATGTTATAATGCAATCAAAGCTTGATATTTCTATATACATTTCAATGGCACATAGCCTGTCAGAAGTATACCGGTATTCTATCATTTCGCCGGGTTCACCACATAACCTGATATGATAACAGGAATTTTCAAAGCTTTTATTTCACATTAAATGAAGCGGAGAGAATTCTTTCAGACAAAGGTTGTTGCGGTTAAGTGACATTGCAAAAGTATACTCTCCAAGACAAAAGAAAGGAGAAGAAATGTCAGGAAAAGCAGAAAAATTACAATGGCATCCGGCGTTTTGTGCAGCAACAGAACTGGAACTGCGACAAGATCTGGATGTACTGGAATTAATTCCGGAGTATAATTTAAGTAAGAAACCACTTCAGATTGATCTTGTGATTATTAAAAAGATGGATTGGAAGCGGACGTTACAAAATGAAATTGGTCATATTATGAGGGGACACAATATTTTAGAGTATAAGGGACCGGGAGATGAATTGACGATAGATTCCTTCTTTAAGGTAATTGGATACGCCAGCTTATATAAGGCGCAGGGGATAGCAGTCAATAAAATTCCAGCATCTGAGGTGACCGTATCCTTTTTTCGGAATGCTTATCCGAAGGCACTTTTTCAGGAACTGAAAAAAGAAGGATATATCCTGAAAAAAATGTATCCTGGAATTTATTATGTAAGAGGAAAAGTTCCGTTCCCAGTACAAGTTGTAGTAACAAGTCAGTTGGAAAGAAAAGCTCATTGCAGCCTGCGGGTATTGACTACACAGGTAGAGATGCAGGATGCAGAACTATTTTTGGAACAGATACATTATTTGGAAAGTAAGAATGAACGGAGCAATATTGATTCGGTACTTCAAGTAAGTGTAAATGCAAATAAGCAGGTATATAGTCTGTTAAGGAGGCAAAATGAGATGTGTGAAGCATTGCGTGAATTAATGAAAGATGAAATTGAAAAAGAACTGGAAAATAAATTGGAGCAGGGTCGAAAACAAGGTCTGGAACAGGGTTTGGAAGAAGGCTTGGAGCAGGGTTTGGAGCAGGGCGAAAAACTGCAACTAATTCGTCAGGTAATCAAGAAACTGCAAAAAGGCAACTCCGTAGAAGAAACAGCTGATATGCTGGAAGAAGAGCCGGAAAATATCAGGAAGATATATGAAATTGCAGCAACTATGGCACCGGACTATGACGTAGAAAAAATATATAAAAAACTGTAGAAATTCAAATGGAAATAAACCCAAGTAAGACCCAAGTAAGTCCCTAAGAAAAATTGTAGGGAAACACTTGACAAACATATTTTTATAAGATATAGTATAAAAGTACTAGCTATTAAGCTAATATAATTTTTCATAACTCATGCCTCTCGGGCTCTTCGGAGTTCGGGAGGTACTCCCCGAAAATATAGTCAGGATTTTATCCTGGCTTTTTTGTTTTACAGGAAATTGCTTTCCTGCAAAATGTGTTTTCTATAGTTCCAAAATGCTTGTAAGAAGCTAGTTATGGTATGCCTGACAGGTTATGCAGCAAGGAGGATGTTTTTATGAAGTTACTCTATGCAGAAGACGAAGAAAGCATGGCAGAAGCTGTTACAGATATTCTTGTATTTCATAAGTACCAGGTTGATACGGTATATGATGGAGAAGAGGCATTGGAATATGCAAGAAAAGAAATAACCAGGACACTTATTATGCTCTCGGAAGGACAACAAAGTGTAAAGCAACAGAATGAACCGCCGGTGCAGCCGGATGGAAACACCAGACAATAAGGAAGAATTGCTTGAAAAAGAAAAAACGGTGGTGTACTATAATGCTATGAGAAAATCAACAGAAAGGGAATATGAGTATGGATTTAGAGCAATGCTACAAGGAACTGGAGGGAGATTATGCAGAGGTCATGCGCAGACTCCGGAAGGAAGAGCTGGTACACCGTTTTTTGATAAAATTCTTAGAAAGCGATGAAGTACAGCGGATTGATGAAGCTTTACAGGAAAGGGATTATGAGAAAGCCTTTGATCTGGTACATACCTTAAAGGGAGAGACCATGACGCTCGGGTTGGGACGGCTGAGCAAATCAAGTATAATTCTGTGCGAACAGCTCCGCTATAAAATATACGGAGAAGAGATGCTGCAGCAATTTAGGAAAGTCAGAATGGATTATCAGAAGACAATTGATATTATCCGGAAATACAGGGATTCACAGCCGTAATTTATGCAGGCAGCCTGCCAGATTGCAAAATGTGTTTCTTGTAGTTTTATGTTATTGTTATCAATGATATAACCATAGGTTATTGAATAAAAAAATATTATTACTTTAAGCCATTTTAGTATTGACAAACAGAACTGATATGCTAGAATAACTGTAATGTGAATGAAAGAAAAAGGATGGTTTTCGCATGAGAAAACAGGCATTATCTATTTTAGTAGAGAATACTTCTGGTGTATTAAGTCATATTTCAGGACTTTTCAGCCGGAGAGGATACAATATCGATAGTTTTTCTTCTGGTGTAACTGCAGATCCAAGATATACCAGAATTACGATAGTAGCAAGTGGTGACGAACAGATTTTAGAGCAGATTGAGAAGCAGTTGGCAAAGTTAGAAGATGTGCGCAATATTAAGAAATTAGAGCCGGGTACATCCGTTACAAGAGAACTGATTCTGGTTAAGATTAAAGCAAAGGATACAGAACGTCAGGCAATCTTAAGCGTTACCAATATTTTCCATGGCAAGGTGGTTGATGTCACCAACGATTCCATGGTAATTGAACTGACAGGGCATCAGGATAAATTAGATGCATTTATGGATCTGTTACAGGGCTATGAGATATTAGAGCTCGCTAGAACCGGTATCACAGGTTTGACCAGAGGGTCTGCCGATGTTACATATTTAGATTAATCATTAAAACAGGAGGCTGAAAAAATGGCAGCAAAAATTTATTATCAGGAAGATTGTAACCTTTCCTTACTGGATGGTAAGAAAATCGCCATCATTGGTTACGGTAGCCAGGGACATGCACATGCATTAAATTTAAAGGAATCAGGCTGTGATGTCATTATTGGACTTTACAATGGTAGCAAATCCTGGGCAAAAGCAGAAAAACAGGGATTCAAAGTATATACAGCAGCAGAAGCTGCAAAACAGGCTGATATTATTATGATTCTTATCAATGACGAGTTACAGGCAGATATGTATAAGAACGATATTGAGCCAAACCTTGAGCCAGGAAACATGTTAATGTTCGCTCACGGATTTAACATTCATTTCGGATGTATCAAACCTCCAAAGGATGTTGACGTAACAATGATCGCTCCTAAGGCACCAGGACATACTGTACGTTCTGAGTATCAGGCTGGAAAAGGAACTCCTTGTCTGGTAGCAGTAGAGCAGGATGCAACCGGTAAAGCACTTGACCTGGCATTAGCATATGGTCTTGGAATTGGTGGAGCAAGAGCAGGACTTCTTGAGACAACCTTCCGTACAGAGACAGAGACAGACCTCTTCGGTGAGCAGGCAGTTCTTTGTGGCGGTGTTTGTGCGCTTATGCAGGCTGGTTTCGAAACACTTTGCGAAGCTGGTTATGACCCAAGAAATGCATACTTCGAGTGTATCCATGAGATGAAACTGATTGTTGACTTAATCTACCAGTCAGGATTCGCTGGAATGAGATATTCTATCTCTAACACTGCTGAGTATGGTGATTATATCACAGGACCTAAGATTGTTACTGCTGAGACAAAGAAAGCAATGAAACAGATTTTAACAGATATTCAGGATGGTACTTTTGCAAAAGAATTCTTACTTGATATGTCACCGGCAGGACGCCAGGTACACTTCAAAGCTATGAGAAAGCTTGCTTCTGAGCATCCATCAGAGAAAGTCGGCGAAGAAATTCGTAAGCTGTATAGCTGGAACAACGAAGAAGATAAGCTGGTTAACAACTAATCTGATACTTCAAAAAGATGATAAAAAAGCTGTCGCGATTGCGGCAGCTTTTTTTGACGTGAGAAACGCTCAAAGTATGTTTCTCGTAGCTGACAGGCATTTGTAAGAAGCTGGCAGTGAGGCATCTTATTCGCCCGGATGAAAATTCTGGTAGAAATCAATAAATAATTCCAAGGATTTCGAAGGCTTTAGGGTGTTTTTATAAGCGAAGCCAATTTCACGCTTGTGAATTGGAAAACCAAGTGGAATCTCTAATAACTCTTTATTTGCAAGTTCGTTCTGGACAAATTGGCGGATGACGCAGGCAACACCCAGGTTGGTTTTTGCAAAGTCAATTAAGAGGTCCATCGTAGAGACTTCGATTAAATCTCTGGTCTCAATTTTATTTTCCTGTAAATAATCATCAATATACTGACGGGTCATGTTATGCTTATCGAGAAGCATCAGCGTAGAATTCTGTAAGATTTCATCGGAAGAAATGCCCCTTGCATTCAATACGTTTAAGTAAGCTTCCGTTGCAACAAAAATATCTTCAATTTCAGCCACATTGCTGAAATTTAAAGTTTTCTGGTTTTCCGGCCTTGCAATCAGACCGATATCAATTTTGTTTTCTTCTAACATCTGTAAGGATTCGTTGGTAGACTGGCATACGATAGAAATATTAATATGCGGATAGCGTTTTGTGAAATCCTTTAAATAAGGCAGAAGCATGTATTTGCAGAGTGTGGAACTGACACCGATTTTTAAGTGGCCAACACCAAGCTCTAAGGAGTTCTTTAATTTATCTTCCCCTAAAGTCAGGGTTTCGAAAGCGGAACTGACATGAGTAAAAAGAAGTTCGCCTTCTTCGGTCAGCAATACGCCGCGGGAACTTCGGCGGAATAGTTCGCAGCCCAGGCTTTCCTCTAGTTTCTGTATGGATTTACTGATGGCAGGCTGGCTGATATAAAGCTCTTTGGCTGCCTTTGATATATTCTGTGTTTTTGCTACGGTATAGAAAATACGGTAACTGGATAAACTCTGCAACATTTATAGATCCCTCCGTGTTTATAACTAAAAATCATAATAAATATGTTTAATATGTATTTCCATTATACCACTAGCTGTGCTATAATAGCAACAGTATAGAAAAAATGATTTAATTTCAGGAGGAATTTCAAATGGGAATGACAATGACACAGAAGATTCTTGCGGCACATGCGGGACTTGATTCTGTTCAGGCTGGCCAGTTGATTGAAGCAGATTTAGACTTGGTATTGGGAAATGATATCACTTCACCGGTGGCTATCCATGAGATAGAGAAAATGAAAGTAGACGGAGTGTTCCATAAGGATAAAATCGCACTGGTTATGGACCACTTTGTACCAAATAAAGACATCAAATCTGCACAGCATTGTAAATGTGTCAGAGAGTTTGCATGCAAAAACGAAATCACCAACTACTTTGATGTAGGAGAAATGGGTATCGAACATGCACTTCTTCCGGAAAAAGGACTGACTGTTGCAGGAGATGTTATTATCGGAGCAGATTCACATACCTGTACATATGGAGCATTGGGAGCATTTTCCACCGGTGTTGGAAGTACTGATATGGCGGCAGGAATGGCAACCGGAAAAGCATGGTTTAAAGTACCATCCGCGATTAAATTCAATATCACAGGAAAACCAGCACCATGGATTAGCGGTAAAGATGTTATTTTACATATCATCGGAATGATTGGTGTGGATGGAGCATTATATAAGTCTATGGAATTCGTAGGTGATGGTATCCGGTATCTTTCCATGGATGACCGTTTTACCATTGCAAATATGGCAATTGAAGCCGGCGGAAAGAACGGAATCTTCCCGGTAGACGAGAAAGCAGAATCATATATGAAAGAGCATTCCAAACGTCCTTATAAAGTATATGAAGCAGATGAGGATGCCGTATATGATGAGGAGTATACCATTGACCTTAGTACACTTCGTCCAACTGTAGCATTTCCTCATCTTCCGGAAAATACAAAGACCATTGATGAAGTAGGAGATATTGCTATTGATCAGGTAGTAATCGGTTCCTGTACGAATGGAAGATTAGATGACCTTAAGATTGCAGCTTCTATCCTGAAAGGAAAGAAAGTAAAGAAAGGTTTACGTGTCATCGTAATTCCTGCAACCCAGCAGATTTATCTGGATGCTATGGAAGCCGGATATATCAGAACCTTTATTGAAGCAGGTGCTATTGTCAGCACACCGACCTGCGGACCTTGCCTTGGTGGCTATATGGGAATTCTTGCTGAGAATGAAAGATGCGTATCTACAACCAACCGTAACTTTGTAGGACGTATGGGACATGTGGATTCAGAAATTTATCTGGCAAGCCCGGCAGTTGCAGCAGCAAGTGCAATTACAGGAAAGATTTCCAGCCCGGAAGAAGTATAGGAGGATTAGAACATGAAAGCAGCAGAAGGAAAAGTATTTAAATTCGGTGACAACGTAGACACGGATGTTATTATACCGGCAAGATATCTGAATTCTTCCGACCCTAAGGAACTTGCCTTACATTGTATGGAAGATATTGATAAGGAATTCGTAAATAAAGTATCTGCAGGAGATATTATTGTAGCGGAGAAGAACTTTGGATGCGGTTCATCCAGAGAGCATGCACCAATTGCAATTAAAGCCGCTGGTGTAAGCTGCGTCATAGCAGAGACTTTTGCACGTATTTTCTATCGTAATGCAATCAATATCGGACTTCCGATTATTGAATGTAAGGAAGCAGCTTTGGAAATCAAAGCAGGAGATGAGGTAGAGGTAAATTTTGATACTGGTGTCATTACCGACAAGACCACAGGAAAGAGTTTCCAGGGTCAGGCATTCCCACCATTTATGCAGAAGATTATCGATTGCGAGGGACTCGTAAATTACATCAATCAGAAATAGCAGAAAGTGTAGAAAGATAATTGATATATTTTGGAGAGATTTTAAGATTAGTATAAATTTCTGCATATTCTCTAGCGGATAGCTCTGTAATATAGTTTTCTTCAAAATTCTTATGAATACCGGCTGCCTTTGCCAGATCAACAGCTTTGTTGTAGGCAATGGCAGCTTTTTCTTCGGAAGAATAAGTGCCAATGGAATAATTGCCATTGATATGGATAAAAGCCTGATAACGGAGGAGTCCGTTGTATTCTGTTTGGGCAACTCCACGGTAGCGGTTAATGACAATAATATTGGCGTAGCTGTAATCGAAGGGGTTACCATTGGCGAAAGTGTAATCTACATCCAGTACCGCATGATTACGGACTCCATAGCGGGAGAGAATCCCGGTCTGCATGCCGTATTCATTTACAAAAAGCCGGCCACCACGCTGCATAATCTTGTGGCTGGAATAAAAGAATAAATCATCAATATCAAATTTATATTCCGTCTGTGGTGCGAGAAAATAGAGAAAATAATTCTGCTTCAGATAAATCGGATTCTTGATATAGACGCCGTTGTCACGGAAATTTAAAAGTGTAATGGCTTTGGCAAAATCTAAAAGTTTAATATATGCGGTATAATTTTCCAGTGTGATTTCAGACTCAGAAAGTAGAGAAGTCCCCTCTTTATAGGCAAGATGGGCTTCTTCTTCCGTTGGAAAGCTTCCAAGACTAATATGTTTTCTTTTATAGGTAAGGCTGGAACGGTAGTAGATGGTTCCGTCTTTTGTTTTGGCTGAAAAAGCACCGGAAAGCATGGTAAATCCTCACATTCTAAAATTCTTAGTTACAAATCATCTGTAAGAAGCTGCCGGTGGCGAGTTCTTACGGTAAGCGTCACTTTGAGTATAACATTTTTAGGAAAGCATGAAAACAGGAAAATATCTTAAGAAAATATCAAACTTTTGAAATGAAAAATATGCTATGATGCCAATATATATTGGAAATTGCAAGGATATAAAAATTCGTGGAAATATCAGGAATATTTGGCGGCGTTATTGGAATAGTGATATGATTGCAGGTGGAAAGGAGCAATTCGTTGAAGCAGGAAAATACAAGAAAGAAATATCAATTAAAAAACTGGCTAAAAGCAGGGATGATTCTGTTACTGGTATGCCTTGGAGGGTTATATTTTTTCAAGACATCCGAACGGTTTCAAAAAAGTGATGAAGTAAAGATAACATTAAAGCATGATAATTTCTTTGATGACAGTGTGGCAGGGATATTGGAGGATCTGGATAATGAAATCGGGCTTCCTAAGAAAATTTATCTGGTGAACCATTTTAATGTGACTTTCTATGCTACCGGAGAGATTGCTGCAATAGATACGTTTTTCTATGGTGAGGATGAGAATGGAGAAACCAGAACCTATCTTGTGGACTATAACCGGAAGAAAAGCAGCAAAATGACAGTTTACATCAATAATTATGCCAAGACAGATTATGAAGAAGATATGTGCCTGACACCGCTTTTTGAACTATTGGGAAATATAAAGGTGAAAGAACGTGTAGATAGTTGGGCAGAAGAAACAAAGAGCCATACCTTTGGAATAAGTTATTCTGGGAAAAGAGCCTTTTCCAGTGCAGATAGCCTACAGGTGATAAATGCAGAAAATGCAGATATAGATGAAAATGAAGATATAGATGGAAATGCAGATACAAATGAAAATTCAATTTTAAGCCAGTTGGAATATGGCGGAGAAGTTACAGGTTTTGCAGTTACATTTTCTACTGGTGGCGAAGAAAATACAGGTGAAATTATAACTTATATCATAAATCCAAAATATACCAGTGCTGCAGTGTTAGCCCAGCAAAACCGGCAGGAGCAGATTGATGAAGCAAAAAACGGTGCTGGAAATGACACAACGGATAACAACGGGAATGCAGACACCAATGCCGTAGCCGGCAATGATGGCAATGATGAGGAAGAGAGCGGAAATGGCACTCCGTGGACGGAAAACAGGGAAGATGGAAGCGTATACTTTTTCCTGGACAGCAATACCGGTTATCGTCTGTTGGTGGCGGATGCAGCTGCCGGCAGCCGTTTTTATGAGCTTGAAATGACAAAGGACGGCGGGCAGAGCTGGAATCAGCAAAATGCAGACCCGTTTGATGGAAATATTGGTGTGGCAGAAGGAATAGAATTCTATAATGAAAATCTGGGCGTTATCGGATTGGCTGGAGCGTCAGGTGATTATTCCACACTTTATCTGACACAGGATGGCGGGAAAACATTTTCCATGATTGAACTTTCCATGGATGAAGTGACAGAACTTCCGGACACGGCAGCAGAGTATGGATTTTCCATATCAGACTATGATTATTGCAAGATGCCACAGCAGAAAGATGGAAAACTTATAATAAAAGTAATATCTGCTATGGGTGAAAACGATGGAATTCTTTTTGAATCCATAGATAGTGGGAATACATGGAATTATTCTGGGATAAGTTATTGACAGTAAACTGCAGGTTCTTATATAATGAAAGACAGAACAAATTTTATGCAGAGAGCAAAAGAGGGACAAAAAATGGATTTGATTTACACAAGTACAAGAAACTCAGATGAAAAGGCAACAGCTTCACAGGCAATTTTAAAGGGTCTTGCAGGAGACGGTGGTTTATTTGTGCCGGATTCATTACCAAAGCTTGACGTTGATATGGATACCCTGTCAAAAATGAGCTATCAGGAGACTGCTTACGAGGTAATGAAGCTTTTCTTAACAGACTTTACAGAAGAAGAATTAAAGCATTGTATCAATAGTGCATATGATTCTAAATTTGATACAGAAGAGATTGCTCCGTTAGTAGATGCAGACGGTGCATATTATCTGGAGCTTTTTCATGGAGCTACGATAGCATTTAAGGATATGGCATTATCCATTCTGCCTTATCTTATGACAACTGCTGCAAAGAAAAATCATGTAAAGAATGAAATTGTTATTTTAACAGCAACTTCTGGTGATACCGGAAAAGCTGCTTTAGCAGGATTTGCAGACGTTCCTGGTACTAAGATTATTGTATTCTATCCAAAGAATGGTGTCAGCCCGATTCAGGAGAAGCAGATGGTTACCCAGAAAGGGGCAAATACACATGTAGTTGGTATTCATGGTAACTTTGACCAGGCACAGACCGGCGTTAAGAAAATGTTTTCTGATAAAGAACTGGCAGAATTGATGGACAAAGCCGGATATCAGTTTTCCTCTGCTAACTCCATTAATATCGGCCGTCTTGTTCCTCAGATTGTTTATTATGTATATGCATATGCAAAATTATATGAAAATGGTGCAATTGCAAAAGATGAAAAGATTAATGTTGTAGTTCCAACCGGTAACTTCGGAAATATCTTAGCAGCTTTCTATGCAAAGAACTTAGGGCTTCCGATTGCAAAATTAATCTGTGCTTCCAATGAGAACAAGGTATTATTTGACTTCTTCTCAACCGGAACCTATGACAGAAACCGTGAATTTGTACTAACTTCTTCTCCATCCATGGATATACTGATTTCCAGCAACTTAGAGCGTCTGATTTATCGTATTGCCGGAAATGATGCAGAGAAGAATGCAGAATTCATGCGTGCATTAACAGAAGAGGGCAGATATATGATTACCGATGAGATGCGTGCCCAGCTTGCTGACTTCTATGGCAATTACACCACAGAGGAAGAAACAGCAGAAGTAATCCGTGACCTCTATGAGAAGACCGGCTATGTGATTGATACACATACTGCTGTAGCAACCGGTGTATACCACAAATATGTAAAAGAGACCGGTGATAATACCAAGACTGTTATTGCATCAACAGCAAGTCCGTTCAAGTTTACCAGAAGCGTAATGGATGCCATTGATAAAGAAAAATATGATTCCATGACTGATTTTGAACTGGTAGATGAGTTAAGCAAGATTGCAAATGTAACAGTTCCACAGGCAATTGAAGACATCCGCAGTGCAGAAGTACTTCATAAGACAGAATGCGATGTAGAAGATATGCCTAAGACGGTAAAAGCATTTTTAAATATCTAAATGCTTATGTAAAACATAGAGAATCTGCTACCGGCAGTTTCTTATGGGTATAAGGTAACAAAACCCTGTCAGAGAAATCTGACAGGGTTTTGTTTATGTAAATAAAATGTAAAGGCTTAAGATTAGATTTCCATCAGGAAGTGAATGGTTCCAAATGGGAAAATAATTGGAAATACATAAATCTTAGTGGCATTTGTAAGTGTTTCTTCCTCATGAACTTCCGGAGGACATAAGTTTAATTCCAGGGAAAATTCATTAGACATATTTACATTAAATAATCCGTTGTGAAGATTTAAGAAATCTTCGATAGAAGCTTTTACATACTCATCGAATTCATGGAATTCTTCTTTGGCATAACGGGATGCAAAAGCAATTGCAACAGATTTACTCATGTCTACACCAGAATTGAAAGAAAGTAAACCTTCATCTTTCTGGGTAACACAATAGTTGGTCATATACTCGGATTTCATCAGTGGATTTAATGGTGTAAAATCCTTTCCGATGAAACGAACGATATCATTAAAGAGAAGATTAAGGTATGCAACAATCTTTCCTGACATATCAGAATTATCAAAATGGAAGAATTTATGAATCAGCTTTTCAACCATATCATTCTGTTCGTTAGCAACATTTAAATCATCAATTTCATTACTTGCCTGATATTCTGCAAGTAATTCCTCAAACTGACTGTTGGTAAGCAGTCCGTCTTCAATCAAAATCTGACCTAAAAGCAGGTAGTCTGGTTTCTGCGAGGAGAGTAATTTGTCAACCTGTTCCTTTGTAAGATATCCGCCTTCGATTGCAATTTCACCAAATTTCTTGTCTTCATGGGTCTGACGGCATACAATAGCGTCAACCTGGGAAGCATTTAATAATCCGGCATGAATTGCCAGAGTACCTAATTTCAGATAGGAAGAGGACTGCCTCTCTAATGCATCTACCAGTTTATCCGCAGGAACAGCACTTTTGCTTAAAAGAAAATTACCAAAAAACTGTGTATACATAATTATCTCCCTTCAAAATAATTCTTCAGTACCCGCTCAATCTGTTCAACATTCAACGGTTTCTGGATAAAGTCCTTTGCACCGGCTTCAATTGCATTCTTTAACTGAGCCTGTGTACCAACAGAAGATACGATAATAATAACCGCTTTCGGGTCAGATTCTCTAATTTCTTTTACAGCGGCAATACCATCTTTTACAGGCATAACAATATCAAGAAAAACGATATCAGGTTTATCGGATTTGAATTTGTCAATTGCTTCCTGACCATTTGCTGCCTCAACAAAAGTTGTACCACCATACTGCGCAATAATGTCTTTTAACTGTTTTCTTGCAAGAATGGAGTCATCTCCAATCAGGATTTTTGCTTCGTCTAATTTCATATATAATCCCTCCAAATACAACTAGAATAATTAGAACATATTAATATACTACAATAGTTGACCAAAAGTTTCAATGGCTTTTTCGATAAAATTCGTGGTTTTGCATAAAAAACAAATAAGAATAGAAGGTTATATGATAAATATGTTCACATAGCAATGTAAAGTGTGGTAAGATAAATCAGAGTCAGGAAAAAAGAGTAAAAGAGGTTACATATTATGAAAGTAAACTGGAATTTAGTAGTAGATGTTGTGGTAGCACTGGTAGGTGTCTATGTTCTTATGAATGGCATATGGATGAAAAGTACCGGAAAGACAAGCAGCCTTCTGGCAACGCCGGAGGAATTAAAGAAATGTAAACATCCGGAGAAGATAAGAGAAGAAGTAACACCGAAAATGCTTCTTTGCGGAGCACTGGCATTAGTATATGGCATTGTGACGGCATTGGGTGAGACCATCTTTAAACTGCCGATTATTATTAAATCAGGAATCCTTCTGCTGCTGGTGTTATCCTGTCTTTTTTTGGTCAGTACATTAAAGAATGCCAGAGAGAAGTATTTATAAAAAATATTTACTTATAATAATTTACAAAAAACTGTAGTTTATATCTGGAAAAGATACCGGATAAGAACTACAGTTTTTTGTGTCTAAGCATTCCGTAAGAAGCTGCAGGTGGCAGAAGCTTGCGGTTTAACGTTTGTCAATCGGAACATATTCTTTGCGTTCACCGATGTTACGATATGCAGGACGCATAATTTTTCCGTTCTGGGAAAGCTCCTCTAAGCGGTGGGCACTCCAGCCGGCAATTCTTGCAATTGCAAAAATTGGTGTATAGAGTTCTAACGGAAGGTCAAGCATATGATAAACAAATCCGCTGAAGAAGTCTACGTTTGGACTTACACCTTTATAGATTTTACGCTCTTTGGCGATGATTTCCGGTGCAAGACGTTCTACTAAAGAGTAGAGTGCAAATTCTTTTTCATATCCCTTTTCCTGGGAAAGCTTTTCCACAAAACCGCGGAAGATGACTGCTCTTGGGTCGGAAAGAGAATATACTGCATGACCCATTCCATAGATAAGACCGGCATGGTCAAAAGCTTTTTTATGAAGAAGTGCAGTAAGATATTTACCTACTTCGTCTTCGTCTGTCCAGTCTTTTACAGTGCGTTTCATATCTTCAAACATCTGAACTACTTTGATATTGGCACCACCATGTTTCGGCCCCTTCAGGGAACCAAGGGATGCTGCAATAACAGAATAAGTATCGGTTCCGGAAGAAGATACCAGATGGGTAGTAAAGGTAGAGTTATTTCCACCACCATGCTCCATATGTAAGATTAATGCGATATCTAAAAGCTTTGCCTCTAATGGGGTATATTTACTGTCTGGCCGCAGAATATGAAGAATTGTTTCTGCAGTAGATAATTCCGGCTGTGGGGTATGAATATAAAGGCTGGCACCATCATGATAATGGCGGTAAGCCTGATAACCATATACAGAAAGCAGTGGGAATAAGCTGATAAGCTGCAAACACTGTCTCAATACATTAGGAAGTGAAATATCATCGGCACGGTCATCATAGGAATAAAGTGTAAGCACACTTCGTGCCAGTGTATTCATCATATCTTTGCTTGGAGCTTTCATAATAATATCACGTACAAAGCTGGTTGGAAGTGTACGGTATTCGGAAAGCAGTCCACAGAAGTTTTTCAACTGTTCTTTGGTTGGAAGCTCACCAAACATCAGAAGATAAGCACATTCCTCAAATCCAAAATGGCTGTCCGGTGCAATTCCTTTTACTAAATCTTTTACATTATAGCCACGGTAATAAAGTTCGCCCTCAGATGGAATGTATTCTCCATTTACCAGCTTGGTAGAGCATACATCAGAAATGTGTGTAAGTCCTACCAGAACACCCTTTCCATTTAAATCACGAAGACCACGGTTAACATTATATTTCGTATATAATTCAGAAGGAATGATGGATGATGCGGAGCATTTATTCGCAAGTTCCATTATTTCCGGTGTGATTTCATAAAAACGTCCTGTCATATTGTTCCTCCTCTTTTAATTATTTTAATATGTTATCATATTTCGGTTGTAGAAAACAAGAAAAAAGCGTAAATTTTAAAGAAAGTTTAAAATTGTTTTCTAAAAAATTTAGAATTATAGGAAGATAGTACTAATGTAAAAATGTTCTCTGATAAAACGTTTTTTGCTGGATAAATTACAGAATATATATTACAATTAAAAAAAATACCGGAGGTACAAAATGGAAAAAGAAGAATTATATCGTTATGTGGATCATACTGCGTTAAAAGCCTTTACCACATGGAAGGACATAGAAAAATTATGTGAAGAAGCAATAAAATACCATACCGCATCGGTTTGTATCCCAAGTTGTTACATCAGCCGGGTAAAAGAAACTTACGGCGATAAAATCAAAATCTGTACCGTAGTAGGATTTCCGTTAGGATATGCGAACACTGAAGGAAAGCTGGCAGAGACAAAGAAAGCATTGGAAGACGGCGCAGACGAAATTGATATGGTAATTAATATCTGCGATGTAAAGAATGGGGCATATCATAAAGTAGAAGAGGAAATCCGTCTTTTAAAAGAGGTAACAGGAGGTAGGATCTTAAAGGTTATTATCGAAACCTGTTATCTTACAAAAGAAGAAAAGATTGCCATGTGCCATGCGGTAACCAATGCCGGAGCAGATTTTATCAAGACATCTACCGGATTTGGAACGGCAGGTGCTACCATGGAAGATGTATTATTAATGAAAGAACACATTGGAGCAGAGGTTAAGATTAAGGCGGCCGGAGGAATCCGTACCAAAGAAGATATGGAAAATTATATTAAGGCAGGCTGTTCACGGCTTGGCACAAGTTCTGCCGTTGATATTCTGGGATAGCAGATATTAAGAGCAATGAAGAATGATAAGATAATGAAAAAAATTTGTAAAACAGAAATAATTTAGAAAAGGTGAGTGTCATGGAGACGGACAAAAGACAATTATTAGAAGCGGCAAAAGAAGCCAAAAAATATTCCTATGCACCGTATTCCAATTTTCATGTAGGTGCAGCCCTTTATTGTAAGGATGGCAGTATCTATACCGGATGTAATATTGAAAATGCAGCCTTTACGCCCACGAACTGTGCGGAGCGAACAGCTGTCTTTAAGGCAGTATCCGAAGGGAAAAAAGAATTTTTAGCTATTGCTGTAGTGGGAGACAGGGAAGAACCGCTTACACCTTGCGGTGTCTGCCGGCAGGTGCTGACAGAATTTGTAGATGGAAGCACATTTGAGGTAATTATGGAAGATGGAGCTGGCGGTATCAAAGTTATGAAATTAGAAGAGCTTTTTCCGGCATCCTTTTCACCGAAAGATCTGCAATCATAAATTGTTCCACAATTTGACAGGAATTTTACATTGAAAAGCAACACATATTAGAGTATAATAACAATTACAAAAAGCAGATAGTTTTATGCCTGGGATGTTCGACACGCCTGTTATTTTGAACCTACATTTACTTTAAACGGGATTCCAATATCTCCAATAGGATGTCAGGCCTCCGTTTGCAGTGGAAGGCAGAGTATTGGTTGAGGTTACCCACCTAGCTTTGCTAGGAGTCAAAATACAGGAAACGGCATTTTGGGTATATTTGCTAAAGATAAGGTATGAATAGACGAAAGAATCTTTGTGTACAAAAGAATCATAAGGTACGGAAGATAAACATATAGTATACCAAAGAAGCATGTTTACAAAAGAACCGAAAATACAAAAGAGAAAAAAGAAGCTGCTGAAAAGCAGCTTCTTTTCTGCAACAGGCAATAAAGGAGTTATTATGCGAAAAGTGAAAAGTAAAAAAAGTAATTATCTGTTGCTGTTTTGTGGAGCACTTCTGGTTCTTATACTGGTGGTTCTGATAACGGATACAAAAGGGGAGAAAAATGGATATTCCGAACAATGTGTTTATCGGAATGAGATTCCCTCCCTGCTGCAGTTTACTTATTATTCCAAGGACGAATGGGCTGAGAAACTGCCGCAACAGGGAACACTTACCTATGATGATGTAAGTGGCATTCTGGAATTGCTTCATTTAAAAGAATATATTCCTTTGGATGATTCGAAAAAAAACATTGACCGGGCAGCCTGGTTTGCTATATATGATGAAATTTTAAGTTATCTTGATACCGATACGTCTGTCTTAAAAAAGGACATTCTTGTATTGAAAAAAGAAAAAAAGCAGCTTACCACACAGGATGGCATTTATGCCATTACATCCAATCTAAAGTGGTATCAGAAGCTTCACAGTTATGGTGTTTATCTGTTAGAGGATAAAGTAATCGGGGTCGCCGCAAAGGATAAAGAAGATGTGGCATTGAAAAATGCCTATCTCATTTCAAATATAGAAGGAAATCTTACATTTCTTTATCAGGGAACAGAATACCAGCTGCCGGTTGATACCGATGAAGAATTATCAAATGTCGTAGCAGATATTTTTTTCAGTGAAAAAGAGATACATAAAATCAGCCGGAAGGAAGATACCATTACCGGAAAGCTGATATCAAAAACAGATACCGCAATGGAGATTAAGGGATATGGACAAGTTGCGATAGATGAAGCCATGAAAATATATGCAACTTATGATGGAATCCGGGAAGTCTCCATGGATGCGCTGATGCTGGAAAATATGGAAATTACATTTGTAGTGGCAGAAAAACAGATCTGCGCCATTCTTTTGACAGAGCCTGCTAAAATAGAAAACATCCGTGTTTTGTTATTAGACAATGATAATATGTTCCGTTCTGATGTATCATTGGTATCGGATGTGCCGGTGCATCTTTATTATGGAGAAACGGAAACTGTATTAGAAGCAGGAAGCGTGATTACAGCATCCTGTTATGCCAATATACTGACAACATCGTCTGTTTCATTAGTCGCAGAGGATGGCACATCGCCATTCTATTTTACTGACAATCAGGGCAATCGCATATCTCCGGCTTATGCAGGCAGCATGGAGCTTCGTATGTATCCGGAAGGATATACCGTGGTAAATGTAGTGGATTTAGAATCCTATGTAAAGGGCGTTATCCCAAGTGAGGTTCCATCTTCTTATGGAATGGAAGCCTTAAAAGCACAGGCTGTCTGTGCCAGAAGCTATGCTTATATCCAGATGATGCACAATAAATATGAAGCTTATGGAGCACATGTAGATGACAGTGTGAATTTTCAGGTGTATAATAAGCAGAATCAGACGCCGGAAACGGTAGCTGCGGTAGATGAGACGAAAGGTCAGGTACTTTCTTATAAAGGTGATATTATAGAGACTTATTATTATTCCACATCCTATGGACATACCGGAGATTACGAAGCCTGGAATCTTGATAAAGATGCTTATGGTTATTTGCAGGGCGTCTGGGTGCGCAGTGAAGAAAATCCCATTGATTTATCGGATGAAAAAAGCTTCTTGGATTATATCAGTAACGTAGACAGTGCCTGCTATGAATCGGATTTGAAATATTTCCGTTGGAATACTGTGCTTGATTTCCAGGGAAAAGATGAGACATTGCTTCATACGATAGCCGATAGAAAAGAGCACCAGCCGGAGGCAATTAGTTATTATAAAGATGCATCTAAGACGGAAACAACAGACAGTTGCAGTAACTTTGGCTCATTGCAGGCAATAAATGTGGTAAAACGCAATCAGAGTGGTGTTATTTTAGAACTGGAACTTGAATTCCAGAATGGTGCAGTCAGCGTACAGTCCGAATATAATATGCGTGCAATTTTGGGCTGTGGTATTACGAATATTAACCTTTTGGATGGAAGCAGTGTGGAAATGAGTATTCTGCCCAGTGCTTATATCAGTATACAGGCAAAAGGGGATGGAACTTATGCAGTCCTTGGCGGTGGTTACGGTCATGGAATCGGCATGAGCCAGAATGGGGCACAAAAGCTTTGCGGGCAGGGCTTTGATTATAAAAGGATATTAAATTATTTTTATCAGGATACAGAATTGACTGAGTTATATCAGCCACAAAATACGACGAAGGAAGAAGGGGGTGCATAAGTTTGCTCTGGAAACTGATTGGAAATGTAAAATCATTTTTAGATAAATGTAAACGGGATAATATCAATGCATTTGCAGCACAGGCGGCATTTTTTATCCTCTTATCCAGCATCCCATTTCTTATGGTATTCAGTTCCCTTTTGCAGTACACGCCGGTAACGGAAGGGATGATTTTACAGATTGTAAATGAAACAATGCCTGAATATATTGCACCGTTCCTGGTAAATATTATCAATGAAGTCTATACCAAATCCTTTGGAATCGTATCGATTGCAGCCATCGCAGCAGTGTGGTCGGCAGCCAAGGGTGTGCAGTATATGGCAAATGGGTTGAATGTGGTAAATGATATTGTGGAGACCAGAAACTGGTTTGTTCTCCGTTTCTGGGCGATTATTTATACCATTGTATTTGTCATTGCTATTGTAATCTCGCTGGTATTACTGGTATTTGGCAAATCATTAGAACATCTTCTGGTGAAGCATATTCCGATAATGACACATATTGTAAGCCTCATATTTGAACGTGGAAGCCTTATTATGATACTGGTGTTAGTCATTCTCTTTGTAGTGATTTTTACATTGATACCAAACCGTAAGGCAACCTTTCGTTCCCAGCTTCCGGGTGCAGTACTTTGTGCCATTGCCTGGTGTGTGTTTTCTGCCGGATTATCTATCTATGTGAATTATTTTAATGGATTTTCCATGTATGGAAGCCTGACTACATTGGTATTAATTATGTTGTGGATGTATTTTTGCATGTATATCCTGATGTTATGTGCGGAATTCAATGTGGTATTCGACGAATATATTGCAGGATTCATACAGCAGAAGAAGGAGCGGAAACGGGATAAAAAATAACTTGAAGTTTTAGAAACACTGTGATATTATAACATTTAGTGAAAAAGTAAAAGGCAATGAAAGTGTTCAGTAGGTTATTGTACTTTTTAAAGAGAGAGGAAATCATCGGCTGAAAGTTTCCTTAAGGTAAGGCAGTAATTGAATTTCGCACGGAAGCTGCACAGGTGAATGTTAGTAGTCTGTGACGTGATACGCGTTAAGTATTTATAAGTGTCTAATGATTTAGAAATCAGGGTGGTACCGCGGAGTAATTTCGTCCCTATGGGAAGAAAATGCTTCGCGTTTTTTTTACGTGAAAAATTCGCAAAGCGTGTTTCTCGTAGTTTATTTATGAATGAAATAAAATGATAGAAGGAGATATTATTATGAAAGAAAAGCTGCAGAAAATCAGGGAAGAGGCAATTCATCAGATTGAATCATCCGGCGAACTTGGCAAACTGAATGATGTCAGAGTTGCATTTCTCGGAAAGAAAGGTGAACTCACCGCAGTATTAAAAGGAATGAAGGATGTTGCACCGGAGGACAGACCTCTGGTAGGACAGCTGGTAAACGAGACCAGGGAAGCTATTGAAAAGAAATTAGATGAGACAAAGCAGAAATTAGAAGCTGCCCAGATGGAACTGAAATTAAAACATGAAGTAATTGATGTTACACTTCCGGCTAAAAAGAACCGTGTCGGCCATCGTCATCCGAATACCATTGCATTGGAAGAAGTAGAGCGTATCTTTACCGGTATGGGCTATGAAGTAGTGGAAGGACCGGAAGTAGAATATGATTATTATAACTTTGAAGCGTTAAATATTCCTGCAAATCATCCTGCAAAAGACGAGCAGGATACGTTCTATATTAATGATAAAATCGTGCTTCGTACCCAGACTTCACCGGTACAGGTCCGTGTCATGGAAAAAGGCAAGCTGCCAATCCGCATGATTGCACCGGGAAGAGTATTCCGTGCAGATGAAGTAGATGCAACCCATTCACCTTCCTTCCATCAGATAGAAGGAATGGTAATTGATAAGAATATTACATTTGCAGATTTAAAGGGAACGCTGCAGGAGTTTGCAGCCCGTCTGTTCGGACCGGAAACCAAAGTAAAATTCCGTCCGCATCACTTCCCATTTACAGAGCCAAGTGCAGAGATGGATGTCACCTGCTTTAAATGTGGCGGTAAAGGATGCCGTTTCTGTAAGGGAGAAGGATGGATTGAAATCTTAGGCTGTGGAATGGTTCATCCGAAGGTGCTTCGTATGAGCGGTATTGATCCGGAAGAATATTCAGGATTTGCATTTGGAGTTGGTCTTGAGCGTATTGCTTTATTGAAATATGAAATTGATGATATGCGTCTCTTGTATGAGAATGATGACCGTTTCTTAAGACAGTTTTAATGAACAGGGAAGTTGAAGGGACATGCTTCCTGTAGTCGGAAAGAAAAGAACACAGTAGAGAGTTGATAGAAGGAGAAACAATATGAATACATCATTAAAATGGATAGAAGCTTTGGTTCCGGGACTTAATGTAGATGCACAGGAATATACCGATGCAATGATTCTGTCCGGTTCAAAAGTAGAATTTTACAAGAAAATGGATGCCGATTTAGAGAAAATCGTCGTTGGACAGATTAAGAAAATCGAGCCGCATCCGGATGCTGATAAGTTAATCATCTGTCAGGTAGATGTGGGAACAGGTGAGGACATCCAGATTGTAACCGGTGCTCCGAATGTAAAAGAAGGAGATAAAGTTCCGGTTGTATTAGATGGCGGACGTGTTGCCGGTGGACATGATGGAAAGATGACAGAAGGCGGCATCAAAATTAAAAAAGGTAAATTAAGAGGAATTGAGTCCAATGGAATGATGTGCTCCATTGAAGAACTTGGTTCTACCCGTGATATGTATCCGGAAGCTCCGGAATATGGTATCTACATCTTCGCAGAGGATGAGGTAAAACCGGGTGATGATGCAATTAAAGCATTAGGCCTTGACGATACTATTGTGGAATATGAGATTACAAATAACCGTGTAGACTGTTTTTCAATCCTTGGAATTGCCAGAGAAGCAGCAGCAACCTTTAAGAAAGAATTTGTACCGCCGGTTGTAACTGAGACCGGAAATGATGAGGATGTCAATGACTATATTAAAGTAAATGTAGTAGACAAAGAATTATGTCCTCGTTATACCGCCCGTGTGGTAAAGAATATTAAGATTGCTCCATCACCAAAGTGGATGCAGCGCAGACTTGCAGCCCAGGGAATCCGTCCAATCAATAACATTGTGGACATTACCAACTATGTTATGGAAGAATACGGACAGCCGATGCATGCATATGACTGGGATACCATCGAGGGAAAAGAGATTGTTGTAAGACGTGCCGGAAAAGGCGAATTATTTACAACTTTGGATGGTCAGGAGCGTACTTTGGATGAAAACGTTCTGATGATTTGTGATGGCAGGAAAGCAATCGGTATTGCAGGTATTATGGGTGGCGAGAATTCCATGATTACAGACAATGTAAAAACCATGCTTTTTGAAGCTGCATGCTTCGATGGAACCAATATCCGCCTTTCCGGTAAGAAAATCGGGCTTCGTACCGATGCGTCTTCCAAATTTGAAAAAGGTCTGGATCCGAACCTTGCTATGGAAGCTATGAATAGAGCCTGCCAGTTAATCGAAGAATTAGGTGCCGGTGAAGTAGTTGGCGGAGCCATTGATATTTACGAGAATAAGAAAGAAGGCAGACGGATTCCTTTTGAACCGGAGAAATACAATAAATTATTAGGAACCAATATTAAGCCGGAAGAAATGCTTTCCTATTTTAAACGTCTGGAATTAGGTTATGATAAAGAAAACAATGAAGTATTAGTTCCATCCTGGAGACAGGACTTAGAGTGTGATGCAGACCTTGCAGAGGAGGTAGCAAGATTCTTTGGTTATGCAAACATTCCAACAACCCTGCCGAGCGGAGAAGCTACTACCGGAATGTTATCCTATAAATTAAGAATCGAAGCAATTGCAAGAGAAATTGCAGAGTTCTGCGGTTTTTCACAGGGCATGAATTATTCCTTCGAAAGCCCGAAGGTATTTGATAAATTATTACTTCCGGAAGATTCACCATTACGCCAGACCGTAACAATTTCCAATCCTTTGGGAGAAGATTTCAGTATTATGCGTACCACATCCTTAAATGGAATGCTGACATCTTTATCAACCAACTACAACAGAAGAAATAAAGATGTACGCCTCTATGAATTAGGCAACATTTATCTGCCAAAGAGTGTACCGGTAACGGAACTTCCGGACGAGAGAATGCAGTTTACCCTTGGTATGTATGGTGAAGGTGATTTCTTTACCATGAAGGGCGTGGTAGAAGAATTCTTCTATAAAGTTGGAATGACGAAGAAAGCTGAATATGATCCGAAGTCCGGAAGACCTTATCTGCATCCGGGCCGTCAGGCAAACATTGTATATGATGGTAAAGTAATTGGTTACTTAGGAGAGGTTCATCCGATTGTAGCTGCTAATTACAATATCAAAGACAGAGTATACGTTGCAGTGATTGATATGCCATCTATTATGGATGAAACAACCTTTGACCGTAAATACAAAGGTATTGCCAAATTCCCGGCAGCAACCCGTGATATCAGTATGGTTGTTCCAAAAGAGATTCTTGCAGGAGATATCGAAAAAGTATTCGACAGCAAGGGCGGCGCTTACTTAGAAAGCTACACACTGTTCGATATTTATGAAGGAGCCCAGATTAAACCGGGTTATAAATCTATTGCTTATTCACTGACCTTCCGTGCAAAGGATAAGAACTTAGAGGAAGCAGATTTAAGCGGAGCAATGAACCGCATTGTAAAAGCATTAGAAGCAATGAAGATTGAACTGAGAGCTTAGAAATAGAGGAAAGAAACATGGATGTAAAAGCTTTTGATTACGATTTACCGGAGGAACTGATTGCACAGGATCCTCTGGAGGATCGTTCCAGTTCCAGACTTATGGTCTTAGATAAGAAAACAGGAGATATTGAACATAAAATATTCCGTGATGTAGTAGATTATCTGCAGCCGGGAGACTGTCTTGTATTAAATAATACCAAGGTAATTCCAGCAAGACTGTTTGGAGTCAAAGAGGGAACGGAAGCCAAAATAGAGATTCTTCTTTTAAAGAGAAAAGAAAATGATATCTGGGAAACACTGGTAAAACCGGGAAAGAAATGTAAGCCTGGTGTTAAGATTTCTTTTGGAGAGGGACTTTTGACCGGAGAAGTCTTAGAGGTCGTAGAAGATGGTAACCGGCTGATTCAGTTTCACTATGATGGAATCTTTGAAGAGATTTTAGACCAGCTTGGTCAGATGCCATTGCCGCCTTATATTACCCATCAGTTAAAGGATAAGAACCGTTATCAGACAGTATATGCCAAATATGATGGTTCTGCCGCTGCCCCAACAGCGGGCCTTCATTTTACACCGGAATTATTACAGCAGATTCGTGATATGGGCATAGATATAGCAGAAGTTACCCTTCATGTGGGACTTGGCACTTTCCGTCCGGTAAAAGTAGATACCATCGAAGAGCACCATATGCATTCGGAATTCTACCGGATTGAACAGTCGGAAGCCGATAAAATCAATCGTGCCAAAGCAAATGGCCACCGGGTAATTGCCGTAGGAACCACCAGTACAAGAACCTTAGAGTCCGCAGCAGAAGAAGATGGCACCTTACGGGAAAAGAGCGGATGGACGGATATCTTTATCTATCCGGGCTATAAGTTTAAAGTTATAGATGCTCTGATTACGAATTTCCACCTGCCACAGTCTACCCTTGTGATGTTGGTGTCTGCTCTTGCAGGCAGGGAACATATTCTGGCTGCCTATAAGAAAGCAGTAGAAGAAAAATACCGTTTCTTTAGTTTTGGGGATGCTATGCTGATAAAATAATTTCTTATTGTCAGAATTCAAAATATAGGATAAAATAATTTTATTAGCTTTAATCTTGATAGAAGGAGAGGACTATGGACGAGAGAAGAAAACATAAACGATTGGATTTAGATGTATCTGTTCAGCTGGAACGTCTGGATCAGGATGATATTACTACTTTAAAATTTATTCATGTGGTAGTTACCGATATTTCACGTTCCGGAATCGGATTTGTTTCTGACCAGAATTTGAAAGTTGGAACCTACTATGATACCAAGATTCAGATTTGGACGAAAGAGGTCATTGATGCGGTACTTGAGATTGTCAGATGTGACCCGAAGGGGGACGGAACCTATAAATATGGCTGTGTATTTGTTGGAATGTCAGATACCGATGCATTAAAAATTGATATTTATCAGATTTTCAATGATGTCTAAAAGATAAACTTAGATATAAAAACTATGTTATAAAAGAAAACCATGGAACTTTTTCCATGGTTTTTGATATTATCAAGCATTTGTAAAGAACTGCCAGTGATAGACACTGTATGTTTTAAACTGGTTTATATTTTAGATGTACAATTTCTGCAAATCTTTGTAGAAATCAGGGTAAGAAACCTCTGCAATTTCAGAATGCTCTAATTCGATACCACCATCAATATTTAACGCAGCAATGGCAAAGCTCATAGCAATCCGGTGGTCAAGTCCTGCATCTATGGCTGCGGTGTGTAAGGTCTTTCCGCCGTGAATAATCATGCCATCATCCGTTGGGGTAACATCACAGCCTAATAACTTTAAGTTTTCTGTTACCGTAAGAATACGGTCGGTTTCCTTTACCTTAAGTTCTGCAGCATCCCGGATAATAGTGATTCCTTCTGCAAAGGCTGCCATAACAGCAATCACAGGGATTTCATCGATTAAAGTCGGGATGAGTTCCCCTTCCACCACGGTACCATGAAGTGAACTGCCTTTTACCAGAAGGTCGCAGACCGGCTCACCGGATGCGGTTCTTGGATTCAGCCGTTCGATGGAGCCGCCCATTGCTTTGGCAACTTTTAAGATGCCGTCCCTTGTGGGATTGACTCCAACATTGCGGATTAAGACTTCGGAACCAGGAGTAAGTAACGCTGCCGCAATAAAATAGGCTGCTGAAGAAATATCTCCAGGAACTTCCACTTTCTGTCCGTTTAAAACAGGATCCGGTGCAATGGATGCAGTTGTTCCTTTAGAGATGACTTTAGCACCGAACGAGCGAAGCATTAGTTCTGTGTGGTTGCGGGAGAGTACCGGTTCCGTTATGCTGGTAATTCCGTCCGCATATAAGCCGGCTAAAAGGATACAGGATTTTACCTGGGCAGATGCAACCTTGGAAGTATAATCAATGGCATGTAATTCATGTCCGGTTATTTTTAAAGGAACACAGTTGTTATACTTTAAACTTTCGATATCTGCCTGCATGAGACGAAGCGGTTCCATGATACGCTTCATGGGACGGGTGCGAAGGGAATCATCCCCATCTAACTGGCTGACAAATGGATTACCGGCTAAGATACCAGAAATCAGTCGGGTAGTAGTTCCGCTGTTCCCCGCGTCTAAGATATGCTGTGGCTCCTTTAGACCGTGTAATCCTTTTCCATGGACAAGTACACGACTTTTTTTACGTTCAATTTCAATGCCCATTTCCTGAAAGCAGGAAATCGTAGAAAGACAGTCGGCACCCTCTAAGAAATTGGTGATTTCGGTTGTGCCGTTGGAAAGCGAACCAAACATAATTGCACGATGGGAAATGGATTTGTCTCCCGGAATATTTATTTCTCCATGTAAGGCATGGGCTTTTTTGATCTGCATAATAAAATCCTTTCTGGATGTATTCTGAAATATTGTCAATATTTTATCTAAATATTATCGTTCATAAACTGTATAATGATATTTGCGAAGCAGTGCAATGGCACAGTTAAGTGCTTCTTCTTCATATAATTCAATACGAAGTACACCGTTTTCAAATTCACGGTTATGGATAATTCCAATATTTTTAATACTGATATTGTTACTGGCAAGAATCGTAGCAATGGTTGCAATTCCACCGGCTTCATCAATCAGATCACAATAACATTCAAAGACTTTACGCAATGGACCGGAAGAAGTAATGGTGATAGAATCCCGGTAATCCTTGGCATGAGAGAAGAAATCATAGATTTCCTTTTCTTTTCTTTCAGCAATCAGACTACGCATGGTATTTAATTCTTCCGTATAGCGGTCAATGAGTGTTAAAATCTGCTCCCGGTTAGAGGCACAGATATGCTGCCACATTACAGGAGAAGAGGATGCAATTCTTGTAATGTCTTTAAATCCGCCTGCTGCAATCGTCTTCATCGTCTCATTTTCATCATCGGTTTCACGAATCAGATTCACAAGACTTGCTGCAATAATATGCGGCAGATGACTGATAGAAGCGGTTGCATAGTCATGGGTTTTCGCATCCATAATCATAGGAACTGAGCCTAAGGATGCAATATAATCCCGGAACGCATGAAGCACTGTGGTATCAGTTTTTGCAGTCGGGGTTAAAATATAATAAGCATTTTCCAATAAATAGGCGGTTGCAGCCTGATAGCCGGTCTTTTCAGAACCTGCCATAGGATGTCCGCCAATAAAAAAGGATTCTAAATCAAGGGCGGTAATACTTTCGTGAATATCCCCCTTGACACTTCCTACATCAGAAAGAATACAGCCCTTTTTCAAAAAGGGCTTTAATTCTTTTATGTATTCAATATTTTTCTGTACCGGACAGCAGAGAAAGATAATATCACAGTCGGAGAAATCTTTCATTGCAAGCAGCGTATCATTGGAAATAGTATGGTCCTCAAAAGCTGCAGTTATGGTAGAAAGATGACCGGATGTGGCAATCAGTTCTGTTTCCGGGTAAATGCGTTTTATGGTCTTAGCCATCGAACCGCCGATAAGACCAAGACCAATAAAACCGATTTTCTTAAAGTCCATGTTACATTAAGCTCCTTCCGCTTAAGGAAATATATGGTTTGATATGTTCCATAACAGAATCGAATTGTTCGAAGTTCAGAGACTGCGGACCATCGGAAAGTGCATGTGCAGGGTCATTATGTACTTCAATCATCAGACCATCGGCACCGCAGGCAATACCGGCTTTAGCAAGCGGCTCAACGAAAGAGCGGACACCGGTTGCATGGCTTGGGTCAACGATGACCGGAAGATGGGTACGTTCCTTTAAGACACATACTGCACTTAAATCCAAAGTGTTTCTGGTGGAAGTCTCAAAGGTACGGATACCACGTTCACATAAAGCAACGTTTGGACTTCCGGAAGAGATAATATATTCTGCTGCATTCAACCATTCATCAATCGTAGCAGACAGACCTCTTTTTAATAAGACAGGAAGACCGGCACGGCCAACTTCTTTTAATAATTCGAAGTTCTGCATATTTCTGGCACCGACCTGAAGCATGCTGACATATTTTACAGCAGATTCTACGGCATGTGCACTGGTTACTTCACAAATGGTTGCAAGACCTGTTTCATCAGAAGCGGTCTTCATATATTTTAAACCTTCTTCCTCAAGACCCTGGAAAGAGTATGGGGAAGTACGAGGTTTGTAAGCACCGCCACGAAGAATAGTTGCCCCTGCCTTCTTGACTGCACGGGCAATGCAAAGAAGCTGTTCTTCTGTTTCAACGGCACAGGGACCAGCCATAATTGTCATGGTATCAGGACCGATTACGGTATCCTTAACCTTGAAGCTGGTTGGCTGTGGGTGGAACTTCTTATTGGCAAGTTTGTAGCTTTCGGTAATCGGAACTACCTTTTCTACTTCAGGGCTGGCTTCAATGCGCTGAATATCTAATTTGGTTTTATCACCGACCACTCCGATAATGGTAACTTCTTCCCCATGCGAAAGATGTGTTTTTAAGCCTTCTTTTTCCACTGCATCTACAATTTTATCTACATCCTGTGGAAGAGCGGATGGTTTCATAACAATAATCATAATTTATAATCCTCACTTAAAAAATGTCACCTGACCGGACTATTATAATATGAGAAGAAACGGAATGCAACCGCATCTCTCCGGTGGTGCATGTATACTATAACGGAATCAGAATATAATGTCAATACTTTAAAGCGTTAAAGTTTAACGTGCGAAAATACAAAATTTCACAATAAAATGATCAAAAATAGTGCAAAATGTTTACTGCACATTTACAATTCATTCATAAATGTTGTGTATAATACATAATATGGTTGAAGAAAATAACTTGATTTAGTAAAATATATACATAAATCTATAGTACAGGAGGAATAACATATGGAAGTATTTACAACGGACAGAATCAGAAACGTCGTGCTTTTAGGACATGGTGGAGCGGGAAAGACCAGTCTGGTGGAAGCAATGGCATATTTATCCGGCATGACAACCCGTATGGGAAAGATTTCTGATGGAAATACTATCAGTGATTTTGATAAAGAAGAAATCAAAAGACAGTTTTCCATCCATACTTCGGTTGTTCCGGTTATCTGGGATAATACCAAGATTAATTTCTTAGATACTCCGGGATATTTCGACTTTGTCGGTGAAGTGGAAGAAGCAGTCAGTGCCGCAGATGCAGCAATTATCGTGGTATCCGGCAAGAACGGAATTGAAGTCGGTACGAAGAAAGCCTGGGACATCTGCGAGAAATACAATCTTCCGAGAATGATATTTGTTACGGAGATGGATATTGATAATGCAAGCTTCCGGCAGGTAGTAGAAGATTTACAGCAGTTATATGGCAAGCGGATTGCACCGTTTCATCTGCCGATTCGTGAAAACGAGAAATTTGTAGGCTATATCAATGTGGTTCGTAAGAGCGCCCAGAGATGGAATGATAAGAGCGAAGTAGTAGAATGTGAGATTCCGGAATACAGCCAGAATAACCTTGGAATCTGTACCGATGCCCTGATGGAAGCGGTAGCAGAAACCAGTGAAGAATTCATGGAGCGGTATTTTAATGGTGATGAATTCTCAGAAAACGAAATACGTCAGGCACTTCGCGTTAATGTGGCAGATGCCAGCATGGTTCCGGTTTCCATGGGTTCCAGCATTCTTGCACAGGGTATGTATACCTTGTTAGATGACATTATAAAATACTTCCCAAGCCCGGATAAACGTTCCTGTACCGGAATCAATGCCAAGAGCAATGAAGTATATTCCGCAGATTATGATTTCTCAAAGCCAAAATCAGCATATATTTTTAAAACAATTGTAGACCCTTTTATTGGAAAATATTCTCTGATAAAAGTAAATTCCGGTGTGTTAAAAACCGATGATTTGCTTTTTAATCATCATCGGGATACAGAAGGCAGGATTGGAAAGCTCTATGTAATGTGCGGCAGCAAACCACAGGAAGTACCGGAGCTTCATGCCGGAGATATCGGAGCATTAGCAAAGCTTTCCGGAGCTATGACAACCGATTCCCTGTCTACAAAAGCCAATCCGATACTCTTTATCCGGACAAGTATTTCAGAGCCATATACCGGCATGAGGTATAAAGCAAAGAATAAAGGTGATGAAGATAAAATTTCCCAGGCACTGCAGAAAATCATGCAGGAAGACTTAACCATTAAGACGGTAAATGACAGTGCTAATCACCAGACACTGATTTATGGTATCGGGGAACAGCAGTTGGAGGTTCTGGTAGAAACCTTAAAAAATAAATATAAAGTAGAGATTGAACTGAGCCGTCCGAAGGTTGCATTCCGTGAAACCATCCGAGGAACCTCAGATGTGGAATATAAATATAAGAAACAGTCTGGTGGACATGGCCAGTATGGACATGTAAAGATGCGTTTTTCACCATCGGGAAATCTTGAGGAAGCTTATGAGTTTTCGCAGGAAGTGGTTGGCGGAGCGGTTCCGAAGAATTTCTTTCCTGCAGTAGAAAAAGGGCTTCAGGAGGGCGTGCAGAAAGGACCTTTGGCGGCATATCCGGTACTTGGTATCAAGGCAGTGCTTTATGACGGTTCCTATCATGCAGTGGATTCTTCGGAAATGGCATTTAAGGTTGCAGCCAGAGAAGCTTTAAAGAAAGGAATCTTAGAAGCAAAACCGGTGCTTTTAGAACCGATTGCCAGCCTTAAGATTACATTACCGGACGTTTATACCGGAGATGTAATGGGAGATTTAAATAAGAAGCGGGCAAGAGTTCTGGGCATGACACCGGATAACAAAGGAACCACCGAGATTTTAGCGGATATTCCTTATGTTGAATTATATGGTTATGGCACAAGACTTCGTTCCATGACGCAGGGAAGCGGAGATTTCTCCTACCAGTTTGCCAGATACGAACAGGCACCGGAGGAAGTCGCAAGGGTACAGATGGAAGAACGGGCATCCAAGCTTGCTTCAGAAGAAGATAAATAGTGTAGTGAGATAAGTGTAATGAGAAAAAATATCTGTTAAGACAAACGGATGAGGAAAGAGAGGTGGTGGTGACATGGGAAAGAAAAGAACTTTTTTTGCAATTGTTTTGATTATTGCGCTGTTTTTCGATAATTCGCAGTTTTCAGAAGCAAAAGCACTTCGTTCTCTGCCAATCACTACCTCTCTTTATTACAGCATGGAGCCGGAAGATGCCAATGTATTAAAGGAAGATTATGATATCACCTATTACTTAAATGGTGGAATCCCTTCTTCTGATTTGACTTATAACTATATTATAGAAGAACTTCCTCTAACCCTTGATATACCGGAAAAACCGGGATATAATTTCGCTGGCTGGTATACCGAAAGCAGTTATCAGAATAAGATTACAGAGATAAACATTGATAATTTCGGAGACGTATCGTTATACGCAAAATGGACCAAGAAGATTGATTCTTCTTATAGCGTGGAAATGTATCCATATTCCACGGCATCACAGATGAGCGGAAATGACCGGATGTTAAAGGATTGTGGATTCAGCTTTGCCTATGATGTAAATATTCCGGGAATGCCATCCACCAGGGAACAGGATTATGCACAGAATATGACATCCACGGACAACCAGTGTCCGCAGGGAATCTGCATTACCGAAGATTATTATATGATTACAGCATATAATACGGATGATTCGGAAAGCCTTGGAGCCCTTTATATCTTTGACAAAGAGACCGGAGAATATATGGTTACTCTTGGCATGAAAAAGAACAGCCATCTTGGAGGACTTACCTACGATGGAAGAAATGTCTGGATCTGCCATTCGGATACGAGGTCTTTGGAGCGGCTTAGTTACAGTTATATAAAAAAGATTGCAGAGTCCAAACCGAAGATTTTTGTGGATGCCACCGGAATGTTTGAAGAATACCGTGTAGCGAATATGCCATCCTGCATTACCTGGCATGATGGAATTCTCTGGGTAGCAACACACAATGCCTTATTCAAATCCATTATGATTTCTTATAAATATCAGGATGGAGAACTGATGGAACAGCAGCGCTACCAGATACCGGAAAAGGTGCAGGGAATTGCTTTTGATGAACAGGACAGAGTGTATTTAAGCACATCCTATGGAAGAAGCAATTCATCCTATTTAAAGATTTACCAGAATGTAGATGCAATGGATACAAAGCCGCGGGCACCGGAACTTAAGGTGGAAATGCCACCATGTTCCGAAGAAATTAATTATGCAGACGGCAATATCTATGTGCTGTTTGAATCGGCAAGCTCGAAATATTTTGAAGGCACAGACGGAAAAGGGAAGAGCATTTGTCCGATAGACCGGATTCTTACAATTGATACAAATACCATTTTTCCTTGACAAATTGAGGGCATGTGATAGAATTTTATGAGTATAAGTCTCTAAAAAGGCATTCTATCAGCATGTCCTTATTTTATGGACGAAAGCTGTTTTAATTAGGAGGAATTGAAGATGTCACAAACAACAGTACCGTATAATCACAGAGCGGTAGAGCAGAAATGGCGTAAAGTCTGGGAAGATAAGCCAATTAACGTAAATGATGGCAAGAAGCCGAAATACTATTGTCTGGATATGTTTCCATACCCATCCGGAAACGGACTTCATGTAGGTCACTGGAGAGGCTATGTAATATCTGATGTATGGAGCCGCTATAAGCTTATGCATGGATATTATGTCATTCACCCGATGGGATGGGATGCATTTGGTCTTCCGGCAGAGAACTACGCAATTAAGATGGGTGTTCATCCGGAAAAATCTACCGCTGAAAATATCAGGAATATCAAGCGTCAGATTCAGGAAATTGCTGCAATCTATGACTGGGATATGGAAGTAAATACCACCGATCCTGAATTCTACAAATGGACACAGTGGATTTTTGTAAAAATGTTTAAAGCCGGACTTGCTTATGAGAAAGAGATGCCAATTAACTGGTGCCCATCCTGTAAGACTGGTCTTGCCAATGAAGAAGTTGTAAATGGTAAATGTGAGCGTTGTGGTGCTGATGTTACCAAGAAGAACTTAAAGCAGTGGATGCTTAAGATTACCAAATATGCTGACCGTCTTCTTGCAGACCTTGATAAACTTGACTGGCCGGAAAAGGTTAAGAAAATGCAGACTGACTGGATTGGTAAGAGTAATGGAGCAGAAGTCAACTTTAAGGTGGATGGAAGCGATAAAGAGATTACTGTTTATACCACAAGACCGGATACTCTTCACGGAGCAACCTTCATGGTACTTGCACCGGAGCATGCTTTGGCAAAAGAGCTTGCAACTGATGAGACAAGAGCTGCAGTAGAGGATTATATCTATCAGTCATCCCTGAAATCTTCTGTAGATCGTTTGCAGGATAAAGAAAAGACTGGTGTATTTACCGGTTCTTATGCAATCAATCCGCTAAATGGTGCAAAGGTTCCAATCTGGCTTTCTGATTATGTATTAGCTGATTATGGTACCGGAGCAATTATGTGTGTTCCTGCACATGATGACCGTGACTTTGAATTTGCAAAGAAATTCAATATTCCAATCATCCAGGTTATTGCCAAAGATGGTAAGGAAATTGAAAATATGACCGAAGCTTATACCGAAGCAAAAGGTATTATGATTAATTCTGGTGACTGGAATGGAATGGAGTCGTCCGTTCTTAAGAAAGAAGCTCCGGAAATGATTGAAAAGATGGGCTTTGGTAAGAAGACAACCAACTATAAATTAAGAGACTGGGTATTCTCCCGCCAGCGTTACTGGGGCGAGCCAATTCCAATCGTACATTGTCCGGATTGTGGAGCAGTTCCGGTTCCGGAAGAAGAGCTTCCATTACTGTTACCGGAGGTTGAATCTTATCAGCCGACAGGTACCGGAGAATCACCGTTGGCAGATATTACGGAGTGGGTAAATACCACATGTCCTTGCTGTGGTAAGCCTGCAAAACGTGAGACCAATACCATGCCACAGTGGGCAGGTTCATCCTGGTATTTCTTACGTTATGTAGATAACAAGAACAAAGATGAATTAGTAAGCCGCGAGAAAGCAGATAAATATCTTCCGGTTGATATGTATATCGGTGGAGTAGAGCATGCAGTACTGCATCTTCTGTATTCCCGTTTCTATACCAAATTCTTATATGATATCGGAGTAATTGATTTTGATGAGCCATTTACCAAACTGTTTAATCAGGGTATGATTACCGGTAAGAATGGTATCAAGATGAGTAAATCTAAAGGAAATGTCGTCTCACCGGATGATCTGGTTCGTGACTACGGCTGTGATTCCTTAAGATTATATGAGCTGTTTGTTGGACCACCGGAATTGGATTCTGAGTGGGATGATCGTGGAATCGATGGTGTATACCGTTTCATCACCAGATTCTGGAATCTTGTAATGAGCCAGAAGGATGCAGATGTTGCTGAGACTAAAGAACTGGTTAAGATTCGTCATAAACTGGTATATGATATCACCCAGAGACTGGAAAGCTTCAGCTTAAATACTGTAATTTCAGGATTCATGGAATACAACAACAAACTGATCGACCTTTCCAAGAAGGGCGGCGTAGATAAAAAGACACTGGAAACTTATGTGCTTCTTCTTGCTCCGTTTGCACCACATATTGCAGAAGAACTGTGGAGCGAGCTTGGTCATGATACTTCCGTATTTGCAGAAAGATGGCCGGAGTATGATAAAGATGCAATGGAAGATGATGAAGTTGAAATTGCAGTACAGATTAACGGCAAGACAAAGGGTGTTGTCAGCATTGCAAAAGATGCTTCCAAAGAGGATGCACTTGCTGCAGGAAAAGCTGCAATTGCAGATAAGCTTACCGGCAATGTAATCAAAGAGATTTATGTACCGGGTAAAATCATTAATATTGTAATGAAATAATTTGAGAAGAAAATCTCACAACAGAATAAAGTGCTTGGAAATATTGAAAAGTTCGCTGAAAATCAAGGTTTGCAGACATTTTTCTACAAAGAAAAGGTATCATAGAATACCGCATAATATCGTAACAGATTTTTAAAATGGAGTAAATTTGGAGTAAAAGTTGAAAGAAAATGGAGTAAATATTTCAAATAAACAAGGATATGCATTTTTGCATATCCTTGTTTGCTATAATCCTTTTATAGAAATGTGACTTTGCTTGTCAATTATGGTAAAATCTATTCAGATAGTTATATGTTTATGTAGGGAGATAAATTGTAATGGGAAATACAGAAAAATATCGGGGTACTACTTCGGAATTAGATTCGGAGGCAATACAGAAATTATATTACGAGTATCAGATGACAAATCAAGAAATAGCAGATATGACATGGAGTACAAAAGCAAATGTCAATAAAGTGTTAATTCATGGGATAAAGCATTATACATCTTGGTTTATGGAAATGTTATCAGAAGATGATGAGAAAATTTTTAGAAAAATGTTAATGTACCACAAATTCAGTTATTGGAATGAGAAACAGCAAAGACGGTATCTTATTAAAAATAGTAGGGATGGAAAAATATGTTTAATATATTTTGATGAAAAATGTGTTAAATGTATGTTTGATGAATTTGTTCCAGAGGATTTAAAAACTCTTTCAATAGTTGAAAAAATGAATATATATAATGAAATGGACTATGAGGTGCTGAAATGTAGTGAACGGGATAGCATTTTGAAAAAGGAATGTATTTTACTAAATGGAGATTCTAAACAGCTTTTTAAAAAAGCGGCTCATAAAAGAAATATGAAAGGAAAAGAATATGCTCAATTTCTTGGATTTGAAAGTTGTTTAACAGAAAAGGATTCAATTAGAGATTCTAGAATAATCAAATTTTTTGAGGAACATATGGTTGATGGTGTTGTACAATTAAGTTCATCACCAGAAAATCAATGGATTCGAAATTATGCACATCGTTGTGGAATGCATTTAGATGAATTTCTTGATTTTTATGGATATAAAAAATCAAGGCGTGCTGATGAGTATGTTTCTGAAAATAAGAATATAAAGTATAAGAAAGAGTTAAGTAAATACATTATAGAGCCACCCAATATCGTATATTTTTCTTCACAAGACAAAATTTATCAAACAATATATAATGTAGCAAAGTTGAATGAAATGTCAATAGATGAGTATATTTTGTCATTAGGGTATGTTCGTTCTAAAAAAAGTAATACGATAAAAGAACTAACAGAGGAAATTGATGAAATTATAGATTTGGAAGAGCAGGAAATCAGAAAAAAAGAAATATCAGAAAATAAGATAGAACGAAATCATAAGTTAATAGATAAACTAAAAAGAGCATATGATTATGAATGCCAATTATGTTCAAATGAGCAAAGAATGCCAATAGAAAAACAAGATGGAACAAAATACGTAGAAGTACATCATATAAAAAATCTGTCTGAAGAATATGATGAAGAAGGAACTTTGGATAGGCTTAATAATCTCATAGTTGTTTGTTCAAATCATCATAAGATGTTGCATTATCATAAAGGTGGTTATCGGAAGATTAAGATAGTAAATGAAGTTTTAGCGTTTGTAAATGATTCAGAAGAAGTTATTCCAATTATTACAAACAAACATTTAAAAAGTGATGAATAGTATGGAATGACAGAAGAACGGATTGTGCAAATGTAGTGAGGTCAAGGAACAAGGCGTAGCCGATACGCCGTAGGGCAGTCCTTGACGGAACGGACATGGCTAACAGTACCATGATATAGCAGAGGACTTGAAAGGTTAGAAACCTTGCAAGTCCTCTTGTTTGTTATTGGGCGTTATATTTTAAGTAAAGTGATTCTTTTATTTGCTCTTTTTCAAATGCTTTTATGTGAGCGTCTTGTATTCCGTTGTCGATATAAAAGCAATCGTCAGTTTTTGAGTAGGCAAGTTTGGTAACTTTCGGTTCATAGGTTTTTGTATCAATTCCATAATAGTAAATTGTGGCGGTTGTTAATACCATGTTAATACTTTCAAAATCTCTTGTAAAAATAGTATGCCTGTCGGAATAGAAGAAATCAGACGGACATGAGTATTGGATCAATTACCAGAAAGGCAAAGGAAGTGAAGAGTTCCAAAAGTATATGGAAGATCTGACAGACATGCAGAATCATGTGCTTCCGTATCTGCAGAGTTTTTGCAATCTGGAGGAAAAAGGTGTGAAGGAGAGACGAGAACAGCAGATAGCAGAAAGATATGAAGGAAGAGCAGATGAGAGGGTAACAAGTACCGAAGCGAATGAAGTTGTTAAGGATGTAGGAAAAACAGATAGAAAACCGGCACAGCAGAAGCAGGCGGTAGATGGAAAAGATAAGAAATTATCCATTCATGAACGGCTTGAGATCAATAAGAGGATTATTCAAGAAAAGCAGGGAAAAGATAAAACGGAGAGAGGAGTTGATTTGGGTGTAAGGACAGTGTAGAATAAGCAGAACGAGTCGGAGGTCATGGATGATAACGTGGCTTCCGGCTTTATTGCGTATTGTCGGAAGAATTATAAATGGTATAATGAATGTAAATGCGATAAAAGAATGTCGCCTGTTATGCGACTTCCAAATGAGAAAAGTGTGTTATTCTGAGATCAAACAAGAGGCTAATAGAGTCAGGAGGATGACATTATGAGTAAAAAAGGATATAGCAGACCAGGATTCTTTGGATCCATAAACCATTATGATGCAAACGGAAAAAAGTAGGCGAGAGCAGACCAGGATTCTTTGGTGGTATGAACGACTATGATGCAAATGGAAAGAAAATCGGACATAGTTCGCCTTCCTTTTTTGGTGGTATGAATCATTATGACAATAACGGGCATAAAGTAGGTGAGAGTCGACCAGGATTCTTTGGCGGTTTAAACCATTATGATGACAAGGGGCATAAGCGGGGGCATAGCAATCCAGGATTTTTAGGTGGATTCAATCATTACGGTTAAAACTGCACAGAGAGCAGCACAAGCGGCAAGGGCTGCGGCAAAAGCCGCCGTGGTTACGGTAAAGGCGATTGCCAAAGCGACCGCACTTGCCATTAAAGCGATTATTGCCGGAACGAAAGCCTTGATTGCCGCTATCGCCGCAGGCGGCTGGGTGGCGGTTTTGGTTATTATCGTGATTTGCCTGATTGGTATGATCCTCGGCTCAGTATTTGGCATTTTCTTCTCAGACGAAGATTCCGGCACTGGAATGAGTATGCAGACCGTTGTGCAGGAAATCAATACCGAATACGATACCAAGCTGCAAGAGGAAAAGAACTCGGTATCCTATGATGTTCTTGAAATGAGTGGCAGCAGAGCCGTTTGGAAAGAGGTGCTTGCCGTTTACTCTGTAAAAACGAATACGGATCAAGATAACCCCCAAGAGGTTGCCACAATGGACGATGGCAAAAAGCAACTCTTAAAAGACATCTTTTGGGAGATGAATCAAATATCTTCCCGAACAGAGAGCAAGACCGAAACAGTTATTACCGAAACCGATGACGGACACGGTAATATCGTGGAAACTGAAAGCACGGTCACACAAACCTATCTGTATATTACCGTCAGCCACAAGACTGCCGAGGAAATGGCGGCGCAATATGGTTTTAACGAAGAACAGAAAGGCTACCTCGCTGAACTGCTTGCAGATGAAAACAATTACCTTTGGTCACAGGTGCTTTACGGCATTACAGGCGGCGACGGACAGATTGTGACCGTTGCACTCTCTCTGGTTGGCAATGTGGGCGGTCAGCCGTATTGGTCGTGGTACGGTTTTAACTCCCGTGTAGAATGGTGTGCTTGCTTTGTATCTTGGTGTGCCAACGAGTGCGGCTATATCGACGCTGGAGTTATCCCAAAATATGCAGGCTGTGTCAACGGAGTACAATGGTTTAAGGATCGTGGACAATGGCTGGATGGCAGCGCCGAGCCTGCCCCCGGAATGATTATTTTCTTCGATTGGGCAGACGAAAGTGGTCAGGATGGATTATCCGACCATACGGGTATTGTTCAAAAGGTCGAAAACGGCAAGGTTTATACGGTCGAGGGCAACTCCGGCGACAGTTGCCGAGTCAATGAGTATTCTATCGGTTATTACGAGATTCTTGGCTACGGCGCACCTGCCTATTAAAATACACAAGCCGCCTGCATTTTGCAGGCGGTTGGATTACATATCAGAAAGATATTGTGCCGGTTTGAAAACTAAAAGTCTCAAAATACAGACTTAATAATTGCGATTTCACTCTCAAAGTGCTATAATACAAACTATATTTGGGTGGAGGTGCGGAAATGAAAGTACGGTACAACAAACTTTGGAAACTTCTGATTGACAAGGGAATGAAAAAGAGTCAATTACGAGAAGCGGTCGGGGCAAGCAAAAGTACATTTGCGAAACTCGGAAAAAATGAAAATGTTACCCTTCCCGTGCTGTTGAATATATGCGAATACTTAGAGTGTGATTTTGGCGACATAATGGAAGCCGTACCCGAAAATGAGGTGTAGGATCAATGAACAAGAAGATTTTAATTGTGGATGACGAAAAAGAAATCGTTGATCTGCTTGAAGTGTATTTGAGTAACGATGGTTATTCAGTATATAAATGTTATAATGGGTTAGAGGCGATGAAATGTATCAAACAGTCGCAGATTGATTTAGCGATACTTGATATTATGCTGCCGGATATTGATGGTTTTCGACTTTGCCAAAAAATTCGGGAAAAGTTTTACTTCCCTATTATTATGCTTACCGCCAAAATTGAGGATAGCGACAAGATTATGGGGCTTACGATTGGTGCGGATGATTATATAACGAAACCGTTTAATCCTTTAGAGGTTGTGGCAAGAGTAAAGACGCAATTAAGGCGTTATCAGAGCTATAACAGTCCTAATTTGAGCCAATCCGAAGAAAAAGACGAGTATGACATCAGAGGTCTACTGATAAACAGAGTCAGCCACAAGTGCTACTTGTATGGCAAAGAAATAGCCTTGACTCCGTTGGAGTTTTCTATTCTGTGGTATCTGTGCGAACATCAGGGTAAAGTTGTCGCCTCGGAGGAATTATTTGAAGCCGTGTGGAAAGAAAAGTATCTTCGCAACAGTAACAATACGGTAATGGCGCACATTGGGCGGCTTCGGGAAAAATTGAATGAACCTTCAAAAAATCCGAAGTTCATTAAAACTGTTTGGGGGGTAGGGTATGAAATTGAATAAAAAAGAAAAAAACTATCTGCTCTCTACCTTGTTCAAAGGGTATGTAATTCAATGTGCGATTTGCTCTGTGCTTATTTTTGGCGGTACTTTTCTTTTAGGAATTATGGCAGAGGAAATTCTCCGCAAGTATGTTTTGTATTATTACTTGTATTACAGAACAGTATATCTTTATATAGTGGCTGTAATCGTGTGGGGTGGCTGTATTATATACATGACATACCTACTTTTGAAAAAAGTAGTCGCCTATGTGTACGAGGTACAGGCTGCGACAGGAAAAATGTTCGATCAGAATGTCAGTTACATTGAAATGTCCCCGGAGTTGAGTGAAATCGCCGCTAACATCAATCAGTTAAAACAAGAGGCTGAAAGTAATGCAAGGCTTGCAAAAGAAAATGAGCAGCGAAAAAATGACCTGATTATGTATCTTGCACACGATTTGAAAACACCGCTTTCTTCTGTAATCGGGTATCTTACTTTACTGCGTGATGAGTCGCAAATCTCAAAGGAACTTCGAGAAAAGTACCTTTCAATCACTCTTGGTAAGGCAGAACGGTTAGAGGATCTGATTAACGAGTTTTTCGAGATAACACGATTCAATATATACGATATTACATTACAATACACGAAAATCAATTTAACTCGCCTGCTGGAGCAACTTGTATATGAATTTAAGCCTATGCTCAAATCAAAGAATTTGCAATGTAATCTTTGTGTTGATGATGATATAATGCTTCGATGTGACGCAGACAAAATTCAGCGTGTTTTTGATAACCTTTTGAGAAATGCGGTTATCTACAGTTTTGAAAATACGGATATCACGATCAGCGCACAATGTCAGGAAGATACGGTCAGCATTATTTTTTGTAACCACGGCGATACTCTGCCGGAAGAAAAGTTAAACAGGATTTTCGAGCAGTTTTATCGGCTTGACGCAGCGAGAAGTACAAGCAGTGGAGGAGCTGGATTAGGTTTGGCGATTGCAAAGCAGATTGTTGAACTACACAATGGTACAATCGTTGCAGAGAGCCAAGAGGATCAAAACAAGTTTTCAATTACTTTGCCGTTGGCGTAGGAAAATTGTAAGAATTTGCATAGAAAAAAAGAGGAATATCTTACGAGCAATCAAGAAAATACGGGCTTCTGTTTTGGTACAATAAAAGTATCAAGATAGAGGCTCGTATTTTTTGTGATACAGCATAAGGAGGAATGATGAAGTTGCTAAGAAAACAAATGCTGCTATGTTCTATTTTGTTTCTTGTATTTACGCTATCTGCCTGCTCTGCAATTGGGCAGACAGACGAAAACAATCTTACAGATAGCGCAACATCCGCAGAAAAAACGGTATCAGTTGTACGAGGGACAATTACTCCAACCGTTTCAACGCAAACGACTATTGTTCCGGCAGTACCGTTTATTATTTTCTCACCCGAAAATGGCATATTTAATACAGCGGTAGAATTAGAAGAAAAAATCACTGCCGGGCAAATTATTGGAACTGTGAACGGCAAAGAATTGAAATCTCCGGTGGATGGTACAATTACCTCTATTGCCCCATCCAATGAAAGCGTACCGAGTAATTATCCCGTAGCGATAGTGCATTATACAGGATTTGCCCTCAATGTAGAGGCAGATAATTTTTTGAGTACCTTACCGGAGTATGCAGAGTTGAAAGCAAAATTTCAAGTATATGATGGTGTAGGACCAACCGATATGATTGCCGTGGTGTCGCCTGCCGCAGATGAAAATGCGTTTACGGGAATCGTGCCGCAAGAGGGCATTCTGCAATGCTTGATCAGTCAAACAGTCGATGTGAAATCGGGGCAAAGTGCAACGGTAGTCATAACGGCGACAACGAGAAATGATGTCCTTATATTGCCGCTGTCGGTAATAGCGGGTAGACAAGGGACGGGATTGGTTACTGTAATTACTCCGAATGGAGAAAGAGTGGAAACAAAAGTGACATTGGGTGTGACAGACGGAGCCAATATAGAAATACTGTCCGGCTTAGAGGAGGGCGATGTAGTTTCTGCTACTCCGCCAAACCTTGATCCGAGGGGGATTTGATAAAATGAAAGGAATTTCCGAAAAGACTTTAATCAAAATAAAGGATTTGAAAGCAAGCGTCAAATTGAATAATGGCGATATGCTGACAACAGTAACCAACGCTAATATGGAATTGCAACGAGGGCGCAGTTATGCCATTGTCGGAAAGTCCGGCTCAGGCAAAACAAGCCTTATATCCATTATTGGCTTGTTAAATCGGGAATATGAGGGCGAGTACCTTTATGATGGTATATCTATTTCTGCTTTGAAAGACCGTGATCTGTCTATACTGCGAGCCAATAATATCGGATTTGTATTTCAGAACTACTCTCTGATTAAGCACTTGCGGGTATGGGAAAATATCGAATTACCCCTACTCTATGCCAAAAAGTCGTTTACCGCCAAACAGCGTCACGAGATAATTACAGGCTTGCTAAAAAGTGTCGGCTTAGAAAGCAAGGAAAATGATTACCCAATCAATTTGTCCGGCGGTGAACAACAAAGAGTTGCAATCGCAAGGGCGCTTGCAGTATCTCCGGAAGCCATTTTATGTGATGAGCCTACGGGTAGTGTCACATTAGTATAACACTACCCAAAAACAACACCCGTGATATTCTGGTCATTATCAATTCTAATTTCTTTAATGACAGAACGCCAAAGCGTGCGTTTTTCTTCACGGGTCAAATTCTCATAAATTGTTTTGAAATCATTATCAAGGAGCCTGCGGACGGCTGCGAAGTCTGGCGGCGGTTCAATGCTGGGTTCCGGTATCTGTTTAAGTGCAGCAGTATATATTTGATAGTCCCTTTTGTAGTCCTCAATGTCTATTAAGTCATTCACATATAATTCTTTTAACTTGGTCAGCTTCCGTTTCAGTGCTGCTTTATCAGTGCGGGCAACGGACGCTTTCTTTTTGGCTGCGGCAACTTCCCATTCCAGCTGGTAGCGTTCCAGTTCCTCTGCCAGATGTTCAAACAGCCACTTTTCCACGACGTCTTCACGGGCTGAATGATTATGAGAGCAGCGCCCACGCTGGAAATGCTGGTTGCAGCGGTAATAATAATAATCACTTGACTTGTACCCGACCAGTTTATGCCCACATTCAGCGCAAGTCAGAATGGAAGTGAAAATATATACCTTGCCAGACGGAACAGAACGTGCGTTGCGTTCCAGAAGCGCTTGCACACGGTCAAACTGCTGCTTGCTGATGATTGCCGGGCAGAAATGGTCATTGAACCTGCCGCCCCGGTCATACACCCCAGTATACAGCTTTTCTTTCAGCATACGCCGGAAAGTGGCGTCACACCAGTTCACGCCGTAGGTTTCCCGGATATAGCGGACAGTAGCACGCTGGGAAATCGAAGTTTCAAAGTAGTTGAAAGCGTCTTGCACAATGGCTGCGTCTTCTGGCACAACTTCCAGCCGCTTTCCCGCATTAACACGGAAGCCAAAGGGGGCAGAGCCGGAAACAACGGTGCCGTGGGCAATCTTACTGTCAAATACAACGTCTATTCGTTCCCCGTCAATGTCCGCTTCATTCTGGGCAATGGACAGCTTCACGTTAATATACAGACGCCCGTTTGCGGTTGTGGTGTCATATTCTTCATCAGTGGTTTTCCAGTCGCAGTTGTGCGCTTCCAGAACTTCCATGATTTTATAATAATCTGCCACGGAACGAAACCAGCGGTCAAGACGGCAGAAAAGCAGAATATCCACTTCATCACGCTTCACACTGTCCATCATGCGTTGAAAGTCGGTTCTTTTATGAATGTTCTTTCTGGCGGTCTTGGCAGCGTCAATGTAAATTCCAACAATGACCCAGCCACGTTCCCTTGCGTATGCTTCCAGTCGTTCTTGCTGGGCTTCCAGTGACAGACCTTTTATTTTCTGTTCTTCCCCGGAAACCCTTATATATAAAGCAACCCGGACAAGTTCCGGGCTTAAATCAATCTTTTTCACTATTGTATCACCTGCATTTCCTTTCATTTCCCGCCTGCTGGTGATATAATCAAAATTGCAGACGGTATTGTTGTATCTGGTATGACATATCTTTGCACGCCCCGGAAGTGTTCCCAGCACGACCGGGGCATTTTGTTTTATTAGTCTTTCAGAATGTCGTCTGTAAAGGCTGTTATTTTCTGACTTACAAAAGAAGAATAGTTTTCTAAATCCTGTTTAGGGTTATCACCTTGCAGCATGACAAATTCAGATAAAGCAACAATCTGATTTTGTACGTCAATCAAGGCTTGACCGTAGTATGAAACGTCTGGACCGAAGCCAACGGAAGAAACCTGCTCATAATGCCACGCAGCACGCTTCTTTAAATCCACCAGAACAGGAACGGACGCTTTTTGCAGCTGGGAAACGGTCTTTGCGTCGGAGTGTACCAGCTGCCCCCAGCGTGTCAGCTGTTCTTCCGTGATGTATCGTGGGTCTTCCGGGTGTCGCTTTATGTGTATAAAGCTATACAGACAGAAGATACCGAACAGGGCGGCAACAACTGAAAAAATAACATGAGAAGAAGCAAAGAGGAACACGGCACCAGCCAGAGCAACGACGCCGAACACAACAAAGCTGGCGTCTGGTCTTTCCTGCAAAACTGCCGTGGTCTTTGGCGGCTTCTCTTTTGGCTGCGCAGCTGCTTTCTGAACTTTAGCAGGAGCAGGAGCGGCAGCAGGAGAGGAAGCAGAGGAACTGGCGGCGGCAGCAGTGGAAGAAACACGGCTGCTGACTGCCTTTTTCTTTTTGCTTTTCAAATTCTCGGTCTTAACGTAAGAAACACCAGTGCCGGGAACCCCTATGCTGGTTGTGCCCCTGCCGCTGCTGTTTATACTTTTACGATACCCCTTGACGCCTGCACTTATACCAACGCTTTTCTTGCTGATGTTAAGACGGACGCCGGGAGCAATTTTCACGCTTTTTCTAAAACGTAAACCCATATAAAACCACCTTTCTTGCGAATATCCACAAAAACATAGAAATTATAATAGTGAGTGCGCCCAGCCTTGCCACGCTGGAAAGGTGGTCACACATGATAAAAAAATATATACACTGGTATGATTGCAGAGTGTACGCAATCTATTACAGCAGCATAAACACTATTTATTATAATTTAGATTTCAATGGAGCAACGCAACTTATAATTTGTAAATAGCGGGGGACGCTGGGTGCGTTATCACCCGGCGTCTGTCCCGGAAACACTGCCAGTGTCAACGGGCGGGCACTGGGCTTCTAAATCTTCTGGATTGTCTGGAACTAACAATGCAGGGTCCGCAGTAACAGCAGCAACAAGCCTGCGTTTGAAAAATTCCACGGCAGTTCTTCTAATTTCTGGGTCAAGTTCAAAGTACGTCTTTATGATTTCCAATTCAAGACCCGTGGCACCTTTAGACTTCACGAAGTCGTCAAGGCTGAATGTGTCCGGCTGTATATACATTTCACCAGAACCAGTGCGCAACCATTCTTCATTCACATTATAAAGAAGACAGATTGCCTTAATTGTCTGGTCAGTGACGGTTGAGCCGTCCCGTTCCATGTAGCTGACGCCAGTTTGCTTCATTCCCAGACTTACTGCAAATTCAGTCTGGCTGATGTGCAAAACATCTTTTCTAAAATGCTTCACACGTTCATTGATAGTCATTTGACTTCACCGCCTTTCTTTTATGTTTAAAGAATAGCAGTAACCGCTAAAAAAGTCAATATTAAAAACGGAAAAAGGGTTGACAAATAGCAGTAACCGCTATAATATATAGTTAAACAAGCAGTAACCGCTACAACAGAAGCGTTTACCGCTTGCGAAACCACACAGCATGAAAGGAGGAACAGACCATGACAGAAGTTAAAAACATGGAAACCATGATTGCAACTGAAAACCAGCAGGAAGCAACAGAGGTCATGGCTTTTCTGGGGGAACTTGAACCGCAGGAAAAGAAAGACTTTCTGGTGTTCATGCAGGGCATAAGATTTGCAAAGGGCATGGCACAGAAAATTGCGCCGCAGTCCGTATAAAGGAGGGCGCAGGAATGGAAGTACAAGGAACATTCAATGCCCAGCGCTTTTTTGAAACGCTGGCGCTGATTATATCCCAGCGGGAGGGCGTGAAAGTCACCGTGACAGTGACACAGCCAGAGCCGGAGAAGAAAGAAAAGCAGTCAGAGTGAGCGCCGGGCAGCAGCAGAAACAAAGGTTTTTCAAAAGTCAATAGCAGTGAATAGCAGCAAGGCTGTTCAAATAAAAATCATACCAGATACAAGGAGGAAAGCCACAAAATGAAAGAATTTGTGAAGAAAAAAGCAGTCATTGTCATGGACAGTGCAGGACTGCCAAACTACATGACCATGTTTTATATGGAGCCGGGGACCTATGAGCCGGAGGACGTGCCGGAACTGTTCAAAATCAGAAACAAGATTGTTCCTGCGGTTCTGGTGTCGCAGTTCACCAACACCATGATTAAGGGCGTCCCGGCGTCCTTACCTTACCAGCAGCCAAAACACACTATCAGTTATGATGAAGCGGCGGCAGCCTGCGGAAGAAAAGGCAAGGGCTGGCACCTTATGACAAATACAGAGTTTGTCTATCTACTGCATGAAGCAGAGGAACTGGGGCACACAATCGGCGGTAATACAAACTACGGCAGCAACTCGAAGAATGAGCAGGAAAGCGGCGTGAGATACGACAGCGCCGGACGCACGCTGACCGGGTGCGACCCCCTCACATGGTCCCATGACGGAACAGCAGACGGCGTGTTTGGTCTTTGCGGTAATTTCTGGGAATGGGTCACGGGCTTGCGTCTGCACAAAGGCGTTGTGGAATACACGCCGAACAACGACGCAGCAGTTGAGGGCTACACAGAGAAGCCAGACTGGACCGTTGCAGAGGTGAACGGCAGACCGTTGAAGCTGTACGGCAACAGTGCTGGTGATGTGGTAATGTCCGTTGCGGAAGAAATCGAAGAAAACTGGGAGGGCTGCCACATGGCAGACTTGCAGCTGGAAGAACTGGACGAAGTGCCGGAAATTGCGTACAAGCTGGGAATTGTACCGCATGACTGGAAGCATGAAACAGCTGGACTTTGGGCAGACAGCGAACTTGAAGAAAGCGTGCCTGTCCGGGGTTCGGGTTTCAACCACACTTCCAACGGTGGTGCTGGTGCGCTGTACTTGACCTACGCCCGTTCTCACGTCAACAACAGTGTGTCCTTGCGTTCCGCTTTGTTCTTGGAAGACTGGGAACTGGTAACTGAATTACTGAAAGCGGGTGCGACAGCGCACGCATAAAGAACAGATGTTCTGATATTTGACCCATGAAAAAGGGCAAGCAAAAAGCCTTTGAAGATGTGCCGGAAACACAAAATCAAAGGCTTTTCAAAAGTCAATATGTAATAATTCAATACACGTTTATTATACCATATTGGCGGCTACAAGTCAAACATTTTAGAGGGCGAAAGCCTTTGAAAATAGCGGGTTTCAAACCTGTTAAACGGGCTTGTATGGGGTATTAACATTCCTACGAAATATATAAATATATATACGCTGTATGGATAATGAACAGGAGGGATAAGAGGGAGAAGAAGAACCCCACCCAACTTCTGGTATACCCTTATACGCTTAAAACGGTATAGGACAGAAAAGGAAGTGCAGTGGTGTTCATAAGGGAGAAGAAGATAGACTGCGCAAAGTATAGAGAAGTGGATATAATACCACGAACAGAAGCAGCAGAGCAGGCAAGCAGAGGAAAGAGGGGTAAGAAAAGAAAGGTTAATGCCCCAAAGCAAAAGGACTTGAACGACAAGAACGCTAAACGCTATCTGGTACAGTTGGGAAATGGCAACTTCCACATAGGGGACCTGCATACAAGTTGCACATATAGCGCAGAGAACCTGCCGGGAACGGTAGAGGAAGCAGAAAACATTGTGACAAACTACCTGCGGAGAATAGCATACCGCAGAAAGAAGCTGGGGTTAGAACCCCTTAAATACATACTGGTAACAGAATACAAGTACAGCAAGGATGGTCAGTGTCTTAAAAGAATACATCACCATATCATTATGAACGGTGGTTTAGACCGTGACGACGTGGAATTGATGTGGACGAAAGACCGTATCAACTGGAAGAAGACAGACGACCCAGAGTATAGAGCCAGTATAAAGCAGCTGGGCTGGGTTAATGCAGACCGCCTGCAAATGAATGAGAACGGCATAGAGGGACTTTGCAAGTATATTGTGAAAGACCCGCAGGGAAAGAAACGCTATTCAAGCAGCAGGAACCTTGACCGCCCGGAAACAACCAGAGAGGACGGAGGGGAAAAGCAGCAGCGTGACCAGAACCACTGGAAGTATAGCCGAAATCTGACAGCACCGGAAGAAAAGTGCAATGATTTTAAATACAGCAAACGCAAAGTGGAACAGCTGGCAAAGTCACCAGACGGCGGGCTGGAAGAGTTCAAGAAGATATACAGCAATTACAATATCGTATCTTGCGAACCTGTCTACTATGAGCAGACCGGGTGGCATATTTACTTGAAGATGTGGAAAAAGGAAAAGCCAAAGGGCAGAACAGGAGGAAAGAAGCGTGAGAGGAAGAACACCGCAGATACGCCGCATATTAAGGCGAAAGAGGATAAAAAGGGCAATTAAGGCATACGGCAATTACATTGCAGCAGGACTGCTGGCAGTGGTTGTGATTGTGTTTACAGTAGGGGCAGCAGTCAAGCCAGCTGCAAACAGTCTGCCGGAAGATACCAAAGAGCCGGAACCGACACAGCCGACCATGGAAGCAGTGCAGCAGGAACCGTACCCGTTCAACCTTATGTCCCTTGACTGGTCTGGTGAGGAATTAGAGGGTTGGACACGCTATGAAGTGCCGGAGGACTACGCAGACAACGGCGGGTATTTGCCAGAATGTATGCAGCAGTACACATACATAATTTGCAAGCAATATGGCGTTGAATATACGCTGGTGCTGGCAATTATAGAGATAGAAAGCGGGTACAGATGGGACGCAAGCTGCAAAGAGGGTTCAACCGGATATATGCAGGTATTACCGAAGTGGCACGAAGAGCGTATGCACAGACTGAATGTGGACAATGTGGAAAACCCATATTTCAACGTGCTTGTCGGTGTAGATTATCTGGCAGAATTGCAAGAGAGGTTCGGCACAGAAGCAGAAGTGCTGACAGCCTACAACTACGGCGTGACGGGTGCATATCAGCACGTATGGAACAAAGGACTGACAGACACAGAGTATTCAAGAGAAGTGCAGCAGGCGAAAGAAAGAATTGAAAGAAGAATGAGGGGCGAATGGTAATGGAAAATGAAATCAGACTGGGCGACATTCTGGACAAGCTGACGCCCAGTGACAGACTGGTGATATACAACGCAGCCAGACAGGTTGTTTACCGTGGATATGCAGCAAACGCAGTGCATGGAACAGTGAACCCACAGCGACACATAAAGAAAATGGGGCTGGGCATGGAAACATACAGAGCAACAGAACAGATGTGGGACTGGGAAAAGACAGACAGACTGCCGGAACAGATACCAGTTGAGCAGTTCAGCAAATACCGGGTGGAAGACCTGCAACACATTCTGTATATCAGAATTGAACTGAAAAGCGAATTTGAACAGTGAGGGTCAGAACATGAAGTGTAAATTTTGCGGGGCAGAAGTAAAACTGGGCGAACGGTGCCAGTATTGCGGGTCAGTCGCAGAAGCGTTCTACTACAAGCCAGAGGAACCACCGGAGGTTGTAGGGAAAAACTTAACAGACCAGAAAGAATATACAGTGCAAAAGGGTGACAGTCTTTGGAGAATTGCGCAGAGGTTCTACGGAAACGGTGCCGCCTGCTACGCACTGGCACACAGAAACGGCATTAAGAACCCAGATTTAATATATCCGGGGCAGGTATTGAAGATTTAGGAGGAAAAGAGCATGAAGCAGCAATGGGAACCACCGGAACTGGAAGAAATGCAAGTGGTCATATTATCACTGCACCAGAAATGGTGGCAGAAAATGGCAGCAGGTGAAAAGGTTCTGGAACTGCGGAAGACAAAACCGCAATGCAAAGCACCGTTCCGGGTGCTGGTATACGTGACAGGCGGTGCCGGGGTGATGGGTGAATTTATTTGCCCGGAGGTTTTGGAAATCAAGAACTTTGAAGAAGCAGAGAAGAAAAGCAAGGTTCCTGCACATGATATTCACAATTATGCAGCAGGGAGCCGCAACAAGGTTTACGGCTGGGAAGTCGCAGACGTGAAAGAGTACCCACGGGCAGTGACGCTGGAAGAACTGGGAATTAAAAGAGCGCCGCAGTCGTGGCAGTATATGAGGTGAGAACATGGACCAGATACAACATGACAAAATCAAAGAAAAACTGGCAAAGATAAAAGCCCTTGCAGAACGTGGCGTAGGTGGAGAGAAAGAAACCGCAATGCGTATGTATGAGGAATTAAAAGCCAGATACGAAATTGAGGACGAAGAAATAACGCTGGACGAAGTGACGCTGCACTGGTTCAGCTACAAGAACGACTTAGAAGAAGACCTGCTGACGCAGATTTTCTACATGGTAACAGGAAGCGCCAGTTATCGCAGATACACCGGAAGTTATAGCCGCAGAAAAAAGCGTGGCTGCGATTGCACAGAGGTTGAAGCGGCAGAAATCACATTGTATTTCAATTTCTACAAAGAGGAACTAAAACGGGAAATGGAAGCGTTCATGGCAGGTTTTAAGTTCAAAAACAACCTATTCCCGGACGAAAACGCCCGTTGCTATCAAGAACATAAGGGCGAAGAACGGGAAAGAACAGACGAAGAAAACAGAATGTTGAAAAAGGCTGCTTTCTTTGCGGGCTTCATGGACGGCAACCAGCCGCCACGGGCACTGATAGGAGAACCGGAGGAAGAAGACTGATGGAAAATAGACAGAAAATCATTGAAAAGCTGGTGAAAATAAAAGCGCTGGCAGAACGTGGCATAGGCGGGGAGCAGCAGACGGCGCAGGTGATGTATGCCGCATTGAAAGAGAAATACAAAGTCACAGACGCAGAAATTGAAAAGGCGGCAGCAGTTCCGGTGGATATTTCAGAAATTGACTTGAAGAAATTCTGGGGCATAGCTTTTCAACTGGCAGCAGTCGCAAAGACGTTGCAGGAAGAAACAGATATTTGTACAGCCTGCCCGTATACATACACAGACGAACAATGCACGGGCTGCGGTACATACTGGAATATGCGGGACTTGCGGCTGGACTTTGAAGCAATACAGCAAAGATTGATAAAAGCGGCAACGGAGGGGTAAGGCATGGCAGAGGGAAGAAAAGCAATATCAAAGGCAATGCGGCAGCAGGTGTATGACAGCTTGAACGGTCACTGCGGGTATTGCGGCTGCAAAATCACAATCAAAGAAATGCAGGTTGACCACATAGAAGCCGTGTACTTGCACGAAAAGGAATTGAAAGCCGGAAAAGTGCCAGAGATAAACAGCATTGAAAATTATATGCCAGCGTGCCGGGCGTGCAATTTCTATAAGTCAACAATGAGCATTGAGAAATTCAGAAAGCAGCTGGAAACATTACCGGAACGGCTGGAAAAAGTATTCATATACAGACTGGCGAAAAAGTACGGAATTGTGAAAGAAAATTGCGAAAAAGTAAAGTTTTACTTTGAGAATATAAAGACAGGAGGTGAAAACGAAGCAAATGAGTAGAGCATATTACAGAAAGCGCAGTGAAGCCACAGAGCAGGAAAGAGTTATAAACTGGGCGACGTTCTACGCAAAGGACTTCCCAGAACTGGAATTGCTGCACCATATCCCAAACGGCGGCAGCAGGAACCAGCTTGAAGCGGCGAACCTTAAACGGCAGGGAGTAAAAGCAGGCGTGCCGGATTTGTGCTTGCCAGTAGCCAGAAACGGAAAACACGGGCTTTATGTTGAAATGAAGTGGGGAAAGAACAAAACAACAGACAAACAGGACTGGTGGCTGGAACAGCTGCGGCAGCAGGGATATGAAACGGCGGTTTGCTGGACGGCAGAAGAAGCAATGGACACAATAGCGGGTTATCTGGGAGTTATGGAGCAGACAGGAAGAAAGGTGGAAGAGTAAATGGGAGCAATGGACCACACATTGAAACAGACAGTGCCATATTACAGCACCATGAAGCGTGCAGGGGCGTTCAGACAGCCACAGAAGCCACAGAAGCGGCAGAAGAGAACGACGCTGACGGAATACAGCCAGAACGGGCAGAAAGCCATATTAAAACCACACGTCACAGTCAATCAAGCCGCAAAGAAACTGTATGACTATGAACAAACCGGATTGTCACCACATGAGGTTGCAAACCTTGTTGAGCAGGTGCAGAACTTGACAAGGCGTGTGAAGAAATACGAAAGCTGGGAAGAATGAACGACGTTGACCGCTGCTTGATATGCGGTGAAGTTATCCCGGAGGGTTCGCAGGTCTGCACCGCCTGCCGCAATAAATACGACATTGTGACCGGGGAAACAGAAGAAATGGCACAAGAACTGCGGGACATAGCAGACGTGCTGAAAATCACAGAGGGCACAGACACAAACATTAGAAAGTCAATGGAAAGCATATTGAGGATTGCAGACAGACTGGAAAGGACAAGCAATGGCAAGAAAAGAAGATAAACAGCCACAGTATTTGCCGTTAATCGTAAAAGCAAAGTTACATACTGGCGGCAGGGACTACGAGAAAATCAAAGAGGAATTAAAAGGGCAGGGCTTCACCTGCAAGCAAATGAAAGGCATGGTGCGTGAGGGTAACTACTTTGACGGAATAGTGCTGTATTTGTCAAAGTGGAACTGGGACAACCACGAAAGCTGGCACCTTTACAACTGGGACGCAAAGGACGACGAAACAGTTATGCTGGCACTGTACGAAGCGGAACAGTACCACCCATACGCAGCAAGCAGGTACAAAGAAGATTTTGAGAAATTCCAGAACGACTGGAAAAACGAGGAATACGACCCCGGCATGACATACACTTTCAAGGACGGTGAAGTTGAAGTGTTGGAAGTCCTGCAAGAAGAGGTGGACAACATAGACCATGAAGCAGTCAAAAGACAGGTGGCAGCAGCGGAAGACGCCCAGTACCAGAAGAGAAGAAAACAGCGCCAGCGACGCAAGCAGGCAAGCAAGGGCAGCAGATACCAGCGCAAATACTTTTAGGAGGAATAAAGATGGCGAAAAAGAAGCGGAAGTATTACAGCGGGAAAGAATTACTATGCCGCCGACAGCTGGAACGGCAGCAGGCAGAAGCGGAAGAAAAGACAAACAACATAAGAGTGCGCCAGCTACACCAGATAAACGCAAGCAGCCGGGCTATTGGCTGGGCAAAACAGAAAATGAGGGAGGGAAAGAACAATGATTGCATTTCTGATTGAGGTTGTAAAAGCACTGGTAACATTCTTTGCGGTCTGCGTAGGGCTGGGCATTTTATATCTGGTCTTTGTAGTGGTCAGAAAAGTTGGCTGGGAGGTAAGAAGACAGAACAGAGAGAAACACGAACAGGAGGACAAAGAGGAATGAAAGCAGAATTTTTCAAGGCAGTGTGTCCGTTAGAGATTGGGGACACAGTAGCAATCAAGACAACAAAGGACGGAGAAACAAAAGAAGCACTTTATTTGCCGCAGGGTTGCACAGTGATTACAACGGCAGCAGTTGCACTGCATAAGGTCACAGACATTGCAACGCTTCACTATCTGAAAAAAGGCGAAACACAGTTCTTGTATGAACTGGACGGCTGCGGAAAATATGAACCGTTGACCGTGAAAGTTCCGGTCAGAGAATTTGCGGAAGAACTGAAACGCCGGGGCAGATAACAATAAATACTTACGGAAGTATACAAGATATACAAATATACTTCCGTAAGATTGTGTAGAATGTCAATAGACTTTATACTTCCGTAAGTATATAATAAAGACAGTTAAAGAAGTAAAGCAAACGGAGGTAAAAAGACATGAGAACATTTGAAGTTGGCAAGAGATATGGAGAACACGCAGTTGTATTTGAGATTGTAAAGAGAACAGCAAAAACAATCACATACGCAGCAGTACAGCACGCCGGAAGATACAACGAGAGAAAAGAAGAGCCAAAGACAGTGAAAGTAAGAAACTGGGATGGCAGAGAAGTATTTTTCGCAGGAAGCCAGACGGTAGAAGCGTAAGACAAGCACGGGTGGCGCAATGGATAGCGCAGCAGCCACCGAAGCTGCCGGGTGCGGGTTCAAGTCCCGTCCCGTGCATTACTGGGAAAGCAACTATAAATTCATACCAGATACAAGGAGGAATACCACATGAAAGTATTATCAATTATCAATCTTAAAGGGGGAGTGGCAAAGACCATTTCCAGCGTAAATATGGCACATATTCTGGCAGCAGTAAAGGGCTTCAAAGTCCTGCTGATTGACAATGACAAGCAGGGCAACGCAAGCAAGATTATGAACCGCCACAGCTATGACCATAAGGGCACGGCAGAGGTAATGACACAGCGGGGCATTGACCCGGCAGAGGTTATCCAGCACACGGACTTTGACGGGCTGGACATTATCACAGCAAACATGAATTTGCTTACAGCCAACCTTGAAGTCATGTTGGACCAGTCAAGACCGCAACAGACACGCTTCAAAAAGTTTCTGGACGGCTTACAGCAGGAATATGACTACTGCATTATTGACAACGCCCCAGACATTAACATTTCAACCATAAATGCGCTGGTAGCTTCACAAGACGTCATGGTGCCTATAACCATTGATGATTTTGCAATAGACGGTCTGGCAGAACTGAAAGAACAGATTGACAACACCCGTGAGGATTTGAACCCACAGTTGCGCTTCTGCGGCTGCTTTGTCACACAGTACGACAGAACCAATGAAGCAGACACACAGGGCGAAGAGTTCTTGAAGACGCTTGAATATCCGGTGTTCGATACACATATCAGAAAGACACCGAAAATGAAACCCAGCACATTTGAAAGATTGCCAATCATTTTATATTCCCCACGCTGCGGCGCAAGTGCCGACTATAAAGCACTGGTGGAAGAATGGTTGAGAATGTGACCAATTCGGACACGTTAGGAGGGAAAGACAATGGCAGGAGCAGTAAAGAAATTCAACTTGACAGAGTTATTAAACCAGCGGTCAAAGGAAGCTGGGGAGCAGCAGAAAACAGAACAGCAGCAGGCGGCAGCAGGCGCAGAGGTTGTCACGTCCGAAGAGGGCGTGAGCAGCACCGCCGATATTTACGACCTTATACCGTCAAAGGGGAACTTTTACAGCGTAGAGGACGTGCAGGACTTGAAACGGTCCATTGAACTTCTGGGAGTGCTGCAACCGCTTCTGGTGACTGATGAAGAGGAAGACGGCAAGCGCCGTATCATTGCAGGACACAGAAGACGGCTGGCGGTCATGCAGCTGGTGGACGAGGGCAAAGAGCGTTTCAGACGGGTTCCAATCTTAATCAAGCCGAAGAAAAACGCCATACTGGACAGACTGGCGCTGATTATGGCAAACCGGTTCAGAGAGAAGACGGACTGGGAGAGAATGACAGAAGCGCTGGAAACAGAAAAACTGGTGCTGGAATTAAAAGAAAGCATGAACATTCCGGGCAGAACCCGTGATTTGCTGGCAGAGATTATAGAAACGTCCCCAGCGCAGGTGGGAAGATACAAGGCAATATATAACAATATCATTCCAGAACTGATGGCAGAATTTAAGGCAAACAGAATTGTTGTATCTGTCATTTATGAAGCGTCCGGGTTGCCGGAAGATTACCAGAAACAGGCGGCAGAAGTATTCCGGGAAAATGAAGTGCTGACATTATCAGACATTAAGCAGTTGAAGAAGAACTGGGAAGCGTCGCAGCAGATACCGGGACAGATGGACATTAGCCAGATGGAAGAGAAACAGGAAGCCGCAGGAACGGCAGAAAGTGCCACAGGCAATGAAACAGACCAGCAGCAGGAAGAAGCAGACACAGAGGGAGCAGGAGAAGCCACAGAGGGCACAGAGGACGCAACCGGGCAGCAGTCAGAATATGTTGACCCGCAGCCGGAGCAGATAACGTCACTTTGTTACAGCTGCACACACTATGAGGACTGCCACGACAAGACAGCAACCGTGACCAGCTGCAATGCTTATGAGAACCGCAGAGAAGCCCAGAAGACGGACGAAGAGAGATACAACGAAGAGCAGGCAGCTATTGACAGGGAAACACAAAAGAAACTGCGTGAAATGCAGCAGGAAGAGAAAATGCAGCATTTGCCGTCTGATGAAAGAAAAGAAAAAACAATCAGAGTATCACCGGACAAAATGAAAGCCGTTGCAATCGACCATACAAGACCATACATGATTTTGAAAAATGACGGTTACAGAGAGGGCGACACAGTGAAGCTGATTGAGTTTGCAGAGGGCAGAGCAACCGGGAACACGGCAGACATGAAAATTATCTGCATGGACGACGACACGACCAGCAGCGCACTTGAAGAGGGCTATTGTGTAATAGCGTTGCAGGAGGTGTAGACGTGGTACAGATTTTAGAACTATTTGGGGGAATTGGTTCCCCCAGATGTGCTTTGCGAAATTTGAACATTCCAACAAAAGCCATTGACTATGTGGAAATAGACGAAAACGCCGTAAGGTCATACAATGCAATGTTTGCGGAAGAATTAGAGTATAAAACACAATCAGTGGTGGGCTGGAACCTCAAACCAGATATTCTGATACACGGCAGCCCGTGTCAAGATATGAGCATTGCGGGACATCAAGGAAAAGCAACTGCGGAAGCAGGGAGGATAAACAGAGGAAAAGGGGCAGACAAAGGAAGCGGCACCCGGTCAAGTCTGATGTGGGAAACAATGCACATTATTCAAAATATGGGCGAATGGAAGCCAAAATATGTTATCTGGGAAAACGTGAAAAATGTATTAAACGGCTACAACAAGAAGAACTTTGAACAATACATAGCAGAAATGGAAAAGCTGGGATATACAAGCAATTATCAAATATTAGACGCAAGGGACTTTGGATTGCCACAGGCACGGGAAAGGGTTTTCACGGTATCGGTGCTGAATGGTGAAAAGTTCGACTTTTCAGACTTAATCAGAACGCCAATGAAAGACATATCAGAATTTCTTCTGAACAACGACGAAGTGCCGCCAGTGTATGACGTGACGCAACCGAGCGTGTACAGTGTGATTGGAGAAAAAGGCATAAGAAGAGCAACAGTAATAAAAGATTTTGCATACACAATCACGACCAGACAGGACAGAACACCAGCACAGGTGATTGACTGCGGAAACGGGCGTTATAGATATTTAACAGAACGGGAGTGCTGGCGCCTGCAAGGATATACAGACAAGGACTATGAAAGGGCAAAAGCAGTCCAGAAGCGTTCTGGAAGATACAGAATGGCGCTATACAAGCAGGCTGGAAACAGCATTGCAGTTCCGATATTTGAAAGTATGTTCAGAAAGATAATTTTACATGAAACAGCATAGGAGGTGCGGAAAATGCCAATAAACATGACAGATTATAGAATGATTATCAACGAAAGAGTATACAACGTATTGCAAATTATGATTGATTTTGCAGGACCGTTAGAAGAGGGGGAACCACCAAAGCCGAAGTTTATTGACGCAGTATACATTGACGAAGACGGAACAATAAAAACCATGCGTGATGAAGCGTGGTGCTTCCAGTTCGTGAGAAGAAACGGAGGTGCAGCAGATGGAAAGACCAATAATAATGCTTAATACAGACAATATGCCCGTATTTTGCCGAAACCAGTGCGCAAATACAAAATGCGCAAAGCACATTTCAAAAGCCTATGAGTGCGGCGGTTCATGTTCAATGCGGTTATTGAGAGGGGAACCGGAGTGCGCAGGGTACATATCACGGAGGAAGCACAAATGAAAGAAAATGTTTGCGTTGACTGCAAACACTATGAAAGCTGCAAAAAGCCGGAAAGATACATGAAGTGTATGGGGTACGAAGAGAAAGAACGGCAGCAGGCAGCAGGAGAAAACGCAGTTGACGTGCAAGACGGATAGAAGCCGGGAAAGACTGGCAAAAACAAAGAATGGAGGAAAAGCAAATGGCGCAGGCAATGGAAAAAGGCAGGGTTATTGAATTGCTGGAATATTACAAAGACATAGACGGGGAGGTGAGTATATACAGAAAGATAATAAGTGACTTAACGGACCAATACTACAATCCCATTGGCGCTATACAATGCGACGGTCTACCAAAAGGAAAAAATAATATATCACGACAAACAGAAAATATGGCGCTTAATATTCCAGATTATGTCAGCGGCGAAATCAGAGAGTATGAAGCAAAGGTGCAGCAGTTGCAAGCCTTAAAGGCGCAGATTTTGCAGGAAGTTTCAAGGCTGAAACTGAAAGAAAAGCGCATTATTTTTGATTTTTACATGCACAACCTCAAATGGGAACAAGTAGCGGTACGCAATTCATACAGTGAAAGACAGTGTAAGAATATCAGAGATACAGCACTTGAAACACTTTCACAGAGGTTTGAAAAGAACCAGATTATTTCACAATTTCAAAGGATTGCATAAGCAATCATTGCCCGCCATTGCCTGCGTTTTACTGGTATAATTTAAGCCAGTGAAGCAGGCTTTAAGTCGTTATATTTGCACGTTGGCAATAGTGGGCTTTGGTGATTTTTTGAATTTACAAAGCCCATAATTTTTTATACTTCCGTAAACTGGAAGAGTTGGAAAGAATGAAAACGAACGAAAAGAGGTGAGAAGATGGGAAGACCACGGAACCCGGAACGGGACAAGTCAATGCAACGCTATCTGGACGCAGACGGCAAGATTGAAACAGCGGAACTGGCGAAGCTGGCAGGAGTGCCAGAAGTGCGGATAAGAAAATGGAAGTCAGAAGACAGCTGGGACGAAGCACTGAAAAACAAGCCGAAAAAAAGAGGGGGTCAAAAAGGCAACAAAAATGCTGCCGGAAAAACCCCAGCAAAAAAGGGTAATAAAAACGCCGTAACACATGGGGCATTTGCGCAGGCGGGATATGAAGACATAGACCCGGAGCAGGCGGCAGCCATACAGAACATGGGCACACCGTCCGCAATGTCACAAATGATGGAGGAATTGCAGGCGCTATATCTGCGCAAAGCCTATCTGGAAAGCCTATTGAAAGAGTATGAAAGCCCAGAAGCAGGCGGCTTTTACACAGATAAAATAGTACACATGATTGTACCAAAGAGCATGGAGGAAAGACAGCAGGAAGAGGACTGCGGCATGGAACACCAGCAGTGCGCAGACCCAGAGGGAAGCAAGACAGAAACATATAAAACAGCCATGAAGTCTGTCATTAAGTCCAGCCCATTTGAACGGGCAATGAAAGTGGAAGCCGAACTAAACAAGCTGCACGGGCGTATCATCAAGCAGCTGGATAGTATCAAGGCGTATGAGTTGGAGGACAGACGCTTGCAGCTTGCAGAGAAGCAACTTGAATTGAATAAACAGAAGCTAACGGGCGAATTTGAGATTGACCCGGACGGAAGCACCGAAAACGACGAAATCACAGACGTTGTGGACGACGTTTAATAGGTTCTTCTGGCGGTCTGGAAGCACTGCGGGTACGGCGACGCCCAAAACCTGCCCAGATATAATTTTGAAAATTTCATTTCCGCTTCCGACCCGGTAAAAAAACAAATGGGTAGGGGCTAAAAAAAGAAAAAATGTGACCAATTCGGACACAAAAGAAAGGGGGTGCGGTTTTTGAAAGCGTACACTTCAAAGGCGGTTGCCGCTTGGCTGGATATTTCAGAACGCAGAGTGCGCCAGCTGCGTGACGAAAAGGTTATAACGGAAATCAGACCGGGGCTGTACGACTTGAAGACCGTAAACCACCAGTACATAAATTATTTGCGCAAAAACAACCCGGAAAGTGAAAGCGCAATAGATTACAACGCAGAACGTGCAAAGCTGGTCAGAGCAAAAAGAGAAGCACAAGAACTGGAATTGCAGCTGCGCAGAAATGAGGTACACACCACAGAGGACGTGGAACAGGTAATGACAGACACGCTTGTTAGGTTCAAAACAAGGCTTATGGCTATACCTGCAAAGTTAAGCCCCATTTTATCAAAGAAAAAGGACCAGACAGAAATATTTAAGCTGCTGAAAAGCGCCATTGATGAAGTGCTGGAAGAACTTTCAGACTTTCAGACAGTGTTTGGGTATGGTGTAGACAATGAAGAAAAACACAGTTGATATGTTTACACGGATTTTTAAAGTGCTGCAACCACCGCCGGAAATGACACTATCACAGTGGGCAGATAAGTTCCGCAGACTGTCTGCCGGGTCTTCCGCAGAGCCGGGACGCTGGAAGACGGCAAAGGCGCCGTATCAAAAAGAGATTATGGACGCCATAACAGATATTACAATAAAAAAAGTCGTGATTATGTCAGCAGCGCAGGTGGGAAAGACAGACGCAATGGTGTTGAACCCTATTGGATATTATGTGCATTATGACCCGTCACCGATTATGGTTATACAGCCGACAATAGACATGGCAGAGAAGTTTTCAAAAGAAAAGTTGTCACCTATGCTGCGTGATACACCCGTACTGGCTGACCGTATCAATGAGAAGAGCCGCAACAGCGGTAACACAATCATGCAAAAGATATTTCCGGGCGGCTTCATAACGATTGCAGGCGCAAACAGCCCAACAGGACTGCGAAGCCACACAATCAGAATATTGCTTGCAGACGAGATAGACGCATACCCAGCCAGCGCAGGAAAAGAGGGCGACCCACTTTTACTGGCTTCAAAGCGTCAGACTACATTCTGGAATAAAAAGCAGGTGGACATTTCAACACCGACAGTCAAAGGGGCTTCCAGAATAGAAGTGGAGTACGAAAACAGCAGCCGGGGAGAATGGAACGCACCGTGCCCGTGCTGCGGAGAACTGCAACCGCTGGTCTGGTCAAATGTTGTGTTCGACAAAAACGACCTATCAGAAATCAGATACGCTTGCAGCAAGTGCGGCGTCATATCAAGTGAAGCAGAATGGAAAGAACACTTTATTGATGGAACCTTTGTGCATGAAGACCCAGACAACCCCGTGCGTGGGTTCCACTTGAACACGCTTGCTTCCACATTGACCACATGGCAAGAAGTTGTTGAAAAGTTTCTGACGGCAAATGACCAGATGAAAAAAGGCAACGTGGAACTGATGAAAGTATGGACTAATACCGAAATGGGGCAAACGTGGGAAGAAGACGGGGAAACCATAGAAGACGACGAACTGATGAAACGCCGGGAGAAATACAAGTGTGAAGTGCCAGAAGATGTGCTGTACTTGACAGCTGGCGTAGATACGCAGGACGACAGATTTGAAATTGAAGTTGTGGGCTGGGGTCCAGAATATGAAAGCTGGGGCATTAGGTATGCGGCAATATACGGCGACAATTCAGACATCAACAATCAAGTCTGGCAAGACCTTGACACATTCTTATTGCAGACCTTTGAAAAACCAGACGGAACGAAAATGAAGCTGTCATGCGTCTGTATTGACAGTGGAGGACACAGAACCAATCAAGTATATAAATTCTGCAAAGCCCGGTTCAATCGTAGAGTATTTGCAATCAAAGGTTCAAACGATAGCGCCGCAGCGTATATCCAGAAGCCGTCAAAAAGCAACCGTGAGGGCGCATATCTTTTCACACTGGGAGTTGATACCGGAAAAAGCCTGCTTATGGACAGACTAAAGCTGGAGGAAGAGGGACCCGGCTTTTGCCATTTCCCAAAAGAAGAGGGCAAAGGATATGACGAAAAGTATTTCAAGGGCTTAACGTCAGAAAAAAAGGTAATGCGTTACAAGATGGGCAGACCATATTTCGCATGGGAACTGAAAGACAAAGGCGAACACAAACGAAATGAAGCGCTGGACTGCCGGAACTACGCAACGGCAGCCATTGAAATTATCAATGTACCATTGAAGAAACCGGACAAAAAGAAAGAAGCCACAGCAAAGAAAATTATTAAACGTGGCAGAAGAAGAAGTGGAGGAATTTTATAAATGGCAGGAATTACACTGGAAACAGCAAAAAGACACCTTGACGCATGGCTGGAAGCGGAACTGGCAGTGACAAACGCACAGTCTTATACAATAGGCAGCAGGACAATGACAAAAGCCAATCTGACCGAAATTAGAAAGTCTATTGAATATTGGCAAGGGAAAGTCGCTGCGCTTGAAAATGCGGCAAAATATGGCGGCAGGAACCGTGCAAAACGATTTGTACCACGGGATTTATAAAAAATTGCCCGTGATTGCCCGTTTTTGGGGTTTATTTCCCCCCATTGCCTGCAAAAATGGGGTAATATTATAGCGTGGAAAAGTAAGAAAAGACGAAAAGCAGCCGTGAAAAGCTGCTTTTTTCATGCAATAAAGGAGGTGAAAACGTGGGAATTGCAGCGGGAATTGACAAAGCAATAGCAGTTGTGGCGCCGCAAACGGCACTGAAACGTACTGCGGCAAGACAAAAATTGCAGATTTTGAACAGCGGGTACAGCAATTATGGTGCCAGCGTAGTGAAAAAATCACTTGCGGGGTGGCTTCATGCAGGCGGCAGCAGCCGTGAAGACATAGAAGACAATGTTTCGATACTGCGGCAGCGTACCCGTGATTTATACATGGGCGTGCCTATTGCAAATGGCGCTGTCAAAACCATGCGAACAAACATTGTTGGGCGTGGGCTACGTTTGAAGCCGAACATTGACGCAGAATTGCTGGGCGTATCACCAGAGGAAAGAAGAACACTTGAAAAGCAGATTGAACGTGAATGGAATATCTGGGCAGAAAGTACGGATTGCGACATGGCACGGATTGACAACTTTTATGAGTTGCAGCAGTTGGCTTTTTTGAACTGGCTTATTTCTGGGGACTGTCTGGCAGTGCTTCCGGTCAAGCCACGACTAAACCAGCCGTATGACCTGCGTGTGCAGCTGATAGAAGCAGACAGGCTTTGCAGCCCGGATAACTGCGACACAATAGACAACAAAATTGTTGGAGGTGTAGAGGTTGACCAGTCCGGGGAAGTTGTAGCGTATCACATAGCAGACCACCACCCGTTGTCCTACGCCTATGCAGATATTAGCTGGCAGAGGGTGGAAGCGTTCGGAAAAACAACCGGAAGAAGAAACGTGCTGCACCTTATGAACCGTGAACGAATAGGACAGCGCAGGGGTGTTCCGTTCCTTGCCCCGGTCATTGAAAGTCTGAAACAGCTTGGAAGATACACGGACGCCGAACTGGTGGCAGCGGTTGTGTCCGGTATGTTCACGGTGTTTATTGAAAAGGCAGACGCAAGCAGCGAAGACGCAATAGGAAGCATTATACCGGAAGAAGTGCAGGTGGACGCAGAGGACGAAACCACCATTGAACTTGCGCCGGGTGCCGTTATCGACTTAAACGAGGGCGAAAAGGCGCACGACATGAACCCCGGCAGACCAAACGCCAATTTTGGCGGCTTTGTGGAAGCTATATGCCAGCAGATAGGCGCAAGCCTTGAAATACCTTATGAATTGCTTATGAAGCGCTTTAATTCCAGCTACACAGCCAGCAAAGGCGCACTGGAAGAAGCGTGGAAAATGTTTAATATGTACCGGGACTGGTTAGCAACAGACTTTTGCCAGCCAGTATATGAAGAGTGGTTGACAGAAGCGGTTGCAAAAGGACGTATCAAGGCACCGGGCTTCTTTACTGACCCGGTGATTAGAAAAGCATATTGCGGGGCGAAATGGAACGGACCTGCAAAGGGCATGTTAGACCCGGTAAAAGAAGCAACAGCCGCAGAAAAGCGGGTGCAGAATGGCTTTAGCACACGAAGCGACGAAACAATGCAAATGACGGGTACAAGCTACTACAACAATATTGAACAGCTGAAACACGAAGAAAAAGAGTTAAGAGAGGTGAAGAAAATTGCCAATGCCAATGCAAACAAGTCAAAATCCCCAGCAGCCGCAGCAGGCACAGGGAATGAACCAGCAGCAGGACAACAGGACGCCGGGCAATCCATACGGAGTGACGACGAATAAATTCTGGAATTTTATTCCAGCAACAGGCGACAAGCCACCAGAACTACTTTTATATGGAGCAATTAGCAGTCAGCAGTCATGGTGGGAAGACAGAGTGACACCGCAACAGTTCAATCAAGAACTTGCGGCGCTGGGTGATGTGCCGGAAATTATCGTGCGTATTAACAGCGGCGGCGGCGACGTGTTCGCAGCCAATGCAATTTTTACAAGGCTGAAAGATTGTTCAGCGAAAGTGACAGTCAAAATTGATGGCTGGGCAGCTTCCGCAGCCACAATCATTGCTATGGCTGGCGACACAATCAAGATTGCCAGAAACGGTGTATTTATGATACATGACCCGGCAATGACAGTCTGGGACACTTTCAAAGCAGAAGACTTCTTAAAGATGGCTGATGAACTGAAAGTGATTAAGCAAAGCATAGTAAACACATACGCCAGCAAGACTGGCAGAAATACAGAGGACATAGAACAGCTTATGTCAAATGAAACATGGTGGACGGGTGACACAGCAGTTGAAAACGGCTTCTGTGACGAATTGATGTTTGAAGAAAGCAGCACAGTTGTTGAAAATTCTTCAAAAATTGTGGTTAATTCAGTACCCATTGACGTTTCCATGTTCAAGAGTATTCCAACCCAGTTATTAAACAGCCCGCACAATCAAAATCCGGGTAGTTTAGTAAATAGTGCAACAGAACCTATCAACAAGCCAAAAGAAAAGGAGGAACCAGAAATGGCAGCACCAGAAAACAAAATCACAACGGTTGACGCACTAAAAGCCGCATACCCGGATTTAGTAGCGACAATCCAGAACGAAGCCGCAGCCACAGAACGTGCCAGAATTAAAGGCATTGAAGACTTGGCAAACGGTAACTATGCAACACTTGCGACAGACGCAAAGTTTGAAAACCCTATTTCCGCACAGGAACTTGCGGTGAAAATCATTGCAGAGCAGAACAAAGCGGGCGGAACTTACATTCAGAACCGCCAGCAGGACGCACAGGACGGCGGGGCAAACGGCGTATCTGGCGTAACACCGGAAGACAACGCAGGCGGTGACGGAAAAGACCCGTTCAATGCCGCTATTGACAAGTTGTTTCCAGATACAAAATAAGGAGGTAGCGCAAAATGAGTGAATACGCAGTAGAGAAGAGAGAAACAGCACCGAAAAATTTCTTTGCTGGCGACTTCCCAACAGTACCGGAAACGGGAGTTGCGGGCGCAGAAATCAAAGAGTATGCACCAGTAATGGTTGACACAGAGAACGAAAACAAAATCATTCCGGTTGCTACAACAAAAGAAGCGAACGCAATCGGAATTTCTGCGGCAGCAGCAGGCAAGGGCGAACCAGTCACATATTATTTGACGGGTGAGTTTTTCGCTGACGCATTAAACCTTGAAGCAAGCGCAGATTTGACAAAAATCAAAGAAGCACTGCGAAAAGTATCAATCTTTTTGAAGTAAGGAGGATAAAACAATCATGGCAAATGAAGTATCTATTTACGAACCACGAACAATGGGCAGAGTGGTTCAGAAGTTACCGCCCGTGCGTACTTTTTTCAGAAGTACATTTTTCAGACATGAAGAAACATTCACCACAAAGGACGTTGACGTTGACTTTAGAAAGGGCAGCAGAAAGGTTGCACCGTTCGTCAGCAGATTAGTTGGTGGAAAGGTAGTGCCAAACACTGGCTATCAGACAAAGACGTATACACCGCCTTTAGTTGCACCGGAGAAAGTGACAACCGTTGATGATTTGTTAATCAGAAGACCGGGCGAAAGTCTTTATTCTGGCAGAACACCTGCGGAACGTGCCGTACTTAAAATGGCAGATGACTTCAAGGAGTTAAGAGAGCAGATTTTAAGACGCGAAGAACTGATGTGCGCACAGACAATCTTCACTGGTGCAATCCCTATCATTGGCGACGGAGTGAATGAAGTAATTGATTTTTCTTTTACAAACAAAGAAACTATTTCAGTTGCAAAAAACAAGTGGACTGCTGACACTTCCGACCCTATCGCAGACATTAAACGCTGGCACGAAACAGTACAGAAGAAAGGTTTTGTGAACTGCGACATTTGCGTAATGGGAAGTGACGTTGCAAATGCGTTTGTAAATCACCCAAAGGTGCAGAAAATGCTTGATGTGAAAAACTTCAATCTTGCAGTTATCCAGCCTAAACAGTTACCGAACGGCGTCACATACATTGGCACAATTCACGAACTGGGACTTGATATTTACAAGTACAATGAGTGGTATCTTGACGACTGGACAAACCCGGACGCACCGGAGGACAAGCCGCTTGTACCTGCGAACAGTTTAGCACTGTTAAGCACAAATGCCGATTATTCCATGTACTATGGAGCAATCACACTTATTAAGGAACCAGACGGCAACTTTGTGACCGTAGAGGGTAAATATGTACCGGACACATGGACAAAGCGCAAGCCTGCCCGCCGCTTCCTTAATCTGTCTTCTGCACCGTTATGCGTTCCGCATGATGTAGACAGCTGGTTTGTTGCAACACCTATCTAATGGACTTCAAAGCACAGCTTGCCAGTGACATGAAAGTGTTTCACAACTGCGGAGAAATGGCAACTATGACTGATATATGGTATCAAGGCAAGAAACACTATTTGCCCATAATCATTGACCACACGGCAGCCGACGAACGGCAGAGAGGAAACGGGGACAATGCAGAGGGCATAAACCGTGCTTCTTGTCTGGTCTATATGTCATTATATGATTTTGGTTGCGTTCCCAAAAAAGGACGCCAGCTTGAAATTGACGAAGCCGGGGCAATCAATCTATATAACATTTCAAAAGCAGACTGCGAGGACGGGGAAATAATTCTTGAATTGGAGATGTTGGAAGAATGATTGAAATAACATCTGACGCAATAGAAAGAGTGGGAACCCTGCTGGCAGACGTTCCAAAAGGTGCAGAAAGAGTATTTGCCAGCGCTATGAACCGTGGTATTTCCAGAGTGAAGACACAGGCAATAAAGCAGGTAAAAACCGTATATGCCGTAAATGGCGCAGCACTGACGAAAGCAACCAGAATAAATATAACCAAAGCCAGCACGGGAAACCTTGCAGGCTTTGTTTCATTTTCTGGCGTAAAAATACCGCTGTACAAATTCAAAGTCACACCGACGAAACCCGGAACCGGAAAGCAGGTGCGGGCAGCAGTCAAAAAAGGCGGCAGCGGGACACCATTTGAAGACGCTTTCATTGCAGAAATGAAAACAAATGGTCATACCGGAGTATTTGAGAGGACAGGGCGTAAGCGTTTTCCGATTGAAGAAAAAATGGGACTATCAGCAGCGCAGATGGTGGGAAACGAAGACATTATAGACGGACTGGAAAAGGAAGCACAAGAACTGGTAAACGAAAGAATTATACACGAAATGAACAGGATTTTGAATGGTTATGGAGGGTAAAACATGACACCAGTTTTTTTGTTGGAAGAATTGCAGAAATTCATTAGTTCCAAAACGTCTGACATTATTTTGCCAGTGCGAACCAGAACGGGAAGCAATGAAGAAAAAGAAAGAGCAGCAGCAGTTTATAAAATGGGGCTGCCGGAAGCAGACGACGTACAACAGAAAGTACCATACATTCTGTTAAAGTTCCTAACAGGGACGGACGACAAGAAAGCAGGCGAACCAGAGGAAGACAGCTGCAAAGTAAGAATAATATTTGCGGTGTATTCAGAAGATGGGCAGGACGGACCGCTGGCACTTCTCAATCTGATTTTGAGAGTGCGCAGCGAATTGAAGAAAGCCGGGACAATCGGCGGCGGTCAATTTGCTTTGGAACTGCCGCTGGAATATATCGTATATCAAGACACCACGCCGCCATACTACATGGGCGAAATGGTGACAAATTGGAGTATGCCAGTCACGCAACGTGATGTGGCAGAGATTTTGCACAATTTATAGACAGGAGGAAGACGAAATGGCAAAAGCGACCACAGCAAGCGCCACAGCAGCCGAAAAGGACGCTGAAAAGGTGCAGGCGGTAGAAAATACCACAACAGAAGAAAAAGCCGCAAAAACGGCAAATACGCAGTCGGAAACAGTAAAGCTGATTTACATTGGACCGAACCTGCCAAAAGCAATGCTGCCATGCAACAAGATTTTTGAGGGAACAGACAAAGAGATTGAAGAAGAACTTTCTTTCATTCTTGAAAAGTTCCCACTTGTAAGAAAAATGCTGGTTCCTATTTCCGAACTGGCAGACAAGAAAGACAAGGTGAAGACAACCGGGAATGTATACAACAAGTATTATTCAGACTTAAAGGCTGCCGCCCTTGCATACGCAGAACAGGAGGTATAACAAATGAGTGACGTATCACATGGAGTAAACGCCAGCAAGACAAGCAATGGCGCAATCACGCCCGTGTCCGTAGATACTGGCGTACATTTTGTGGTTGGAACAGCACCCGTGCAGATGGTAAACGGAAAAGTAAATGAAGTCATTATGGCTTCAAGTTACAAAGAAGCAGTGCAGGCGTTGGGATATTCCGACGACTGGAAGAAATACAGTCTTTGTGAAGAGATTTATACAGCGTTTACATTGTTCAATTCTGCGCAGGTATTCTTTGTAAATGTTCTTGACCCTAAGAAACACAAGAAAACAGTTGATGAAACACAGATGGACGTTGTAGACGGTCAGATTGTATTACCTGCGGAAGCAATCGCAGGCAGTGTGGAAATCACAGGAAAGACAGCCGGGGAAGATTACGAAGTATTTTACAGCGACACAAACTGCGTTGTGGAGTTCTTAAAAGAAACCACGGGCAAACTTACCGTGAAATATGACGCCGTGGACGCTTCACAGGTCACAAAAAGTGATATTATCGGCGGTTACAGCGTAAGCACACACAAGACAACCGGACTTGAACTGATTAACAATGTATTTCCACTTTATACAAAGGTTCCAGACCTTATTTTGTGTCCGAATTGGTCACATGACGCAGAGGTTGCAGCTGTAATGTCTGCAAAAGCAGAGAATATCAACGGACTGTTTGAGGGTGAAGCAATTCTGGACATTGACTGCACAGCAGAAACCGGGGCGACATACTACACGGAAGTGCCAGCATGGAAGAAACAGAAAAACTTCACAAAAAGAACAGAAGTTGTCTGCTTCCCTAAAGTTGCGCTGGGAGATAGAGTTTTCAATCTTTCAACACAGCTTGCAGCCAGTATGTCAGCCGTAGACAATGCGGAAGAGTACGGCGGCGGTACACCTTGCGAAAGTGCTTCAAACAAGGGCATACAGGCAGATAGAATGGTTACTGCGGACGGTTCGGAAGTAGTCATGGATATTCAGCAGGCAAACTACTTGAATGAAAACGGCGTTGTGACCGCACTTAATTTCTTTAATGGCTTTGTAAGCTGGGGAAATTATACGGCTTGTTATCCTGCCAACACAGACGTGACGGACTATTTCTACTGCATCAACCGTATGTTCAAGTGGGTTGCAAAGACACTTATTTTGACATACTGGAACTACATTGACAGAGGAATTAAAAGACGTCTGATTGACGCAGTTGTGCAGTCAATCAATGATTGGCTGGCAAGCCTTGCAACTGATGAAAAAATCATTGGTGGACGTGTGGAGTTCAACGAAAGCGAAAACAGCACAAGCCAGCTTGCAGCAGGAATTGTGCGTTTTCACATTTATATGACACCGCCATCACCAATGCAGAAAATGGACTTTGTACTTGAATATGACTTGTCATATCTTGCAGCACTGGTGGCAGCATAACAGGAGGTGAAACAGAATGTCAAAAGTTGACGAATTAGTTATTAACTATGCGATTTACGAAGACGCAGTAGAGTATCTGGGAACCACAGAAGTGACACTGCCAGACTTGGAGTACATGACGGAAGAGTTGAGTGGCGCAGGCATTGCGGGAAATATCGAAGAAATCATTATCGGTCACTTAAATGCAATGTCAACAACTTTCAATTTCCGAACTGTCACAGCAGCAGCAGTCAAGCTGATGGAACCACGGGTACACAGAATTGACCTGCGAGTTGCACAGCAGAGAATGAACCTGCGCACAAGCGCAAACGAAGTGTCCGGCGTAAAGCATATCATGAAAGTGAAGCCGAAGAAGACGGCACTTGGAAAAGTTGCGGCAGCTTCAACAGCTGATGTAAGCGGCGAATACGCCGTTTCATACTATGCAATGTATCTGGACGGTTCAAAGGTAACGGAAATTGACCCGTTAAACTTTGTGTGCATTATCAATGGCAAAGATTACTTAAAGGACGTCAGAAAAGCATTAGGAAAGTAAAAGAAGACAGCAGGAGCCAGCGGGAAGACCGCTGGTTTTTTCCTGCCTAAAATCAAAGATATGGAGGAATAAACAATGTCAGATACAACAAACACAACTGAAAACATGGAGCAGGTAACAGAGCAGGAAAAGGAAATGCAGGAAGCACAGGCAAGCGGCGTGGTCAATTTTGACGACAAGAAGAAAGACAAGGAAGAAGACGGCAGTTTGAATTATACACACACATTCAAAAAGCCCAGAGAGATTGAGGGAAAGAAGTATACAAAATTAACTTTCTATTTTGACAATTTAACTGGTGAAGATATTGAAGCAGTAGAACAGGAACTTGCAGACCAGAACAAATATGCACTTTCGCCGGAAATTTCTTCTGCGTTCCAGTGTATTCTTGCGGCAAAAGCTGCGGGGGTTGCTTCTGATGAAATCAGACGTCTTCCGGTAGGCGATTACATGAAGATTAAGAACAAAGCAAGGGATTTTTTAATTGCTGCGGGCTATTAAAAATTAAAGAACCCGCAAAGTTCATAAGAAAGCAGATATACAAAATGTCAAGGGCTTCACATACGCCCGTCCCGTTCTGGCTGCAAATGCCTATACGCAGACTTTTTGCATGGATTGAAACCATAAATGAAGTGGAAAAAGAAGAAGCGGAAGAGCAGAAACAGAACAGCAACAATGCGTAGGGAGGTGAAACAGCTTGGCAGGGTCACAAAAGGAATTTGAACTGCTTTTTAAGCTGAAAGCGTCGCTGGGTGGCAATTTTAACAGCACATTCAAAAGCGCAATTAACACCAATAACCAGTTACGGGACAGCTTAAAAAATGTCAATTCCCTGCAATCAAAGATTGACGGCTACACAAAGCAGTCTGCCGCTATTGATAAGAACAAAGAACGGCTGGCGCAGCTTAACGCAGAGCATGACCGATTACAGCAGGAATTGCAGCAGACAGGCGAACCCACAGAAGAACTGCGGAAGAAGCTTGAAAAGAATGAAAACCAGATACAACAGACCACTGCCAAAATTGAAGAACAGGAAAAACAATTAAACAGTTACGCCGACGAACTGAAAGCAGCCGGAGTAAATACGGATAATCTGGAAGAAGCCAACGGAAGACTGCAAAAGTCTTATGAAAAGCTGCAAACTTCACAGCAGACGTTGCAAAAATTGAATGACAAGCAACAGCAGGTAGAACAGAGCATTTCAAAGACAAAAGGGCAACTGCTGGGGACTATTGGCGCAATTAGTGCCGTAGCCGCCGCAGTGTATGCAGGACCCGTGCAGGCAGCGCAGCAGTACGAAAAAGCAATAGCAAAGGTGGGAACCATTGCAGATACGCAGGAAGTCCCACTGGGCACATTGTCACAACAGATAATGGAACTGTCAAACAAGACAGGAATTGCAGCCAATGCCATTGCTGATGATGTGTACAACGCTATATCTGCCGGACAGAAGACAGGTGACGCCGTAAACTTTGTTACAAACAGTACGAAGTTAGCAAAAGCCGGATTTGCGGAAAGTTCGCAAACGCTGGACGTATTAACAACCGTATTGAACGCATACGGCATGAGTGCGGACAAAGTAAGCACGGTATCAGATATGCTGGTACAGACGCAGAACAAAGGTAAAGTGACAGTAGGAGAACTGGCAAGCAGTATGGGTAAAATCATACCGACTGCAAACGCCAGCAATGTTTCACTGGAACAGTTATGCGCCGGATATGCAATAATGACCAGCAAAGGTATTGCAGCCGCAGAAACGACAACATACATGAACAGTATGTTGAATGAGCTGTCAAAGTCTGGAAGTACGACAGACAAGCTATTGCGGCAGAAGATGGGCGGCAGCTTTGCAGAATTGATGGCAAGTGGTAAATCACTTGGGGAAATTCTGGGAGGTATACAGGAAGAAGCTAACAAGTCCGGTCTTGCCCTATCTGATATGTTCAGCAGTTCAGAAGCCGGAAAAGCGGCAATGTCGCTTCTGTCAAACGGAGTTGACGGCTTCAATTCAAGCGTACAAGACATGGTAAACAGCGTTGGGGCAACAGACAGCGCATTTGCCAAAATGGAAGACACCACAGAAGCCAAAATGGAAAAGGCAAAGAACAGTATTGCAAACTTAGGCATTGTTCTTGGTCAAAATCTACTGCCGATTGTAGGAAATCTGGCAGACAAAGTGGCGGTTGTGGTCACTAAAGTTTCAGAATTTGCAGCAGCAAACCCAAAATTAGTGCAAACAGCCCTAAAGGTAGCAGCGGGGCTGGCAGCATTGAAAGTGGGAATGTTGACAACAAAGCTGGTTACATTATCAGCGCAAGACGGCATATTGTCACTGGTAAAAAAGCTGGTGGGACTGCGTGCCGGATTTATTGAAAACGCAGCAACAAGCGTAAGTTTTGCGGAAAAGCTGAAAACAGCTGGAAGCGGTATATTGTCATACTTTGGCAATGTAAAAGGCGCTATGGGTGGCGTAGGTTCTGCAATAGGTAATATATTCAGTGGCAACAGAGTTATTGGAGCAGTAACAGGCTTTATGGGCGGCGTGAAGCAGTCCATTGTCAGTGGCTTTTTAGGAATTGCAGGAAAAGCAAGCGGAGCATTGACAGGAGCCGGGACAAAAATGCTGGGACTTATGCTGAAACCATTTTCACTAATTGGCGGCAAGCTGGGTCCGATACTTGGAACGGTAGGCAGTGCGATTGCAAACAGCCCACTTGGAAAAGTAGGCGGCTTCATAACAAAGGGAATTACCGGAGCATTTAGCAAGGCAACAACACTGATTGCACCGCTGGGAAATGCGGTAAAAACGGTGCTGGGTCCTATTGGAAACCTTGCAAAAACAGCACTGGGACCGCTTGGAGGTATTGCAGGAAAGATACTGCCAGTTGTGGGCGTTATCACAACAATTATTACAGTAATACAGCTTGTAAAGAACCATCTTGAAGAGATAAGGGGATTTATACAGCGGACTTTTGGTGATGAAGCACTGGCAGTCTTTGACAAGATCGTTTCAGTCATTACCAACGTAGGCGACACCATAAAGAATGTGTTTTCTGATGGGAACATAGGTGCAGCCCGTGACAAGATACAAGAGTTGTTCGGAGATAAAGGCGCAGCAGTCTTTGACACGTTCGTAAATGTGCTGGGAACAGTCAAGAACGCAGTTTCAGAGGTTGTGGGCTTTATAACCACATACGTTGTGCCAGTTGCAGAACAGGTATTGCAGGTAATTGTTACACAGGTAATACCGGGGATTGTTAGTTTTATTCAAGCGGCAGCCCCAACCATTATGCAGATTATACAAAGCATTGCTGATTTTATCGGTGCAATTATTCCGGTGATAGGAAGTTTCATTGCTGGTCTTATGCCGATTATTTCAGAAATAATCACATTCATTTCAACTTATGTTTTGCCGATTATTTCAGAATTATTCAGCTTTATTTGTAGCACGGTGCTTCCGGCAATTTCCGCAGCAATTCAAGCAATTTTGCCAGTGGTGACAAACGTATTGCAAACGCTTTTACCTGCGATACAAACAGCACTGACGACAATCTGGAACATAGTTTCACCAATAATTCAAGGAATTTTAGCGGCAATACAATTTGTAATGCCAACAATCCAGTCTATCGTACAAAGCGGAGTTCAAGCAATTTCCGGTGTAATTTCTGGAATTGCAACCGTACTGAATGGAATTATCACTTTCATAACTGGTGTATTTTCCGGGAACTGGCGGCAGGCTTGGGAGGGCATAAAGCAAATATTTTCTGGAATTTGGCAGGGTATCAAGTCAGTGTGTACGGGAGTTATCAACGGCATTATATCTGCGGTCAACACGGTTATACGTGGATTGAACAAAGTAAAAGTGCCAGACTGGGTGCCGGGCGTAGGTGGAAAGGGTATAAACATATCTGAAATACCTATGCTGGCGAAAGGTTCCAAAAATACACCAGACACGTTCATTGCTGGTGAAGCGGGACCAGAGTTAATCACGAACGCACCGGGGCGCACGGTGTTTACAGCAGACCAGACAAGAAACATTCTGGCTGCACAGAATACGGCAGCCACAACAGCGGCAGCAGTAGCGCCAACAGCAGCACAGACCGCAACAACACCGCAGACGGTGAACAACTACAACACAGCGCCAGAGGTAACAGCGGGCGCAGGAAGCGGCGGTGGAAGTGCAAACAATGTAACTATCAACAACAGTCCGACAATCGTTATCAACGGGGACAAGCCGGAAGACTTGGACGCAAAACTGGAAGAGAACAACAGAAAGTTGCTGCGTGACGTTGAAGACCTGCTGGACGAAAAAGAAGACAAGGAGAAGCGGCAGAAATATGACTAAAAGCTACACAACCATATCTGGGGATATGTGGGACAAGATAGCATTTGAACAAATGGGAAGCGTCCTGCATACAGATAAGCTGATGAAAGCCAATGTCAAGTACGCCAGCACCTACGTTTTCCCTGCCGGGGTTGTATTAACAATCCCGGAAGTGGAAGACGAAGAAGACTTGGAACTGCCACCGTGGAAAAGGGGGCTGCTGACGTAGAATGAGCGCAAAAGACATGGCACGCCGGGTGGAACTGCGGTTGAAATTTCAAAACGTAAAAGTCCCGGCAGATATAAATAAATATTTAAGCAGCCTTACTTTCACTGACGAAGACGAAGACAACGCAGACGATTTGCAGCTTGCGTTTGATGATAGAGAAAGAAAGTGGCTGGGAAGCTGGCTGGAAGTAAAGCCGACTTTCATTAAGACCACAACGACGGTGCAAAAGCAGGTTGAAGCTGCAAGCGTTGTCAATTATGTGGTCAAAAAAGGTGATACGCTTTGGGCTATTGCTAAAAAGTATCTGGGAAGTGGCACAAAATACCCGCAGATTGCTTCTGAAAACAATATAAAAAACCCTAACTTGATATATCCGGGGCAGGTTTTCAAAATCACAACGGGAGGTACAGCAACACAGACGGTCACAGAAACGAAAGAAACAACAAAGAAAGTGTCTGACCCTAAACTGATAACGGCAACGATTGTCCAGAAGAACTGGCACGACAACGGAAAAGACGCCGTGCTGGACTGCGGGACATTTGAACTGGACAGCGTAGACGCCAGCGGACCGCCAACCAAAATCACACTAAAGGGCACGTCAATTCCTTATACTTCCAAAATGAGAGTAGAAAGAAAATCAAAGGCGTGGGAAAACACCAATTTGAAAGTGATTGCAGAACAGATAGCGTCTGAAAGCAGCTTGAAACTGATGTACATTGCGGACAATATACCGAAGTACAAAAGAAAAGAGCAGGTGCAGACGTCAGACATTGTGTTTTTACAGAAATTATGCAAAGCGGCAGGGCTTGCACTGAAAGTAACCACAATGAATGTGGTTATCTACGACGCCGCAGAGTATGACAGCAAGCCACCTATAAAAACCATAAAATATGGCAGCGGTGATTATATTTCATACAAGCTGGGAACCAGCCTGCATGATACAGCATACACCAGCTGCCATGTTTCATATACGGACCCGGACAGCAAAGAAACGATTGAAAGCACATACACGGCAGACAGCACAGAGGGAACCGGGCAAACGCTTGAAGTCAACGAAAAGGTCAGAAGCACAAATGAAGCATACGAACTGGCAAAAAAACGACTACGTGAAAAGAACACACAGCAGTTTACAGCAAGTTTCACAATGCTTGGTGATGTGCAGCTGGTGGCAGGTGCCACAGTCAAATTAAAAGGCTTCCAGAAGTTCGACAGAAAGTACAAGATTACCAAAGCAACCCACAAATTGACGGGAGGATATACAACACAGATTGAATTACAACAGGTATTGGAGGGCTACTAATGGCAGACATGACAGAGTTAAAAAACATAGTGCGGCTTGGCACCGTGCAGAGTGTGAACGCCAGCAAAATGACAGCCCGTGTGAAGTTCAAGGACAAAGGCGGTATCACTTCCGGTGATTTAAGAATTATAAAACGCCCCGTGTACGTTGTGCCAGCAATGGAAAGCGGGGCAGAGGGACAGACAGCAAAAACAACACTGAAATATGACTACAACGGGCAAATGTTAAAGGAAGTAAGTCACAACCATGAAGCATTTGTGACAGAGTGGACGCCGGGCGTCAACGATATGGTGCTTTGCATAATGGTTCCAGACGGCGACGGCGACGGCTTCATAATTGGGGAGGTGTAGAGCATGGCAAAAATAGGAAGTCTGGGAAGTCTGGTTTTTTCAGTTTCAGAAAATACCGTGCGCACCTTTGACGAATTAAGCTGGAAAGTGTCTGCAAAGTATGCGACGCACGACAGACACATTAAGCGTGACGTATTGGAGTTTTTAGGACCGGAACCCGGAACAATCAGTTTCAAAATGGCGTTCAGTATATTTCATGGAACAAACCCACTGAATGAAATTAAGAAATTGAACAAAATGTGCAACAAGGGCAATGTTTCAACGCTGGTTTTAGGTGGCAAGAAATACGGTTCTTATAAGTGGGTAATAACAGGCGTTAGCAGCACATTGAAACGCTATGACAACAAAGGCAACTGCTGGGCTGCGACAGCAGACGTGACACTAAAAGAATATCCAAAGAGGTGATGAAACATGGACGTGATAAGGGGCGACGGGTCACTATTGACAGAAATTGACCTTGCACCAGCAAATGACCATCAAGCAGTCATACAAAATATTGCGGTTATTCTGGACACGGTGCAGGGTTCCTGCCCTATGTTCCGTGATTTTGGTTTGCCCGGCAGCCTATACGGAAGACCGCAGCCAGTAGTTGAAAATATACTGGTGGGCTATCTGTACGACCAGATAGAAGAATTTGAACCACGGGCGCAGGTTGCAGACATTACATTTGAACATGACGCAGCCACAGGGCGCACAATACCTATTATTTATTTGGAGGAGGTGGAAACAGACAATGAGTGACAGAAAATACCCAGACATTGACTTTGTGGAAACCGACACGGAAACAATAGAAAGCAACTTGATTGCACTATATGAAAACTTTGTACAGCAGGTGCCGGGGCGTGAACGGTACAAAGTGTACCCAGCGTCACCGGAAAGGCTTTTCATATCATGGGTTGCAAATATCATTGTGCAACAGCGTGTCATTATCAATGAAACAGCAAAAAAGAACGTGCCACGTTATGCAGACGGTGAATACTTGGACAGCTTGGCAGAATTATTCAAGGACTTGGAAAGACTGCCAGCAAGCCCGGCGTCTGCAATGTTCCGTTTTTATATTTCAGAAGCACAGAAACAATCAGTGATTATTCCTGCGGGCACCAGAATTTCTTTTGATGGTGCAATTTTATTTGAAACAAAAGAAAATCTGGAAATAAAAGCCGGGCAGACATACGGGGACGTTGAGGGAATTTGTACCACAGCGGGCGACGTCGGAAATAATCTGGCAGCGGGGCAGGTCAAAGAACTGGTTGACCTATACGACTACTACCAGAAAGCAGAGAACATCACGGCGACCAGCGGCGGCGCAGAAGAAGAGGACGACGCCAGTTATTATGAGCGTATGCGTGAGAGCATGGAGAGTTTCAGCACGGCGGGTCCTATTAACGGGTACATATACTGGACAAAGAGCGTATCACCAGCCGTGGCAGACGTGGCAGTGACAAGCCCAGAACCTTGCGTTGTAGACGTCCGGGTGCTTTTGCAGAATGGACAGCAGGCAACGTCCGGGGTACTGAAAGAGATTGAAGACGCCTTGAACGCTTCTGACATTAGACCACTTACAGACAAAGTGACGGTATCTGCACCGGAAACGGTAGCATTTGACATTGATGTGACTTTTTATATTCCACAGCCAGACGCAGCCAGCGCCACAGTTATTGCGGCAGCGGCAACGCAGGCAGTAGAAGAGTACGTGACATGGCAAACAAGCAAAATGGGGCGGGATATTAACCCGTCATACCTAACAGCAAAGCTGATGGAAGCAGGCGTGAAACGTGTTGAAGTCAGAAAGCCAGTATTCACGGTTGTTGATGATATAAAGGTTGCAAAGCTGGGAAGTAAAAGCGTTCTGAATGGAGGTATTGAAAATGTCTAAAACAATTTACAATGCCGATTATTCAGAGTGCTTGCCGGAAGCACTAAAGAAAGACCCCAAAATGGTTGCACTGGCAAACGCCACGGCAGCAGCACTGCTGGACACTTCCGGGATAATTGACAATGTGCTGATATATTCCAGATTTGACGAACTGCCAGAAGAACTGGTGGACATTCTGGCATACGACCTGCACGTTGACTGGTACGACTACAATTACCCACTGGAAGCAAAGCGGGATTTAGTGAAAAACAGCGTCAAGGTTCATAAGAAGATGGGCACAAAATACGCCATTGAAACAGCACTGGGCAGTTTATTTCCAGAAAGTGAAGTGGAAGAGTGGTTCCAGTATGAGGGAGAACCCGGACACTTTCATATTGTGCTTGATGTGACTAACCAGAGAATAACGGCAGACTATGCAGCTATTATCCGGGCAGTGAAGCTGTATAAAAGATTATCTGCACACATGGACGAATTGACCTATCAAGGGCAGATACACGGCGTCATATACACCCACGGGGAGTATTTCAGATACAAAACACCGCTGACCGGAAGACTTAACGCCGGAACATACCCACAGAGGAATACAAAAGCCGGGATAGGTGCTGCAACCTATATTGTGGGGACAGAAGCAGCAGGCTTCATATTCACAGCGCCAGCAGCAGGCACGAAGCCATACAGAAACACGGTATTTTCACAGCAGGCGGCGCATATCGACGCAGACACGGCGTTGAATACGTTTGGCTATACAAATACACCAGCAGGACGGATAAAAGCCGGAGAACAGCCACAGAGGAACACCAGAGGGCAGACAAGCGGTGCCACAGTCCTGGCAAGTGACAGAATGGAAGCACACCGCTTCACAGTCCCGGCAGCAGGAACCGTCCCGGAAAGAAGCACGGTGCAGCAGACACAGGGCGGCGCCGTGGGGACAAGCACGCAGGCAATGGGGTTTTCATACGGCGTCAAGCCGTGCGGAAGCCACAGGAAGCTATAAAGGAGGTGAAAAGCCATGTTGACAACAGACGCAATCAATGATTTCAAAGATTTCATTGATAATATCATTGCCTATGCAAAAGTAACCGTCAACGGCGTTTCTGAAAAAAAGGTGATACACCGCCGGGAACGTCTGAAAGACGGCAGGGTTGCTGTATATGTACAGATTACCCCGCAGGTAAGTGGAAAAGCCACAGTGCAGAGGGTGCAGCTTTACAACAAGAACAACAAATTGTGGGCTGACAAAGCGGTAAATATTCCGCTTAACAATGTACAAGAGGGCGTTTTGTACCGCTTTACTTTTGATTTTACAGAAAAGGAGGTGTAACAGATGTACGAACAGAAGTTGTGGCAGGACCACGTAACAGAATTTGAAGACCGCTACACGGAAAGCAGAAATGATGATGGAACTATCACGCACACGCCAGTTGAGGGGGAAATCATTCAGCAGGGCACACCGCAGAACGCAACCAACTTCAACCACATGGAAAACGGTATTTCCAATGCAACAGAAACGGCGGCACTTATGGCACTTTCCACAATCCACCACCAGCAGGCAATAGCTGACTTGCAGGGAGAAACAGCAACGGTGACTTTGAAGAATACGCAGCAGTACCCGTTCAACAATTCTACACAGTCAGTTGCGCTGAAGACTGAAAGAAACCACATGGACTACACCGTGGAAACAGAAATTGTGGACTACACGGGCGGTTTTCCGGGCGACATTGTTATTACAGACAAGTTGCTGAATGGTTTTAAGATGGCACACACCGGAAGCGCAAAAAGCGTGACCGTAAAAATTTATGTGAAAGGCGGGTTTTACTAATGGCAGCAGGTGTGATTATTAAGACAGAGGAACGCAGACAGCATGAAGAAGCTGTAATGCGTTCTTTTGGCGTGCAGGGCAGCGGGACAGCAGCCCAGAGAGAAGCAGCGGAGGTTATCGCAGCAAGAAGCAGCGAAGTAGTAAGAAACCAGAATGGAGGTAGAAAGTATTATGGCTACTAATAAAATCAATGTAGTTGAAAAAACACCGGGCACACATATTGAATATGCACTGTCTGGCAGTAAAAAAATCACGTTCGGTGATGATGAATTAACAATCAATCTTGCCAGCCGTGAAAGAGATTTTGAAGTGTCACTGGACATTTGCATTGACGAAGAAGACGGTGTGGTGATTGGCACCGGAGGACGTGCGCAGAAGTACGCTGCGCAGATTGTTATTCCTGCCAGACGCTATGATGTTATCGAAGACGGAGAGGACGAAAACGGAGAACCGAAAGAAGTTCCAATGCCTATCCCGTTTGATATGTCACTTTGCACACTTATTCTTTGGGGATTGGAGGTATAAAGAATTATGTCTAATTTTGATGATTTAGCAATGGCGGTTGCTTCCTTTGGGGGCAACAATGCAGTAAAGTTTGATGATTTGGGTATGCCGTCAATTATGGTGGGTATTCCAAAAATGAAGTATTCCGACATTATCACCGGAGGAACACAGGAAACATTGCCGTGGTGGATTGTGGACGGAGTAGAAAAAGAAGTTATCTGGGTATCAAAGTATATTAACGTGGTAGTCAATGACCGTGCATATTCACTGCCAATGAAAGACCCTAAAGCATACATTGACTTTGACACAGCACTTGCAGTGTGCCGCAGAAAGGGTGAGGGCTGGCACCTTAACCAGAACGGCGTTTTTGCCGCTATCAATCTTTGGTGCATGAAGAATGGATTTACACCACGGGGCAATACAAACTGGGATAGAAGCTATGAAAAAGCGTATGAAAAGGGCGTAAATACATACGTTGACGGTTCACATGGCGGCGGCAGAACTGCAACGGGTTCCGGTCCGGTAACATGGAACCATGATGGAAGCCCGGCTGGAATTGCTGACCTTTGCGGCAACTGCTGGGAGTGGGTATCTGGTATGCGCATTGTTGATGGTGAAATTCAGATTATCCCATACGGAAACGCCATGAAGTCTGACTGCAACATGGGCGCAAATAGTACAGAGTGGAAAGCAATTAAGCCGGACGGCACACTTGTTGCACCGGGAACGGTTGGCACTTTGAAGATTGACAGAACCAGTGCGAGTGACGCAACGCTGCGTATCAACACAAGTGTCACAACACAGACAACAGACAGCAATGACACAAGCGTGCCATTCAAAGACACAAAGGCAGTAAGCGGCGTAACCATTCCGCAAATTTTGATTGCGTCGGGCTTATATCCAGACACAGGACAGACGACGCCGGGTAGATTTTGGGCAAGAAATAACGGCGAAAGACTGCCTGTCCGGGGTTCGAGTTTCGGCAACACTTCCGACGGTGGTGCTGGTGCGCTGAACTTGAGCAACGCCCGTTCGTACGTCAGCGGCAGTGTGTCCTTGCGTTCCGCTTTATATGAATAACTGGAAACTGGGAACTGATAAACTGCGGGGCTTACGGCAGTAAGCCCCATACTACAAAAATACAATAAAGGTGGTTTAAGAAATGCCGGAAAACACAACAGAAGAAAGACCGCCGCAGCTGGACAATGTGCGAGATAACGCCACACAGGAAGACTTCAAAATGAAAAATAAAGTGTGGGAAATGCTGGAATATGCAGGACCACAGCTTGAAGAATTTCCCAGAGCAAAAAGAGGGCTTGCACAGAAGATAGACGGAACCATGCTGGATATTTTGGAATTGGTCATAATGCTTGAAAACAAGCACTATAAGAAAACGACACTTGGAGAACTGGACACGAAAGTTGATGTGCTGCGGCATTTGATAAGACTTGCGGCGAGTACAAAATACACACGTAGCGGCAAACCGTGTCTGCCAATGAAGAAATATGAAATGATGGCAAGATATATCAATGAAATAGGCTGCATGGTGGGCGGCTATTATAAATCACTGAACGGCAGCACTTCCGGGAATGGGAGTGCTGCAAAATAAGACTGGTAAAAGGCAGGGTAACACCTGCTTTTTATATTATGGGAATAAGCCGTTAATAGAGGACTTGCCGTGCCTATCCGGGGTTCGAGTTTCAACAACACTTCCAACGGTGGTGCTGGTGCGCTGAACTTGAACAACGCCCGTTCTAACGTCAACAACAATGTGTCCTTGCGTTCCGCTTCACCCCATTTCTGCCAGCAGTCGTGCCCACAAGTGGACACGTCCAGTGCGTCTGGGTTAAAGGGGTTTATTTCCATTCCAAAGGCTGCCAGCCGGGAGCCGTAGGAAAAAGATTGAATAGCCGTAAAGATAGTTAGTAAGCCGCAGGGCTGAAAGTCAGAGCCGGGAAGACTGGCGCTGAATGTATATATCACGTTTGAGTTGCGGAAGAACCGCAATTTGATTTGTACGGCAGATTTTAACAACAGGAGGGAAAAGAAATTGCACAAAATCAAAAACATTTTCCCTATGATTTACGACTTTGAAAATCTTTTCAATGCGTACAAAGCCGGGATAAAGTGCAAACGGTACAGACCAGATGTAATGGCGTACACGGATAAGTTAGAAGAAAATCTGATTGAATTACAGAATGAATTTATCTGGCAGACATACACCGTGGGACGCTACAACATATTTTATGTTTATGAGCCGAAAAAGCGCATGATTATGTCACTAACATTCAAAGACCGTGTGGCGCAGCACGCTATATATAGCCAGCTGAATCCATATTTTGAAAAGCAGTTCATTTCTGACAGCTACGCTTGCAGAGTAGGCAGGGGAACACACAAAGCAGTCAACCGCCTGCATGATTGGTTGAAACAGACTGACCGGAAACCGCAGCGTTTCTATTATTTGAAACTGGATATTGCAAAGTATTTTTACAGAATAGACCATGAAGTATTGATGGACATTTTGCGGAAGAAGATTGCTGATGAAGATTTGTTGCACGTCTTGTCAGTAATAATAAACTGCGAAGACACAAACTTTGGTCTGCCGCTGGGTGCCGACATTGGCGACGTGGCGTTTGATGAATTGCTGGGAGAAGTTGGGCTGCCTATTGGCAATCTGACTTCACAAATGTTTGCGAATTTGTATTTGAACGAACTTGACCAGTTCTGCAAACACAAACTGCACCTGCATTATTACATACGCTATATGGACGACATTATAATTTTACACCCAGACAAAAAGTATCTGGAAAAGATAAAGAATAAGATTGCGGACTTTCTGGGAAACAAGCTGCATTTACAGCTTAACAAGAAAACCTGCATAAGACCAACCAGCATGGGTATTGAGTTTGTGGGCTTCCGTATTTGGTCAACACACGTAAAATTGCGCAAGAAGACGGCAAAGAAGCTGAAACGTAGATTGAAATATATGTTTGCAGCATATCACGCCGGAGAGATTGACAAAGATACACTGGATAGGTCCGTTGCTTCATACCGGGGCATATTGCAGCACTTCAACAGTTACGGTATGCGCCAGAGCCTAAACGAACTGTACTTGCGGGAAATGGGCAAGCCATATCCAGAACCGGAGAAGAAGCCAGCCAGCAAATGCGGTCTATTCTGCGGATATTACGGTAGCGCTGATGATTATATCAAGCAGCCAGAAGAAAAGGAGGTGACGGACAGTGGAAGCAATACAGACGCTTAACCCAGCGGACGTCTGGGAAATGGTACAGAAAGCTATTGTATGGCTTGCGGGAATTGGGATTGTTATTGACATAACGCCGGGAATTAAAGTACAGCCCGTGCGTTGGTTGATTAAACAGCTGGGAAATCTTATGAACCACGACATGAAAGAACAACTGGACCAGCTGCAAAAAGACTTTACAGACCACAAGGTTGACAGCTGGCGTATGGAAATTCTGGAATTTCAAAGCAGTTGCATAAATCACAGACGCCATACAAAAGAAGAGTTCGACCATATCATTGACATACTGGCAAAGTATGACAAGTACATCAAAGACCGCAAGTTGACAAACGGGCAAGTTGATGTTGCGCATGAATACATACTGGAAATATACAAAGAGTGTATGCGCACAAATGATTTTGCTTTGTCAAAGCCGGAAGAACCATAGGAGGTACAAAACAGCAATATGAAAAGTTTAATATTTTTTATCATTGGATTTGCACTGGCATTAGCAGTGCTTTTTTTATGGAATTTACAGTATTTCAGACAGCGCAGGAAGAAGAGAAAAGAAGAGTTGCAGGAACACCCGGAGCGAAAGACCAGCGCAACAAAAATCATTATCTTTTCAATTCTGGCGACTTACTACATAGCATTTGCCGTGGGCGTGTGGGTAGTGGTCACAAAGGATTTTTACCAGTTATCAGTCCTTTTGACGTTCGTTGGCGGGGTAACTGCTGCCGCAGTAGCGTTCTATTGCTGGAAAGCAAAGGCAGAAAACCTGCTGAAAATCAAAGCTGCATACCCGGAGTTGTCCGGCACACTGTCTGACTTTTCAAGTATGACGCAGTAGCGCCGGGGAGGTATAAGACATGGGACTAATAGGAAAAACAACACAAGAAAAGATTTGGAATTTTCTGAAATCAAAAGGGCTGTCCAGTTGTGGGGCAGCCGGATTGATGGGGAACTTATATGCAGAAAGCGGGCTGAACACGCAGAACTTGCAGAACAGCTATGAAAAGAAGCTGGGACACACTGACGCAAGCTACACAGCAGCCGTGGACAACGGCAGCTATGGAAACTTTGCAAGAGACGGCGCAGGCTATGGGCTGGCGCAGTGGACATACCACACCAGAAAAGCCGCTTTGCTGGAATATGCAAAAGCCGCCGGGAAGTCTATTGGCGACCTTGAAACACAGCTGGGGTTCCTTATGAAAGAATTGACAGAGGGCTACAAAGCCACACTGTCAGTATTAAAGAGCGCACAGACCGTCATTGCTGCTTCAAATGCAGTGCTGACACAGTTTGAGCGCCCGGCAGACCAGAGCGACACGGTAAAGACAAAGCGTGCAGGATATGGGCAGAAATACTATAACCAGTACGCAGCCGGAGCCGTTAGCAATAAAAAGAATGGAGGTACAAGCAATATGAACGTATCAGAAGTAAGAAAGAACTTTGCTGCGAAAGCAGCAGCACACATGGGAGCCAGAGAGGGCACAGCGGCGCATAAAGCAATCATTGACCGCTACAATGAACACAAGCCACTTGCGCAGGGGTACAAAGTGACCTATACGGACGCATGGTGCGCAACCTTTGCCAGTGAAATTGCCATTGAAGCAGGCTACACGGATATTATTCCTACTGAATGTAGCTGCAACCGCCAGATTAAGTTGTGGCAGCAGATGGGGCGCTGGTGTGAGAATGACGCAAAGGTGCCGGAACCGGGCGACTATATCTATTATGACTGGGACGACAACGGCGTTGGTGACTGCACAGGCAGCGCAGAACATGTGGGCATTGTAGAAAGCTGCAACGGTAACACTATCACAGTTATTGAGGGCAACAAGTCCAATGCCGTTGGAAGAAGAACGCTGGAAGTCAACGGGCGCTACATCAGAGGTTATGGCGTGCCGGATTTTGCAAAGAAAGCAACCAGCAGCGAACCTGCAAAGCCTGCAACACCTGCGCAGCCTGCAAGCGGTGAAGAGGTATACACAGTGCAGAGAGGTGACACACTTTCTGGCATTGCTGCAAAGTATGGCACTACATACCAGAAGTTAGCAAGCTACAACGGTATTGCAAACCCTAACGTCATTAGCGTTGGGCAGAAAATCAAAATTCCGGGAAGTGGCGTGCGTACATACACCGTGGAAGCTGGTGACAGCCTTTGGGCTATTGCTGCAAAGCAGCTGGGCGACGGTTCCAGATACAATGAGATTAAGACCATGAACGGTCTTTCAAGTAACACTATTTACGCTGGGCAGACATTGAAGCTGCCTGCATAATCAACGGGAGGAAAAACCATGAATGAAGTTATTTATGCAGCTGTATATTTTGCCGTAACACTGGGGGCGTTCCTGCTTGGCAAGTACGTTTTCCCAAACATTCCGAAGACAGTCACAGACAAGCTGGGTGAACTGTCAGAGTGGGCAGCAAAGTTTGTGGAATGGGCAAAAGAGTTCAAAAAGGACAAGACCGGAGAAGAGAAGATGGCAGCAGTTGTGGAGCAGTTGAAGAAGATTGCTGATGAAGCCGGGCTGAATGTGACAGAAGACCAGCTGAAAGCCATTGCGCAGACGGCATACAATGCCATGAAAGCCGGAGAAAAAGAAAGCACAGCAGAACCGCTGGAAGCACTCACAGCCACACCAGCTGCAACGGTAGTGATTAACACCACGGCGCCAGTGACAACCACAGAGAAAGTGGCTATTGCCACGGACAATGTGCCGGAGGGCGCCACGGAAACCAACGCAGACGGAACAGTGAACCTTTACGACGCAGTCGGGAACATTACCGGAAGCGTGACAAAGGAAGAAGCAGAGAAGATGGCGGCAGAAGTCACGAAGATTGTTGATGAAGAGGGAAACACACTGGCAGACCTTAAATAATACCGCTGACGCTTTGCAGAATAAGCCAGAATAAGAGAAAAAGACCGCAAGTGGAGAAATACACCACCTGCGGTCTTTTTACGTTTACGGGGCAAATACGGCGTTATATTGTTTTATATGTGTACTCAATCCCGCTTTCAGTTGCAGTGATTGTGTCCAACTGGTCTTTATAGCAGCCACGGGCGGCAGTCGCACGGGCTTTTCTGACGGCTTCATTTTGGCTTCTGGCGCTTATATGCAGCCAATCAATGCGGACGCCATCGTTGTTCATAATGGATATTGCAAAGGATTTGTGAGCAATGCGCTTCACAGAACCTTTGCCGTTGCACTGGTAGCAAGGACCAGTCATGCCGGATTTATAAATGAATTTGCCAGAACCATTGCACTTGCTGCAAATAACAATATCTGTTTTCATAGTCATTCACCATTCTTTCCGGGCGGCAGCAATGCCGCCCGTGTAGTATTATGCTTCCTTGGCTTGCAGTTCGTCCCAGCAGTGCTGTGCAAGTTCCGCCATAGCTTCTGGCGTTTCTTTCACGAACATTGCAAAAAGGAAAGTTAAAAACTGGCTTTTTGTGTCCTGCCATTCTTCCTGCGTCATGTTCGGATTTTCTGCCAGCTTCATTGCCAGCAGCTTTTCTGTTATTTCCTGCCCAAAAGGAGTGTTAAGCGCTTTGCGTTCTGCCTGCGTTATCTTTTCCACAAATTCATCAAAACTTCCAGCTATCATCATTTTTGCTTCCATCATTCATTCCACCTTTCTTTCTGACTGCTATGCAATAGCAACCAGTCTTTCTGCACCCATTTTTCTTTCACGGACAACACCATCTTGATTGCTTTTCAGAAGACAAGTGATTGTCTTCCCGGTCTTGCTTGGGATAAGGTCAACCACGGTGCTTGTATATCCGTAGTTCCACATGATAACGTCCCCGGTCTTTAATTCTTTTACTGCCTTTGCTTCCTGCTTGTTATATATTCCTCGAAGTTTTACTGTCATTGCTTTGCCCTCCGTGTTCTGTATTTCCTTAACTGTCTTTATTATATACTTACGGATGTATAAAAACAATAGACACAATGCACAAACTTACGGAAGTATAATTGTATAATATGTATACTTCCGTAAGATAAAAGCATTTTACATGGTGCCGATAAAATCAGAACTGGTCAGCGCCCAAAACTGCGCAGCGTGGATAGTTGGGAACTTTGGAATTTCCCATGTGATATTATCGTACACAATTTTGTATATGCCATTCTGGTTGACTGTCAGATAATATTTATCGGTATCAGTTTTACGGTCTGCCGGGTGCGTGTCCTGCACCATGAATGAAAGCCCATTCTTTCTAAAGCGTCTGTTATAAGATTTTGCCATATTATTTCACCTTTTCTTTCTGGGCGGCAGCAGCGCCGCCCGTGCAGTTATTAGTCAAGGCAACATTCCATTGAAATTGGATATTGCGCTTTTAATTTTTCAAAAGCCGCCTTTGTGACCCGGTAGCTGCGCCAGTTTTCAATTTTCTTCTGGCAACCATCAATCCAGTGGGCTTCAATTTCTGTAATGCCCCTGCCTTTTAATTCAAACGGGGTATCAACAAAATAATGTTTGCCATAATATGAAAGGCTGGCTTCCATCTTAACTTCTGGCTTACGCTGCCCCATTTCTGGGGTGTAGCAGTGCAGCCCATTTATTCTATCTTCCATGTAAATGATTTTTCCCATATCGTTTAACCTCCGTGTGTTTGATTTCCTTAACTGTCTTTATTATATACTTACGGAAGTATAAAAGCAATCGGCAAAATATACAAATATACTTCCGTAAGATTGTATAAAATGTATACTTCCGTAAGAAAACAAAGTGTGATATACTGATTAAAAACCATAGGAGGTGCAGAAAATGCCAGATATAACAGAAAAGAAGACCATACCCAGAGGACCAGCAGCAACGGCAGCAAAAAATAAATACCGTGACAGCAATTATGACCGCATGGAACTTGCAGTGCCAAAAGGAATGAAAGCACGCATAAAAGAGATTGCAAAGCAGCAGGGCTATTCCTCACAGAATAACTATGTTGTAGAAGCGGTAAAAGAGAAGTACCAGCGGGACACCGGGGAGGAATTAACGTGGCAGAAAGAGTAAAAGAACAGGAATTTGAAGAGGGCTTTCTGCATGGCTGGGACGGTTCGGAATGTATATATTATACAGACGAAAAGTGCTTATATTACAATGACGCAGAAGCACCGTGCCACCATTGCCACCACTACACAAGGAAGACACAACAGAAAGGGGGAATAGTCTATGGAATATAGAATGAAAGATATTATGAAACCACCAAAGACATTGGAGGAGCAGAAGAAAGAAGCCAGAGAAGCGGCAATGGCAGCAGGAGCAGAGGTGCTGGACGAAGAATGGAAGCCGGGAACACTGGAAAACGTGAAAAGACAGGTTGAAAACGCCTACACAGATTTAAAAGGGTGTGGACTATACAAAGAAGAAAAGCATTTCAGAAATGGAATGGACCTCATGTATAATAATGTGATTGACATTATAAATTCAGAACTGGGGAGGAAGTAGCGTGGAAGAAAAGCGGTGCTGCATAATTCATAATTACTATGTATGCCCGGTATGCAAAACGGGGTACTGCAAACCGTTTGGAGAGGTGAAAACAAGACCAATACAGAAATGCAGGAAGTGCAATAAAACTGTTAGAATGACAATAAATGGAAAATAATTAAAAAACTATTGACAATATACTTCCGTAAGTATATAATAAAGGCAGTTAAAGCAATAGTGCTTAACACAAAAAATTCAATACGGAGGAAATCAAAATGGCAGAAATGACAAAGAAAGCATTAAACAAAATCAAGGCAGCAGCGTTCACAGAATTTAAGCAGGGTTTTTCAGAGGAAGAATTTAGAAACCTGTTCGCAGGCGGCAAGAACGTAGTGACAGCGTGGAGAATTACAGAGGGAACAAAAAGCAAGATTGTGATTACACAGTATGACACGCAGATTAACACGAACACTTTACAGCAGGACGGCTTCACAGAAGCAGCAACAGCAGAAAAGCTGTTCTATGCTGACCGCCAGACAAAGACACTGGAATTTGTAGGCAGAATGTAAAAAGACATTCCCGGCAGGTGGTAGGCTTGCCGGGAGGAATGGGGCATTGAATGATAAACAAAGAAGCGGCGGCAGAATTTGCAAATAAAAACTGCGTGCGGTCAAATTGCTTCATGTGCAGAGAGGGTGACAAGTACGAAACATACAGAAAATGTCCGTTTTTGCCGTTGAAGCTGATTGCAAGAGAAAGAACGGTCACGGAAGAAGACGTGCCAGACAATATGGGAGAATAACAAAACCCCGGCAGGCAGCAGGCTTGCTGGGGTTCGTTGCAGAGGGGTACACAGTCAGTGTGTAGCCTTTTTATATTTGTACTAACTTAACACAGCCCACGGGAGCGTTGGATAAAAAGACGGGAACGCAGATTATGGAACTGTTGCACAGCGTCGTAAAAGAAAATGGAATTATGCTGCTGTTGGTTACGCACGATCCTGATATTGCAGATACCTGTGATACGATTTTTGAAATGGATGGAGGGAGGATAACTTGTGCTAAAAATGATACTTAAAGACCTTCGTCTGTCTCCACTTAGAAGTATTCTGACAAGTGTTTCAATGCTTGTAGGCATTATCGCAATGCTTGGATCGGTATTAGTTGGTACGCTTGGACGGGAGTATTTGATTTCCGTAAACGCACAGGTATATGGCTGGTCACCTACTTACTCATTCGTGATAACGGAATCCGATTTTCACGATAGAAATAAAATGGAACAATTATTCCAGAGATTTGAAGCCATTGATGATGTAGCCGCTGTTACTTTTTCTATGGGAGAAGATATTCGATTTGCACCAATGAAAGATTTAACGCCAATACCGCCGAATGATGTTTACCAAAACCTGATGGCTTTTGATTTAGTTTGCACCACGGAGGCATATAGTCAAGTCTATAATCTTCCAATGACATCCGGTAGATGGTTAGAGCCTTCGAGTGAGGGCGGATCGCTTGAAGTGGTCATAAACAAAGAAGCTAAAAACTATTTTAATGATTCGCCCTATGCTGCAGGAAATGTAAAAAGCACACTTTCGTTAACCCCATTCAATATTGTCGGAGTAGTAAACGATGGCAGGGATTTTCCGACTATCTATGCGGATTCTGCGGCGATCCTCAATTTCGCACCAGCAATGTGGCAAGTACAAAATGCAAATGTGTATTGGCATCCCACAACAGGACTGACAATCGAACAGATACATTCTGCCCTTGGCGACATTTTGACTGATACCATTGGCGGTTACTGGGAAAGTGCTGGGCGGAGTGATATTGGAGATACCTATGATTCGGTATTGTCCATACTGCAATTAGGGCTTTTGGTTACTTCGCTTTTGTTGCTGTTTGTTTCCGTATTAGGGCAGATCAATATCGGACTATCTTCATTGGAACAGCGCACACATGAGTTGCTGATCCGCAGAGCGATAGGTGCTTCACGAACAAATATTGTGGCATTGGTTTTAGGCTCACAGTTGATTTTATCAATATTCGTTTGCTTTGCAGCTATTTTGATTTCGCTGATTTTGGTGCATTGTATTGGAGCGTTGCTCCCTGTGGATTCCCCGGTGGGAACACCGAGTTATCCAATCAGCGTTGCTGTTGTTGCAGTTGCTGTGTCTGTGCTTACAGCATTATTGGGCGGATTATTACCAGCATTGAAAGCAGCAAAATTAGAGCCTGCATTGGCTCTTAGATAATAAAACTCAATTCAAGGAGGAAACAAAATGAAACGAACAATCTCAAAATCCGAAAGACCGTACAGACTGTTATTGTGTGTTATGATTTCTTTGCTGGTGATTATGCTGGCAGGCTGCTCCACTTCTTCGGACTCCGACACAAACACAAGAGGTTTCACGGACTTTGCTACCATTGAAGAAGAATACCTAACGACCATTGAGAGTTTGAATTGGCCGGAGGGCTTTACGCCGCCTGATGCTTTGGAAGGCGAAGATACGGGAGCGTCTTTTCAGATAGGATATGGCGATACAAGAGCATCTAACCTTTGGGAATATTCTTGGATGCAGGAATGGCTTGATACTTACAATACGGATTCGGAAAGGGCGGCAAAAGCCTTAGCTGAACTCGAAAAAGCCTTTGATATGCCTTATATGGGAACAGATCGCTGTGATGACGCCACACGCAAATATCTTCGTGATAATATTGATAAAGCTAAGTTGGGAGATCCGTCTGGATTTACAGAGTGTATTCAGGCAAATTATGCCGATTAAAAATGGCACATAGGAGTTTTGGTGTTGGGAGGTGAGCACATATATGCAGAGAAAACGCCGTAAGAAAAAACGATTTGGAGTATTTTTGTTTTTGCTTGTAGTTTGTATCGGCATAGGTATAATGTTTGTGCCGTGGGCAATGCAGCCGGAAAATTTCAGAGAGGTAAAGAATAAAATAAATGGTTTTCTCTACAAAGAAGATTTTCCTGACTCTTATAATGCAAAATCGCTGATTTTGGTGGATTGTTCTGATGATGAAATATTTGTTTCAAAAAACGAGAACGAGCCACAAATTCCTGCAAGTTTAGCCAAGCTGTTTGTTATTGAGTATGCGTCAACTTTAGCAGACCTTGATAGTATCGTTGTTGCAGACTATGGTGCTATTTCACTCACGAAACCTGGCTCGTCTGTTGCTCAAATCAAGGAAAAAGAATACTTTTTACACAATCTATTTGCGGCAATGTTAGTACCGTCAGGGAATGACGCAGCTTATGTGGTTGCTGATTATTGTGGAGGATTACTTTCGCCGCAAGCAGAAAGCTGTCAAGAGCGTGTGAGGATTTTCATGGAGAACTTAAACCTGCATTTGCAACAGCAGGGGTACTTAGACACAGTTTTATATGATCCGAGTGGTTTTGATATGGAGGCACTTACCACCACTTTAGATTTGAAAGAAGTAGTATATCGGTTGTTGGAATACTCGTGGTTTAGAGAAATTGTATCTCAAAACACTTATACGGCAACACTGCCTGATGGCAGTACACAAATATGGCAGAATACAAACGCCTTCCTTGATCCGACATCCGAATATTACAACGAAAATGTATGCGGAATTAAGACTGGCTCTCTGTCTGACGACTATAACTTGATTGTGCTTTATCAGCAGCACGGAAAAGAGTTTTTGATATGCAGTTTAGGCTCTCAGTCCGATTCCTCTCGTTATGACGATGTGAATTTTATTCTGAAAACGATTGATGAATCGTATTATCTCACGCAATAAATCTTATGTTGTCCAAGACAAAAAAACTAACCAAGGGGGGTGATAATATCGGACGAATCGTAATAATGGAGTTCAAAGCACAAGACTCAACAGCCTTTGACGATATGCTGGCTTTTGTAAAACAGCACCCTGATTTTGAAAAATTAGAGATTTCATATGAGCCGACATTATCCCTTTCCGGCTTAGAAATCAATTTGAGCCGGCGCAGAGTTATCAATAACGGTCAGGAAATTGAACTGACCGTCAAAGAGTACGATATACTCTGCTTGCTCGCAGCCAATAAAGGTCGTGTTCTTACATACGAGCAGATTTATGATAAGGTGTGGGGCGAAATATCAGCAGGCAATGAAAAGGATACCGTAGGCTTTCACATTCGGAATCTTCGTAAAAAACTTTGTGATACAAACTCTCACTTTTCCATAGATAGTGTTCGTGAGATCGGCTACCGCTTTAACAGTCAGTAAGCAGTCCCTCGTAGTTCATAATGAATTGCGAGGGATTATTCATTTTCTAAGACGGTATGTCGGAATTTGATAAATCCCTGCAAATGTTGATTTTATACGACTGTTAAGAGCAATATCGTGTCTAAACTTGCGACTGGACTTTGCATTTTCTACGAGTTATCTTCGTAATATCTCGGCATTATACTACTGGAATGTTTATCATAAACAGGGCATGATTTATGGCAGAATGGGCAGTCGTTCTCGTGCCATTTATTAGGTCTTGCTTGGATACGAATATGTTTAACTCCATTCTTATCAGAGTAAAGATTACAATTTTTTATAACTGTGTTCTTGACATTAAGGACACTTTTGCATAATGTATTAACTGAAGCCACTTGTGAATACTCCTTTTGTGTTTTTCTTCGCAGTTAATACATTAAAGGACACAAGTGTTTTTTCAATATGGTGTTGTTAATTTATGGTGTTAGGCTTCCACCATTATGCCAGAAGCCTCATATAAATTTATTGGGAAGAGTTACCGATCAAGTTTTCTCAGAATCCGAAGAATGGGATATTGATACGGTGTCAGAAACTATTGCATCGGAATATGAAAGAGCAACGAATCTTTCGATAAATAAAGAGAAGCAGAATTTGCCAATAGAAGAAAAACGAACGATAGATGTTAAAGAAATACGAGAATGGCTGAACTTTATTATTACGATTATATCAGTTGTTTTGGGAGTTACGAATTCTTCAGCAACAACGATAAATAATTACAATTATACACAACAAGTCAATAATTATTACATCGTTGGAATGGGATATGATGCGAAGGAGCTAAATACGACTAAATATAGAATCGTTAATAGAGAATCTATTGTACGACTGAAGCATGACTGCCATTCGATTGTAATTGAAAAGCTTGAGGAAGGGAAAGTTGTTAGAATTATAGATAAATATAAAAAGTGGCGACAGATAATTTGGGAGAATGAAGATGGTGAAGAATGTATGGGGTGGATTCAAAATTATAGATTAACTGAGTTTAAAGTGCCTAGAAATAAATGATGTATATTTGATGAAATAGAATCTATAAGTGAAGGAAGTATTATGTGTGGTAGATATTATATTGATTCTGATATGGCAGATGAAATCGAAAAAGTAGTGCATGATATAGACCAACGGATCCGGCAGGAACATTTTGCAGGAGATATCTTTCCAACCAATGTAGCACCGATCATTGAAAAATCAGAACATGGATTGAAACTGGATGTTTGCAAGTGGGGATATCCATTGTCACAAGGAAAGAATCTGGTTATAAATGCAAGAGCAGAATCTGTTATGGACAAACCTTCTTTTCGAAATGGAATCCTCTATCACCGCATTTTGATACCGGCAAGTGGGTTCTATGAATGGAATCGGTTAAAAGAGAAAAATACATTTTCCAGATATGATGCACCAGTATTGTATATGGCTGGCTTCTGTGATTGGTTTGAGAATGAACGACGATTTGTGATTATGACTACAGCAGCCAATGAATCTATGATAAAAGTACATGATCGTATGCCGCTGATATTGGAAAAAGGACAGCTGAAAGATTGGTTCGATGACAGGAAAATGGAGCAAATTCTGCATCAGGTACCGGTTCAGCTAAAACGAGAGGCAGAATACGAACAGCAGAGCTTATTCTTATAATGGTTCAGAGGAGAAATAGAAAGATGCAAATATTTGTTGATGCAGATGCCTGCCCAGTGGTTGCGATCATTGAAAAGATTGCAAAAGATAATAGTGTTCCGGTAATGTTGTTGTGTGATACAAACCATGTTCTGTCATCGACTTATAGTAAAGTTGTTGTTGTCGGTGCAGGAGCAGATGCAGTAGATTATAAACTGATTAGTATCTGCCATAAAGGAGATATTGTCGTATCACAGGACTATGGTGTGGCTGCAATGGCATTGGGAAAAGGTGCTTATGCTATTCATCAATCAGGTAAATGGTACACGGATGATAATATTGATCAGATGCTAATGGAACGTCACCTGAGTAAAAAAGCCAGAAGAAGTTCCCGTAAATGTCATGTCAAGGGACCGAAGAAGCGGACGGAGGAAGATGATGAAAGATTCGCTCAGTCTTTTGAAAAAATGCTTTTGATGGCACGGGAGAAAGAAGGCAGATGAGGAATTGTAGATGCAGAGGAACGACAGAAGCTATAAAGACTTAAAACAAAAACAGAAGAGTGCAATAGCAGATAAAACATACAAAATGCACTTGAAGTTTTATCTTGAGAATCAGCGAATACATACGCTACAAGGTGTTATGAAAATGGAGTAGACCAACAGGTAGTGCAGAAACTCTTAGGTCACTCAATATTGGCAATGACAACCGATTTATACACTCACGTTTCAGAAGAGAAGAAAAAAGAAGAAGTAGCTGAACTGAAAATATTGGCTTAAATTTGGAGTAAAAATAGAGTAAATCAGAAGATAAATAGCGAAAAACAGCGTAAAACCAACATTCTCAAGTAGATATAAATATTGTTCAGAAATAAATATTTCAAAAAACGAGGATGTGCATTTTGCATATCCTCGCTTGCGTTATAAGAGACTATTTTTTCTTTTTCTGTAACATCTGCATCATCTGCAGCATTTTATCTGCTTTTACACGTTCTGCTTCGGACATATTCTGCTTTAATAATTCAATTAATAAAGTTGTTTCAGTATTCGAAAATGTCATACCGTTTTGTTTGGCATTATTGGCGGCGTTCATGACCGTGGAAGCCATGGATTTGGCATCCTTTGTATCAGTATTATTAGAAGCAAAATCCATAAGAAACTGCAGCTTTTCCGGTGAAATATCATTTAAGGCAGGATTGCCTTTCAAAAAGTCTAAATTCATAAAATCCTCCGTTCTTAACAAGTTGACAGGGAACCATAAAATAACAAATGATAAAGTGATGAAATCAGGAAAACAGGGTATCATAAGCAGACAGCATCTGATACATATTTAAAAAGTTTTCAATATTTTCTTTCTCGCCGGGTGTACACTGTTCGCTGATATCGGTAAGCATCTGAAACATCCGCTCCTGGGGAGAATGGCTGCTGACTTCCTGAATCGTAAGCGTGTCATTGGAAAAAAGCTGGGCTGTTTTTTGTAGTTCCATATATTTGATGAGAAGCGCAAAGGGACGCTGCTGACCGGCGGAAAGATATGGAATCATGGTTTTCATAATCTGTAACTGGTGGTTTTGTAACTGCGAGTCAAAGAAGGTTGGTTTATACTCAGAATCCATAAAATAATCCTTTTTCTTTTAAATTATGATGGAACAGCGGAAAATATAACTTTGACGCATATAATAAAATGTAGAACCTTTTTATAGAAACAGGAAAGGATTTGATGCCAGCATGGGAAAATTAATCATTGACGGAAATGAAGTATATGAAATAGATGAAGAATGTATGAAGAAAAAAGAAACGGAAAAGAAGAAACTGACCGCACCGGAAAAAGGCGGTCAAAGATATGACAGAACAAAGAATGTGTCTTGACACATTCTTGTGCCTGCGGCGGTCGCTTGCGACATCTACCTTATACGTCGCAGTGCGCATCCTCGCGAAGCATTTTTCACTTTACAGGAAAGCGATTTCCTGTAAAGTGAAAAAGGGACCTCGTTGAGAGGCCCCCGCTTTGCAGATGAATTAGCATCCACAACCGTTGTTGTTAAATCCGAAGCTGTCACCACAGCCGCCGCAGAAGAGCAACAGTAAAATAATCCAGATACAGCTGTCGTTGCCGCATCCATTGCCACATCCTCCAAATCCATTGTTGCCGCAGCAGGAGAGCAACAGGATAATCCAGATTAAAGAACAGCAGTTATTTCCTTCGTTACATCCACATCCGCAGCCAGTAGCAGCTAAATCACTCATTTTCAAATCCTCCAAAATTTATCTTACACTTCATAATATGGAAGAAGTAAAAATGTGTGACTAAATTATTCTGAAATTTTTTCGATGCCGGAAATGTCCGGGTGAATTGTCAGGGAATAATTCGTATAGTAAATGACATAACCGGCAACAGCACCGTTTGGTTTTTTTACATTTTTACGCTGTAAATAATCGATTTCAATTTTTTCGTTATCCCGGCCGGAAGAATAGTAGCCTGCCAGTCTGCCGGCCTCTTCGAAAGTTCGATCAGGCAGTTCTCTACCTTCGGTTTTTACAATAACATGGGAGCCGGGCATTCCTTTGGCGTGGAACCACCAGTCATTTCCATTGGCAACCTTAAAAGTAAGTTCGTCATTCTGGAAATTGTTTTTTCCAACATAAATATCAAAGCCATCGCTGGAACGATAATGGAATGGCTTACTTTTCGATTTCTGTTTCTTTTTGCCATTCATTTTCCTGCGGATATAGCCATAGGTTTCCAGCTCGTCCCGGATCTGGGCAAGGTCATCTTCGGATTCTGCAATGGCAAGCGCAGCCTGAATGGTCTGTAAGTGTGCTATTTCTGTCCTGGTTTCTTCGGTCTGGGTATTTAATGCTTCAAAGGTACGCTTTAATTTATTGTACCGGGCAAAATATTTTTTTGCATTGTCCAGTGGAGAAAGTGTTTCATCCAGAGGAATGGTAAGCATTTCACCGGTATAGTAATTTGGCACCTCTACTGATTTGGCTCCTTCGGTAACCTGATAGCCGTAGGTATTTAATAATTCGCCGTATACTTTAAATTTATCACGTTTTTCCGTATCTTTTAACTGTTTTAACTGTAAATCCAGTTTTTTACTGCTTCGCTCTAAGTGAGTGGATACAATTTTACGCAAATCCACAGATTTCTGACGCATACGGGTGTAGAGGCTGCGGCTGGCATAAAATTGTTCTAATACGGCGGAAATAGAATCTGCCGGTTCAATGTGATAGCCTTCCGTATGTTCATAGCGGGTTGGTAAGATGGCAGCATATTCTGCCGGTTCTTCTCCTTTATAAAGAATACATGGCTTGAAGTTGGCGTTTCCGACATCCTCCATCAGCCAGCTGAAATTATGATAAAGGTGCAGCAGTGCGTCTTCTTCTAAGGTATTAATCGGTGTATCTGCATCTAAAGAAGCACGGTAACAGATTTCTGCTGCAACCTGTCCACTGATTCCGGTAAAAGCAGAAGTAAGTGCTTTGGCAAGTGGCAGTGGAAGAGAAGACGCTTTTTCACAGAACTGTTCATAGGAACAGTCAAGGGGATTCCGCTTGTCCTGGGTCTCCGGGATAAAATATTCTCTTCCCGGCAGAACTTCACGGACGGAACTCATCTGGGATGGAACCCGTTTGATGCTGTCAATGATGCGTTCGTTTTCATCACAGAAAATAATATTGCTGTATTTCCCCATTAATTCTATAATCAGGTTTTTCTTTTTCAGGTCACCCATTTCATCCAAATGCTCGACCGTAATCCGGATGATTCGTTCTAATCCGGGCTGACTGATGGCAATAATCCGGCCGTTGGCAATATGTTTTCGTAATACCATGCAGAAATTCGGTGCAGTCATGGGACTGACTTTATTCTGAGCTGTAAGATAGATATAAGGCAGGGAAGCACTGGCGCTTAAAGAAAGCCGGTACTGGCCGGATGGTGCCTTTATGGTAAGCAGCAGCTCGTCCGCCTCAGGCTGGGCTATTTTGCTGATTCGTCCATTTAAAATTGTCTGATTTAATTCTGCAGTAAGTGCAGCTACGGTAATTCCGTCTAGCGCCATATAATATGACCTCCTTTGGAAAGAATAGATTCTTTTACAGGATTTTATTATAAAGAAATCTTTCTAAAATTTCAATAAATACGGCATTTTGAATTTGACTAATAAAGAAAATTCTACTATAATACATATATCTATGCATTAGGAGGCAGCTATGATTAAAAGTATGACCGGCTTCGGCAGGTGTGAGATAGAGGAAGACAACCGTAAGATAACGGTAGAGATTAAATCAGTAAATCACCGCTATCTGGATGTAAATGTTAAGCTTCCTAAAAAATTAAGTTTCTTTGAAAGTGCCGTGCGTAACTTAATCAAAGAATACATACAGCGTGGAAAAGTAGATATCTTCATTACCTGTGAAGATTTCAACGAAGCCAACTTCTCACTGAAATACAACGAAGAACTTGCTGGCGAATATTTAAAATATTTACAGCAGATGGCAGAGCATTTCCAGCTGGAAAATGATATCCGTGTCAGCACATTGTCACGTTATCCGGATGTTTTTATAATGGAAGAACAGGATAATGACGAAGAAGAACTTTGGGCACTTCTTGAGAAGACATTGCGTAATGCATGTGAGGCATTTGTTGAAACCAGAGAAAAAGAAGGCGAGAATTTAAAAACTGACCTTCTGAATAAATTAGATGAAATGATTGGCTATGTGGACTTTATCGAAGAACGTTCTCCAATCGTTATGAAAGAATACCGTGAGCGATTAGAAACCAAGGTAAAAGAAATTTTAGAAGATAAGCAGATGGATGATGCAAGAATTGCAACGGAGGTTACAATATTTGCTGATAAAATATGTGTGGATGAAGAAACTGTCCGCTTAAAGAGCCATATTGAAGCGATGAAAGCTGCTTTAACAGGCGGTGGAACCGTTGGAAGGAAGCTTGACTTCATTGCCCAGGAGATGAACCGGGAAGCAAATACGATTCTTTCCAAGGCAAGTGATCTTGCAATTTCAGATACCGGTATTAATCTGAAAACGGATATTGAAAAAGTCCGCGAACAGATTCAGAATATTGAATAAATGATTTCCGTAAACCCTGTAGTAAGAATGGAATGGTGAAAAATGGCAGCACTTATGAATATTGGATTTGGAAATGTAGTAAATACAGATAAGATTGTTGCTGTGATTCAGCCGGATTCTGCACCTGCCAAGCGCATGATTCAGAAAGCCAAAGAAGAAGAGTGCGTGGTGGATGCAACCCAGGGAAGACGTACCCGTGCAGTGATTATTACAAATGCCGGATATATCGTTCTTTCTGCATTACAGCCGGATACACTGACTGGCAGATTTAACGAGATTAGTGGAAATAAACTGAGTGAGGAATAGTAAATGAAAAGAAAAGGTATATTAACCGTAGTATCCGGTTTCTCCGGTGCCGGAAAAGGCACTGTGATGAAAGCTCTGATGGCGGAGTACAAGGATACATATGCATTATCTGTTTCAGCTACCACGAGAAATCCGAGACCCGGAGAAGTGGATGGTGTTGATTATTTCTTTCGTACCAGAGAAGAATTTGAACAGATGATAGCAGACAATGCGTTAATTGAGCATGCCTGTTATGTGGGAAATTATTATGGTACACCAAAAGCCTATGTAGATGAACAGTTAGAGGCTGGAAAAGATGTAATTCTTGAGATAGAGATTCAGGGAGCACTTGACGTAAAGAAACGTTTTCCGGACACCATCTTAATCTTTGTAACACCACCGGATGCGGATGAATTAAAGAACCGCCTGGTGAACCGTGGAACTGAAGATATGGCAACCATCAATGCAAGATTAAACAGAGCATCCCAGGAAGCAGAGTTTATGAATCAGTATGATTACATTGTGGTGAACGATACCGTCCCTGCATGTGTGGAGAATATCCATAGCATCATTGAGAACGAGCATGATTGTGCATCACGTAATATAAATTTCATCAATAAAATCAGAGAAGAGCTGAAGTGCTTTTCGAAAGGAGAATAAATTATGATACATCCATCTTATGTTGAGTTAATGAAGGTCGTAAATAACGACGTTGAAATCGGAGAAGAACCGGTCGTAAACAGCAGATATTCTATTGTAATTGCTACTGCAAAGAGAGCAAGACAGATTATCGGTGGAGATGAACCATTGGTTGAAAATGCCAAAGGAAAGAAACCACTTTCTATCGCAGTAGAAGAGCTTTATACCGGAAAGGTAAAAATCATGGGAGAAGATGCTGTTTCAGAAGATAACGAGTAGCATAGCGGGGTTGCCAACATGGTTTGGTAACCCTTTCATCATGTAAGAGAAAAATATATACAGGACTTTTTCCTGTTACGGAGGAATGAATGAATATTTTCTTTGTATCACTGGGTTGTGATAAGAATCTGGTAGATTCAGAATATATGCTTGGTATGATCCGTGATGCCGGATATACCATTATTGATGATGAAACGCAGGCAGATGTGATAGTAATTAATACCTGTTGTTTTATCAATGATGCCAAAGAAGAGAGTATTAACACAATACTTGAAATGGCAGAATATAAGAAAACCGGACATGCAAAGGCATTGATTGTAACCGGGTGCCTTGCCCAGCGTTACCGGAATGAGATTGAGGAAGAAATACCGGAAGTAGATGCAATTCTTGGAACTAATTCCTATGATAATATTGTTTCTGCTGTGAAAGAGGTTATGGCAGGAAAACATTATACCAATTTAAATTCGCTGGAAGGGCTTCCAACCTTGCATACCAAACGATGTGTTACCACCGGCGGACATTATGCCCATTTAAAAATTGCAGAAGGCTGTAACAAGCGCTGTACTTACTGCATCATTCCATATATCAGAGGAAACTACCGCAGTATACCGATTGAAGAACTGATAGCAACAGCCAGAGAACTGGTAGCGGGCGGAGTAAAGGAACTGATTCTGGTAGCCCAGGAGACCACGCTTTACGGAATTGACCTCTATGGAAAAAAATCCCTGCACCGGCTTTTAGATGAATTAAATAAGATTCCGGGATTGTACTGGATTCGTATTCTTTACTGTTATCCGGAAGAAATTGATGATGAACTGATTGAAGCAATCAAACGAAATGATAAAGTCTGCCATTATCTGGATATTCCGATTCAGCATGCAAATTCAGACGTATTAAAGAGAATGGGAAGAAAGACCAATAAGGATGACCTTGTTCGTATTATTCATCATCTGCGGGAAGAAATTCCGGATATTACGCTCCGGACCACTTTGATCTGTGGCTTCCCGGGAGAGACAGAAGAGCAGCATAAAGAGCTGTTGGAATTCGTACAGGAAATGAAATTTGACCGTCTGGGTGCATTTACCTATTCTCCGGAAGAAGGAACGAAAGCAGCTGAGATGGAAAATCAGATTCCGGAAGAGACGAAGAAGCTGTGGCAACAGGAAGTCATGGAGCTTCAGGAAGAAATTATTTTTGAGAAAAATGAAGATATGGCTGACCGTGAACTTTACGCTTTTATCGAAGGAAAAGTTGCAGATGAGAATGCTTATGTAGGAAGAACCTACCGTGATGCACCATCTATTGACGGATATATTTTTGTAAATACAGAGGAAACCTTAATGACCGGAGACTTTGCCAAAGTGAAAGTAACCGGAGCTTATGAATATGATTTGATAGGAGAATTAGCATGAATTTACCAAACAAATTAACAATTTTCAGAGTAATTTTGATTCCGTTTTTTGTAGTGTTTATGTTGGCACCGATTTGTCCGGGTTATGCAAATTATATTGCTGTAGCAATCTTTATTGTAGCAAGTCTTACAGACCTTTTGGATGGGAAGATTGCAAGAAAGTATAATCTTGTGACAGATTTCGGCAAATTTATGGACCCGCTTGCGGATAAACTGCTGGTATGTGCCGCAATGATCTGCCTGATTGAAACCGGACAGCTTGCAGCCTGGATTGTAATCGTAATTATCAGCCGTGAGTTTATCATCAGTGGTTTCCGTCTGGTAGCAGCTGATAACGGCGTTGTAATTGCAGCCAGCTACTGGGGCAAATTTAAGACCACATTCCAGATGCTTATGGTCATTGTATTGATTCTTAATTTTGATAACTGTTACTTCCAGTTATTAGGAACCGTACTTACTTATATTGCACTGGTATTAACGGTTGTATCTCTAATTGATTATCTCTGGAAAAACAGAGCTGTTTTAAAAGAACAGAAATAAAGAGGATTCCCATGGAAAAAAGACAGGAAAATCTGGAAGATAAAATTGTAAAACGGCTGACGGAGAATCATTTATCCATTGCTACCGCAGAATCCTGTACCGGAGGACTTGTAGCCGCAACTTTGATTAATGTGCCGGGTGCTTCGGATGTGCTGGAAGAATCTTATATCACTTACTCGGATGCGGTAAAGCATAAAGTACTAGGTGTATCGGAAGAGACCTTGCAGAAACACACTGCAGTAAGTAAAGAAGTAGCAGAAGAAATGGTTCGTGGCGTAACAAAAGTTGCCGGTACGAATGTCGGAATCTCAGTAACCGGTATTGCAGGTCCCGGCGGTGGAAGTGAAAAGTTCCCGGTAGGACTGGTATACATTGGTTATAAAATAAATGATTTTGTGAAAGTTATACGTTATGTATTTCCCGGAGACCGTAGTGAAGTGCGTATGCATGCGGTGGAGACGGCATTGCAGGAACTGGATGATTTACTGATAAAAGAGGGATTTTAATGAGAATAATAGCCGGAAAAGGAAGAAGCCTTCCATTGAAAACAATTGAAGGAATAGACACAAGACCGACAACAGACCGTATTAAGGAAACGCTTTTTAATATGCTGCAATACGAGATTGCAGACTGCCGGTTCTTAGATTTGTTTGCAGGGAGCGGACAGATTGGATTGGAAGCTGTCAGCCGTGGAGCGAAAGAAACTGTTTTTGTGGAGAGTGGGAAAAAAGCAGCTGCGTGTATACAGGATAATATTAACTTTACCAGATTTAATGACCAGTGCCGTTTGCTGCAGATGGACGTCATGGCAGCTATCCGGAGTCTGGAAGGGAAAGGGGCATTCCAGATTATTTTCATGGATCCGCCTTACAATCAGGAGCTGGAAAAGGATGTGCTGATGCTGCTTTCTAAATCGTCCCTGGTAGATGAAAGTACGGTGATTATTGTAGAAGCGTCCCTAAAGACCGGTTTTGAGTATCTTGATGAGCTTGGTTTTACACTTGATAAATGCAAAAAATATAAGACAAATTTACATGCCTTTATATCCAGAAAGGAATAACCTATGATGAAAAAAGCAATCTATCCGGGCAGCTTTGACCCGGTCACAAATGGTCATGTTGACATGATTGAACGTGCTTCGAAAATAGTGGACGAGCTGGTTGTGGGAGTTTTAAATAACAGTGCAAAAAACTCGTTGTTTTCTTTAGATGAACGTGTTAGTATGTTAAAAGAGATAACAAAAGATATGCCGAATGTAACAGTTGCTTCTTTTGATGGTCTTTTAGTTGACTTTATGGAAAAAATTGATGCAACCATTATCGTCAGAGGATTGCGTGCGGTAACGGACTTTGAATATGAACTTCAGATTGCACAGTCGAACCATCGTGTAAATCCAAAGATAGATACGGTATTTCTTACAACGAATGTAAAATATTCCTATCTCAGCTCTACAATTGTAAAGGAATATGCTTCTTATGGTGGCGATATTTCGCATTTTGTCCCACCACAGTTTATAGAGCGGATTTATGATAAATATAATATCAAAAAATAAGGAGTGTGGACGATGAGTAGCAGAATGGAACAAATCATAGAAGAAATCGAAGAATATATTGATAATTGCAAATATCAGCCATTATCCAGTACGAAAATTGTTGTTAATAAGGATGAGTTAGAAGAACTTCTGACGGAATTAAAAATGAAAACGCCGGAAGAAATCAAGCGTTATCAGAAGATTATCAGCAACAAAGAAGCTATTCTGGCAGATGCCCAGGCAAAAGCAGATGCCATCATTGCTCAGGCACAGGTACAGACCAGCGAGCTTGTCAGTGAACACCAGATTATGCAACAGGCTTATGCCCAGGCAAATGAGGTTGTTATGATTGCTACCAAGCAGGCACAGGAGATTCTTGATAAAGCAACCAATGATGCCAATAATATCCGTATGGGTGCAATTCAGTATACGGACAGCAGTCTTAAGAATATTGAAGAAATTTTAAGTCATGCCATTGAAGGTTCACAGGCAAGATATGATAATCTGATTCACACCCTTCAGGGCTGTCTGGATGTTGTGACGGCAAACCGGAATGAACTGCTTCCAGAGGAAGAAGATGCTTCTTCCGGACAGGCAAAACAGGAAACAACAGCAGAGCCTGCCACACAGGAAGCTCCGGCAAATGAGACTCCGGAAGAGTAATATATATTTATCCTGCCGGATATATCATGTACCCCAGAAGGAAAGCACAGAATGCAAGACTGATTCGGACCAGCAGATAATATTTCATGGAGAGCTTCTGGCATGCAACCATGGAATAGGTCTGGGCGAAGCCACATAATCCGCCAAAAGCGGTAAGACTTAAAATCAACGCATAATCAAGCTGCGGCGAGAAAGCTTCTTCAGAAATCTGCCGGATTCCATTAGTAACTTCCAATGGAATACAAAGTGGTAATTGTAAGAGCTTTTGTGGCACATAAAAGGTAATCTGTTCTAACAGAATAGAAAAGAGCATGATATATCCACCGAGTTTACAAAGAATTTCAAAACCGTTCATGATACCGGCATCTATGATTGAAAAGTTTAATTTTAATCGTGGTGCCGTTTCTTTTTGCGTTAGACTTTTTCGTTGAAGGGCATAAAGAATGCGGCAGAGAATCAGGGGCGGCAGATAGAGAATCCCAAATGTTGGCAATAAAAGACTGTCCTGCCGAAGCGTGTCATGAACAATATAGCTTGCAATAAACATAGGACTGATATTGTTACAGATTGCAAAGAGAATGGTTGCTTCTTCCTTTGATAATTGATTTTCCTCTAACATTTGGGCACAGATACGGCTTCCCATAGGAAAACCAAATAGAAATCCTGACAGAAGTGGAAAACAGGCATTTCTGCTGCAGGGAATCAGGAGATGGATGAATGGATAGAGGATTCCTGAAATATGATAAAAAACCCCGGATGAAATCAGAATATTGGATAGAATGGCAAAAGGAAGCAATGCAGGCAGAATATTCTGGTACCAGAGCATTAGGCCATTTGCTGCGGCAGATACCGTAAGCATGGGATGCAAAAATAATAATATTAAGCACAAAAAAAGAATCAGAAGAGAAATAGTTTTTTTCATAGTTCAATATATTGTATAAAATAACTTTTATGCGAATTATTATGAAGAAGAAAATTTGTGTCATTATTCTCTTTTTTTTGCTGGTTGTCATAGACTGCAGCCTGTTACAGCAGATTCAAAAGCGGGCAGCCTTTTATATAGCATTTGAACAACAGGAGTTCTTCCAGAAACTTCGGAATCAGGAAGTCTCTCCGGAAACAGTGTTAAAATTCAGGGAATATGAGTCTGAAGATGGTGAGGCTCAGGACGATATGACATTTACCCGCTATCTTCTGGCATATTATGCTTCAGATTTAACAGAAAAAAACGAGCTGAAAGATGTATACAAAAGATTGCTGCATTTTCATAAAGAAGAAATTGAAAAGCAGGAAGCCTATTTAGACAGTATCTGGTCTGACATTGTCTATTTCCCGGTTCCGGATACCATCTGGGACGAAGAGAAAAAAGTAACTTTTGGAGACACCTGGATGCAGAGCCGTACTTATGGTGGAGACAGAGGACATGAAGGCTGTGATATTATGGCAGATATCAATGAGCGGGGAAATTACCCGGTAATCAGTGTCTGCGATGGAACCATAGAGCAGATGGGCTGGCTGGAACTTGGGGGTTACCGTATCGGAATCCGGAGTCCTCATGGAGCATATTTCTACTATGCACATCTGTCGGATTATGCAGAGGGACTTTCCATCGGAGACGAGGTTCATGCCGGAGAGCTGATTGCATTTATGGGAGATACCGGATATTCTAAGACAGAAGGAACCGCCGGTAATTTTGATGTGCATCTTCATTTTGGAATTTATTTAAATGATGAAAATAAACAGGAGTTTAGTGTAAATTCCTATTCCGTCCTGCAATATCTCTATCAGGAGAAGAAAATATTACATTATCAATATTAAGATTTAAATTAGGATTTGAATTATAAGAAACACACTTTGCGAGCTTCTCGAGTTATCGCGGTGTCTGCCAAATCAGAGTAGTAAAGGAACGTATCAGAATGAAAGATTTGAGATTAGATAAATTTTTAACAGAAATGGGCAAGGGAAGCAGAAGCCAGGTGAAAACATATATTTCCAAGGGACGTGTTACCGTAAATGGAGAAGTCATCAAACGTCCGGAATATAAGATTTCACCGGAAAAGGATATTGTTAACCTCGAAGGCGAAAAGGTTAATTATTCCCAGTGGGAATATTATATGCTAAATAAGCCTGCCGGCTGTGTCAGTGCCACGGAAGATAAGCATTTTCCAACTGTAGTTTCTTTCATAGAAGATGCTGTAAGAAAAGATTTGTTTCCGGTAGGCAGACTGGATAAGGATACGGAAGGGCTGCTCCTTATCACCAATGACGGTGCGTTGGCTCATGAGCTTTTATCTCCGAAGAAACATGTGGCAAAAACTTATTATGCCAGAATAGAAGGAAAAGTGACTGCTGAAGATGTTGCGGCTTTTCGGAAGGGTCTTGATATCGGAGAGAAAAACCTCACAAAGCCTGCTGAACTTGTGATTTTAAAAAGTGATTCAGAATCAGAAATTGAAGTTACTATTATCGAAGGAAAATATCATCAGATTAAGCGGATGTTTGAAAAAACAGGAAAAAAAGTCATTTATTTAAAACGGCTTTCCATGGGAAGCTTAAAGCTGGATGAAACTCTGGCAACAGGAGCGTATCGTCCGTTGACAGAGTCAGAATTACAGGCATTAAAGGAAGGATAAGAAGATGCAGAACGGTTTTTTACCAATTTCAAGAAAAGACATGGAAGAAGCAGGGATAAAGCAGTTGGATTTCGTCTATGTATGCGGAGATGCATATGTAGACCATCCTTCCTTTGGACATGCTATTATCAGCAGAATATTGCAGGCACATGGTTATACCGTGGGTATCATTGCACAGCCGGATTATCGTGACAAGGAAAGCGTAACCATATTGGGCGAGCCACGGCTTGGCTTTTTCGTTTCCGGTGGGAATATGGATTCCATGGTAAACCATTATTCTGTATCGAAAAAGAGACGTGCCCATGATGCATTTTCACCGGGTGGTGTTATGGGAAAACGCCCGGATTATGCAGTGGTAAGTTACTGCAATCTGATCCGTCAGACCTATAAACATAATCCAATCATTATCGGCGGTATTGAAGCAAGTCTTAGAAGACTTGGGCATTATGATTACTGGTCTAATAAGGTAAAACGTTCCATTCTTCTGGACTCCGGTGCTGATTTGATTTCTTATGGAATGGGCGAGCACAGCATTGTTGAAATTGCAGATGCGTTAGCTTCCGGTCTTGCGGTAAAGGATATTACTTATATCGATGGAACTGTTTTTAAGACCCGAAATAAAGAAGATATTTATGATGCCTTGGAATTGCCGTCTTTTAATAAAATCAAAGAGGACAAGACAGCGTATGCCAAGAGCTTTTACCTTCAGTATCAGAATACAGACCCTTTTACGGCAAGAAGAATTTATGAAACCTATGATGAGAAAATGTTTGTCGTACAGAATCCACCGGCAAAGCCATTGACCCAGATGGAAATGGATGATATCTACGCACTGCCATATATGAGAACCTATCATCCAATCTATGAAAAGGATGGTGGTGTACCGGCTATCGAAGAAGTAAAATTTTCCCTGGTCAGTAACCGTGGCTGCTTTGGTGGCTGCAGCTTCTGTGCCTTAACTTTTCATCAGGGCAGAATTATTCAGACCAGAAGTCATGAATCCATTCTTGCAGAAGCAAAGAAGATGACACAGGATAAGGATTTTAAAGGATATATCCATGATGTAGGTGGTCCGACTGCTAATTTCAGGGCACCGGCATGTACGAAGCAGCTCACAAAGGGAGTTTGCAAGAACCGGCAATGTCTGTTCCCGACACCATGTAAAAATCTTGTTGCTGACCATAGTGATTATATCAGTCTTCTTCGTAAATTACGGAATATCAAAGGCGTGAAAAAAGTATTTGTCCGTTCCGGTATCCGATTTGACTATCTTTTATGTGATACGAAAAATAATTTTCTGGAAGAACTTTGTAAATATCATGTCAGCGGACAGCTAAAGGTGGCGCCGGAGCATATTTCAGACCCGGTATTACAGAAAATGGGAAAACCTCCGGTTTCCGTTTATAATGAATTTGTCCGCAAGTATCATGATATGAATGAACGGTTAGGATTAAAACAGTATCTGGTACCATATCTGATGTCCTCCCATCCGGGTTCGACCCTGCAGGAGGCAGTAGATTTGGCTGAGTATTTAAGAGATTTAGGTTATATGCCTCAGCAGGTACAGGATTTCTATCCGACCCCATCCACCATATCGACCTGTATGTACTATACCGGTTTAGATCCGCGGACCATGGAGCCGGTATATGTAGCAACCAATCCGCATGAGAAAGCCATGCAGCGTGCACTGATACAGTATCGTAATCCGGAAAATTATGATTTGGTGCATGAAGCGTTAGTTAAGACGAACCGGACGGATTTAATCGGCTTTGATGCCCATTGCCTCATCCGTCCAAGAAAGCTTGCCAAAGAAGAAGCATTTTCGGATAAGAAAAAGACGAAGCGGACACTGAATCAAAATCAGACAAAGTATAAAACTGGAAATTCCAGAAATACAGAAAAATTTTCGGGAAAGACTTCCAGTCAGAATACGAAGAAGAAGCATACAATTCGAACCGTTCATAAAAAGAAATAGTAAGGATATGTTATGAAAACATTTATCATTAAAGAAAATGAAGCAGGACAACGATTTGATAAATATTTAAAAAAGCTTTTAAAAGAAGCACCGTCAAGCTTTGTCTATAAAATGCTTCGGAAGAAGAATATTGTATTAAATGGAAAAAAGGCAGATGGTTCTGAAAAACTGGAAGCCATGGATGAAGTAAAGCTGTTTTTAGCAGATGAAACTTATGATAAGTTTGCAGGAGCAGAGGTAAAAGAAAGTTTTCCAACCACAGCACTGGATATCGTTTATGAAGATGAAGATATTTTAATCATCAATAAACCTGCCGGAATGCTGTCACAGAAGGCACAGCCATCCGATATTTCTGCCAACGAATATATTATCGGATATCTTCTTCAAAGCAGAACCCTTAAGGAAACGGATTTGCGAACCTTCCGGCCGTCCGTCTGCAACCGTCTTGACCGCAATACTTCAGGACTTCTGACAGCCGGAAAGACGTTAAAGGGATTGCAGGATTTATCCGAGGCTTTGAAAAAAAGAACCGTAAAGAAATATTATCTCTGCCTGGTAGCCGGATGCATTACAGCACCGCAGCATTTAAAGGGGTATCTTATGAAGGATGAAAGGCAGAATCGTGTATTTATTTCAAAGGAAAAAACAGAGGATGCACTCTGTATCGAAACCGAGTATGAGCCACTGGAAGTATATCAGGATGTCACACTGCTGCAGGTGCATCTGATTACCGGACGCAGCCATCAGATCCGTGCCCATTTAGCATCCATTGGTCATCCGATTATCGGAGACAGTAAATATGGTAATGAAAAAATCAATCATTTTTACCGGGAACGCACCGGCGTAAAACATCAGCTTTTACATGCTTATCGTATGATATTTGCAGATGGCAGATGTGTAGAAGCAGCTCCACCGGATGATTTTAATAAGGCTATTTGTTACGCAAATCAGAATGCCACAGAGCAGTAATTGTTTTTAACGAAAGACTACTGATGTTACAGGAAGGATGAATAAGTAAGATGAAAGTATATCTGATGCGGCATGGAGAAACCGATTACAATAAAAAAGGACTGATACAGGGAACCCTTGACATTCCATTAAATGAATTCGGACTGGAATTAGCCGAAAAGACCAAAGAGGGATTCCAAAACGAAGGACTGACTTTTGACTACTGTTATTGCAGTCCGTTAATTCGTGCCAGACAGACGGCAGAGATTATTCTGCGAGGAACGGACACCCCGATTTCCTATGATGAACGTATCCGTGAAATGAACTTCGGAGAAGGGGAAGGACAGAAGCTTGCTGATCTCAGCTGGAATCCGGCCCTTAAAAATATTGATGCTTTATTTCATGCGCCGGAACAGTATCGTGCCACGGAACAGGGCGAAAGCTACGAAGCATTACTTGGCAGGGTGGAAGATTTTTTAAAGCATGAAATCCTTCCACTGGAAGAAAAAATGAAGCGTGTGCTCATCTGCTGTCATGGTGGAATCATCCGGGCATTTCTTGCATACATAAAAGGACTTGAAATCAAGGATTTCTGGAACAGCCACCAGCCAAACTGCAGTGTAAATATATTAGAAGTAAAGAATCAGAAAATAAGGATTCTCGAAGAACATAAAATTTATTACACACTGCCGGAAGAAAAGAAAGGAAGTATACTCTGATGCCAACTTGGAATTCCAGAGGATTAAGAGGTTCTACGTTAGAGGAATTTATCAACCGGACCAATGAAAAATATGCAGAGCATAATTTAGCAATGATACAGAAAATTCCGACACCGATTACACCAATTAATATTGATAAAGAAACAAGACATATTACCCTTGCCTATTTTGACCAGAAAAGTACCGTAGATTATATCGGGGCAGTACAGGGCATTCCGGTCTGCTTTGATGCCAAGGAATGTCACACCGATACGTTTCCTCTTGCCAATGTGCATGCTCACCAGATTCAGTTTATGCAGGATTTTGAAAATCAGCAGGGTATTTCTTTTATTCTGATATTTTATACCCAACGGGATGAATTTTACTATATGCCATTCCGACAGCTTTATGAATTCTGGGAGAGAGCCCAGAATGGCGGACGGAAGAGCTTCCGGCTAGAAGAATTAAATCCGGAATTTTTCCTGCCAAAGAAGTCGGGAATCCTGGTTCCCTATCTGGAAGGCTTGAAAAAAGATTTGGAGCTAAGGGATTGACAATTATTTCCAGGTAATATATACTAGGAAAAGCAATTCACCGTGGTAGCATGGTAGCACACTAAAGTGCTTTGAGAAAAACTGGAGGTTTATATGAAAAATCAATTGTTACATACACCAGAGGGTGTCCGGGATATTTATAATGAAGAGTGTGAAAAAAAATTAGAGCTGCAGGATCGGCTGCATAAGGCTTTAAAACGACACGGATACCACAGTATTCAGACACCAACCTTTGAATTTTTCGATATATTTGGAAAAGAAGTTGGAACCATTCCATCCAGCGAATTATATAAATTTTTTGACCGGGAAGGAAATACCCTTGTATTAAGACCGGATATTACACCATCTATTGCACGGTCTGCCGCAAAATATTTTATGGATGAGGATATGCCAATCCGCCTTTCTTATATGGGAAATACCTTTATTAATAACCATAGTTATCAGGGAAGATTAAAGGAATCCACCCAGCTTGGAGCAGAGTTAATCGGAGATGATACCGTAGATGCCGATGCAGAGATGATTGCCATGGCAATTGACGCATTAAAGAGCAGTGGTTTAAAGGATTTCCAGATTAGTGTGGGACATGTGGAATTTTTCCGTGGCTTAATGGAAGCGGCAGGACTTTCCGAAGAACAGGAAGAAGTTATCCGGGAACTGATTGCCAATAAGAATTTCTTTGGTGTAGAAGAAGAGATTTCCGACTGCTCCATGAACCAGAATTTAAAAGAATTATTCGGAATGCTTGGAACCATTTATGATAATGCATCTTCCTTTGAAGAAGCAAAGACCTATGCAGCTGATTATCCAAGGGTTTATAAAGCGATACGCAGACTGGAAGACTTAGATGCGGTGCTTAAAGTATATGACGTAGACAAATATGTGACCTATGAATTTGGTATGTTAAGCAGCTATCATTATTATACCGGAGTAATTTTTGCCGGTTATACTTACGGAAGCGGTGAACCGATTGTAAAGGGTGGCCGTTATGACAAGCTTCTTACTTATTTTGGAAAAGATGCAGCTTCCATTGGATTTGCGATAGTAGTAGACCAGTTAATGGCAGCAATTTCAAGACAGAAAATTGAGATTACCGTAAAACATGACAATCAGCTGATTGTATACAAACCGGAATACCGCAGGGAAGCAGTAAAGAAAGCCATTGCACTGAGGGCAAAGGACTGCAATGTGGAACTGATTGCCTGGGCAATGGATAAATCAAAAGCAGATTATGAAGCATATGCATTGCGAAATCAGATTGCAGAACTGACATTTATGGATGGAGAATAGAAATGGAAGATATGAGATATTTAACCTTTGCATTAGGTAAGGGAAGACTGGCAAATAAAACCTTAGAGACTTTTGAAAAAATCGGCATTACCTGTGAAGAAATGAAAGACAAGGATACCAGAAAACTTATTTTTGTCAATGAAGAATTAAAGCTTCGTTTCTTCCTTGCCAAGGGACCGGATGTACCAACTTATGTAGAATATGGTGCGGCAGATATCGGTATTGTGGGAAAGGATACAATTTTAGAGGAAGCAAGAAATATTTATGAAGTATTGGATTTGGGCTTTGGAAAATGCAGAATGTGTATCTGCGGTCCAAAAGAATCCAAAGAATTATTACAGCATCACGAACTGATCCGTGTGGCAACCAAATATCCGCGCATTGCAAAAGATTATTTTTATAATAAGAAACATCAGACTGTAGAAATTATCAAATTAAACGGTTCCATCGAACTTGCCCCGATTGTTGGACTTGCTGAGGTAATATGTGATATTGTAGAGACTGGCTCAACCTTACGTGAAAACGGACTTGAAGTATTAGAAGAAGTTTGTCCGCTTTCTGCCCGGATGGTCGTAAATCAGGTTAGTATGAAAATGGAACATGAGCGGATTACGAAATTAATTACAGATTTAAAATCGGTATTAAAGGAGGCATAAACATGCGTATTTTAGAGTTGACAGAAGAGACAAAGGGTAATATATTAGAGAATCTTTTAAAGAGAAGCCCCAACAGCTACGGCAAATTTGAAGCCAGCGTGCAGGAAATCATTGAAACGGTACGTGCCAACAGGGATGCTGCATTATTTGACTATACAGCGAGATTTGATGGCGCAACGATTAATAAAGATAATATTTTAGTAACAGAAGAAGAGATTAAGGAGGCTTATGATGCAGTAGATCCGAAGCTCCTTGAAGTCATCCGGAAATCTCTTGTAAATATCCGTACCTATCATGAAAAACAGCGTCAGAACAGCTGGTTTGACAGCCAGGATAAAGGTATTATCTTAGGTCAGAAGGTAACCGCATTAGCCCGTGTCGGTGTTTATGTACCGGGTGGAAAAGCCGTTTATCCTTCTTCCGTACTGATGAATATTGTTCCGGCCAAGGTTGCCGGAGTTGATGAAATTATTATGACAACACCGCCTGGAAAAGATGGTAAGGTAAATCCTTCTACCCTGGTTGCAGCAAGAGAAGCCGGTGCAGACCGCATCTATAAAGTAGGAGGCGCACAGGCAATTGCAGCTCTCGCCTTTGGTACCGAAAGCATTCCTAAAGTAGATAAAATTGTTGGCCCTGGAAATATTTATGTAGCTTTAGCGAAAAAAGCCGTATTCGGTTATGTCAGCATAGACTCCATCGCCGGACCAAGTGAGATTTTAGTATTAGCAGATGAAACAGCTAATCCAAGATATGTTGCAGCCGACCTTTTATCCCAGGCAGAGCATGATGAAATGGCTTCCGCAATTTTGATTACCACAAGCCGTGATCTGGCAGAGCGTGTTTCTGAGGAAGCGGCAAAATTTACTGCACAGCTTTCCAGAAAAGAAATCATCCAGAAATCCTTAGATAACTATGGATATATTTTAATTGCAGATAATATGGAGGAAGCCATTGCTGCAGTAAATGAAATTGCATCCGAACATATGGAAATTGTAACAAAGAATCCGTTTGAAGTTATGACCAAGGTAAGAAATGCCGGAGCAATTTTCATCGGTGAATACAGCAGTGAACCGCTTGGAGATTATTTTGCAGGACCAAACCACGTTCTTCCAACCAATGGAACCGCAAAATTCTTCTCTGCATTATCCGTAGATGATTTCATTAAGAAATCCAGCATTATTTCCTATTCCAGGGAAGCATTAGAGGAAGTATATAAAGATATTGCCCAGTTTGCAGAGTGCGAACAGTTGACGGCACATGCAAATTCCGTTAAAGTAAGATTTGAAGACGAAAACTAAACGGAGGTTTGTTTCATGGAACAAAGACGTATTGCAGAATATACAAGAAAAACAAAAGAAACCGATATTTACCTTTCCTTTGATTTGGACGGCAGAGGGGATGCAAAGGCAGATACCGGAATTGGATTTTTCGACCATATGTTAGATGGCTTTGCAAGACATGGATTATTTGATTTAAATGTCAAAGTGACCGGAGATCTGGTGGTGGACTGTCATCATACCATTGAAGATACCGGAATCGTCCTTGGCAATGCCATTAAAAAAGCAGTCGGTGACAAAAAGGGTATCAAACGTTTTGGAAGCTGTATGCTGCCAATGGATGAGACACTGGTGCTTTGTGCGGTAGATTTATCCGGAAGACCGTATCTATCCTTTGATGCAGAATTTACCACAGACCGCGTAGGTTATATGGATACCGAAATGGTAAAAGAATTCTTTTATGCCATTTCCTATAGCGCCGGAATGAATTTACATCTTAAGGTCATTACAGGCGGAAATAACCATCATATGATTGAAGCCATGTTTAAGGCATTTGCAAAGGCATTGGATGAGGCAACCATCATTGACCCGCGTATTACCGACATATTATCAACGAAAGGCAGTTTATAGGTGAGCATATGAAACACAAGAATATAGTAGCAACCATTTATCTGAAAAACGGAGAGGCAGTAAAGAGCCCGAGTGACCTTAGTTCTGCAGGAGATTTAAAAGAACTTACCAAGCTTTATAATGACAGTGGAATTGATAAGATTTTAATCTATGACTTATCAACCGGTGATGAAGAGCATGAGAAAAATATTCATACGGTAAAAGATATTTTCCGTACTGTAGAGATTCCGATTTATGCAGGTGGAAATATCAACCGTCTGGAAGACATTAAGAAATTTATCTATGCCGGATGTAAACAGGTTGTTTTAAACGGTGCCAAATCTGTCAGCATGTCTTTGGCGGAGGAAGGTGCAAAACGATTCGGAAAAGACCGTATGATAGTTTCTGTAAAGAACATTGATTTCTTATTCAAACACAAAGATGAACTGGATGAATATTTTCATGAAATGATTGTTCTTGATCCATCCATGATGGACGGAGTAGAAAATATTACAAATCTGCCATATGTCGTTCAGTATGATAATTATGACAAGGATGCACTGGTGGATGTATTAAACCGTGAAAATGTCAGAGGAATCTGTGGTGCATTTATTAATGATACCAGGACAGATATCATGAAATTAAAGACAGAATTTGCAGCCAGCGGAATCCGTATGGACAATTTTGCTCCGGCATTAAAATGGAGTGATTTCAAATTGAATTCGGATGGAATGGTACCTGTTGTAGTACAGGATTACCGTACCGATGAAGTACTTATGGTAGCTTATATGAATGAAGAAGCGTTCAATACCACCATTTCCAGCGGAAAGATGACTTATTACAGCCGTAGCCGTAAGGCGTTGTGGATGAAGGGTGAGACCAGTGGTCATATCCAGTATGTGAAATCTTTAACGGCAGACTGTGACTTTGATACCATTCTTGCAAAGGTATCCCAGATTGGCGTGGCATGTCATACCGGAGCACCAAGCTGCTTTTTTAATGAAATTGTCAAGAAAGAATATGCTGAGAAAAATCCACTGCAGGTATTTGAGGATGTCTACTCCATTATTGCGGATCGTAAGATTCATCCAAAGGAAGGCTCTTATACCAACTACCTTTTCGATAAGGGAATTGATAAGATTTTAAAGAAGGTCGGCGAAGAAGCAACCGAGATTGTCATTGCCGCAAAGAATCCGGAACCGGAAGAGATTATTTATGAAATTTCAGATTTCCTTTATCATGCAATGGTATTGATGGTAGAAAAAGGCGTAACATGGGAGGATGTTACCCAGGAACTTGCCCAGAGATAATATACATAGTTCCTGCACTTTCTGCATAGATTACAGCAGAATAACAATCAGGCAATGATATGCAGAAAGGTGCGATTTATTTGGAACAGGATTATATTGCAAACAGACGGGAATATATTCTTCGTGCCAGAAATTCTTTTTCGGAATCACGGAAAGACACGGACGAGGAGTTAATAAACACAGGAAAAGCAGCCATTTGGAAAGTAAAATGGCTGCTTTGTATTTGCCTTTTTGTGGTGTTTGTTTTATGTGATAAAGGAAAGCTTCCTTTTCCGGGAACTGCCGGTGAAAAAGATACCAAATGGATGTACCGACAATTAGAAGAAAACTATGATTATACAAAACTGCAAAAGTATGTTATGATGATTTCGGATTTTGCAAAAAATAAATAAGCGTTATTTTTTTACAAATCGGATTATGATATTTAAGAATGATTGAGGTACCAGATGAACACTTTAGCATTAAGTGATGAAATACTTTTAACAATTGATAAACCGGCCCGTTATATCGGAAACGAGCTGAATATGGTAAAGAAGAATCCGAAGGACGTTGACATCCGTTTTGCAATGTGCTTTCCGGATGTCTATGAAATCGGAATGTCTCACCTGGGCATTCAGATTTTATATGATATGTTTAATAAACGGGATGATGTATACTGCGAACGGGTTTATTCTCCGTGGCCGGATTTACACAAGATTATGAAAGAAAAAAATATTCCTTTATTTGCACTGGAAAGTCAGGAGCCGGTTAAGAATTTTGATTTCCTTGGTATTACCATCCAGTATGAGATGTGCTATACCAACATTTTACAGATTCTTGATTTATCCCAGATTGCCATGCTGTCTTCTGAGCGAAAAGAAGATGACCCGATTGTAATCGGTGGCGGTCCTTGCAGCTATAATCCGGAGCCGATTGCAGATTTCTTTGATTTGTTCTATATCGGAGAAGGCGAAATTTCTTATACGGAATTATTTACGCTGTATAAGCAGTGCAGGAAAGAAAAGGCCAGCAGAAAGGAATTCTTACGCCGTGCAGCGTCTATTCCTGGAATCTATGTGCCTTCCATGTATGAGGTGGCTTATAAAGAAGATGGAACGATTGCATCCTTTACACCAAAATATGAGGATGTGCCGGCAACGGTAAAGAAACAGATTCAGATGGATATGTCCCATTCTGTTTACCCGGAGAAACCGGTTGTTCCTTTTATTAAAGCAACCCAGGATCGTGTGGTATTAGAGATTCAGCGTGGCTGTATCCGCGGCTGCCGTTTCTGTCAGGCAGGAATGATTTACCGTCCGGTCCGTGAAAAAGATGTAGAAGTCTTAAAACATTATGCTTATGAAATGTTAAAGAATACCGGACATGAAGAGATTTCTTTAAGTTCTTTAAGTTCCAGTGATTATTCGCAACTGGAAGAACTGGTTAATTTTCTGATTGATAACTTTAAGGATAAAGGCGTAAATATTTCTCTGCCATCTCTTCGTATCGATGCATTTTCCTTAGACGTTATGGGAAAAGTGCAGGATATCAGAAAGAGCAGCCTTACCTTTGCTCCGGAAGCCGGTTCCCAGCGTCTTCGTAATGTTATTAATAAAGGACTGACGGAAGAGGTGATTTTAAATGGTGCCGGAATGGCGTTTGAAGGCGGCTGGAATAAAGTAAAGCTTTATTTCATGCTAGGACTTCCGACCGAGACGGAAGATGATATGCGTGCCATAGCAGAACTTGCCAATAAAATTGCAGTCCGTTATTATGAGATTCCAAAGGAAGAGCGGAATGGAAAATGTCAGATTACTATCAGTACCTCTTTCTTTGTACCAAAGCCATTTACTCCATTCCAGTGGGCGAGAATGTATGACAAGGACAGCTATCTTGGCAGAGCCAAGGTGGTAAATGATGCTGTAAAAGAACAGTTAAACCGCAAGAGCATCAAGTATAACTGGCATGAAGCAGATGTTACGGTATTAGAGGGTATTCTTGCAAGAGGAGACCGCCGGATTGCCCCTGTCTTGCTTAAGGTTTATGAAAAAGGTGGTATCTTTGATGCCTGGACGGAATTTTTTGATAATAACCGCTGGGTAGAGGCTTTTGCGGAATGTGGCATTGATACCGATTTCTATACCATGCGGGAACGTCCTCTGGATGAAATTTTTCCATGGGATTTTATTGATGATGGCGTTTCGAAAAAGTTCTTAATCCGCGAATGGGAACGTGCCAGAAAAGAAGAAGTAACTCCAAACTGCCGGATGCAGTGTCAGGGCTGTGGAGCTGCTCAGTTTAAGGGAGGTGTCTGCTTTGAAAATAAGAATTAAATTTCGAAAATATGGTGTAATGAAATTTATTGGACACCTTGATATGATGCGTTATTTCCAGAAAGCAATGCGTCGTGCTGAGATTGATATTGCATATTCCGAGGGATTTTCCCCGCATCAGATTATGTCTTTTGCGGCACCGCTGGGAGTTGGAATCACCAGTGATGGAGAATATCTTGATATTGAAGTACATTCTACCAGAAGTTCAATTGAATCCGTTAAGGCTTTAAATGATACCATGGTGGAAGGTGTTGAAATCGTATCTTACCGGATGCTGCCAGAGCATGCAAAAACAGCGATGTCCATTGTTGCAGCAGCAGACTATAACGTATTTTATAAGGATAAAGGAAATTGTCCATTCACTTTGGATGAACTAAAAGGTAAAGTAAAAGCATTTTATGAAGATGCTCCGGAGATTCTGGTTACGAAAAAGACAAAAAAAAGCGAAAAAGTCATGGACTTAAAGCAGCTGGTATATGATTTTCAGGTTGAGGAAGCAGATGGCTGTCCATTCTTTTATCTTAAAGTATCTACAGGAAGCGTAGATAATGTAAAACCAGAGCTTTTGTTAGAAGCCTTTTACCGGTATCTGGAACTTCCTTATAACGAAATGCAGTTTCAGATTCATCGTGTGGACGTATATGCCCGAAAAGAAGACGGCACTCTGATTGCATTGGATGAAATGGGAGATGACATTCTTGAATAAATTTATCATTACAAGGCAGCATTATGTAGGCGACTCCTATTTTACGGCACTGTTAGATGAAAAGGACAAGTTTAGGGAAATTGCATTTCATCCGTTATCCGAAGAAAATCAGGTTGTACCGGGAATAATTTGTATTGCCAGGGTAAAAAAGATTGCCGCGAACTTAGATGCCGCTTTTGTGGACATTGCAAAGGGAGTAACCTGTTATCTGGAAACAGCACATATAAAAGATGCCTGGTTTTCGAAGCAGTGCAGAAGCGGAAAGCTGACCGAAGGGGATGAACTTGTGGTGCAGATTACCAAAGAGGCAATCAAGACCAAGTATCCCATTGCGGATACCAAGCTTTCCCTTGCAGGAAAGTATTTTGTCCTGACAAATGAAAACCGTCCTCTTGCCATTTCTGCTAAATTAAGTGCTGATGAAAAAGAAAGACTAAGCAGTCAGGTACAGCTTTTCGAACAGATGCCGCTTTCCAGAAAAGAAACGGCTGCCGATACAACGCAGAATGCCGGGCAGAAAGAAAAAAGGAAGCCGCATAGTCTTATCGTAAGAACCAATGCGGCAGGTGCTTCTCAGAAAGAATTGGAAACAGAATACAAACAGCTTTTATCTGACTATCAGGAATTAGCTGCAACTTTTCTTTTCCGTACCTGTTACACTATCCTGCTTCCGCCAAAGAAATTTTATGAAAATGCCATCAATCACCTTTACCAGGAAGAGCTTGGTGAAATTATTACGGATGATAAGAATATCTATGAAGAGCTTCAACAGCTTTATGCCGGAAATCCTGATATTTTATCTAAGATACGGTTCTATGAAAATGATGCCATTTCATTAGGAACCCTTTATTCCTTTGAGACGCAGATACAGCGTGCAATATCGGAACGGGTCTGGATGAAGTCTGGTGCTTATCTTATCATTCAGCCAACGGAAGCTCTGACAGTTATCGATGTAAACAGTGGAAAGAATACTTCCGGAAAAAATGCAGAAGAATATTATTATAAGATTAATTTAGAAGCTGCTGCAGAGATTTCAAGACAGCTCCGGCTTCGTAATATTTCAGGAATTGTCATTGTGGATTTCATCAATATGGCAAAAGAAGAGCAAAGAAAAGAGCTGATGCACCAGTTCCGGTTATCCTTAAAAGAAGACCCGGTTCCGGTACGGCTTGTGGATATTACAAAGCTTGGCTTAGTGGAGCTGACCCGGAAGAAGGAGCGTAAGACCCTTTTGGAGCAGGTGGCTCAGCTAAGATGATAGCAGCTGCAAAAGCCACATCAAGGTATCTATCAAGATATGCAAAGAAATATCTGAATACAATACCCGGAAAATACCTGAAAAATAATTAAAATTATAGCGTGAAATAGTTGACGAATCGTAATTCGTGTGCTATGATACAACAGTATGCCGCACAGTGAGGTATAAGTCTATCGTAAGGATAGCACCACAACTGGCGAGTAATGATAATAGGAGGTGCCATATGTACGCAATTATAGCAACAGGTGGTAAACAGTACAAAGTATCTGAAGGCGATATCATTACCATTGAAAAGCTTGGTGTTGAGGCTGGTGAGAAAGTAACTTTCAATCAGGTTTTAGCAGTATCTGACAACGGATTAAAAGTTGGTGCAGACGCAGCTAACGCAACTGTAGAAGCTTCTGTAGTAAAAGAAGGCAGAGCTAAGAAAGTTATCGTTTACAAGTATAAGAGAAAAACCGGCTATCACAAGAAGAACGGTCATAGACAGGCGTTCACACAGGTGAAAATCGAAAAAATTAATGCGTAATCGATAGGAAATTGTTATGACAAAGATAACGATTTTTCGAAACCAGAAACAAGAGTATCTTGCTTTTTCCTGTGTCGGACATGCTGAATATGCAGATGCCGGAGAGGATATTGTATGTGCAGGAATTTCGGTTCTTGTGATTAATACAATCAATGCCCTTGGAATGTTCACAAAAGAACAGTTCAAGACCAATCAGGACGAAGAGACCGGATTGATTTCCGTATCTTTTGAGCAGCCGGCAGGACATGATGCAAAGTTACTTTTGGACACAATGGTTTTAGGCTTACAGGGAATACAAAACAATTATGGAAATGATTACATCATTTTAAACTTCAAGGAGGTGTAGAACATGTTGAATATGAACCTTCAGTTTTTTGCTCATAAAAAGGGAGTTGGTTCTACTAAGAACGGTAGAGATTCTGAATCCAAGAGATTAGGTGCAAAAAGAGCAGACGGACAGTTCGTTAAGGCTGGTAACATTTTATACAGACAGCGTGGAACAAAGATTCATCCAGGCGTTAACGTTGGTATCGGCGGAGATGATACTTTATTCGCATTAACAGACGGTGTTCTTAGATTTGAAAGAAAAGGCAGAGATAAGAAACAGGCTTCTGTTTATCCAGTAGCAACAAACGAATAAGATGCATGATAGACCCGACACGAAAGCGCCGGGTCTATTTTCACTTATAGGAAACTATATTTTAACTTGAAGTAATTTAGAAGCACTTAAAGTTATCATTCGATTACAGTAACTGATGTTTAATCACAATCAATAATGAGGTAGAAAATTATGTTTGCCGACAGTGCAAAAATTATTATAAAATCAGGAAAAGGCGGTAACGGTCATGTGAGCTTCCGCCGTGAAAAATATGTTCCGGATGGCGGTCCGGACGGTGGCGATGGTGGAAAAGGTGGCGATATCATCTTTGAAGTAGATGACAGCATGAATACCTTAAATGATTTCCGTCATAAGTACAAATGGGCTGCAGAAAACGGAGAAGAAGGAAAAAAACGAAACTGCCACGGAAAAAAGGGTGAAGACCTTGTCATTCATGTTCCGGCCGGAACCATTATCCGAGATGCAGCTACCGATAAGGTAATTGCAGATATGTCCGGTGAGAATAAAAGACAGATTATTTTAACCGGTGGGAAGGGTGGTCTTGGAAACCAGCATTTTGCAACCTCTTCTATGCAGGCACCGAAATATGCACAGCCAGGGCAGGAAGCATTGGAACTTGAAGTTCGACTGGAACTTAAAGTAATTGCTGACGTTGGTTTAGTCGGCTTCCCAAATGTGGGAAAATCAACTTTATTATCCAGTTCCACCAATGCAACACCAAAGATTGCAAATTATCATTTTACAACTTTAAATCCGATTCTTGGTGTCGTTGATTTAGGCGAAGGTGCCGGATTTGTCATGGCTGATATTCCGGGACTGATTGAAGGGGCATCCGAAGGAATCGGTCTTGGACATGAATTCTTAAAGCATATAGAGCGTACCAAGGTTATCATTCATGTCGTGGATGCTGCCGGAACAGAAGGCAGAGATCCGATTGCAGATATTCATGCCATCAATCAGGAGCTGGAATCCTTTAACCCTGAATTGTTAAAGAAACCTCAGGTTATTGCAGCCAATAAAATTGATGCTATTTATGAAGGCAATAATGAAATAATTGAGAAATTAAAAGAAACCTTTGAACCATCCGGCATTAAAGTGTTTCCAATTTCTGCGGTCAGCCGTCAGGGTGTCCGTGAGTTAATGTTTTATGTGAAGAGTCTTTTAGATGAAATGGACGATACTCCGGTCATCTATGAACAGGAATTCTTCCCGGATTCCAGAGCATTAGAGGGTGAACCTTATACCATTGAGGTTGATCCGGAAGATGGTGCTTATGTTGTAGAAGGTCCTAAAATCGATAAAATGCTGGGTTACACCAATATTGATTCGGAGAAAGGTTTCCTTTTCTTCCAGAAATTCTTAAAAGAACAGGGAATCTTAAAGGAATTAGAGGCTAAGGGTATTCAGGAAGGTGACACCGTCCGTATGTATGGACTTGAATTCGATTATTATAAGGAGTAAATCATTATGGAATTAACGAGTAAGCAGCGTTCCCATTTAAGAGGAATGGCAAGTACGATAAATCCAATTTTTCAGATTGGAAAGGCATCTCTTACACCGGAAATTATTTCAGCAGTAGATGATGCCATTGAAAAACGTGAATTAATCAAGATTTCTGTATTAAAAAACTGTGCTGATGACCCGCGTGAATTAGGTGAAATGATTGCTGAACGTACGCATGCACAGGTGGTTGCGGTAACCGGTAAAAAAATCGTTCTTTACCGTAAGTCCAAGAAACATCCAAAGATTGAATTGTTATAAACGAAAGCTTTTATACCTTGGAAGGGTGGTAGAAGATTGAAGAAAGTGCGTATTGGAATTATTGGCGGAACCTTTGATCCGATTCATATCGGGCATCTGATTATTGCACAGAATGCGGTAACACAATATCATTTAGACCAGATTCTTTTTATTCCAACGGGACATTCGCCTCATAAGGATGATAAAGAGATTGAACAGTCTGCCCACCGGCTGGAGATGATTCGCCTGTCGATTAAAAATAATCCGGATTTTTATTTTTCGGCCATGGAGATTAATGCAGCCCGCACCAGCTATACGTATCTGACGCTGCAGGAGCTTCACCGAACCTATCCAGACTGGGAACTCTATTTTATTATGGGAGCAGATTCCCTTGATTATCTGGATAAATGGATGGAGCCGGCAGAAATTTGCCGTCTTGCAACGCTCTTAGTTGCCATCAGAGACGATTTGGATATGAACCAGATAAAGAATAAGGCTGCGGAGTTAAAGCGGCTCTATGAGGCGGATATAAGGCCGATTATCACACCAAATGTTTCCGTTTCTTCTCATAATATCCGGGAACGTGTGGCAAAAGGGGAACCGATACGTTACCTTGTCACACCGGAAGTGGAAGAATATATTGCCCACCAGTGTTTATATCAGGAGGATGAAGGCCAGACACCAATGAACGAAAGATTTAATAAGATAAAAAAAGCATTAAAAAAAGAACTGGATAAAGACCGTTATGAGCATACTTTAGGGGTTATGTATACCTCGGCCTGTCTTGCCATGGCAAATGATTATGATATGGAAAAGGCTCAGCTTGCAGGTCTGCTCCACGATTGTGCCAAGTGTATTCCAAATGAAAAGAAATTAAAAATCTGTGCGAAGAATAACATTCCTGTCACGCAGGTGGAAAAGGATAATCCTTTTTTACTTCATGCTAAAGTCGGTGCATTTCTTGCCAGAGTATTATATGAAGTAGAGGACGAAGAGATTCTTCATGCAATTTCTGTTCATACCACCGGGGCACCGGCAATGAATACACTGGATAAAATCGTATTTATTGCTGATTATATCGAACCAAAACGGGATAAAGCAGCAAACCTAAAAGAAATCAGAAAAACAGCCTTTGAAGATTTAGATGAAGCACTGAAAATGATTTTAAGTGATACCATTCATTATCTCAATGGCAGTAAAAATGATAAAAATATCGATCCAATGACAATTGAAACATATCATTACTATACAGGAGGTTCTCATGAATAAACAGTCGAAAGAAATGGCGAAGCTTGCATATCAGGCTTTATCGGAAAAGAAGGCAGAAGATATCCGTATTATTGATATCAGTGAAATATCTGTTATCGCAGATTATTTTATTATCGCCAGTGGAAGTAATGCCAATCAGTTACAGGCTATGCAGGACAGCGTAGATGAACAGTTATATAAAGCCGGTTATCATGCAAAACAGATTGAAGGAAATCAGCGTTCCAGCTGGATTCTGATGGACTACAGTGATATTATCGTTCATATCTTCTCAAAAGAAGATCGTCTCTTCTACGATTTAGAGCGCATCTGGAGAGATGGAAAAGATATTGACCCGGAAGAACTTTAAAATACCAGAAGATTTTTACTGTAAGCAAAATCCATATTTATTACAGAAATTATCTGATTAATGGTAATTCTGACTTATTGCGCCATTTACTAAAGTAATATAAAATTATATAAAATAATTAACTTCAAAGGAGAAAGAAATGAAAAAGAGACTATTGATTTTAGGAATGATTTTTACAATGGCTGTGTCATCAGCAGGCTGTGGAAGTTCGTCATCAGACAATGCAGGTAAGACAGACCAAACAAAACAAACAGCAGATGTGCAGGACAGCCAGAAAGATGAATCAAGCGATAGTAAGTCAGATGATGATAAGAAAGATACGAAGTATAAATCAGCAGATGAAATCACAATGGATGATTTGATGAGCCATGATGAGACACCGGCAGAGGATTTTGAGTTAATTGACAACTCAGATGAAATAGTAATAGAGAAGTATGTTGGTAAGGATCCAATCGTGGTTATTCCAGATGAAATTGATGGAAAGAAAGTTGTTGGATTTAATAAAACATTTGCGAATGACAAAGATGTTGTAGCTGTTCGGATTGGGAATAATGTTACCGAAGTGGCAAAAACGGCATTTGGTAATTGTGAAAAACTTAAATATGTAGTTCTTGGAAATTCTGTAAAAACTATAGGTGGAGCTGCTTTTGTAAACACTAATCTTCAGAATTTAATACTAAATGAAGGATTAGAAAAAATCGGTGAAGATGATTTCTCAAATATGATTTATCCTCCGATGAACAATGAAGGAATGGATTTGAAAGTTCCAGAAAGTGTTACAGAGATGCATGTTATAGACTTCAATTTGATCGTTAAGGCTGGTTCATATGCTGAACAATATGCAAAAGAAAATAATCTTACATACACAGTAGAATAATTCTGTATGATTTACTTCTAGTTAACGATTAAGCTAAGGCCCCGGACTGTTTGATATAGTTTGCAACAAGGGGCATCATTATGTAAATTTTAAGGGCTTTCCATCATCATGGGAAGCTCTTTTTCTTTTATAGGAAATTTCTCAAATCGTCAGAAATAGTGTATAATAAACTGGAAATAAAAAATGACATGACAAAAGAGCGAATGTTGGATTCGCCATGACGTTGTTTATGAAGTTTTTTGTTTTGGTTTAGGGTAGCTGCACTATCTGACTATGGAGAAAGAATTATTATGAGCATGGATTTATCCATATTTCATAACCTTTCGATATTGTTCAAATAGTGCAGTTTTTTTTGTGGTAAACTTCTAAAACTAACATAGAAGTACCACATTCGGAACAACAGAGAGGGTCGTATCCGAAAGAGAGAAGGATGGAGTGCTGCCAATCCTGAATAGAACGCAGGAAACGTTGTTTAAGATTTCCACAGTGAAGACAGCCATACATGGCACCACCGTGAGAAGGATCACCACAATGAATCATCTTGTTGACATTTTCGATAACAGAAGGACGAGGATGAAGTTTGTAAATGATAGGTTCATAATAATCAGTAAAGATAGGTTGTAATATATTCATAATAGAATTTTACAATAAAGAAAGACAAAGGAAAACCCCTTCCCCTCATGAATGAGGGGTCAGGGGAGCTGAGAGTGTCGAAGACACTTTTTTACGCGAATAGCTTGCAAAGCGTATTTCTCGTAGTTTTATGGGTGTTAGTCTGTTGAGTGCATTCATAAGAGTCTACCGAAAGCAGGCTCTATAGTTAATACTTATAACTAAGCAAGGAAACGGAATACGCCGAATACCTTTCCGAGAATAGAACATTCTTTTACAATAATCGGATCCATGGAATCATTTTCCGGCTGCAGACGATAATAACCATCCTCCTTATAAAAGGTCTTAACCGTTGCAGAATCATCTACAAGAGCAACTACAATATCACCATTAGAGGCAGTAGACTGACGCTTTACAAGGACATTATCTCCGTCAAAAATACCTGCATTAATCATACTTTCTCCTTTAACACGAAGCATAAAGCTTTCTGCATTTGGCATAAACTCTGCCGGAATAGGAAAATAGCTGGTAATATTTTCTACTGCAAGAATCGGCTGTCCTGCAGCAACGCTTCCTACCATAGGAACATTAACAACCTCACGTCTGGTTAAATTAAAGCTGTCATCAATAATCTCAATTGCTCTTGGCTTCGTAGGGTCACGTCTGATATATCCATTTTTCTCAAGAGTTTCCAGATGAGAATGAACCGAAGAAGTTGATTTCAGATTAACTGCTTCACAAATTTCACGAACAGCAGGTGGGTATCCTTTATTTAAAATTTCCTGTTTAATATATTCAAGAATTTCCTTTTGTTTTGAACTGATTTTTCCGTATGCCATCTCATTACCTCCTTTTTATATTCTAAGTCTAACATATGTTCGTTGAAAAAGCAAACACATATTCCGAAAATTTGTTCGCTTTTCTTCTTGACAAACGAATGTTCCCTATATATAATGCACATATAAACAAATGTTCGCAACAGATGTTCGAAAGGAGACGAAACAATGAATCGTGATAATAGAGTATATGGATACAACGAATATAAAGAATACTACGGAAGGGGAAATAGAATGGACAACAGGCGCAGATATATGGATGGAACTCAGTATACATTGAATCGTACGATGGCAATTCGTGCAAACGGAAGAAGAAACAGAGCATATGTGTGCCAGATTCAAAGATATCTTATTATTTCTTTTCTGGCAGTGTTTTTAACCATCCTTGGTGTTATTTTAGGAAGCAACCTGCTTGCTTCTTCACAGAGCAAAGCTTCCAATGAGGTAAATACCTATAAATATTATACCAGCATTGAAGTACAGAAAGGGGATACTCTCTGGACTATTGCCCAGCAATATGCCGGTGATGACGCCGATTATGCATCCTATATCGAAGAAGTAAAAGAGATGAACCAGTTGACCAGTGATACCATCCATGCAGGAGAGTACCTTACTGTTTCTTATTCTTCCAGTGAATTTAAATAGGATTTCAGATATGACAGAACACAGACCGCTTTTAGATAAATTAGATACCTTTCTGGATAAATAAGATATACAAGAAGAGATTTTGTTTTAATGCTATTTTAAATATTATTTTTAATTATATATTGACTTTTTCATAGTAAGCATATTAATATAGTAGGAAATAAGAAAAATATTATTTTCAACTGCATATATCAAATTACATTATTTTAGACAAATGGAGGTTTACTATGAAAGAAATATTATGCTTTGGCGATTCAAATACTTACGGTTTAATTCCTGGCACAAAAGAAAGATATGGACGTGATACCAGATGGACAGGTCTTTTAGAACAACATTTATATGAAAAAGGTTATCGTATTATAGAAGAAGGTTTATGCGGTAGAACCACCGTCTTTGAAGATGAGCTAAGAGAGGGACGGAAGGGGGCTGCCTTACTTCCGACACTGTTAGAAAGTCACGCTCCAATTGACCGGGTTGTTCTTATGTTAGGAACGAATGACTGCAAAAGCTTATATCATGCATCAGCAGAAGCAATTGGACTTGGAATAGAACAATTATTAAAACAGATCCGGAAAATTGATTCAGATACCCGTATTTTGTTAATTTCTCCAATCCAATTGGGAGAAGGAGTTTGGGAGCCGGAGTTTGATCCTGAATTTAATCAGAAATCTGTTGAAGTATCTAAAAAATTGAAATTCGTTTATCAAAGAATTGCCCTAAAATACAACTGCGATTTTCTCGCTGCATCTGATATTGCAGCACCAAGCAGTGCTGATAGAGAACATTTAAATGAAGAGGGACATCAGAAGCTGGCAGAAGCAGTCCTTAAAGTGATTGCAGCATAATATGCTAAGAAATTTAAAATAAAAATTTATCAGAAAAGAAAGAATAGTTGTCGAATTTTCGGAATGTGGTATAATAGTTATGTATTATTTTACGCATAGTACAAGATTAAAATATCAAGGAGTTAGAAAATGTTACGTTTTATATATGTTATTCTAATGAATCTTTTTCGAGCCCCATATATTATACCGAAAATGAGAAAGTGGGCAGATCATCCGGAAAAATATTCGGAAGAAGAACGATATAAACTGGTTCGTCATGTCATTTATTTAATGAAGCGTTCCGGTAAAATCAAGACTGTAGCCTATGGCGAAGAAAATCTTCCAAAAGAAGGTGGATATGTTATGTATCCGAATCATCAGGGTAAATATGATGCTCTTGGTATCATAAGCACTCATAAGGAACCTTGTTCCCTTGTTATGGACGAAGCAAAATCCCATACCATTCTTGTAAGTGAATTTGTTGACTTACTTCAGGGTAAGCGTTTAATAAAAGATAATGTCCGTCAGGCTTTGAAAATTATTACCGAAGTTTCAGAAGATGTAAAGAACGGAAAGAAATACATTCTTTTTCCGGAAGGTGGTTACGAATTCAATAACCGTAATCGTGTCTGTGATTTTAAAGCGGGTAGTTTTAAATCTGCAATAAAAGCACATGTACCAATTGTACCAATTGCGCTGATTGATTCCTACAAAGTCTTTAACAGTTTTTATCTGTGGCCGATTACTACACAGGTTCATTATTTGGAGCCGATTTATTACGAAGAGTATAAAGATATGAAATCCAAAGAAATTGCCGAATTAGTAAAACAGCGGATTCAGGATAAGATATCAAGTATTTTATAAGATTTATTATTTAAAAACAGTTTCCAAGATGGTGGTTATAATATATACCTACTTTTATAATGCCAAAATGGAAACTGTTTTACTTTTTTATAATATATTACTTATTTTTCTATTTTTATTCATCCCGCAAATGAATATATTTTGGAGCAGTTCTTCGACGTTCATCCTCTAAGGCCGCATAATGCTTTTTCGTGGTATTTACATCTTTATGGCCTAAGACATCAGCCACCAGGTAAATATCGCCTGTTTCGCGATATAGTGACGTTCCATAGGTACTTCTTAATTTATGCGGTGTAATATTCTTCATGGTAGTAATTAATTTTGAGTATTTTTTTACCAGATTTTCTACTGCCCGGACACCGATTCGTTTCTTCTGCAGGGAAAGGAAGAGGGCATGGGTGCTTCCTTCCACAGCTTCAATGGTATTTCTTTCTTCCAGATAATTTAAAAGGGCTGTGCGAACCTCATCACCAAAGTATACAACAACTTCAGCTCCACCTTTTCGATGCACTTTGATTCCGTTGTTACGAAAGTCTACATCTGTGATATCAAGTCCCACACATTCAGAAACACGGATTCCTGTTCCTAAAAGCAATGTCATAATTGCAAGGTCACGACATTTGGTCTGTTCATGAAACTTTTGCTGGCGTTCGGTTAATTTTTCACCAGATTCAACTTCATCTAACAGCATAGCAACTTCATCTACATCAAGTCTCGTTATGGTTTTTTCGTGTTTTTTTGGCATCCGGACAAGCTGTGCAGGATTTTTTGTTATCATTTCTTTACAGAAATAGTAATTATAAAAGCTTCGTAAGCTTGCCAGTTTACGTGAAATGCCTCTTTCATCATTGGTATGCGCAACACCATCTTTTTCATAAACCCTTAAATAATCAAGATATTCCTCAATATCCATAGGCGAAATCTGGTCTAACAAATCGATGGTGAATTCATTTACCGGCTTTTTCGCACAAATGGGATTATTCTGATGTATAAAATCAAAAAATATACCTAAATCATATGCATAAGCCAATAGGGTCCGGGACGAAACAGACGCCTTCATTCCGATAAAAAACTCTCGGCAGAAGGGGGGCAGCTCCTTCTGAAGTTCACGTAACTTTAATTCATTTTTTGTATTTACTGATTCATAATATGCCTTTTCATTCATTGGATAATTGCCTCCAGTCTGGAATATTCCCATTTATAATTGCTGTAAATAAACGGTTCTTTACACCAGGATGATCTTTATTAAGCTGTTGTAATAAATCCTTGGCATACTGACGCTTTGTTTTTCCATCAAATGTACATGGATTTTTAACAACAGGAAGATTGTAATGATTTTTAAAACCAATTACATCGACTTCCGGAACATACATCAGTGGCCGGATAACATCGAGATTGCTACGGTCGAGATGTGTAACCGGTGGAAATGCATAAAATCTTCCTTCAAACATAAGAGAAAGCAGCATCGTTTCTATGATATCATCCTTATGATGCGCATAAGCAACCTTGTTGCACCCAAGTTCTATGATAGCCTGATTTAATGCTCCTTTTCGAAGCTTGGCGCAAAGGGAGCAGGGGCTATTCTTTTTGTTCTGCTCTTTTATAATTGCCCCAATCTGTGTTGGAATAATATGATATGGCACATCCAGCTTCTGACACAATGCTTTGATTTCTGTTAAATCAAAATCCGGATATCCCAAATCAACTGTTATGGCAGTAAGAGAGTAGTACACCGGATAAAATCTGCGTAGACCAGCCAGGGCATATAGCAGCGTAAGACTGTCTTTTCCTCCGGAAATACCAACCGCAATAGAATCATTTTCTTTAATCATCTGAAAATCATCCATCGCCTTTCTGGTATAACTATATAATTTTTGAAGTTTCATGAATAGCCTCCAAGTTTTGTGTTTTACGAATACATTATACATGAAAACTACTGGAAAATCTATGTCTTTACATATATAATAGGATAAGAATATGTAATGAAAGGAATTTTAGAAGAATGAAATTCGTAATACAGCGTGTTACACATGCCAAAGTTGAAGTTGAACAGAAAATTATTGGTTCCATTCAGAATGGCTACCTGGTATTAATCGGAATTGCTGAGGATGATAATGAAGAAATTGCAGATAAATTAGTTAAAAAGCTATTGGGATTAAGGATTTTTGCAGATGAGAATGGCAAGACAAATTTAAGTCTAAAGGATGTAAATGGATCCCTCTTGTTAGTTTCACAATTTACATTATATGCAGATTGCCGTAAGGGAAATCGACCGTCCTTTGTAAATGCAGGTAATCCAGAAAAAGCCAACGAATTATATGAATATATCATTGAAAAATGTCGTGACGAAGTTCCGGACGTACAAACTGGTTCCTTTGGAGCAGATATGAAGATAACTTTGCTGAATGACGGTCCATTTACAATTATATTAGATTCAAAAGACTTGATGTAAAATCTGCTTTGTGCGTTAATATGGTATATATAGGGTGTGAGTTATCTATTCGCAAAACACAGCTTTTACGAATAATTGCTGCCATTTTAAGCCGGTCAGCGCCGACGCACGCATAAATGCCTTTGACCTATGCAGGCATTCCCTTATGGTTGTTTCAGAGCTTTTTATCCCCCTTTGGCAGTTCTGCTTTATAGCAAATGAGGGAAAAATATGAATGAAAAATAAAAAGTGCATGAACTCTAAAGTTTCTTTTGAAATACTTTAAAAGTTCATGCGCTTTTTGGTTCTTATTTCATAAGATATAATGCACGATACTGTAAAATCATTTCTACACATTTATCAATGCCAAGAGCGCTGCTGTCTAAGGTCAGATGATAGCTTCTTGAGTCGCCCCATTTCTTGCTGGTATAGTAATTGTAGTAGCTGGCACGCTGTTTGTCCTTTTTCTGAATTGCATCCTTTGCTTTGGATTCATTTACCTGCAATTCCGCAGCTACACGTTTTGTCCGGAATTCCTTGTCAGCATGAATAAATACATTGATGCAGTTTGGATTTTCTGCCAGTGCATAGTCGGCGCAGCGACCAACAATGACACAGGATTCTTTTTCAGCAATTTTCTTAATGGTTTCAAACTGTGCTAAAAATACTTTGTGATTTAACGGCATATCTAAAAACGGTGCGGATGAATAGCCATTTATGGAATATGTATCCATAACTAAAGAATATAAGAAACTGTTCGTTGGCTTTTCGTCCTGATTTTCAAAAATTTCACGGCAGAAACCGCTTTCTTTTGCAGCTTCCTGTAAAAGCTCTTTATCATAAAACTTTATGCCGAGACGATCTGCAACTTTCTTGCCAATTTCTCTTCCGCCACTTCCAAATTCACGTCCGATGGTTATAACAACATTATTTCCCATAGTAATCACCTCTTTATGCAAAATATATAACTTGATAAATGAATTATAACATATTTAGTGCACTATTCCTAGTTTTTTCTGAAAATAAATAGAATTTTTTAAAATTGAAAACAGCCAAACACTAAATATTACCGAAAATAATACCGGAGAAAGCATAAAAAATTGAAGAAGAATCCTGAATTAATTCTTCCTCAATTTATTTAAAAGATCTTCAAAATATTCCGGAATCGGTGCTTTAAACTCAACATATTCTCCGGTTGCCGGATGCACAAATCCAATGATATAAGCATGAAGGGTCTGTCCTTGCAGATGATATGGATTCTTCAGACTGCCATATACGGTATCGCCCAGTAAGGGATGACCAATACTTGCCATGTGAACACGAATCTGATGGGTACGTCCCGTTTCCAGTTTGAATTCCATATAAGTTGCATCTTTTAGACGCTCTATAACACGGTAATGGGTAATTGCGGTTTTCCCATTTCGTTCATTAATTGCCATTTTCTTACGGTCTTTTGGATGACGTCCGATTGCGCCTTCAATGGTGCCGGAATCTTCTTTTACAATGCCTTTTACAATGCCACGATACAGCCGGTTAACGGAATGCACTTTAATCTGTTCTGCAATCAGACGATGGCTCTGGTCATTTTTGCATATAATCAGTGAACCGGTGGTATCCTTATCAATTCGATGAACGATGCCTGGCCGGATTTCACCATTGATTCCGGAAAGATTTTCCCTGCAATGGTACATGATTGCATTTACAAGCGTTCCGCTGTAATGTCCGGGACATGGATGTACAACCATATCTTTGGGTTTATTAACGATAATTACATCATCATCTTCATACAAGATGTCTAATGGAATAGCTTCTGGTAAAATGGTTGTCTTTACCGCATCTGGTATGGTCACAGAAACCATATCTTCTATATGCATCCGATAATTTGCTTTTGATTGTGGCACATCATTGACCAATACCAGCCCGTCTTTTATCAGCTTCTGAAAGAAACTTCTGGACTGTTCCGGGTAGATAGCAGCCAGAAACTTATCCAGACGTTCCTCTTCATATTCATCTGTAACTTCAAAAGTTTCCTTATGCATAAAAGAAATTTCCCCCTACTCTTCCGCTTTTTTGTTCTTCATAAATGGGAAAATCTGACCTAATTCCTCTTCCTTATAATAAAACAGCATCAGCAGAATAAAGAGAATACATGCTACTACCACATAAATATCTGCAACATTAAAAATTGGGAAATTAATTAGCTTAAAATAAAAGAAATCAATGACATACTGGTGTACAACACGGTCAATCATATTTCCAATAGCACCGGCAACAATCAGTACAGCAACAATGCGGATTGGTGTAAATCTTTTCGTCAGTGGAATATTATGATAAAGAATTATCACTATTACAAGGAAAATCAATGTCCCAATCACAAAAAAAGTTTTCTTTCCCTGCATAATACCAAAGGCTGCCCCCTGATTTTCAAGATACTGCAATTCAAAAACGTTCTTAATAATTGGAATTGCAGCCTGTCCTTTGAGATGAAGCACGGCTAAATATTTTGCTATCTGGTCGAGAAAAAGCAATACTGCTGTACTCAATATAGTAATTATATACATGATTTTCTTATTCATAAATCTATCGCCTTTCGTCTTTTTTATGAAACATACTGCCGGAAGTGGATTTTCATCATTAATCAAACATACTGCCGGAAACGGATTTTCATCTTACTTTTCTTTGTGGTGCCAATTTCCCCATCAAAAATGAATTTTCCGGTGCCCCGGATGGAAATCACATCTTTTTGTTTACATAAGTATGTGTTATGTAAACACTCTGCACCATTGATAAAAATTTTACCGGATTGTATCAGCACAACCGACTGGCTTCTTGATTTTCCACTCATGGCAGCTATCACACTATCTAAGCGATTCGATGCCACAATTTTTTCGAATTCTTTTAATTCTGGCTCCACTGCCATAGCTGATGGTTCTTCTAAAACACAATGTACTATAGTATGACATACCTGTTGAAGTTCCTCGGCTATGTAATCGGCAATTTCCCTTTTTACAAAAAGGTAAGCATTATTATCCTTTATCAGAATGTCTCCCAGCTTCTCTCTTGCAATGCCAAGATTCATCAATGCTCCCAATACATCACGGTGGGAAATTGTATCTGCAAATTTCGGATAAGCCGGTGCGATTTCAATACATTTAATTGGATAACTCCATTCATAATAAAGAGCATCAGGAAGAAAAGCTGCTATCTGACGCTCTGCATAAAAACAGCCGCCCGATAATTCATAGGTAATTCCCAATGATCCGGCGCAGCTATTTAAGATATTCTGTTCATTCAGGGTAAGAAAATCGCTGAAACAGACAATCCCCTTGCGTTGTGCCTGCTGGAACAAGTCCAGGAAGCGTTTTTTTATTAATTGTTCATCCTGCATCATAGCTATATCACATCATATATTTTGATTGTAATACTATTAACGAAAATCTGTCTGAATGGATGAACCGGAGAAGCTGTCTAAAATCTCCTGGAAGTCACCTGAAATATCAACAGATTCCGGTGTAATAATAAAGATATAATTGGATATCTTCTGCAAATTCCCATTGATTGCATAACAGGAACCAGAGGTAAAGTCAATAATTCTCTGGGCAATCTCAACATCCAGACCCTCTACATTCAATACAACGGTACGGTTCATAAGAAGAGTCTCCGTAATCTCTCTTGCATCCTCAAAAGAGGTTGGCTTAATCACACAGACTGCCATATTACCATTCTGCTTCCGGCTGCTGCGCATTGGAGTAATCTTGCTGACTGCCTTTGGTTTCTCCTTTACAACAGGCTCATCGAAATCGTCATCCTCTTCCTCATGCTTATGGAAAAGCTTTTTCTTTGGCTTTTCTTCTTCCTCATCATCATAATAATCGTCATCATAGAAATCATCATCGTCATCATCTGAGTTCAAACGCATAACATCCATAAATTTATCAAAAAGACCCATTGTTCATTCTCCTAACTACTTATTTATTATAATTTCTTTCGCCAAAAATTCCGGTACCGACACGAACCATTGTAGCACCTTCCTCAATGGCAACCATATAATCTCCTGTCATACCCATGGACAGGACATTCATAGATACATTATCAATGTTTTTTGCGGCTATGTCAACAGATAATTGGCGGATATTCCGAAAATATTGACGGTTATCTTCTGGATTTTCTACAAACGGAGCAATAGTCATAAGTCCTTTTATCCGTACATTTTCAAGCTGTGCAATCTGTTCTACCAGTGCAATGGCATCCTCTGCATGAATACCAAATTTGCTACTTTCTTCAGCAATATTGACTTCCACGAGAATTGGAACTGTGATATTTTTCTTCTTTGCCTGAATATTAATTTCTTCAGCGAGACGATAAGAATCTACAGAATGAATCAGGCAGACCTTATCAACGATATATTTCACTTTATTTCTCTGTAAATGACCAATCATATGCCATTTGATATCCTGTGGAAGCTCATCATATTTTTCTACCAGCTCCTGCACTTTATTTTCCCCAAAGTCACGGATGTTTTCATCGTAAATTTCCTGCAGCATTGGTACCGGCTTGGTCTTGCTGACAGCAATCAATGTTACATCTTCCGGATTCCTTCCGGACTTTTCACATGCCTTTAAAATATTTTCCTGCACTTCTTTTAAGTTTTCTTTCAGCATTTTATACACCTCTTAATCTCATGATATCATTTTATGATAATGTTACTTTTTTAACAATATTAATTAATCAGATCATCCTCGGAAACAGCATCGCCCTCTAATGCAATGTGATCATAAATGGAGATTCCAAAATCTGTTCCAGCCTTTACAATGGTATATTCTTCATTCTGATACAAAATATCAATCTGCTTGAATACCGCATATCCCTTGTTGACATTGTATACACCCTGAAGTGTGGACTGCGCCTGCACCTCAAAAGTATCGTTGGAATCCGGCTTTTGAATGATACTGCCGGCAGTAATTTCTTCTTCGTCAATATAATAATCCGTTTCGGATTCCTGGAAAATAGCTGTTGCAACGAAATTAACAGCATTGGTCTTATTGTCCCTTACATATAAGCCTAAGGAGTTAGAATCGCCTCCACGGGTAAAATATTCCTTCGGAACAGTATAGAACGCCTTTTCCGTGATAGAAGAATTTGGGATCTTAAGTCCACTCCGCTCTGTCAGCAGTAATTCCACATCGGTAAAACGGTCTCCTGCAAAGCGAACCATGTTATTGTGCAGAGATAATATCACATAATAATCATTCCCCTGGGCTTTTAATTCATAATTCACCCAGCAGCTCGTATTGTCTTTTTTAAATTTGATTTCAATAACATTGCTGTCTGTTAACCGGTCATAGGTTGCTTTCTTGACCGGAAGAATGATATTCCAGTTTTCACTGGTAATCTGCTTATAAATCGGGTCACCTGCAGCAATCGTACTGTTATTTTTAATGGTTGTCTTCTTATAATCCAGCGGCTGAATATCATCTGCCGTAAAATTATCTGTCGTGATATTTTCATAGCCATCGGTATAATAAGCAATCAGCCCCGGAGTCTGGGCATAACTGATATGGAAAGTATCACTTGCCGTTGCCCCGGATGCTGTCAAATCGGATAATGCGCTCATATTTACCGATTCCATGACCTGGGAGCTTACATTTTCTTTAAAATCATATACATGATAAAAAGACAATGAATCATAGGACTGGGTAAACTGTGATACATTGGACTTCAGATTTTTAAAATAATCACTGTCAAGCCCCGTGGTATCTGAAGCAGCTGCAGCAGCCAACTGATTACTGACAGAGCCTGTCTCATCCACAGAACAGATAATATTGTTCCAGCCAGCCTGGGCATTGTCTGCAATGTAATAATTAAAGGTACCACTATAGTCGGAAGTATAAACACTTTCTGACCTTACAATCAATCCGGTATAAGTATTATTCTCGGCAATTGTACCCTGGGTCACTTCATATATTCCAATGTGTTTTTCAGTGAAATAAGAAAATACATAAAAAAGAATATATACAAGAATAATAACAAAAATGACAATCTCTATATTTAAATGAAATGGTTTTCGATACTTTACAATCTTTTTTGTTTCAGCCACAATCGTTCCGCCTTTATAAAGAATAAATAGAAATTGATGTATAATGTCATCCACTTTGCACCATACTACATAGTAAAGGAGGACTTTGGATATGAGTTCAAAAGGATTAGATTATACATTACTAACACTTGTAATCATTGGAGCCATCAACTGGGGACTCATCGGATTCTTCCGATTTGACCTGGTGGCATTTCTGTTTGGTAATATGAGCTGGCTTTCCCGCATTATCTATGCACTTGTCGGAATCAGCGGTCTTTATCTGCTTTCTGCCTACGGACGAATCCGCTCTATCGAACAGGCTTAGTAAAAAAGGTGTCTTAAGCATTTTAAGGACTTAAGACACCGCTTTTACTGCCAATTCAGGCATTTTTAAAGTGCTACAACTACTTTTGCTTTTGCACATTCTGGAAGTTTTGAAGCATCCATAGAAATACTTAAAATAAATTTAACTTTATACTTCTCACTGATGACATCAAGTTTTTCAATAGCATGGGTAAATTCTTCGTCCTTCATACCGGAAATCGTAAGAAAACTATCCAGATACATCTCATGTAAATCATGATCAGATGAAACGATACCACATATAAAACCTAAAAACTCATCACAATTGGATATTGGAAAATCTGCAACATTGACAAGTCTGACTTTATTGTCCAGCTCATACATATGTTTCTGGCTCTTATCCAGATATACAATGCTGCCACCGACTGTTTTTACAGCTTCGTTTACCTTATCCAGTAATACTTTTGTCTTTCCTTTACCCTTTTCTCCTGCAATTATTTCAATCATCGCATTTCCTCCCAGACATTATTTTCTTCAATGAAGAACTATATAAGTTCATTATATAATATGTTGCTGCTTTATACAATGCCTAGTTACCACATCCGGCAAGTATTTCATTCATCATAAGATACAGATTGGATTTACAGTCTGCCTTTAATACAATGGATATCACCGGTTGTCCACCGGCATTATCCGTAAGTAACACAAGACAGAATCCTGCGTCCCCGGTGGTTCCTGTCTTACCGCCCACCAGTGTAAATCCATCCGGTAATTTGGATTCACCGGTTTTATACTGATTGGTACTGCTCCAGTCCTGGGTCTTAGCACTGCCATCTGCCGCTGTATAATTGGTGGTATAGGAACTGGTAGAAATCAGCTGGTAAAAGGTCTCGTCCTGTAATGCCTTTTGGAAAATCAGATACAAATCATAAACGGTTGTATAATGATTCTCATCCGGCAGTCCATTTGGATTCATAAAATGAGAACCGGTTGCACCAAGTTGCTGTGCTTCCTGATTCATCAAATCCACAAAAGCTTCTACGGAACCGGAAATATGTTCTGCAATTGCAATGGCTGCATCATTTCCGCTTCGCAGCATCAGACCATAAAGTAAATCCTGTAAAGTCATCTGGTCTCCCGCCTGCAATCCACATTTAGAAGAATCAGATGCCAGATTTACGGCATTGTCACTGATTGTTACCACATCACTGAGATTTCCATATTTGATAGCAAGATAAGCGGTCAGTATCTTTGTTGTACTAGCCGGATACATCCGCTCATATATATTCTGGGCATATGTAATTGTATTAGTTGCCGTGTTAAATACTCCGGCGGCCTCTGCCACACTGTTATGTTCTACGGATTCCTGCCCGATATTTTCAGTTCCGCCAACACATAAATTGGCACCAAAATAAGAGCTGACCGTATCCTCTGCACAGGATAGCACATTTACGCTGCTGCTTTCTCCATATACCGGATAGCCATTCTCTACAACGCTTTTGGCTTTCCCACAACCCGTTACAGATACGAACACACATACAACAAGCAGACCTGCCAGTACACGTTTATTTATACATTTCACGCCACTCAAGGTCTCCTCTGTCTAATGATTTAATCAAAAGCTCTGCAGTAGCAAGATTTGTTGCCAGCGGAATATTGTGTATATCGCATAAACGAACAACACTGTTTACATCCGGCTCATGTGACTTCTGTGATAATGGATCACGCAGGAAAATCACAAGGTCAATCTCGTTATGCTCAATCTGTGCACCAAGCTGCTGTGCACCGCCTAAATGACCTGCGAGATATTTGTGGACATTCAGATTTGCTACTTCCTCAATTAGTCTTCCGGTAGTTCCCGTTGCAAAAAGTTCATTTTTACAAAGAATTCCCCGGTATGCAATACAAAAATTCTGCATAAGCTTTTTCTTCGCGTCGTGTGCAATCAAACCGATATTCATTCGTTTAGTCCCCCTGTCCATATTTTCTAGGCTGAAGCCCTACATTCATTACCAGTCCAATTCCCGCAAACAACGTGACTAACGACGTTAATCCGTAGCTTACAAAAGGAAGTGGAAGTCCGGTATTTGGCATCAAGCCTGTGACAACGCATATATTTACAAAACTCTGGAAACCAATCAATGCAGCAATTCCGCTGGCAATTAACCGGCCTGCCATGTCTTTTGCACGTCTTGCAACCAACAGACATTCTATGGTAATCAGAAACAGTAATACGATAATAATAACACTGCCGATAAAGCCCATCTCTTCACCTACTATAGAAAAAATAAAGTCTGTCTGCGGTTCGGATATAAAATTACCGTTTTTAACGGAAACAATATTCGTATTATTCAGTCCCTTGCCCCAAAGCTGTCCGGAGCCCACTGCCATAATCGAGTTCTGCTGCTGATATGCAATGTTAGGATATTTATCGGGTTCCAGCCAGCCTAAAATACGAAGTGCCTGATTTCCTGTCAAAAGTTTCTGCCCCGGCTGTAATACCAGCGTTAAGACCACAACCAGTGACGGAACTGCCACTGCCAGCACACCCATTACTATTTTATAACTTAATCCGGCAATAAACAAGAGGGATGCAAAAATTAATGCTGTAACAATTGTGGTAGAAAGATCCGGCTCCTTAAAAATCAGAAGAAGCGGTACGGCTGCCAATACCAGCGAGCAAAACAGCGTCCGGATATTATTCAGTTTATCTTTATTTTTGCTTAGATAATAGGCAAAAAACAAAACTAACAGGATTTTGCCTAATTCGGAAGGCTGAAAGCGGATTCCAAGCTTCAGCCAGCGGCGCGCGCCTTTTGTCTCTTCTCCAATGACAAAGATAGCTGCCAATAAAGCCACATTAACAAAATAGAATATCCAACTGAATTTCAATATAAAATTGTAATCAATCAGCGATATACCAACCATTACAATCAGACCTAAGATTAATCCTGCAATCTGCTTATTCTGTACGGAAGGCTTTGCACTGCCAACTACCATAATTCCAATGATGGTCAGTGCCACCACATAAAATATCAGTCGGAAACGGTAGTCTCTTAAGCGGTATTGTTTTAACATAAATCACTACTTCCAATCTGAAGTCTGTTATTTTCCGGAATGCTTCAAATCCTTAATCGGAATATTTGCAAACAATGCCGGAACAGTTCCGTTGTTACCATCTGATTCGGTCTGGGTAATCTGAATATCAAGCCCTTCCGCATCAATTTCCATATACTTTGATATTACCTGGATAATATCGTTTTTGATATTTTCCATTACATCCGGTGAGCAGTCAGCACGGTCTGAAATCAGCAATAATTTCAGACGGTCTTTCGCTACATTACCGGAATTCTTTTTCTTAAAAAAATCCATGAATCCCATAATTATTATCCCCCTAGTTTTTCTTAAATAAACTTACGAATTTAGACCATACGCCATTTTTAGACTCTAAGTCAAGAAGCGGTACTTCTTCGCCCATGATACGTTTACAGATATTTAAATATGCCTGTCCTGCAAGGCTGTCAGAGCCTACTAACGGCTCACCCTGGTTGGTTGAGATTACAATCTGTTCGTCATCCGGAACTGCACCGATTAAATCGATAGCAAGAATCTCATGAACATCTTCAATGGACATCATATCGCCACGTTTTACCATATCCATACGCAGTCGATTTACGATTAACTCGATTTTCTTAATCTCATTTGCCTCTAAAAGACCAATGATACGGTCTGCATCACGGATTGCAGATACCTCCGGTGTGGTAACAACCAGTGCACGGTCTGCTCCTGCAATTGCATTTTTAAATCCCTGCTCGATTCCAGCCGGGCAGTCTAATAATATGTAATCAAATTCTTCTCTTAATTCTTCTACTAATTTCTGCATCTGCTCCGGTGTAACAGAGGTTTTATCTCTGGTCTGGGCAGATGGCAATAAGAAAAGGTTCGGATATTTCTTATCTTTGATTAATGCCTGTTTGATTCTGCAGTTGCCTTCTACAACATCTACCAGATTGTATACAATACGGTTCTCAAGACCCATAACTACATCAAGGTTACGTAATCCGATATCGGTATCAATCAATACTACTTTTTTATTTAACTGTGCAAGACCGGTTCCTACATTTGCAGTAGTTGTTGTCTTACCAACACCGCCTTTTCCTGATGTAATAACAATTACTTCGCTCATGATTTATTCTTCCTCCTAAATCTTATATATTCATTAATAATCCACTTGTAATCGGTTCGATTAGTATGGAATCATCCATAACAACAGCTACCTGCGGTTCTAAAGTCTTCCGCCGGTTCTTAATGGCACTCAGTGGTCCGCGGTCAGAGCTTCTTCCAATTACATTACCTATTTTAATCTGTACCGGGTCCATATCAAGGGCAGCTACAAAGGTATGCTCATCTCCTGCCGCTCCAGCATAGGCATTGCCACGAAGCGAGCCTAATACCACAATATTTCCTTTTGCAATAATTTTTGCACCTGGGTTCACATCGCCAAGTACAACAATGCTTGTCTTACATTCAATGACCTGTCCACTTCGCAGTGTTCCCTTATAGAATTCACCGGTTCTTCCAGACTGGCTTTCATCAAATTCCTGAATCTTTCGGGCACAGATTTCATCCCGCAGGGAATTATTATCTAAAATACATACCACATCAATGCTGGTATTTCGACTGATCAAATCAACGATTGCAAGTTCTTCTTCCTGACTTAATTCCCTGCCCTCAAAAGACAAGGCAATTCTGGCATTTTTAAAGAATTTGTCGGATTCTTTAAATTTATGAAGTATCTCGTCTAATAGCTCCTGAAATGGAATTCTATCATCTAAAATCAGATTGATTCCATGGGGATTACTCTTTAAAACAACTGGTTGCGACATATACTTCCCTCCTGACATTTAATCATTAAAGGCATTGGCAGCAGCTCCAACATCTTCTGCCTGACCATCTAACAAGGTAGATGTATCCTCCAAATGGAAATAATATTTATATACTGATGCAGCAAGTTCTGCAGTATTGGCTGATGTATATCCGTATGCAATACGGGTTGCAATGGAAATCTCAGGATTATTATATGGTGCATATCCTACATATAACGCATGGTTTGGTCTGGTTGGTACCTGCTGTGCCGTACCTGTCTTACCGGCCGAATCCACACCAAGCCCCTCAAACTGTTCATGTGTTTCTACCACCATTTTCATACCGGAATGAATGGTATCCCAGGTACTCTCTGAAATATTGTCCATCGTGTTCTTTACGGTCGGTTCATAGGTTTCTAATACGTTACCATCGGAATCTGTAACCTGTTTTAACAGGGTATAATTATATACGGTTCCACTGTTTGCAACTGCGGTTACATAACGGGATAACTGTACCGTAGTAAAACTGTTGTTACTCTGTCCGATTGCAGAAGTAATCGGGAACTCTGTGGTCTGCTTCGGTTTACTTTCTGCAATTTCAATTCCGGTTTTAGAATCAAGACCATACATGGATGAGTATTTATTAATCATTTCCACACCATGGTCTTCATTATAAGTTCCATTTACCATACTTAAATCGTAACCAACTTTATAAAAGAAATAGTTACAGGAATCTCTTAATGCCTCTGAAACATTGATGGAACCGTGACTGCTTGGATAAATCCAACATTTTGGTCCATTTGCCACTTCTTCAAACTGTCCTTTATCCAAAATAGTTGTACCAGGTGAAATAATACCCTCAGTAAGTCCTGCTGTTGCAGTAACCATCTTAAAGGTAGAACCAGGTGCCGTCGTCTGCTGTGTTGCATTATTATAGAACGGATTTGATAAATCCTGATACAGCAAATTATAATAATTACTGTCTACTGTATTTGCCAGACGGTTGGTATCATAGCCCGGATAAGTAACACAGGCCAACAGTTCGCCGGTCTTTACATCTGTAATGACACAGGAGCCGGAACAAGGATCCAATGCAAGCTGTGCCGGTGTAATCTCAAGATTCTTCACCTTTTCTTTTATAAAATTAAAGGCACTGATGCTGCCGGACTGTAACCCACTTACTGCCGTGTCATCATAGTTTAACACTTTTTGGTCAAAAAGTGCAAGACAAAGCTGCGTTCCATTAATCAGGTCATCGTGAATCATGTACTTATACATAATTTTTGAAAATCCCTTATCTGATGCCAGCTCTTCTACAATATAGCTGACCAGTGCATCATAGATTTCGGAAGAATCAGAATACTTCTCGTCTACGGAAAACTTCGTGATATCAATCCATTTCTGGCTGATAGCATAATTTAAATATTCATTTACACTGATTTTATTACCTGCATAATTTTTATAAGTTTCATCCGATTTGTCAATGGAATCTGTAAGCAAAATTTTATTATTGACCAGCATTTTCGGAATATAGGTCATATAATCCTGCATTTCCTCAGGCAACTCATCCACTGGAGTTGCTGCTGAACTGCTAAGGCTGCTTTCCACCTGGGCTAATACTGTTTGCTGTTTACTTCCAAAGGCACTGAAAATCTGTTTTTCTACATCGGAAGCATCTTCAGTACTAAAGTGGTTTAAATCCAATACATTATTATTAATCAATGCAAAATACACATCATCAATTGGAATCAGAATATCGGACGCTGTTCCGGCTGCAGTATTATATTCTTTGATATTCACAATTTTAGAATATAAAATTCCGGCAATTTCCTGTTCCAAAAGATTATAAACCGCTTCCTGCAAATCTTTATCAATAGAAAGATAAACATCATTTCCAGCCTGTGGCTCAATCCGCTCGGTTGTCTCCATTACTTTTCCAAGGCTGTCTACATAAACGGTTTCACTGCCCTTTTTACCCTGCAGTGTTTCGTCCATAACCTGCTCAATTCCGGATTTTCCAATGACATCATTTAAAGAATACTCATCATTATCAGCAGATAATTCATCATATTCTTCCTGGGAAATCTTTCCGGTATATCCGATAATATGGGAAAAATACTCGCTGTCTACATATTTTCGGATGGTATCTTCCGAGATATCCACACCCTGCAATGCATTCATATTTTCTGTAATATATGCTACGGTTTCATCACTAACATTTTGGGCAATGGTTGTGGAAATATATTTCTGATAGCTGTTTTCTGCAATGGCACAACGCAATACCACAATCCGGTATAAGTCTTCTCTGGCATAATCATCTTCCGATAAATCATAGCCATTTTTGTCACTGGATCTGCAAAGATAATCCATTACCTGCTTTGGGGTTGCTTCTGCTTCGTTATATTTCAGATTCTTATTATAGACTAAATCATCTGCAGAAGAATGTCCATAAGTGTCAGCAAGGAAACGCTTTAATGTGGTTCCCTCTACCGTATAATAATAGTTCCCGTCATCATCCAGTCCGATTTCAAAATCATTTTCAATGACATCGCCGTTTTTATCCAGCTCTTTGATAATATTGTAAAGTTCTGTATTAAGAGCCTCATTCTTTTCTGAAGTCTTGTCATAAGAACCATTATCCTCAATGGTTACGCTGTTTGCCAGTTCGTTGTAGGCTAAAAGATTACCATTACGGTCATAAATATTGCCACGGGAACCATTTAAGATACGTGGTTTCTGGATTTTTAAACTGTAATTATCCTGATACTCTTCACCTTTGATAATCTGAAGGTAAAATAGTCTGCCTATCAGAGTCGATGACAAAAGAATCATGACAACGCAGAGTACAAATATTCTTGATTTTGCAACTTTATGAAGTATTTCTTTCAGTGTATCAAACAAATTTCGCTGCACTCCTTTTTTCAATACGCTCTAACCGCTGGTTAATTTTCAAAATAATGAAATATAAAACTACAGAAATCAAAAGCGTGTATACAAGTTCCGGTATGATAATGTGTAACATATAATATCCAATTGCAAACTGCTTGCGGAATAAAAACCGGAAAAAGTAGATAAACAGATTATAAGATAAATCACTTCCGGCAATCAAAAGCATTGGAAGCTTAATATCGTCCGGGTAAAACATCTTCTTAAAGCATCCGTTTAAGAAGCCTGCATACATATATAAAAGGGCATAAAATCCAATCATCTCCCCAAAAAAGATATCTATCAGCAGTCCACTGAAGAAACCGATAAATATCCCTTCTTTTCTTCCGCGCATAAATCCAAAAGATGCACAGACCACAATCAAAAGATTCGGAGAAATAGACGCAAAGGATAACGCCTTAAATAATGTGCTTTGCAATAAAAAGCATACAATAATAATTAATGTAACGGTGATTTTTCTTCTCATCAATCAGACCCCGTTTCCTTTTTGTCAAGTATAACCAAAACCTGCTGAAGATGTTCAAAGTCAACTGCCGGAGTAATGGTTCCTGATTTGGTCAGGTGGTTGGAATCTTCCGAAATACTGCTGACATATCCAACCAGAATGCCCTGCAGATATTTGTCACTGACATTGGAAGTTACAATCTGATCTCCTATCTGAACCTTGTTCTCACTGTCGTTTAATCCGGAGAACTCGATTACCTGGTCTTCATTCATACTCTGAAGATTACCATTTATGATACAGTTATCTGACGTATTTAATATCATGCCGTATACCTTGGCAGAATCATCAATCACAGAACGCACCTTTGCATAATGTGGTCCAACATCAATAACAATTCCTACCAGTCCGTTTCCGGCAATGACATTCATATCTACTTCAATTCCATCTTTGGAGCCTTTGTCAATGGTGAAGATGGAAAACCAGTTGCCCGGATCCTTTCCGATAACATTTGCTCCGGTTTTCTTGTAATCCGAATACTGCTGGTCTAAAGCTAACAGTTCCCTTAAATTATCCAGTTCATACTGTTCTAATTTAATGGTGTTTAATTCGTTGGTCAGTTCTTCTACCTGTCCCTTCAACTGTTCGTTTTCTTCCATGACGTCATTCAGATTTTTTAAATTATCTGCCTTGTCAGAAAGCCATGTACCAGCATAATTGATTCCCTTCTGCATTGGTTCAAAAATTGCACCGGCAATCGAATTCAACGGTCCACCACCAAGATTCAATGAAAAACTGACATACATTGCCAGAATACATAATGCGGTCATGGACAATAATATATACTTTGTTGGAATTTGATGTTTTGGTCTACGTCTCATTTTATGCCTCTATTTATATATTTTGGACTTCATACTGAATCCTAAATGTTTATATTTTTCATCTGAAACAATCTTATTCAATCCGCGAACTGCACATTCTTCCGGATTCTCGCAGGAATTTACCTTTATATTGGTAATCTCAGTAAATAATTTATCCAGATTATGTATTTTAGAACCGCCACCAGTAATATAAATACCGGAATGAATAATATCCTTTGCAAGTTCAGGCGGAGTCTTCTCCAAAATCATTTTAATAGAGTTACAGATAGAATTAAGATTATCCTTAATTGCAGCATAAATGACTTCTGCAGTAATCTCCATCTCAATCGGCAGACCACTGACTACGTCACGGCCAACTATAACCATACTCTTTTCCATGCCAGGTGTACCGGAACCAAGTTCTTCTTTTAAAGTCTTAGCAGTTTTGCGCCCGATCACAAGATTAAAGTTCTTTTTGATATAACTGCTGATGGAGTCATCAATGCGATTTCCACCAAAATGCAGTAAGTCACTTAATACAAGTCCACCCAGGGAAATTACTGAAATTTCTGTGGTATCTGCTCCGATATCTACAATCATGGCTCCGGTCGGCTCATTAACATCAAGTCCCAAACCAACAGCATCAGCCAATGGCTTCTCACATAAAAGGACAGACTTCGGTTTCATTTTGCTCTTATAAAAGATATCAAAGAAAGCTTTTTTCTCAACTTCCGTAATATCTGTTGGTACCGCAACGATAAATTCTGCACCACGGGTCTTGCCCTTTGCGTGTTTTTCTAAAAATTCCTGTATCATGGTCTGCATATTATTAAAATCTGCAATAACACCACAGATAATCGGAAAAGAAACCTGAATCTGCTCCGGTGCCTTCTCATACATTGCATACGCTGCATCACCATAAGCATACATCTGATTCTTATTTATGATGGCAATCGTATTTTTTTCATTTAGTATTTTCCCAGTTGCCTTGCAATATACCTTCATATTAGAGGTTCCAAGATCAATTCCATAAATGTTATTCGACATTTCTTTCTCCCTCCGGAAATCATAGCATTTCCTGTTCTTTAAAACTAAAATATTTTTTATCACCAATAATAATATGATCAGCAAGCTCAATTCCAAGAAGCCTGCCGCCTTCTACTATCTTTCTGGTAACTTCAATGTCCTGCCTGCTTGGTAGCGGATTTCCGCTGGGATGATTATGCACTAAAATCACATGTACTGCATGATATTCAAATGCTTTCAAGAAAATCTCCCTCGGGGAAATCAGTGAGGCATTTACTGTGCCAATTGAAAGAATGGAATCTGCAATCAGATGACACTTCGTATCAAACATGCAAAGCATCAGATGTTCTTTTTCTTCATGCCGAAGCTGTTCCATATAATAGTCTGCTACGGAAAAAGCATTCTGCATTACAACTGTCTGCTGGCGTCCGGTCTGTGCAATCCGTTTTGAAAGCTCTGCAATACACTTTAACTGGATTGCTTTTACTTTCCCGATACCCGGAACCTCCTGTAATTCCTTAAGACTCATCTGATAAAGCCCTAAAAGATTTCCGGTGCGTTTGCTCAATACATGCTTTGCTACTTCTGTTGAAGAACTTCCATTTGTGCCACAGCGGATAATTACCGCTAAAAGCTCTGCATCCGATAGGGATGCCGCCCCGGATTTCAAGCACTTTTCATAGGGCTGTTCGGAGACTGGCAGATTTTTTGCCGTCATATTATAACCTCTTTCTACTCTCACCGGTAACCCATTTCTTCCAAAAAGGCATATACTTTATATTAACACATCATATCTTCATTAACAAGTTTCTGTTCATAAAGTTTTTGTAAAGACATCAGGATTCCAAGTTTTGCATGATACCAGGTCAGTCCACCCTGAAAATATACGGCATACGGCTCTCTTAACGGACCATCGGCACTTAATTCAATGGAGGAACCCTGTACAAATGCCCCGGCAGCCATAATGACATCACTGTCATAGCCCGGCATTGCCCATGGCTCCGGTGTTACATAGCTGTCCACCGGCGCTGCAGCCTGAATTCCTTTGCAGAATGCAATCAGACCTTCCGGGCTGTTTAAGGTAACTGCCTGAATAATATCGTGACGGCTCTCTGTACCATTCGGTACAACGGCAAAGCCCAGTCTTTCGTAGATATTTGCAGCAAAAATTGCACCCTTTAATGCACCTGCTGTAACTACCGGTGCCTGAAACAGTCCCTGATAGAAAGAAGAAATTACATTTAAGGAAGCACCCACTTCTTTGCCGAGTCCCGGAGAAGTAAGGCGGTATGCTGCATTTTCCACACATTCTTTTTTGCCGACAATATAGCCGCCGATTGGTGCCAGTCCGCCCCCCGGATTCTTAATCAAGGAACCTACAATCATGTCTGCTCCTACATCCAGTGGCTCTCTTTCTTCTACAAATTCACCGTAGCAGTTATCTACCATACAGATAACGTCCGGTTTTATGGATTTGATAAAGGAAATCAGTTCTCCAATCCGCTCTACGGATAAGGTAGGTCTTGTCTGGTATCCCTTGGAACGCTGAATGGTCACAAGATGTGTTTTCTCATTGATTGCTTTTTTGATATTCTCATAATCAAAGCTGCCATCGGAAAGTAAATCTACCTGGCGGTAAGTAATGCCATATTCTGCCAGTGAGCCTTTGGATGGTCGGATACCGATAACTTCCTCTAAGGTATCGTACGGTTTTCCTACCGGTGATAATAATTCGTCCCCCGGTCTTAAATTTGACATCAATGCCAGTGCCAGTGCATGGGTTCCACAGGTAATCTGCGGACGAACCAGAGCATCTTCTCCATGGAAACAGCTTGCGTATACTTTTTCCAGTGTATCTCTTCCCAGATCGTTATATCCATATCCATTGGACATGGCAAAGCATTCTGCGGAAACTCTGTTTTTCTGCATGGCATCAATTACTTTCATCTGATTATATTCTGCTGTTGCATCAATTGCTGCAAAACGTTCTTTTAATTCATCCTCTATCTTTTTTCCAAAACGGTATACTTCTTTGCTGATACCCATTTCTTCATATTTCTTTTCAATCATTTCGTCTTTCATCATTTTCCTCGTCTTTCCGGCTGCAATTTCTTTCTAAATTACAGCAAGTCTATCATATAATGTTCTCTTTCTTTTTGTATGAATAAAAACTTAAGAAATAATAGCTTTTTCCTTAAGTATCTTTATCATGTATGCAAGAATTGCCTCATTTTTATAATCGAACTCATTTTTGTTAAGCCAGATGACATCCCGTTCCCGTTTAAACCATGTAATCTGCCGTTTGGCGAAATGTCTTGTTTCCCGCTTGATAATATAAACTGCTTCTTCCAAAGAATAACCGCCATCAAGATAGGATAACATTTCTTTATAGCCAATTCCCTGCATTGCCACCATATCTTTGGTGCAGCCCATTTCCTTTAAGCGGCGGACTTCTGCTTCCAGTCCATCTTCTATCATTTTATCTACTCTGGCATCGATTCTTTTGTATAAGTGGCTGCGCTCATCATTTAATACAAAATAGGCAAAATTATAAGGTGAAGTCCGCATCTGCTCTTTTGCATTATGCTCAGAAATCTTTCTACCGGTCTCCTGAAAGAATTCCAACGCACGGATGACGCGTTTTCTGTTATTCGGATGGATGACTTCGGCGGATTCCGGGTCCACTTCCTTTAACCGGTCATGAAGATACTGATTGCCATGTTCTTCGGCCAGCGCGTCCAACTCTTTCCGGTATGCACTGTCACTTTCCTGTTCCGTAAAATCAATATCATTTAACAGCGCCTGAATATAAAATCCGGTGCCGCCGGCAATAATCGGAATCTTTTCGTGGGCATATATTTCATTTAAATATTTTTGGGCATATTCCTGAAATTTTACCACATGAAATTCATCGAAAGGCTCTAATTCATCCACCAGATAATGACGTACACCATCCATTTCTTCCGGTGTGATTTTTGCGGAACCTATATCCATATATTTATACACCTGCATGGAATCGGCGGAGATAATCTCTCCGCCAATGGCCTTTGCAAGCTGAATGGATAATTCTGTTTTTCCTACTGCAGTAGGACCTGTCAGTACTACAATTGGTTTCTTCATCATCTTTTCCTACACAATCCGCTTGAATTTTTTCTCAATTTCATATTTTGACATGGCAATAATCGTTGGTCTTCCATGTGGACAATTATATGGATTATCAAGCTTCATCAAATCCTTCATAAGCTGTTCCATTTCCGGCAGGCTCAGTCTCTGGCTTCCCTTTACTGCAGCTTTGCAGGACATGGATGCGATTTTATCTAAAATAACATCCGTCGTTGCCCGCTCGGATATGCCATCGGTAAGCTCGTCTAACATTTCAATCAATACATCCCTGGTATTCAGCCGGTAAAGATTACCCGGAACTCCGCAGATACTGTATTCTGCACCACCAAAGTGCTCAATTTCGAAACCAAGCTTCGTAAATTGTTCTTTGAATCGCTCCAGTACTTCTGCCTCACGCATGGATAATGTTATGACAATCGGCGGGCTGATAGCCTGAGAAGTAAACTCTTTCTTCTCAAACTGCTTTTTTAATTTTTCATACATGACTTTTTCATGGGCAGCATGCTGGTCTACAATAAACAGTCTGTCATTATATTCTACCAGCCAGTAGGTATCAAAAAGCTGTCCGATAATCTTCTGCTTTGCCATCTCCTCTTCTTTTAAGAAAGAACCCTGTTCATAGCTTCCTTCCGGCTTTGCTCCATAGGTTTCTTCCTCACGGATGACATAGGCTTCCTTTGCCAGTTCTTTTTCCGTTTCTTTTTTCGATTGTTCCGGAAGCGGCTCTTTCTGAATCCGTTCTTCCATCATATCTTCCGGTGGCATTGATTTTATCGTATCAAGAAGCTTTTCCTGTGCCGCAGAGCTGACTGACCCGGTTCCCATTGGTCTGCTGACAGGATATTTTATTTCGTAAGGACTGTCTTTTCGTACTGCCTTCCGGATTTCTTCCAAACGTTTCTGCTCAAATGGCTCTGGCATTACCTTCTCTATCTTAGGAACTTCCATCTCGTTTTTCTTTGGTGTATCCACCGGAACTTCCGGTATAATATCACGGTGCACTAGCGCTGCCGATAAAATACTCTGCACTTCCCGGTACAGCTCCTGCTGGTTGGAAAAGCGAAGTTCCATCTTAGTGGGATGCACATTTACATCCAAAAGACTGCTGTCAATCTCAAAATAAAGTACCGTAAAGGGATACTGATGCTGCATCAGAAACGGTTTAAAGGCATCCTCTATAGCTTTGGATAAAATCTGGCTCCGGATAAATCTGCCATTGACAAAATATAATTCGTAGCCCCGGTTTCCTCTGGAAATCATCGGCTTTCCAATAAATCCACTGACTTTAAAAAGCTCGCTTTCATGTGCAATCGGAAGCAGCGCTTTTGTAATATCCCTTCCGTATAAATGGTAGATAATATCCTTGATATTTCCATTTCCGGATGACTGCAGTTTTACCTGATTATTCATAATAAATTTGAAAGCTACGTCTGGATGGGATAAAATCATCCGCTGCATCAGTTCATGAATATAGGTGCCTTCTGTCTGGGCGGATTTTAAGAATTTCTTTCTTGCCGGTGTATTATAAAAAAGATTCCGTACAATAAAAGTGGTTCCATCCGGCGCACCGATTTCTTCTAAAGAGACTTCCTTTGAGCCTTCAATGAGATAACGGGATCCGGTAAAATCACCGTTCGTCTTTGTAATGAGTTCCACCTGACTTACTGCTGCGATACTTGATAATGCTTCACCTCGGAACCCTAAGGATGTAACGGTAAACAAATCTTCTACGGATTTAATCTTACTGGTGGAATGACGCAAAAATGCCAAAGGAATCTGTTCCCTTTCGATTCCGCAACCATTGTCCGAAATACGGATAAAGGATATTCCACCTTCTTTGATTTCAACCGTTACTGCACTGGAACCTGCATCTATCGCATTTTCCACTAACTCCTTTACCACCGAGCTTGGTCGTTCGATGACTTCTCCTGCCGCAATTTTATCAATTGTTTCCTGACTTAACAGTGCAATCTGTGGCATAACGCCATCCACCTCCTTTACCATCTGTTTTTCACTTTATTCTGTAATTCGTATAACTTATTCATTGCTTCGATTGGTGTCATCTGACCCAAATCCAGTTCTTTTAATTCGTTTAATATCGTATCGTTGTCCATGGTATCAAGCAGTGAAATCTGTTCTAAATCCACCTCGTCCAACTTCGGTTTGCTGCGTTTGCTGCTTCCCTCCGCACTGATATTCTGAACAATTTCCGTAATATCATTATTACTTAATTCTTCTACAATTTCTTTGGCACGCTCAATGACATTATCCGGCACTCCCGCAAGCTTTGCTACCTGGATACCGTAACTCTTATCAGCTCCGCCTTTTACAATCTTGCGCAGGAAAACGATATCATCACCCTTTTCTTTTACTGCAATGCAGTAGTTATTTACGCTGTTTAATTTGCCTTCCAGCTCCGTCAGTTCATGATAATGGGTTGCAAATAATGTCTTTGCGCCAAGAAGCCTTGGATTACTGATATGCTCTACCACTGCCCAGGCAATACTCAATCCATCAAAGGTACTGGTTCCACGTCCGATTTCATCTAAAATCAAAAGACTGTTGGAAGTGGCATTCCGTAATATGTTTGCCACTTCTGACATTTCAACCATAAAGGTACTCTGTCCGCTGGCGAGGTCATCAGAAGCCCCTACTCTGGTAAAAATACGGTCTACAATTCCAATTTTGGCTGATTTTGCCGGAACAAAGCTTCCGATTTGAGCCATCAGTACAATCAACGCACTCTGTCGCATATAGGTGGACTTTCCTGCCATATTCGGACCGGTAATAATGGACACACGGTTGCTGCCATTATCAAGATAAGTATCATTTGCCACAAACATTTCATTCTGAATCATCCGTTCTACTACCGGATGTCTGCCATCTTTGATGTCGATAAGACCTTTTTCGTTTAATTTCGGACGGCAGTAATTATTCTGTTCCGCTACCGTTGCAAGAGATGCAAATACATCAATCTGCGCCACTGCTTTGGCGGTCTTCTGGATACGGACCACTTCATCCGCCACCTTCTGGCGGACTTCCCGGAACAGTTCATATTCTAAGACAATCAGCTTGTCTTCCGCACCTAGGATAACATCCTCTAATTCTTTTAATTCCGGTGTAATAAAACGCTCAGCATTTGCCAGAGTCTGCTTTCTGGTGAAATAGTCCGGCACCATGTCTTTAAAGGAATTGGTTACTTCAAGATAATAGCCAAATACTTTGTTATATTTGATTTTCAGATTCTTGATTCCGGTTTTCTCCCGCTCTTTTGCCTCCAAATCAGCAAGCCAGCTCTTTCCATCTGTCTTGGCTTTCCGCAGGCGGTCCACCTCTTCGTTATAGCCCTCTTTTAAGATGCCGCCGTCATGAAGGGTAAGTGGCGGTTCTTCCGCAATGGAGCGTTCGATTAATTCGTATAATTCATCCAACGTATCCAGCTGCTCATATAAACGTTTTAAAAGTGGTGACTGAAAATCACTCATCAGTGTCTTAATCGGTGGCAGCATATGTATGGAATTGCGAAATGCAATCAAGTCCCTTGGATTTGCGGTCTGATAAGTAACACGGGTAATCAACCGTTCCAGATCATAGACCGGATTTAAATATTCCCGGATTTCTTCTCTTGTGATGGCATTGGTATTAAATTCGTCAATGGCATCATAACGTTCTTCTATTTCCGTACGCTCAATTAATGGCTGTTCCACAAAGCTTCTTAAGGTTCTTGCTCCCATGGCTGTCCTGGTCTTATCCAATACCCAAAGGAGAGAACCACGCTTTTGCTTTTCCCGGAGGGTTTCAACCAGCTCTAAGTTTCGTCTGGTAGAACTGTCAATAATCATGAATTTTCCGGTGGTATACGGATGAATTGCCACCAGATTGGAAAGGGTTGTTTTCTGTGTCTCGTAAAGGTATTTTAATAATGCACCGGCTGCAACGACGCCGCTGTCATAATCTGCAAGACCAAGTCCTTCTAAATCCCTGACTTTAAAATGATCCTTTAAAGTCATCTGTGCTGTCTCATCAGAAAAATACCATGCATCCAGAGAATAAATTACGATTCCCATACGGTTTTTCATATCATCGATATCAATTCCGCTGATATAAAATGCTTCATTACAGATGATTTCTGTCGGCTGGTATTTATTGACTTCGTCCAATAATTTCCGTTCCGAATCCACTTCTGTCACATAGTAATCTCCGGTGGTAATATCTGCAGAAGAAATACCATAATGGTCACCGATATATGCGATACACATGATATAATTATTTTTCGTTTCATCCAGTGCCTGTGCATTTAAGGTAGTTCCCGGCGTTACAACTCTTGTTACTTCACGCTTTACCATTCCCTTGGCAAGCTTCGGGTCTTCCACCTGCTCACAGATAGCAACCTTATAACCTTTTTTCACCAGTCTGGTCAGATAAGTTTCTGCTGCATGATATGGGATTCCGCACATGGGTGCCCGTTCCTCTGCACCACAGCTCTTTCCGGTTAAGGTAAGCTCTAATTCTTTTGATACAACCTTTGCATCATTAAAAAACATTTCATAAAAGTCACCCAGACGGTAAAACAAAATACAGTCCTTGTATTCTTCATGCGTTTTTAAATAATGCTGCATCATTGGTGTATATTCCGTCAATGTTCTGTATCTCCTTTTCTGTTTCAAAACACCTGTTGTTTTAATCTATTTTAAGTCTTGCATATTTTCCTGCAATTGCTTCCGCTACTTTCAATCCGTCCATGGCTGCTGACATAATACCGCCGGCATAACCGGCACCTTCTCCGCAAGGGTAAATGCCTGCAATATTACTTTCAAAGGATTCATCCCTTGTAATCCGCACCGGAGAGGAAGTTCGGCTCTCCACACCGGATAAAATGGCATCCGCCCTGTTATAGTCCGGAATGTATTTCGGAAAGAGCTCCATTCCTGCCTGAAAAGATGCTGCTAATTCTTTTGGAAAAATTTCCCTGAGATTTGCAAATGTATGTGCACCCTTTGTGGTACTTTCAAAAGCCCCATATCCTGTAGATATGCGATTCTCTTTAAAATCTCCGTAAAGCTGCTGCGGAATTGCTCCGTTTCCAATGCGATAGGCATTTTTTTCCAATTTCCGCTGAAACTCAATTCCAGCTAACGGTCCATCCCCTTCAAAATCATCCGGTCGAACCGATATGATAATGGCACTGTTGGCATTCTGCCCGGCTCTTGCATGATAGCTCATGCCATTGACTGCCAGCATACCTTCCTCCGAAGAAGCATTTACGACATAACCACCCGGACACATACAGAAAGAATATACCCCGCGGTGATTCTCAAGATTTGCGGTCAGCTTATAGGATGCAGCAGACAGAAGGGCATTTTTATGTCCGTTATACTGGCATGCATCAATCATCGCCTGCGGATGCTCTACACGAAATCCCACCGCAAATGCTTTGGCTTCCATCATAAGTCCCGCTTCCTGTAACATTGGGAAAGTATCTCTGGCGGAATGTCCGATTGCCAGCACCAGAACGTCTGTTGCTACTTCCTTTTCTCTGTTAATCCGGATGGCTTCTACTTTATCTTTCTTCCCATTCAGCGTAATGTCTGTAAGCTGGCTGAAAAAGCAGTAAGTTCCACCCATTCTTTCAATTTCCAGCCGGATGTTTTTTACGACTGTTTTTAAAATATCAGTTCCGATATGAGGCTTATTTATATATAAAATTTCTTCCGGAGCGCCCATTTTCACAAAGATTTCTAACACTTCCCGGTTTCTTCCTGCCACATCTTTTACCAGCGTATTTAATTTCCCATCGGAAAAAGTACCTGCTCCGCCTTCGCCAAACTGTACATTCGTCTTTGGATTTAAGATGCCGTCCTTCCAGAACCGTTCTACTTCAGCAGTCCTCTCTTCCACACTGCTTCCACGCTCCAAAATAATTGGACAATAGCCATGCTTTGCCAGTTCATAGGCACAGAACATTCCTGCCGGACCGCTTCCTACAATAACCGGTCTGTGGGACAGCTGTTTCTCTCCGGCATCCGGGAAATGATAATGTATATCCTTTGCTTTACTGATATTGGAATTTTTATTCTTATGTAAAATCATAGCTTCCTGCTTCAATTCCACATCCACTGTGTATACAAAGGAAAGTTCATTTTTTCTTCTTGCATCAATGGATTGCTTTCGAATCTGATAATGGATCAGATCCTTTTCATTTTTTAGATGAAGTGTTTTGATAATCTGTCTTCTTAACATCTCTTCCGAATGTTCAATCGGAAGCTTTAACTGATTTACTCGTATCATGATAACTCCCTTGCCACATGTATCCCGGCTACTGCGCCGCTGCTCCATGCCCATTGCAAATTATAACCACCGCAGATTCCGTCAATATCCACCATTTCTCCGGCAAAATAAAGTCCCGGACAAAGCTTTGACTCCATGGTTTCTGCATCTATTTCATCAGTGTCTACGCCACCGGCAGACACCTGTGCCGTATCAAAGGTATTCCAGTCAGTAATATCCACCCGGAGTCCCTGCACCGTATCTATAAAGCTCTCTAATTCTTCTGTCTGCAGCCGGTTCGCATATTTTGCAGCTTTTATATGTGACTCTTCTAATAATACCGGAATTAATTTTTCCGGGAAAAAGCCGATTAAGGCTTCCCCGATGTGTTTTTCATCTGCTTTCTTAAATCTTTCCTTGAAATAGGTTAAGCACTGTTCTTTCTCCCAGAATGGCACAAAATTAAGTGTCGCATAGACTTTTTTCTGTTCTGATAACGCTCTTGTGGCAACTCTTGAAAGCTGAAATACCGGAATGCCGGATATTCCATAATTCGTAAGCTGTAATTCACCCCGTTCGCTGCATACATGCGTGCTTTCTATGTATAAATCGACCTTTACATCTGCACGAATTCCTGCAATATCAGCAAAAAATGACTGTTTTCCCTTCAATCCGATAAGCCCCGGTACTAAATCTATGATATGATGTCCCAGACTTTCAAGATATAGGAAACCGCTTCCGTCACTGCCACTTTTCTTTAAGGTCTTACCACCGGTTGCCATTATGCATTTTGTTGCATAAAAATCACCGCCCTTGGTATGAAAAGTGAAGCCCTTTGTGGTCTTTTCTATGCCTCTTATGCCACAGCCACAGACCACTCCAACGTTCTGTTTCTTTAATTCCATCAGCAACACATCCCTGATTGCAGTTGCCTGCTCGCTCTGAGGATAATATCCGCCGTTACGCTCCTTTGGATATATGCCAAGTTCTTTAAAGAACTGCAGTGTCTCTTCCAGTCCAAACTGCTCAAATACAGGTGCAACAAAAGCAGGGTTCTGTCCGTAATATTTGTCCACACCCTGCACTTTATTTGTATAATTACATTTACCGTTTCCGGTTGCTAAAATCTTCTTACCAGGTACTTCGTTGTGCTCTAAAATAAGAACTTTTGCACCGTTTCGTGCCGCCATAATGGCTGCCACCAATCCGGCAGCACCTCCACCGACTACAACGACACCTATGCGTTCTGTATGCTTATTCATGCCAATTATTTACTCTTCTCTCTATTTCTTTTGGACTGCTATGCAATCAGACCTATTCAGCCTTTTAGATTGTATCATAACAGTCTGAAACAATCAACTTTTTAACTGGAATAGCTTTCTAAGAAACGGTATAAATCTTCCAGTGTATCAAAGGTTTTTCCATTGCTGATTTCTTTTTTCAATTCTTCCGGCAGTCCCTGATACGCAATTCCAGTATACATGTATAAGGCATCCTCTTCGCCGAAATAGACATTCAGGTACCCGTCCTCTTCCCGGATAACAAATGCTTTTTTATTCTGAATGTTTGCACTTTCCACGCTATCCTCGAATTGCTCCGTCTCAGCTTCCTGAATCTCTATTATTTTTTCTTGTTCTTTTTCATTCAGTTTCAGATAATACTGTCTTCCACCAATCCATGCAGAGATAGATAATACCAGTGCTCCAAGGAAAAAAGTGCGCATACGTTTTGTGTTTTTCATATTCATCACCACAAACAGTATGCGCAGGTTTTTTCTTTTTATACAATTTTTTCAGGAATTCTATGTTTTGCCCTTTTATTGCATTTTATAATAAATGTAATTTCTTGGCAATGCGGACGAGAAGGTAGCCCTTCGGGAATTTCTTTAGTTCTTCCTCGCTTAAACCTTTTAATAATAAAAGCATTGCACCATATACAACAGCACCAATTCCAATGGCAAGTATGGCTGCAACCGCATTTACTTTAATTATAGCAAAAATACCATTGTAAACGCCAAAGACTACGACGCCCATAATGGCAGAAGCTGCCACCGGGATTAAGAAAGTTTTCACAACTTCCTGACGATAACCACTGTATTTCCGCAAAGACATTGCATTAAAGAGGCACATAAAGAATGCAAATAATGCATTGGAATATACCACTGCATAAATACCAAGATGTAAACCAAACATCATCACCAAAAGTACAATCAGATGCAGTCCCAATGCGATAGCCGCATTTTTAACAGGCTCTCTCATCCGGTTAATCCCCTGTAACAATCCATTAGATAATGTGGAAAGAGAATAGAACAAAATTGCAACAGCTCCCGTTGTAAGCATGGTTGCTGCAGTAGTTCCGGTGCTGCCATAAAGATGCAGCAACTTTAATATCGGTCCTGACAGCACTGCAATTCCAATGGTACAAGGGAATGCAATTACCATAATAAAGCGGATTGCAATATTAATCTGGCTTCGTACGGACTCTCTGTCCTTTCTTGCATACGCACCGGTAAGATTTGGTACACAGGAAGCCGCCATCGCAGAAGCAATGGAAATCGGAATATTGATAATGGTCTTATATTTTCCGGAAAAGATTCCCCACCAGACATCAATATCATCCGGCTTATAGCCCTGTAGTTCCGCTACGTTCTTATAGATACCCTGATCTAAAATTGCACTGATATTATAAATTGTGGTACTTAAAAGTACCGGAACAATGGTCATAATCAGTACACGAAAGACATTCTGATAGGATTCTGTTTTGCTGCTGGTATCCCGGCGCATCTGTCGTTTAAAAATACGTTTGTATGCCAGAAACAACATTCCAAGGAATAAAAGTGCAAACACTGCTCCCATATTGGTACCCAGTGTTCCACCTGCAGCACCGTAAGCAGAGCCATACTTTTCCTTATTTCCAAGCACTGCTCCGATTCTTGCCCCATATCCATAGAGGATATAGGCAGCTGCAATACTGACAATCGCATTGACAATCTGTTCGATAATCTGTGAAATGGCACTCGGCATCATGGTACCAAGTCCTTGGAAAAATCCACGTAAGACTCCTAATACAGCAACTACCAATATCGTCGGTGCCAGAACCTTCAACGCAAAAATACTAAGGGGCGTATTCAGCATGTTTGTGAAGAATGACGCACCAAAGAAAAGAATCAAACTTGCAGTAAGTCCGGTACCGGTTGCTAAAAGCAGGGCCCCTTTTACAATTCGATATGCATTTTTTCTTTGCCCCTTCGAGACACGGGCAGATACCAGCTTGGATACCGCCAATGGCAGGCTGTATGCAGAAATAATCAGCAGGATATTATAAATTTCAAAGGCTGCACTGTAATAACTGTTACCGGTATCTCCAATGATATTGGTCATCGGGATACGATAGAGCAGACCGATTATCCTGCTGACTATAGAGGCAATTGCAAGAATGGAACCCTGTACTAAAAAGTTGGAGTCACTCTTTTTTCCTGAACTCATAAATTTACCTCAAGTAATTTTCGAAATAATTATTTAGCGGAAGGTGGTGTAAACTCATCTTCTGTTGCATAGATATTTAATTTCTTCTCCATATCATTTAACAATACACATACCATGGTTTTACCCTGGTTCAATGTGATTTCATTACCAGAAGCGTCATAGTATCTGGTTGGCTCGTTTTCGCTTGCTTTCTTCCATGTCACATCAATTACTTTACCGTTAGTAATATATTTTCCGGTTCCTTCACCGGTGCTCTCAACATCCAGATAACCGTGTGCATCATCTAACTTGGTATAATCGCAGTACTGAAGCAGAATGTTCTTAAAAGCAAGCTGTGTGCCTGTATTTTCATCCATATGCTCTTTTTTATACTGGAAACGATAGTATAAACCATCTTCACTGTTATATACAAACCAAGGATTGTTTATATAATATCCCGGCTGAACCACTGCTGCATCTGCTCCGTCTGTAAGTTCAATTTCTTTTTCATCATCTTCATTAAACTGATAATGTCCTGCATAATCGGAAGGCAGCTCGGTATCATAACCTTTTAATTCAATTCCGGCATCAATACCATCTGTGCTTACAAATGCATTGTGTGGAGCCTTTCTTGACTTGTCACGATAGAAAGTAGCAGAATCAATGGCACCCTCTAAACCGTTTAAGTCCTCAACTTTGCCACTCTCTAACAGCTCAGTTGCGTAAATTGCCTGTCCGTAATGAATATAAATTGCATCAAATTCCATTGCATAATATGCATAGTAGTGACGACAGCTTCTTACCGAACCAATCTTGTCTAATCCGGAGTAATCCTGGAAAATTGGCATCAGACGGGTAATTCCTCCTTCAGCAGGAGCTTCGTAAAGTACGTCTGCCTGCGACAGTCCATACTGTGGCAATGCATCATTGGTATTTCCAATCATGATTGCAACCGGTTTCTTCTTTGCTAAATCTTTATCAATCCATTCACCGGTCAGGTAACTTCTTGCCATACCATCTTTGCCGGTTTCAGTTTCGGTTTCAGGTTCTGCTTCAGAAACGGTTTCTGTCGGTTCCGGAGCTTCCTCTTTTTTCTTACATCCAGCTAAAAGACTGGTTGCCATCAGTGTCATACATAAAACAATACTTAATCTCTTTTTCATGATGTTCCTCCATTTTTATCTTAAAATATTTAAGCATTCTAAAATCTCGCGCTGCTTTCCTTCCATCACTGCAGCTTCCTGCTCTTCCATGTGGTCGTAACCAAACAGATGCAACATACTATGTACAATCAGAAATGCAAATTCTCTTTGCATGCTGTGACCATATTCCTCTGCCTGTTCCCTGACCTTGTCCACAGAAATAATAATATCCCCCAGCAGAATTTCCCCTGTATCCGGATTAAAGCAATCCTCCGTCTGATTCTCTATCTGGGAAAAATCTCCCGGTACATCATATTCTAACATTGGAAAGGATAAAACGTCCGTCGGGCGGTCTATCTCCCGGAACTCTTTATTAACCTTCCAGATACCTTCGTTATCTGTCAACGTAAGGCTGATTTCTGCTTCAAAAGGAAAATGCTCATGTTCCATTGTAAACGATATTACATCTTTTGCAAGTGTTTCATAATCAAAATCGAAGGTAACCTCCGCTTCTTTTTCTATCGCAAGGCTCAAAATAAATCCGCTCCTTTCGTTAAAAACTCTCTGATTTTAATAAACTGGTTCATGCCAAGATTCGCTTCATCATATAATCCGGCAGCCGATTTTTCGTTTAATGTCTGATAAATAATAATATCATGATTCCAGCTGTTCTTCACGGTTTCCTTGTCCAAAAGTTCAAATTTGGTAACAATACTGTCCACAATATGTACGATTGCGGACTCTATGGAACTAATAGCATTTAATTCACCATTGTATTCACTTAGAATCTTAACCACGTTTTTCGGGAAACAGTTAATCTCAGCAAGACGAACTCCATTTTCTACAAACGGTTCTCCCTCCAGCTTGCCAATCCGGTAGTAAAATCCTGCCGCAGCTACCGTTTTATCATCTGCCCCAAGCTCCTTTGCACATTCTTCTGCCACACTCGAAACTTTACGGGCATGTGCATAATCAATTTCCGAATAGTTTTTAATCTCCTGTACCAGCGGAAAATTTTCTGCAATAATTTCAGCTAAAGTACGTTCTTTTTCATGCTTCGTATAATAATACAGCCTGTCTGCAAAAAAGTACGAAAAAACTGCAGTCAGTATCATGCTGCATCCTGCGGATAAGTACTGATGATAATTGATTTCAAAGCTGCTGATGTAATAGAAGATACTCGGAACAGCAAACGACAATGCAACGGTCATGATGCATCCATAAATTTTATATTTTTTCTGGCTGATTACCATAAGCAGAATTCCGGAAAGTACCGTCAGCATAGTATATGCCGCATATTCATAAAAACTGCCGCTGGAACACATGCAAAGCAGTGTATTAAAATAAATTCCGCCTAAAATACCAATCAGCTCATTTCCGCCACAGGAAAGAATCATGACCGGAATCATGACAGGTGCCATATATGCCGGCATAAAAAAGAAACCCACATAACAGGCTGCTGCTGCAAGAAAGCAAAGAAACAGCTGATGAAAATCACTTTTTTCATTCCGGTTCAGATGCCCTCTGATACGTTCCATTTCAATCACTGCAATCAGCAATGGCAGATATAAAGCATTTATAAAAACAAGCACCAGTACACGGTCTATGGTAAACTTGCAGATTATTGCCAGAAAAACAGAATAAATCGCAACGGAAATAATGATTCCCAGCATACGAATCATTCTTTTGGGTGAAAATCTATCTTCCTTCATTTTTCGTTACTCTTTTCGTTCTTTTATTTGCTTTTGATTCATAATCGTCATAGGCTTTTACAATCTTCTGTACCAAAGGATGTCTTACTACGTCAGCACTGGTCAATTTACAGACGGATATCTCATCTACATTGCGAAGTACACGTAATGCCACATCCAGTCCCGACTTCGTTCCCGGAGCCAGATCCTTCTGGGTAGCATCTCCGGTCACCACAACCTTGGAACCAAATCCAATACGTGTTAAAAACATCTTCATCTGTGCCGGTGTAGTATTCTGTGCCTCATCCAAGATAATAAATGCATTATCTAAGGTACGGCCTCTCATATAAGCCAATGGTGCGACCTCAATAAGCCCCTTTTCCATATTCCGCTGAAAGCTTTCTGCTCCCATAATCTGATACAGTGCATCATACAGCGGGCGAAGATACGGATCTACCTTGCTCTGTAAATCTCCTGGAAGAAATCCTAATTTCTCACCGGCTTCAATTGCAGGACGGGTTAAAATAATACGATTTACTTCTTCATTCTTAAATGCAGTAATTGCCATTGCCATGGCAAGATAAGTCTTTCCGGTTCCGGCAGGCCCGATTCCAAATACAATCATCTGCTTACGGATGGCATCCACATAAGCCTTTTGGCCTAAAGTCTTTGGTTTCACCGGTTTGCCGTTTATCGTATGGCAGATGCAGTCCTTATCGATTTCTACCAACGAGCCTTCTTTATGTTCTCCCAAAAGAGAAAGTGTATATGCAACCTTCTGCTCATCAATCATGTTTCCTCTCTCTGCCAGTTGTAAAAGTTCTGCAAACACCTTGCATGCACCCTCTACATTTGCGGTATCTCCAATGACTTTGATTCCTTCATTGCGGGGCACTACCGTAACATTTAAGGTCCGTTCAATCAATTTTATATTATGGTCAAATTGTCCGAAAATATTGGAAACATGCTCTGCCGGTATATCAATTCTTGTTTCATTCAAGCTCATTTAATACTAGCCCTTCCTCTGTGTCTTCTGTATCAGGTGCTGTAAGCTGTTCCGTTTCGTGTCTTAAAGCAGCTTTTGTGCGCACTTTGATGATTCCTTCCATGATACAGTTTTTATCGTCCATATCTATAATAACATTTTTTTCTAAAATTTGAATATTTTTTTCTGCTAAATGTGACAAATAAATATTAAAATTTTCTGTAGCAACCGCTTCTGCCTGCTCTTTCGTATAAATTGCCTGTTCTGTCCGATACTCTTTTAAAGTACTAGAATAGATTCCAAGTGGCAGATAAAAGTCCCCGTGGAGGCAAAGCTGTTTATAATCCGTGGTTTTGTCTGCACATTCAAATTCACCGCTTAATGCCGGAAGTGTTATTACTTTTCCAAAGAAATCAATGGAATACCGTTTCTTTTCTGCACCGGTCATTCTTTTTTCTTCATGGACAAGGGAAAATTTATCATGGTATGGATATTCCGTCAGTAGATATATATCCGCATCCGCATTGCAATATTCATAGGCATACTGTTCCCCGCTGTCATTGGTCAAATCAATCCTGCCACTTACTAATATATCTCCTGCCTTTACTGCATCGCCGTTCTTTACTAGTGGGGTTCCATTTCTTGTAACAATGGATTCCACTGTCGCATCCTCTTCTGCTATCAGGTCTGAAGCTTCATACGGCAATTCTTCCATTGCTTCCTGCTGTACCAGATTTTCCTTGATTAATACCGTCATTTTCGTTCCGTAAATCTGTACCGATGCCCAGATGATTTCCGGAAACTGTGCCCGCAGATCCCGTTCTAACTGTTCGCAGTCAATTGTACGAATCCGGTCTCCGTAACCACAATCCTCCTCATCAAGAAATGTTAAAACGGTTTCTGTCGTAACAGATGAATTACCATCTACCTCCACATTCCAGAGAAATCGTGATAAAAACCACACCAGACCAGCTGCAAGAATTACTCCCATCAGGAGGCATTTTCGTTTCCGGTAACGGTTCATCCAGAACGGAAATCCTATTTTGCGCAGAATCCGAATCCTGCATCCGGTCTTGCTTACGAACGGACGGATACTCCAAAATGCACGAATGCTGATAAAAAAGCGATAAACATCTTCCTCTTTTCGAAGATTCCAGATTAAAATATTGTGATTGCCACACAGATTTAAAAATCGTTCCGGGGCATAACCACTTAAGATTACCTCAAGGTAACCGCCTATATATTTAAACAGGGAAAGTGTTGTCATCGAAAACCTCTATTCATACTCAATACTTTGGATGATTCCTGTTATTTTCATCTCTTCATTCGTATAATAGGAAATGTTGAGATTTTTCCCACGAACAAGAATCCGGCAGCTTTTCGCCTGAATCCTGATATATTCTTTCTCGTATTCTAAGATTCCCTTATAATTTTCCAACAGCAGTTCCCTGTTACCCATAACGGTTACAATTGCTGCCCGGTAGACTAAGTCTTTCGGCAGTTCTAAGGATTCCACCATATGATTTTTAAAATCTTTTTTTAACTCTTTCTTATTGTTTTTCCTCATATATAACTATATGAGTTTTTTTCTTTTCTATGCGGTAATATATTTTAAAACTGTTTCCGGTGCATCCAGTGGCTCTTTACTGAAAAGAAATGCATTTTGAACCAGTTCCTTTGCATCGTTGCATTTTGCTGCATCATTACCATATAATTCGGCCAGACATTCTCCTTTTTTTACGCTGTCTCCTATTTTTTTCTTAAGGCGGATACCGGCAGTTAAATCAATCTGACTCTCCTTTGTCTCTCTGCCGCCGCCAAGGCTCATGCAGGCAGTTCCAATTGCCATAGCATTTAAAGCTTCTACATATCCATCTTCCGGTGCGGTGATAGTTTCTGTAATTGCTGCTTTTGCCAATAACTGCGGATGATAAACCTGTTCCTTTCTGCCACCCTGTGCTTCTACAAAGTCTGCAAATTTATCCAGTGCTTTTCCGCTTGCAATGACTTTCTCCATCCTTGTTCTTGCTTCTTTTTCATCTTCTGCCACACCGGCAGCCTTTAACATAAGATACCCTAATGCATAGACAACATCCATCAGATCCTTTGGCCCTTTTCCATTCAATGCTTCAATGGCTTCCTGCACTTCCACAATATTGCCTACTGTATTGCCAAGAGGCTGTGACATATCTGTAATAACCGCATAAGTTTTCTTTCCAGCACCATTTCCGATGGCCACCATAATCCGGGCAAGTTCCTCTGCCTTTTCCACAGTCTGCATGAATGCACCGTTTCCGGTCTTTACGTCAAGGACAATAGCATCCGATCCGCTGGCTAATTTCTTACTCATAATGCTGCTGGCAATTAAGGATTTCTCCGCTACCGTAGCAGTGACATCCCGGAGTGCATACAGCTTCTTATCTGCTGGTGCAAGATTAGCAGTCTGTCCAGCAATTGCAACGCCAACCTCTGATACCTGCTTTAAAAAGGCTTCTTCTGATATGGAAGTGCTGAATCCTTCAAAGCATTCTAACTTATCAATGGTTCCACCGGTATGACCCAATCCTCTTCCGGACATTTTTGCTACCGGAACACCCAGTGCAGCAATGATTGGTGTCAGAATCAGGGAGGTCTTATCTCCTACACCACCGGTGCTGTGTTTATCCACCTTTACGCCTTTAATACCGGATAAATCAAGCACATCTCCGCTATCCCGCATAGCAAGTGTTAATGCCAGTGTCTCATCGTGATTCATTCCCTGAAAACAGATTGCCATCAGCATGGCTGACATCTGATAATCCGGAATTTCACCGGTTGTAAATGCATTTATCATCCACTGGATTTCTTCTTTGCTTAAAGCAGCTCCTTCCTTTTTCTTTAAAATGAGGTCGTACATCCTCATAAAATCTCCTCCTTTTATCCGTTTCTTCTATTTATGATACGGTTGCTTATTTGTGATACGGTTCATGATTGATAATCCGATAGCTCCGGTATAACTGCTCCAATAAAATAACACGCATCAGCTGGTGCGGAAATGTCATCTTCGAAAAGCTTATTTTTTCATCTGCACGTTTTAATACTTCATCCGCAATTCCAAGGGAGCCTCCGATCACAAGAACGATATGGCTGTTGCCCTTTACCATCAAGTCACTGACTTTTTCCGATAAAGCAACAGAATCCAGCATTTTTCCGTTGATTGCAAGGGCAATGACGTAGCAGTTCTTTCCCTCTAAATATTTTAAAAGACGTTCCCCCTCTTTATGACGAATCTGCTGTTCCTCTGCCTCGGATGCTCCATCCGGTGTTTTCTCATCTGCCACTTCCACAATTTCAAGCTTACAGTATCTGCCCAGTCTTTTTTCGTACTCGGCAATGGCATCCCTGAAATATTTTTCTTTGATTTTTCCTACGCATAATATTGTTATCTTCATACTTGCAGTATACCTTATTTCAGAAATACAGACAAGGTTATTGTATCGTCGGATAAAATCACTTATAATAGTATTATTATAACGAAAGGTCAGGTACATAACATGGTATACAAGGAGAAAGATGCCCAGCTGGAAGATAATCGTTCTACCGCTTATACATTCCTTGGAGTTGGAATTGCCGGTCTGATTTTTGTCATTCTTTTTGCTCTGGACATCATCAAATTACCAATGGCTGATTATATGCGTGTTATTATGATTGTTGTAATGTCTGTTCTGTTTGTTATTTTTCTTGGAATCGGAATTACACATTTCCGTAAAATCAACCAGATGTCTGCGGATGCAGATATGGAAAGCAGACGCACCAGCGAAATTATGGAATGGTTCTCTTCAAACTATACTGCGGAAGAAATCGACCATGTCAGTGGTGCTGACAGCGAGCCTTCCATGGAGCAGCGTTACTTTATCCGTTCCGACAAAATTGCCGCACTTCTTCATGCTAAATTTGCCGGTCTGCCGGAGGATTATGAAGAACATATCTTAGAAAAGATTTATGCCGCTTACTATTCAGACAACAATGAATAAACAGCAGATTTCTGCTTAAATATAATACAATCAAAGGAGTAACAAAATGAAATTATTAGAAGACAAAATTCTTGCAGAAGGAATCGCAGAAAGCGAAAACATTTTAAAGGTTGACAGCTTTATTAATCATCAGGTGGATCCTGAATTAATGAAGAAAATGGGCAAAGATATTGCAGAACATTATAAAGGAAAAGGTATCACACGTATTGCTACCATCGAAAGCTCCGGTATTGCTCCGGCTCTTATGGCTGCAGAAGCATTAGGCGTTCCACTTGTTATTTTAAAGAAACAGCCTTCTAAAATTTTAAATCATGATTTATATCAGACTGTTGTAACTTCTTATACCAAAGGAACCAGCTATGAATTAACCATTTCCGCAAAATACATCAGCGAAAATGACCACATTCTTATCGTGGATGATTTCCTTGCCAACGGCGAAGCTGCTACCGGTGCTATCCGCCTAATCCGTAAAGCACATGCCACCATCGCAGGTGTCAGTGTCTTAATTGAAAAAGCATTCCAGCCTGGTCGTGAAAAATTGGAGGAACAGGGCATCGATGTTTATTCTTTAGCAAGAGTATCCAGACTTGACAAGGGTGTCATTGAATTTGTAAAAGAAGACTAATTTTTAAAATCCCCGGAACGAAGGCAGATAAGAAACATTCTTATCTGCCTTTGTTCATCTGCCATAGCTTATTCCGGCAGATAAATGTAATTATATCTTATCACCGGGCTTGCCAGTCCATGGTCATCTACCACAAGAATAGACAACACATTATTGCCCTGTGGCATTTCAAGTGGTTCACTGTATACATCAGAATCCTGTGTTGGTGTTGAGCCATCCCAGGTATAGTAAGCAGTGGAACCAGCGGGAACCTGTATACTGATGCTCTGCGCATCATAATATGTTCCGGCCGCAGGTGTTACATTAGCAGAATCCGGAGCTTCAAAAGTAATTTCATAATCTGCTTCTGCAATCTCACTATAAAAGCCTCTTGCGTCCTTTGCTACTGCTTTGATGGTATATTCTTTCTCATCCTCTAAAGAAATCGGTTCTGTATATTCCATTCCCTTTTCAATCGGAGAATCACCGTTTAACGTATAATAAATGGTACAGTCTGAGTCTGCCATCAGTTCAATTTCAATCGTATCATTGTATTCCCCGGCTTCTTCCGAAAACTCCGGAGCCTTTACTTCATAATTATCAAACAGCGCTTTTATTTTATCAGAGTCTGATTGTTCATATAAATCCTGTAGTTTATCATATTCCTTTTGCTTATCATATAAGGCAATCAGCATCTGATACGCTTCTTCATTGTTCTTATCAAGGGTAAGTATCTGTAACAAATACGCTTCTTCTGATGTTTCATCTTTTCGGAGACGGTACAAATCAGCCATCCGCAGTAATACATCCACATTATCCGGCTGCAATTTCTCAGCCTGTTCAAAATAGGTCAATGCCTTGGTATAATTCTTCTCTTCCGTGTAACTGATTCCCTTCTGATACTGATAATCAAAAGATTTCTTATGGCTGTTCTGCACCAGCAGAACAATAACTACACCAATGATTGCAATAGTAATCAGAACTGATACTGTAATCAGAAGTCTTTTCTGTTTCTTTTTCTTCTGGCTGTTTTTCAATGATTTTTTCTTCTTTCCGTTGGAAGAGGTATTCTTATTCGGTTTATCGTCTTCTTCTAATAATTCTTTTAAAATATCCTCTTCCACATTATAATCCGGAACAATCTGTGCTTCTTTTCCACATACAGAACAGTACACACAGCCTAATTTTATTTCTGCTCCACAATTTGCACACTTCATAGCCTTCTCCTATTCATGTCTCATAGCTTCCACACAATTGTTCATTAACATTGCAATGGTCATTGGTCCGACTCCACCCGGAACCGGTGTAATCGCACTACAAAGCTGCTCTACTTCATCAAATTTTACATCACCGGAAAGTTTATTGTTCTCATCGCGATGAATTCCTACATCAATGACAACTGCACCATCTTTTACATAGGATGCATCAATAAATTCTTTTTTCCCAATTGCAACAATCAGAATATCTGCCTCTTTACAGATTTCCTTTAAATTACGGGTTTTTGAATGCGTTACTGTAACAGTTGCATTCTCACGCAGCATTAAGATTGCCATCGGTTTTCCAACAATATTGCTTCTTCCAACGATAACACAGTGTTTTCCCTCAATATCAATGTCAGAACGCTTCAGAAGCTGGATGATTCCGGCAGGTGTGCAGGAAATATATCCTTTCTGTCCAATCATCAATGCGCCGACATTTTCCGGATGGAAACCATCTACATCCTTCTTCGGAGAAATGGCACGGATTACCGCATCCTCATCAATGCCCTCTGGCAATGGAAGCTGTACCAAAATGCCTTTTACATGTTCTTCTTTATTCAATTTATCGATTAAAGCCAGTAATTCATCCTGGGAAGTCTCTTCCGGAAGCTCATAAGAAAGAGAATCTATCCCAATATATTCACAGGCACGTTTTTTGTTTCTGACATATACACTGGATGCAGGGTCATTTCCCACCTGGATTACAGCAAGTGCTCCTGTGATTCCCTGTTCCTTTAACTGTGCTACTTCTTCTTTTAATTCATCTTTTATTTCAGCAGAAATTCTTTTTCCATCAATTAATAATGCCATGATACCTCCTAAAATAATCCTGTAATTACGCCATCATTGGTTACATCAATATTATTTGCAGCCGGTACTTTCGGAAGTCCAGGCATGGTCATAATAGAGCCGGTAATAGCTACTACAAAGCCTGCTCCGGCAGATACATATACTTCACGGACATTTACGGTAAAGCCAGTCGGTCTGCCAAGCTTTGATGCATCATCAGAAAGAGAATACTGGGTCTTTGCCATACATACAGGGAAATTGCCCATTCCCATTTCTTCAATGTGTTTTAATTCTTTTAATGCAGCCTTACTGTAAGTTACATCATCTGCTCCATAAATCTCAGTTGCAATCGTCTTAATCTTATCCATAAGAGACATCTCATCGTCATACAGAGGTTTGAAATGTGCTTCTTTATGATCTAAAGTATCCAGTACTTTCTTTGCAAGTTCGATTCCGCCTTCGCCACCTTTTTCCCATACTTCAGATAATGCGAATTCACAGTTTCTTTCCTTGCAGAAGTTCTCTACAAATGCAATTTCTTCTTTGGTATCGGTTACAAAGGAGTTTAAGGTAACTACTACCGGTACACCAAATTTTTGAAGGTTCTCGATATGTTTCTCTAAGTTTACAATTCCCTTCTTTAAGCTTTCCAAATCTTCCTTTGCAAGGTCTGCCTTTGGAACCCCACCGTTATATTTTAATGCACGGATGGTTGCTACCAGTACAACTGCATCCGGTTTAAGTCCAGCCTTACGGCACTTGATATCAAAGAATTTCTCAGCACCAAGGTCAGCACCAAAACCGGCCTCTGTAATTGCAATATCACCTAATTTTAAAGCTGTCTTTGTAGCGCGGACACTGTTGCATCCATGAGCAATATTTGCAAATGGTCCACCATGAACAATGGCCGGGTTGTGCTCTAATGTCTGAATCAGATTTGGTTTGATGGCATCTTTTAAGAGTGCTGCCATGGAACCGGTTGCATGTAAATCATCTGCCGTAATCGGATTTCCGTCAAAGGAATAGGCAACTATGATTCTGCCCAGACGGCGTTTCAAATCTTCCATATTGTCCGCCAGACATAAAACAGCCATAATTTCAGATGCCACTGTAATGATGAAATGGTCTTCACGTACCATACCATCCATCTTGCTTCCAAGACCGATTACAATATTTCTAAGTGCACGGTCATTCATATCCATACAACGTTTCCATACTACCTGACGTGGGTCAATTCCAAGCTGGTTGCCCTGCTGGATATGATTATCTAATAATGCTGCCAACAGGTTATTTGCGGATGTGATTGCATGGAAATCTCCGGTAAAATGCAGATTTAAATCTTCCATCGGAACTACCTGCGCATATCCACCACCTGCAGCTCCACCTTTGATTCCAAAGCACGGTCCTAAAGACGGCTCACGAAGTGCAAGTACCGCTTTTTTACCAAGTAAAGCCATCGCCTCACCAAGTCCGATACTTGTTGTGGTCTTTCCTTCGCCGGCAGGTGTCGGGTTAATAGCTGTTACAAGAACCAGTTTGCCATCTTCCCTGTCTTTTACAGACTCCCATAATTCATCGGAAATCTTTGCTTTGTATTTTCCGTAAAATTCCAGCTCATCCTCGTTTATTCCGAGCTTCTCAGCAACTTCCTTAATATGTACCAGTTCTGCTTCCTGTGCAATTTCAATATCTGACTTCATCTTCATTTCCTCCTCATGGATTGTATTCTATAAATCTTTCTTAATTACCCTCTTCAATAAATGCTTCCAGCTGTTCCGGAGACATTAACACCTGTCGCGGCTTGGTCCCTTCATCCGGTCCTACTACACCAGCTTCTTCCAGCTGATCCATAATTCTTGCCGCTCGGTTAAAACCAACTTTAAAATAACGCTGAATCATTCCAATGGAACCTTTATCTTTATCAATCAAAAGCTTTGCAGCATCCAAGAAATAAGCATCTCTGTCATTTCCATCACCAGATGCCGCATCAGCACCAGTGCTTGAGGATACAGAAATATTGTTCATCCGCTCTTCAATATCACTACTGTAGCCTTCCCCCTCATTGTGTTCCTTTAAGAATTCAACCACATCTGATACCTCTTTATCGGATACAAACGCACCCTGTACACGAAGCGGTTTCTGTAAGCCCTGCGGATAATAAAGCATATCGCCTTTTCCTAAAAGCTTTTCCGCACCGTTCATATCAAGAATGGTTCTTGAATCCACACCGGACGTTACAGAAAATGCGATTCGGGATGGCATATTTGCTTTAATCAGTCCGGTAATGACATTTACGGAAGGACGCTGTGTTGCAATGACAAGATGGATTCCTGCGGCTCTTGCAAGCTGCGCCAACCGGCAGATAGCATCTTCCACATCCCCCGGTGCAACCATCATCAAATCCGCCAGCTCGTCCACAATAATTACAATCTGCGGCATCTTCTTTGGCTTATCCGGGTCATCAATATCTTTGATTCCTTCTATTTTCTGGTTATAGCCCTTCAGATCACGGACACCGTATTCTGCAAATTTCTGATAACGGTCTGTCATTTCAGCTACCGCCCAGTGCAATGCACCTGCCGCCTTCTTCGGATCTGTAACAACCGGAATAAACAGATGTGGGATTCCATTGTATACACTTAACTCAACCACCTTCGGGTCAATCATGATAAGCTTTACATCCTCCGGATCTGCCCGGTACAAAATACTCATAATAATTGTATTGATACAGACAGATTTACCGGAACCGGTAGCTCCTGCAATCAATAGATGCGGCATCTTTGCAATGTCCGCAATCATGACTTTTCCGGCAATATCTTTTCCGGCTGCAAAAGCAATCGGTGATTTATTGGCATGAAATTCCTCTGACTCTACCAGATCACGGAACATAACCGGAATACTTTCTTTATTCGGCACCTCGATACCAATGGCTGCTTTACCCGGAATCGGTGCTTCAATCCGGATATCCGCCGCCGCAAGATTCATCTTGATATCATCGGACAAATTTACGATTTTGCTGACCTTTACACCCATTTCCGGCTGGAATTCATATCTCGTTACTGCTGGTCCGCAGTTGATAGCCGTAATTGTAATATTAATTCCAAAATTCTTTAGAGTCTCTTTTAATTTTGCTGCTGTCTGATTGAGATAATCTCTGGTATCACCAGAAGCACCTGTATTTCCTTTTTTCAGCAAATCTACCGGCGGGAATACATATCTGCCACCGGAACTTTCCTGTTTTACGATGGATTCTTCTACTGCCGCTACTTCATCTTCAATTTCCATCTTATCCTGCTTTTTATTTTTCCTTGGCTTTTCTTCGTCCATTGCAGGTTGCACCGGTTCTTTTTGCATATAGCTTTCTGTCTTTTCTGCAACAGGTTCCGGCTCAAATGCAGGCTCAATTACCGGTTTTACCTCTGTTCTATGTATGGTTGCCACCGGCTCATTCAGTGTGCGAATTACCGGCTCCCGCCATACCGGCGGTTCCACTCCCTGACTGCCGTTGGCTGCCGTAAGTACAACTTTATTTTCTTCCTGTACCACGGGCATATCTTCGATATCACTTAAGGTAATTTCATTAATATCATCTGATTTAACTTTCTTTTTATCTGGGGATGGTAATTTGGTATCCAATGCCACACCACTTACCTTCTTCTCCATCCGCCGTCTTGCCTGCTCTTTTTCTCTTTCTTTCTCCCGCTCCTCCCGGCGTTCCTTTGCTGCATCCATTCGGCGGATTGCATCATCCTTGGCAGAATCGTAAATGACTTTTCCGCCTTTTTGCATGCCCTTCATAATAGAACGTTCCGTAATCAGCACCAGAGAAATTATCAAAACGATAATATCAATGACATAAGTACCCGGCACACCAAAATTCGGACACAGAAGCTGTTCTAATAATCCACCGATTATACCGCCACCAGCCTTATTTTCAAAGCCATAGCGGAAAGCGGATATTGCTCCTGCTTCCTTGCTGCTGTCTGTTACCATCTGCACAAACAGGCATAAAAAGGATACAAATAATACCGCCGCTACAATTTTGACTGCTGCTACTTTATTTTCCCGGTTAGACACTGCGAACACCACGGCTAAAAAGAAACAGATTGGGAATACATATGCCATTAATCCAAATATTCCAAAGAAAAAGGAACTGACTCCGCTTCCGATTTTTCCGCCGATTCCAAAATTAGCAAGCAGCAAAACAATACAGACTGCCAGTGCAATCCAAAGAATCACTTCATTCCGGAATGATTCCTGCTGTTCCCGCTGTTTTCTTGCCTTTGATGCTGTTGTTCCCGTTGTTTTTTTCTTCTGAGTTGTCTTTTTTCTAGTTCCAGTTGCCATTTCAATCTCCCGTTTACATATAGAAATATCCTCCAATTGATACCAGTCCCATTATGAGACAGTAGATGGAAAATATCGTGAATTTCTTTTTGCGCACTACTACCAGCATGGTCTTAATGCAGATATAACCGACTATCGCTGCCACCAGCGTTCCAACTATGTAATTCAAAATATCTGCAGACTGTAATGCTGCAAATTCAACATCCTTAATCTCTACTACCAATGCTCCAAGTATTGCCGGAATAGACATGATAAAAGAATATTTTACCGCAAATTTGCGGGTCATTCCGGTAGAAAGACATGCTGTGATTGTGGTTCCTGACCGCGATAAGCCCGGCATGGTTGCGATTCCCTGACTGATACCGATCAAAAATGCATTGGTATAAGTTACCTGCTTTGGTGTCTTGCCGCCATCCGGAATTCGGTCTGCAATAAATAAAAGTACTGCCGTAATAATAAGGCAGATTCCAGGAACCAGTAAAATCTGCTCTGCCGCAGACACCAGATCTTTCGCTGCAATTCCAATAATTCCGGTTGGAATCGTGGAAACAATGACAAGCATCACAAATTTCCGGTAACTATTATGCACGATTTTGCGGTAAGGCAAATCTTCTTTTGTTATCACACGCTTAAAAAAGGTTGCCACATTTACAAAAGAATCACCAATAATGGCAAAACCTTCTTTAATCATGCGGAATATATCCTTATAATATACAATAAATACAGCAATCAGTGTTCCGATGTGAAGCAGAATATCGAAAAACATTCCGCCGGTTTCTATTTGAAAAAACTGTTTAAATATTGCCAGATGACCGGAACTGCTTACCGGCAGAAATTCTGTTAATCCCTGTATCAGACCTAATAAAACAGACTGTAATAATGACATAGCTGCCTCCTTGGTATCTCTCACTACAGTTACTTGTATAAAATTATCAACACTGTGCATTAGTATACCATATTTTGATGCGTTTGTCATTACAGGCATTCGTTTTTCTGTTCTCGTATAATCTCATGCAATTTATGAAGTGCCTGGTCGATTCCCCCCACTTCGTCAATCAGTCCTTCTTTTACTGCATCCGCTCCTACAAGAATGGTTCCCAGATCCTTTGTCAGCATGGTGGTATTCATCATGAGCTGCTCTAATCTTTTTTCATCCGCTCTGCTGTGAGATGCTATAAAATGAATAATCCGATTCTGCATCTGCTGGAAATAATCATAAGTTGGCGGTGCTCCGATTACTGTCCCGCTCATACGCACCGGATGGATGACCATGGTTCCCGATGGCACAATAAAAGAATAGTCCGTTGAAACCGCCAGCGGCACACCAATGGAATGACTTCCGCCTAAGACAAGGGACACTGTCGGTTTACTTAAGGAAGATAGCATTTCTGCAATGGCAAGTCCGGATTCCACATCACCGCCTACTGTATTCAAAAGCACAAGAACACCATCCACCTGGTCAGAATCTTCTATTTCTGCAAGCTTCGGCAGTACATGCTCATATTTCGTTGTCTTGGTATTGGAAGAAAGACATTCATGACCTTCAATCTCACCAATCACCGATAACAAATGAATCTTCTGATGCCATCGGCTGTCAGATAAGGAAATCTGCCCGGATTCCCTGATCAGTTCTTGTTCATCTAACTGTTCCTTTTTCGATTCATCTTTTTTCCGTTCTTTGTTTTCTGTTTTTTCTATTTTTGATTCTGTATTTTGTAATTCTGCATTTTTGATTTCTTCATTTTTCAATTCCACATTTGGGACTTTTTTCTTTAGCAGCACTTGGTTTTCTTTCTGCTCCATATCAGATGCTCCCTTCTTTCTGTCTGGATTATTTCTCGCTGCTCGCCAGCTGCTTCTTACGGATACTTGGCAGCTCGAGAAACTTGCGAAAAAAATAAGGCAGGCAGTTTTACACTGTCTGTCTTATTATCTACATGATATTCTTTTTTATACCGGCCAGCCCTTTAAATAATTATAAAGGTTCTCATAACGGCACTTAGAACTCTTCCAGGAGAAGTCTTTTGCCATGCCACGGTCAATAATCTGGTTCCACTGTTTCTTCTTGTCAAAGAAAATGTGTTTGGAATAATTAATGACAGAAAGCATTTCCTCCCCATTGTAATTACTGAATGAGAATCCATCTCCGGTATTTTCATATTCGTTATATGGAACAACAGTATCTTTTAATCCACCAGTCTCGCGGACGATTGGCACAGTTCCGTAGCGAAAGGAAATAAGCTGTGTCAGTCCACATGGTTCAAACCGGGATGGCATTAAGAAAGCATCGGCAGATGCATATAACTTATGTGCCAGGTCATCGGAGTAACAGATATTTGCAGACACACGATCCGGATATTTCCATGCATAATAACGGAACATGTTCTCATACTGACCTTCACCGGTTCCAATTACCACAAGCTGTGTAAAGTCATCCACAATACGGTCGATAACGAAGTTAATCAAATCTAAGCCCTTCTGGTCAGTCAGACGGGAAATCAGACCAATCATATATTTCTTCTTATCTACGGTCAGTCCTAAGTCTTCCTGTAATTTCAGCTTGTTATTGACTTTCTTTTTACGGAATGACTCAGCATCATAGTTACAGTAAATCTTATTATCTGTTGCCGGGTTGTAAACCTGATAATCGATACCGTTTACAATTCCCTGCATATCATAATGACGGGCGGAAAGCAGACCATTTAAACCTTCCCCATAATATTCTGTCTGAATCTCATTGGCATAAGAATCACTAACTGTGGTAATGTAGTCTGCATAAACCAGACCACCCTTTAACATATTAGCATCTTTCTTATATTCCAGCTTATCCGGTGTGAAGAGTGATGCCGGAAGTCCGGTTAACCCCCGCATGGTCTTAATATCCCATACACCCTGGAATTTTAAGTTATGAATAGTCATAACAGATTTCATACCCCAGAAGAACATATCTCCCTGAAACTCGTTTTTCAGATATACCGGAATGAGACCTGTTTCCCAGTCATGACAATGGATAATATCCGGCTGGAAGCCGATAACAGGAAGCATAGATAATACTGCCTTATCAAAGAAACAGAATTTTTCGATATCATGTCTGATATTTCCATAAGGTGAAAAACAGTCAAAATACTCTTTATTATCAATAAAGTAATATGTAATTCCATCTAATTCATATTTTAATACGCCCACATATTTGCTTGGGATATAAGAACCTGTTCCCATGTAAAAATGTGTTACATATTCAAACTGGCTCCGGAAATGTTCCGGTATACAACTATAGTTTGGAATTACCACACGAATATCCCAATACTGAGGGTCAAATTCCTTTGGCAGTGCACCACACACGTCCGCAAGCCCTCCGGTTTTAATAAATGGTACACATTCTGATGCTGCAAATAGAATTTTCTTCATTTTGCTACCCCTTTCTGCTTATACATTCTCCAATGCCTGTTCCAGGTCTGCAATGATGTCTTTTACATTTTCTGTTCCAACGGAAAGCCGGATTAAATCCGGTGCTACACCTGCTTCAATTAACTGCTCATCTGTCATCTGACGATGTGTATGGCTGGCAGGATGCAGGACACAGGTTCTGGAATCTGCTACATGTGTTACAATTGCAGCTAATTTCAGATGATCCATAAAGGATACGGATACTTCCCTACCACCCTTTAAGCCAAATGCAATAACACCACAGGTACCATTTGGCATATATTTTTCTGCCAGTGCATGATATTTGTTATCCCTTAAGCCCGGATAATCTACCCATGCCACTTTATCATTTGCATTTAAATATTCTGCTACCTTCTGGGCATTTTCACAATGTCTTGGCACTCTTAAATGTAAAGTTTCCAGCCCGACATTCAGTAAGAAGGAATTCATTGGGGATGGAATGGAACCAAGGTCACGCATAAGCTGTGCTGTTGCTTTTTCGATATAAGCCAGCTTACCAAATTTCTGAGTGTATACAATTCCATGATAAGATTCATCCGGCTGTGTCAGTCCCGGATATTTATCCTTATATTTCTCCCAATCAAAATTACCACTGTCAACGATACATCCACCCACTGCCATGGCATGTCCGTCCATATACTTGGTAGTAGAATGAGTTACGATATCTGCTCCCCATTCAAAAGGTCTGCAGTTAATCGGTGTTGCAAATGTATTATCTACGATAAGTGGTACCCCATGTGCATGGGCAACATGTGCAAACTTCTCAATATCAAGTACTACAAGGGATGGATTAGATAAGGTCTCCGCAATCACCGCCTTGGTATTTGGTAAAAATGCCGCTGAAAGCTCTTCTTCCGATGCATCCGGATCCACAAAGGTACAGGAAATTCCCTGTTTCTTAAGTGTGGTTCCCAGCAGATTAAAGGTTCCACCATATAAGGAGCTGGATGCCACAATATGGTCTCCTGCTTCACAGATATTAAATACTGCAAAATAGTTGGCTGCCTGTCCGGATGAGGTCAGCATTGCTGCTATACCGCCCTCTAAATCTGCAATCTTTGCAGCTACTGCATCATTGGTCGGATTCTGAAGTCTCGTATAAAAATATCCGGCTTCCTCTAAATCAAATAACCGTCCCATCTGGTCACTGGTATCATACTTAAATGTAGTGCTCTGGTAAATCGGTAATACTCTCGGTTCCCCCTTGGTTGGTTTCCAGCCAGACTGAATACATTTTGTCTCAATCTGATAATTCTCTTCCATCTTTCCTTCTCCTTTATACCATATGTAATATATTATTAGAAAATACCTGCATCTATCTATCATTGTCTCTGATAAATGCAGGTATCAGTTTTATTCCTCCCAGTTGTGATATACTTCCTGTACATCATCATCTTCATCCAGAAGATCTAGGATTCTCTGGATATTGATAATATCTTTCTCGTCTGTTAAAGAAACATAAGTCTGAGGAATCATGGTAACCTCAGCACTTGCCATTGGAATATTTTCTGCTTCCAAAGCTTCACGTACTGCACTGAAATCATCCGGTGCTGTAATTACTTCAAAGCTGTCTTCCTCTTCTGAGAAATCCTCTGCTCCAGCATCCAATGCCATCATCATCAAATCGTCTGCATCCATATCGCAGTCTTCCTTGGCAATGATAATCTGACCCTTCTGGTCAAAAAGGTAAGATACACAGCCCTGTGTTCCGATATTTCCCTGACCCTTTGTAAATGCATTCCTTACATTTGCAGCGGTACGGTTCTTGTTATCGGTTAATGCGTCTACAATAATTGCAGTTCCGCTTGGACCGTATCCTTCATAAGTAACCTGTACATAATTTACGGAATCACCATCTCCGGCTGCTTTTTTAATACCACGCTCGATGGTATCATTTGGCATATTATTCGCCTTTGCTTTTGCAATTACGTCTCTTAATTTACTGTTGTTAGCAGGGTCTGCTCCACCCTCTTTTACCGCAATTGCAATTTCACGTCCTATAATTGTAAATATTTTTCCTTTTGCCGCATCATTTTTCTCTTTCTTATGTTTGATATTGGCAAACTTGGAATGTCCTGACATAATAAATCCTCTTTTCTATCCGTATTTCGTGTATTATTCTACCATTTTTTCATCCTGCTGACAAGTCGCAGTGTCAGACTCGGCAGATTCTGACCTTTCCGGAACAACATGTACATATTTTATCATCTTATCTTCCACGGAAAGTACTTCGAAAATATAGCCTTTGTATTTTACTTCAAAGACTTCGTGCTCCGATGGAATTTTATCAATAAGCGAAATCAGAAGGCCATTTAAGGTGTCATAATCCTCATCTTCAAAATCAAGATTCAGTGCTTCCCCTACTTCCTCTAACGGTGTCATTCCATTCATTACAAATGTTCCGTCCGGTTTCTTCTCTATATAGGTATCTTCCTCATCATGTTCATCTAAAATATTTCCGACGATTTCCTCTAAGATATCCTCCATGGTGACCAGTCCGGCTGTCTGACCATATTCATCCACAACAATTACCATATGCTCTTTTGCCGACTGCATCTCCTGAAACAATGCATTGATGTTGCGTGTCTCCGGTATGAAATCCACCGGACGGATTAACCCGTCAATTTCCTTAATCGGCTTCTTTAAAAGCTCCGGTTGTCTGCTGTAGGATAAGGTCTCTTTGATATGTAATACTCCGATAATATTGTCTATGGTATCAGAGTATACCGGCATTCTCGAATAATGGCTGTCTATCACCAGAGTGATTACATCTTCAAAAATGTCATTTCCATCCAGTGCAGAAATGTTTTTACGGTGTGTCATAATATCACCGGCTTCTTTATCACCAAATTCAAAGATATTATGTATCATCTCCGCTTCATTTTCCCGAAGGACTCCCTGCTCATGGCCTTCATTTACCATGGAAATAATTTCTTCCTCTGTTACATCCTCGGAATCTTTGAATGGAAGTTTATGAAAAATTTTTTTAAAAAATCCTGTATTCGGACTCCCTCCGTCATCCATTTTTGAATACTCTCCTTTTTATACATATTTCTGAAAAATATAACATTTTAGGCAAAAATAGTCAAGTTATGTATATAATTCCAGACTAATCTTCAGTGCTTTGTCGATTTTCGACAGAATTTTTCCATCCAGATGACACACCTTATCTTTTAATCGTGTCTTGTCAATGGTACGAAGCTGTTCCAATAAAATAACCGAATCTTTTACAATGTCATATTCATGACAGGACAGCTCCACATGGGTCGGCAGCTTCGCTTTATTCATCTGTGATGTGATTGCGGCACAGATAACCGTAGGACTGTGCCGGTTTCCTACATCATTCTGTATAATCAGAACCGGTCTGATTCCGCCCTGTTCCGAGCCTACTACCGGTCTTAAATCCGCATAATAGATATCTCCTCGTCTGATAATCATAATATACACTCCATAGAATAGGTTTTACTGAAAGTATTACCAATTTTATCGAGTGTATACTGTTCTAATCCTGAAAATAATCTTTCTGTTCTACTTCTTTGTTGTTTTCGAAATAGATTCTTGGAATACGTTTGCCAAGACAGCAGACAAATTCATAATTGAATCTGCCGGATAAATCCCCGATTTCTTCCGCTGTAATGATTTCATCGCCGTCTCTGCCAAGAAGTGTTACCTCTGTTCCAACGACAACATCCGGCACATCAGTAACATCCACCATAAACTGATCCATGCAGACTCTGCCAAGAATCGGTACTCTTTTTCCCTGAATCAGTACAGAACCTTTGTTAGATAAAGTTCTCGGATAACCGTCTCCATAACCAACCGGAATCGTTGCCACCTTCGTCTCTCTGGTTGTGGTATAGGTTCCACCATAGCTGATTTCCCTTCCAGCCGGCAGTGTCTTTACGTAAGAAACATGACTCTTTAATTCCATTAACGGGTGCATTGGCAGTCTGTCTTTTTGCACTTCATCCGATGGCCAGAGTCCGTATAATGTAATTCCCGCTCTTACAATGTCCATATTTGCTTCCGGCAAATCAATAATTCCTGCACTGTTTGAACAGTGTGCATGATGGAAAATAACGCCTTCTTCTTTGCACATTGCAATCATTTTCTGAAACAGTTCAAGCTGCTTATGGGCACCCGTTTTGTCTTTTTCATCTGCCCTTGCAAAGTGGGTAAAAATCCCCTCCATTATTATATGTGGCAGCTTACTGATTTGCGCTATCTCTCCTGCATTTTCTTTTTCCACCTGATAACCAATCCGGCTCATTCCAGTATCCACTGCAATGTGAATTGCCACATCCTGATTTTTCTTTGTTGCAGCTTCAGAAAGTGCAACTGCCATATCATACGTAAATACGGCAGGCTCTAATTTCTGTTCTACAATAATCTCATATTCATCCGGGAATGCAAAACCAAGAATCAGAATCGGCTTCTTAATTCCATGATTTCTTAAAATTACGCCTTCTTCCACTGTGGCCACACAGAAGCCATGGAGATACGGAAGCGGCTCTAATACACGGGCAAGTTCCGTTGCACCATGTCCGTATCCATCTGTTTTAATTACCGCAAACATGCTGGTATCTTTCTTTAAAAGCCGGTGCATTGCCTCCATATTCTCAATGGCCGCATCCAGATTCACGCTGGCATATACCCTGCTATATCTTTTCATTTCATTCACCTCAAATTATTATTATGACAACACATCGGATAATCCGTTTATAATTTCGCCTGCAGTCAGTCCATGCTTTGAAACTGTTTTGCTCCGTTCATCTGCTGCCGCCGCATGTACATATACCCCAAGCGGTGCCGCCTGCTCTGCAGATAAGCCCTGCGCCATCAGACTTCCAATAATTCCGCTCAGTACATCACCACTTCCCGCAGTAGCCATTCCGCTGTTACCGTTCCGGTTAATAAATGTTTTCCCATAAGGAATTGCCGTTACCGTTCTGCTGTCTTTCAAAACACAGATTACATTATATTCCCTTGCGAAATCTTCCGCAACCTGCTCAATATTTTCTTTGATATAGGAAACGGCAAGCTGTTTTAACCGGGACATTTCCCCCAGATGTGGCGTTAATACCAGTTCTGTATGCGGGCGAAGAAGCTGTTCGGTCTGCTCTGCTATGATATTTAATGCATCGGCATCTACTACCATTGGTACTGCCGCATTCTTAAGTACCGTCTTTACAATACTGTGTGCCACATCACTTTTGCCAATTCCAGGTCCTAAAATAATAACATCTGCCCAGGACAGACATTCTATCAGTTGCTGTGTATCAGCCTTTTTTGCAGAATAGGTAGTAAGAATTGCCTCCGGCACTGCTGTCTGTAAGATAATACGGTTTTCTTCCGGTGTATATATTCTCACCAGACCACAGCCACTGCGATAAGCTGCCTTTGCTGCAAGAACCGCCGCACCTGCCATATTCACGCTTCCGGCAACCAGAAGGACTTTTCCAAAGGTTCCCTTGTTCGAATCAGCAGCACGATTATTTAAAGAATTTAGATCTTCCTTTGTGATTGCATAAGCTGCAGGTCTTTTATCTAACCAGCTTTCTTCTCCAATTCCGATATCCTTAACCGTAATATTTCCGCAGTATTCTGCACCAGGAAATAATACCATTCCGGTCTTGCAGTAAGCAAAGGTTACGGTATCATCTGCTTTGAATGCACCACCTAATACAGCCCCATTATCTGCCGAGACACCGGATGGTATATCCACCGCCAGCCGGTGGGCACTGCTCTGGTTTAGCCGTTCCATCAAGTGCACCAGTTCATCATCTAATTTTCGTGATAATCCTATGCCAAATAACGCATCAATAATCAGGCTGTAGGAATTTGCATCCTCCATTTCATCAATAAATGGTACACCATATGATGTCAAGATTTCATACTGTTCTTTTGCCTGCTTTGAAAAATGTGCTTTATTTCCATAGAGATATACTTCAACCGGAATGTGGGATAAGTATAACAATCTTGCAATTGCCATACCATCGCCGCCGTTATTTCCGGTTCCACACACTACCAGCACGCGGTTACATGAAATTTCTTTTTCCTGTATTACTTCTATCGCAGAAAGTGCTGCCCGCTCCATCAGAACCATGGATGGCACTTTAAAATGTTCGATTGTATTGGTATCACATGTTTTCATTTCCCGGGAATTTACAAGATATTCCATAAATTAATTCCTTTCGTCCGCATTTTCCACCGCTTTTTTTCCCTTCAGACGGTCTTCATCTTCCTGCCGCAGATCAAATATATTTAAAATATCCACACCAAAAATATCATGCATATAAGAATAAATCTGCCGGTTGTTGATTTCACGGTTCTGTTTTTTGATGATATTTTTCTTAAGTTCTACCCTTACCTTATCAATCCAGGCCGTAATTTCATCTGCTTCTTTGCTGTTCTGTCTTAGTCTCTCATAGCAGTAACGCATGCTTTCTAACATAAGTTCCTGATTTGCACTGTTTATATTTCGTGGAAGTTCAATTAATTCATCCTCAATTTCTTCCATTTTGACATTGACTTCATCAATCAGTCTCTTGTCTTCATCTAATTTTCTGGAAGAAATATCCCCCTCATTTTCCTCATGAGTTCCTTCCATGTTGACAACAATGCTTTTCATCAACCGATTCTTTGTCTTTTTCAGTTCTTTCAAATCATTATTAAGCTTTCCCTGCTGTTCTAACAACTGATTTAACTTTTCTTCCAGCTGCTTGATTTCACTGGTTTTTCCGCTTAAAGCAAAAAGCCTGTGCCATTTCTGATCCAATACAAGTATTGGTACTTTTCTGCTTTCTAATGCTTCCAGAAATTCCTTGTCATCTTTCATGCAAAACACCTCTATTCCAGCGTTTCCTTTTTCCTTTTGTTCTTTGTCATGTTATAGGATAACTGCATCAGGCTGTCTGATAAATGTACATTTTCCACTACAACATTTTCATCCAACACTTCCAGATCTACATGGGCAAAATTCCAGATTGCATGTACACCAAGGCTTACCAGCTGGTTTGCCACAGCATCTGCCTTTTCTTTCGGCATAGTCAGTGTAGCAATATCTACCTTATGTGTCTTTACAAATTCTTCCAGTTTATCAATCATTTCGATTTTATTGCCACGAATGGATTTTCCGCATAACTCCGGATTCACGTCAAACAATCCTACTATGACGAAGCCGAGTTTTTCAAACTTCACATAATTGGCAAGTGCCTGTCCTAAGTTACCAGCTCCAATAATAATAATATTATGCTGTTCATTTAATCCCATAATCTTTCCAATTTCTTCATACAGAAATTGTACATTGTAACCATATCCCTGCTGTCCAAAACCACCAAAATTATTTAAATCCTGTCTGATCTGCGATGCGGTCACTTTCATTCTTGCACTCAGTTCATTCGATGAAATACGTTCTACCCCTTCATCTAAAAGTTCCCCCAGATATCGGTAATATCTTGGCATTCTACGAATTACTGCCTGTGATATTTCTTTGCTCATTCTGCCAGTTCCTCCTGCTCTCAATACCCTACAATAATTATAGTTTCTTGCCGAAAGGATGTCAATGTGTTACAACTTTAACAATCTTTCTGTAAACTTAATTCTTCCCATTTTGCATAGAGTTCTTCCAGAGCTGCCTCTTCCTGCATCTGCTCCTCATGGATTTTGTTTAATTCATAGGAATTTGATGCTACCTCCGGCTTTGACAGTTCATCATTTAATGCTTCTATCTTTGCCTCTCTCTTAGCAATTTCATCTTCTGTACGCTTTAATTCGTTTTCCAGCTTACGTTTTGCTGCCTGCTGTTTCTTCATTTCTTCCCAGCTTAACTTCTGTTTTCCTCCGCCGGATATCTGCTCTGTTCCATTATTTTCTCCAGTTCCATCGGAAACAATGACATTTCCTTTTGCCACTGAATTGTCTGCACGATCCTGTGTAGCTGTGCCAAACGCCGCTAACTCCTGAACTTCCTTTTTCTCCAGATAATAATCGTAATTTCCAATATAATTTAGAATTGTTTCATTCTTTAAATCAAGAATTCTGCTGGCAGTTTTATTAATAAAATAACGGTCATGGGATACATAAAGCACCGTTCCGGTATAGGAATTGATGGCTGACTCTAAAATTTCCTTTGACATAATATCAAGGTGGTTGGTCGGCTCGTCTAAAATTAAGAAGTTCGCATTGGATAACATCAGTTTTGCCAGTGAAACACGACCTCTTTCTCCACCACTGATATCACGAATCCGCTTAAACACATCATCATCCGTAAATAAAAATGCCGCTAACACATTTCGAATCTTCGTTGCCTTCAGATTCGGATAAGCATCTGCAATTTCATCAAATAACGTCTTATCCGGGTCTAAGTTCTGATGCTCCTGATCGTAATATCCGATTTCCACATTGCTTCCAAGCTTTATCTCCCCGGCATCTGCGTCTACAATTCCATTGATTATCTTTAAAATGGTGGTTTTCCCGGTACCGTTATTTCCGATTAAAGCAACTTTTTCCCCTCGCTTAATCTGAAAATCAATGTTTGAAAACAGTTTATGCTCGTAAGATTTTGAAAGACCTTTCACCGAAAGTACATCATTTCCACTGGTAATTTCCGGCTCCAATGTAATATGCATATCTGTTTTTTCATCGATTGGCTTCTCAATACGTTCTATTTTATCCAATGCCTTCTCACGGCTTTCCGCACGCTTAATGGACTTTTCCCGGTTAAAGGATTTTAACTTGGATATTACTTCTTCCTGGTGCTTGATTTCCCGCTGCTGGTTATAATACTGTCGCAAAAGACTTTCCCGCTGTATTTCCTTCTGCCTCGCATATGCGGTATAATTTCCCGGAAATACCGTTGCCGTATGGCGGGATATTTCCACTACCTTCGTAACAATCCGGTCTAAGAAATAACGGTCATGGGCTACGATAATTACGGCTCCTTTATAATTCAAAAGATAGTTTTCAAGCCATGCAATGGATGCCATATCAAGGTGGTTGGTCGGCTCGTCGAGCATGATAATGTCAGGCTTGGTTACCAGAAGTCTGCCTAATGCCACTCTGGTCTTCTGTCCTCCGGATAACTCTGACATTTTCTTTCCGAAATCATTTTCCGAAAAACCAAGTCCCTTTAACACACCGTTTATCTCACTGCGAAAAGTCAGTCCGCCCTCTAATTCAAAGGCATGGCTGAAACGGTTATACTGCTCCATATATTTCTCTAATTCATCTGCGCTTACATGCTGCATGTCTTCTTCCATTTTACGAAGCTTTTCTTCTTTTTCGATTAATGCATCGCAGGCATGAAGCACTTCATTATAAATGGTCTCGTTGCTGTCTTTATCCTGATACTGGGCAAGATAACCGATGGTTTTTCCTTTTGCAACGGTTACCTCGCCACTGTCCGGTGCCAGCTCTCCCACTATAATTTTCAATAACGTAGATTTGCCGGCACCATTGATGCCGACAATTGCTGTTTTCTCATTATCTTCTACATGAAAAGAAACATTCTGTATTATGGTGTCTGTCCCAAAGGATTTACTGATATTCTGACAGGCTAAAATCATGGAAGTCTCCTCACTTTTTCTCTTCGCCCCATAAGTAAAGCATTCTTTACAAGGGGCTTTTTATAGCTGAAAATTCCGGGACGGCACACTATTCTGCCCTCCCGGAGTATAAAATTTATAACATTTTCTCTAATGTAGCACGGATTGCCTTGATAAAGTCTTCACTGTTTAATACAGTCGGATTTTCAATTGTAGTAATCAGTGCAAGGTCTTTGGTCATCTTTCCGGATTCAATCGTATCTACACAGGCTTTTTCCAGTTTGTCGGCAAATGTGCTTAACTCCTGGTTGCCATCTAATTCACCTCTCTTACGAAGTGCTCCGGTCCATGCAAAAATAGTTGCTACGGAGTTGGTGGATGTTTCTTCTCCCTTGAGGTGTTTATAATAGTGACGCTGAACTGTTCCGTGTGCAGCTTCATATTCATAATATCCTGCCGGTGATACCAGTACGGAAGTCATCATGGCAAGGGAACCAAATGCAGATGATACCATATCACTCATAACATCCCCATCATAGTTCTTACATGCCCAGATAAAGCCGCCCTCTGCTTTCATCACACGGGCTACCGCATCATCGATTAAGGTATAGAAGTAGGTAATTCCTGCTTCTTCGAATTTTTCTTTATATTCCGCATCAAAGATTTCCTGGAAAATATCTTTGAAAGTATGGTCATATTTTTTGGAAATGGTATCCTTGGTTGCAAACCATAAATCCTGTCTGGTAGAAAGTGCATAGCTAAAGCAGCTTCTTGCAAAGCTTTCGATAGAATCATTTAAGTTATGCTGTCCCTGGACAACACCTGCTCCGGTAAAGTTATGAATCAGCTCTCTTGTTTCCGTTCCGTCCTCTGCTGTATAAACCAGTTCACATTTTCCCGGTCCCGGAATCTTCAGTTCAGAAGCCTTGTATACATCACCGTAAGCATGTCTTGCAATGGTAATCGGTTTCTTCCAGTTCTTAACACATGGCTCAATTCCCTTTACAACGATTGGTGCACGGAATACCGTTCCATCTAACATTGCACGGATAGTTCCATTCGGACTCTTCCACATTTCCTTTAAGTTGTACTCCGTCATACGTGCTGCATTTGGTGTAATGGTAGCACATTTTACTGCAACACCGTATTTCTTTGTTGCATTTGCAGAATCTACAGTTACCTGGTCATCCGTTTCATTACGATGTTCAAGACCCAGGTCATAATATTCTGTGTTCAAATCAATAAATGGTAATAACAGTTCATCCTTAATCATTTTCCAAAGGATTCTTGTCATTTCGTCTCCGTCCATTTCAACCAAAGGGGTAGTCATTTTAATTTTGTCCATCTTTCTATCCTCCATTTACTATTTCAGCAGATTGTCCCAGCCATAATTATCCATATTTTCAATAGTATTTAACATATGGCTTGTTGCAAGCAGTTCTGCTTCTTTTGCATTATGCTGTTTCAATGCTTCTACAATCCTTTTATGTTCATCATTTGATTTTACCACACGATCCGGCATTGACAAAGTGATTTTTCGAACTCTTTCCACATAATGATGAAATGCAGACAATTCATGCTTTAACATTTTGCTTCCGGAAGCTTCATAAAGCACCTCATGAAACTTATTATCCAGCTCCAATATCTGTGCATAATTTTCCTTCTTAGCATGAAATTCCACCAGAAAAATGTTTTCTTCCAGTTCCGCTATCTGCTCCTTGGTAATTCTGTCTGCCGCCCACTTTGTGCAAAGTCCCTCCAGCCGTGCACGGATTTCATAGATATCTTTTACGTCTTCTTTCGTAATTCCCTCTACGAATGCTCCGCGGTTTGGAATGATTCTGACAAGGCCTTCCAGTTCAAGCTGCCTTAAGGCTTCTCTTACCGGAGTACGGCTGACACCCAGTTCATCACCCAGGGTTTTTTCTTTCAATTCTTCATCGCACTTGTATTTTCCGGATAAGATATTTTCACGAATCGTATGAAATACTCTTCCGCTTAAAGAATATCCTTCTTCGCCCACGATAAAGCCTCCTTAATTTATAATACAATTCCGAGTTTTTTACAACAGTCAGTTATCTGTACTACAAGTTCGTTATCTGTAATTACAGTTACACGTCCCTCATCATACTGCTCGTCTACCCACTGTTTGATGGTCTTTACCAGTTCCGAATTCTTATCTACTTTACGGTCATCACTGAGACGGTAATAGGTATTAATCCAGTGTGCAATTCCAGCAAGTCCTGATGTATTGGAAACAGATACCAGTGCCGGACGATTTAAGAATTTTTCGGTATCAAAAATGTTATAAATTTCTTCATTTTTCAAAAGTCCGTCTGCATGGATACCTGCTCTTGTAACGTTAAAATTACTTCCGACAAATGGTGTACGGCTTGGAACCTTATAATTCAATTCCTTCTCATAATATTCTGCCAGTTCTGTGATAACTCTGGTATCCATTCCATCCAGGGTACCCTTTAACTGCGCATATTCAAATACCATTGCTTCCAGAGGTGTGTTACCGGTTCTCTCACCAATACCAAATAAGGAACAGTTTACGCCGGATGCACCGTAAAGCCATGCTGTGGTCGAGTTATTGACTGCTTTATAGAAATCGTTGTGTCCATGCCATTCAATCAATTCAGAAGGAACTCCTGCATGTGTGGTAAGTCCGTAAATAATACCAGGTACACTTCGCGGAATTACTGCTCCCGGGAAGTTTACACCATATCCCATGGTATCGCAGGCACGAATCTTAATCGGAATATTGTATTCTTTCATTAACTTCATCAGCTCTAAGCAGAACGGAATTACAAATCCGTAAATATCAGAACGTGTAATATCCTCCAAATGACATCTTGGACTGATTCCAGTCTCTAAGCATTCACGAATCACACTTAAGTAAAGATTCATAACTTCGCTTCTGGTCATTTTCATTTTATAGAAAATATGATAATCGGAGCAGCTTACCAAAATACCGGTTTCACGCAGTCCCAAATCTTTTACCAGCTGGAAATCCTGTTTGCTGGCACGGATCCAGCTGGTGACTTCCGGGAATTTATAACCACGCTCTAAGCATTTATATACGGCATCACGATCCTTCTTGCTATATAAGAAGAACTCGCTCTGACGAATTTTACCCTTTGGTCCGCCTAATTTATGTAAGTAATCATAGATGGTTACAATCTGTTCTGTAGTATATGGTGCTCTTGACTGCTGACCATCACGGAATGTTGTATCAGTAATCCAGATATCCTCCGGCATATTATGCGGAACGATTCTGTCATTAAATGCAATTTTCGGAATTTCCTCATATGGAAAAAGATTGCGGAATACATTTGGTTCCTCAACATCTACAAGCTGATAAAAATGCTCTTCCAACTGTAATAGATTAGTTTTTTCATTCATAACGACTTCTCTCATGGAACACACTCCTTTTGATTCACAAATATTCTTGAATAATTGTATACAATTATACTTGTATGTGTCAAGAGCTTTTTCAAGATTATTCCAAAAAAGTGAATATTTATTAGTATTATCCTTTTTTATCGGTAGATAATAGTATTGTAACCATTCGGTTATATACAAATGCTAAGGAGGAAATTTACTATGTCTAATCGTTCGAAAAAATCTTCTGTTCCAGAAGCACAAAGTGCATTAAACCGTTTCAAATTCGAAGTTGCAAGTGAGTTAGGTGTACCACTGTCTGAGGGATATAATGGGGATTTAACTTCCCGTCAGAATGGTTCCGTAGGCGGTTATATGGTAAAGAAAATGATTGAGGCGCAGGAAAAGCAGATGGCTGAACGTTAACGCATCTTTTTCATTGCACGCTTAGATGTCAGAAGAGGCTGTCCACCGGAATCGGTGAACAGCCCCTTTCTCAGGTTCCCCCTTTTCTTTCTATATCATTTTTCTATCATGACACATGCAGTAACACTTATTACAATACGAATTTTCCGACAACCTCTTTTAATTCTCCGGCAATCTTTTCCTGCTGGGAAGACATTTCAGACACTTCTCCAACAACTGCAGATACTGAATTTACAGACTTCATAATCTGTCCACTATTATCCACTGTATTCTGGGAAGATTCCGCCACACTGGACACTGCCTGGCTGACCTCGTGAATGATTGTCTCAATATTTGTTGCCATCTGGGCAATATCATTGGAAAATTTTTCAATTGCCTGGGCATCATCTCCATACTGCTGTGCTACATTGACGAAAGTATCGTAGTCCGGTGCGACCGTATCTGTCACGAAGTTTAACATAGACTGTGACTGTTCCACAATTCCGCTAAAGGCATGTTCTACTTCGCCAATTGTTTCTTTAATCTTATTAACTGCAGCTGTAGTCTCACCTGCCAGATTGCCAATTTCTCCGGCAACAACTGCAAATCCCTTTCCCTGTTCTCCTGCCCGGGCGGCCTCAATGGAAGCATTTAAGGACAGTAAGTTAATCTGATCTGCGATTTCGGAAATCACTTCTGCCAATGCGCCAATGGATTTTACAACATCTGCATTCTTAATACTCTCCTCCAGACCAGCTCTGTTCTGCGCTGCAAGCTTATTGGCAAGTTCATAAGCATTGCGGCTGGTATCTTCAATTCCATTTGCACGCTTCTTAATTTCTCCTGCCAGCTCCAGACTCTTTTCTGTCTCAGAAGCCAGCATATTAACAGAGGAATTCACTTCCTCTACCGCAGCATTTACTTCTTCCGTCGCTGCACTGGAGGAAGTCATATCGGAATTAACCTGATTCATCAGTGACTCTATCATCTCATAATCCTTCTTTAATTCCTCTACCGAACGCTTCAGTTCAATGCTGGAATCACTCAGAAGTTTTGCATGACCACTGATTTTTGAAATCATGTCCTTATTATTTCCATACATTTCATTTAAAGACTGTCCCATTGCTCCCAGTTCATCACTGCGTCTGTTCTCAAGCGACTGTACTTTAAAGTTACCCTCTGCCAGCTGTACAGCAAAGTTCTTAACTCTATTAATCTGTCTGGAAACTGATTTTACCTGTGATAAAATCACAAGTATCATAATAATAAGAATCACTGCCGCAATGATTGCCAGCTTAATCCCAAGGCTGATAACCGGTGCATTCAGTTCTGAATTTTCAATCGCAATTCCAAGCTTCCAGTCCAGATCCGGAATTGTCTCATAATATACCGTATATCCGGTAATCCCTTCTGTAAAGCAGGCTTTTCCACTATCAGAATCTAACATTTTTGTTCCTACTTTAGCAAGAGAACTATTTTTAGAATCCGTTATTTTCTCATTCATGATTTTACCGGAATCCTGTGTATAAAGATAGGTTCCATCCGACGAAATCAGAAATGCTTTTCCTGTTTTTCCTACTGACATCTGGCTGACCAGATTCTGAATCTCATCCAGCGTAATATCAACAGTTACGCATCCCATATAAGTTCCATCTGCATTATACATCGGTGCAGAACAGTTTACCATATCACAGTCTAAAACCTCATCATGGTATGCCTTTGTAAACTTTGGTTCTGTTTCACCATTCGAAACAATCTTGTAGAAATCCCTGCTTACATAATCATAAGAGGACTGGCTCCTGTCATAAGTCAGAATCGGCGTATCTCCATCCTTATATACATAAGGTCCTACAAAACGCTGTTTGGAGTCATACTTATTCGGTGCAAAATAAATTCCGGCACCATAAATAAAATCCTCCTCATAAATCATGGTATTTAAGAAATTAACATATGCCAGCAGTTCCTCATTTTCATAAGTAATCCCAACAATTCCAGCCATATGTTTTGCAAGGCTTGCCGCAGACTGTATCTGTGACTCTACCTCTGTCTTCTCGTTTTCCAGACTCAGCGTCATTTCCTTCCCAATCTCATCGTCAATAATCTGCTTACTGGAAAATACACTGACTGCCCCTAATACAGCCATACCAAGAATCAGTACCGGGAGCATTGCACTTAACATTTTCGTGCTAATTTTCTTCCCTTTTTTCTTCTTAGCCATAAAAATATATCCCCCGCCTTCACTAAATTGTAATTTTGTACTTATTGTATCAACATTTAGGCAATTTAGCAATAAAAACGAGGGATTTTGCGTTAATTTTCGTAAACTTTTCACAAATTATTCCTTAATTTTTCGAAACTTTCTAAATATTTGTGCTGTATTCTGTCATTTTGTACGCATTTTTCAGTGTTGTTTCAAGTCTCATGTCTTTTTCGCAATCGTTTAAGTTACACTTTTCGACATATTCTTTTGCTTCTTCGGATGCAATAGAAAGCATATCGGCATCCGAAAAGACATCTGCAATTTTAAATTCCATTAAACCACTCTGACGTACCCCGAAGAAATCTCCTGGTCCACGCATTTTCAAATCTTCACTGGCAATATAGAATCCATCATTAGAGCCCGCCAGAATATTCAATCTCTCTTTGGCATTCTTTCCATTGGAAGAATTCATAAGAATACAATAGGATTGTGCATTTCCTCTTCCGACACGTCCCCGCAGCTGATGGAGCTGTGCCAGCCCGAAACGCTGTGCATCCTCAATCATCATAACAGTGGCATTCGGCACATTCACACCTACTTCCACTACCGTTGTAGAAACCAGAACCTGGATTTCACCAGTGACAAAGGCTTCCATTACTTTATTCTTTTCTGCCGGGCGCATTTTTCCATGAAGTAATCCTACGCTGATTCTGTCTCCATAATATTGTTCTAATTTCTTTACATATGAAGTAACATCCTGCAATTCCAATTCCTCATTGGCTTCTACCAGAGGACAGATGATATATGCCTGATGTCCTTTTTGAACTTCATCTAAAATAAAATTCCAGGATTTCTCCCGCATTTTCGGTCCAACGACACAATTTTTGACCGGAAGACGTTCTGCCGGAAGTTCATCTACTACCGAGATGTCCAGATCTCCGTAAAGAATTATTGCAAGGGTCCGCGGAATCGGAGTCGCACTCATAACCAGTACATGTGGCAGCCGGCTGCTCTTATCTGCCAGCGTCTCCCTCTGTCTTACCCCGAAACGATGCTGTTCATCCGTTACTACCAGCGCCAGCTTCTGATAAAGTGCCTTTTCCTGTATCAATGCATGGGTTCCAATTATCATGGCATTCTGTTCTGTTTCCATTCTCGCATATGCTTCACGTTTTTCCTTCGCGGTCAACGAACCGGTAAGAAGAATAACAGGAAAGTCCAGTTCAAACATGGCAATCCATTTCTGAAAAGTGTCATAATGTTGTCTTGCCAGAACTTCAGTTGGTGCCATAATAGCAGTCTGATAACCTTCATGAGCAAATTTTACCATAATAAGGAATGCAAGAATGGTCTTACCGGAGCCTACATCCCCCTGTATCAACCGCTGCATGGCATAAGGACTGTATATATCCTTTTCCAGATCTTCCAGTGTTTTCTTCTGGGCATTTGTCAGTGGAAACGGAAGCTGTTCTGCCACCACTTCAATAAATTCATCCCTTACTACCGGAAATCCATTCGGCGTCTGCTCATGATGTTCCTTAAACCGCTGTATCTGCAGCAGAAATAAGAAAAATTCGTCAAAAGCAAGACGTTTTCTTGCTCCGGTCAGTTCTTCTAAATCTGCTGGAAAATGCACTTTTTCCAATGCCTCTCTCAATCCCATAAACTGATGGCGGGCTAAGATTTCTTCCGGAATATATTCACCATCTTCTTTTACACTGTCAAGGGCTGTACGTACAAGCTTACCAAACTGCTTGCTGGATATGCCTTTAGTCAGCGGATATACCGGCTGAAGTGATATCTGCATTTTCCTGTATTCATCCGGCTTCCACACTGCCGGCTGTTCCATGACATATTTCTTATTTTTTAAGGTCAACTTTCCATATAATATTACTTCCGGTTCCCGGTTCAGCTGATTACAGATATAGGGCATCCGAAACCAGACCGCCTCTACTTTCCCTGTTCCATCGCTAAACTGTGCAGTAGATATCTGCATGGCTCTGGTACTTCTTGTTACCGGAGAAGAACACAGCCGTACATGAAAAGCATAGACTTTCTCCGGCTCTGCCACACTGATATGCTCCGGCTCCGGCATCTGCTTATAATCCCTTGGAAAAGCAAGGAGTATATCCCCAACGGTATATACTCCAAGTTTTTGCAATATTTTTTCAGTTTTTGGTCCAACTCCATTCAATTCCTGAATGGGTGCATTTCTGTCCATAAACACTCCTGTTACTCTACTGATATTACATAATAGTAAATTGGCTGTCCGCCAAAGTGAATCTCCACTTCTACCTCCGGATACTTCTCTTCTAAAGCAGCACCTAATGCATTGGCATCTTCTTCTGTTACTTCTTCACCATAATAGATACAGATAATCGCAGATTCTTCATCTATCATCTCAGCAACCATATCTTCTGTAGTGCTCTTGATATCCTTACCAACAGCAAGGATGCTCTTGTCGCCAATTCCCATATAATCGCCCTGTTTAATCTCTTTGTCATCGATTACGGTATCACGGACTGCATAAGTTACCTGACCGGTCTTTACATTTTCTAATTCCTCGGTCATACGCTCTGCATTTTCCTCTGCCGACTGATCCGGAATAAAGTTAATCAGTGCTGTAATTCCCTGTGGAATTGTCTTGGTTGGAATAACAATAATCTTCTTATCTTCTACTAAAGATGCTGCCTGATTTGCAGCCAGTACAATATTCTTATTATTCGGAAGAATAAAGATGTTATCTGCATTCACATGGTCGATGGCATTTAACATATCCTCGGTACTTGGGTTCATGGTCTGACCACCTTCGATGATATAATCCACGCCAAGTCCGTTGAAGATTTCATTGACACCGGCACCAATGGATACGGAAATGAAGCCCATTTCTTTTCTTGGTTCCTCTGCCTTTTCTTCTTTGGTTTCTTCCTCTTTCTGCTCTTTTGCGAGTTTCTCAGCATCCTTGATTAATTTTTCCTGATGCTCTTCACGCATATTATCAATCTTGATTTTGCTTAATGAACCATGTTTCAATGCTTCCTGGATGGCAAGACCAGGGTCATTGGTATGTACATGGGTTTTCACAATCTCATCATCTGCCACAACAACGATAGAATCACCAATGGACTCTAAGAAGTTTTTATATTCATGCTCCTGCTTCTCTGTTAATGGCTGATTTAATACAATGATAAATTCGGTACAATAACCAAACTTAATATCAGCTTCTGTCTCAGCAGTAATCTTCATAACACCTGCAGATGCTGCAGAACCTTCAATGCTGTAATCAATTTCTTTGCCAATCAGGGAATCATAACCGCCCTTTAATACCTGAACCAGTCCCTGTCCGCCGGAATCTACTACGCCAGCCTGTTTTAATACAGGAAGCATATCCGGTGTCTTGCTTAACACATGGTCTGCTTCTTTAATAACTTCATCTACAAAGAATACAATATCATCGGTATCATCGCAAAGTTCTAATGCTTTGTTGGCTGCCCCCTTAGCAACAGTAAGAATCGTTCCTTCCTTTGGTTTCATAACTGCCTTATATGCAGTCTCAACAGCCTTCTGCATAGCTTCTGTCAGAATCACTACATCAAGCTCATCATATTCTGCAATCACCTTGGTAAATCCACGGAATAACTGGGAAAGGATAACTCCTGAGTTTCCTCTTGCTCCTCTTAATGAACCCGAGGAAATTGCCTTTGCAAGTTCCTTCATGGTCGGATTTTCAAGCTCGCTTACTGCCTTTGCTGCTGACATAATTGTCATAGACATATTGGTTCCTGTATCTCCATCCGGTACAGGGAAAACATTCAGTTCGTTAATCCACTCTTTCTTTGCTTCGAGATTCTTTGCTCCGGCCAAAAACATTTTAGCAAATACCGCAGCGTTTATTGTACTTACTTCCACTTCAACAGTTCCTCCTTAATCAATCACTCTGACGCCTTCAACTAAAATGTTGACTTTCTTAATCTGCATTCCGGTAAACTCTTCCACTTTATATTTTACCGTATGAATCAGATTGTCTGCTACTGTCTCAATACTTACGCCATAGGCAACAATTACATGGAAATCAATTGTAATTTTATTATTTTCATCCACATCCACATTTATACCATGTGTCAGATAATCTCTCTTTAATAATTTAACCAGGCCATCTTTCATATTAACTGCAGCCATTCCCACAATGCCAAAGCACTCAACTGCAACAGAACCGGCATAGGTTGCAATTACTTCATTATCAATTACGACTTTACCTAATTCGTTTTCCATTTTACCTGTCATTCTATAACCTCCAATTAAAATTAATCTTCTCGCATTTCCGCCAGTATATACATAACATGAACTATATTATAACCTCTTTTTCTGAAAAAAGAAACAGTATTTTTCTTTATTTTCAAAAAATGCAATTTTTTTCTTGCATTCTGTCTGTATTTCTGTTAAGATAGCTTTGTTGTGAGCTTGTGTCATAACAGGCTTAGTGAAGAATTTAAAGGAGGTGCTATCATGGCAAAATGTGCAGTTTGTGGAAAAGGCGCTCATTTCGGTAACAATGTGAGCCATTCTCATAGAAGATCTAATAGAATGTGGAAATCAAACATCAAATCTGTAAAATGTAAAGTAAACGGAACTCCAAAAAGAATGTACGTATGTACTTCCTGTTTAAGATCCGGATCCGTTGAAAGAGCTTAATTAGCATTTTCTATCTGGACTGTCCTTTTGGACAGTCCTTTTTTTACTTTACAGGAAATTGCTTTCCTGTAAAGTAAAAACGCTCCGCGAGGATGCACACTGCGGCGTATAAGGTAGTTGTCGCAAGCGACCGCCGCAGGCGCGAGAATGTGCCAAGGCACATTCTTTGTTCCTTTACAAGAAATTGCTTTCCTATTACTTACAGCAGAAAAGATTATACCCTATCAACAGCAATATCAATATAATAATAATCCCAATCACATCACTTGGAATAATAAACATAAAAAACATGCCAAATCCCACCATGAAAAAGGAATACCCCATCAAGCGTTTCATGTTTTTTCTCCAATCAAAAAGACATATACCATTATAGTATATGCCCTTCTTTTTCACTTAGCACGCTGTACGTTCTTCTATTACTATTCTATACTGTTCTTATTCTTCATCCTTATTTACTGCATCAGATAAAATTTCATTCATCTCAGACTCTGCTGCTTTCTTGGATTCTTCATCTAACTTTGCAGTTGCTGCCTCATCCTTCTTTCCCCTGGATGCAAACTTATTTACGAAATCTGGTACCATATCAAGAATTTTGGTCACACCATCCTGATTCTTAATATTTACAAGCTTGGTGGTGCCATTCTGAATGACAAGAACCGCACTCGGTGTAATCTTTCCACCCATTCCTCCTGCTCCGTTGTTCTTCTTCTCCTGTGAAAATGCACCTGCGCCTACACCAAAGGATACATCCACTAATGGAAGAATGATGGTATCTCCGATATGAATGGCATCTCCTACAACCGTCTTGGTTGTAATGAAGCTGTCCATTCCTTTGAATAAAGATTCTACCGTATTGCGAAATGTGTTATTACTGTCTGACATAATAATTCCTCCTGATTCTACTTCGTATTGATTCTATTAAAATTGCTTTATAAAGTGTTTCACATCCGGATTTCTCCAGATTTGAATTGCAGCCTTTAATAAATGAATCACCTGTATCCGTCCCCTTATATCCCAGCTGCCTTCGATATAAAAACGTTCTGCCTCAAAATCCGGCATAATAGATACCTTATCATAATATAAAAATGGTAATACGCTGAGCACTGCTAAAACCTGTCCTGTGGCTGCCGGATCTTCCATACCATAAGCAACATCTGCCTTCATATGCTTTGGTCCGTATTTTTTTAACAGCCCTATTACATCACCCAGGACAAACCGGACGGCACTTCTATTCTGCTCATCCTGTATCCACTGATTCACTTTTTTTATTTTACTGCCGATATTTTTTAATTTCTGCGGAATTGCTTTTATCTTTTCTACTATCGAGCGTATTGTCTTGCTGATTTTACCAAATGCGAAAACAAACTTTTTCTTATATGTCTTCTTATGGTGTTTCTGTTCATACTGTTTTTCCGTCTGTTCTTCTTGCACTTCAGCCGGTGGATTCTGTTCTTCCAGCCCCGTTACATCTATCTTTTTTTCAATCGCCGGTGCTGTTTGTTCTTCCGGCTTCTGACGTTTCTGCACTAAGTCTTTTTCCGGTTCCTTATGGGATTTTTCCCCGGATTTCTTTTTCTGCTTTTTCTTTACTTTCTTTTTCTCTAATTTCTTTTTGGATTTTTCATCCGATGGATACTTCCATGCTTTTATGCCAAAAATCTTTAAAACTGCAAGCCGCTTTCCCTGCTCCATTAGAAAGGAAAAACGCAAAGCCATAAGACACCATGCTCCATGCACTTTTAACGTAGTCTGTCCCTGCCTTGTCTCTCCACGAATCCGGTAAGATACCGGAGCAAACAGCAAAAGCATGATAAGTAAAACCAGTAAACCTAATATGCATAATAATATTATGCCCAGGATTTTCAAAATAGATAACAGCACTGTCATCCTCATGTCTCCATTTCAGTATTTTTACGAGTCTGCTGTTTCAGTACAAATTTACGCACTTCAAATGTTCCTGTTTTATGATAAATATCATTCACAATTGCTGCTGACATCTCTAATGCTGCGTCATATCCTTTTTCCAGACCGATAATAAAAAGTTCTTTCTTCGGATATGCCTTTTGTAATAAATCTGTTGCCGGTATAATATCCAGAAGATTCTCTTCATTTGACGGAAGGGTCAGAAGATAAAGCGACGGCTGTGGCACATTCCGCTCCACTCTGCTTTTTACCTTTGCTTCCTGATTTTTCAGCCTTTCTCCCAGATATAAATTAGAATACCAATGCATGCTACACCTCATATCTGATTTAAAAAAGCAGTCAGATGGCTGCTCTAATAATATTTGTGGGTTCCCCACAGATTACACTTTTTCAAATCCAGATATTCATTATAAGCTTTTTCCAAAATCTGCTTCTCATTGGCAAATTTTAAAAGATGATAGGCTTCATGATATTTATAATATCCGGAATCTACAAAGAACTCTTCACGTTGTGGCTTACTGTAATAACTGTCTGCCATCATCAGATACCAATGTACCTGTTTCTCCACCGTATCTTCTGGCACAGTAAAGCTATACTGGCTCTTCCCGACATATTTGATTATGGATGCATCTACGCCCGTTTCCTCCAATACCTCTCTTGCTGCGGTATCTTTGAATTCTTCCCCGGGTTCCACTGTTCCCTTTGGAAGCACCCAGCCTTCGTACTTATTCTTATAATTCTTATAAAGAACAAGCACCTTACCCCGAAATATTACCACACCACCACAACTTGTTGCTTCAATCATTGCAATACCTCCTGATGTGGTCACTACCTTTTGTTTAACAAACAGTATACCCCTTTTTTCATAAGGATGCAACAATCCATTTCAGAAGTCCCGGATGATTCCTGACGCAGCATGTCATCCTATCTGTTTTCATTTATCTGTAATATACATCAAAAACCTGTTTTGCTGCTGGAACTGCAACGGTACTGCCTGCACCTGCACCTTCTGCAATTACAACAACTGCAATATCTTCCTTATCCTCCCGGTGTGCATATCCAACAAACCAGGAATGGCTTTCTCCCTTATTGTTATTAAACTCTGCGGAGCCGGTCTTGCCGTATGCAGTATAACTCTGCCCATTTAACTTGGATGCAGTACCATCTGCAACTACACCTGCCATAAATTCCTGCATGGTCTTTGCTTCTTTTTCCGAAAGAAGCTGTTTGCTTGCAGCCGGCTCATATTTCTTTACTTCTATACCATTTTCATTTTCCGTATGGTCTACCACATAAGGTTTCATCAGAATACCATCGTTGGCAATTGCACTGGTAATCAATAACATATGGAGTGGTGTTACCAGCGTCTCTCCCTGTCCGATTGCCGTCTGCATTTTCATACTTTCCGGGGATTCATCTGTTAATTTAAACTGACTTTTACTTGTTTCAAAGTTTCCCGGCAGTGTCTTATCAAACATCAGATTTGAACAAAGGTCCGAAAGAGAATCTGTGTCCAAAGATAATCCGATATTGGCATAAGATGAATTACAGGAATTTGCAAAGGACTGCTTCAAATCCTGCGTTCCATGCACGGCATTATTATAACAGTGTATTGTAAAATCATTCTCTGTAATACTTCCGTTACAGCTATAACTGTAATTCTCATAATCCGGATTTTCCCGGATATATTCTAAAGTTGTAATTATTTTAAAAGTAGAACCAGGCGGATATAATCCCTGGGTCGCCCGGTTTAAAAGAACCGAGTTATTATTATCTTCTGAAATAATGGAATCCCAGTCTGCCGCAATAGTATTCGGGTCAAAATCCGGTTTGGACACCATGGCAAGCACTTTTCCGGTGGAAGGCTCCATCACAACAACTGCACCATCATAATTACCCAATGCCTGATATGCAGTTTCCTGCAAAGTGGAATCCAACGTGGTAACCACATTGTCTCCCATGCTTTTTTCATCTTTAATCTCGTTAAACATACGCTCTAATACAAAAGAATGGGAACGTAAAAGATTAAAGTTCATATTGGATTCAATACCTGACTTTCCATTGGTGGAAAAACCGACCACATGCGCATACATATTACCATAAGGATATTTCCGGGTTTCATTACCGGCAGCATCCACTACGGTCTCGGCCAAAACTTTGCCATCTGCTGACATAATCTTTCCTCTGACCACACGGTCTGCAAAAGTATCCTGTCTGCTATTATATGGACTATTGATAAAATCTTCGCTTTTTACCGTCTGAAAATATACCATATATCCCATCAGGCAGATAAAGATAGCAAGGAAAAGATAAGTAATCACTGCAAATTCTTTATTCTTACTAACTGAGGTCCCTGACTTCTGTTTCGAATCCCGATTTTGCTTTCTTTTTTGCTGATTTATATTCTCCTTTTTCATTATGTGACACTCCTTCGTCTTCCCGCAAAATATATAATCCCTGAATAATGCCAAATATAATCAATGTACTTAACATGGAGCTTCCTCCATAGCTGACTAACGGAAGGGTTACTCCGGTGGATGGAATAAATTTTGTTACTCCGCCAATGGTTAAGAATACCTGAAATCCGTAAATCGTTCCAAGTCCAAGTGCCACCAGCTTATAAAAGGAATCCTTTAACTGCATGGCAATATTTAAAAACATCAGGAAACAGCTTACACAGACCAGAATCAGACACAGAGCAAACATTCCACCCAGTTCTTCTGAAATTGCTGCAAAAATAAAATCCTGCTCTACTACCGGAATTTTATTTGGCATGCCCTGATATAACCCCAGACCGAAAAAGCCTCCGGTCCCGATTGCAAAAAGCGACTGGCAGATCTGATAGCCCTCTTTGTCAATTACTTTTAGTGGTGTTTTCCATGCCACCACACGGACTCTGACATGATTAAATAATTTATAGGCAATTACTGCCGATACACTTCCCGCCAGCAGTCCACCGGCAAAATAGAGTGGTTTTCTCGTTGCCACATAAAGCATTGCCATATAAGCCACAAAGAAAATCAATGCGCCACCTAAATCCCGGGATAATACCAGAATCAATACATGCAGTGCTGCAATCAAAGTGGTAATTACCACCTGACGGAATTCCGTTGATTTATGATACATGGCAGCCACAAAAAACACAAAAAGAATCTTAATAAATTCAGACGGCTGTACCGTAATTCCTGCTATGGTAAAGGAAATCTTTGCTCCATAGCTGGTGCTTCCTGCGATACATACAATACCAAGTCCCACAATACCGATTGCCGCATAAATCCAGGTAAGATTCCGGAAAAATCCCATCCTCCGTATCATCACCGGAATCACAAGGGAAATCACACAGGATACCGCTGCAATCGCAAACTGCTTGATAGCATGTCCAAAATTCAGGCGGGTCAGAATAATAAACCCGATAATCATAAGCATACACATATTATTAACCAAAAGTCTTGAAGCCGTCGGATAACATAATTTGTACACATTCCGTACCACAACAAGAAGAATTATCTGCGCCAGATAAAAAATAAAAGTATATGCATCCTCTGTCACCGCAAATATAACTAAATATGCCGTAAAATGAATCGCATACAAAATTCTTGCCTGCCGCCTGAATTTCTTTTCCTGTTTTCGTTCTGATATATTCCGGAATACCGCAAAACATTCATATGTATACACGGAAAACAGAATAATCAGTGCATATTTTGATAATTCCACAATCAAATGAACCATAAATACCTCTGCTTTATTCTACGCCTCGTTTAAAATGTCCATTGGTGCATTCCATTGGCATCTGCCCCAAAATGCCACCATTTTTATAAATATCGCCATAAATTGTTAAAATCTGTTCTGTCTCTTCTTCAGTTTCTGTCGTAAAGGAAAGCCTTACGGCAGCCGGTGCAATCTTTTTCACGGTTACGTCTTCCTTAAAGAGACAGACCGGAAGCGAATTATAAATTACGTTATAACATTCCGGGCAGAAATTTTTCACCGGAAAATATACAGAATAACGATCTTTTAAGTTCAGCACCTTGGGCTGATGCATACAGCCTAACGTGTTCTTATGAATACACTGTGCCGTTATCATAAGCGGAAGTCTTCCATAGATAATTATTTCAGACCGGCTGTTTTCTCTTCTTAAAATCTCCTTCCGGTTCAATTCTACCGGAATTGTATCCTGTATCATTCCAAGACGATAAAAATATTCTGCCGCTTCATTGGAATAGGTATATAAATTACTGTCGGATACCATCTGCCAATTTTCATTGCCCCATTCCTTTATAAACGCAATTTCATCAAGACTCCGCACCATAATACCATTTAATGGAAGCTTTTTTAGCTCCGGCATGATTTTTTCATAAAAAAGACTGGTCTGCTGCCGGAAAATAAATGGGAATACATAAAATGCTTTCTTACCGGATGCATGTACCCTGTCTATATCCTCACTTAACATGCGAATCAGATTTTCTCTTGTATACAACATACAATCAAGATAAACCGTATCCACGAAATCGGCTTTTAATACTGCCGGAAGCTGTTCTGCGTCTTCAATCAGTACCCGGACTTCTGTGGATGAACCGGCGGATTGTTGTCCAGAAGTCTGTGATAATGACTGTCCGGAAATCTGCTTTTCTTTTATGGCATTTCCTGTTGTCTGCCTATCTGTTTCAGCGGAAGAAGTTTCCACCAATTCTGGAAGCGTTCTTTCATAAGGTTTCAACAACGCTTCTTCTAATGCTTCCAACGCACCTCTTCGCAGCTGGTTCAACTGGTTTACCGGCATAAAAATATCATCATCCATTGTAACTTCAAGATTTTCAAAAACAAATGGTGTATTTCCAGTCTTTGTAAGCTTTTCTGTTACAACTTCTTCCGTCAACGGACGATTCTGTGCTACAAGAACTATATCTCCCTGATAAGAAACTTTTATTTTTCCATATTGCACTTCTATCTTAGCAGGGCATTCTTTATTTAATATTAACTTTCCTTTAATCTTTTCTTTTAATTCGGTGTCTACATATTCTCTACGGATGTTATCCTGAAGAACACCTTCGCTCTTATTATGGGAAGCACTCTCTCCGCTTAACATATCACTGTCATTATGATGATAGTAATATCCGTTGGTAAAGCCACCCCGGTTTCCAAGTTCTAAAAGTGCCCTGATATCCTTCTTCTCCACCGGAATACGGCTTCCATCCAGATAGGAATCCATATATTTTCGGTAAATACTTACTACACCGGCAGCATACTCCGGTGTCTTCATCCGTCCTTCTATCTTAAAGGAATATACCCCATGGTCTGCCAGTTCATACAAAAATGGCAGTGTACACATATCCTTAAGGCTCAGAATCGGTGTTGCATGATGTCCGGTAAGACTTTTTTCTCCCTGCAATACTTCATAGGAAAGGCGGCATGGCTGTGCACATCTGCCACGGTTTCCGCTTCTTCCGCCGATGATACTACTGAAAAGGCACTGTCCGGAATAACAGTAACACAATGCGCCATGAATAAAGCTTTCCAGTTCCACGCCTACTTCATCATGGATTCTTTGAATTTCTTCTAAGGACATTTCTCTCGCTGTCACCACACGCTCTACACCCTGTTCCTTTAAAAGCCTGGCTCCCTCTACATTGGTAATGGTCATCTGGGTACTGGTATGTATCGGAAGATTTGGAAAATGAGTTTTGATAAACTCCATAACGCCCATATCCTGCACGATGACAGCATCTAATCCCGCTTCATAATAAGGGTGCAGATAATCATAGAGCTGTCCTAATTCATATTCTTTTAACAGAGTATTCACCGCAAGAATAATTTTGCGTCCATGAATATGTCCGAAACGGATTGCTTCTAATAATTCTTCTTCGTTAAAATTATTGGCATATGCTCTTGCACCGAACATACTTCCGCCAAGATATACGGCATCTGCTCCGGCATGAATGACTGCCTTTAATGTTTTCAAGGAACCTGCCGGTGCTAAAAGTTCTAACTCTTTCATCTTTCCTCATCTCCTATGGCAACAAAAGGGACAGATAAATGTCTGCCCCCTTTCATAGTTTTTATTCTCTATTACGCTTTCTTTCCGGAAGGCTTTTCCTCTTTCTTTTCTTCCGTATGGTCTGTTTTCTTTTCCTCTGGTTTTTCAGTTTTTTCCGGTTTTTCAAGTTTATCTACTTTACCAAGTAAAGCATCTTCTAAGGTTGCTTCTAATCTGGTCTTATTTAAAAGCAGCTCTTTATTTTCTTTTTCCAGATCCTTTAAAGATTTGGCATCACTTTCCATGCGGATCTGGTTGGAAATCAGTTCATGCTTTAAATCATAGATTTCACGGTCTTTTACCTCTAAATCCTGCTCTAATTTTTCAACCTGATTTTTCGCTTTGAAGTAATCATCTGCAATGTTCAATGCCAGCAATGTGGAACGCATATCACTTGGAATTCTCTTATATTCATCCAGCATTTTAAATTCTGCAATCTTATCATTGATATAAGTTGCTACCTTCTGTAAATACTCCTGACTCTCATATCCGCTTAAAGTATATACTTTTCCATCAATAATCACTTCTGTATTATTTTTTGCTGCCATTTTCATTTCCTCTCTGCGTATCTGCCTAAAAATATTCTCTGACTACTACATATAGCATATTATAGCTATAAATCTGTCGAAAAACAACTATTTTCTTAGCCCTCTATTCCAAAGTGATGATATGCAAATTCTGTTGCGACCCTTCCCTTTGGTGTCCGATTGATAAATCCATTCTTTACAAGATATGGTTCATAAACATCCTCTATGGTTCCGGCATCTTCCCCAATCGCTGCCGCAAGGGTATCCAGCCCTACCGGACCACCCTGGAATTTTTCAATAATCGTAAGCAAAATGTTCCTGTCATTCTGGTCTAATCCCATCTTGTCTACTTCCAGTAAATCCAGTGCAAAGGATGCTACTTCTTTGGTAATTTCACCATTGTACTGCACCTGTGCAAAATCACGCACCCTCTTTAAAAGGCGGTTGGCAAGACGCGGCGTTCCTCTGGAACGGCGTGCCAATTCGATTGCACCTTCCTCATCAATCTTTACCTCTAACTTTTTTGCAGAATGGACAATAATTGTCTTAAGTTCCTCCACATTATAAAATTCCAGATGATGTACCACTCCAAAACGGTCTCTTAAGGGTGCCGATAAAAGTCCGGCTCTGGTAGTGGCACCAACCAGTGTAAAATGCGGTAAATCAAGGCGGATTGAACGGGCAGTTGCGCCTTTTCCCACCATAATGTCAATGACATAATCCTCCATGGCAGGATATAATACTTCCTCTACCTGCCGGTTCAAACGATGAATCTCATCTACAAATAAAATGTCACCTTCTGCAAGATTACTCAAAATAGCTGCCATTTCTCCCGGCTTTCCAATTGCCGGACCGGAAGTGACTTTCATATGTACGCCCATTTCATTGGCAATAATGCCGGCAAGAGTAGTCTTACCAAGTCCCGGAGGACCATAAAACAATACATGGTCTAAGGACTCTCCACGCTGTTTTGCAGCCTCTATATACACTTTAAGATTTGCTTTTGCTTTCTCCTGACCAATATATTCATCCAAGGTCATCGGACGCAGTGTTTTTTCGATTTTGATATCTTCATCCTGCATCTGCGTTGAAATTACACGTTTTTCCATTTTCTGCTCCTCTTATAAGAATGCCATCTGCTTCAAAGCCAGTTTTAAAATATCTTCTACCGAACTGTCTTCCGTAATTTCAATATCACGAAGAACCTTCAAAGCCTCTGTGGAAGAATAACCCAGTGAAACCAGTGCCTCTACCGCTTCATTGCGGATTCCTTTTAAGCCGTTACCAGAAGCAGCTTCCTGTGTATGGCTTAATTTCTGTTCAAAGGCATCCTCTAAACTAAGCTTGTCTTTTAATTCTATAATCAACCGCTGTGCCGTCTTATTTCCAACACCCGGAGCTTTTGCAATTGCTTTTGCATCATCAGATAATACTGCAAAACGCAAATCATCCGTTGACATGACAGAAAGAATTGCCAGTGCACCCTTTGGTCCGATTCCGGATACACCAATCAGCAATTTAAATACATTCAAATCATCTCTGGTAAGAAAACCATATAAAATAAATGCATCCTCTCTGACACAAAGATAAGTATAGATTTTTACTTCTTCGCCAACTCCCGGTAGCAGAGATAATACCTGTCCCGGAATATAAATATTATAGCCGATTCCGCCATTTTCAACGACAATATGATTCTCTGCCACTATTTCGGATAATTCGCCTTTGATATATGAATACATAATCTTCCTCCTACTTCCTTTGCCACAATTCCAATCAGGGCACCCGTCACAAAGCCTGCAATCAATAAAACCGGCATATAGTAAATGACATAGTATGAGCTTACCAGAAATCCTGCTACGATAAGCTGTCCCATATTATGTATGATTCCGCCACAGATACTGACCGTAACTACATGAAAACGGTTTATCCGAATCAGAATAAACATAAGTACAAAGCTTAATAATCCGCCGGCAAGTCCATAACAGATGCTGACCAAATTTCCAAATAAAATTCCGGTAAGCACAATACGAAGCACCGATACACAAAGAGCCTCTCTCCAGCCAATCAGATACAGCATCAGCACCGTAACAAGGTTGGCAAGTCCAAGCTTTACTCCCGGTATTCCAATGGCAAAGGGCAATATTGCTTCCACATAACTTAATATCATGGCCAGTGCCAAAAACACGCCAAGATATGCTACACTTTTCTTCATGCTTTCACCTACCCTGCCACATCATCCAATGTATTTTTCTGCTCACTTTCTACGGTTACTACAACCCGGTTTGGCAGACAGATAATGGATTCTTTATCTTTGGAAATTGCGTTCTGATGCATACACAACTGATCTGGGCAGTTCGCCTCAAGCATATAGGCAGTCCCATTTTCAATCGTTACGATATTGGTAACTTTTCCATCTATTTTAATTGGAATCTCTTTATTTTCTGTCAGGGAATATCTGCCATATTCGCTGCCATTTACCGTAATGATAATCCTGTCACCGCTTTGTAATGCAGAGGTCATTCCTACATAGAAAACTAAAATAACTACTGCAAGCATTCCCAGCAACAGGATATCATTTTTTCCAAAACGACGGTTCATTTACTCTGCAACCTCTCCCATATAATAAAAGCCTTTGCATTCTTTTAAATGTACCGGTACGATAGTTCCAATCATGGATACATCACCCGGCAGATGTACCACTGAGTTATTGGATAATCTTCCGGTTACAAGGCCTTCCTGCTGTTCATCTAATTCTTCGACTAATACATCCTGCACGCTTCCGGTTAATGCTCCGGCTTTCTTTGCGGAAATCTCCTGTACCAGTTTTAACAGCCGGTCAAAACGGTCTTTTATCACATCTTCCGGAATCTGATTTTCCATTTTGGCAGCAGGCGTTCCGGTACGTTTTGAATAAATAAACGTAAACGCGCTGTCATACTCTACCTGTCTTACCACATCCATGGTCTCTAAGAAATCTTCTTCGGTTTCTCCCGGGAATCCTACAATAATGTCGGTTGTAATTGCCAGATCCGGCATTGCTTTTTTGATTTTTTCAACCAGTGCAAGATAATGCTCCTTGTCATAGTGACGGTTCATTTCTTTTAACACTCTGCTGCTGCCGGACTGAAGCGGCAGATGAAGATGTCTGCAGATTTTTTTAGAATTCTTCATTACTTCAATCAGTTCATCGGATAAATCCTTTGGATGGGATGTCATGAACCGGATTCTTTCCAGACCTTCAATCTTTTCTACTTCCTGTAAGAGCTGTGCAAAGGTCACTGGTGTATCTAAGTTCTTTCCATAGGAATTGACATTCTGTCCTAAGAGCATAACTTCTACTACACCATCTGCTACCAATTTTTCAATTTCTCTTATGATATCCTGCGGTTTTCTGCTGCGTTCTCTTCCTCTTACATATGGCACAATACAGTAACTGCAGAAATTATTGCAGCCAAACATAATATTAACACCGGACTTAAAGCTGTATTTCCGCTCTACCGGAAGTTCTTCTACAATTTCTTTCGTATCATCCCAGATGTCAATCACCATTTTCTGCTCTTCAAAGCAGCGTACCAGAAGTTCTGCAAATTTAAAGATATTATGGGTTCCGAAAACCAGGTCTACAAAACGATAGCTCTGTTTTAATTTTTCCACAACCTCCGGTTCCTGCATCATACAGCCGCATAATGCAATCATCATATCTTTATTCTTTTTCTTAAAGCCGCTTAAATATCCCAGACGTCCGTAAACCTTATTGTTGGCATTTTCACGCACTGTACAGGTATTATAAATGACAAAATCTGCTTCCTCGGAATCGGTCTCTTCAAAACCTACGGTCTCTAAAATTCCGCATAACTTTTCGGAATCTCTGGCATTCATCTGGCACCCAAAAGTTGTCACATGAAAGGTAAGCGGTCTGCCTTTCTTCCTGGAAATCTGCGTCACATACTGCTTTGCAAGGTCCATAAAATAAAATTGTCTCTGCGGTTCCATTACCGGAACTTCACCGGTGTGATTTATCTTTTCTATTTCTCTCATTTCTTTTCCTGTTTTCTTAATATTTTTCTTATTATTCTCTGATCTGGCCATCCCCATAAATGATATATTTGGTGGTCGTCAGTGCTTCTAAGCCCATCGGTCCTCTGGCATGCAGCTTCTGGGTACTGATTCCGATTTCTGCCCCAAAGCCAAACTCAAATCCGTCAGTAAAACGTGTGGATGCATTTACATAAACAGCAGCAGCATCAATCTCATTTAAGAACTTCTGTGCATGCTCATAATTATTGGTAATGATTGCTTCCGAATGTCCGGTATTATATTTATTGATATGTGTAATGGCTTCATCAATATCTGAAACTGTCTTTGCAGAAATAATATAATCCAAATATTCGGTGCCCCAGTCTTTTTCTGTTGCAGCCACTGCATCTTTTGTAGCTTTCTGAACTCGCTCATCCCCACGGATTTCTACATGGCTTTCGGATAATTTTGCAGAAAGGCGTGGCATCAGTTCATCTACGATGCTCTCATGCAGCACTAAAGATTCACAGGCATTGCATACACCGATGCGCTGTGTTTTGGCATTATTAATGATATTCACCGCCATATCAAGGTCTGCGGTTTCATCCACATAAATGTGGCAGTTACCGGTACCGGTCTCAATCACCGGAATTGTAGCATTGGCTACCACAGCACGAATCAGTCCGGAGCCACCTCTTGGAATCAGTACATCCACATACTCATTCATTTTCATAAATGCAGTAGCAGTTTCCCGGCTGGTATCTTCGATTAAAGAAAGCACTCCTTCCGGCAGCTGGTTATTACTTAAAGTTTCATTGATGCTCTTTACGATTGCCATATTGGAATGAATGGCATCACTTCCACCTTTTAAAATCACGGTATTTCCAGTTTTAAAGCACAAAGCAAAGGCATCTGCTGTTACATTTGGACGTGATTCATAAATAATTCCAATGACACCTAATGGTACACGCTTCTTTCCAATCATAAGTCCATTCGGGCGCTGTTTCATGGAAAGGACTTCTCCTACCGGATCTTCTAATTCTGCTACCTGGCGGATTCCTTCTGCCATCTGTGCAATACGCTCTTTATTTAACATCAGACGGTCTAAAAGTCCCTGATGCATTCCGGCTTCTCTTCCTGCATCCATATCCTTCTGGTTTGCTGCTAAAATAGCATCGGTATCTTCTACTAAATGTTCTGCAACTTCAAGCAAAATCTTTTCTTTTTCTTTCATGCCCATATTCCGCATGATGACTTCTGCTGCTTTTGCTCTCTTACCTAATTCCTGTAATTCCATAATTCCCTCCTGCTACTTATTTTCGTCTCTGTTATCCGTTACTTTATAAATCTTCTCCGGTGTTACAAGATAATCCATCGGAATATCATAAGCCTCCATAGGTACCTGTTCTGCAAGCTGACAGGATAATGCAATTCCAACCCGGATTACTTTCTTATATTTCTGAAAAAAACGATCATAAAAGCCCTTACCATATCCGCTTCTTCCACCGTTAATATCAAAGACCAGTCCCGGTGTGAATACAATTGTTTTCTCCTGCTCAAGTTCTGCTAAATCCATCGCCGGTATCTCATCCTTTGGCTCCATCACATGAAAATACCCTTCCTGAAAATCATCTGTACGATTGACTTCACAAAAGTCCATTTCTTCTCCACGCACCCGGGGGAAAGCTGCTCTTTTTTGAATACTTTCTTTAAAAAAAGGCAATAAAGAAGCTTCTTTCCCAAGGGGATAATAAAAGAAACAATTTTGTGCTTTCTGAAAGATTTCCCAGGTACTGATATTCTGACAAATCCTTTGGGATTCTTCTCTTACAATATTCTCCGGCATTGCATTTCGCAGTGTCTTATACTTAGTTCTGATGCTTGCCTTTGTTTCCATATTTTTCTCCCAGATTGGTTACCGTTCCATCTGCATTTACCATATCAATATTATCTAACTGTCCCTTCAGATTCCGCTTTACACTTGCTATGTATTCCTTGCGAAGTGCTGCCTGTTCTTCCTTTTCTTCCGGTGTCAGTCCTTCTTTCTGGGATTTATGATATAATTCATTGATTCTTGCTATTGTATTTTCAATCATCTTTTTACCCCATGCTTTCTTCTACATAATCTGCAATATAGAAATCATCATTTTTATTGGCTTTGAAAAAGGTTCCCACCTGTTTTCCTTCGAAAATCTGATGCAGAACTCCCACATCCTTTGCATTGGCAATAATCATATCTGCTCCGGATAAGGTTGCAATCCTTGCTGCCGTTAATTTGGTGGTCATTCCACCGGTACCAACATCACTACCTACTGTATCTCCTGCCATGTTTTCAATCCGGTTATCAATTTTTTCTACTACCGGTATCAATTCTGCTTTTGGATTCTTTCTCGGATCATCCGTATACAACCCGTCAATATCAGATAAAAGAATCAACAAATCTGCTCCTACCAATGAGGCTACAATAGCCGACAGGGAATCGTTATCACCAAACTGCATCTCATAAGTAGATACGGTATCATTTTCATTTACAATTGGTATAATTCCCATTTCAAACAATTCTTCAAAAGTATTCTGGGCATTTTTTCTCGACACGTTATCAACCATAGTTTTTTTTGTCATAAGAACCTGTCCCACATTCTGGTGGTACTCTGAAAAAAGCTTTTGATAAGTCATCATAAGTCTCGCCTGTCCCACTGCCGCACATGCCTGTTTTACAGCTATTTTCTCCGGTCTTTCTTTGAATCCCATGGACTGTCTTCCTACTGCAATAGCCCCGGAGCTGACCAGGCATACATCCATGCCCTGATTCTTAATATCACATAATTCTCTTACCAAACGTTCCAGTTTTAAAAGATTTAATTTTCCAGTCTCTTCGTGTAAAAGAGATGAAGAACCGATTTTTACAATTACACGCTTCTTATTCTTTAATGTTTCACGCAACTGTGTATCCATTTTTCCGCCTCTTAATCATCTACGGCATATTCACTATCTGAATGCCGGTTATAATTTTTTATTAATATGCATACATTTTATACTTTATCATACCTTTCGAAAAAAATCATCTGTAAATTTTATCTTCCTTGTGCTATGCTTGTGCTATATGATTTTAAAAGAACCGGAGTATACATGATGAAAACAAAAAAGACGATATTTTCTTATAAATTAACCTGCAGTTTACTTGCTTTCTTTCTCTTCTTCTGCTCCTTCTCCTTCGTGGGATGCGGACGCAGCAAAGAACCCGTTTCCAAATCTGATTTTTATTTTAATACAGTCATTACCATTACACTATATGGAGAAGAAAATGCTTCTTATATTGATGACTGCTTCAAGCTTGCTTCCCATTATGAGAACCTTTTCAGCAATACCATCGCAGACAGCGATATCAGTAAAATAAACAATGCTGGTGGCACACCGGTTACTGTGGATGATGATACGATTGAATTATTACAAAAAGGTATTTATTATGGTGATTTAAGCCTGGGACAGTTTGATATCACCATTGGTAAATTGTCTTCCCTCTGGGACTTTCCAAATAACAGCGGTACGATTCCATCTGAATCTGATATTGAAGCCACACTTTCCACCATCGACTATCATGCGATTGTTATTAATGGAAACGAAGTTAGTCTTTCCAATCCGGATGCCATGATTGACTTGGGAGGCATCGCCAAAGGTTATATTGCTGATAAAATGAAAGATTATTTAAATGAAAAAGACATTACCTCCGGCATGATTAACCTTGGAGGCAATGTCCTTACGCTGGGTGATAAACCAGATGGAAGCAACTATAATATCGGTATCCAGAAACCATTTTCCGATGACGGCACTGCCATTGCCAGTGTTGAAGTCTCTGATGAAACGGTAGTAAGTTCCGGTGTTTATGAACGTTATTTCTATGTGGGTGATAACTTCTATCACCACATTTTAAATCCGAAAACCGGTTATCCTTATGACAATAACCTGCTGGGTGTCACCATTATCTGTCCGAAATCCGTAGATGGTGACGGACTTTCCACCACCTGTTTTGCTTTAGGATTAGAGGACGGCATGAAGCTGATAGAATCCTTGGATGACACGGAAGCCATTTTTATCACCGACGATTACGAACTTCACACCACTTCCGGCATCGGCAGCAATATTCCATTTCATGAAATGTAAGCCTTTTTCCTGTCAATGCTCCATAACCATATTGTTGACCCAGATTTTCTTCTTTACCATAACATATCCGATGATGCATTTTATAATCTCTATTAACTGACAGGATAAATAAATAGATACAATCGGAAGTCCTGTAAATCTGGTTAACACAAATGCCAGTGGAATATCTACCACCCAGATATAGACACTGTCAAAAAGGAAGGTAATGACTGTCCTGCCACCGGAACGCAGTGTGAAATAGGTTGCATGCATAAATCCATATAACGGCATGCAGGCTGATGCAATCCGGATAAATTGTTTTGCCAGTCCACGCACTTCTTCTGTCGTATTGTATATTCTTGGAAAGAACGGAGCAATTGCAAACATGCAGGCTCCTATAACAAAACAACAAAATACAGAAAATACAATCATCTTGCGGTCCGTATCCACCGCCTCTTCCAATTTACCAGCACCAAGCTGCTGTCCTACAATGATGGATATCGCACTTCCCAACGCAATAAATACAACATTAAAAAGATTGGCTACTGTATTTGATATATTAAATCCAGCTACAACAGCAAGACCTCTTGTGGAATAACACTGCATCAGGACTGCCATTCCTCCAGCCCATAAAGTCTCATTTAAAAGCAATGGTGTTCCTTTTATGATAATCTGTCGTACCAGTGTTCCCGGTATTTTAAAATCACGGTAAGCTCCTACAATAAAATGATTCTTATCTGCTCTCGCATGGGTCCACAAGACAACAATAATGCATTCCACAACTCTTGCCAATACGGTTGCTGCCGCTGCACCTCTTACTCCTAATGCAGGCAGTCCAAATGAACCAAATATTAATACATAGTCAAACATCAGATTTACTGCTACAGAAGCAATTCCGGCTTTCATCGGAAGAACCGTTTCTCCTGTTTCACGTAATGTCTGGGCATATGCCTGAATCAATGCAAAAGGAACCATGGATGGCATTACCGTCTGTAAATACTGTTTTGCATACAATAATGTAGTTTCAATATCTCCCGTGCTTCCTCCTTCATGCAAAAACAGCCGAATTAACGGTTCATTTGCAAAGCCCAATATCAGCATCCATATGACTGCCAAGAAACCACAGGCTACAATTTTAAAACGGAAGGCATCCCGCACTCCTTTATGGTCCCCTTTTCCATAAAACTGTGCCCCAAAAATGCCTGCACCGGATACTGCTCCAAAAATACAGATATTGTAAACCAGCATCAACTGATTGATGATTGCGACACCGGACATCTGCTCCGTTCCAACCAGTCCTACCATGATATTGTCCAAAAGACTCACAAAGTTAGTGATGGCATTCTGTATCATAATTGGAATAGCTACCAGCAGAACCATTTTATAAAAATCTTTATTTCCAATATACTTTTCTCTAAATTTTCTCATATCCAATCCTCATATAACATCAACTACGCAAAACGGGACTGCCAAATCAATGACAATCCCGTTCTTTCTATCACAGAAACGATTATAAAATAATCTTCTTCGGACATTTCTCGGCACAAATGCCACATCCGGTACATTTCTCCTGGTCGATATAAGCCACATTATCTACGACATGAACTGCATCATTTGGACAGTTCTTCTCACAGAGATGACAGCCAATACAACCTACGGAGCAGGCTTTCATAACGTCTTTGCCTTTATCCTTGGAACTGCACTGTACCAGATGCTTTGCTTCATATGGTACCAGCTCAATCAAGTGCTTCGGACAGGCTGCAACACATTTTCCACATGCCTTACATACTTCCTTATCCACCTTTGCAATACCATCTACAACATAGATTGCATCAAACGGACATGCCTTTACACAGTTTCCAAAGCCAAGGCAGCCATAGCTACAGCTCTTTGCTCCGCCGCCCGGAATAAATGCCATAGCAGCACAATCTTCTACTCCGGTATATTCATAATCATGACCGGCTTTTTCACAGGTTCCTGCACATTTTACAAAGGCAACCTGCTTTGCGCCTTCTTCTGCAGCAACTCCCATGATTTCACCGACTTTTGCTGCAACCGGCGCACCACCAACAGGACATCCATTGACCGGGGCATCACCTTTTACAATAGCAGCTGCAAGACCGGAACATCCGGCATAACCACAACCACCACAGTTATTTCCAGGAAGAACACCAACAATTGCTTCTTCCCTTTCATCTACTTCTACTTTGAACTTTTCTCCGGAAACGCCGAGGAAAAATCCAATAAAAAGTCCTACGCCGCCTACAATAACGGCTGCAATAATAATTGCCTGTACACTCATCTTTTCTTTCCTCCTAAATCATTCCTGAGAAGCCCATAAATGCAATGGACATCAGACATGCTGTAATTAATACAATTGCTGTTCCTTTAAATGGCTTAGGGATATCATTATATTCAATTTTTTCACGAATTCCTGCCATAATTGTAATAGCAATAAAGAATCCAAATGCGGTTGCAAAACCGTTTACAACGCCCTCTAAGATACCATACTCTTTGGTTACGTTGGTAAGTGCTACACCTAATACTGCACAGTTGGTTGTAATCAAAGGAAGATACACTCCAAGGCTCTTATAAAGAGCAGGCATGGATTTCTTTAAGAACATTTCTACAAACTGTACCAGCGCTGCGATTACAAGAATAAATACAATAGTCTGTAAATACTGTGTTCCCGTCGGAATCAGTATAAACTTATAAATCAATGAGGTAACAAAGGAGGATATCGTTATGACAAAGATAACGGCTCCACCCATTCCAGCAGCGGTCTCTGTTTTCTTTGATACACCCAAGAAAGGACAGATACCAAGGAACTGGCTTAATACTACGTTATTTACAATGGCTGAACCAATTGCAATCAATAATAATGTCTGCATCTGTCATATTCCTCCTATTCACTTTTTTCCTCTGCATCTGCAGCTTTCTTCTCTTTTTCGCTGCAGGTTGCAGACATGCTGCATCCGGCACAGTCTCCACTGATACAGCCGGCAGGCTCTGCCAGTGGTTTGCCTTTTGCTTCCATCTTCTGACGAACAATACTCATTAAAGCAACTAAGAATGCCAGTACCAAGAATGCACCCGGTGCCATAACAAAGATATTGATTGGTGTATACCATTTCAGTGAAAGAATCTGGAATCCAAACAACTGTCCTGCACCTAAAATCTCACGGACAATACCGATACAGGTTAATCCGAAGGTAAATCCAAGTCCCATACCAACACCGTCTAAGATAGACAATACAGGTGGATTTTTAGATGCATAGCTTTCTGCTCGTCCAAGGATAATACAGTTAACAACAATAAGAGGGATATATACACCAAGCTGTTTAGCCAGTGCCGGTGTATAAGCCTTCATAATAAATTCTACAATGGTTACCAAAGATGCTACGATAACAATGTATGCCGGCATTCTGACACCATTTGGAATTGCTTTACGGAATAAGGAAATCAACAGGTTAGAGAAAATCAATACCACTGTTGTAGATAATCCCATTCCCAGTGCATTCATTGCTGATGTTGTTACTGCCAGTGTCGGACACATACCAAGCATCAGTACAAAGGTAGGATTTTCTTTAATCAATCCGTTATATACGCGTTCTAAATACTTATTCATTATTCAGCGCCTCCTTCCAATTCATTCTGGAAGTATGTAATGCAGGCATTTACACCATTGGTCATTGCTTTTGATGTAATGGTTGCACCGGAAATTGCTTCAATCTCGTTATCAGCAGATGGTGCCTGTTTCACAACGGTAAAGCTGTCTACATTCTTATTCTTATACTGTTTGGAGAAGTCTTCTGTCTTTGCCTTGTCTCCAAGTCCAGGTGTCTCTGACATACTGGTAACGGAATAGCCGTTTACGGTTCCATCATTCTTTATGCCAACAGAAAATGTGATATTACCCTGGCTTCCGTCTTTAGCTGTTACAGTAATCACATAGCCTAATACATTGCCATCTTTATCTAATGCTTCCTGCACACCATTGATTTCATCACTGTAACCATTCTGCTCTAACAGGCTGGCTGCGGCTTCTGCATCAAAATCATAGGTGGAAAAAGAATCTGCATCTTCAAACACTGCTTTGTATGCAGCCTGTGCAGTTGCCTCTTCTGCCTTTGCAATCGGATCCTTGGTAATCTCATATACCAGTCCAAGAATAAATCCGATTACTACGGTAAATACGGTTAAAATCAACGCGTCATGTACAATCTTCTTATTCATGCTGCTTTGCCTCCTTTACCTGTCCAAAGGCCTTTGGAATTGTAATCCTTTCAATCATAGGAACCAGAAGGTTGCTTAAAATAATTGCAAAGGATACACCTTCTGCGTTTGCTCCAAAGATACGGAATAATCCGGTAAGAATACCTAAAAGAATTCCATATAAAATCTGTCCCTTCGGTGTGATTGGTGATGTTACATAGTCGGTTGCCATAAAGAATGCACCAAGCATTAATCCACCACCACAAAGCTCAGCAACGATATAGTCGATGTCAAAGCCATGTCCGCCGAACAAGCTGATAAATATTATAAATGTAATGATATAGGTTCCCGGAATCCGAAGTGTAATGACACCCATCAGGATTAAGAACATTGCTCCAATTAAGATAGCAATAGCGGATGTCTCTCCGATGGTTCCGGTGGTCTTACCAATTAACATATTCATGGTATTAACAGCTCCAACACCCTGTTCTCTGATCAGAGCCAGTGGAGTTGCTCCTGAATATCCATCTACGGTAAAGTTTGTCATGTCTGCGGCAAATGCTATCAGTAAAAAGCATCTTGCACCCAGTGCCGGGTTCATAAAGTTCTGTCCCAGTCCGCCAAACATCATTTTAACAATAACGATTGCAAATACACTGCCGATTACAGCTTCCCACCATGGAAGGGATGCCGGCAGGTTTAATGCAAGTAACAGTCCGGTAACTACCGCACTTAAATCACTGACGGTATTCTTCTTATGTACAATCAGATTGAAAATCCACTCTGATGCAATACAGCTTGCAACAGATACCAAAATCAATACTGCTGCTTTATATCCAAAATTAACAATACCAAATATACTTGTTGGAAGCAGAGCTATAATTACATAAAGCATGATTCTGCTTGTTGTATCTTTGGCTCGTACATGTGGTGATGATGATACATGATATAACTCACTCACAATAGTCCACCTCTTTCTTTGTTATTTATTTTTTTTCTTTTCAGCAAGAACCTGTTTTTTCATTGTCTTAATAAGCTGTGCTAACGGACGTTTTGCCGGGCAGATAAAACTGCAGCTTCCACATTCCACGCACTCAAGACCATGCCATTTTTCAAATCCTGCCATATCTCCATGCTCTGAGAATTTAGATAATCTGGATGGAACAATCTGTTCCGGACATGCTTCTACGCAACGACCACAATTGATGCATGCTGTTGCATCTGCATCTGCTTCTGCCACTTCATCTTTGGTCATACAAAGGAGTGCTGAAGTAGTCTTGGTTGTCGGCACATCTAATCCGAACATGGAAAAGCCCATCATTGGTCCACCGGAAATAATTTTCTCCGGCTGCTCTTTAAATCCACCGGCAGCATCTAAAAGCTCCTGGAAACTGGTTCCGATTAAGAACTCAAAGTTACCCGGCTCTTCTACTGCATCACCAGTAACTGTAAAGATTCTGCTTGTAACAGGTTTTCCTTCTTTTACTGCATGGTATACGGCAACCATGGTTGCAACATTATCTACGATACATCCTGCATCTGCCGGAAGCATCTTGGAATTAATTGCACGTTTGGTTACTGCATAAATAAGCTGACGTTCACCACCCTGTGGATATTTTGTCATAAGAGGTGCGACCTCCATACGAGGCTCATCTTTCGTTAATTCTAATAATTTTGCGATACAATCCGGTTTATTATTCTCGACTGCAAATACACCCTTGGCATGTTCAAACATACTGAGAATGATACGCATGCCTTCTACCAGTTCTTCCGTGTGATCTAACATGATGCGGTAATCAGATGTCAGATATGGTTCACACTCTGCACAGTTGGCAATAATATAGTCGATTTTTTCCGGTTCCTTCGGAGATAATTTTACGTGGGTTGGGAATCCTGCTCCACCCATACCAACAACTCCCGCTTCTTTTATACGGTTAATAATTTCTTCTTTGGAAAGAGCACTGACGTCTTCTACTGCCTGATACTCTACCTCATTAAATTCACCATCGCTTTCAATTACAATGGAGTTCACCATATCACCTGTTGGAACTCTTCTTGGCTCAATTTTCTTAACAGTTCCGGATACGGACGCATGGATTGGTGCAGATACAAAGCCGCCTGCTTCTGCTATCTTCTGCCCCTTCAAAACGGTATCTCCTACCGCTACGATTGGTGTTGCCGGTGCTCCAATATGCTGCGATAATGGATATACCAGTTCACCTTTGGGTAATAATTCACGTATTGGCTTATCTTTTGATAAATCCTTTCCTTCGAAAGGATGGACGCCACCTTTAAATGTCATTAAACCCATCTTATGTGCCCCTCTTTCTATGATAGTATTGTACTGCATATGCAATGCATTTAACATAAAATGTATTATAACACAAATTAGTTTTTTTTGACACACTAAAAAGATTTTTTCTCAATATTTTTGTCGATTTTAAACAAGGAATGATTACTTTTTTCCCATACATCGTGTATAATAAAAAAATAACAGGAGGACAGATATGAAAACAATTGTACATGAAATTCCATATAGTCCGGCTTCGAATTTAGATGAGGAAATATTCACTGCTTCCTCTGTCTTTTTCGATATCGAAACTACCGGATTTTCCCCGGCTCATACCAGTCTTTATCTGATTGGATGTGCCTATCACATAGAACAGATGCTTTATATCAAACAGTTTTTTGCCGAAACACCGGAAGAAGAAAAAGAAGTACTTGAGCAGTTTCTTTTGCTATTAGACGGTTTTGATACAATTATCACTTTCAATGGAATCGGCTTTGATATTCCTTATCTGAAAGCAAAATGCAATACTTATGAATGTAACGAGCACTTTGCTGATTTTACTTATGTGGATATTTTCAAATCCATTTCCCAGATAAAGCATATTCTCCAGCTGCCAAATTACAAGCAGAAGACCATCGAAGCTTTTCTTGGTATTGGCAGGGATGACTTATATTCCGGCGGTGAATTGATTGAGATCTATCATTCGTATACCAAGGAACCACGTCCGGATAAATTGGAAATTCTTCTGCTCCACAACTACGAAGATGTTCTGGATATGCCTGCATTACTTCCCGTCTTATCCTATGTCCATCTGTTTTACGGACAGTATTTATCCTGCAGTGCTTCTGTTTCCGAATATACAGATTATAAGCAGCAGGAAAAGAAAGAACTGATTCTTTCTATTGAGCCGGAATTTCCATTTCCAAAGCATATTTCCTGCCGCATAGGTTCTGTTTATTTCTATGCAAAGGGCAAAAAATGCACCCTCTCCGTCCATTTAGAAGAGGATGCCCTGAAATATTTCTTTCCAAATTATAAGGATTATTATTATCTTCCGGCTGAAGATACTGCAATGCACAAAAGTGTAGCATCATATGTCGATAAAGAACACCGCAGACAGGCTACCGCTGCCACCTGCTATACCCGGCATGAAGGAAGCTTTCTTCCACAGTACGAAGAGCTTATTTCTCCTTCTTTTAAACACGACTATAAGGAAAAAATTTCTTACTTTGAACTTACGGAAAAATTTCTTTCATCGCCGGAGCTTATCAAAAGTTATGTAAATCACTTGTTAGACGCTATAAAAAACAAGAAAATTAAGTGATACCTACATTATACGCCGCAGTGTGCATCCTCGCGGAGCGTTTTTTACTTTACAGGAAAGCAATTTCCTGTAAAAAAAGACCTCTTTCCCAATTTTGAGAACGAGGTCTTTACTATGTCATTATTATTTCTGAAAGAAAAATGACTGATGCCTTTTTAAATTCAACTCACGATAATTCATAATCTGCTCTGTACTTCCGATAAATAACATTCCATCTTTTGCCAAAGAATCATAGAACTTGCGATAAATCTCGTCTTTTGCTTCTTCTGTAAAATAAATTACTACATTTCTGCAGACAATCAAATGACAACCTGATGGATATGGATCCCGCAAAAGATTATGTTCCCGAAATTCTACATGCTTTTTGATTTCATCGGAAATCTTATAGGATTTTCCTACCTGTGTAAAATACTTACGCTTCAAATCATCCGGTACAGATTCAATGCTCTTTTCGTTATAAAGTCCAACTCTTGCTTTCTCAAGTACCTGTTTATCAATATCAGTAGCAATTATATGTATCTGGTTCAGCGGAACATGCTTTGATAAAGCCATTACAAGAGAGTATGGCTCATCTCCGGTAGAACACGCTGCACTCCAGATTTTCAAATTGCTGCCAAACTGTTTTATAAGTGCCGGGAAAACCTCTTCGTCCAAAAACTTCCACTGTTCCGGGTTCCGGTAAAATTCTGAAACATTAATAGTCAGGAAATTAATAAACTGGTCAAACTTCTCTTTATCTGTATGAAGCAGATGTACATACTCATCATAGGACTGAGCCTTATTCTTTACCAAAAGGCTGTCAATCCTACGACGCATCTGTTTCTCTTTGTAAGCATTTAAGTCAATCGTGGTCATTGCATATATATCTTTTTTAAACTTTTCATAGCCTTCAAACATATATGCTACCTCCTACCTTATTATTCTTCTGTAGGAACTTCTTCTGTATTAGCTTCCTCTTCTGGCAGAAGCGCTTTCATGCTTAAGCTGATTTTCTTGTCTTCTTCATTAAAGTCAACTACTTTAGCTTCTACTTCCTGACCTACTTTTAATACATCAGAAGGTTTCTCAACATGCTCTTTAGAAATCTGGGATACATGAAGTAATGCATCTACTCCAGGAGCTAATTCTACGAATGCACCAAAGTCTGTCATTCTTGCAACAACACCTGTTACCACATTACCTACTGCATATTTCTCTGCAGCATTATTCCAAGGATTCTCATCCTCAAATTTCATGCTCAGTGCAATCTTACTCTCATTGATATCTTTGATGAATACTTTTACAGTATCGCCAACTTTGAATACTTTCTTAGGACTTTCAACACGTCCCCAGGACATTTCAGAAATATGTAACAGTCCGTCTGCTCCACCAAGGTCGATGAATGCACCAAAGTCTGTTACGTTCTTTACTGTACCTTCTACAACATCACCAACATGGATTCTCTCCATGAGTTCTTTCTGTTTTTCAGCTTTCTCTGCTACTAAAAGCTGTTTTCTGTCACCAATAATTCTTCTCTTTCTTGGGTTGAACTCAGTGATTACAAATGAAATTTCCTGTCCTTCATACTTAGATAAATCTTTCTCGTAAGTATCTGATACAAGGCTTGCAGGAATAAATACTCTTGCTTCGTCAACTACAACACTTAATCCACCGGATAATACCTGTGTAACCTTTGCGGTAAGCACTTCCTGATTGTTGAATGCTTCCTCTAAACGCTTGCTTCCTTTTTCAGCAGCAAGACGTTTGTAAGTAAGAAGTACCTGTCCTTCTCCATCATTCACCTTTAAAACTTTGGCTTCCATAGTGTCACCTACGGATACAACGGTGGTCAGGTCTACATTTGCTTCGTTCGTATATTCATTACGTGTAATAATTCCGTCTGACTTATATCCAATATTAAGGATGATCTCATCTGGCTTAACACCGATAACGACGCCTTCGACTACCTCTCCATTTCTTATTGTTTTAAAAGATTCTTCCAACATTTGTTCAAAACTCATTTCTGACATTATTTTGAACCTCCTCAATAATTTTATTTGGGGTAGATGCCCCTGCGGTAATACCTACGTTATCAATGGTCCGAAGTACTGCCGGATCCAAATCATCTATGGTTTGTATATAGTAAGTATTTGCACATTCGTTTTTACATATTTCAAATAACTTCTGTGTGTTGGAACTGCTCCTCCCACCAACCACAATCATCGCTTCAACTTCTTTTGCCAAAGCCCTCGACTGGGTCTGCCGCTCTTCCGTTGCATTACAGATTGTATTTAAAACAATTATATCATAACCTTTTTTATTTATAATTTCAACTAATTCTTGAAATTTATTGTAGTTAAATGTCGTTTGTGATACGATACAAACCTTTTTTCCTGCTGAAACCCGGAAATTTTCTGCTGCTTCCCTCGTTCCAATTACCGTAATTTCCTCTTCATTTCCCCATCCACGGATTCCTTCTACCTCCGGATGGCTGGCATTTCCGATAATTACAACATGATAACCGGCATCTCCATATTCCCGTACATGACGATGTATCTTCTTTACAAAAGGACAGGTGGCATCCACGATATGGTAACCGGCATTTTCTAATGTCTGATATATTTTTTCGCCTACACCATGGGAACGGATGACGATGGTTCCTTTTTCTGATTCTTCTATTTCTGAAATATCATGGATTACGGTTACGCCCTTTGCCTCTAAATCCTTTACCACTTCTTCATTATGAATAATCGGTCCGTAAGTATAAATCGGGTCTTTTATTCCATCCTTTGTTTCATCGTTTGTTTCAAGCTGTGCATAAACCATATCTACTGCACGCTTTACGCCAAAGCAGAAACCTGCACTTTTTGCAACTCTGACATTTTTCATATTAACATTTTTCCCTATAAATATTTTTGATGGTTTCTACCACTTCTTCAATTCCCATATCCGAAGAATCTACAAGAATGGCATCTTCTGCCTGCTTTAATGGTGAAATTTCCCGATGCATATCCTGATAATCACGGTCCGCAATATCTTTTTTAATCACTTCCAAGTCACAGGCAGCACCTTTTTCCTGCAATTCCTGATATCTTCTCTCGGCTCTTGTTTCAACACTTGCAGTAAGATAAATCTTTACCTGGGCATTCGGCAGCACACAGGTTCCGATATCTCTTCCATCCATGATAACATCTTTATCTGCTGCAAGCTTCTGCTGTAATTCAACCAGTTTTGTGCGGACTTCCTTATAAACACTGGTGGCAGATGCCATTTTTCCAACTTCTTCTTTCCGGATTTCTTTGCTGACATTCTCACCGTTTAAAAGCACCTGCTGTTCTCCGTTCTCATAGGCAATAGATACTTCCACGGTTTTACAGGCATCTGAAATTGCTGCCTCATCTTCCTTTGCAATGCCATTTCTCATAAAATACAATGCCATACTCCGATACATGGCTCCTGTATCTACATATATAAAAGAAAGTTCCTTTGCAAGCTGTTTTGCTATAGTGCTTTTTCCGGCTCCTGCCGGTCCGTCGATTGCTATATTAAAGCTCATTTCTCATCCTCCGATTTTTCTGCTTTTTTATTCTCTTTATTCATTTCCAATGCTGCTTCCTGCCAGATATCCGGTAGACCAGGCAATCTGCAGATTAAAGCCGCCGGTAAATGCATCCAAATCCAATACCTCTCCGGCAAAATAAAGATGCTTTGTTAATTTTGATTCCATGGTCGATGGATTTACTTCTTTTACAGAAACACCGCCCTTTGTAATAATGGCTTCCGAAAAGCCCCGTAAACCAGTCAGTGTAACCGGGAACTTCTTTGTCAAGTCCACCAGTCGCTGCCGTTCCTCTTTGGTTACTTCATTGACACGCTTTTCTGCTGGAATCTTAGCAAGTCTTAAAATAATCGGCAGGAATTTGGACGGATATAATTTTTCAATTCCATGAATCACCTGCCGGTTCTTTGCCTCTTCAAAGTCCCTTAAAATTCTGTGATCTAACTGTTCTTCCGAGAGTGCCGGTTTCCAGTCAATGTATAATTGCAACGGCTGTTTTCTTACTGCATCATTTACCACACTGCTGGCGCTTAACATCAGAGGTCCACTTACGCCAAAATGGGTAAATAACATTTCTCCAAAAGCTTCATACAAAAGCTTTTTGCCCTGATAAATGCTCGCCTTTACATTTTTCAACGATAGCCCCTGCAATTCTTTGACATATTCCTCTTCTGCGTTAAAAGGCACAAGGGATGGACTGCAGGTTTTTATGGTATGTCCGCAGGCTTCTGCAAAACGATAACCATCCCCGGTAGAACCGGTAGATGCATAAGAACAGCCGCCTGTTGCAATAACTACTGCATCTGCCGGCATTTTCTTTCCCTCTGCAGTAATTACTCCATGTACACAATTCTCCGATACCATAAGCTTTTCTACCGCTGTATGATACATAATCTTTACTTTATGTGCATCCAGGGAGCGTTTTAAGGCTGCAATGACATCCGATGAATGGTCTGATACCGGAAATACACGGTTTCCCCGTTCCACCTTTACCGGTGTTCCATTCTGTTCAAAGAAATCCATGACCCGGAAATTGTCATAAGAATAGATTGCGCTGTATAAGAACTTGGAATTCCTTGGAATGTTTGAAAATAGTTCTTCCGTATCACATGCATTGGTAAGGTTGCATCTTCCTTTTCCGGTAATGAATAATTTTTTCCCGATTTTCTCATTGCGTTCTAACAATACGACCTGATGTCCCTGTTCTGCTGCAGCAATTGCCGCAAAGCAGCCCGCCGGTCCACCGCCGATTACAAGTACCTTACTCATCTGCATCTCCTAATTTGGCATATCTCATTTTGATTTTATCATCAATATAATTAATTTCATCATTTTCATATACCTGGTATTCATTCCAGATATCCTCCAGGGTCTCCAATGTCTTGGCAACCTCACCCTGCTTCTTCATACACAGAGCAACAATCAGTGCGTTGATAACACTAAGCGGTGCCACCAGAGAATCCACAATAGATGCCATATCACTTCTTGCAATCAGATTACAGGAAGAATATAAATTCATTGGGGAATGCACACTATCTGTTAATGTAATTACTTTTGCATTCCGGTTATTGGCAAATTCCATTGCCTTTAAGGTACGCATGGAATATCTTGGAAAACTGATTCCGATAATGACATCATCCTTACTGATTCGCACCATCTGTTCAAATAATTCACTGGAATTATTGGTCTGAAGCAATGTTACATTTTCAAACATCAGATTAAAGTAAAACGCCATAAAAGCTGCCAGTGGAGCGCAGCTTCGTATTCCAACAATATAAATATGTTTTGCTTTGATAATGGTATCTACTGCCAGTTCAAAAGCATGCTCATCAATATGTTCCAAGGTATCCTTAATTTTCTCCTGATCCGACTGCAATACCGTTTCTAATATATGCGACTGGCTGATTCTTCCATAAGTCACTTCCATACGCTGAATGGAGTTGAGCTTATTCCGAACCATCTCCTCTAAAGCCTTCTGAAATTCCGGATAACCCTTATAGCCTAAATGTGTAGCAAATCGTACTACAGTCGATTCGCTCACACCTACTACCTGTCCCATTTTTGCTGCCGTAAGAAATACCGCCTTATCATAATTATCCGTAATATAGGTTGCTAATATTTTCTGTCCTTTGCTTAAACTTCCATAACATTCGTTGATTCGACTGGTCAAATCATTGGTATTCCCATTCATAGTTCCTTCTTCTCGATTCTACAAATATTTTGCATTTTTTATGTCGTTTTAACATCTTTTTGCAGGATTTTCGTCAGTTTCCATGTCGTCTGGCAATTTCCTGCTTCTGCTTGGAGGCGACATAAGTCCCCAAGTCGAGATTTGCCTGCTTTACCGTACATCCTACAATCACTTTCGTTTCATCTACCGGCTCCTGACGAACAGCCATACCGGATAACTGCACTTTAAGCCTGCTTGCTTTATCTTCAAACGTCAAATGAAACGGTCCCATGGAAAGATAATTCATATCCGGCATCCCCACAAATGACACTCCGGTAGCACTGATATCCTTCACAACCACAGAACGATTTGCTCTTGTACTGTCAATGGACAACATTCCATCCAGTCCCAGATACTGGCGATACGCCTGTCTGCGGTTCCATTTTATTCCTTCACGCTTGCATACAATTGCATGATATTTTTCTTTTCCTGCCTGGACGGTCTGCATTCTGCACCCCTCCCATATCAGCGGTTTGATTCCATCTTCCATATAAATTACACTGATATGCACCTTATCTCCGGAAAAATTAATAATTTTTCCATCATAACGTATTGGCTCAATTAATAAAATGCCTTCTTTTCCAAAAGCAACTGTACTATCATATTCTGCTGAAGCATTCTCCACTTTCACCAGCACCTGCACCGGCTCCCCTGTCCCCAATTCATACAGTTTCATTGTCCTTCACCTTTTTCCTCTCCAAATACCGTGAAAGAACTGCCACAATATTTTCAAATGCTTTGCAATTAAAATTGTCTACCCCATGACAAATCATGACTTCATCATAGCAATCTTTTGTCCTCTTGTCCATAGAATTTTTATGTAATTCTGATATTCCATTATACCAATCAAAAGGAAAACAGCTACAGACATATTTGTCTGTAGCCGCTTCTTTACTGCTATAGATAGCAAGGTACCCTATACCGGATATGCTCCGTTCTTTGTATCTGCAATTGTTGTATCAACTTTCGTCTGCTGTGCCTGACGATATTTGAAGAACTCAGTAGCAACCTGTGGGAATAATGCATAAGATAATACATCTTCATCCTGCTGTTTGTACTGTTTCATTTCAGCTTCAATCTTATCTAGTTCAGGCTCAAGTAAGTCTGCCGGACGGCAGGTAATTGCCTTATCTTTATCAGCACCGAGAACCTTATCCACAACTTCCGGATTGAAAGGTTTAACAGTCTGACCATATTTTCCAAGAAGAATATCCTTGGTCTCTTTGGTAGCAACTTTGTAACGTTCTCCCATTAATACGTTAAATACAGCCTGTGTACCAACAATCTGGGAAGAAGGTGTAACAAGTGGTGGCTCACCAAGGTCTTTACGAACACGAGGTACTTCAGCCAGTACTTCTTCGTATTTATCTTCCTGTCCCTGCTCTTTTAACTGGGAAATCAGGTTGGATAACATTCCACCCGGTACCTGATATAATAAAGTCTTGATATTAACACCAAGTACCTTTGGATTCATCAGACCGCTGTCTAATGCTTCCTCACGCATTGGGCGGAAGTAATCAGCGATTTCAGCCAGTTTGTTCTGGTCAAGACCGGTATCATACTGTGTTCCCTTGAATGCTTCTACCATAACTTCGGTTGCAGGCTGGCTGGTTCCAAGTGCAAATGGTGACATTGCGGTATCGATAATGTCACATCCAGCTTCTACTGCTTTCATGTATGTCATGGAAGCAACACCGGAAGTATAATGTGTATGCAGTTCGATTGGAAGGCTGGTTGAAGATTTCAGAGCCTGAATCAGTTCGGTTGCTTTCTGAGGAACTAAAAGTCCTGCCATATCCTTAATACATAAGGAATCAGCACCCATGTCTTCTACTCTCTTTGCCATTTCCATCCAGTAATCCAAGGTGTAAGCATCTCCTAATGTATAGGATAATGCAACCTGAGCATGTCCTTTTTCTTTGTTACATGCTGTTACTGCTGTCTGAAGGTTACGAACATCATTTAAGCAGTCAAAAATACGGATAATATCAATTCCGTTTGCAATAGATTTCTGTACGAAATACTCAACCACATCATCTGCATATGGACGATATCCTAAGATATTCTGTCCACGGAACAGCATCTGAAGTTTAGTTTTCTTAAATCCATCTCTTAATTTACGAAGTCTCTCCCATGGATCTTCCTTTAAGAAACGAAGGCAGGCATCAAATGTTGCTCCACCCCAGCACTCTACTGCATAATATCCAACTTCATCCATTTTCGGGATAATTGGAAGCATCTGTTCTGTTGTCATTCTAGTTGCAATCAGAGACTGATGTGCATCACGAAGAACAGTTTCTGTAATTTTTAAAGGTTTTTTCATTTCTTCTGACATTTCTATCCTCCTATATACCAAAGATTGCCATAAATACACCGGCAGCTACTGCTGTACCGATAACACCGGCAACGTTTGGTCCCATTGCATGCATAAGTAAAAAGTTTGTCGGGTCTTCTTCTGCACCGACCTTCTGCGATACACGCGCAGCCATAGGCACGGCGGAAACTCCGGCAGAACCAATCAACGGATTAATTTTTCCTTTGGTAATCCAGCAAAGCAGTTTTCCAAAGAGGACTCCGGCTGCAGTACCAAACATAAATGCAATCAGTCCAAGAGCAACAATCTTAAGTGTGCTGAAATTTAAGAATGCTTCTGCACTGGTAGATGCACCAACGGAAGTACCCAGAAGAATAACTACGATATACATCAAAGCATTGGATGCTGTATCTGTAAGCTGTCTGACTACACCAGACTCACGGAAGAGGTTACCAAGCATAAGCATACCAACCAACGGAGCAGTTGTCGGAAGAATCAGACATACAATTGTAGTAACTACGATTGGGAACAAAATCTTCTCCAGTTTGGATACCGGACGAAGGTTCTCCATCTTGATTGCACGTTCTTTCTTTGTTGTAAACAGTTTCATAATTGGCGGCTGAATAATCGGAACCAGAGACATATAAGAATATGCTGCCACCGCAATCGGTCCCATCAATGCAGCCTGTCCTAATTTACCGGCAAGGAAGATAGAGGTCGGACCATCTGCTCCACCGATAATAGATACGGCTGCTGCTCCCTTGTCATTGAATCCCATCAGAATTGCAAGCAGGTAAGCTCCGAAAATACCGAACTGTGCTGCTGCTCCTAAAAGGAAGCTGATTGGGTTTGCAATCAAAGGGCCAAAGTCTGTCATCGCACCAACTCCAAGGAAAATCAGAGAAGGTAAGATTGACCACTCATCCAGAGTATAGAAATAATAAAGTAAACCACCGACACCATTGCTGGTCTCTTCCGGACTTGCAATAATGTCCGGATAAATATTAACCAGAAGCATACCAAATGCAATCGGAACCAGAAGAAGAGGTTCATAACCTTTCTTGATTGCCAGATATAAGAATACGCAGGCAATTACAATCATAAGGTAGTTACCCCAGGTCAGGTTAAAGAATGCAGTCTGATGCAGGAGGTTACTCATTGTGTCTCCAACATAACTTAACATAATTTTCCTCCTAGTTGTTCATTGTAGCAAGTAATGCTCCTGCTTCTACGCTGTCACCAACTGCAACTTCGATGCTTGCAACTGTTCCGTCTTCCGGTGCAACAACAGGAGTCTCCATTTTCATAATTTCAAGAATCAGAACTGCATCACCTTTCTTTACTGCTGTTCCAGGCTGAGCCTCAATCTTGAATACTTTTCCGGCTGCTCCGGCTTCAATCTTAATGCTTCCTGCTCCGGCTGCTGCCTTAGGTGCTGCTGCTTTTGCTGCAGGAGCTGCTGCTGCTTTTCTTGGTGCAGCTACAGGTGCAGATGCTCCGTTCTCTTCTACGGTAACATCATAAACATTTCCATTTACTGTAATTGTATAGTTTTTCATCTTTATATCCTCCTAATTATTCTTCAAACTATCTTCTCTTAATGGAACGTACTACAAATCCATCTGTAGAACTTCCTGTTGCTGCCGCAATTGCAGCAGAGATAACTGCAACAAGTTCCAAATCATCCTGAACCAGCTCTTCTTTCTGAGCAATCTGTTCTACTACTTTATCTTCTTTTGCAGCAGTTGCATCAGCCGCATTCTTTTTCTTATTCTGTAAATAAGGAATAATGCGGAATGCATAAATAATAATACTGATTAAAATTAAGATTACAAATACGGTACCCATGCCCATAAGTGTATTCATTCCGGCTTTGCCCATTTTCTCGCCAAGTGAATATACCTTGTCAAATGTCATACTGGTAAGTTCCGGTGTGTCTGTAGTTGTATCAAATACAACAGTAAAACTCAAATCACGGTTGGTATAATTCAATGTCTGTTCCATTACCATTGTCTTATTTGACTCTGTCATGGTAAAGTCACCAAATCCCTGGAAATCTCCTTCGTCAGCAACAGCTTCTTTCCAACTGCTATAGAAGTTGTAGTTTACTGCATCGCTCTTCTCTGAAATGGAAGAAAGAGCATTATCAATATCAGCTTCTGACACAGTAGTTATCTGCTGTACTGTCTGTTGTACTGTATCCTTCCACTGGTCATAGGTGCCTCCATTGAATGTTATTGAAGTCTGATCTGTCTTACCACAGGCCGTAACAGAAAATGCAAGCACGAAAACACATACAAGCATCCACAATTTTTTCTTCATAAGATTCACCTTTCTATTTTGTTCCATGTTTCTTATATGGAGTATCCATACGTTTTGTAAACAGCATTTCAAAAGCTGCTACAAGATATTTTCTGGTATCAGCAGGCTCAATAATCAAGTCTACATATCCTCTCTTAGCTGCAGTTACAACGTTAGACTGTAATGCCTCATATTCTTTTGCTTTCTCAGCAAGCTTGTCCGCATCAGCGTCTGCATACATAATCTCTGCTGCAAGACGTGCATCCATCATACCGGTCTTAACATCCGGCCATGCGTATACAAGGTCAGCACCGATTGCTTTGGAGTTCATCATTACTGCTGCACTTCCGTAAGCATTACCGGTAAGCAGGCTAACCTTAGGAACGGTAGCATTTGCAAATGCATATGTAAGTTTAGCCAGAGCTTTTGCAAGTCTTCTTTCGCTGCATTTTGTTGCTGTAAATCCAGCCACATTGGTAAGAGATAATACAGGAATATCAAATGCATCACAGAACTGGATGAATTCAGAAGCTTTTTCACAGCCTTTTGCACAAAGTGCCACATCATGCTCTGCGACTTTCTTTCCTTCTTCATCATATTCTTCTGTGCAGTTAGCAACAGCACCGACAGTCAGTCCGTTTAACTGGATGAATCCGGTTACCATGCTCTTTGCATAATCCTTCTTTGTCTCTAAGAAATTGTGATTATCAGAAATCTCGCTTAATACGAAACGAGGATCGCCTTTCATGGTATCTACATTTTCGCATGCACGGTTCAAATCATCTTCACAGTCTTCCATATAACCATTCTCTGTGTTATCTGCCGGAAGCATGCAGACCAGTTCACGAATCTGTGCAAAGATTTCTTCTTCAGAACCTGCCATATCAATGACGCCGGTCTCTGTGCTCTGGAAATCTGCAGAAGAAGTATCACATTTTCCAACGTAATTTCCTTCGATTGCGTTTGGTGCATTTACAAACATTTTGGCTTTATCAGCTTCCATATATGCAAAATCACATAATCCAGGTACTACGGTAAGTCCGCCGCCACAGTTGCCAAATACAGCACAAATCTGTGGAATTACTCCGGATGCCATAACCTGTTTTTCATAAATCATTCCTAATGCATTCAAAGCATCTACTGATTCCTGAAGACGAACTCCGGCACAATCCAAAAGTCCGATTACCGGTGCACCCATCTTCATCGCCCTGTCATAAACAGCTGCAATTTTCTTTGCATGCATCTCGCCAATTGTTCCATTTAATACGGAAGAATCCTGACTGTAGACAAATACCAGATTACCATCAATCAGACCATGTCCGGTAATGACACCATCTGATGGCGTAGCTTCATCTGCCAGATTAAAATCCGTATTTCTTGCGGTTACCAGAGAACCGATTTCCATAAAGCTGTTTTCATCCAGCAAACGGCAAATTCTCTGTTCTGCTAAGTTATTACTTCTGTTGCTCATCTCTTAGTCCTCCATCTATTTTAGAAAAAATAAAATTTTTCGCTAGGGTAATTGTAGTACATTGACCAAAACTTTTCAATAGCAAATTGTTAATTTTTTCACAGATTTTACATATCGCATTTTATGGCTGATTTTCTGACTTTATAAAGAAAAAAGGTCAACCATTCTGAGGCAGCTGTAGCGGTAATCCCATGCCGAAACACTGTCTTTTAAGACAAGTTCTTCCTCTCTCACCACCTGCCCATTCAGTATATACTTAAGGGTTCCAACAGTAGTTCCTGCTTCCACCGGAGCCTCAAGTCTCTGCTTTCTCTCCAATTTAAATTCAATGGATTCATCCTTACGAAGCAGTATATTTTCTATCTGTTTTTCCTCTGTCCTGTTCTGAACCTCTGTCATCTTAATTCTGCTATAGTCGTCTGTCTTTGCTCCCTTTATCTCAAGCGGATACTCTGCTTCCTTGGGGATTTCCAACTCCAGAAGATTTACCTTTTCAAAAGAATCAATTCCATACTGCATCAACTGTTTTGTGTCTGACCATTTATAATTCTTATTGTTTGGCCAGCCGCAGCCTAAAAGTGCCACCACATAGGTACGGTCATCCCTCCGCAATGCTCCCACATAACAGTATCCGGCATTGCCCGTAAAACCGGTTTTACCACTGATTGCTCCGTCCATCATCGTAAGGAAACGGTTATGATTATTGCAGCTGTAGTTTCGTGTTCCTTCTATATTAGAAAAGGAATAGGACGGTGTCTGCGTAATTTCAAGAAAAGTCTCTTTCATGGGAGACTCATTGATGCAATAGCTCATAATCCGGGCAAGGTCGGCTGCTGTCGTTCCATGGAATCCGTTTTCATCTTCCTTATCCAGTCCGTTTGGCGTAATGAAATAGGTATCCATGCAGCCAAGCTCCGCCGCCTTCTCATTCATCAAGCCAGCAAATGCCTCCACACTTCCTGCCACATGTTCCGCAATTGCCACTGCCGAATCATTGTGGGATTCTAACATCAGAGAGAAACAAAGGTCTTTTAATAAAAACTGTTCCCCACTTGCTCCATTCAGCTGCACATCCGGCTGGGAGGCTGCATAATCAGAAAATGTAACTACGTCATTTAAATCTGCATGCTCTAAGGTTACAATCAATGTCATAATCTTTGTCGTACTGGCATTTGCCCGGCGCACATCCTCTTCTTTTCCAAACAAAATACGCCCTGAATCCGCATCCATTAAGCATGCAGACAGCGCGTACAAATTCTTTGGTTCTTCGATTTCTATTTCATTTTCTTCCTGCGTTTCATCCGGATTATCCTGTGGCAGCAGTTCTGCCGGAATATGATTGGAACTAAAAAATATAAAAAGCAGAGATAATGCTGTCATTTTCTTCCACCGTCTCTTTTTCATGACCGCTCCGAAATACATTTTCTCTGCATTCTATTCATTTCTTTCTATGATTATACTTTGATTATACTTCCGCTTACTACATTCCCTGTTGCTATACTTCAAGCTTCATTTCCGCTTCCTGTTCAGCCTGATGCTTGAATTCTTCCACCTGGTCTTCATTCAGCACCGGGAGTTCATCGATGGAATGCACACCAAAGCTCCGTAAGAATTCCTCTGTTGTGCCAAATAGCATCGGTCTGCCCGGAGCATCCAATCTTCCCACTTCATTGACCAGATTATATTCCACCAGTTTGCTTACTGCATGGTCGCAGGATACGCCACGGATTTTTTCAATCTCCGCCTTGGTGATTGGCTGCTTATAAGCAATGATGGATAAGGTCTCTAACAGTACGTCTGTAAGGACACGCTTCTTTGGCTGTTTTGCAATCCGAATCAGATATTCATACATTTCATTCTTCGTACACATCTGATAAGCACCGTCCAGTTCGATAATCTGGATACCTCTTTCTTCCTGCTCATATTTCTGCTGGAGTGCTTCTATTTTCTTTTTGGTTTCCTGTTTGTCTAATTCAATTGCATTGGCAATTTTATCCAATTCTACCGATTCCCCCATGGTAAATAAAATTGCTTCTATAATTGCTTCATAATTCTTTTCTTCCATTACTACCCTCATATAATAAGAGCCTAGGCTGCAACCTTGGACTCTATTCTGATATCATCAAATATTTTATCCTGATAAATGGTTATCTTGCCCGTCTTCATCAGCTCAAGCACTGCAAGGAAGGTCACGATAATCTCCATCTTGCCACACTGTGCTTCTAAAAGACTGCGGAAGCTGAAATGTGGATGTGTCATTGCATACTGCTCTAAATATACCATTTTATCGGACAGTGATACTTCTTCTTTCTCAATCTTGCCAAATTTGGAACGAACCGGGTCAATCTTATCTTCCTGCTTACGCATGATGGATTTGAAAATATCATTCAATTTCTTCAATGTGACATCTGCCATCAGTTCCTCTAAATCCACCGGCTCTTCATAGGCAGCTACCTCGTCCGGAATCGTCGGCTCCTTAAACATCACCTTTTCCGCATCCATCTGACGGTCTTTTAATTCATAGGAAATGCATTTATACATCTTATATTCCAAAAGCTGTTCTACCAGTTCTGCTCTCGGGTCTTCTGCTTCCTCTTCTTCTGTCTCTTTTGCCGGAAGAAGCATCTTTGATTTAATATCAATCAGTGTGGCTGCCATAACTAAGAACTCACTCATAACATTTAAATCCTGCCGCTTCATTTCCCGGATATATTCCATATACTGATTGGTAATCTCCACAATTGGGATATCATAGATATTTACTTTATTCTTATCCAGCAGATGAAGGAGCAAATCTAACGGTCCTTCGAACACCTGCAGCTTTACTGTTAATTCCATTTCAAAACCTCTCCATTCTTTCCTAGCACATCTATTTTAACGGTATCTAAGAAAAAACGCAAGTGTTTTCACAAGATTTAGTGTTTTTCACAACTTTATATCACAAATCAAGCAATATCTTGTGGTTTTATAACCATAAACACAAGTTCCGCCCGGTTAAGGATTCTGATATGAAAGGTATGGGTTCCAAGCCCCCGGCTTACGATTACTTTCTTTCCCTCAAAATCAAAGGCTCCTGCATCATATTTCGGGAACCACTGAAACTGCGGAGAAATCAGGCTTCCAACGCCCGGAATCCGTATCAGTCCTCCATGATTATGTCCGCAAAGAGTCAAATCCGCTCCCCAGTCTGCATATTCCTTCGCGTATCTTGGATTGTGTGCTAACAGCACCTGAAATGTATCTTCCGTCTGCTCCGGAAGCATTTTCTCAAGATAATCCTGTGGAAGTGGCACATCCACTCCTTTTTTATAACAGGACAATGGAATTTCAAGCCCGGTAACCGCCAGTTCTCCAAAAGCTTCTGTTTCATTATGCAGTACATGGATGCCAAGCTCTTTTACCTTATTTTCAAAAGCGAAAAATTTCTCCTGATACTCACTTTTTCTTATGTGGGCACGGGATTCATGATTTCCGTAAGAATAATAAACCGGTGCAATCCTGCACAGTTCTTCCAATATCTTTAACGCTGTCTCATAGGTGTCACTTTTCCTGCTAACCACCATATCTCCTGGAATCAGAATCAGATCCGGCTGTCCACTTCTAATTGCATCCAAAAGCCGGATGTTGTCTTTTCCATACTGAAAACCATGCAAATCTGCCAGTACTGCTGCCTTATATTCTCTTTGCACTTTACCACTTTTTATCTCATAATCCGTTCTTGCAAATTTTTTTAATTCCTGCCACTGCCAGATTATGTAAACCAAAATCACACATGCTATTACAATAATGATTTTTAATAACATCTTTCACCTCTTTGCATCAACAAAATAAACCATGCTTTATCTGCATATTTCTTTCTCTTCTCTATTAAAATGTAATAGAACATACCGGAGGTATTCTTATGCATACCATTCTTTCCATTTTCATAAGCCTGTCTCTTCTTGGCCCGGCCTTTTTACCAATGGCATCACAATTTTCTGTTCTTGCAGAAAACGAAACTCCTGCAGAATCCAACAATCCATCCCCTGATGCTTCCATGCCAGATGCTTCCAATCCGGATGCTGCTTCCGATGCATCTGCTCCGGTCGCATTGTCCGCTCCCAGTGCTCTTTTAATGGAAGCATCTACCGGAACTATCATCTATGAAAAAGATGCTCATTCCATCCTGCATCCTGCCAGCATTACGAAAATCATGACACTGATTCTGATTTTCGATGCTCTGGACGCACAAAAAATTTCCCTGGATGATGTTGTCACAGTTTCGGAACATGCTGCAAGCATGGGCGGTTCCCAGGTCTTCTTAGAGCCGGGTGAAACCCAGACCGTTGATACCATGATAAAGTGTATCAGTGTTGCCAGTGCCAATGACGCCTGCGTTGCCATGGCAGAATTCATTGCCGGTTCGGAAGATGCCTTCGTTGCCCAGATGAATGAGCGGGCTGCCGGTCTTGGTATGAAGGATACCAACTTTGTTAACTGCTGCGGTCTTGACGTTGACAATCATATGACCAGTGCCTATGATGTTGCTCTAATGTCCCGGGAATTAATCACAAAATATCCGCAGATACATAATTATTCTACCATCTGGATGGAAAATATTACCCATGTCACGAAAAAAGGGTCTTCCGAATTTGGTTTAACCAACACCAATAAGCTCATCAAACAATACGCCTATGCCACTGGATTAAAAACCGGTTCCACCGGTCTTGCCAAGTACTGTGTCTCAGCCACTGCTGAAAAAGATAACATTAAACTCATCGCAGTCATTATGGCTGCACCGGATTATAAAGTGCGTTTTGCTGATGCGTCCGCCCTTTTAGACTATGGTTTTTCCGTATGCCGGCTCTATCAGGATACCACACCGCCCGCTCTGCCGGAATTATCAGTACGGGGTGGCACTGATAAAAAGGTCAGTCTTTCCTATGAAGGAACCTTTTCATATCTTGATACTGCAGGAAATGACTTAAATCTTATTGAAAAAAAGCTTTCTCTTCCAGAAGAAATAAAAGCTCCGGTAACACAGGGAAAAGAAGCCGGCACACTTTACTATACATTAAATGAAAAAGAAATCGGCTCCATCCGTGTCTTATATGATACTACAATTCCAAAAGCTACCTATCAGGATTATTTTCGTAAGACGCTTACTTATTTCTTCTCCCTGTAAAACCTTTTCTACAAAAGCGGGGCCAGCAGACGCAGACAGGTCTGTATCATCCGTACTCCTACAAATCTGTGTTTGCAGAATTCCAGATCAATCTGCTGTGACTGTCCGATTACCGCAAGTGCATCTTCTTTTAACTGCAGCACTGCCTCGGTCTTATAGCACCAGACTCCGCATTCAAAATGCAGATACATACTGCGGTAATCCAGATTGATACTGCCTACGGTAGCAATTTTATCATCACAGACAAAACTCTTTGCATGAATAAATCCCGGTGTATACTGATAAATCTTTACACCACTTTCAATAAGAACACCATAATCTGCCTGTGTCAGAAGATAAACAAATTTCTTATCCGGAATTCCAGGTGTTACAATCCGCACATCCACACCACGTTTTGCCGCATTCTGAAGGCTTACCAGCATTTCATGGTCAATAATCAGATACGGGGTGAAAATGTAGACATACTTTTGTGCTGAATTAATAATGTTCATGTATACATTCTCGCCGGTATTTTCGTGATCTAACGGTGTATCACTATACGGCTGCACATATCCAACGGATGGAATCTTTGCCACATAGTCTGCATCCGGCCGGAACTTCTCATAATCCTCCGTGGAATTTATTATATAATTCCACATTTCAAGAAACATACAGGTAAAGCTCCATACCGCTGCACCTTTCATACGGATTCCGGTATCCTTCCAGTATCCAAACCGCTCAATTTCATTGATATATTCATCTGCAATATTGATTCCACCAGTAAATGCAACATTTCCATCAATAACGAGGATTTTTCTGTGGTCACGGTTATTCATAATGACAGCAAGTCTCGCCCGCAACGGATTAAACGCCGCACATTTAATTCCGATTTTCTGCAATTCCTTATAGAAATTATTCGGCAGTGTCGTAATGCAGCCAACATCATCATAAATCAGACGTACTTCTACGCCCTCTTCCACTTTTTCCTTCAAAAGCTGAATCAGCTCCCGGAACATCTTTCCATCATCTAAAATAAAATATTCCAGAAAAACAAACTTTTTCGCTTTCCGGATTTCTTCTAACATAACCGGAAACATTTCTTCTCCGGACGGATAATAATTTGTTGCTGTATGTTCATAAACTGGAAAATGCGCCCAGTCACTGATATATGAAGACTGTCCAGCGGCAACCGGATCTTCTTCTGCCAGCCGTTCTCTGCACGCTTTATCTTCTGTAAGAAGCGGTTCTACTTCCTCATTTACGCGGTTCATTTTCTCTCTTGCCTTTCTGGTGAGTTCCGGTCTTCCAAATACCACGTACAGCAACAATCCGAGCAACGGAAACATCAGAATAATAAATACCCATGCCAGCCGGTATGCCGGATTCATTCTTCGATTTACAACGAATAAAGCTACGATAAATGCAAGTATATTGAGAATCAGGTTGATGTAAGTAGACATTTTACCAACTTCCAGCAGCAGATAAAATAAATATCCAAACTGAAGTAAAATAAGTAAAACTGTGATAAAAAGTCTGCTGATTAAAACTTTAAATATTTTCTTCACCTTATTCCCTCCTCTTTCTTTTCTACCCCTTGTTTTATGCGTATTCTTCATTCTACCGCATTTTCTCCCAGAAATCAAATGTCCGGCGTATTCCTTTCCCTCTGTCTCTTTCTCTTTCTCTTTCTTTCTGCTTTTTATCTCTTCCAGGCTATTTTCTTTTATCGAATCAGCCGCATGACATCCAGCCTCCCCCAGCCCTGTGCATGCTTGGATTTTCCAGTATCTACACTCGTCTCATAAAGCCGCAGTTTTACTTCTGCCGGTTTTAGATTTGGATAACGGCTTAAAAGCACCGCGACCGCCCCCACCACCACCGGTGTTGCCATAGAGGTTCCACTTTTCATCTCATAACCATTTCCCATCCGCTTACAGCTGACAATCGCTGTTCCAGGAGCCACTACTTCTGGTTTCATAATGCAGGCTTCCGTCGGACCCCTCCCACTATACCCACGCATCAGACCCAGATTTTTTACTTCTCCTTCCTCATCATCACTGCTGCCCACCGTTATAATCTTCCGGCATAGCCCCGGTATCGTAATACTCTTATCCTTTGGCCCGTTATTTCCTGCAGCAGCAACCACTACGATTCCTGCGTCCCAGACTGCTTCAATTGCTGCTAACAATTCCTCCTGTTCTTCCCTTCTGGCCGAAGCAAGCATTCCTACGGAAATATTTAAGATTCTTATATTCATTTTCCCATAATTTGCAATCAGCCATTTTAATGCAGATACCACCAGTCTGGTATTACCTTTTCCCATGCGGTCTAATACTTTTATCGAAAATATCTGTGCTCCCGGAGCCATTCCCCGGTAACGTCCATGGGAAGCGAAACCAGAACCTGCAATAATTCCGGAAACATGGGTTCCATGACCGTTATCATCATAAAGTATCTTCTTATCACCTACATAATCACGAAATCCTCTGATTCTTTGTCCAAAATCAATATGAGTTCCGATTCCTGTATCCATCACGGCTACCGTGACATTATTTCCAATATATCCTAGTTTATGAGCTTCATTCACCCTTGTAATCTGTCTGACCCGTTCCATACTGCACCATTTTATGTTTTCTTATAATATATGCAGTGCAGCATTTTTGACCACCGGCAGAGCTTTCCGGATACCCGAAAAGGAAGTTTACTCAGCAAACTCGGCTCTTTTTTTCTGCCAGACTTTTTCTTCGCTACTTACGTAAAAAGGCGTATACCCTTGTGGATTTTCATCCGCAAAAGCATACGCCTTATTTTATTTATGTGAGCCTTGAAAAATCACATGCCATAAATCTATAATTAGTTCTGAGCAGGAACATCCTTGATGGAGAAGCTGATTCTTCCCATTCTGTCTTTGCCCATGCAGATACAGGTTACTGTATCACCAAGAGTCAGAACATCTTCTACATGTTCGATTCTCTCTTTCGCAATCTTGGAAATGTGAACCATTCCCTCTTTGCCCGGTGCAAATTCGATGAATGCACCAAATTCTTTGATGCTTACTACTTTACCAGTGAAAATCTGACCTTCTTCAAAATCAGTTGTAATGATACGGATCATGTCAGCAGCTTTCTCAAGCATTGCTTTATCGGTACCACAGATGCTTACTGCACCTTCATCATTGATGTCAATCTTAACACCAGTGCGGTCGATAATCTCGTTGATTGTCTTACCCTTCTGACCTACTACATCACCAATCTTAGCCGGATCAATCTGAACCTGAAGAATCTTTGGAGCATACTGTCCAACTTCTTTTCTTGGCTCAGCAATTGCTTTGGACATAACTTCGTCCATGATATAAAGTCTTGCTTCCCTGGTTCTTCTGATTGCTTCTTCTACGATAGGTCTTGTTAATCCGTGAATCTTAATATCCATCTGGATTGCAGTAATACCGTCATGTGTACCAGTTACCTTGAAGTCCATATCTCCGAAGAAGTCCTCAAGTCCCTGAATATCGGTTAATACGATGTAATCATCATCTGTCTCACCAGTTACCAGACCACAGGAAATACCTGCAACCATTTTCTTAATCGGAACACCTGCAGCCATAAGTGCCATACAGGATGCACAGGTAGATGCCATAGAGGTAGAACCATTAGATTCAAAGGTCTCGGATACGGCACGGATTGCATATGGGAATTCTTCTTCAGAAGGAAGAACCGGAACCAATGCTTTCTCAGCCAGTGCTCCATGTCCGATTTCACGACGTCCCGGTCCTCTGGAAGGTTTTGTTTCTCCAACAGAGTAGGATGGGAAATTGTAATGGTGCATATATCTCTTGGTGGTAATATTCTCATCTAATCCATCGATTTTCTGAACTTCAGATAATGGAGCTAATGTTACAACATCACAAATCTGAGTCTGTCCACGGGTAAACATAGCAGAACCATGTACTCTAGGAATAATATCAACCTCAGATGCCAGCGGACGAATCTGGTTGATTGCTCTTCCATCCGGACGTTTGTGGTCTTTTAAAATCATCTTACGAACGGTCTTCTTCTGATACTGATATACAGCCTCACCAACTAATGGAAGCCACTCTTCGTTATCTGCAAATGCCTCTTCCATTTTCTCTGTTACTTTACGGATATTTTCTTCTCTGGTCTGTTTGTCGTCAGAGAATACTGCTACTTCCATCTCATCCGGTGTAACAATCTCACGCATAGCTGCAAACATTTCCTCTGGAACTGCACAGCTTGTATATTCATGTTTTGGTTTACCAACTTCGTTTACCAGTTTCATAATGAAATCATTAATGGTCTGGTTGATGTCGTGTGCCATGTAAATTGCTTCAATCATTTTATCTTCCGGAATCTCATTTGCTCCGGCTTCAATCATGATTACTTTCTCTCTGGTAGAAGCAACCGTCAACTGTAAATCACCATTGTCCCAAACTTCCTGGGATGGGTTGATTACAAATTCACCATCTTTCATTCCGACCTGTGTCATAGCACATGGTCCGTCAAATGGGATGTCCGAAATGCAGGTTGCAATCGCAGAACCAAGCATTGCTACGATTTCCGGACGGCATTCCGGGTCAACGCTCATAACGAGGTTGTTTAATGTTACATCATTACGATAATCCTTTGGGAATAACGGACGCATAGGTCTGTCAATTACACGGGAAGTAAGAATTGCATTCTCAGATGCTTTTCCTTCTCTCTTATTAAATCCGCCAGGGATTTTTCCTACTGCATAAGATTTTTCTTCGAACTCTACGCTAAGAGGGAAAAAGTCGATTCCGTCTCTTGGCTTTTCAGATGCTGTTGCAGTAGATAATACAGTGGTATCACCGTAGTGCATGAATGCACATCCATTTGCCTGTTTACCCACACGGTTAATATCAACCGTAAGAGTTCTTCCGGCAAGTTCCATTGAATAACTCTGGTACATATCATTTCTCCTTTTTTGTATACAGGATATTCCTGCTTATTATGGCAGAAGTTCCGAAATGGTGCTGTTTGCAGCCATCCGGAGGTGTATCGACCGAAACTACTGATTAACACAATCTGTAATTGCACTAATCAGTGGTCTCGGAATCGTCCTTCTGCCGTTCTTACATTGTCATCCATAAGACTCTGTACTTGCAGTTCCTTACGGATATCCGGCAACCTGTGGAAGCCTAGCAACCGAAAAATAGAGCGGACAACTCCGCTCTATTCTATACGGTTTCCTTTTACAAGAAATTACTTTCTTAAACCTAAACGTTCGATTAAAGAACGATATCTTTCAATATCAACTTTCTTTAAGTAAGCCAGTAAACGACGTCTCTGACCAACCATCTTTAAAAGTCCTCTTCTGGAATGATGATCCTTCTGATTTACTTTTAAGTGCTCATTCAGCTCATTGATTCTGGCTGTTAAAAGTGCAACCTGTACCTCTGGTGAACCTGTGTCTGTAGCAGTTTTACCATATTCTGCGATGATTTCTTCTTTTCTTTCTTTTGATAACATTTACGTTTCCTCCTTATATTTTCTTATCGCCTGATAATCAGCAAAAGGTCGGAGTGTCCATCTACCGAATATCGGCTAAATCATACCTAACAAATATAACATACTACTTATTATTTGTAAACAAAATTCTGTTAGTTTCCTTATCTAGTTTCCTAATACACGGACAACACATACTGGTGAACGATAATATGCATTGGAAATCTTGATTCCGGTAGAAGGTGAACTTGCATGAACAATCTGACCATTTCCGATATAGATTGCCACATGGTTAATGCCCTTACCGCTACCATAGAAGAACAAATCTCCCGGCTGTGCTTCGGATGCACTGATTCTGGTTCCGCATCCTGCCTGTGCTCTGGATGAGTGTGGCAGATATACGCCATAATTTGCATATACGGATAATACGAATCCGGAACAGTCCGCTCCTCTGGTAAGGCTGGTTCCGCCCCATACATATGGATTACCGACAAACTGTGTTGCATAAGCCACCAGTGATACTCTTGTATCTGAAACACCCTGACCATATTTTAATTCTGTCATGGTCTGTGCCTTTGGCAGCTGCTGTGAAATCTCTACATAGTCGGTGCTTGCATATCCTACATCACCATCTAAGTCTACTTCCACCCAGCCATCATACTGATTTAAAACCTCTAATTCTTCTCCTTCCGGCATCAATGCCAGTTTGGTACAATCGGTATTCATCTCAGCACGTACATTTAAAGTCTGTGTTGTAACGGTTGCAATGGTCTTCATTACTTCCTGGGCTTTTGCTACAGCTGCCTCTCCGGTAATGATATATTCTGCTTTTACATATCCGGTTACCTGACCAGATTCAATTTTAAGCCACTCGCCATCGTCCTCTAAAATTTCACATCCGGCATCACTCTGCATCTTTCCTACGATATCAGAATTGGTATCCGGCTGTTCCCTTACATTTAAACTGCTGTCAACCTGTGCAATACCAAGATTGGTATATCCACAGATTGTTGTATCTACAGGTACCGCTGTATCGGTTGCTGCTGTATCTGCAGGTACCGTTGTATCGGTTGCTGCAGCATCCTCAGACTGTCCTTCCATCGTTGTAACAGTATTGGTTGCTGAAACAACAATATCTGTATTATAATAGGAATCCATTGTAGCAAATATTCCTGCATTTAAGCCGGAACCTGCTGATGTCTGTGCAGTTGCGCCACCCTCAAGCGCCACTGTAAGTCCACAGGTAAGAATAAATGCTGTTGTCTTCCACTTTCTATTGTTCTTCATAAAAATATGCCTCCTGACATTGTAACGATGCAAAATGCACCCTGCATTTCCGCATCTGTTCGAATCAATATGCTTCTCCATATTTTAAGATTATAGCAACGTGATTTCATAATGTCAACATAAATATGTAACAATTATGTAACAATTGTTCGAAATTTTACGAAATTCATATATTTAATGCTGCTGTACATAAAATCTGCCATAGGCAATATCCTGTTCGAGCTGTTGCTTTAAAGCCTCTAAGGATTCAAACTTCATCTCGCTGCGCTCTCTGCTCCGGAAGCAGACACGCACTTTCTTTCCATAGAGATTCTCATTAAAATCAAAAATATTGGTTTCCACTGCCACCGGATTAACCCCTTCGATAGTCGGCTTACATCCAACATCTGCGATTCCATGATACGTCTTATCCCCTACTACAACATCACAAACATAGACACCAAACGGCGGAAGCAGTTTGTTTTCCGGCGGTATGATATTTATGGTCGGGATTCCAAGTACCTTCGCGCCCATTTCTCTGCCATGTATTACAACACCTTCCACAAAATAATCATAGCCAAGAAGGTATTTTACTTTTTCCATATTGCCCTTTTCTACTTCTTCCCGGATAAAGGTACTGCTGATATCCCGATTCTCATACTGAACCTTATCTATTACCTTAAGTTCATAATGCAGCTTCTTCGCATATATTTCCAGCAGATGGTAATCTCCGCGGCGGTTATGTCCGAAATGAAAATCTGTTCCAACCACAATGCCACGGATTTTCATGGAAGAAGCCAGCATTTCAATAAATGCTTCCGGTTCCATGGTCATGACTTCTTTGGTAAAAGGATATTCAATCAGATAATCAATGCCCTGCTCTTCACAGATTGCAACCTTCTCTTCATTCGTCGTAAGCACCTTCTGGACTTCATTTATCCTGCCCGGTCTCGGCGGAATGGCAAAGGTAAATAGTACCGTTGCACAGCCTTTATTCTTCTGCTCCATCATATGTTCTAATAAAGTCTCATGTCCTCTGTGCAGACCGTCAAATTTGCCAAGGGAAAGCACGCATTCTTCTTCAATATGAAATTCTGTTGTTCCATGTATATACTTCATTTTTTATACCTGCTTAAATGTCTTTTTCCTTCTCATTGCTGTGTAAAGAAAAGTTTTACCGGCTTAAACAGCCTGTCCGCTGTACGGTATTCATATATTCCAACAAAATGATTTGCATTGTCATACACTCTGACTTTTTTGCAGTCATCTTCTTTATAAAAAGAAGCAAGCGTATGCTCTATCGTCTCTGCCTCTGCTATCACAGGCAACGGCAGCTTATTTCCATTATATAAAAGTGCAGTACTATCTTTGCGGCTGTGAATCTGTGGCAGATTTTTAAATACGGTATCAATGGGATATAAAATCTCTTCTATCTTACCACTTTTCATTATTGTCTCAATTTCCTGCAGTGTTTTTGCATCTTCTATTTGAAAATCTGAAACTCTTGTCCGTACCAGGTACTCCATACAGGCTCCACAACCTAATTTTTCTCCGATGTCATGGCACAATGTCCGGATATAAGTTCCTTTGGAACAGTGCACCCGCATGGTCACTCGCGGCAAGTCGATTGATAAAATTGCAATATCTAATATCTGAACCTTCCTTGCCTTGCGTTCTACTTCCACACCGTTTCTTGCTAAGTCACATAATTTCTTTCCATTGACCTTCAGTGCAGAATACATCGGCGGAATCTGTGCATATTCTCCCACAAAGCTTTCAATACACTGCTTTACTTCTTCTATGGAAAGATTTACCTCGGATTCCTTTAATATGGTTCCTGTCATATCCTGGGTATCCGTTTCTTTTCCCAAAAGCATGACTGCCTCGTATACCTTGTCCTTATCAGTTAAAAGGTCACAGACTCTGGTTGCTTTTCCTATACATACAGGAAGTACGCCCTCCGCATCCGGATCAAGCGTACCTGTATGTCCAATCTTTTTCATTTTTAAAATTCCACGCAGCTTTGCAACTACGTCAAAGGACGTAAATCCTTTTTCTTTTCTCACATTAATAATTCCGTCCATACGTTATCCTGTCTATTTCAAAAGCTGTTTTTCAACGTCCTTTACGATTCCCTCAAGAATCTCTTTGGCATTGCCTTCTATGGTTGCTCCGGCTGCCCGTATATGACCGCCTCCACCATAGGACATCATAATAACTGCCACATCTACCTTACCACTGGAACGCATGCTTGCTTTAAAGCTTCCATCCTCATTTTCGTAAAGAAAGATTGCAGCTTCCACATCTTTGGTAGCACGAAGCTGCTGTACGATTCCTTCTAAATGTTTCGGAAGAACCTGGTATTTTTCCATTTCTTCTTTGGTTACGATAGATGCAATGCATTTTCCATCTAAAAAGAGCTGGCTGTCCACCAATGCCTGACCCAAAATCCGGTTCTGCTCGTAAGTTTTCTCATAATAAGTCTTATCCACGATACGGCTGAAATCAATTCCCATTTCCATCAGCCTGCCGGCAATGTTCATGGTCTTTGCGGAAGTACAGGAATACTGGAACACACCGGTATCATGCACAATTCCCACATAAATACATTCTGCAATTTCCTTTGTAATCTTCTCTTCATCTATGAGTTCATATACAAGCTCACAGGTTGAACTTGCCTCCGGGAAAATGTAGTTTGCATCTGCAAAGTTCTGATTGCTGATATGATGGTCAACACAGAAGGTGCGTTTTGCTGCATGAAAATATTTCACTGCATTTCCCAGTCGTTTCTCATCGCCGCAGTCCAATGCAATAAATAAATCGTATGGCTCTTTTTCTATATAAGAGCTGTCAATTTTATCTGCATTTGCAAGGAATTTGAAAATGTTTGGAATCGGTTCCAGATGGAGTTCCACTTCCATTTCCGGATGATATTTTCTGATATAGTTATATACTGCTAACGTGGAACCTACACAGTCTCCGTCAGGTTTTACATGACCGGCTATTGCTACACGCTTCACATCATAAAGCTGTTCCTCTAATTTCATTGGCAACACCTGCTCTCTTTCTCTTCGGATGAGGCTTAGGACTCTTCCTGTCCAATTACCTCATCAATTTTCTTTGACATGTTTACACCATACTCAATGGACTGATCCAGGATAAACCGAATCTCCGGAGTATTTCTTAAATTGATACTTTTTGCGAGGGCATGACGAATATACCCTTCTGCACTATTAAGACCTTTGATTGTATTATTCTGAGCTTCTTCGTCTCCGAATACACTGATATACGCCTTACAGGTTTTTAAATCCGGTGCCACTTCTACGGCAACCACGCTGGTCATCGGCGCAATACGCGGGTCTTTTACTTCACTCCGGATAATGTTGGAGAGTTCTCTTTGAACTTCTCCATTTATCCGCATATTTTTCATACTATTTTTTTGCATAATTTTCCTGTCCTTCTATCAGATTATCTGGCAACCTCTACCATCTTATATGCCTCTACCTGATCCAGTTCTGCAATATCATTAAATCCTTCGAATACAAGACCACACTCATATCCGGCTTTTACTTCCTTCACATCGTCCTTGAAACGTTTCAGGGAAGCAAGATTTCCTTCAAATATCTGTGTTCCCTCACGGGTAATACGGACTTTACATCCACGCTCAAAGTTACCATCCAATACATAAGAACCTGCAATGTTACCAACACCGGATGCTTTGAAAATCTGACGAACTTCTGCATGGCCGATTACTTTTTCTTCGTATACAGGATCTAACATTCCCTTCATAGCAGCTTCTACGTCTTCAATTGCGTTATAGATAACTTTATACAGACGGATATCTACACCTTCATTTTCAGCAGTAACCTTTGCTGTAGGGTCCGGTCTTACGTTAAATCCAATGATGATTGCGTTAGATGCAGATGCTAAAGTAACATCAGATTCGTTGATTGCACCAACACCACCATGGATAATCTTAACCACAACTTCGTCGTTGGAAAGTTTTACAAGACTCTGTTTTACGGCTTCTACAGAACCCTGGACGTCTGCTTTAACGATGATATCCAGCTCTTTTACATCTCCGGACTGAATCTGTGAGAACAGATCATCTAAAGACATTCTGGAACGGGTCTCCTCTAACAGTTTTGCCTTTCCTTCGGAAATATATGTCTCTGCAAAGTTTCTTGCATCTTTTTCACTGTCACATGCTACGAATGTTTCTCCTGCATCCGGTACACTGGAAAGTCCTAAAATCTCTACCGGCATGGATGGTCCAGCTTCTTTTACTCTTCTTCCCTTATCGTCAATCATGGCACGCACTTTACCATATGCACTACCACAGGCAATCGGCTCACCAACTGTAAGGGTTCCCTTCTGTACTAAAACAGTTGCTACAGCTCCTCTTCCTTTATCCAGCTGTGCCTCAATGATAACACCACGGGCTTTACGTTTTGGATTTGCCTTTAACTCGCTGACTTCTGCTGTTAATAATAACATTTCCAATAACTGGTCAATACCTTCGTGGGTATGAGCAGATACCGGTACAAAAATGGTGCTTCCACCCCAGTCTTCCGGAATCAGTTCGTATTCGGATAACTCCTGTTTTACTCGGTCGATATTGGCATTTGGCTTATCAATCTTATTGATTGCTACTACGATTTCAATTCCGGCTGCTTTAGCATGGTTAATTGCTTCTACAGTCTGTGGCATGACACCATCATCTGCTGCAACTACAAGAATTGCGATGTCGGTAGATTTTGCTCCACGCAGACGCATTGCGGTAAATGCTTCATGTCCCGGTGTATCTAAGAAGGTAATCTTCTGTCCGTTGATACTTACCACATATGCTCCGATATGCTGTGTGATACCACCAGCCTCACGGTCTGTTACATGTGTATTACGGATTGCATCCAGAAGGGATGTTTTACCATGGTCAACGTGACCCATTACACAGACAACAGGTGGTCTTGGAACTAAATCTTCTTCTCTTTCTTCATCCTCTTTTAAGAGCTCTGCAATTACGTCTACCTTTTCTTCCGGCTCTGCAATACAGTTAAATTCCAGTGCAATTTCTTCTGCACTGTCATAGTCGATTTCCTGGTTTACGGTAACCATCTGTCCCTTCATAAAGAGCTTCTTGATGATTTCAGAAGCCTGAACCTTCATCTTATCTGCCAGTTCCTTAATCGTCATACGCTCCGGCAGAGATACGCTGCGGATGGTGTCTTCTTCCTTTGGTTTCGGCTGTGCAGGACGTTTCTTCTTACCGCCGTTTTTCTCAAGATTTACATATCTTTCCTGTTTCTTGCTTCCTAACTTATCGTGCTCCTGCACCTGTTTCTTACGGGTATTGTCACGGTCACGGTTCTCACGGCTTTCTTTTCTTAAATCGTCCGGTCCTGCCTGGATTGCTTCTTTATTGAAACGGTTTAATTCCTGGTCGAATCTTCCACTATTTCTTCCGCCTCTTCCATTTCTGTCGCCTTGTGGACGGTTATTATTGTATGGTCTGTCTCCCTGTGGGCGGTTATTGTTGTACGGTCTGTCTCCCTGCGGGCGGTTGTTATTGTACGGTCTGTCTCCCTGCGGGCGGTTGTTATTATACGGTCTGTCTCCCTGCTGACGGTTATTATATGGTCTGTCCCCCTGCGGGCGATTATTGTTGTACGGTCTGTCTCCCTGCTGACGGTTATTATACGGTCTGTCTCCCTGTGGGCGGTTGTTATTATACGGTCTGTCTCCCTGTGGACGGTTATTGTTGTATGGTCTGTCTCCCTGCTGACGGTTATTGTTAAAGTTTCTTGTCTCCGTCTTCTTCTCTTCTGTTTTCACTACCGGTTTCTCCTGAACAGTTTTTGTTTCCGTAGTCTTTACTTCTGCAGTTTTCGTTTCTGCTGGTTTTACTTCTGCAGCCTTAACTTCTGTTGCCTTTACCTCTGCCGGCTTAACTTCTGCAGCTTTTACTTCTGCAGGCTTTGGTGCTGCCGGTTTTGCAGGCTGAGCTGGTCTTGCAGCCGGTGCCGGTCTTCTTGTTTCTCCGGTCTTGGCATTGGTGTGATAAGCCTGACGTCTGCTTCCCGGATTGGTCTTGCTGTTCTGTGGGTTAAATACAGCAGAAATACTTGCTTTTTTCTTCGGTCGAGCCGGTGCCTCTGTTGATTTTGCCTCGCCTGTAGCTTTTGTTTCACCTGCTGGCTTTGCTTCTGTTGCAGCTTTTGCTTCGCCTGCCGGCTTTGTCTCTGCTGCTGGCTTTACTGCCGGTTTTGCTGCTCCGTTTACTTTAGAACGCACCAGTTTCTGTGCATCTTCATCTATACTATTACTGGATGTCTTTACTTCATACTGGGTTCCTTTTAAGGAATCCAAAACATCCTGCGGCTTTATATTTAATTCTTTTGCGAGTTCATATACTCTGAGTTTTGACATATATAACTACCTCCGTTATTCAGTTGTTAACAGTTTCAATTGCTTTATGACGGCTTTGGCAAGACCTTCGTTGGTAACTGCCAATGATGCCCGAAATTCTTTTCCAATATGATGTCCGAGACTCTCCTTATCAGCATAAGCATAAAATGGCACTTCATAAAAGCTGCACATATCACGGAAATGTTTCTTCGTATTATCTGAAGCATCTCCTGCGACAATGACCAGATGAGCCTTTCCTTCTTTTACCGCTTTCTCTGTTGAAAATTCTCCGCTTGCAACATTTCCTGCCTTGGCAGAAAGTCCAAGCATGGATAACACCTTATCTTGTTTCAATATTCTGCATCTCCTTTTGCAACTCCTCATATATTTCTTCCGGAATCGCCATTTTCAAAGATCTTTCCAAGCCCTTTGTCTTTTTTGCTGCCAAAAAGCAATCCATATTCGGACAGATATATGCGCCTCTTCCATTCTTCCTTCCAGTGGAGTCCACTACAAGTTCATCTTCCGGCGTATGAATAATCCGAATCAGTTCTTTCTTGCTTTTCATTTCCTGGCATCCTACACATTTCCGCATAGGAATCTTCTTATTCGTTGCCATCTATGAACTCACCATCTCCTGCGTTTTCTTCTTCATAACCTTCCTCATAACCCTCTTCATACTCCTCATCATAGTCCTCGTAATCATTTTCATAATCCATGAATTCACCGGACTCTCTTGCCTGTGTCTCACTCTTGATATCAATCTTGAATCCGGTCAGTCTTGCAGCAAGTCTTGCATTCTGTCCTTCTTTACCGATAGCAAGGGATAACTGATAATCCGGAACAACAACCTTTGCGCTCTTCTCTTCGCCATCTGCGATTACGGAAATAACTTTTGCTGGGCTTAATGCGTTCTCGATTAACATAGCAGGATTCTCATTCCAGTTAATGATATCAATTTTCTCACCGCGTAATTCACTTACGATAGCATTTACCCTGGCTCCGTTCATACCTACACATGCTCCTACCGGATCTACATCAGGGTCATTGGAGTAAACAGCAATCTTTGTTCTGCTTCCTGCTTCACGGGCAATACTCTTAATCTCTACAATACCATCTTTTACTTCAGTAACTTCTGCTTCAAACAGACGTTTTACTAATTCCGGATGAGTTCTTGAAACCATAATCTTAGGTCCCTTTGGTGTAGATTTTACTTCCAGGATATATACCTTGATACGTTCGGTCGGTTTGAATACTTCACCCTTTACCTGCTCATTTTCAGTAAGAATGGCATCTGCTTTACCAAGATTAATGGAAATATTTTTTCCAACATATCTCTGTACAATTCCGGTTACAACGTCTTTTTCCATGCTGTAATATTCGCTGTAAATTGCTTTTCTTTCTTCCTCACGAATCTTCTGTAAAATTACGTTCTTTGCATTCTGTGTTGCAATACGTCCAAATTCTTTGGATTTAACTTCTACATTTACCACATCACCAAGATTGTACTCAGAATCAATCATGCGTGCATTTGCAAGGCTGATTTCTGTTACATCATCTTCTACTTTTTCCACTACGGTCTTCTCAGCAAGCACATGGAACTCGCATGTTTCCGGGTCAATGTTTACTTTAATATTATCTGCCTTTCCAAAATGGTTTTTGCATGCAGTCAGCAGAGAATTCTCAATTGCCTCAAGTAAAGTCTCTTTGCTGATATTTTTTTCCTGCTCCAGTATTGTCAATGCTTCCAACAACTCGTTATTCATTTCTTTATCCTCCTATATACTTATTTTCTAAGTTGTATGCTATGTTAATGATTAAAAATCGATGGCAAGACGGATTAATGCAATATCCTTCTTATCAAATACCTTCTGTCCATAAGATTCGTCTTCAATTGTTACGGTATTCTCATCATATGCACTTAAGACTCCACAAAATTCCTTTTCATGATCTATGGCACGATACAGACGTATCTCCACTTCTTTTCCCATAGAACGGACATAGTCCTTTTCTTTCTTCAACGGTCTGCCAAGTCCCGGCGAACTCACTTCAAAAATATAAGAGTCTTCCACATAATCTTCCCGATCCAGAATCTCATTCATTTCCCGTGCTACCATTTCACAGTCATTGACGGTAATTCCGCCTTCCTTATCAATGTAAGCCCGTAAGTACCAGTCGGAACCTTCCTTGACATATTCCACATCTACCAGTTCAAAATGATACTTATCAACGATTGGCTGAATGAAGCTTTCTGTCTTCTGTTCATAAATTTCTTTTCTGGACATGTAACCACCTTTCCATCTGCTTAAATTTTGTTCTAAACATGAATTGAGAGTGGACGTAACGCCCACTCTCAAAGCCTAAATCATCATGTACTGTATTATTATAGCACTATTTTCTTAAATTGCAAGATTTTATTTCCAAATTATCTACCCAAATTATCTACTTTCTGCCGGCTTTTCCTGCCTTTTTCTGTGACCAGACAGAACATGTTCCAATCACTACGGCAACCAGAATTGTAAATACATATGCCATCCATGCCGGTAATGTTCCTGCAGATACTACTGCTGTGCTGCCGTTTCCATCACCTTTTACTAAAATCAATGCAGAAACCGGAGCTACTTCTGCTGTTCCAGAAATTGTTTCAATCGTATCTGTTCCTGCTAAGGTATCATTAATGCATACATTCCAGCTTCCTTCCGGAAGAGTTATTTCTTTTTTCTCATTATTGGCATTGAAGATCACATACATTCCATCTGCTGTCTCTCCGTCAACATCACCGGTAATTGCAAACGCTACTACATTATCATCTAAATCTTCTACCGGAGTTACATGTGCTTTTACATCCTCTGCATTGTCAAGGCGAAGCACCGGATGTGCCTTACGGAATGCAATCAGTCCTTTATAATACTGGTAAACATTCTGATACTGTTCATCTTCCAGATTGCTCCATTTTAAGCTGTTTACTGAATCTGGTGAGGCATAGCTGTTTTCATCTAGACCACCATCTGCTTTCACTTTGCTTCTTAAGAATTCTTCTCCTGCCTGCATAAACGGAACACCCTCTGCCGTCATATAAATGGCTGCTGCAAGATTGTTCATGCGGATTCGCTCCTCCACGGAAGCTTCCGGAGTAGAACGGATAATACGATCCATCAGGGAAAGATTATCGTGACAGGATGCGTAGTTAACGGACTGGGAAGGTGTAGTACACCATTCCGGTGATAATCCCACAAAGCATTTTTGTAAGGTCTTCTCTTTGCCATTTGCTCCGGATACAAAACCTTTTTCTGTCGTTGAAAATGTATTTCCTTTTAACAAATCTCTTAAAGTATCACTGAAAAAAGCCATTTCCGGTACTTCTGTGGAATTGGTCTGTGTTGTCATGGAATATCCTTCTTTGGTAAGGCTTGTCTGCATCGACCATCCTTCTCCGTAGAAGATAACATCCGGGTGGTCTTTGTGCACTTCCTCGATTACCTCGTTCATGGTTTCCGTATCCAAAAGTCCTACCAGGTCAAAACGGAAGCCATCAATATGATATTCATCTGCCCAGTATTTTACTGAGTCCACAATATATTTCTTCACCATGGAACGCTCGGATGCTGTGTCATTTCCACAGCCGGAACCATTAGAATAAGTCCCATTATCATTTACTCTTGAGAAATACTCCGGCACAATTACGTTAAAACAGAATTCTCCTGCATTGTATACATGATTGTAAACCACGTCCATAACGACACTGATATCATTATCATGTAACGTCTTTACCATTTCTTTAGCTTCTTTCACCCGGACTTCTCCATGATATGGATCCGTGGAATAAGAGCCTTCCGGTACGTTGTAGTTGACCGGATCATATCCCCAGTTAAACTGCGGTGTATCCAGCTTTGTTTCATCTACGGAACCATAATCATAAAACGGAAGTAAATGTAAATGTGTGATTCCCAAATCCTTGATATGGTCAAGTCCGGTCGGAACACCATTTTCAGTTGTGGTTCCGGTCTCTGTCAGTCCTAAATATTTTCCAACGTTTTCAATTCCGGAACTGGAATCTGAAGAGACGTCACGGATATGCATTTCATAAATAACAGCATCATTAATACCCTCTCCGGCATGTGGGTTACTGTCACTGTCCCACCCTTCCGGATTGGTGGATTCCAAATCAATTATCATAGCACGTTTTCCGTTGACACCTGTGGTTCTTGCATATGGGTCATTGGCTTCTTTTTCCTCACCATTAATGGTAACGGTGTAAGTATAATAGGTACCATTTAAATCTCCATCCTTTGATGCCACCCAGGTTCCGTTTATATCTGCAGTCATTGGAATGGATTCGATTAAATCATCGGTTCCTTCTATTCCTGATTCATAGAGATTTACAGAAACAGCCTGTGCGGTTGGTGCCCAGAGACGGAACGCGGTGCTGTCTTTTGTCCAGGTTGCACCAAGGTCATCTCCGTCATAAGTATATTCTTCTTCAAATTCTTTGGTGGAATATACGCTCGGCATCACTACTTTATATTCAGTTCCTTCGTATGTAATCTGATAGCTCTTATAAGCATCTAATGGTTTTTCCACAACTACCTGATATACGAAATCTTCATCTTGTGTTACTTCTTTGATAGTAACCGCCACACCATCGGCACTCTTAATGGAAAATGCCTGCATCAGATCCCCTTCAACTGCTCCGGTCATCTGAACGGTTACTGCGCCTTCCCCATCATATTTGGCTCCGGATAATTTAGTTCCGGTTACAGCATCATCACCATATTCTTTGGTATATCCTTTCACACCGGACTCCACATAAATATCCACAGTGCCGGATACCATCTCAGAAATATCAATGAACTGGTCTTCATCAACATCCTTGGTCCAGTCTGCTGTACGCACAATAAATCCAACAGAGGTTGTACCCGGTGTTACTTCCATGGTTGCCACATGGTCACCATCTTCCTCTGCCAGTTCATAAGCTGCACCATCCGCACCTTCTCCCCACATCCAGACATCCCATCCATCGTAATTGTCGTCTGCTCTGTGGTAATGCAGCTTAATCAAAAGTTCGTCAGCCTTTACCATTGCCGCATCTGAGACTACTGAAAAAACAGTCATCATGATAAGCAGCAATGCCATCCCCAATGCTTTTCCTCTTCTCTTCATGTCACCCTCCATCATACATTTGTTAGATTTGCTTATTTTTTCCTTGTTTATTACCGGAAACATAGTAAATTATAACATAATATATGCTGATTTGGAAGAGATATTTTCGTAAATTTTAGTTAATTATTGCAATTCGAATTTTTACGCAAAAAGTTGCAAAAACACGCTTTGCAAGTTTCTCGCGTAAATAAAAAATGCTGTAAAACCATTATCTGGCTTTCAGCATCTTCTATGGGTTGGGCTATTAAATTATTAATAGTGAGCAGTTCATAGGGGAATCGAACCCCTGTTTCCGCCGTGAGAGGGCGGCGTCTTAACCGCTTGACCAATGAACCGGACAAGTGATACTATAACACGACGCCCTCTAAATTGCAAGCACTTTTTTTAATTTTTTTGCAATTTTTTTCTTCAGCTTCTTTCTAGTCCTCATATCCATTCGGATTATTCTTCTGCCATCTCCAGGAATCGGCACACATTTCACGAATGCCAAACTCTGCTTTCCAGCCAAGCTCCCGCTCTGCCTTTGAAGGGTCGCAATAACAGGTCGCAATGTCGCCGGCACGACGTGGCTTAATGGAATAAGGAATCTTTACGCCTGTTGCTTCTTCAAAATTCTTTACAATATCAAGTACACTATAACCATGTCCGGTACCAAGATTGTAAATACTTAAGCCGGCATTTTCCTCAATCTTCTTTAATGCCTTTACATGTCCCTTTGCCAGGTCTACTACATGAATGTAGTCTCTTACCCCGGTTCCGTCCGGTGTATCATAATCATTTCCAAATACGCCAAGTTCTTTTAACTTTCCAACTGCCACCTGGGTAATATATGGCATCAGATTGTTCGGAATTCCATTCGGGTTTTCTCCCATAGTTCCGCTCTGATGTGCTCCGATTGGGTTAAAATATCTTAATAAGATAACATTCCATTCCGGATCAGCTTTCTGCATATCCATAAGAATCTGCTCTAACATGGATTTCGTCCAGCCATATGGATTGGTACACTGTCCCTTCGGGCATTCCTCTGTAATTGGAATCTGTGCCGGATCACCATATACGGTCGCGGAGGAAGAAAAGATAATATTCTTGCAGCCGTGCTGGCGCATCACATCTACTAAAGTCAATGTTCCTGCAATGTTGTTATTATAATATTCCCATGGCTTTACCACAGATTCTCCAACTGCTTTTAATCCTGCAAAATGAATGCAGCAGTCAATCTTCTCTTTTTCCATGATTTCATTTAAGATATCACGGTCTAATATATCTCCACGGTAAAATGTAACTTCTTTTCCAGTAAGCGCTTTTACACGCTCTAATGATTTTTCGCTGGCATTGGATAAATTATCCAGCACTACTACGTCATAGCCTGCCTGCTGTAATTCCACGCAGGTATGACTTCCGATATAACCTGCTCCACCTGTAACTAAAATAGACATATTCTCCACTCCTTTGTACTAAAATATGTATTTTCGTGTTCCTTACAAATAAGAGTATACCTTATATTCCTGTATTTGAACAGTATCTATTGTATAAACAATATGTATTTTTGTTGCATCTGCAAAGGACAGCCTCTATAATATATCTATAATCTATCTGCAAATTCCAGAAGGGAGGCATACGATGGACCCAAAATATAAGAATTCTTATAAAGTAAATAAAAAAGAACTGGTTTCCCTTTCCGTCTATAATGTCGGTTTCCAGAAATGTGAACCTCTTTACCAGTGGGGACCGGGAATCCGTGACCATTATCTGATTCATCACATTCTATCCGGAAAAGGATATTATTCTGTTGGAGGTAAAGTTTATGCCCTTTCCACCGGAGATACCTTCCTTGTCTACCCTCAGACCGAAATCACCTATTATGCAGACGAAAAAGACCCGTGGGAATATGCCTGGGTAGGCTTTAATGGCAGTGACGCTGCCATTATTTTGAATGCCACAGATTTTTCCAGGGATTTTCCACTGATTCACCAGACGCCGCTTTCCGAATCCATCCGGGAACACCTTCTCGGTATCTATGAAGCCCGCGGAAATGATTTCATGGATTCTGTAGAAATGACCGGACGGCTCTATCAGACGCTGGCTCTTTTTATGAAACATGCCAGCAATAATGAACAGTATAACAGTTCCAGCAACTATGTCCAGAAAGGAATTGCCTATATTTCCGCCAACTATTCCTATCCGATCCGCGTAGATGATATTGCTGATTATGTAGGCGTAAGCCGGAGCCATCTGTACCGCTCTTTTGAAACCATACTGGGTCAGTCGCCGAAAAATTATCTGACCCAGTTTCGTTTAAAACAGGCATGCTATCTCTTAGAACACTCCAGCCTATCCATTACTGCTGTAGCTAATTCCGTAGGCTTTGACAATGGGCTGCATTTTTCCAAGACGTTCCATAAGCTGAAAGGAATATCGCCCAGGGATTACCGGCTTGCATCCTTAAATAATAATACAGACTAATCCGCCATTATTATCATTTACAACCTTCTGCATGGTATCCTGCAGCTTCATCTGGCTTTCATCATCCATCATGCCAATCTTGCTGCGGATACCGTCTTCCATCAGTTCTCCAATGGATTTTCCAAAAATGCTGGTTCCCCAGACTCCATCTTCTGTGCTCTGTCCCTCTTTGATATAATGAATCAGGTCGTTTGCCTGCTCTTCACTTCCTACAATCGGTGCAATCTCCGTTTCAATATTTGCCCGGATCATATGAACAGACGGTGCTACTGCCTTGATTTTTACACCAAACTTATTGCCATGTTTAATCAGCACCGGATCATCCATTTTAATATCTGAAAGCTTCGGACTCACCACTCCATATCCTTTCATTTCTACCGATTGTACCGCATCCGCTACCTTCTCATATTCCTTACGTTTCTCAGAAAGCTCTTTTATCATGGAAATAAGCTGGTATTCCCCGGTCACTTCTGTTCCGGTCAGTTCACTGATATTTTCATAATAATACTGATCTGCAATATCCAGCCGGATATCTGCTGTGCCATTTTCCAGATTCACCGCCTGCATCATCATATTGGAAATGTAATCTCCCTCCGGAGCCATCTTGTAATCCATCAAATCTTTTATCAGTGTTACTTCCGACAGCATTTTCCCAGCATTTGCAACCACATTTTCTTTGATTGGATGACTCATTTCCAACATTTCTACCCATTTCGGAAGAAAGAAATTCATCTTCACAACCGGGAATTCATAGAGGATACCCTTCAGCACTGCATAGACATCTTCTTTTCGAAGCTGCTCACAATTCAGCGGAAATACACTGACTTCATATTTTTCTTCTAATTCTTTTGCCAGTTGTGCCGTTTCCTCGCTGTATGGTTTTACGGAATTCAGTACCATAACAAAGGGTTTTCCGATTCTCTGCAGCTCTTTTATGGTTTCTTCTTCACCTTTCACATAATTTTCCCGCGGGATATCTGTGAAACTGCCATCTGCAGTTACTACAATTCCAATGGTTGCATGGTCATTAATAACCTTTCTGGTCCCGACCTCTGCTGCCTTTGTAAAAGGAATTTCCTCTTCAAACCAAGGCGTCTTTACCATTCGCTCCACACCATTTTCCAGATGTCCGGTGGCACCCTCTACCATATAACCCACACAGTCAATCAGCCTCACTTTTACTTCGGCATCTTCGCCAAGCCGGATTTTTGCAGCATCTTTTGGAATAAACTTCGGCTCTGTTGTCATAATGGTTTTCCCCTGGGCCGCCTGTGGCATTTCATCCACCGCACGCTGGCGGCTGTTTTCATCCTCCATAAACGGAAGTACCATCAGCTCCATGAAACGTTTGATAAAAGATGACTTTCCGGTCCGCACAGCTCCAATCACACCTATGTAAATTTCCCCATTTGTCCTTGCACTGATATCTTTATACATATCATAAGTGCCTGTATTAAAATTTTCCATATAAATTCCTCCTGCCTATACTGTTATATGTATATGCAGGAGGAAGTCACCTTTATAACAAAATATTCAGTTTTCCAGAAAGACATCTAAACTCTGCGTGCGTCACATCCCCACAATATTCTCCGTCAGCATGCAATACCATTGGTTTTTCCAAATCCACGCTGAATTTTCTGCAATTATGGATATCAAAGCACTTAAATCCTGTATGTTTTCCCTTTACCAGAAATGGCAGAAGGAAAAAGGTGCGCCACCTTGCCACTCCATAGCCACAACAGACTGAAAATTCTCCGTCTGTAGCCACTGCATCCGGAGCCATCGGCACTCCGCCGCCTTCACAATACTGATTCATTCCGGCAATAAAAATCATCCGGGAAATCGGCTCTTCCACTTCATCATCAAATACTATCTTCGCCTCTGCTGTCGGCATGGTAAACAGGGATTTTATCGTAAGACAGACATAGGTTAATGAACCAAGTCCCAGTTTATTTAATGCTTTCTTTAATCCGGAATGCAGTGCCTGTTTACATACATCCGCATCCAGTCCAAGACCGGAACTGATTGCAAATATCTTCTGTTCCTTCTGTTCTCCTTCTGCCCAGCTGACACAGCCCAGGTCAATCGGCGTTGTCTCTTCTGCCTGAAGTATCCGCTCTAAATTTTCTGTAGGTGTTCCATTGATTTTCATACCTCTTGCGAAATCATTCCCGGAGCCGGTCGGTATGTATCCAAACCGGATTTTTTCAAAATCATGCATCCCGTTCAGTACTTCATTTAACGTACCATCACCACCGACCACAATAAGATACACTTTTTCTCTATCAATATCACATACACGGTCTGCAAGCTTCTTCGCATGGCCCTCATACTCTGTAAAATGTGCTTTATACCTTATTTCATGCTCCAGAAGGTAATTCTGCAGTTCCTCCCAGACCCGTTTGGACCTGCCGCCTCCCGAGGTATTGTTTACTATAAAATGATACATTTTATTCTGCTGTTTCTAAAGCTTCCAGCTCTTCTTTTGTTTTTCTCTTTCTACAGTAGATTTCCATATTTTTGCAGACTTTCTTTGCAAGTGCCGAAGTAATCTGTCCATCTACTGCACGCCATTTCCAGTTCATGCCAAGTGTAGATGGTGTATTCATACGTCCTTCACTGCCAATTCCAAGAATATCCTGCATCGGAACAATAGCCATATCACCAACACAGCCCCATACTGCTTTCATGGTGCCCCAGTTATATCCTTCTTCTTTGTTTAATCTTAAATATTCTTTGGCATATTTAACGCTTTCCTTTGGAGCCGTCTTGAACCATCCCATAATGGTATCATTATCATGAGTTCCAGTATAAACAACACAATTCTTTTGATATGTATGTGGAAGGTAATCACTCTCTTCTCTGCTGTCAAAAGCAAACTGGATTAACTTCATTCCAGGGAAACCGGTATCCTTTAACAACTGTTTTACGGACGGTGTTAAATAACCCAGATCTTCTACAATAATATTTAATCTGCCAAGTTTCTTTTCCAGAGCATTGAACAGGTCCATACCAGGACCTTCTCTCCACTCTCCATTTCTTGCTGTCTTATCCTTTGCAGGAATTGCGTAATATGAATCAAAACCTCTGAAGTGGTCAATACGAACAACATCATACAATTCAGACATTGCTTTGATACGTTTTGTCCACCAGGTATAACCATCCTTCTTCATAGCATCCCAACGGAATAACGGGTTACCCCATAACTGTCCATCATCGGAGAATGCATCTGGAGGACATCCGGATACATCAATCGGATCCAGGTTCTCATCTAAATAGAACTGTCCCGGATTTGCCCATACATCTGCGCTGTCACCAGCAACATAAATAGGTACATCACCGATAATCTGAATGCCTTTTTCATTAGCATATGCTTTCAGCTCTGTCCACTGTTTGAAGAACAGATACTGCAGCATTTTCCAGAATTCAACATCATCTGCAAATTCTTCTTTCGCATTTTCAATTGCTGATGGTTTGCGGAGTTTTAAATCTTTCTTCCATTCAAACCATGCAACCCCGCCATTTGCATCCTTCAATGCCATAAACAGTGCATAGTCCTCTAACCAGTCACTGTTTTTCTCACAAAAGTCCGCAAAATCATCCGGTAATGCTTTTTTAAAGCGCTGATATGCTTTTTTCAATAAAGGAAAACGGTTTTCATAAAGTGTTCCATACTCTACAAATTCCGGATTTTCTCCCCATTCATAGCTTAAACATTCCTTTTTTGTCAGTAACTTATCCTTACAAAGATAATCTAAGTCAATAAAATATGGATTCCCCGCAAAGCTTGAAAATGACTGATACGGAGAATCTCCATAACTGGTTGGGCATATCGGTAATATCTGCCAGTAAGTCTGTCCTGCTTTATCCAAAAAGTCTACAAATTTTCTGGCTTCCTTTCCCATTGTACCAATTCCGTATGGTGACGGAAGTGAAGATATATGCATTAATATCCCACTTGTTCTCATAATTAAATTCCTCCTGCAAACTAGATTATTTTCCTATCTCACGAACACTTTCCCCCAGTGCAAGTTCAAAAGGTATTATCTCATGTACTGCCTTGGTTTTCAAGTCAATTGTACGAAATAGTATTTCAAGACTGCGTTGTGCCATCGTCTGGTACCGCTGTCTTATAGTGGTCAGCTTTGGATTATAGTAATCCGCCATTGGTATTCCGTCAAACCCCACAACGGAAATATCATCCGGTACCAACAGACCTCTGTCTCGTATCGCACGAATTGCTCCAATTGCCATGACATCACTCATCGCAAATATAGCAGTCACATCCTTTGCCTTCTCCAAAAGTTTTTCCGTAGCCCGATATGCACTTCCAAAGTCAAATCTTGCTTTCACAAAATATTTATCGTAATCAAATATTCTTCCCTTTTCACCAAAGCATTTCTCGCACCCGATATAACGCTGTTCACTGACATAAGAGGAACTTAAATTTCCTCCAATTACCCCAATATGAACATGCCCCTGATTCACCAGATAATTCATGGCACATTTCGCTGCTTCCACATCATCTGTTGCTACACTGGACAGGTTCGGAAAGCCAAGATCTTTTCCTGCTGTAGACACTAATACCGATGGAACTTTTACTTCATGAAACTTTTCCCTGAAAAATGCAGGATTACCTCCGAGGAATAAAATCCCCAGAGGTTTTCTTTCACGACACTGAATAATTGCCTGTTCTACTTCATTTTCTTCTTCATCCAGATATATCATATTCAATGTATAACTGGTCTTATTTACAATCGTCTGAATTTCTTCTGCTATCCCTGAAAAAACCATATTTGACGTACCTTTTACCAGTACGCAGATGGTTTTAGAGGCAATCTGTTTCAAATGTTTGGCATTTCCATTTGGAACAAAATTGTGTTCTGCAACAATCCGCCGAATCTTCTTTTCTGCTTCCGGACTCACATCATCCCTGTTATTCAGAACCCTCGACACAGTACTTACTGAATATCCGGATTCTTTTGCAATATCTTTTATTGTCATGTTTTGTCCTGCCTTTACACTATATCTATAGCGAAATACTTATTATATAAATGCTTAACCTTTTACAGCTCCTGCAACAACGCCTTCGATAATATATTTCTGGCAGATTCCATAGAAAATGATAATTGGAAGAATTGCCAGTACCAGCATAGCCATCATTGCACCCCAGTCGATAGAGCCATATCCACCTTTCAAATACTGAATTGCAATCGGAATCGTTTTCCATTTTCTGATATCGAGTACCAGATATGGAAGAAGGTAGTCATTCCAAATCCACATTACCTGAAGAATTGCAACTGTAATTGCCGTAGGCTTTAAAATCGGGAATACAACCTGGAAATATGTCTGAATCGGGCTGCATCCATCAATCATTGCTGCTTCTTCGATTTCAAGCGGGATACTCTTTACAAAGCCGGTAAACATGAATACCGCAAGTCCTGCTCCAAATCCAAGATATACTAAAATGATTCCAACCGGATTTCCAAGATGTAACATATTGGACAGCTTGGATAATGTAAACATTACCATCTGGAAAGGTACAATCATGGAAAACAGGCAAAGGCAATATAAACCTTTTGAAAACTTATCATTCACGCGGATGATATACCATGCACACATAGATGTGCAGAGAATAATTACTGCAACAGAACATACTGTGATAAATAATGATGTTCCAAACGCATTAAAGAAGTTAATCTTGCGGATACCTTCTGCATAGTTGGTTAATCCAACAAATGCCTTCTGTACTCCGGCAACAAATCTGTCCCATCCGTCAGTCATTTTAAACGGTCCTAACTGGAACGGGAATCGGTTAATATATGCCTTTAATTTAAAGGAGTTCATAAATACGATTACAATTGGAAGTACCCACAGTACACTTAAAATAGTAAATATAATGGTAAAAATCCAGCCATGTTTTGCTTTTCTTACATTACTCATTACTGCTGCACCTCCTTACGTCTGGTCAGATAGTTCTGTCCAAGTGCAATTATTGCTACCAGAATAAAGAATACAACTGCTTTTGCCTGACCAACGCCTTCCCATCCGTTTCTACCATAGAAAGTATCATAGATGTTCAATGCTAAAAGCTGTGATCTCTTTGCAGGTTCACCTGCTGTCAATGCTAAGTTCTGGTCGAATAATTTAAATCCGTTGGTCAGTGTTAAAAATGTACATACGGTAATAGATGGCATTACCATCGGTAAGGTTACATTTTTAAGTACCTGCCAGGAAGTTGCCCCGTCGATTTCTGCAGCTTCAATCAAATCTCCAGGAATATTCTGGATACCTGCGATATAGATAATCATCATATAACCTATCTGCTGCCAGCACATCAGGATAATCATACCCCAGAAACCATATTTTTCATTATATACCAATGTTCTGCTGTAATTTGCGAGAATACCATTGAAAATCAACTGCCAGATATATCCTAATACAATACCACCAATCAGGTTCGGCATGAAGAAAATGGTACGGAACGCATTTGTTCCTCTAATACCCTTTGTTAAAAGCATCGCAATTACGAATGCAAAAAAGTTAATGGCAAGCACAGAAACAATTGTAAAGAGTGCTGTATACCATAATGAGTGAACAAATGTCTCATCTCCAAAGATTTTGGTATAGTTAGATAGTCCTACAAACTTTGCATCCGTAACAGTTGTGAATTTACAAAAAGAAAGATAGATACCCATAGCAAAAGGAATTATAAAACCAATTGTAAATGCAACTAACGTTGGAAGTGCAAAAAGAGGAAAATATTTTTTAATTGATTTGTTCATAATATTTTTCCTTTCCCTTTATAAAGGGCAGGCGATATCCGCCCGCCCTTTTTTCACATATTGTTCTGATTATATGTGATAAGTCTTACTCGTTTGCTGCTGCGTACTCAGAAGCCCAGCCATCAACGAATGCAGTTACAACATCATCCCAGGAACCTGTTCCAGCAGCATAAGCTGTTAATGCAGAACCTACGCCATCTTTCCAAGCCTCAGAAGGCATTGTTGTAAAGCACCAAGCTACAGAAGTCTTACCATCTGCAATGTACTGGTTAGCTGCATCCATGAATGCATTGCTTGCCTGATATCCATCATCAAATGTATCAAATGGTGTTGTGAAGCCCATCTGGTTAGCAACAACGTCACGTCCTGTGTCACTTGTAATAACCCAGCTCAAGAAATCTTCTGTTGCTTTGATGTTTTCTTCAGAAGCATTAGCATTAATACACCAGTAGTTCTCAGATCCTGTACAAAGTCCCTGATTCTCTTCTCCATCAGCTCCGATGTAGATAGGCATCATTCCAAGGTCATCATCTGTTAATACACCAGCATTGATAATATCATTGTATGCCCATGTACCATTCTGATAGAATACAGCTTCGCCTAAGCCAAATTCAGCTGTTGCATCATCACCAGTCTTGCTTGCTAACATAGAGCCTTCGCAAGTAGAATCTGTTGTGTATAAATCCCAGATCTGTTTGTAGTTATCAAGGTAAGTTCCTTTGATAGCATCTGTAGATCCGATTCCATCTGCTTTGTATTCATAGTAGATTGGAAGGTTTGCTAAATGGGTTTTGAATCTCCAGTCAGAAGATGAATCCATACCAGCTGAAGTAAATGCACCCTTAAGGTCATATTCAGGACCAGCTGCTTCACTTACTTCTGCAAGTCTTGACTGAATATCATCTGCTACTTCTTTTAATTTTGCAAAGCTGTTGATTTCATCGATAGAAGTAACTTTAGCTCCGTCCATTCCGCAATATGCGTTTAATACTGTTTTGTTGTAAATAAGACCATAAGTCTCAAGTACATATGCAATACCTTTTACTTCATCTCCATCTTTCAGTACAAAGTCATCACTCTTAACATGTGAATAAACATCTGTTCCTGATAAGTCTGCACAGTAATCTTTCCATGTTGCAAGACCAACCGGTCCGTTTACCTGGAAAAGTGTAGGTGCATCAGATTTAGCCATCTCAGACTTTAAAGTCTCTTCATATGTACCAGATGCTGCTGTAACAACTTCAACTGGAACACCAGTCTCATCTGTGTAAGCTTTTGCAAGATCCTGCCACTGCTGATCCTGTTCTGGTTTGAAGTTCAAGTAGTAAACAGAACCACTTGCTGCTTCTTTGCTGTCATCTGTCTTCTCTGTTCCTGCTGCATTATTGTCAGCTGTTTTCTTGTCGTCGCTTCCACATCCAGCAACCATAGCTGCTGTCATAGATACAACTAACATAAGAGATACTAATTTTCTTTTCATAGTACATCCTCCTAAAATATAATATGCTGTCCTTCCTGAAAACCTCTTCCCCAATCTGTATACCGACTTGTCTGAAAACTGGTTGGTTACGTTCTCGGTAACGTTTTCAGTGGATGTATATAATATAACCCCATTACTCAAAAATAGCAATGGGGTTTTCAACATTTTGTACACTTATATAATTTTGGCATTCCATTTTTGTGCACTTTTACCATTAAATTGTGTTTTTTCTATGAAAACAAGCGCTCTGCAATACGGACTGCATCTTCAATACAGCCATCGCAGCTCCGCAAAACCTTTCCGGTTTCAATTCCTTTCAATTCTTTACAGATATGAGAGCCGTTTTTTTCATCAAATGCTGCTGTCAGTCCCTTTACTGTCTGATATGTTCTGCCTTTGGTCATGCCCTTTTCAATTGCTCCCGAGCTTCCCAGTGCTCCTGCAATCATATACATGCCGGTTACTGCTCCACAGGTTCCCTGCATATCTGCCATTCCTGCGCCGAATCCTTCGGACAGACGGAATAAAGTTTCCTCGTCAATTCCAAGCTTATCACTGTAACTGCATAATACTGCCTGCGCACAGTTATAACCACTGTGATGTTTTTCTTCTGCTAATTTTACTCTTTCTTCTATTGTCATCTTCTAATCTCCTTTTTCTGTTTCCCGCTATTCTCTGTAATAACTTTTTCTTGCTTATAAAATGCTGCCTTCTGCCAAACGTTTTCTTTTCTATCCATCTGGCAAAAGATTTTTCCTGCGGATACACTCACGGCAGCTTTCAAATAATAATTTCTTACTGCCACAGACTGTTTCCGGATTCTTCATTCCTGCCTTTTCCCGCATCAGACACAATTTGTGTACCGTATCTGCATCCAGCTCCCGGTCCATTTCCATCATTTTACTCTGGTAAAGAAGTCTTGCATATAATTCTACCGACTCCATCCGGTAATAAGCTTCCGTCAGGTCCTTTCCATAAGTCAGTGCCCCATGATGCGCTAAGAGCAACGCATCAAAATAGTCAAGATATGGTGCAATGGCATCCGGTATTTCCTGCGTAGACGGCAGCCCATATTCTGCTACCGGCACACAGCCAAGACTTACAATGGATTCTGATATGATTGCACGATTTAATGCCTGACCGCCAATCGCAAAGGTTGTGGCATATGGCGGATGCGCATGTACAACTGCTCTTACATCCGGACGTTTTTCATATACTTTCAAATGCATCTTCATTTCAGAAGACGGGCGGAACCCATCCTGACAGGATAAGACTTCTCCCTGCAGATTTATCTTACATAAACATTCTTCCGTCATATATCCTTTGGATATTCCGGTTGGCGTACACAAAATTTCATTCTCTGATATACGCACAGAAAGATTACCATCATTGGCAGCTACCATTCCGCTCTGATAAATTCTTTTTCCAATCTCTATCATCTGCCGGCGTATCCTGATTTCTGATTCCATCTTTCTTCCTCCATTGCCTGTAATTTCCAGATTTTATAGAAAGCCTTCACTTATTATAGTCACCCCGGTTATTTTTTGCAAATAAAATTTTCTTCATTTATCTCTTCATTCATCTTGTAAATTTATTTCCAGAATGCTACTATTTCTTATAGAATATATATTTTTCAAAAAATACAAACAATTTCTGCTTATAATATTTACTTTATATAAAAAAGGAGTTACTACATCATGAACGAACCAGTTACCAAAGAACTTGTGATACATAAAATCAAACATAATCTGCGTCGTCTGCGTACCGCCATAAAATGGATTATTTTTTCTATTCTGTCCGGTCTTCTCATCGGTATGGTGGGAATTGCCTTTTACTTTGGCATGACATGGGTCACCGATACAAGAACTGCTTATCCATGGCTCATCTTCTTTCTTCCGCTGGGTGGAATCGTGATTGTACTGCTCTATCATCTTCTCCATGATGAAAAGGATACTGGAACCAACCTGGTGCTTTCCGCCATCCACTCTGGGGATGAAATTCCACTGCGTATGGCTCCGCTTATTTTTATCTCCACCTTAATCACACACCTCTTTGGTGGTTCTGCCGGCCGGGAAGGTGCAGCACTTCAGCTTGGCGGAAGCATCGGAAATTCTCTCGGAAGACTTTTCCGTTTTGATGAAAAAGATAAACATATTATGATTATGTGCGGCATGAGTGCTGCTTTTTCCGCCTTATTCGGAACACCGATGGCTGCCGCTATTTTTCCGCTGGAAGTAGTCAGTGTCGGCATCATGCACTATTCTGCATTAGTGCCATGCGTTATCTCTGCTTTAGTAGCACATGGTCTGGCATTACACTTTCAGATTGCGCCGCCGTCCTTTGCTATTTCAGACATTCCGGAATTCGGAATTTCTTCTGCAGTTACCGTAACGATTCTTGCCGTTTTATGTGCATTGGTCAGTATCCTGTTCTGTATTTCCTTACATTACAGTGAAACCATTTACCGTAAATTTATCAAAAATCCTTACCTTCGTGCTGCGGCAGGTGGCTGCATCATTATTCTCCTCACCCTTCTGGCAGGTAATCAGGATTACAACGGAACCGGCGTTAATATTATTTCCAAATGCTTTGACGGCACAGTGGCACCGGAAGCTTTTCTTTTAAAAATTATTTTTACTGCCCTGACTCTTGGTGCCGGCTTCAAAGGTGGCGAAATTGTTCCTACTTTCTTTATCGGTGCAAGCTTCGGCTGTCTCTTTGGAACGTTGACCGGTTTCTCCCCAACCTTATGTGCCGCCATCGGTATGGCCGCCATTTTCTGTGGTGTCACCAACAGCCCGATTACTTCTTTGCTGATCAGCTTTGAAATGTTCGGCTTTGCTGCAATGCCGTTCCTGCTTCTTGCGATTGCATTCAGTTATATGCTCTCCGGCTATTACGGACTGTACCGCAGCCAGAAGATTATGTATTCAAAATTTAAGACAAGCTATATTAATAAACAGACGCACTAACTACGAGAAACACGCTTTGCGAGTTTCTCGAGTTATCGCGGTGCTTGCCAAATCTGCATGCAGGCATGCGATTTTTCTCGCTATTCGCACAAAAAGAACTTCTGCTGATTGTTTTCCAACCGGCAGGAGTTCTTCTCATATCATTCACAATATGCTATTTTTAATCTCTTCTTATAAGTACTTCTGAATTTCTTCAAATACGTTTTCTACCGGAACCTGTTCCTTTAAGGTCTTATCACGGGATGTCACTTCTACGATTCCCTGCTTCATATTTCTAGGACTTACGATAACACGAAGTGGAATTCCAAGAAGGTCTGCATCGGCAAACATAACACCGGCACTTACGGTACGGTCATCATAGATAACTTCAATACCGGCATTCTGCATTTTCTCATATAAATCATCAGCAAAAGCCTTTACTTCTTCATTATCCGGTCTTACTGCACAAAGGTGGACCTGCCATGGAGCAATTTCTTTTGGCCAGATTGGACCATACTCATCATGATGGGCTTCACATACAGCAGCAGCAAGTCTTCCGACACCGATTCCATAGCAGCCCATGATTGGAGTCTGTCTCTCACCATCTTTATCTACATAAGTCATCTTCATGGACTTGGTATATTTGGTTCCGAGCTGGAAGATATTTCCCACTTCAATACCTTTAGAAATACGGACGGTCTTCTTACCACATTTCGGGCAGATTCCACCTTCGTATACCTTAGCAAAATCATGATATTCTGCGTCTTTTACATCACGCTCCATATCAAGTCCTTTGAAGTGGTATTCCTCTTCATTTGCTCCGCAGGATAAGTTATTTCTTCCTTCCAGAGACTTATCATATAAAACCACATGAGGTGCATTGATATGTAAGCCAACCGGTCCGATATAGCCTGCATTTAATCCGCATTCTTCTGTAATAACAGCAGCATGAATCTGATCACCAAGATAATTAACAAGCTTGGTCTCATTGATTTCCAGATCGCCACGGATAAATACAACCACATAGCTGTCATCTGAATTTTTCTGATAAACAACTGCTTTACAGGAGTTGTTTGTCTTATCGCCAAAGAATTCACAGATATCTTCAATAGTATGGATATTTGGTGTATGAACCTTTTCCAGTTCTGCTGATTCTGCGGCTCTTGGAATATCAGAAATATTTTCTGCAGCTTCCATATTTGCTTTGTATCCACAATCATCACAAAGTACAATGGAATCTTCTCCAATCGGAGTAAGAAGCATGAACTCATGGGAAAGGCTTCCGCCCATCATACCGGAATCAGATGCAACGGATACCACTTCCGGAATACCGGCTCTTTCAAAAATACGCTCATATGCCTTGTGTACTCTCTGATAATACTGCTCCAAATCTTCCTGGCTGGTATGGAAGGAATATGCATCCTTCATGGTAAACTCTCTTACACGGATTAATCCGGCACGAGGTCTTGCTTCATCACGGAATTTGGTCTGAATCTGATAAATCATAAAAGGATATTTGGTATAGCTCTGTGCATACTCACGAACCAGCTGTACGGCTGCTTCTTCGTGGGTCATGCCAAGTACCATCCTGGCACCGTTTCTGTCTGTAAAACGAAGCAGCTCGTCTCCGATGCTTTCATATCTTCCGGATTCTTCCCAGATAGATGCAGGCATAACAACCGGGAACTGTACTTCCTGTCCGTCTACCTTGTCCATCTCTTCACGAAGAATCTGCTCAATCTTACGTGTAATTCTCTTTAATGGCAGGAATGAAGAATAGATACCATTTGCCACATATTTGATGTATCCACCTTTTACCATAAGTGCATGACTGTCAATCACACAATCTGCCGGTCTCTCTTTAAACCGGTCACCAACTAATTTTTCCAGTTTCATTTTCTTATCTCCTTTTTCTATTCTTGCAACTCATCTGCTTAAAGCAATATAAAAGCCCTAAGCTATGATTTAGCTTAGGGCGAATGTTTCATCCGTGGTACCACCTAAATTCAGGACTGCTCCTGCACTCCGGCACATCTTCTTATGCCTTCTCTCTGTAACGGGAGAACCCGACATACCTTCACTTCTGCTTGGATATGCAGCTCCAAGACTGGTTCATCATCTTCCGTCAAAAACTCTCACCTGCCGTTTTCTCTCTGAAGGCTTCCAATGATTACTATTTCTCTTCCACACTTTCTCATATATTTTACCAACGGATATTTTACTTGTCAATCCTTTTATTCCGCAATTTCGGTTGTGCTTTCTGCTGCAGTCAAATCTGCGATTCCTTTCTGATAAGTGGTATATACTGCACTTCCTGCCAGATAAATACTGTCAGACTGATCCGTCTTTACATAATACTGGCTCAGCATGTCATTTTTATTTCCGATCAGAAGTGTTGTTGTTCCATCCCCTGTCGTCAGTGTAATGGTATTTGACGGCGTTTCAAGTCCATACTCTGATAAGTCCTCATAATCCTTGATTTCCTGCTCTGCCGTAAGTTGTGCTGTGGTGGCAATCAATGTTTCCATAGTATCCTGGTCTAAAGAAATGCTTTTATCTGCCTCATAATACCATGTATCATCTTCTTTTACAAAAGACAGTGTCTCATTATTATATTGATAAGAAAATGCATTTACATCTTCTGTGTTAACATCTGTCACCGTTACTTTTGAAGCTTCTTCCTCTTCCTGTTTTTTCTGTTCCTGGCTCTTATTCCACTTCGTCAGGCCAACCCATGCCACAATGCAGATAAGAAGCAGGATGCATAAAGCAATCAACTGTTTTTTCTGTTTCTTCATTACTTCTTTCTCCTTCTCATCCAGATTACGATACCGATTGCAAGAAGCAATAACGGAATTACTGCAATGCCGATTACAGCTGATGCAATGACAACCGAAGCCGGTACGGTCAGGGTACTGCTGTCATATTCTTTGACCGGAATCACAACTGCTGAACCGCTGTCTTCCGGAATATAGCTTGCAATGGATTTTGAAAATACGGATAAATTATTTCCGGATACCATACTGTCTGCATCATCCGTAAACATACTCATGGAAGAATATACAAGAATATCTGCGCTTGTATCATCCATGGTTTTTTCCGCCTTTAATCCTACCGTAAACGGTCCTGCAATATCATCCTCCGTCTGCTCTAAGGAACTTGTAGCATCTGTCTTACTGTACGCTGCATCCGAAGTGGTAAGTAAAGGTGTATAGGTTACATTTTCGGTATCGGTATTATAGGTAAGACCTACTGCATACGGTGTAAATACATAGCCATCCACACCGGAAGTCAGTGCACCGCTTTCTACATTTGGCAAAAGATAATATGGTGCCTGATAATAAGAACCGGTATTGCTCTCCATCACCATTCCATCTACTGCAGTAATGCCAAACTCATTTAAAACCGAATAAAAATTACTCATATCAGCATCTGTATAAGATAGCGTTACAAAAAGTTTTCCACCTTTATTGATATAATCAATTACTTTTGACGCATCATCGGATGAAAAATCAGAGGTCGGTCCATTGATAATAAGTGCCTGTGCATCTTCCGGAATGCTGTCTGCCTGCATCAGGTTGAGGCTGTTTAAAGTGACATTTGCTTTCTCAACAGCATCTTTAAAATTACCGTTCAATGCTGTCTCACCATGTCCCTGCAGTTCGTACATAACCGGCATTTCATCGGATGTGACATAGGAAATGGCACTGGTAAGCTGTCCCTCTCCATCATAGCCTGTAGTCTGGCTGCTATAGGTACTGTAATCTATACTGGTTTCATAAATATTACTGTAATTAATTACTTTGGAACGTTTACTGCTTTCTACAATCAGACTCTTTCTGGTGATAGATGTATCATCCGTATAATCCCGGTAAAAATTCGGATAAACGGAGGGGTCTTTATATTCTACCGAAATATGGGAAGATTCGCCTTCATAACGCTTTAATGTCGTTGCAAGAGTATCATCCATATTTCCTTCCGCTTCCAGAACATAAATTGTGACATCCTCATCCAGATTATGAAGAATCTCTTTTGTATCATCAGAAATGGAATACATCTTCTGTGCTGTCAAATCAATAGACGTAATGGAAGATGGCAATGCATTTACTACAAGGTTTACTGCAACTGTAACCACGATTCCGATCACAACCATGGCAGAACTGAATACGCCAAGCTTTAATTTCTTACTGCTCATACTCCAGCGACGCTTCTGTATGGACTGTACCGTCAGGAACAAAAACAGGATAATCATGGAAATATAATATACGATGCCTGATACATCAAGAATTCCCTGCATCAGCATATCCATGTGTTTTGTCAAATCATAACAGCCTAAAATCTTTGTAATCATATTTCCATTCTGTGAAATCAGATTGGTAATTCCGGTCATCAGATATCCCACAAAGAGAAATACAAAGGTTAATACTGCAGAAATTACAATACTTTCTGTCAGTGAAGATACAAAGGTTCCAATGGCAATACAGGTCATACCATATAACCAGAAACCCAGTACTCCCACATAGCTCTTTGCAAAAGCAACACTTCCATATGCTGACATAATTAACGGTGCCAGACACATAACCGCTACACTGATGGTAAATACGGTTCCGGTGGCGAGATATTTTGCCAGAACCACTTTTTCTACTGATACCGGCGAAGTTAAAATCAGCTGGTCTGTCTTATTCTTCCGCTCCTCTGCCAGGGTACGCATCGTAAGAATCGGCACAGTAACCAGAAACAGAAACGTTACTGCTGATAAAGTACTGCTGATATCTGTCGAACCATAATACATATTGTATACATAAAAATAAAGGCCAAACAGTGCCAGTGTTGCTGCAATAAAAAGCCATCCTGTCACCGTCTGAAAATAAGATTTTAATTCTCTTTTCCATATTGCACGCATTATTCTTCCTCCTTTGAAGTAAGTTCAAGAAAGATATCTTCCAGTGATTTACCACCATTTATCATTTCCAAAATCGGCATATCACTTTCTGCGCAAATATGAAAAATCTCTTCTCTGACATCTTTATTTTTTTCTGCCGTTACAGTCACCTCAGTAACTCCATCCTCCGGCAGTTCTTTCGTCTCTACTGCAGTAATATGTTCTGCATCTGCAAAAACTTCTTTTACTTTTTCTTCTTCAGCTTTTAATTTAAGCTCGATTACCTGTCCACCGGACATCCGCTCTACCAGTTCTTCTGTTTCTTCCGATGCAACTAATTTTCCATGGGAAATAATAAATATGTAATCACATACTGCCCGGACTTCCGAAAGGATATGGGAACTTAAAATTACAGTATGCTTCTTGCCAAGACTCTGAATCAAATCACGGATTTCAATAATCTGTTTCGGGTCTAAGCCTACTGTAGGCTCATCTAAGATAATAACTTCCGGATAACCTAAAATTGCCTGTGCCAGTCCGACTCTCTGCCGGTATCCTTTGGACAGATTTTTAATCAGTCTGCCTTTCATATCAGTAATCTTTGTGGTTGCCATGGCATCTTCTACATATGGTTTCCGGTTCTCCTTTGGAATCTTCTTAAGTTCTGCTGCAAACAAAAGATATTCTTCTACCGTCATATCCATGTATAAAGGTGGCAGCTCTGGCAAATAGCCAATACATTTCTTTGCTTCCTCCGGCTGTGCCAAAATATCAAATCCATTGATTTTAATAGTTCCCTCTGTTACCCCCAGATATCCGGTAATCATGTTCATTGTAGTTGATTTGCCTGCGCCATTCGGTCCTAAGAAGCCATAAATTCTTCCCGGCTCAATAGTAAGATTCAAATCATCTACCGCTACATGCGTCCCGTATTTTTTCGTCAAATGACTAATCTCTATCACATCTCTTCCTCCTTATAACATCTTACCTCAGAAAGTTTATGAGAAAGTTGTGTTAAAAAGACGATGATTTTGTGATAAAAATGCGGTCAAACTGTGTTTTTTGTGTGACGGAATTAATCTAATAATTCTTCAAAGCTTAGGATATAGCGGTCAGATAGCTGCATGATTTCATTTTTCTCATAGGAGGAATGGATATCTTCCACACCTACCACATAGAAATCATCCATCTTTGCACCTTCCACACCTTTTAAAATATCTTCATATACCACACACTGCTTTGGTTTCAAAGAAAGCTTTTCTGCAGCAAGCTGGTACACATCCGGGAATCCCTTTCCCCGCTTCACTTCCTGCGTCACTGTAAATGCATCAAAATATTCCATGATGCCGCAATGGGTAAGACAGGGACGAAACAGCCTCTCATCGGAAGAAGTTGCTGCTGCAATCTTAATTCCTTCTGCCTTTAATTGCTTCAGATAATCTATAACACCGGCTTTCAACTTTACTTCATTGGTATAAGCTTCAATTGCCATATCAAACCATTCTTTGATAATCTCTTCTTCGGACTCCGGCAGATTAAAACGCTCTTTGGTATATTCTGCTGCCGCATCAAAGTTCTTTGAAGTAATTGCTACCAGATAATCATCCGGCACTATAAATCCTCTTTTTCCAAGAAAATCCTCATCAATTTTCCGCCATACTCCCATGGAGTCTAAAAGAGTGCCATCTAAATCAAAGATGGCACCCATTCTATTGTCAATCATATATTTTCCTTTACATTCTGTCTGGTGCAGAGAAACCTAATACATCGATACAAACCTCTAATGTCCGCCTGGTCAGTGTTAATAAACGAACATAGGAAGCCTGCACTGCCTCGTCTTCTTCTGCCATAATCTTTGTCTCATGATAAAAATGATTCAATGCATTTGCCAGGTCATAGATATAAGAACATACCTTATGTGGTGCTGTCTCTTCGTAGGCATTTTCCATCATGGCATTGAAACGGGTCAGCTCTAACATCAATGCCTTCTCGCTTTCGGAATGTGCCGGAAGAATTGCTGCTGTTCCTGCTTCTTTTCCTGCTTCTTTATATTTGTTCAAAATGGATTTGATCCGGACAATCGTATAAAGAATATATGGGCCTGTATTTCCTTCAAATGAAGTAAAACGGTCGATATCAAAAATATAATCCTTGGAAGCCTGATTGGAAAGGTCTCCGTATTTTACTGCAGAAAGTGCAACTACTTTTGCGGTTGCCTTTGCTTCCGCTTCTTCTACCGTACGGTTCTCTGTAATCTTGCGGTACATCTCATCATTGATGCTGGAAAGCAGTGTCTCTAACCGCATGACACCACCCTCTCTGGTCTTAAATGGTTTTCCGTCTTTTCCATTCATGGTACCAAAACCTAAAAACTGAAGCTCTGTATCATCATCCACAAGATGTGTCTTTCTGGCACAACGGAACACCTGTGTAAAATACAGCTCCTGACGTTTATCCACTACATAGATAATTTTATCCGGATGATAGTCTTTCATACGCCATACAATCGTCGCAAGGTCTGTTGTGTTATAAAGAGAGGCCCCATCGGATTTTAAAATCATACATGGCGGGATCTCTTTCGTATCAGTCTCTTCTTTGACATCTACTACCAGTGCACCATCACTGATATATGCATAACCGTCATCCTTCATCTTCTGTACCATGTCCGGGATATATGGCTGTGCGTCAGACTCACCCTTCCATAATTCAAAAGATACATTTAAATTAGCATAATTCTTCTTTAAATCCGTTACAGATACATTTAAAATATGGGAAAGTAATGCCTGATAGCCTCTTCTTCCATGCTGCAGTTCATAGGTTGCCTGCATGGCAGCTTCTTTATAAGCTGCATCCTCTTTGGATTTTCCGCTGGCTGTCGGATAAATTTCTTCCAGCTCGGAAATGGTAAATGGAGGCTCAACCGGATATTCTCCCTCATAATTTTCATCAAAATAGCAAAGTTCCGGTTTACGGAGCTTTAACTCAGTAATAATCAGTCCCATCTGAAGACCCCAGTCTCCCAGATGCACATCACCAATCATATTGTGTCCCATGAATTTACCAATACGTTTGATGCTTTCACCGATAATAGCGGAACGTAAATGTCCTACATGAAGTGGTTTTGCAACGTTTGGTCCGCCATAGTCAATCATGATGGTCTTTGGATGTTCCACCTTATCACAGCCTAAACGCTCTGTATCCTCCTGCATCTTACTGATATAGGAAGCCACAAATTCATTATTCAGCTTTAAGTTAAGAAAGCCAGGTTTTACTGCTTCTACGGATTCAAACATTGCGTTATCCTTAAGCTGTGCTACTACTTCCTCCGCAATCATAATCGGTGCTTTCTTATATTCTTTTGCAGCAGCCATAGCGCCGTTGCACTGATATTCACATAAGTCCGGTCTGTTTGAAACAGTTACTTTTGCATATTTTGCATCAAGTCCGGCTGCTTCAAATGCTTTCACCATCTCATCTGTTATTAAATCCAGTATCTTTCTCATTCTTTCTCATGTTCCTTTCTGAGCATTCTATTTTTCCATTTTATACTCAAAGGCAAGCAGTTGTCAACTACGCCAGAAAGTGTTCTGCCATCAGAATTGTTCCGATTTTCTGCACCTCTCCGGTAAGGAACACGCTGCCATCCTCTCCGATTTCTATCAGTAACTGCCCACCCGGCATCGTGACTTCAATTCTGTCATCCACCAGTCCCAGCTTATGGGATGCTGCCGCTGCTGCACAGGCTCCGGTTCCGGAAGCTAAGGTATATCCGGCTCCCCGCTCATAGATTTCCACCCGGATATGACCTCTATCCATTACTTTACAAAGCTGCATATTAATCCGGTTTGGAAAATAAGATGCATTTTCCACATAAGGTCCTAATTCCATTGCCTTTTCTTTACTGATTTCATCTAAATGAATCACGCAGTTCGGATTTCCCATGGAAACACAGGTTGCCCGGTAAGGATGGTCATGAAAAACCAGAGGCCTGTTTATAATTTCCGGAGGCGTACCTACATAAGCAAGTACCCCTCCGGTAAATTGTGGTATTCCCATATTTACTTTCATAAGACTTCCATCTTCATTTAAAAAATCAATCCTTACTTCGCCCGCCTTGGTATAAAGGCTAAACGGTCTGTGTCTGATATATCCGGCATCTAATAAATATTTTGCAAAAATCCGCACACCATTTCCGCTGCGTTCTGCTTCACTTCCATCCGGGTTAAATATCTTTACATAAAGCTTCTCTTCCTGCCATATCGGTCCATATAAAATGCCATCAGCTCCTGCGCCGATATTTCTTCTGCACAGCTTTACAATATGACGTTCCAACAAATGTATCTTATTTTTATTCGGGTCAAGTACAAGATAATCATTTCCTAATCCATGATACTTCTGTAACAGCAATGCATCATCCATACTTATGCTCCAGTTTCACTTCTTATTACAGTATATGAATGAAATATTGTCCATTAGAACCCGGCTTATTCCTGCACTGTTTCACCGGCCGCTTCTATAACCTCAGACACTTGTTCTCCACTGTCTGTCTGTTTCTCCGCTGCCTGCGGTGTTTCCACCTCCTGTGACACTTCCGCTGCCTGCGGTGTTTCTTTTCGTTCAGGACTCTTTTCTCCTAAAATAGCAGATAACTTATCATCTGAAATCATTTCAGCTGCTTCTTTTTTCTGTAAACGTGCTCTTTCTTCCTCAATCTGCCGCCTTACTGCCGCATCAATCTCACGCTGCTTTTTTTCTTCTTCCTCTGCAGCCACTCTTGCAAGACGATCAAGAATCTCCTGTGCCCGCTGTTCATCCTGCTGTTTCCTGCGTGCTGCTAAAATCTCTTCTTCTGACATGTAATGAACATTCCAGCGTTTCACAATACTATGAGCAATTCGATCTCTTTCATCTCTCTTATCTATTGCATCCTGCATATTATTCCACTTCCATTTTTTCTCTTTATGTATATCATAGCTTTCACCCATTCGTTTTTCAAGATGAAAAATTATTAAATTTTTATTGTTTCTGGCATATTTTTATGTAAATAAGGACATCCTTTCTGTATCAGCCAATGGCTGCAAAAACATTTTAACCCGGAGGTACGCATCATGTCCGTCTACAAAGTTGAAATCTGCGGCGTAAATACCGCAAAGCTTCCAATCCTAAAGGAAGAAGAAAAGGCTGCTCTATTTGCCAGAATCAAACAGGGGGATATGACTGCAAGAGAAACATATATCAAAGGAAATCTTCGTCTGGTCTTAAGTGTGATTAAACGTTTTTCCGGAAATCAGGAAAATATAGATGACCTCTTTCAGATTGGATGCATCGGACTGATTAAATCCATTGACAATTTTGATGATACACTTGGAGTAAAATTTTCCACCTATGCCGTCCCTATGATTATTGGCGAAATCCGCCGTTATCTGCGGGATAATAACAGCATCCGTGTCAGCCGTTCCCTGCGGGATACTGCCTATAAAGCCATTCATGCCAAAGAAATCCTGATGAAAAATTCCATGCAGGAGCCTACTTTACAGGAAATTGCAGAAGAAGCCGGGCTTACCAAAGAAGAAATTGTCTATGCCCTAGATGCCATTCAAAGTCCGGTCAGTCTTTATGACCCCGTCTATACGGATGGTGGTGATACACTCTATGTGATGGATCAGATTAGTGATAAAAAGAATAAAGAAGATAACTGGGTGGAAGGGCTTGCCCTCTCCGATGCAATGAACCGGCTCAACGACAGAGAAAATCATATCGTTAAGCTGCGGTTCTTTGAAGGCAAAACCCAGATGGAGATTGCTGATGAGATTCATATTTCCCAGGCTCAGGTCAGCCGTCTGGAAAAAACTGCTCTAAAAACTATGAAAAATTATCTTGCCCTGCATACCTGAGCTCTGATTTTTGGTGCAATTAAAATTGCCAGTGCCATTTTTACCAGGTCACCAGGAATAAAAGGAATTACACCAGCCCATAATGCTGCCATCATGTCCATCTTTGCTTCATAAGCAAGCCATGCTGTTCCTAACGCATAGCAGACAATCGTTCCAACAATCATTGCCAGCAGACATAAGAGCCATTTCTCAGTATATTTATCAATTACAATACCGGCAATGATTGCCATTGGGATAAATCCGATTAAATATCCACCGGTTGGGCCAAAAAGTTTCGCCGGTCCTGCGGAAAATCCCGAAAATACCGGTACACCAACCAGTCCAATCAGGAGGTAAATGACGTAGCTTAAAGTTCCAAGCTTCCATCCCAGCAGGTACAGTGAGAAATAGATAACCAGATTGGTAAGTGAAATCGGCACCGGACCAATCGGCAATGAAAATGGTGCCAGGATACAGGTAATTGCTGTCATGATAGCAACCAGTGCCATCTGCTGTGTTGTTATTTTTCTTTTTTCCATAATAATGCTCCTATCATTGTGTTTTTTCAGGCGATTATGAAAGGAAATACCCTATCATTCACTAAAATTTCAGCTATTCAAAAGACTATCTTTTAAGCCACCAGATGCTGCAATTCTAAACAGCATGTTTTCCTTTTTGCTATGAAAACAGTCTTTCCAATGTTTGACAAGATAGCGGCGCTGTCCGTTGAAGGTACGGATGCATTAGAATGACTGTTAGGGGCACTTGGAATTTCGTCTGCCACCCGGCAACGCTGGCACAGGGATGTGCCAGCGAGGCGCATCTGAACATGGATGTGAATATGCGCCGGTTGCCAGACGAATCCATATATGTTCCGAAATTCTTAGTGCCCCTTGCAGACGTTCGGCTGCATCCGTATTCAACGGACAGTGCCGCTATCTAAGTCAAAGCAACGGAAAGACAGTCTGCATTCAAGGAAAACATGCCGCTAAGAATTGCTGACATCTGGTGCCGGATAAAATATAGTCCTTTGAATATCTGAATATTTTATTGGTAATATTGGTATTTCTTTTCACAATCGCCTAAAAATACCCTATAGATTTTATCCATAGGGTATTATAGGGTATTCTGGTCTATATTGTCAACCTGTATTTTGTAAAAGGTTAACATTTCATTTTTACGGTGCAGATTTATTTCTGTTTTTACGCTTCGTTTGATACCTTCACCAGCTCCGTCAACTTCCCTGCTGCTTTTCCACTGTCGATTGCTTCTTTTGCAAGGACGATTCCATCTTCAATGGTGGATGCTGCTCCACCAACATACAGGGTTACACCGGCATTCAGTAATACGATGTCGCGTTTTGCGCCTTTTTCTTCTCCGGAGAGAATTTTCTTTGTGATAACAGCGTTTTCTGTTCCATCGCCACCACGCAGTTCTTCTAAGGAAGCACGTTTTAAACCAAACTGCTCCGGTGTTATGGTAAATGTATTTACTTTTCCATCCTTGATTTCAGATATTACGGTCTCAGTTGTTGTTGTGATTTCATCCATATTGTCTTTGCCACTTACTACAAAGGCACGTTCAACGCCAAGCCTGCTCATGGCAAGAGCAATTTTTTCTGTCAGGGCTGCATCATAAACACCTACCACCATATTTTTTGCTCTGGAAGGATTGGCAAGAGGTCCTAAAATATTGAACACAGTACGCACACCCATTTCCTTTCTTGCCTGACCTACATATTTCATGGATTTGTTAAAGAGCTGTGCAAACATAAATCCGATTCCGGCTTTCTCCACGCAGGCTTCTACTTTTGCAGGCTCTGCCATAATATTTACGCCCAGTGCCTCTAATACATCACCGGCTCCGCTCTTTGAAGAAATGGAACGATTGCCATGCTTTGCCACCGGGAGTCCGGCTGCTGCAACGACAAATGCAGAAGTGGTAGACACATTAAAAGTATAAGTACAGTCTCCACCGGTTCCAACCAAATCCACATAATTAGAAACCTTCGGTGAAATAGTATCTGCCTTATCCCGGAGCACTCCTGCAAACCCGGTTAATTCATCTAAGGTCTCACCTTTCATACGAAGTCCCATTAAAAACGCACCAATCTGTGCCTGGGATGCTTCCCCGCTTAATAAGATTTCCATTGCTGCTTTTGCCTGTTCTTCTGTTAAATCTTTTCCTTCTGCAACCAGTTCAATATATTCTTTCATCGTAAATTTCTCCTTTACTGATTCAGTTCTTTTTTAAATGTGCCACAATAAGTTCCAATTGCCTGTAAATCATAATCATTTTCTTCCATCAGCCTGATGAAATGTGAGCCTACAATCGCTCCATCGATAATATCCTTCATCGGTGCAACATCCTCTGCAGTACGGATACCAAAGCCCATCATGACAGGAATCTTTGATACTTCTTTTACACTGCCAAGATAATCAATTACACTCTTATGGAAGGTTGCTTCCTGTCCGGTTACACCCATGGAAGATACGCAGTAAACAAATCCTCTTGCATCCTTTAAAATCTCAGGGATTCTGTCTTTCGAAACCGGAGATACCAGTTGGATAAGAATCGGTGCATTTTCCTTCTGTAAAAATTCCTTTATCTCATCCTGTTCCTCTAATGGCAGATCCGGAATAATCAGTCCGTCTACTCCGCTTTCAATACATGCATCCACAAAGGCTTCCACACCATAGTGAAGTATGGTATTGTAATACATCATAAATACAATTGGAATCTCAATTTTTGCACTGCGAAGCTTTTTCATGGCTTCTAATACTTTCTTTAAATTCACACCTTTTAAGATGGCATGATAGGAAGCATCCTGAATAACCGGACCGTCTGCTACCGGGTCTGAAAATGGAATTCCAAGCTCGATGATGTCTGTCCCCGCCTGCTCCTGTGTGCGGATAATCTCCTGCATTTTATCAAAGTCCGGCATTCCTGCTGTCATATATGTAATAAATGCTTTTTTGTTCTGTTCTTTTAACTGTGCTAATTTTTCTTCGATTCTGTTCATGCTGCACCTCCTAGTTTAAATAACCCTTTCCTGCAAGATAATCTGCAATTGTATTTACATCCTTGTCGCCTCTTCCGGAAAGGCAAACCACCATAATATCATCCGGCTTCATTTTCTTCGCCTGCTTCTTTGCATATGCCACTGCATGGGCACTTTCGATTGCCGGTATGATACCCTCTAATTTACAAAGCTCCATTAATGCATCCATGGCTTCATCATCCTTGATTGCAACATATTCTGCTCTGCCGCTGTCCTTAAGATAGGCATGCTCCGGTCCAACCCCCGGATAATCCAGTCCTGCGGAAATGGAATGGGCAAGCTGCACATTTCCATCCTCATCCTGTAATAAATAGGAACGCATACCATGTAATACGCCAGGCTCGCCCAATGCCATGGCACTGGCATGCTCCCCTGTCTCAATTCCCTTTCCGGCAGCTTCTACACCAATCAGTTTTACATCCTTTTCTTCAATAAAATCTGCAAACATTCCGATAGAATTAGAACCTCCGCCAACACATGCCATAACCACATCCGGCAGTCTTCCTTCCTGCTCTAAAATCTGTTTCTTTGCTTCTTTGCTGATGACGCTCTGGAAATATTTTACCATCTTCGGATAAGGATACGGTCCAACAGCGGAACCGATTACATAAAAGGTATCCTCTGCGGTTTTTGCCCAGGTACGAATTGCCTCATTGGTAGCATCCTTTAAGGTATTACTTCCGGATGTAACCGGCACTACTTTAGCTCCCAGCATTTCCATACGCATTACATTCAGCGACTGACGTTTCATATCCTCCGCTCCCATATATACGGTACATTCCATATTAAAAAGAGCTGCTCCGGTTGCAGTTGCCACACCATGCTGACCGGCTCCGGTTTCTGCGATTACCTTGGTTTTTCCCATTCTCTTTGCCAGAAGAATCTGACCGATTACGTTGTTAATCTTATGGGCTCCGGTATGGTTTAAATCCTCTCTTTTTAAATAAATCTTTGTTCCATATGCCTCACTCAGACGGCTGGCAAAATAAAGTGGTGTCTCTCTTCCTACATATTGTTTCAGATAATAGTCCACTTCCTTTAAAAATTCTTCATCCTTTGTATACTTTTCAAAAGCATCATCCAACTCTTTTAAAGTATTCATCAATGATTCTGCTACATACTGTCCACCAAATGCTCCATAATAACTCTTCTTATTCATGTTCTCTCACCTTTCTTACAAATGCTTCTACTTTTTTATAATCTTTTCCATGTTCTCCTTCTACCGAAGAACTGACATCTACTATATCAGGTTCAAATAACCGGATACCTTCTTCTACATTTTCACTGCTTAAGCCGCCGGCTAAAATAAATGGTATCCTTCTTTCCTGCCATTCCCTTCTTTTTTTCATCGGAAAATCCTGCCAGGAAAAAGTCTTTCCACTGCCATATTCCGGTGCGTCTAATAAAATGCCGGAAATACCATCCGGAACATTTATTTCTTCCGCTTCTTCCCTGTTTCGCACCTGATATGCTACCCAGACCGTAATTTTAAGATTTTCATGGAATTCCTGCATCTTATGAATCTGCAGAATATCAAAACCTGCTTCTATGATTTCATCTATCAAATCCAGTGCCGGATTTACAGTAACTGCCACAGTTTTAATAGAAGGCTTCAAATGTTTCTTAATTTCTTTTGCCTGCTCTATCGAAACGTTTCGTTTGCTTTTTTCAAAGAATACAAAGCCTGCATAATCTACCTGCATCCGGTTCAGCACTTCTGTCTCAGATTCTCTTGTGATGCCACAAATCTTAATCTTTGTCATGCCATTTCTCCTTACTTTGCGGCTTCCTTATAAACCTGTTTCCAGCGGGCTGCCAGCGCCTTGGGATTTTCATGTTCCATAAATGCTCTTCCGATTAAGAATCCGCTGACACCGCAATCTGCAAGATATGCCACATCATCATCTCTTACAATTCCGCTTTCTGCGATTAAGAGTTTATCCTTTGGCACCATCTTAGAAAGTGTTTTGGTTCGTTCCAGCGAAATGGTAAAATCTTTAAGATTACGGTTGTTGATTCCAATGATGTCTGCATCCAGCTTCAATGCCCGTTCCATTTCCCATTCATCATGGGTTTCCACCAGTACATCTAACTTTAATTCCTTTGCAAGCTGATAAAAGTCATACATTTCCTTGTCATCTAAGATTGCTGCTATCAGTAATACCGCATCTGCATCAATGGCTTTTGCTTCATAAAACTGATATTCTTCAATCATAAAATCTTTCCGTAACATTGGAAGCGGAGTCAGATTTCTTACTTTCCGGAAATAATCAGTATTTCCAAGGAAATGCTTCTCTTCTGTCAGGCAGGATACCGCATCCACAGAAGCGGTATAATCTTCCATCCGCTCTTCCAATGTAATCCTGCTTTCTATCTTTCCAAGGCTTGGGGATGCATTTTTAAATTCTCCGATAATGGAAAGTCCATCTTTGGCAAGATTCTGATAAAAGCTTCTTACCTTTTCTTTCTTTGCTGCTTCTTCCCTTAACTTCTCTTCTGCCAAAGTCCGCATCACGGTCAGATCTGTTTTCTGCTTATCACGAAATAGCTGCTCTCTTTTATCTGCAACAATTTCATCTAATATCATGTTCTATATCCTCCCATTCAAGAAATTCTCTATCATACGCTTTCCATGCTGTGTATAAATGGATTCCGGATGGAACTGTAATCCAGCTACCGGATAATCTTTATGGCGCATTGCCATGATTTCTCCATCCTCTGTCTCCGCCGTTACCACAAGGCACTCCGGAAGACTATCTTTCTGAACAGCCAGGGAATGATATCTTGCCACCTGAATCGGGCTTTCAATTCCCTGAAAGATTCCTGTGCCGTCATGGGCAATCAGGGACTGTTTTCCATGATATAATTCCTTTGCATAGCTCACTACGCCGCCAAAGGCTTCCCCGATACACTGATGTCCTAAGCAGATGCCAAGGATTGGAATTGTCTTATAAAATTCCTTCACCACATCCATACAGATGCCGGCATCCTTCGGTGCTTTTGGTCCCGGAGAAAGAATGATGCGTTCCGGGTTTATGGTGCGGATTTCTTCTATTGTAATCTTGTCATTCCGTTTTACGATAATGTCCTTCGTAAAAGTTCCTATATACTGATACAGGTTATAGGTAAATGAATCGTAGTTATCAATCAGCAGTATCATAAGTTCTCCTCCTCAACCAAAGTCTTTGCCAATGCCATTACTTTATTGCAGCATTCATAATATTCATTTTCCGGTACGGAATCTGCTACGATTCCGGCTCCTGCCTGAAGGTATACCTCATTTCCTTTCTTTACCATGGTCCGGATTGTAATACAGAAATCCATGTCTCCACCGAAATCAATATATCCGGTTGCTCCACCATATAAGCCTCTTCGTACACTTTCTAATTCATCAATGATTTCCATGGCTCGAATCTTTGGTGCTCCGCTTAAGGTTCCTGCCGGAAGGAAGGATGCCACCAAATCTAATGGATGGGATTCTCCTTTCTTGCGTCCCTCTACCTGGGAAACAATATGCATTACATGGGAATAATTCTGTACTTCCATAAACTGTGTTACCTTTACGGTTCCAAATTCACTGATTCTTCCCATATCATTTCTTGCAAGGTCTACTAACATAACATGTTCTGCCCGCTCTTTTTCATCGGAAAGTAGTTCATCCCGTAGCCGTTTGTCTTCTGCTTCATCTTTTCCTCTCTTCCGGGTTCCTGCAATCGGACAGGTGAACACTTTATTTCCCTGCTTCTTTACAATCATCTCCGGTGAACTTCCGATTACTTCAAAGGTTCCATAATTAAAATAATAAAGATATGGAGAAGGATTTAATTCTCTTAATTCCTTATATAATTCAAAACCGGTCTGTCTGGTTTCAATCGTCCAGCGCTGTGACAATACGGTCTGGAACACATGGCCTTCTCTGATATAATGTTTGATTTTCTCTACCTTTTCGCCATATTCTTCGATACTGTCTGACTTCTTAATAATTTTTCCATCGTGGTAGAAGTTCCGTTTGCATTCCTTCTTCTCCATGGCTTTCTTTATCATTTGTCCTGCCTTTTCCATTGCCTGCTCTCTTCCTTCTTCCGAAGGCTCTTCTAATACTACAGCAGTCAGTGTTTCTGCTACATGGTCTACCATAAGGAAAGAAGTCATCAACATCATCTGTATGGTTTCGATTCCGATTTCATCCGGGTTATTGTCCGGAAGCACTTCAGAATATCTTACGAAATCATATCCAAGATTTCCAACCAGTCCACCGGAGAAGGACAGCTCTTCATCTTCTTTTTCGATATGAAATTCACTGTAATATTCTTTCAGACGCTCCAGCGGATTTCCTTCTCTTACTTTCTCTGTGCCATCTGCTTTTGTAATCACCAGTGCATTTCCTCTTGATGTTACAATTTCTTCCGGCTCCATGCCAAAGAAAGTATAGCGGTCATAATTCTTATCGTAACTTTCTAACAGGAAGCCTTTTTTATCTCCTACCAGACTTTCGTACATGTCTGTTGATTTTTCATTGACAATGCTCACTGTTTTTTTGAATACTTTTCTGTTTCTTACCATAATCATCCTCCTATAAACCGGCTTTATAAATGCTGCTCGTGCAAAGAAAAAGTCCCTGACTGGAAAATGTTCTTTTCCAGTCAGGGACGCTTATCGCGTGGTGCCACCCATCTTCGCTATGTCTGCTTTTTACCTGCAAGTAATTAAAAAAGCGGATATTTTCAATTAGAAAATATCCGCCACTAATTCAAACATAACCTCTTGGATACAGAAGTCTCCTTCGATATCCTCGTCCCTGTAACGTGGGAAAACGGCATCCGCTACTATTGTTCACTTTGCATCTGACAAATCCATTCCGAATAAACTATCTTACCGGCTTCCACCAACGCCGGCTCTCTGTAAAGAAATCATTTACCGTACTACTTTTGCTCACTGATTTTATTTATTCAGTTCATTAATTGGGCTTAGTTTATCACTGTAAAGCGATGATGTCAATGTATTTTTATAAAATTTTTTCTATCTTTTTTGCAAAATCATACAAAAAAAAAGAAAAACATTGTCAAGCTGACTTTAATATGATACCTTAATAGAGTATAACCATTCACGTAATATATGAAAAGGAGAAAGTTATGTATAATTTAAATGGAGAAAATGTAAACGACAATCCAAATGGTTTTTCCGGAAATGAACCTGCCGGAACTCCAAACCCAGACAACAATGCTCAGATGAACTATGGTCAACCGGCTCCTGAGCAGCAGACGTACAACCAGCCGGAAAATGGTCCTCAGACCTATGATGCACCAAATACAAATCAGCAGCAGGCATTCAACCAGACCGATTATAATCCAAACAGCTTTAATCAGAACGCTTATAATCAGTCGGCTTACAATCAGCCAGATTACGGACAGCAGGCATTTAACAATGGAAACACCTATAATGGAAACAGCTACAATGCAGCACCTTCCTACAATATCAACGGTGATGCGCCGAAAAAATCCTGTGTTTTTGGTGTCCTTGGTCTGATTCTTGGTATCGCAGCTTTACCTTTCGGATGGTTTGTTCCAATTATCGGAATCATTCTTGGTATCGCTGCTATCATTCTTTCCATTCTTGGAATGGGTAAGAACCGTGACCTTCGTGGTGCAGCAATTGCCGGATTAATCATTTCCATTCTGGCAACCATCTTTTCTATCGGTGTTATTGTATATGCAGTTATCAATGTTTCTAAAACCTTAAGCAAAGCTGGAAAAGAACTTTTTGACAACAGTGGTATCACATCTGATCTTGATGACTTTGATTTTGATTCCGATTCAGATGATAGTGATGACTATGATGACAGTGATTACAGTGATTACAGCTATGGCGATGACAAAGAAGTTCCTTTAGATAATGTTGTATTATACTCAGCTAATGATGTTACCATTACAGCTACCAGTATTGTATACAGCTACTATGATGATTCTGTAATTCCGGAAATTAAAGTTACTGTTGAAAACAATACTTCTAACGACCTTGGAATCAATGTTGATTATTGTGCAATCAATGGTGTAACCATGTATGGTTATATTTCAGGTGACGTCGCTGCCGGCAAAAAAAGCAACGAAGAACTTAGCATTTCTACTGATGATTTCACTTTAACCGGTTTTGACAGCATTGATAATATTAAACTTCAGGTAAGCTTCTATGATTCTGATACTTATGATACTTTGATTGATGATGGTGTTGTACAGGATATCAATCTTTCCGATTCCTATACCCCATTCTCTATTTCCTCTGTTCCGGGTGCAGTTGCATTAGATTCCTCTAATGGCATCAATGCATATTATGTCGGCACAACAACCGGTTGGGATGATACACTTGTATTTGTATTCTATATTGAGAACACTACAGATAAAACCTGTGTTGCTGAATCCGATGATTTCTCAATCAATGACTTTATGCAGGATGATTACGGATATGGATATCTTCTTCCTGGAACCGGTACCTTTATGTCAATTGAAGCAAATGATGATATTACATCTATTGATGATGTAACCAATGCTTCTATTAAATTTGAAGTACGTGATTATGATTCTTATGAGACATTCTATTCCTCTGATGAATTAACATTTATCTCAAATAACTAAGGAATTTTAAAATAATACAAATCATCATAAAAGGACCTGCCACTTATCATAAGTGACAGGTCCCTTTTCATCGCTGTGAACACCTTTTCCGAAATGCACTTCAGCTTAAATATTCTTCCTGGCTTTACAGATTCTCCTGTAAGAATGCACTTAATTTTTCAATTGCTGCATCTTCATCTTCACCTTCAGCACGAAGTGTGATTTCTGCACCTTTCTTAGCACCCAGCCCCATAACGCCAAGGATTCTCTTTGCATCTACTTTCTTACCATCCTTTTCAATGGTAATTGCACTTGCAAATCCTGCAGCTTCCTTTACCAGTAATCCTGCCGGTCTTGCATGGATTCCCTGCTCATCTGTGATTGTGTAAGTAAATTCCTTCATGTTCTTCCTCCTAAAAAGTTATATTTTTTCCCGTTTTTTATACCATAGTTTTAATTTGCAAGTATGTTGACTCGCTTATGCTCACTATTCGTGAGTACATCACTTATTATATCATACAATCTTCTTTTTTAACAATCCCAAAAGCAGACAAGATACTGCTGAACCTGCAATCAGTGATAATAGATACCAGATTGCATTACCCATTACTAAGAATACGAAGATTCCACCATGTGGTGCCATCAGTGTACAGTTAAATGCCATAGACATTGCTCCTGCAATTGCAGAACCTACCACACAGGCTGGAATCACGCGCAGCGGATCCGCTGCTGCAAACGGTATTGCACCTTCTGTAATAAAGGATAATCCCATAATAAAGTTTGTCGGTCCGGCTTTTCTTTCTTCTGCTGTAAATTTATTTTTGAAAAATAAGGTTCCAAGTGCAATGGCAATTGGTGGTACCATACCGCCAATCATAACGGCTGCCATAATATTATAGTTTCCAGCGGCAATGGATGCAGTTCCAAATACATATGCTGCTTTTTATTTACAGGGCCGCCCATATCCACAGCCATCATTCCTGCTACCAATGCTCCCAGTAATACAGAGCTTACGCCATTCATATGTGCCAGTCCGGTATTAATTGCAGTATTTAATGCTCCAACCGGCGGTTCGATGATAAAGGTCATCAATGCACCTATTAACAATACACCAAGCAGCGGATACAGTAGAACCGGTTTCAATCCATCCAGACCTTTTGGCAGTTTGTCAAAGATTTTCTTTAATAACTGGATGATAAGACCTGCAGCAAATCCGGCTACTAAGGCTCCAAGGAAACCTGATTTTCCATTTGCTGCAATTGCTCCTCCAACGAAACCTACTACCAGTCCAGGACGGTCTGCAATACTCATGGCAATATAGCCAGCCAGTACAGGAAGCATAAAGCCAAATGCCAGTCCTCCAATGGACTTAAAGAATGCTGCTGCCGGAAGAATTGTACCAAAATTAGCACGCTCATCCGTAGGAAGTGATGCAAGGTCTACACCAAAGCTGTCGATTAAGAATGCAATGGCAATCATAATACCACCACCGACAACAAATGGAAGCATATGGGAAACACCGTTCATCAGATGCTTGTAAACTTTGTGTCCAAAGCTTTCTCCGCCCATGCTTTCATTTTCTGATGCTTCCCCGCTGCCTTTATAAATTGGTGCATCCTTTGCCATAGCGCGCTGTATTAATTTATCTGCTTTACTGATTCCATCGGAAACCTGACAGATGATAACCGGTTTTCCGGCAAAACGATCCATCGGGACTTTGGTATCGGCTGCAACAATAATGCAGTCTGCTTCTTCAATTTCTTTTGCAGTAAGCACATTTTTTGCTCCGCCGGAGCCTCTTGTTTCCACCTTAATAAAGCAGCCTAATTCTGCTGCCTTCTTTTCCAGACTTTCTGCTGCCATGTATGTATGGGCAATTCCAGTCGGACATCCGGTTACTGCAAGAATCTTTTTCTGATTTTCTTCCGGTTCCTTTATTTCTGCTTCCTTCTGTTCTTCCTTTTCTTCCTTCTCAGACTCTGCTTCATCAATGACTTTTAAGAATTCCTCTACCGAAGCTGCCTGTTTTAATCCGTTGGTGAAATTCTCATCCATCAGAAGAACAGACAGACGGCTTAATACATCAAGATGTACATTATCTTCTGTATCCGGTGCTGCAATTAAGAATATTAAATGAACTTTCTCTCCATCTAAGGCATCAAAATCTACCCCATCCTTTAATACCATTGCACTTAATCCCGGTTTCTTTACGGCTGCTGATTTGCAATGAGGAATTGCAATGCCCTCTCCAATTCCTGTGGTACTCTCTTCCTCTCTTGCAAAGACTCCTTTCCGGTAATTCTCTTCATCTGTAATTTTTCCACTCTTTACCATCAGGGAAACCATCTGGTTTAATACATCTTCCTTTCCGGTTGCTGAGCCATTCAACTGAATGCTTTCCGGTGCCAGCAAATCTCTGATTCTCATATACCTTCCTCCTTCTTCTTAAAATGGAAATGCATGATTCTTTAATAATTGTTCTACTTCTTCTTTCGTTGCAAGTTCTTCTGAAAATGCACTGGCACTTCCGGTACAGATTCCCATCTTATACGCCTGCGCATAATCCTTATTCTTTAAATATCCTGCCAGAAAACCTGCCACCATGGAGTCTCCTGCTCCTACGGAATTCTTTACTTTACCCTTCGGAGCTTCGCTCTCAAAAGCTTTTCCCTCTTCTGTCAAAAGCACAGCCCCGTCACCTGCCATGGAAACAAGTACATTTCTTGCACCCTGCTCCTGCAGCTTCGCTGCGTATTTCTTTACATCCTCTTTGCTGCTGATTGTCACACCAAATAACTGTCCTAATTCATGATTATTCGGTTTAATCAGGAATGGATGAAGCGGAAGTACATTTGCCAGAAGTTCTCTGGTTGCATCTACAGCAATCATGACATCCTTTCCTTCCAGGTATTTCATGATATCCATATATATGGACTGAGGCATAACATCCGGTATGCTTCCTGCCAGTACCAGCACATCTCCGGTTTTTAAGGTATCTAATTTGGCATAAAGCTTCTCGATATCTGTGCTGCGGATCATCGGCCCCTGGCCATTGATTTCTGTCTCTTCTGTGGAACGAAGCTTCACATTAATTCTGGATATTCCTTTCTCTACCTGAATGAAATCGGTATTTACCCCCTCTTCATCCAGGCGTTTGCTGATTTCTTCTCCGGTAAAGCCTGCTAAGAAGCCCCATGCGGTACTCTTTAATCCCAGATGATTCAATACGATGGATACGTTGATTCCCTTTCCTCCCGGAAACATTTTCTCCTGTTCCGTCCGATTTACCTGACCGGTTTTGAAGGTTTTTACATCCACAACATAATCCAGTGACGGATTAAACGTTACGGTATAAATCATTCTTCCACCTCCTTTATATTTTTATACTTCCGATAAGATTCTAAGGTAAGACCTGTTGTAATCACATCTGCTGAAGCAAATGGTGCAAATGTCACACTGGATATCTGTGCAAATTTACTCTTATCTCCCAGGATATAACACTGTCTGCAATTTGCCATTGCTTTCTTCTTTACCATAGCCTCTTTCACATCCGGTGTGGTATATCCTTTTTCTACATTAATTCCATTGGTTCCGAAGAAGCCTTTTGTAAAGTTATATTTATCCAAGGACTCCACTGCCTCAGCACCTACCACAGCTTCTGTGGATGCCTTGAACTCTCCGCCGATGATATAAACCTCACATCCCAGTTCAGAGAGCCGTTTTGCATGGGCTACTGCGTTGGTTACCACACAGGATGGCTTCACATCCATAAAATCAATCATGCAGTCTGTTGTAGTTCCTGCATCCAGATAAATAAAATCATCTGCTGTAATTAAGGATGCTGCATACTTCGCTATAGCTGCCTTCTCATCACGATGCATGTTTCTTCGAAGTGGCACATCATCATCCTGTGTATGAAAAACTGTTCCTCTTAAAATTGCACCGCCATGAACCTTCAAAAGCTTTCCATTTTCGTCTAAAGTATTCAAATCTCTTCGTACTGTTGACTCGGAAGCATCGAAAAGCTGCATCAGCTCAGTTACTTTAACACTGCCCTGTTCTTCCAGCAGGGAAAGGATTTTTCCATATCTTTCCTCTGTCAGCATATCATCCCTCCCATTCCTTTTTTCTATTTTCTGCTTTCTATGGTTTTATTATACGTTCAAAAACCGTCATAGTCAATCATATTCCGTCATTTTCATTCACAAAAATCCATTTCACAATTTGTGCAAAATATACAAAACAGGATACACCTTGGTACATCCTCGCGGAGCTTTTTTTACTTTACAGGAAAGCAATTTCCTGTAAAGTAAAAAAAGAAGCCTGCAAAAGCATCACCTTTTACAGACCTCTTCTCGCCTTTTTAAACCGTTTTCCGGTTCTTATTCTTATTATCTTTTAGAAGCTTCGGATTTTCTCGTTCTCTTCTCCGGTATTTTCAATTTTACGGATTATAACATCATAACTGTAATCGTCATTTACCTTCACACTGACACGGTCTCCTACCTTATGGCCAAGCACTGCTTTCCCCATAGGAGATTCGATACTGATTAATCCTTTCAGCGAATTTCCACGCATGGTAGTCACCAATTTGAAGGATTCTTCCATATCATCTTCTTCAACATAAACCGTCACCGTATTATTGATACCTGCCTCGTCTTCCTTAGAGTCATCTGATACCACGACTGCAGTACGAATCATGCGCTCTAAATAACGAATTCTGCTTTCGTTTTTATTCTTATCTTTCTTGGCGGCATAATACTCGAAGTTTTCACTTAAGTCACCCTGTTCTCTTGCTTCCTGTACAGCACGGATTGCATTCTTTCGTACCACTAATTTCCGATATTCAATTTCTTCTTCCATCTTCTTGATATCACTTTGTGTTAATTCGTTATGCATACCGTCACCTTTTCATTCTAACAGCTTACGCTAATGCAGCTGTAATAATTGCCATGGAATATACTTCTGATGCATTACATCCACGGGATAAGTCATTGATTGGTGCATTTAATCCAAGAAGAATCGGGCCATATGCATCAAAGTTACCAAGACGCTGCGCAATCTTATATCCAATATTTCCTGCATTGATATCCGGGAAAATAAATGTATTTGCATGTCCTGCCACTTTGGATTCCGGACATTTGGTACGTGCAACTCTTGGAGATACGGCTGCATCAAACTGAAGCTCTCCCTCGATTGGAAGCTCCGGATATTTTTCTCTTGTCTTGTTTGCAGCATTACGCATCTTATCTACATCCTCGCCCTTTCCGGAGCCTAATGTAGAATAGCTTAAGAATGCCACCTTTGGATCTACACCGAATATCTTTGCACACTCTGCTGCTTCTCCGGCAATTTCAACCAGTTCATCTTCTGTCGGATGAATGTTGATTGCACAGTCAGCCATTGCCAGTACTTCATTCTCGCCGGTTGCAGAAGGACGTACCAGAATAAAGCAGGATGATACAATGCTGTTACCCGGTTTTGTCTTAATTAACTGTAATGCCGGACGAACAGTATCTGCTGTAGAATAGGTTGCTCCACCTAACAGTGCATCAGCATATCCCATTTTTACTAACATGGTTCCGAAATAATTAGCCTGAGAAAGAATTCCTTTTGCCTGCTCCGGTGTTACGCCTTTGCTCTTTCTTAAATCACAGAACATGGTAACCATTTCATCAAATTTTTCAAAATGTAATGGATCGATAATTTTGGCTCCGCGAATATTAAATCCGCTCTCCTCTGCTGCTTTCTGAATCTCAGCTTCATTTCCAACCAGAATCGGACTTAAGAAATTACTTGCCAGCAGGCGGGATGCTGCCTCTAAAATTCTTGGGTCATTTCCCTCTGTAAACACAATTTTCTTTGGGCTTTTCTTTAAAATATCAATCAGTTGACCAAAACCAAACATATCTTTCTCTCCTCTGCTCTCTATATATTATTTTAACTGCATATTATTGTACCCTCTTTTAAATAAAAATCAAGTTTTGAATTCAATACAATTTCTCAAAAGTGCATTTTCTTCTATTATAAATATGCATCTCTGTTCAGGCAAAAATGATTCTTCCGGAAAGAAAGCCGTCCCTCATCTCTTAATTTTCCAAGTTCCGTTGACATCGCACTCCGTTCCACAGAAAGATAATCTGCTAACTGCTGTCTGGAAAATGGAATATCAAACTCTGATGTTCCATGCTTCTGTGCCTCTGCTGACAGATAGGACAATAACTTTTCCCTGGTATTGCGTTTTCCCATATGGGTTAATTTTTCATTAAAGCGAAGATTCTTTTCTGCCATATTCTCTAATAAATTCCGAAGCAGAACCAGCTTCCAGCCTTCCGTTTCTCCATCTGCATCCAATATATTCCGAACGTTCAGCCACAGCACATTTGCTGCCTCTTCTGCAATCACACTTACATTAATATTCCGCCTCTGCATACAGGCAAAAGTCTCTGCAAAAACATCCCCCGGTTCTATTTTTGCAACCAGATTCCGGTTTCCCCAGAAATCCTCCTGCACAATCAAAAGTCCGCCAGAAACCAGCAGCCCCATTTCTTTTACCTGCTCTCCACAGTGCAGAATATAATTTTCTTTATCATAAGTCATCTCATGGGCATCTAATCCCTTTAAGACTTTCTCCTCTTCTGTTTCCTCAATTCCTTCAAAAAAAGGTGAATTTTTCATTTCTACAGGAAATTTTTTCATTTTATAACCTCCGTTGTTTTTCCAACCGATTATTTATTGCTATTATAGTATACTGACTATACAAAATCAACGAGGAGGAATCTAAAATGATTCGTAAAATAATTCATATTGATAAAGAAAAATGTAATGGATGCGGTTTATGTGCATCCGCCTGCCACGAAGGTGCCATCGGCATGGTCGATGGAAAAGCCCAGCTTTTAAGAGAGGATTACTGCGATGGGTTAGGTGACTGTCTTCCGGCATGTCCTACCGGTGCTATTACCTTTGTACAGAGGGAAGCCGCAGCTTATGACGAAGCCGCTGTAAAAGAGCACTTAAAGAACCGTGAAGCGGCTTCGGTAAAACCTGCAGTTTCAGCCAATCACGCAGCTCCGGTTTTCAGCGGATGTCCGGGCAGCCGGATGCGCTCCATGCAGCGTAAAAACACGGAAAATACTTCTGCAGGCTCTAATACCGCATCCAGTACTGCATCCAACGCAGTCACAGCAGGAAACGCACCGGAAAGCCAGCTTACCCAGTGGCCGGTTCAGATTAAATTAGCACCTACAAATGCTCCGTATTTTGACAATGCAAGACTGCTGATTGCTGCAGACTGTACAGCTTTTGCCTATGGCAATTTCCATGAAAAATTCATAAAAAACCACATCACCCTGATTGGATGTCCCAAACTGGATGATGTGGATTACAGTGAAAAGCTTACTGAAATTATCCGCAATAACAATATCAGAGATATCAGTATTGTGCGCATGGAGGTTCCGTGCTGCGGCGGCATTGTAATGGCTGTCCAGAATGCCTTAAAGCAAAGCGGGAAAATGATTCCATGGCAGGTTGTTACCATCTCTGTTGATGGCAAGATTATGGAATAAATTGCTTCCACAAATCTTACTTTTCTAATTCTAAGACAACGGTTTCACAGCTGTCTAATGTAATTGTACCATTTAAGGCTGCCTCAGCATTGATTGCTTCCTGGCGGCCTTCATTGGTTAACAATACCTTTGCAATTCTTTGCTCTAATGTGATGGTATGCTCTTCTGTTCCAAAATTTGCAAGAATCAAAAGCTTCTGACCGCTTTCTTCATTTACCCGTTCAAAAGCAAATATGTCATCTACATTTTCATATTTTGGTTTAAAAATACCATAAGTGAAAGTATCTTTGTATTCTTTTGCCTTACGCAGTGCAATTAATTTCCTATAATAAGCCAATACAGAATCTGCCTTATGTTCCTGGGCTGCTACGTTGATTTCCATGTAATTCGGATTCATGGCAAGCCATGGAGTTCCATCTGTAAATCCGCCATTTTTTCCATCGGACCACTGCATTGGTGTTCTGGCATTATCACGGCTGTTCTCATAGCAGCATTTCAAGGCTTCTTCTTCACTGAGTCCTGCACGCAACGCCTCCTGATACTGGTCGATGGTGCTGATGTCATCATATTCTGAAATATCATTTCGTTTGCAGTTGGTCATCCCGATTTCCTGTCCCTGATAGATAAATGGAATTCCACGCAAAAGAACGGATACGGTTCCAAGCATCTTCTTTCCTGCATCATTTCTGGCATGCTCCGGCAGATAATGAGTTGCTCCTCTTGGTTCATCATGATTTTCAATAATGTTTGCCTTAAAGCATTTTCCCTGTAATTCCTGCTGGGAATCGAAAATTACTTTCCGCCATTCCTCAAAACGTAATGGTTTCTGGTCGTACCAGCCATGCTCACCAAAAGTAAGCACATGGGCGCTGAAATCAAACATCGTAGAGAAATGTCCATCCTCTCCGATAAATTCCAAGAGTTCATCTTCCTTCATATTAAAGACTTCTCCTACTGTAAAGGCATCATACTTTTCAAAAGTCTCATGTTTTAATTCTTCGAGAAAATCTCCTACTCCATTTACCTCTTCTACCATCCTGATGCAGGTTACAAGTCCGTCCGGTCCATCCGGCTCAAAGGACGGGAAGTTAATATCTTTCTTGATATTGATAATTGCATCTATACGGAATCCTGCCACGCCTTTGTCTAACCACCAGTTCACCATTTCATAGATTTTCTGACGTACTACCGGATTCTCCCAGTTTAAATCCGGCTGCTCTTTGGCGAACATATGAAGATAGTATTTATCACTGTTTGGCACCTTCTCCCAGGTACTTCCGCCAAAATAGGAACGGTAATTACTTGGAGCCTTGCCATCTTTTCCTTTCACAAAATAGAAATAATCTGCATACTCTCCATCCGGGTCTGCCAGTGCTTTCCGGAACCACTCATGCTGGTCGGAGCAATGATTTACCACCAGATCCATTACGATATACATATCACGTTTCTTTGCTTCCGCAAGCAGCTCATCAAACTCTTCCATGGTTCCGAATTCTTCAGCAATATTATAATAATCTGAAATATCATATCCCTGGTCTACAAATGGGGATTTATAAATCGGTGAAAGCCATACGATATCGATACCCAGTTCCTTTAAATAATCCAGTCTGGATATGATTCCTCTCAAATCACCGATTCCATCTCCGTTGCTGTCCTGAAAGCTCTTTGGATAAATCTGATATGCCACCTTGTCATGCCACCATTTTTTCTTCATGTTCTCATCCTCCATATTTCCATTATTCCTGTATTTACACTTCGTTCTTTGTATGATACTGTTATTATATACGAAGTTTTAGGAAGTTTCTTCCGTGATATTTGCGTTTTTATTGCACAATCCTGCTCTTTTATGTAAAACAAAATAAACGATATGATTATGGATTTCAGATGCAGACGGTGGAAGGTAGGTTATAGGATACAAAATAGCAGCATTTCTTAGATACATTTTTTCTTGATTATAAACTGTCTTTCCGCTTGCTTTGACGAGGATATCTGCACCGTCTGTCGAGTGTGGATGCTGCATAAAGATAGTAAGGCGCACTAAGAATTTCAGTATTAATATTATTTTATCTGCCAACCGGCGCAAATTCACATCCATGTTCATATGCGCCTCGCCGGCACGTCCCTGTGCCAGCGTTGGCTATTGCTGTATGAAATTCTAAGTGCGCCTAACAATCCTTATCATGCATCCATACTTCGGCGAACGGTACAGATATCTTGTCAAACATTGGAAAGACTGTTTTTATCATAGAAAGAAAAAATGTATTTTAGAAATGCACTGTTTTGCATCAGACCTACCTTCCATCGTCTGCATCCAAAATTCCATTTCTTTCATTTTGTTTGTATAAAAAATCAGGATAAATGCTGTTTAAATAAGCAACATTAAAAGGAGATTCCCATGAAAGATAAAAAACAACTCCCTCTGGAACAAAAAGAAAAGGCCGTTCATGGCGAACGAATTTTTCCATTAAAGAAATATCTTACTACGTTGCAGGAACGGTATCCCATTGTTACGCCACACTGGCATGAAGAGGCTGAATTTACCCTGATTACCAGCGGTGTCTGTACGTATCAGGTTGACCTTGAAAGCTTTCAGGCTATGCCTGGAGATTTCGTTTTCATTCCTCCACTGGCTCTGCATTCCATTGCCATATTACCTGCCGGGCATATGCATTCGGAAACATATGTCTTTCACCTTGATTTCCTTGGTGCATCCTCTGCAGATATCTGTGCCATGCGATATCTGATGCCCCTTGCCAAGCAGCAGCTGATTCCCCCTTTTCATATAGTAAAAGAGCACCCGGTCTACCCGGATGCCCTCGCATTGTTCTATGAAATCAGCAGCTGTTATTCCGCTGCCCAGCCGGGATATGAACTGATGTTAAAATCCCTGCTGTTAAAGCTTCTTACCCTTCTACTTCCGTACTGCAGCAAAAGTTCTGAGCAGCCACAGCTTCAAAGCGAACATACCCAGAAGATTAAGGGTGTCTTAGAATATATCGGATTACATTATACCGAAAATATTTCTATTGAAAGCCTGGCATCCTCCTGCTATTTCAGCGAATACCATTTCATGCGCTTTTTTAAGAAATATGTCGGAATGTCATGCTTAGATTATATCAAGAGCCTGCGCCTGCAAAAGGCTGCCGACCTCTTAGAACAGCAGGAGCTTTCCATTACAGATGCCGCCATGACTGCCGGTTTCAGCAGCCTTTCCTACTTCTACCGGGAATTTAAAAAACGCTATGGCATGACACCACGCCAGTTTATCCATTCCCTTCCGGAACGTCAGCATACGAATCGTACCTCTACTCCAGGCAGTCCTTTTTCTCCACTTTGATTTCCCAGTGGATTAAGAAAGTCAGGGCTGCCCGGAGTGCAATATATAGGGGTTCTTTTCCATATTGTATCCTGCCTTTTATTAATTATCCACGAAAATCTACATTCCAGCCAACCTGTTTTTCCTGTGGTGTAAATACATAATCGCTCATGCTGTCATATAACATATCCTGGATTTTCTTTTCCAGTTCTTCCAACGAACCAGCAGTAACCGTTACAAGATCTTCACTCTTACCAGTTTTATCCATGCTGTCAGTCTTGTCCGATTTCTTAACGGAAGATGTATCTTCATCCTCCTTATTCATTCGTTTCTCATAAGCTTCCTTCTGAGCTTTCTTACGTTCTGCACGGTTTTCTTCCTGTTTCTTTTCGATACGTTTCTTCTGAAGAGACAAAGACTTATCTACAACTGCAAAAAATGATGCATTGCCGCCATCATTTACCTGAATGCCATATGCCTTCACACCACTCTGTCCATTAGCAAACCGACTCTGCATGGTTGCAAGCTGACTGGATGCATTGGCTATGATTCCCTCGTACTGTTTCCGGTAAGACTCATCTTCTGCCATCCGCTCAATCTTCTCTTCATCAATTAGAACCACCATTTTGTTGGCATTGGCATACTGTCCTGCATTGGCTTTTGCTGTCTCTTTCATATCCTTGGATACCAGAATGAAATCCATCGTGCTAAATTTCTTTTTCAGCTTCTCATAATACTCTTTCGCCTTATCCGAAAGCTTTGGCTCTCCAATGGTTTTTCCGGAGACTTTGCTGCTCTTTTCCGATTCCGTATAACCAGAAACGTTTTCTGCCACCTGATTTACTGCGTTTGTGTTCATAAAAATTCCTCCTTGAAAATATCTATAAGCAAATCCTTTTGCTTAAAACAATCTGTTCCATTCTTTATATCGGAAGAATCTCTCATTTTCTTAAGCGGTTCCTATAGTGCAAAATAGCCTAAAACAATGGCTCCAAGAATAATCCGGTACCAGCCAAATACTTTAAAATCGTGTTTTTTGATATAGCCCATCAGGAAACGGATGACTACTACAGATACCGCAAATGCTACCACGCAGCCTAAGCCTAAGGCACAAAGTTCCTGAGCAGAAAACGCAAAGCCGAACTTAATAAGTTTGATCAGGCTCCAGCCAAACATAACCGGCACAGCCAGGAAAAATGTAAACTCTGCTGCAGCCACACGGGATACTCCGATTAAAAGTGCTCCGATAATGGTTGCACCGGAACGGGAGGTTCCCGGAATAATTGCAAGTACCTGAAACAATCCGATAATAAATGCTGTCTGATAAGTAATATCATTTAAGCTTTCCACCCTTACTTTCCGCTTTTTATTCCAGTTTTCAATCAGAATAAACGCAAAACCATAGAAAATCAATGCAGCAGCAATCACAAGCGGTGTATGAAAATGTGCATCCACATAATCATCAAACAAAAGCGTTACCACAGCTCCCGGTATGCAGGCAGCTACAACCTTAAACCATAAAGAAAAAATATCTTTCTGGATGACCGGCTGTGTCTTGTCTTTAAACTGAAACGGGAACATTTTCTTCCAGAACAAAAACACTACCGCAAGAATAGCTCCCAACTGTATCACCACGAAAAACATCTCTTTGAATGAATCTGTCATATCAAGCCTGATAAATTCATCCACTAAAAGCATATGTCCTGTGCTGCTGATTGGAAGCCATTCTGTAATTCCTTCTACAATTCCAAGAAAAATAACCTTCAGCATTTCTACAAAATCCAATAACATTTCGTTGTCCTCTTTTCCTATTATTTCCGATTTCTCATTTTAACATACTATGCTGATAATATATATATTATTTTTCTTAAGATATTCTGTTTATTTGCGGAATGCTGAAAATAATCCCTTCTTCTCATATGGTTCTTTTGTTACTTCTAACGCATCATATCCACTGTTTTTAATCACTTCCTTGATTTTTTCCTCCGGAATATCAGTATCGGTAATAATTACGGTCTCTTTTTTACTGTGGGATGAAGTTACTTTCTTTACCGGAAACGCTGCCCGCACTGCATCATTTACATGTGCCTCACACATTCCACACTGCATACCATCTACTTTTACTGTTATTTTCTGCATAAATCCTTCCTCCTTCATTTCCTTCCATCACATTATAATCTCTTTTTTTCTAAAAAAATATAGAATTAACGATATTTTTTCTCACCACTTTGCCACTATTTTCGCTCTTCCTTTTCTGAAAAAATTATTGTAAAATATTTCTTTGGGATTAAATTTTAAAAAGAAAGGATTTTATATATGAAGAAACCATTCCGTCTTCTTCTATGTCTTGCACTGCTTTTTGTGAGTGGATGCAGTGGTTATCAGAAAACCATCCGCTTTGGTGCCGCTGACATAGGTGGAATCTACTATACCTTTGCCAATACCTTTACCGGACTTGCCTCCTCGGAGGATGATACCTATCAGTTTGAAGTTAAGACAACCGCAGGCTCTGCTGCCAATCTAAGGCTGCTCTCCGGTGGATATATCGAACTTGGATTAGCCCAGTCTGACCTGATTGCCTCCGCCTATGAAGGCAGTGGAATTTTTGAGGGAGATCCTTGTCAGGGATATTCCGCTATTGCCGGGCTTTATACGGAAGCCTGTCAGATTGTCGTCCGTGCAGACTCCAATATTCAGACGCTGGATGATTTACAGGGCAAAATCGTCAGCATCGGTGCGGAGGATTCCGGTACTGAGCAGAACGCTAACCAGATTCTGACCATGAGCGGACTTACCACTGAGCTGGTGAAAACAGTAAACCTCGATTATACCGATGCTGCTGACCAGCTTATCAATGGAAAAATCGATGCATTTTTCTGTACTGCCGGTATCCAGACAACTGTAATCGAAGAATTAGCCAAAGAATGTGATATCCGTCTTTTGGATATTGATGAGAAATGCAGGAATAAATTGCTGTCTGCTTATCCATCCTATAGTGAATATACCATTCCTGCCAATACTTACACCGGACAGACGGAAGATATCCATACCCTTGGTGTCAAAGCGGTTCTCCTTGCTTCCGACAAGCTCTCTACTGATACAGTAGAACACTTAACGAAATGGCTTTTTTCCCATGCGAAGGATTTACAGTATGCAACTTCTTTAAACCTGCAATTAGATGAAACTTATGCTACTGATGGCATACCGATTCCATTCCATCCGGGTGCTGTTGCCTATTATGAGAAACAGGGCATTACGCTTTCTTCCGAAAGCAATACACCAAACTAGAAAGGAACACTATGAATATACATTTAGATATGTACCAGACCTTAGCTGTTGCTGTGCTGGTACTCATGCTGGGAAGTTTTTTACGAAAAAGAATACATTTTCTGGAAAAATTCTGTATTCCGGCACCCGTTATCGGCGGTCTGCTCTTTGCGATTTTCACCTGTATCTGTTACAGTACCGGAGTTGCAGAATTTTCCTTTGATGATACCCTGCGGGAAGTATGTATGGTATTCTTCTTTACTTCCGTAGGATTTCAGGCTAACTTAAAAGTCTTAAAAAGTGGTGGGAAATCCATGGCAGTATTTTTAGGACTGGTCATTACCCTTATTATTACCCAGAACTTTCTTGCCGTTGGATTATCCAAACTATTAGGATTAAATCCATTAATCGGTATGTGTACTGGTTCCATTCCAATGGTGGGCGGACATGGTACAGCAGGTGCTTTTGGACCGGTACTGGAGGATTTCAATATCCATGGTGCCACTACCATCTGTACCGCTGCTGCTACCTTCGGTCTGATTACAGGAAGCCTGATTGGCGGTCCTTTAGGAAAACGCCTGGTAGAAAAGAAAAATCTTCTCTCTACTGTTGCTTCCGAAGATGACAGCCTCTTAGTGGAAGATGAGAAAAAACACGAACGCCATACCAACATGTATGCTTCCGCTGTTTTCCAGCTTATCCTTGCCATTGGACTTGGTACTATTTTCTCCTATTTTCTGACAAAAACAGGACTGACTTTTCCAATTTATATTGGTGCCATGTTAGCAGCCGCACTGATTCGTAATATTGTGGAATACTCCCATGGCAATGCCACGATCCATATGGGAGAAATTAATGACCTGGGTGGTATTTCCCTGTCATTATTTCTTGGTATGGCTATGATTACTTTAAAATTATGGGAACTGGCTTCTCTGGCACTTCCGCTTATCATTTTATTAAGCTCACAAGTCATTCTGATTGCTGTATTTACTTACTTTATTGAGTTCAATATTATGGGGCGGGATTATGATGCAGCAGTCCTTGTTGCAGGTACCTGCGGATTCGGTATGGGTGCCACACCAAATGCCATGGCAAATATGCAGGCTCTCTGCGACCGCTATGTTCCATCCGTCAAAGCATACCTTCTGATTCCACTGGTGGGAAGTCTGTTTGCCGATTTCATCAACAGCCTTGTAATTACATTTTTTATTAATATTTTGTAAATAAAGGAGCACCTTATGTTTCATTTTAAAAATAAAATCAAGAATGCAAGAAAAGAACGTGAAAAGAAAAATTATGATCTGACTTATGATAATGTTGCCATTCCAGAGGTGCACAAGACATATTCCACTCCGGATACAGCAGAAAATACCACTGCTGCCTTTCCATCTGAATCTTCCGATGAACAGACTTCCAGTGTCAGCTTTGATAATGTTGCGATTCCGGAAATTCATATACGAAAGAAAAACTAATTTCACTTTTGAATACAGACCGCCGGCAGGAAAAACACATTCCTTTCTTATGTGTTTTTCCTGCCGGCCGTTTTCAATCTTTCCTATTTTTTCAATTTTCTATTTTCAATCTCTTTCTATCTGCTCAGAATTTCCTTATAAATTTCTTCTGTCTGTACATCATCCACTCCGCTCATATAATATTGTTTTCCATTTGCCGAAAAATGCAGAAATTTCTTATTCTGCGGATTTAAAAACTCCTGACATTCTCCCTGCTCATAAATCTTAAATGTTCCTTTCTCAAGATTATCCATTCCTGTTCCATTTATCTTAGACCTGCGCGGAAGTTCTGTCACCATTTCCACCTCTTCTATGGTATCCAGCGGAAGCTCATAATCGGTGCGGATATGCTCTGCACAAAGATTGCCATTTTCTATTTCCAGATGAATCGGTGTAAACTCTTCTGCAATCACCCAGGCACATAAAATTGGAATAGTAAGAAATACCAGTGCTGTAAATAGCATTGTTGCTTTTCCAGCTTTTGACGCCATATTTACAGTTGTTCCAATGCCGACTTTTTTATCTACCATCGTATGCGGATCATTAGGATTATAATAAAGAACACCGCCTATCCAGTTTCTATCATCTTCTGTTCCGTTGCTTAAATCATGTTTGCCTGCATAAGCCTTTTCCACTTTTCCCAGTCTGATAAATACCGGAATGCATATCACCAGCAGGAGAACTGCATACACTATCATGGCAATAAGCATTATGCTTTCTACCTTCTTATCTACGAATGAAATTGCCAGAAGAAATAATATCAATATGGTATTCATCCAGATACAGCAAAGCCAGAAATTTTTCCAGATATTTTTCTTTGCCCTGCTATAATTGATATTAATGTCACTATCTGAACTGATGACCTGTATCGGCTGTCTGTCCATAATAACTGCGACCAGAAAATAAATGAATCCACAGGCAGCTCCAATCAGACAGGATATTCCAACCATTTTATAAACCGGCAGTGCTAAAGCTGCACCTATAATGCCTATGGCAAGCGGAAGAAAAAATTGGAAAAAATGTATGCACCGAATGGCTCCCGCATTCTTTAATTCCACATATCGCTCTGTTGACTGTGTCTCATAGTATCCCTTTTGCCGCTTCCATTCTTTCAGCCGGCTATTGGCAAAGACCAATGGCAGCATCAGTAATATAATTGCTCCAAACATCCATACCAGCCAGATCGTCATCTGGATGGAAAAATACGGTGTCAAAAGACTGCTAAAAGGAATTACCGCAAGCAGCAGCCCATACCATCTCATTTCTCTTTTAAACCGCTTCTGAATTGCCTTTACTTCATCCTCTTCGAACCATTCCGGTTTCATATTTACACCAAAAATACTTCCATTCTTCTGTCCGCTTTGCAGCGCCATTACCACATATACAATAAATAATACCGGATACAATGTTGCAAAAAATATAATATTAAGAAACATCTTCATCACCCCTTATACATATTCCTGCATAATGCTAAAAATTCTTCCTGCGTTATGCCACATATCTTTGCCTCGGAAATCACCTGTTGTAATATTATTTTGGATTTCTCCTGCAGTTCCTTTGTCTCAGTAAATTCATTCCGCACATGAGCGCCATTCCGCCGGTCGGTATAAATATATCCTTCCTGCTTTAATAATGCATATGCCTTATTTACTGTCATAGAATTGATTCCTATCTCTCCTGCCAAAGCCCGGACCGTTGGAAGCTGCTCACCTGGCTTTAACCTGCCATCCGAAATTCCCAGTACAATCTGATTACGAATCTGCTGGTAAATCGGCACTTCCGCTGTCTCATCAATCGATATGACCATCTGAAAACTTCCTTTCTAAACTTCCTTTCTAAATTTTCTTTCTAAAATTTTCTTTCTAAAATTTTCTTTGTCTCATTTGTGTTATTAATTATAATACAAATGAGACAAAGATGCAAGGAATATATTCACATCATATATCCAATCTGACAGCATATTATTCTGTTTCATCAATCATCATATGTATCATCTTCTTTACACCTGAAATATCAAATGGACTTTCCGAAGATTCATAAGTAAAAATAACATCCCGCCCCGGCATAAGATAATTTTCTATATATAAATTCTGCTTTCGGATAAAATTTCCTACATAAGATATATTATCCATCATTCCAGCATGTTCCCAATAAAGAATCCGCCCGGTTTCCTTATTTAAAATTGTAAAATCCGGATATATTTCTATCTCTTTTCCTTTCTTTTTTAACTTTAATGGACGTTCATACTTATATAGCAGAATGTCTTTTTTCTGATGCAGCATATTAGCTATAAGCACTTCTGACTTGGAACGCACCAGTTCCCCATGCTCCGTCTCATATCGTAAATTCTCCGGATATTCTATATTCTGCTCATATTTTTCCTCTTCCCATTCCTTCAAAACAACTTCTTCCGGTTTTAGATATGGTGTGATCAACTTCTTCCTCTGGTATTCCTGCTCCTCATAAATCTCTCTCATCCATCCTATATCATAATCAGCCTCCACCTGCTGAAGTATTTTTAAATTTCTCTCTGCTTTGGTCTTAAGCTTTTTGCAATAGCTCTTCTGTGCCAGAATACGAATAAAATTCATTTCTCTTAGTGGAAGATATTGTTGTATCATCTTCCCTTCTTCATCTTTCATCTGCCTGTAATAATACGTTTTTCCATTTTTATTATGAATTCTCAGCGTACCACTTGGTGCTTTCTCTTCAAAATGCTTTATATCATTGAGTATCTTCTGCAATTCATTTATTTCATTTTGTATCCAATTTTTCATAAGCATTATTCCTTTCTTTTATAAGATTTAAAGTTCTTATATTCTTTACAGTTCTTGTATTCTTTACAGTTCTTATAGCTTTTACAATTCTTGTATTCTTTACAGCTCTTATAGTTTTTATAGCTCTTATATTTTCATATTTAAACAATGATTCCTATTGTCACATACTTCGCATGATAGTCTGCCTTATGCCATAATCATACTTCTTTTTCTTGCAGCATATATCTAGTATGATTTTTTCAACACTTTTTCAGCTTTCTTCATACTAAAAAACTAGATTCTACTGTTTAGTATGATTTTTTTCATTTTTCAGGGATTTTTTTGATATAAATGGAGATTTTTTCATACTAGAAACTTTAAAAGAACTGAATTAGTATGATAAGACTAAACAATATGATTTGACTATATAATATGATTAAACCAAACAATATGATTTGACTATATAATATGATTAAACCAAACAATATGATTTGACCATATAATATGATTAAACTAAATAATATAATTAAACTAAATGATATGATTACTTTCAAAATATAATTACTTGAATATTATGCCTTAACTGAATTTTGTAATTAAATGGAATTTGATAAAGAAACTTAAGATTTTTCAACAAATAAGCGAATGGATTCGTAATAAGAATATTCTGTTATCATCCTGCCAGAAGAATAAGAACCTGGCAGCAAGCGAAATATAAGGTCATATAACAATCATGCTGCACAAGCTAAAAAGCACTATGCAATATAAAAATGCTATGCAATACAAAAATACTATACAATATAAGTACCATTTCACAAGATAGATAAGCCTCACCATACGGTGAGGCTTATCCTGCATATACAGCATTCCCACGATATATGAGATATGCTGTATATTATATTGTTCCTGTCCAATAATTATTTGTTAGCGATTGCTGCCTGAGCTGCTGCTAATCTAGCGATTGGTACACGGAATGGTGAACATGATACATAGTCAAGACCAATCTTGTGGCAGAATTCAACAGATGAAGGATCTCCACCGTGCTCTCCACAGATACCAACGTGAAGGTTCGGATTAACTGGCTTACCAAGTTTCAGTGCCATATCCATAAGTTTACCAACACCAGTCTGGTCTAACTTAGCAAATGGATCGTTCTCGAAAATCTTCTTGTCATAGTAAGCATCTAAGAACTTACCAGCATCATCACGGGAGAATCCAAATGTCATCTGAGTTAAATCGTTAGTACCGAAGCAGAAGAAGTCAGCTTCTTTAGCGATTTCATCAGCTGTAAGAGCTGCTCTAGGAATCTCGATCATAGTACCAACTTCATACTCTAATTTAACGCCTGCAGCTGCGATCTCAGCGTCTGCTGTCTCAACAACTACTTTCTTAACGTATTTAAGTTCTTCAACTTCACATACTAATGGAATCATGATTTCAGGTTTCACATTCCAATCTGCATGCTCTTTCTGAACTTCGATTGCTGCACGGATAACAGCTTTTGTCTGCATCTTAGCAATTTCAGGATATGTTACAGCAAGACGGCATCCTCTGTGACCCATCATTGGGTTGAACTCATGAAGTCCATCGATGATTGTCTTAATCTGCTCAACAGTTTTGCCCTGAGCATCTGCTAATTTCTTAATATCAGCTTCCTCTGTAGGAACGAACTCATGAAGAGGTGGATCCAGGAAACGAATAGTAACCGGGCATCCTTCCAGTGCTTCATAAAGAGCTTTGAAGTCTCCCTGCTGATATGGAAGAATCTTCTCAAGAGCTGCTTCTCTTTCTTCTACAGTGTCAGAACAGATCATCTCACGGAATGCTGCAATTCTGTCTTCTTCGAAGAACATATGCTCTGTACGGCAAAGTCCGATACCTTCTGCTCCAAGCTCACGAGCTTTCTTAGCATCTGCAGGAGTATCTGCATTAGTACGAACTTTAAGTTTTCTATATTTGTCAGCCCAAGCCATAACACGGCCGAACTCACCAGCGATGGTAGCGTCAACTGTCTTGATTTCGCCATCGTAGATGTTACCTGTTGTACCATCGATAGAGATGAAATCTCCCTCATGGAATTCTTTTCCAGCAAGAGTGAATTTCTTATTCTCTTCGTCCATAGCGATATCGCCACATCCGGATACACAGCATGTACCCATACCACGGGCAACTACAGCTGCGTGAGATGTCATACCACCACGAACAGTTAAGATACCCTGGGAAGCTTTCATACCTGTGATGTCTTCTGGAGATGTCTCAAGACGAACAAGTACAACTTTCTCTCCGCGAGCGTTCCAAGCTTCTGCATCTTCTGCTGTGAATACGATCTTACCACAAGCTGCTCCAGGAGAAGCTCCTAAACCTTTTCCGATTGGTGTAGCTGCTTTTAATGCTGCTGCATCAAACTGTGGATGAAGAAGTGTATCTAAGTTACGAGGATCGATCATAGCTACTGCTTCTTCTTCTGTCTTATGTCCTTCATCAACAAGGTCACATGCAATCTTAAGAGCTGCTGGAGCAGTTCTCTTACCATTACGGCACTGAAGCATGTATAACTTCTTGTTCTCTACTGTAAACTCCATATCCTGCATGTCATGGTAGTGATTCTCAAGAGTCTCACAAACCTTGATGAACTCAGCATATGCTTCTGGGAATTCCTGCTCCATCTGAGCGATTGGCATAGGTGTACGAACACCAGCAACTACGTCCTCACCCTGAGCATTGATTAAGAACTCACCCATTAATTTCTTCTCGCCTGTAGCAGGATCACGGGTAAATGCAACACCTGTACCAGACTCATCATTTAAGTTACCGAATACCATAGGCATTACGTTAACAGCTGTTCCCCAGGAATATGGGATATCGTTATCACGACGATATACGTTTGCACGTGGGTTATCCCATGAACGGAATACAGCTTCGATAGCTAATTTTAACTGCTCTACAGGATCAGATGGGAAATCGGTTCCTAACTGGTTCTTGTACTCAGCTTTGAACTGCTCTGCTAATTCTTTTAAGTCAGCGGCTGTAAGTTCAACGTCGAACTTAACTCCTCTGTCTGCTTTCATCTTATCGATGAGCTGCTCGAAATATTTCTTACCAACTTCCATAACAACGTCAGAGAACATCTGGATAAAACGTCTGTAAGAATCATATACGAAACGCTCGAATTTAGGATCTGGGTTTCCAGCGATCATTGCTGCAACTACTTCGTCATTCAGTCCAAGGTTTAAGATGGTGTCCATCATACCTGGCATAGATGCTCTGGCACCGGAACGAACAGAAACAAGTAATGGATTCTTGAGGTCTCCGAATTTCTTTCCGTTGATCTCTTCCATTTTCTTAACGCCTTCCATAGCCTGTGCCATGATTTCGTCGTTAATCTTGCGGCCATCCTCATAATACTGAGTACAAGCCTCTGTTGTGATTGTGAATCCCTGTGGTACTGGAAGACCGATATCAGTCATCTCGGCAAGGTTAGCACCTTTTCCACCAAGGAGATTACGCATGGACATGTTTCCTTCACTGAACATGTAAACCCATTTGTTTGCCATTTTGAATTCCTCCTAATAAATTTACTTTGGTTTATTGATATGCGAACATCGTCTGTTATCAACAACAATTGATATCCACAATGTCACCCATTACGCGTGCCACTTGTCCACAAGCGCACATATTTATTTTATCATAATTTTATAGTTTCGCAACCATTTTTTCGAAATCAGACCATTCAGTCATGTAAAAAATAAAGTGTTTGATTTAGAAAGTGAATTTTTCTGCAAAATATGTATCTAAATCTTCGATTTTGATACGCTCCTGCTCCATGGTATCACGGTCACGTACCGTAACTGCTCCGTCTGTCTCGGATTCAAAATCGTAAGTTACACAGAATGGAGTTCCGATTTCATCCTGACGACGATAGCGCTTACCGATATTTCCTCTGTCATCAAATTCACAGTTGTATTTCTTGGAAAGCTGTGTAAATACTTTTTCTGCGCCCTCATTTAATTTCTTGGAAAGTGGAAGCACACCAATCTTAACCGGTGCAAGTGCCGGATGGAAATGAAGAACGGTTCTCATATCCGGTTTCTCTTCTGTTCCGATGTTCTCTTCGTCATATGCTGCACAAAGGAATGCAAGTACCACACGGTCTGCTCCAAGAGATGGCTCAATAACGTATGGAATGTATTTTTCATTCTTGGTATCATCAAAGTAAGACATATCCTGACCGGATGTATTCTGATGCTGTGTCAGGTCATAGTCGGTACGGTCTGCAATTCCCCACAGTTCGCCCCATCCGAACGGGAATAAGAATTCAAAGTCGGTAGTCGCTTTACTGTAAAATGCAAGCTCTGCAGGATCATGGTCACGAAGACGTAATTCTTCATCTTTCATGCCAAGGCTTAACAGCCAGTTATGGCAGAAGGTTCTCCAGTACTGGAACCACTCAAGGTCGGTACCCGGCTCACAGAAGAACTCCAGCTCCATCTGTTCAAACTCTCTGGTACGGAAAGTAAAGTTACCAGGAGTGATCTCGTTACGGAAAGATTTTCCAATCTGTGCAATGCCGAAAGGCACTTTCTTACGGGATGTTCTCTGCACGTTTTTGAAGTTAACGAAAATACCCTGTGCTGTTTCCGGTCTTAAGTATACCGTATTCTTTGCATCTTCAGTTACACCCTGGAAGGTCTTGAACATCAGGTTGAACTGACGGATATCTGTAAAGTTATGTTTTCCGCAGGATGGACATGGAACACTGTTATCTTTGATGAAGTTCATCATTTCTTCCTGACTCCAGCCATCTACAGAAGTCTCTAATGTAATGCCATGCTCTTCTGCATAATCTTCAATAATCTTATCTGCACGGAAACGTTCATGACACTCTTTACAATCCATAAGAGGGTCTGAAAATCCGCCTAAATGTCCGGAAGCTACCCATGTCTGCGGGTTCATAAGAATGGCACAGTCTACACCAACGTTGTATGGATTTTCCTGTACGAATTTCTGCCACCAGGCACGTTTCACATTATTCTTTAATTCTACACCAAGGTTACCGTAATCCCATGTATTTGCCAGTCCACCGTAAATCTCGGAACCCGGATATACAAAACCTCTTGCCTTTGCTAAAGCTACAATTTTTTCCATTGATTTTTCCATAAAATTCTTCCTCGCATTCTATTTATAAATAATATATCTTGCTTCTGCTGTCTCACCAGCAGGAATTTCATCCACGGTTGCAGTGTTCTTATCCTTGACGGTTACTCCGGAAGAAACATACTGCAGTGTTCCATCAACCGTAACATCTACGCCCTTGCTTAATACGATAACATGATAGTCATCATTTTTCATGACATCTTTGCTGTCCGCTGCATCTCCGGCAGCTCCATCTGTTACCGCTACGAAATCTGTATTAAAATCATATCCGGCAGCAATTGCCTGTACCACCGTTCCAGTAAATACGGTATCTCCCACAAATGCAGAATATGCTGTGCTGTCACTGTAATGCATACCAAGCTTTGCGACTCCGTCTTTTACGGAAAGATTTTTTAATTTTACTGTCCCGGCGCCATCATTGTCTTCATATTCTTTGATGGAATCCTTTACATACTGTTCTAACTCATTCTCATCATAATTGTCTTTGTCAAAGTCGCCTACTGCAACTTCTGTGATTCCACCCTTTTTCTCCGGAAAGAGTGTCGTGGTATCTGCATCTTTTGTAGCACCGCAGCCGCCAAATATTCCACAGACTAACAGCATTACAAGGAGTGCACTTATCTTTTTCTTCATACGAACCTCCAAATCCCTATATCTCATAATCTCAACAATTATACTATTTTCGGTTTGGTATTTCAAGCGTTACCTCAGGCAAAATGCCCGGCTTCTCCATAAATCAGAAAAGCCCTTCTAAAAATTGCTCTGATTTAAATGTATGGGGTGCATATTTTTCCCGAAATTCCTTCACCGTCCGAATCAGTTCAAACAACACTTTTTCTGATACTGCAAAATGAAAAAGCTTTGCTGATTCCGTGGTAATAATATACTGCATCGTATAAATGGTAGATGCATCTAACCGTCTGCCATGCTCGGTTTCGCTGCAGGAATCACAAAGAAGCCCGGCGCGCTGCACACTGAAAAACTGCATCGGTTCCTTTCTTCCACATTTCTGGCAGGAAAAAAGATTCGGATATACTCCGTTTAGCACCATCATTTTCAATTCATAAATCACACGGACCAGCCGGTTATCAAAATTCTTCTTTCCAAGTGCTTTTAAGGACTGGTAAAGCAGCTTTAGCATTTCCCGGTCATCACTGTTTTCCTGGGCATAATATTCTGCCATCTCAAGAAAATAAAATCCATAGTATGTATCATTCAAGTCTGTGGTGAGTTCGGTAAAATAATTTTTAATTTCTGCCCGCACCACATTGTAGGAGGTACGGCCCTCATATACTTCAAACTGTCCGAAGGAAAAGGGATTGCAGGCTGCCAGCAGTGTACTGTTCGGTCTTCTTGCACCTCTGGCAAACGCCGTAATCTTTCCCCTCTCCAGGGTCAGTATCGTAATTCGTTTGTCATATTCACTGATTGGCATTGCGGTAAGCACCATACCCGTAACCATCACGTTTGTGCCCACGGTCCTGTTCACCTCTTACTTTCTCTTTCAGGCTGCCCAATCCATCCTGTTCTTCTTTTTCCTGTTCCTTAAACTTAAGATAATCATCTACACTTCCGGTCAAAGTAAAATGATTCCAGCTTGCTCTTACCATATGCTTCCTTCCTGCCCTTTCTTCATACTTGTATGAAATTAGGTTTTCCAGAAGCACTTAAGATAATACTGTCAATATTTAGAATTCCTCTTCCCGGTATCCGAAGTTCTTAATCATATAATCGCTGTCACGCCAGTCTTTTTTCACCTTTACCCAAAGCTTTAAATTAACCTTGGCATCTAAGAGGCGCTCAATCTCATATCTGGCATTGGTACCAATCTTCTTTAACATGGCTCCCTGCTTGCCGATAATAATTCCCTTGTGGGAATCCCGCTCACAGATAATCGTGGCATCTATATCAAACATTTTCCTGCCTTTGCGTTTCTTCATCTGGTCAATAGAAACGGCAATTCCATGAGGAATTTCTTCATTTAAGGCATGTAAGGCTTTTTCACGAATCAGCTCTGCCACAATCTGACGCTCCGGCTGGTCGGTAATGGTATCTTCATCATAGAACATCGGACCATACGGCAGATATTTAAAAATCAAATCAATGATAACATCCGTATTTTCTCCCCGCAGTGCAGATGCCGGTACGATTTCCGCAAAGTCATAAACTTTACGATAAGTGTCAATGTACTCAAGCATCTTATCCTTGTTATCCAAGGTATCTAATTTATTGATAACCAGAATAACCGGTGTCTTTACAGTTTTTAACTTTTCAATAATATGCTGCTCTCCTGCGCCGATAAAATCACTCGGTTCCACCAGCCATAAAATGACATCCACTTCATTCAATGTGTGTTCTGCCACATTTACCATAAATTCGCCCAGCTTATTCTTTGCCTTATGGATACCAGGTGTATCCACAAAAATAATCTGTCCTCTGTTTTCATCCGTATAAATAGTCTGGATACGGTTTCTGGTAGTCTGCGGTTTATTGGATGTAATTGCAATCTTCTGTCCAATCAGATGATTCATCAAGGTGGACTTCCCTACATTCGGCCGTCCAATCAGTGTTACAAAGCCTGATTTAAAATTTTCCGTCATACTTACTCCTTCTTATGTATGCTGCGGGACTATTACCCACAGCTTTTAATAAAGATTCTTTACTTCTAAGAACATATCTTTTTCTGCTTCTACATTTTCCTCTGCACCGATGACACACAAGGCATCCTGTGCGAGTACTGCTTCAATAAGCACTGCGAGATTTTTGATATTTTCCGGCTGTGCATCTAAAACTTCATTTCTCTCACGCTGTAATTCCTCATAAGAAATATTGGTAAGATAAGCACTTACGGAACGCATGCCCTTGGCAGCCGGATTCAACGGGGTATCCATATCACTTACTGTTCCGATGATATATTTTGTCATATCACGTTCATCTGCATCAAAGGCTCTTAAATATGCCGGAATTCCTTCATAAATCTCATTGGTGCTCTTAAGGTTCGGGTCACGGTAAGAAGTAAAATATGCATCTCCGTTCCGCATAAATCCGCTCATGCAGCCATATGCACCACCCTTTACCCGGACATTAATCCAAAGGTAATCATAGCTTAAAATTACTTTTAAGATACGAAGTGCTCCGGTATAGGAATATCCTTTCGATAAATAATTTCCTGCTCTGGATACATACTGTACTTTGGATGCATCTAAGAAGCCTTCATTCTTTTTCTCACAATGGAAGGTAACTGCTTCTCCCTCTTTCTCTCCATCCGGTAAAACAGTTAAGAACTGCGGGAATTTTTCTTCTAACAGCTGATATCCTTCTGCGTCTGCCGTCAGGGAAATCAACAGTCTGTTCTTTACAAAGATTTTCTCTGTAAGGCTTCTTAATTTATCCATTAAGAACTGCTTCTTCTCGTCAAAGTGTTCTTCTAATTCTGCAATCGTCCGGTACAGTGCAATTCCGCCAACCAGGTCATTGAATCGGGCTACCGGTGAGAAATAAGACATTGCCCGCATGGCAGATACGGAATGTCCGGCAGAGCTTAAGGACATCTGCAGTCTCGATTTGATACGCGCTAAAATCTCATAGAGACGTTTTTCATCTGTAATCTGTGTGCCCATCAGAATCTCAGAAAGAAGTCTAAGCCCCTCTTCTAAATTCTGATAAAGAATCTTGGAACGTACTTCGTATTTTGCATGGAAACTGTCTTTTTTCTTAGTATCCGCATAAATATTAATCTGGGATGAGATACCGCCGGTCTTAAGATCAATCTCATTTGCTAAGTCTGCATAGTTATAATGCTCCGTATCCATATAACCAAGTACAGCTTTTAACACCCCAAGGTATGGCAGTTCTTCTTCTGTAATATCACTGATATCAAACATCAGATTCAGGTAATGAATGCCATTGGAATAAATGTTGGTATGAATGGTTTCGATGCCATTGCAGCTTACCTTTTCATATACCAGCGGCTGCGCTTCACGCTTCATGTCCTGCCGTTTTAACATCGGAATCTTCATCAGGTCTTCCTTTGGTGACGGCTCTTCCTGATACTGTTTTAAATGCTTTGTATCCTCTACTAACTTATCAATCTCTTCTTCTGATAAGTCTCTCTTATAAGCAGCCAGTTTCTCTTCTAATTCTTTTTCCAGCCTGGCATTTAAGCCTTTTTCCGGTTCAATGGATACATAGGATTTATGGCTGTTATCCAAAAGATATTTCTGAATCAGTTCTTCAAAATATCCTGTTTCAATCTTTTCCTTTAATGCTGCAAATACGTCTAATATTTTAAGATATAAGAATGGTTCGTCATCATCATAAAGCCAGCTGTCCATACAGGATAATCCATAAATTAATCCCTTCGGGAAATTACCGTAATCTGCTTCACGGAATTTGAATTCTTCACTGTTGATTCCTGCTAACAGGGATTTTCTATTGAGTCCATCTTTGACGATTTTCTTTAAAGTATCTTCGATAATTCCTACAAACTTCTCTTCGTCTTCTTTATTGGCATTCTTTGCCACCACAGAAAAAATTGGCTGTAAGGTGCTGTTATCAAATCCGCCCATGATATCTTTTCCGATTCCTGCATCAATAAGTGCCTGCTTCAACGGTGCTCCCGGTGCACTTAATAGTGCATAATCCAAGACATCAAATGCCAGAGTCAGTTCACTCTCAAGATTCGTTCCGATTGCCACATTATAGGAAAGATATGCATTATCCTCTAAGCTTTCGGAAGATGCAATGGAATATGGCTTGCTGATGGTTACCGGCTTTTCAAAAGGAGCCTGAAGCTGAATTGCGGAATCTACTTCGATTTTATCATAATGGCTTAAATATTCTTTATCGAGAAATTCCAGTTTTTCGTCCATATCCATATTTCCATAAAGGTAAATATAAGAATTACATGGATGATAGAATTTCCGGTGGAAATCAAGGTACTGCTCATAAGTAAGCTCCGGAATTACTTCCGGGTCACCGCCAGACTCATTACTGTATGTGGTATCCGGGAACAGGGAATTTAATACTACACGGTCTAAGACACCCTCCGGAGAAGAAAATGCGCCCTTCATCTCATTGTATACCACTCCATTGATGGTAACCGGTGCATCTTTATCCTCTAATTCATAGTGCCAGCCTTCCTGTTTGAAGATTTCTTCTTTCTTATAGATATTCGGATGGAACACAGCGTCTAAGTATACATCCATCAGATTAGCAAAATCTTTATCATTGCAGCTTGCCACCGGATAAACGGTCTTGTCCGGGTAAGTCATGGCATTTAAAAATGTATTTAAAGAACCCTTCACCAGTTCCACAAACGGGTCCTTCACCGGGAACTTGTCTGAACCGCACAATACCGTATGCTCAATGATATGTGGTACGCCGGTGCTGTCCTCTACCGGAGTACGGAATCCAATATAAAAGACCTTATTTTCATCATCATTGGAAATAAGGCTGATTTTAGCTCCACTCTTTTTATGTCGAAGCAGATATCCCTTTGCATGGATGTCTGTCAGATTTTCTTCTTTGATTAATTCATATGCTGTTAACGCTGCTAAATTCAAATGTTTTATCCTCCATGTTCTCATAATCTGACTCACAGTCTTTATCAGTATAACACATTTTTTTTACATTTACACCTGATAAACCTAAAAACAGGAAGACGGATATCCATCTTCCTGCTCTGCGCTTATTTCATATTCAACTCTATACGAATTAACCTAAGCGAACTACGTTAGCTGCCTGAGGTCCTTTTTCTCCTTCTACTACCTCAAATTCAACTGCTTCTCCATCTTTAAGCTCTTTGAATCCATCCATATTTAATGCGGAGAAATGAACGAATACATCATTTCCTTCTGCATCTGAGATAAATCCATAACCCTTCTTTGCGTTAAACCATTTTACAGTTCCCTGCATTTCTTTTTCCTCCTAATACACAATAAATCTAAAAAGTTGCACAAAATTGTGCACGACTACATGGCTAACAGTAGCATATTTTCCAATATTTGTCAAACTTTTTCACTTTTTTGCCCGATTTTATACCGGATTCTTTACGTTGACATCAAGCTGCGGGAACGGAATTTCGATTCCATTTTCATCCAGAGCATTTTTCATCTCCTCAGTCAGTGCCCAGCGGATATCCCAGTATAAATCAGTCGGCACCCACACTCTTGCACCAATGGTAACACTGCTGTCTCCCAATTCCGATACAAAGACCTGCACCGCCTCATCCTTAAGCCGGCGTTCTTCGGAAAGAAGCAACTGCTCTATCACAGCCTTCGTCTTCTTTAAATCCGCCGAATAGGACACCCCTACTTCCAGGTCAATCCTGCGTTTCTCACTGTAGGTTACATTGGTAAGGCTGCTGTTGGCTAAGATTCCATTTGGAATTACGATAATCTTATTGTCAACACTCTTTAACTTGGTGTAGAAAATCGAAATCTCTGTTACCGTTCCTTCGTTGCCATGGCTGTCTTCTACAATATAATCCCCCACTTTAAACGGTTTTAACATCAGTATTAATACGCCGCCGGCAAAGTTGGATAAGCTTCCCTGCAGTGCCAGGCCTACCGTCAGTCCTGCAGAACCTGCAATTGCCATTACAGATGTGGTTGCAATTCCAAAAAGCGAAAGAATGATTACAATCAAGAAGAAATATCCAATGCACTTGACCAGTGCATCCATAAACTGTTTTACACCCTTGTCAGCATCCTTTTTATCCAGCCATTTCCGGACGAGTTTCCGGAAAAGTTTGATTAACTTTACGCCAATGGCATATACCACGCAGGCAATCACCACCTGAAAGAGAAACGCCAGTAAATCCGGCACCAGCCCCTCCAGGTAAGTACGTATCACGCCCGGTTTCTTCATCTGTTCAATAGCATCGCTGACTTCTTCCGCTGTAATGCCCTCTGTGCTGGCCTCTAATGCGGTCAGATAAAATCCCATTTTAATATCCTCCAGTTATTTATGAAAGTTATTATGAAAGTGCATGAATAAATAATCCACTGCGAAGTTTTGGCTCAAACCAGGTGGATTTCGGCGGCATCAGTCTTCCGGCATCTGCTACTGCAAACAACTCTCCGATGCTGGTCGGATACATGGCAAATGCCACTTTACAGTCACTATGTACTCTGCGCTCCAATTCCTCCAGTCCACGGATTCCACCTACGAAATCAATCCGCTTATCGGTCTTCGGGTCTTCAATGCCAAGTACCGGATGCAGTAACACATTCTGTAAAATTGATACGTCCAGCCCATCTACCGGGTCACTGCTTAAATCCGCTTCTTTCATCCGGCAGGCATACCAGTTATCCCCAAGGTACATGCTGAAACTTCCTTTTTCAGCCGGATGAACCGCTTTCTTCTGTGGTGCTCCCACTTCAAACAGGTCGTTCATCTTTCCAAGGAATTCCTCTTCTGTCATTCCATTTAAGTCTTTTACCACACGGTTATAATCCATAATCATAAGCTGGTCATCCGGGAATAATACGGATAAAAAATAGTTAAATTCCTCAGTTCCGTCATAATCCGGATGCTCTGCTCTCCGCATCAGTCCTACCTTTACTGCGGATGCTGCACGGTGATGACCGTCTGCGATATAGATTTCCTTTATCTTTGCAAATGCTTCCTCGATAGCCACAATATCTTCTGCCTCTGCAATTCTGTATACACGATGTCCGATTCCATCCTCTGCCACAAAATCATAAAGAGGTGCTGTCTTCTTTACCTTCTCTACCACTGCATTGATGGTATCATTGGAACGGTATGCTAAGAAAATCGGTCCGGTCTGTGCATCACAGATATTTACATGGTTGATTCTGTCCTGCTCTTTATCTGCTCTGGTATTCTCATGTTTTTTAATGACCTGATTCTGATAATCATCAATCGAAGCACAGGCTGTAATACCGGTCTGCACCCTTCCGTCCATGGTCAGTTCGTAAATATAATAGCACGGTTTCTCTTCTTTTACGAAATCACCTTCTGCTACCATATCCCAGAGCATGTCATGGGCTTTCTTATATACCTCCGGTGCATAAGTGTCTACGGAATCATCAAACTGTGTCTCGGCACGGTCAATGCGAAGAAAGCTTTTGTCATGTCCTTCTACCGCTTTCTTTGCTTCCTCTCTGTTATATACATCATACGGAAGTGCTGCAATCTCTGCCGCCTCATCCTCTCTTGGTCTGATACATAAAAATGGTCTGATATCTGCCATTGTTTTCTCCTTCCTGCGTAATTGCGAAAAACACGCTTTGTGAGTTTCCTGCGTAAGAGAAATGGACTGTCGCGGCGTAACCGGGCAGTCCATATATTATCTTTTTCTCACCTGCATTTATTATTTTACAATACGAACCTTTAATACACCATCTAAGGTCTGAAGTTTCTCTTCTACTTCTTTGGTAACAGGTGCATCTACATCAAGCAGTGTACATGCATAATCGCCACGGCTCTTATTGGTCATATCAGAAATGTTGATATTTGCATCTCCTAAAATAGAAGTATAGCTGCTGATCATTCCCTTTACGTTACGGTGTAACAGTAACAGTCTTCCTGCACTCTTGCACTCGCCCATATTGCAGTCCGGATAGTTTACAGAATGTGTAATATTTCCATTCTCTAAGAAATCACGAATCTCTTTTACTGCCATTACTGCACAGTTATCTTCGGATTCTTCGGTAGAAGCTCCAATATGAGGAGTTACGATACAGCCTTTCTTTCCAACTGTGGTTGGATTTGGGAAGTCGCTGACATATTTTGCAATCTTTCCTTCCTCTAATGCTGCTACCATTGCCTCTTCATCAACCAGTAAGTCTCTTGCAAAGTTCAATACTACAGTGGTAGGTTTCATCATTGCAATTGCTTCTGCATTAATCATTTTCTTGGTAGAATCTAAAAGCGGAACATGAATTGTGATATAATCACAGTTCTTGTAAATTTCTTCTACAGCATTTACATGATTTACATTGCGTGATAAGCTCCATGCAGCATTTACAGAAATGTATGGGTCATATCCGTATACTTCCATACCAAGATGTGTTGCAGCATTTGCTACTTTTACACCGATGGCACCAAGTCCGATAACGCCAAGCTTCTTTCCTGCAATTTCGCTTCCGGCAAAGTTCTTCTTCTGTTTCTCAGCAAGTTTTGCAACATCTGCATTGCCTTCCTCGCCTTTTACCCATTCGATTCCACCGACTACGTCACGGGCTGCCAATAACATTCCTGCAAATACCAGTTCCTTTACACCATTTGCGTTTGCACCCGGTGTATTGAATACTACGATACCTGCTTCTGCACATTTATCCAATGGGATATTATTTACACCTGCACCGGCTCTTGCAACAACTTCCAAAGTCTTTGGAAGTTCCATATCATGCATTGCTGCACTTCTTACTAAGACTGCCTGTGCATCTTTGATATCTTCTACTTTGTTATATTCATCTGACAAAAGGTCTAAGCCTACACCAGCGATTGGATTTAAACATGTATAGTTAAACATTATGCGTTCTCCTCCTCAAACTTCTTCATAAATGCTACCAGCTTCTCAACACCCTCTTTTGGCATTGCATTGTAAATGCTGGCACGCATACCGCCAACGGTTCTGTGTCCCTTTAAGTTTACAAAACCGGCTTCGGTTGCTTCTTTGACGAATTTTGCATCTAAGTCAGCATCACCGGTAACGAATGGTACGTTCATAAGAGAACGGTCTTTTGGAACTACAGTTCCCTTGAATAACTTGCTCTGATCTAAGAAATCATAAAGAATCTTAGCTTTCTCTTCGTTACGCTGTTTCATAACTTCGAGTCCGCCCATCTTCTTTAACCATTTGAATACTTTACCACAGATATATATGCCGTAGCATGGTGGTGTATTGTAAAGAGAATCTGCGTCTGCCTGAGTCTTGTATTTTAACATGGTAGGTGTTCCCGGAAGAACATCATCTGTAATTAAGTCTTCACGAATGATTACGATTACAACACCTGCAGGTCCAACGTTCTTCTGAACGCCGCCGTAGATTACTCCGTATTTGGTTACATCAACCGGTTCTGATAAGAAGCAGGAAGATACGTCTGCAACAAGTGTATGTCCTTTGGTATTTGGAAGTTCTTTGAACTTGGTTCCATAAATCGTATTGTTTTCACAGATATATACATAATCTGCATCTTCCGGAATATCCAGATCTGAACAATCCGGAATATAAGAGAAGGTCTTATCTGCTGAAGATGCTACTTCTACTGCATCCCCATACATTTTTGCTTCCTGGTAAGCTTTCTTAGCCCACTGTCCAGTTACAATGTATGCAGCTTTCTTATTTTTCATCAGGTTCATTGGAATTGCAGCAAACTGCTGGGAAGCTCCACCCTGTAAGAATAATACCTTGTAATTATCCGGGATATTCATTAAGTCTCTTAAATCAGCTTCTGCCTCTTTGATGATGTTGTCATATACTTTGGAACGATGACTCATCTCCATTACGGACATTCCACATCCTCTGTAGTCTAACATCTCATCTGCTGCTTCCTGTAAAACTTCTTCCGGTAATACTGCCGGACCTGCAGAAAAATTATATACTCTGCTCATTTTCTAATTCCTCCTCACTTCTTACACATATCCTTCTATATGTAATGGCTTATTATTTTAAATCTTCCTCGGTAAACACCTCAGATATAGCTGCCCCCGGTGCTACCATTGGCCACACCTTATCATCACTATCAATTATACAGTCTATAACAACTGGTGTACTACTTGCAAGTGCTTTTTTCAAAATATCGACAAATTCTGCCTGACTGGCTGCACGATATCCCGTTGCTCCCATGGCTTCTGCCAGTTTTACAAAATCTACTCCATCGTCTAAAACAGTTGCAGAATAATGCTTCTCATAGAAAAGTGTCTGCCACTGTCTTACCATTCCAAGCACATGGTTATTGATGATAACTTCGATTAACGGAAGCTTCTGACGGACTGCTGTTGCAATCTCATTCATATTCATACGGAAACATCCGTCACCGGCAATATTGATAACCTGTTTATCCGGATTTGCTATCTGCGCACCGATTGCTGCCCCCAGTCCATAACCCATGGTTCCAAGTCCACCGGATGTCAGAAGTGTTCGCGGCTGTTTGTATTTATAATACTGTGCTGCCCACATCTGATGCTGTCCGACCTCCGTTACCATGATAGCATCTCCGTTGGTCTGACGATAGATTTCTTCGATTACGAACGGACCGCTTAATCCTTCCGGATGGTAGCTCAATGGATATTCTTTCTTGTATTCCATGATGTGCTCCATCCACTCTTTATGCTCCATCGGAGATAACATCGGATTGATTCTTGCAAGAATCTTCTTTAAATCACCAATCACGCTGTTTGTTACCATGATATTTTTATTAATCTCTGCCGCATCCACATCAAACTGTAAGATTTTTGCATGATGGGCAAATTTCTTAGCATTTCCAAGCACACGGTCTGAGAAACGGACACCTACTGCAATCAGAAGATCGCACTCGCTGACTCCAAGATTGGAAGTCTTGGTTCCATGCATTCCAAGCATTCCGGTATAACGTTCATCCGTTCCGTTAAATGCACCTTTTCCCATCAGGGTATCACAAACCGGTGCATCCACCTTATCCACAAATTCTCTCAATTCATCCGAACAGTCGGAAATCACGGCACCGCCGCCCACAAAGATATATGGTTTTTTCGCTTTCTGAATCAAAGCAACTGCTTCTTCTAAATCTTCCTCCCGGATGGTTTCTGTCACACGCAGTACCGGTTCAATACGCTGTGCGTTATATTCTGCCCTGTTAGCAGTGACATCCTTTGGAATATCCACAAGAACAGGACCCGGTCTTCCTTTTTTTGCAATGCGGAATGCCCGTCGGATGGTATCTGCCAGATCATTGACATCTTTTACAATAAAGTTGTGCTTGGTAATCGGCATGGTAATTCCTGCGATATCAATTTCCTGGAAACTGTCTTTGCCAAGAAGTGGCACATTGACATTACAGGTAATTGCTACCATTGGAACAGAATCCATATATGCGGTTGCAATTCCGGTTACCAGATTAGTTGCACCCGGTCCGCTGGTGGCAAAGCACACACCAACTTTTCCGGTGCTTCTTGCATATCCGTCTGCCGCATGGGAAGCTCCCTGCTCATGGGAAGTTAAAATATGTTTTATTTCATTACTATGTTTATATAACTCATCATATACATTTAAAATTGCACCGCCCGGATAACCAAACACCGTATCCACGCCCTGCTCTTTCAAACATTCTATTACGATTTCAGCACCTGTTAAGAGCATTGAAATTTCCTCTCTTTCCAACTTATCTTTCTGCTGTATATTTACAGATTACCGGTTCTTATTTTTCTTCCCCGGTACCTGGAATCTGTAAAATTGCACCGCGGTTTCCTGAAGTAACCATGGAAGCATAACGTGCCAGATATCCGGTTGTTACCTTCGGTTCTCTTGGCTGCCATTTTGCTTTACGGGCTGCCAGTTCTTCATCGGATACTGCAAGCTCTAACTTCATTTCCGGAATGTTAATCTTAATGATATCGCCTTCTTCTACCAATGCGATTGGTCCGCCTACGGCTGCTTCCGGTGAAACATGACCGATGGAAGCTCCACGGCTTGCGCCGGAGAAACGTCCGTCTGTAATCAATGCTACGGAAGAACCAAGTCCCATACCTGCGATTGCAGAAGTCGGATTTAACATCTCACGCATACCAGGGCCGCCTTTTGGTCCTTCGTAACGGATCACGACTACATCACCGGCAACAATTCTGCCACCCTTGATTGCTGCAATGGCATCTTCCTCACAGTCAAATACTCTTGCCGGTCCTTCATGAACCATCATCTCTTCTACGACTGCGGAACGTTTTACAACACCGCCGTCCGGAGCAAGATTTCCTTTTAATACGGCAAGACCACCGGTCTTACTGTATGGATTATCCAGTGGACGGATAACTTCCGGATTCTTATTGACTGCATCTTTGATATTCTCGCCTACGGTCTTACCGGTTACGGTCATACAGTCTGTATGTAAAAGTCCTGCATCTGCTAATTCTTTCATGACAGCATAGACACCGCCGGCTTCATTTAAGTCTTCCATATAGGTCGGGCCTGCCGGTGCCAGGTGGCAGAGGTTCGGAGTCTTCTCACTGATTGGATTTGCAAAGGAAATATCAAAATCAAATCCTACTTCATGTGCGATTGCAGGCAGGTGAAGCATACTGTTGGTAGAGCAGCCTAACGCCATATCTACGGTCAGTGCATTTAAAATAGCATCCTTTGTCATAATATCTCTTGGACGGATATCTTTCCGATACATATCCATAACTGCCATTCCGGCATGTTTTGCTAATTTGATACGCTCGGAATATACGGCAGGAATGGTTCCGTTTCCACGTAAGCCCATACCAAGTGCCTCGGTCAGACAGTTCATGGAGTTTGCGGTATACATACCGGAACAGGAACCACAGGTCGGACATACTTTTTCTTCGTATTCTCTTACTTCTTCCTCTGTCATTGTACCCGCTGCATAGGAGCCTACTGCCTCAAACATGGAAGATAAGCTTCTCTTGCGTCCCTTTACATGACCAGCTAACATCGGGCCACCGGAAACAAATACGGTAGGTACATTAATTCTTGCTGCTGCCATCAGAAGTCCCGGTACGTTCTTATCACAGTTTGGCACCATAACCAGTGCATCAAACTGATGGGCTAATGCCATACACTCTGTGGAATCTGCAATTAAGTCTCTTGTTACCAGGGAATATTTCATTCCGATATGTCCCATGGCAATTCCATCACAAACTGCAATTGCAGGGAATACAACCGGTACTCCACCTGCTTCTGCAACACCTAATTTTACAGCGTTTACAATTTTATCCAGATTCATATGGCCCGGTACGATTTCATTATAAGAACTTACGATACCAACCATTGGTTTCTTCATTTCTTCTTCGGTAAATCCCAAAGCGTTAAAAAGACTTCTGTGCGGAGCCTGCTGCATTCCGGCTTTTACATTATCACTCTTCATCTTCGTTCTTCCTCTCTTTTTTATTGTTCTGTCTGAAAATTTCTTATCTCTTACAGATTCTCTACGATTAAGTCACCCATTCTGGCTGTTCCTACCTGGGTTACGGTTGCTTTCTTTGCTTCTTCCTGTGGCATAATGTCAATGGTACGATAGCCTGCCTTTAACACCTTCTTTACGGCATTTTCAATGGCATCTGCTTCTTTATCGAGATCAAAGGAATATCTTAACATCATCGCTGCACTTAAAATGGTTGCAATCGGGTTTGCAATTCCTTTTCCTGCGATATCCGGTGCAGAACCACCGCTTGGCTCATAAAGACCGAATTTCGTATCATTTAAGCTTGCAGAGGATAACATTCCGATGGAACCGGTTACCATACTTGCTTCATCGGATAAAATATCTCCAAACATATTCTCAGTTAAAATTACATCGAACTGCTTCGGGTCTTTTACCAACTGCATGGCACAGTTATCTACCAGCATATGCTCATATGTTACTTCCGGATAGTCCTTTGCTACTTCTTCTACAATCTTTCTCCAGAGTCTGGAAGAATCCAGTACATTTGCCTTATCCACGCTGGTCACTTTCCTGCGGCGTTTCATGGCAATGTCAAATCCACGTTTTGCAATTCTGCGGATTTCATTTTCATTGTATGTCAAAGTATCGGTTGCCGTCATCACACCGTCCACTTCTTCTGTCTTTCTCTCTCCGAAATAAAGTCCGCCGGTCAGCTCACGCATAATCATCATGTCAAATCCGTCTCCGATAATATCGTCACGCAGTGGACATGCTTCCTTTAATTCTTCATAAAGGTATGCCGGTCTTAAGTTTGCAAAAAGGTTCAATGCTTTTCTTAATTTCAAAAGACCTGCCTCCGGGCGAAGGGATGGCTCTAATTTGTACCAAGGGGATGTTGCTGTATTTCCTCCGATGGAACCCATCAGAACTGCATCTGCCGCTTTTGCATGTGCAATGGCATCATCGGTCAGCGGTACACCGGTTGCATCGATAGAACAACCGCCCATCAGTATCTCGTCATATATAAAGGTGTGTCCGAATTTTGCTCCAATGGCATCTAACACCTTTCTTGCTTCGCTTACAATCTCCGGTCCGATTCCGTCACCGGCAATTACTCCAACATTATAATTCATGGGTAAATCCTTCTTTCTTTTCCTATTGCATGCATCCCAATTTCATAACTACTGATTATGGTAATGCTCATTATCCTATATCATAGCTTATTTATCCGAAGAATTCAATAAATTTTACCATTATAGTTTCTCATAGTATTTATAAACTGTGGTTATATTCTATTCTCTTGATATGATTTGTTGTTATTATACCAAATCTTTTTCTTGTCAGAATGGGATTGGTACAGTAGACTTGAGGTAGGTATTTAATGAACCAATTAACTTATCAATTTGCAAGGAGGATTTTCAAATGCCGTTTATTAACATGAAAACTACTGCTACTTTAGATATTGCCAAAAAAGATGCCCTGTCCAAGGAGCTCTGCATCATCACCAGAGACTGTCTCGGCAAAGGTGAAAACTGGGTGATGACCGGGTTCGAGGGGAATGCTTCTCTTTGCTTTCTAGGAAGCACCAAAGACATTGCTTATGTAGAAGTGAAATGCTACGGCTATCCGACCAAGCCACAGATGAATCTTATGACAAGAAAGGTCTGCACGCTCTTAGAAAATGAGCTTGGTATTCCGAAGAAGCGAATCTATGTTGCTTACTTCCCGACTGAAGACTGGGGATGGAATGACAGTAACTTCTAGGGAATTAGAAGAGGCATATCACACTGCTATCTATTGTCGTGTGATATGCCTGGCTTTTTGCCTTTTTTCTATGGCAACCCTATCTTATGATTTCCAATCCCAGTCCTCTAAAAAGCTAATCAGTTTATACCAGTTATCTACCGGTTCCCAGATTATAGCCTGCTTATTCTTTGACTTGATGCTTCCTAAAGTATAAACTTTTTCGTTTTCTTTTTTCTCTTTATAAAACTTCCATACGAGTCCATTTGTATAAATCACTTTTCCATAAGAACTAAGGTGTCCTTCTATCTGCTCTGTTATCTCCATATTATCATACGGTCGTTTTGCTTCTATGCACCCATATTTAGCTGCATCTCGACTTTTCTTCCTTTCCAGCACAACAAAATCAGGGAAACCTGCTTCCCCTTCTAAATTCTTTGATAATTTGCTGTCTGCTAATTTGTGGAATACTATGAAGTCCAAAAAGATATCCCAATACCAGCTTCTAAAGATGGGCATTGATAATAAAACTCTGGATGGATTAAAACACAACAAAAATATTACTGTACTCACCTTAGAAAAGCTCTGCACCATTATAGGCTGTACTCCAAATGATATTATTGAATTTAAATAGAGCGATACACCTTTGTCGATGTACCGCTCTATTTATGTTATGAAACTATCTCATTTTCCTATATTCCATTTTACCACAAATCATATTTTTCCATGGTTTCCGCATTTCTGAATTCGTGCTTCTCATAGTAGCCAATCAGCTTTTCTTCAGCATCCCTTAAAGCAACCATATACACATCTTTATTCTGCTTCACGTTATGGGAGGTATAGATGAGATTGTGGCTTTCATCTGCTGCGAACCAGTCGATTACCTGCTGGATGCGTTTTTGCGATTCTACATTATGGCAGTTTAAAAGGCTTCTTCCAACAAGGCTTTCACCGCCCCATTTCTCATAGTTTTTTACTGCTGTTGGATTCATATAAATGATTTCGTGCTTTAAATTGCATATCACAACGGAACAACGATCCTGGTCAATGATGCTTTTAAAATATGCTGCGTTAATGTCTGTCTGCATGGTTATGCTCCTTTTCTTTCTGCTCTTGAATTTCTATTATGCTTTGCTTAATATTCTTTTTCTATTTTCCCCTCAATTCCATACATTTTCCGGAATGTATCAAGGTCAGCCTCATTTTTTATCAGCATTATTTCTTCTATCTTTCCTGTATGGATATCTTTAAAGCCTGCCACCTGTTCTCCATTGCAGATGCTGGCTTTAATAACAGGCTTCTTGTTCATTTTATCATAGGGCAATGGCATGGATTTTTTCTTGAATATTCTCATACTGTATATCCTCATAATTAAGATTCATTCTTATATTCCAATATATACTTTTCCACCAGTTTACCAAAACATTCCGCTGTTGCATGCACTGCATTGATAGCATGAAAAATAGCATAATATGCCCTGTTATTTGCTGCCTTATATTCCCCTGCATCTAATAATATTTTTGCTGCACGTAAGTCATCTTTTGCTGTTTCCATCCTATATTGGGCGAGTTCTTTTTTCATATCATCATTATTATGCTGCTCCATATAACCTTACTCCCTCTTTTCTTACATTCTCATAAAACGGATATGCTTCACTCCATTTGCGGAAATGTTCATCATTCTTTGTTATCGGCTTAATATCCAGGTCATTATCCATATTAAAATCGAATGTCGCATAAGATAACTGATGCTGATATTGCTTCATTTCCATATCTGTTATGTCAAGCAATATCATGATATCAATATCTGAATCTTCTTTAAAATCTTCTCTGGCGTATGAGCCATACAAAATCACTTCCTGCAAATGTGTTCCATATATTTTTTAATTTCTGCTATATATTTATCTAACAATTCTTTCATGCTGTATGACATCATTCTCACCTCATTTTCTATGAATTTATAACAATTTCTATTTGTTGTAATTTTATTCTATTATAACATACCTGCATTTTTTCAGGCAACTGTCTGTTCCTTGTATACAAAAAATCCGTGGTTTGTACATCTCGCACACTCCACGGATTTTCTAAGGTCTTATCTTATTTCTTCTCTTTGGTTTCTTTTGCTTCTACTGCTTCTTCCGGTTTCTCGATTGCTGCAATTGCGGCTTTCTGCATTGGGATACGGCAGTTTCTGTTGCTGCCAAACTCAACGATAACAGTATCATCTTCAGATACGTCAATTACGATTCCGTAGAAACCGCTGGTTGTCAGTACGGTATCACCTACTGCCAACTCTGACATCATCTGCTCTTTCTTCTTTGCTTCTTTCTTCTGTGGACGAATCATGAAGAAGTATACAAATACAACCATAATTACTACCCACATAATAATGCTTCCCCAGGCCTGTGCCTGCTGTGATGCTAAAATAGACATTTCTTTTCCTCCTGAATTACAAACTTAAGTTCATGAAAAACATTGTACACAAAAAGACTGCGTTTCACAAGTATTTTCCCGATATTTCATTCTTTTTTTAGATTTGTGCCTCTTTTTCCCTGTTTATCTGGTTCATACCATAGAGTTTTTCCTCTTTGTATGACTTATAATTGCCGGCATCAATGGCGTCTCTGATTTCTTCCATCATGGTATTGTAGAAATACAGATTGTGTAATACGCAAAGACGCATACCAAGCATTTCCTTTGCCTTTAACAAATGGCGGACATAGGCTCTGCTGTAGCGGCGGCAGGTCGGACACTGACAGCCTTCCTCGATTGGGCGCATATCCTTTTCATATTTCTTATTGAAAAGGTTAATCTTTCCCTGATTGGTATAAAGATGTCCGTGGCGGCCATTACGGGTCGGATATACACAGTCAAAGAAATCCACGCCACGGTCTACTGCCTCTAAAATATTTGCCGGAGTTCCGACACCCATAAGATAGGTTGGTTTCTCAAGTGGCAGATATGGAACGGTCTGGTCTAAGATATCATACATCTCTTCGTGGGTCTCGCCTACTGCAAGTCCACCTACTGCATAGCCATCTAAATCTAATTCACTGATTCGCTTTGCATGGTCAATCCGGATATCCGGATAAATGGCTCCCTGGTTAATTCCAAACAGCATCTGATTTTTATTAATGGTATCTTCCAACCCATTCAGTCTTGTCATTTCCGCCTTACAGCGTGCCAGCCAGCGGGTTGTTCTGGCTACGGATGCCTCTACATATCCACGGTCAGCCAGTGCCGGTGCACATTCATCAAATGCCATGGCAATGGTGGATGCCAGATTAGACTGTATCTGCATACTTTCTTCCGGTCCCATGAAAATTTTTGCTCCATCAATGTGGGAATGGAAATAGACTCCCTCTTCTTTGATTTTACGGAGTCCTGCCAGTGAAAATACCTGGAATCCACCGGAATCGGTAAGGATTGGTTTGTCCCACACCATGAACTTGTGCAGTCCGCCCAGCTCTTTGATTAATTTATCTCCCGGACGTACATGCAGATGATAGGTATTGGATAATTCCACCTGTGTCTTAATCTGCTCTAAGTCTTCGGTAGAAACAGCTCCCTTTATGGCAGCGACCGTTCCTACATTCATAAACACCGGGGTCTGTATATCACCATGTACGGTATGAAAAATGCCCCTCTTTGCTCTTCCATCCTGTTTTAATAATTCGTACATATAATCTCCTGTTTCTGTTCTTTTTACAAATACTATCCTAGCATACCTTGTTTTCGCACTTTTTGCAACTGTGGGATTGCCAGTATCTGAAAAATCTTCTATAATAGAGTCTGACTTTTTTACAAAAACAAATCAGGAGGATGCTATGGCAGGCTCAACTATTGGAACTAACTTTAAAATTACAACCTGGGGAGAATCACACGGAACAGGAATCGGTGTCGTAATTGACGGCTGTCCTGCCGGACTTTCCCTTTGTGAAGAAGATATACAGACCTATTTAAACCGGCGTAAACCGGGACAATCTGCTTTCTCTACCCCGCGAAAAGAGGATGATGCAGTACATATTCTTTCCGGTGTCTTTGAAGGCAGAACCACTGGAACTCCAATCTCACTGATTGTGGTAAATGAAAACCAGCATTCCAAAGACTACCGTGAGATTGCTTCCTACTATCGTCCGGGACATGCTGACTTTACCTTTGATGCCAAATACGGTTTCCGGGATTACCGTGGTGGCGGACGTTCTTCCGGCCGTGAAACTATCGGACGTGTGGCTGCCGGTGCGGTTGCCGCAAAGATTTTAAAGGAACTTGGCATTGAGATTCTCACCTACAGTAAGAGCATCGGTCCCATCACCATTGACGAAACCAGATTTGACACCGCAGAAATCACGAAGAATCCGCTCTATATGCCGGATGCAGATGCTGCTGCAAAAGCTGCTTCCTATCTGGAAGAATGCAAAGCCATGCAGAACTCTGCCGGCGGTATTATCGAATGTGTTATTACCGGTGTTCCTGCCGGAATCGGTGACCCGGTATTCGAAAAAATCGATGCAAATTTAGCCAAAGCAATTTTCTCCATTGGTGCTGTAAAAGGCTTTGAAATCGGTGATGGATTTGCAGTTGCTGCTGCTACCGGACTTACCAACAACGATGCCTTTGTAACGGATGAAAACGGTTCTGTCACAAAAGAAACCAACCACGCCGGCGGTATCTTAGGCGGCATGAGTGATGGCTCGCCGATTGTATTCCGTGCTGCCATCAAGCCGACTCCTTCCGTTGCTTCCACCCAGAAGACCATAAATAAAAACGGCGAGGAAATCGAAATCAATATCAAGGGACGTCACGATCCGATTATCGTTCCAAGAGCTGTTGTGGTTGTCGAATCCATGGCTGCCATTACTATTTTCGATGCCATGCTTTCTAACATGAGTGCCCGGATGGATGGAATCAAAGATTTCTACAAGAAATAAAGGCTTCTATCAGAAATAGCAAAATCCCTGTCTGCTACAAGTCACAAACTCAGGTGACCTTCCGCTGACAGGGATTATTATTATTTTCTACGCCTGCATTTTGCTTAGAATCTCATCAAAGATAGCTGAGGCAACTTCATCCTTCGACATAATCGGAAGCTCTTTTTCTTCTGATTCTGTAATCAAAGTTACCACATTGGTATCGGTACCAAATCCGGCTCCCGCTGTCTTAAGATTATTGGCAACAATCATATCAAGCTTCTTCTTTTCTAACTTGGCTTTGGAATTTTCTTTCAGATGCTGTGTCTCCATGGAAAATCCACACAGGAACTGGTTTTCCTTCCGGGCAGAAACTGTTCCTAAAATATCTTTCGTGCATTCCATTTCCAACGTCAGTCCGCCATCGGCCTTTTTGATTTTTTCATCCGCAACGGTCTTTGGACGGTAGTCTGCTACTGCTGCAGCCATGACTACAATATCCTGTTCTGCAAATGCATCTGTAACAGCCTGATACATCTCTTCTGCCGTAACCACTGGAATTGTATTTACAAAAAAAGGCTTTTCAAGGCTGGTCGGTCCGGTGACCAGTGTTACCTCTGCCCCTCTTCTTGCCGCATTCTTTGTCAGTGCATAACCCATTTTTCCAGTGGAATGGTTGGTCACATAACGTACCGGGTCAATTGCCTCCTGGGTGGCTCCTGCTGTGATGAGAACCTTCTTTCCTGTCAGGTCTTTCTCACAGGCAGCTTCCTGCAGAATATATTCTAACAGTTCTTCCGGTTCCGGAAGTTTTCCCCTTCCGGTATCGCCACAGGCAAGATAGCCTGAGGACGGCTCAATGATGTGATAACCATATTCTCTTAGCTTCTTAAGATTATCCTGTGTTACCGGATTGTCAAACATATGTGTATTCATTGCCGGGGCAAGATATATCGGAGCCTCACAGGCTAACATGGTAGAAGTGAGCATATCATCTGCAATTCCGTGTGCCAGCTTTGCAATGACATTTGCAGAAGCCGGAGCAATCATCACCACATCTGCTTCCTGTGCCATGGCAATATGTGCCACATGATATCCGCTGTTGCGGTCAAAGGTATCGTCAATTACCTTATTTCCGGTCAGTGTCTCAAAGGTAACCGGTGATATAAACTGCTCTGCATTTTTCGTCATAATTACATGCACATCTGCGTGCTGCTTTACCAGCATACTGGCAAGTGAAGCCGCTTTATATGCTGCAATACTGCCTGTCACTGCCAGTAATATATTCCTGCCCTTTAACATATGAATTACCTCCTGTGTACTTTATTCAATACCATTCCAATTGCGGCTACCAGAACGGCTGCTACAATTGCTTCTATAATTCCATTAAAGCTGATAACGCCAAGGATTACGCCCATAACTGCGCCCGGCTCAATGCTCAATGCGTTGGCATATGCCTCTTTATAGAAAATATAAATCATCGGCATTACAAGCAGTGTATTGGTCAATGCTCCGGTTACGCCGGCATAGACATAGCCTAAGAATCTGCCATCCTTCTTTCTTCCGGTCAGTTCCACTACAATAAAATAAATAACTGCTGCAGCTGCACCTGATATCCAGCCAATCATTTCCTTCGAATCTGTTGTCAGCATTTTAGCAAAGAACGCATGGATACCAACCAGTAAAAGTACGCTGATTACAAGATTACTGATTACCTTTGCAGCCTTTGCATGGCTGGATGTGGTTAATTTTACAATTCCACGATATACGAAATATGGGATGATACCTACTAAAATTCGTGGTACAAAACAGATAATGGTACTCTTTACCACTCCTGCTGCGCCATCGATGCTGCTTGCCAGTATCGGTGAAAATACAAATGCTGACATAGAAGTTGGCATCAATGTATTTTTAATAAAACTGGTTAATCCAAATACAAATCCCAAAAAGGCACCTTTTTTCGGTCCGCAGAAAATTGCACCTAAAATAACCGGTATATGGATAATCGTTGCATTAATAACTACTAAAGGAATAAATCCTAACGGGGTAAATGCCATTACGACAATAATGGCGGTAAATAAAGCTGTCAGAACCAGCTCATAAGATTTTGGGATACTTCTGTCCCTGGTAAAAGCTACGTTTTTTTCACTCATAGTCTCTTCCTCTTTTCTTAAATTTTCTTTTTCTATTTTCTTTTTTCTCCGCATTTTAAGGCTTTGCGGCCAAGCACTTCCATTGATAGCCTCCGGACCGGTAGGCTTCAACCGTGTTATTTTATCATAGTTTTTCCAAAAAAGAAAGATGTCGTCTGTTATTTTTTTAACAAACGACATCTTTTTACCCTTTTTACATGAATACCGAAAATGCCTGGTTAAAGCATGTTTCCCGCAGTTCGCTTTTAACTTAGTTTATGGATATAAATACAATTCGGCTTGTCTACCGGAATCGGCTTCTCTTCCATCAGAATGTATTTCTTCTCATAATCTACCTTAAACATGGTAATCTCATTGGTCTCATTATTAAGGCTCATGAAATGCATTCTGTCCGGACAGATACCAATCATTTTCGGATAATCACCACTGATTTTCGAATTACACATCATGGTAAGACATCCACTCTCTTTATCAATTTCATAAATCGATACGGAGTTTGCACCTGCATTACTGCAGAATAAATATTCACCATCCATTGTCACTTCCAGACCGGATGCAGCACAGACATCAGCTTCCTTCGGTGTGGTCGTTGTAATGGTCTGAATCTTCTCGAAATGCGGCTGGTCATTTTCTAACGTATAGGAAAATACCTCTATCTGATTCAACAGCTCATAGAGAATATAAGCAAATCTTCCATCACGGCTGAAGCGGATCATATGCGGTGCAGATTCCAACGGACAACGGATGATATCTGCTAGCTTCATCCTGCCATTCTCATAGTCAATCCGGTAAATCTTTACATGATCTAATCCATTATCCACTGCACACAAGAACTTCTCGTCCGGTGTCAGTTTCACGCAGTCTACATGTGGCTTGGAGCTTCGCTCTGCAATGGTCCGTCCCATTCCCTTATGAAAAATACCGTCTGCAATTTCTCCGATGCTGCCGTCCTTTTCCAACTTCATCATGGTCACTCTGCCATCATGATGACCGCCTACGAAAAGATAACGGTTCTTACTGTCCACTTCCACATAACAGCCACGCATACCGCCAATCCACTGCTTGTTCATTGGCTCAAGGTCTCCATCCGGCAGAATGTGAAATGCTTCCACGCCTTCATCTGCGATGGAATATAAGAATCTGCCATCCTTCGATACCAGCAAATCGGAAGGATTATTGATGGGAACCACTTTCCGTTCCTTCATTTCTCCGCTTTTTGCATCCAAATCATATAAATGGATTCCGATACTGTTCTCATGGGTATACGTTCCGACATAAACAACATACTTTTCTTCCATAGGTCATTCCTCCTGTCTGCGTAAAATATCATACATCTCCAGTTCCTGTCCTAAATCAATGTAAAGCACCTGTTTTGGATGTGGTGCTGATTCCATTTCATTTTCATCTTCGTCCACAATCCGTTTTACGGTAACCGGAATATTTCTTCCATCCGGTTTCATGACTTCAATCTGTTCCCCTACGGAGAATTTATTTCTCTGTTCAATTTGATATAATCCCTCTTCGTTGCGTTCTCCTACAATTCCAAGGTAGGTATACTCTTTGATATAAGTGTTATTATCGTAAATCTGGCTCTCTTCCGAAGGCTTTCCAAAGAAAAAGCCGGTGGTAAACTGGCGATAAGTACAGTTAGAAATCTGTTCTAAATACCAGTCCATATTTTCTTTATATTTCTCCGGTGAGGTAAGATAATCATCAATGGCTTTCCGGTAAGTACGTGCTACAGTAGCAACATAAAGTGCTGTCTTCATACGTCCTTCTATCTTAAAGGAATCAATACCTGCCTCAATCAATTCCGGGATGTGCTCAATCATGCACAAATCCTTGGAGTTAAAAATATAGGTACCACGTTCATTTTCATAAACCGGCAGATACTCTCCCGGACGTTTTTCCTCTACCACTGCATATTTCCAGCGGCACGGATGAGTGCAGGCTCCCTGGTTGGCATCTCTTCCGGTAAAATAATTACTTAAAAGACATCTTCCGGAATAGGAAATACACATTGCTCCATGCACAAATGTCTCGATTTCCATTTCATCCGGAATATTTTTGCGAATCTCAGCAATCTCATTTAAAGAAAGCTCTCTTGCTGTTACCACACGCTTTGCGCCCTGGTTCCACCAGAACTGATACGTTCCATAGTTGGTATTATTGGCCTGGGTACTGATATGACGCTCGATTTCCGGGCAGATTTCTTTTGCAATGGTATAAATACCCGGGTCGGAAATAATCAGGGCATCCGGCTTGATTTCCTTTAACTGGGTAAAGTACTCTCTTACACCTTCCAAATCCCCATTGTGAGCCAGTATATTTGCTGTTACATAAACTTTTACGCCATGCTCATGGGCAAACTGGATGCCCTCTGCCATATCCTCCATGGAAAAGTTTTTTGCCTTCGCACGAAGTCCAAATACTTCTCCGCCGATATATACGGCATCTGCTCCATAAATGACTGCAATTTTTAATACTTCCAGACTGCTGGCTGGAATCAGTAATTCTACCGGTCTCATTGATTTATTTCTCCTAATATTTCAATCTGTATCATCTATTTCTTAATGCTAATGGTAACACCGTCTCCAATCGGAAGCACCGATGTGGTAAGACTGTCATTGTGTGTCAGTTCATAAAGATATTCCCGCATTCTCTTATGAATGGTCCGGTTTCTTCTGGTTACTGCATAATGGGATTCGATAATATCTCCCTCCTGCAGCACATTGTCAGATACCAGTAATGCACCAGGCTTCATCAGCCGAAGAATATCCGGCAGGAAATTGATATACTGTCCCTTTGCCGCATCCATAAAAAGAAAATCATAAGGATCTTCTAACGTCTTTAACACCTCTGTGGCATCTCCCGGAATCAGTGTGATTTCTTTCTCTTTTCCGGCACGTTTGAAATTTGCCTGTGCAATAGGAATTCTTTTCTCGTAATTTTCTATGGTTGTAATCCGGCATGGCACCGGATTATATTCTTCCATCAGAAGTGCAGAAAATCCTACTGCAGTTCCCACTTCCAAAATCCGCTCTGGCCGCTTTAATGCCAGCATGGATTTTAAAAAGCTCTGCATTTCCTTACGGATAACCGGCACATAATTCTTCTTTGCCTCTACCTCAATTTCCTCTAAAAGCGGTGTATTTCCACTGTCTAAGGAATTGATATACGTTACTAATCGTTCCTCTACTATCACGTTGTACCCTCTGTATCTTTTTCCGAAACCGGTGACATGGCTTCCATCATTTCTTTCGCTGTCATGGAAGTATTCAGCGTATATATTCCCGGTTTGATTTTTTTAGAATACGCAGAAAGCTTTAACTGCACTGCAAAAAGCCTGGCATCACGGATAAGTCCTTTCTCCTCTAACATACTTCCAATATCACTACCGGACATTCCAGCCTCTATCTGAACCACAATATCCTTGCCATCACCGGATGACACCGGCTGCTCTGTATACACGCGATATCCGAAATCATATGCATAGCTTCCTGCCTTAAAAAGTACAAAAATCACCAGTACAACAACAAGAACAGAAAAACTGATTCGGACAATTTTCATCACAATCTTACTGGCACTCATCGCACAACCTCTCCATTATCTTTCGTTTACAAAACCTACTTCAAAATTCAGGCCGCCAACCAGTCTGAAATTAATTTTCTGCAGCAGACGGCAGAATGCAAGCTCTGCTGTCATAAATTCTTCTGCAACCGGATTCTTGCGGATATCTATATTTTCCCGCTCCAGCTGGTCTACTTCCCAGAACAGATCCACATTTTTACTGTTCTGGATCTGGTAATTCTTCTGGCGGAATGCAAATACAATCTGCTCTAATTCCGGATTCGCATGCAGCTTATTCTTTGCTTCCTGATAACGCTTATATTCATTGGTATCCTGAATTGCATTTACAAGTTCTGTTACCTTATCTTCTACTACGCTCATGTTCATCCACCCACATTAAACTTCCATAATAATTGGAATAATCATCGGTCTGCGCTTTGTCTCTTTCCAGACAAAATCACCTAAAGCATCTTTGATTTCTGTCTTAATCTTGCTCCAGTCTGTAATATTCTTATCCATGCAGTGTTCCATGGTTCCCTCTAATACATGACGGGCTTCCTCCATCAGGCTTTCTGCCCCACGTACATAGACAAATCCTCTGGATACGATGTCCGGTCCTGCCAGCACCATTCCGGAGCCACTTTCCAATGTCATTACAACAATAATGATTCCTTCTTCTGCCAGATGCTGTCTGTCACGCAATACAATATTTCCTACGTCACCAACACCAAGTCCGTCTACCATGACATCGCCTACCTGTACATGTCCGGTAACTGATGCGCTTTCCTCATCCAGTTCTAATACATCACCGGAAGACAAGAGGAAAATATTTTCTTTATCAATGCCAAGTTCTTCTGCAATCTTAGCCTGGGCAACCAGATGACGGTATTCTCCATGAACCGGAATTGCATATTTCGGTTTTACCAGTGAGTAAATCAGTTTGATATCCTCCTGACAGGCATGACCGGAAACATGAACGTCCTGGAAAATAACCTCTGCACCTTTCATGGTCAGTTCATTAATGACACCGGACACTGCTTTTTCATTACCCGGAATCGGGTTGGAACTAAAAATAATGGTATCCTTTGGTTTAATTGTTATCTTACGATGCATGCCGGATGCCATACGGGATAATGCCGCCATGGATTCTCCCTGGCTTCCTGTTGTAATGATAACCGTCTGCTCATCCGGATAATTCTTCAGCTGTTCAATATCAATCAGGGTCTGCTCCGGGATGGTAAGGTATCCCAGCTCAGACGCAATCGTAATGATATTTACCATGCTTCGTCCTTCAATTACTACTTTTCTGCCATACTTATTGGCAGAGTTCATAATCTGCTGTACACGGTCTACATTGGATGCAAAAGTTGCAATAATGATTCGTGTGTTCTTATGGTCAGCAAAAATATTATCAAAGGTCTTTCCTACGGTACGCTCCGACATGGTAAAGCCAGGACGCTCTGCATTGGTGGAGTCACACATCAATGCCAGTACACCCTTCTTACCAATCTCACCAAAACGCTGTAAATCGATAGCATCACCATATACCGGTGTATAATCCACTTTAAAGTCTCCGGTGTGGACAACTGTTCCTGCCGGTGAATAAATGGCAAGAGCTGCCGCATCCTGAATACTATGGTTGGTACGGATAAATTCCACGCGGAAGCAGCCTAAGTTAATATGCTGTCCGTATTTTACTACCTTACGTTTTACTTTCTTGAGCATATTATGCTCTTCTAACTTGTGTTCGATAATTGCAATCGTAAGCTTGGTTGCATAAATCGGCACATTGACTTCTTTTAAAATATAAGGGATTGCTCCGATATGGTCTTCGTGACCATGGGTAATAAAAAATCCCTTTACTTTGTCAATATTATCTTTTAAATAAGTCACATCCGGGATAACAAGGTCTACACCAAACATGTCATCCTCCGGGAATGACAGACCGCAGTCCACAACAATAATACTGTCTTCGTATTCAAAGGCAGTTATGTTCATTCCAATCTGCTCTAATCCGCCTAATGGAATGATTTTCAATTTTGAGTTTGCTTCTTTTTTCAAAATATTACCTCCATAAATTCTTTCTTTTCGCGCTCATTGCATTTGTCCGCAATTACATAAGTTCTCCTAGAATTCAATGTCTACATCTTCCATTAATTCTGCGAAAATTTTTGCAAGTGCTTCTAACTCTTTATCATCTTCCACCATTTCATAGATGGTATTGTGATCATCTTCATTCTGTGTTTCTTTTAAAATAAATGCATCCGAATCACCCTCTTCGTCTACTGTGACAAGAAGGTAATTGATTCCCCGTATGGTTGTCTGCTCTAATACATAAAATTCTGCTGACTCATTGGTATCCGGGTCTGTAAAATTTACTTTTTCCATATTTACTCCTGATTCTTTTCATTCTGCAGATAGTCAAGGTATCCCTGTAAAATAAAGGATGCCGCTATCTGATCCACATATTCTTTGCGATTCTCTCTTCGGATTCCGGCTTCCATCATAAGATTATCCGCCGCAACAGTAGTAAGGCGTTCGTCCCACAGCTCTACTGTAAGTCCGGTACGCCTTTCTAACATTTCTTTAAATTCTAAGGTTTTTTCACAACGCTCGCCTTCACTATTATTCATATTTTTCGGAAAGCCGAGAACAATTTTCTCCACGTTATATTCTTTGATTAATTCTTCAATACGTGCCAATGTCTGACGCAGCTTATTTTCTGATTTTCTGCGCACAATCTCAATTCCCTGTGCAGTAATAAGCAGTTCATCGCTAACGGCAACTCCAACGGTTTTAGAACCGAAGTCAAGACCGATTATCCGCATCAACTGCCTCCTACTTCCATGAATTTGTATGGATATATTCCTTTAATATCTCTTCTACAAGTTCGTCACGTTCTACTTTCATAATCAGACTTCTTGCATTATTGTGACTGGTAATATAAGTCGGATCACCAGACATAATATATCCAACAATCTGATTGACCGGATTGTATCCTTTCTCAGATAATGCCTCGTATACAATCTTAAGTACATCATGTACCCTGATTTCCGGTTCTTTTTCAACTCTAAAATATTGTGTGTTATTCATGTTCTGCATTTTTTCACGCCCTTATTTTGCTCTTTTGTTCTTCCTAATGAAAAAGCATCGCTAAATCTATTCTAATATAAAGTACTGCAAAATTCAACCATTATTCAAAATACACTTCTCATACACTTATCTTTTCCCGATAATTCTACTCTGCTTTTTCAATATTTTCCATCCGGTATACATCTGCTGAAATCCGTCCGGTCACTACACCTTTCACCAAAATATTTTCTTCCCCTTCTGCCTCCGGCACTGCTATCTTTACATATTCTTTGGTATATCCGGTAAAATATACATTTCCTGCGATTTCACCGGTTTCTTCTAATAATATTTCTTCCGGTCTGCCAACATAATACTCCCGGAATTCTTCTGACATTTCCTGTGCCAGTGCCAAAAGCACCTTACTGCGTTCTGTCTTCACCTGTTCTGGCACCTGATCCGGCATCACTGCTGCCTTCGTACCTTTGCGCTTGGAATACTTGAAAATATGCATCTCATAAAAATGAATCCGCTCTAAGAATTCCTTTGTTGCCTCAAATTCTTCCTCTGTTTCTCCCGGGAATCCTACGATAACATCTGTGGTAATTGCCGGATGGGTAAAATATTTCCGAATCAGCTTACAGCCTGCTTCATAAGTGGCTGTATCATATTTCCGGTTCATCCGCTTTAAGGTTGCATCACATCCGCTCTGCAGGGACAGGTGAAAATGCGGACAGATTTTTTCTAATTTTGCCAGCTCTTTCACAAAATTCTCATCGATGATTCCAGGCTCCAAGGAACCCAGACGAATCCGGCGGATACCTTCTACTTTATGCACTTCCTGAATCAGATGTAAAAGATTATCTCCATGGTCTAATCCATAGGAACTTAAATGGATTCCGGTCAGTACCACTTCCTTACAGCCATTTGCTGCAAGTGTCTCCACTTCACGCACGACCTCTTCTGCCTTACGGCTTCTGATTCTACCTCTCGCATATGGAATAATACAATATGTGCAGAACTGGTTGCAGCCATCCTGCACCTTTAAGAAAGCTCTGGTATGTTCTTCCGTCCGGCTGATAGACAGTGCTTCATATGCTCTGCCTTTCTCATTAATATCGCAGATATTTTCCTTCCAGTCATCCACTCCTTCGGTTTCTTCGTTTGCATTTTTCTTCTGGTTCATACAGTTTTCAATAAGCTCCACCAGTTCATGTTTCTTGTCATTTCCGATAATGATATCCACGGATAAATCCCTTGCTGCTTCTTCCGATGAAGTCTGGACATAACAGCCGGCAGCGACAACGATACTGTCCGGATTTTCTTTTTTTGCTTTATGAAGCATCTGGCGGGATTTCCGGTCTGCCATGTTGGTTACCGAACAGGTGTTAATCACATAGACATCCGCCTGTTCCGTAAAAGGAACAATCTCATAACCTGCCTGTTCTAATAACTGCTGCATAGCCTCCGTCTCATATGCGTTCACCTTGCATCCCAAATTGTGCAATGCTGCTTTTTTCATTCGATTTTTTCCTCACTTCTAGTTGACTTTTACCTCCAAAGAAGTTACTATTAAGAAAAAGTATTTATAGCAACCAAGGAGGTCTTACTATGAAAACAGTTCAAATTTCATTAAACTCAATCGATAAGGTGAAATCCTTCGTAAACGCAATCACACAGTTCGAATTTGATTTCGACTTAATCTCTGGAAGATACGTTATCGATGCTAAATCTATCATGGGTATCTTCAGCTTAGATTTATCCAAACCAATCGACTTAGCAATTCATGCAGAGTCTAATCTGGATGAGATTATGGAAGCATTAAAACCTTATCTTAATTGAATTGATGTAAATGAATTGGGGGGATTGCGAAAGCAATCCCTTTTTTTATTTGTGCAGGAACCCGCTACGCTGTGCGGGTCCCTTATTTAATTCCGTTTCTATATATTGCTCTGCTTTTATATATTATCTGTTTCTACGTAATATTCTGCTTCTAAACAGCATTCTATTTCTATTCACACTACTCTGCTTCTACGTGAATCACTTCTACCGTATCAATTGCAGTCTGCATCAGTTCATCAATCTTCTCTTCTAACTTTGTTTCAGATTTCTTGATGTATTCAATGTTCGGTTTGGTAACCGGATGCTTTGCCACAAAAATGGTACAGCAGTCTTCAAACGGCTGGATAGATGTCTCATAGGTATCAATTTTTTCTGATACTTCTACGATTTCCTGCTTGTCAAATCCAATCAATGGGCGGTATACCGGCATGGTACATACTTCATTGGTTGCCGCTAATGACTGCATGGTCTGGCTTGCGACCTGTCCGATACTCTCTCCGGTAATCAGTCCTAAACAGCGGTTTTCTTTAGCAAAATGCTCTGCCAGTTTCATCATATAGCGGCGCATGATAATGGTAAGCTCCTCATGTGGACATTTCTCATAAATATAAAGCTGGATATCGGTAAAATTCACTACATGAAGATTGATAGGTCCGCTGTATCTTGCTACCAGTTTTGCCAGATCCACTACCTTCTGTTTTGCACGTTCTGAAGTATATGGCGGTGCATGAAAATAAGTTGCGTCCAACGCTACTCCACGTTTTGCAATCATATAACCTGCTACCGGACTGTCGATTCCGCCGGATAATAATAACATGGCTTTTCCGTTAGAACCTACCGGCATTCCACCCGGTCCCGGAATTTCCTTGGAATAAATATTGATAAGACTTCTGATTTCAATGCAGACCATAACCTCCGGGTTATGCACATCTACCTTGCTCTCCGGGAACGCATCTAAGATTTTTCCACCCAGTTCAGCATTGATTTCCATGGAATCAAGAGGATAATTCTTTCTTGCTCTCCTTGCATTTACTTTAAAAGTAAAGTTCTTTTCCGGATATTCTTTACCCAGATAATCTACCACTGTCTCCGCTAATTTATCGAAGCCTTCATCCTCTACCTGAAGTAATGGACAGAATCCTACAATACCAAATACACGGCTTAATGCTTCTACGGTCTCGTCATAATCATAGTCATCGGATACTACATTGACATAGATTCTTCCCTGCTCTTTGGTTACTTCAAACTCGCCCTCTGCTGTCTTTAACGCATGGCGGATCTGCTCCATTAACATATTTTCAAAAATGTAGCGGTTCTTTCCCTTTACTCCGATTTCTCCATATTTTACCAGAAATGATTTATACATATGATTTCCTTTCTCTTTTAATGTCTTGTATATTTCTTCAATACCGGAAGCAGCTCTCCCAGTACTTCTAATGCGTAATCAATCTCTTCTTCCGTTGTATGCACACTGAAGGAAAAACGCAGTGTGGAATCCAGAAGGTTTTCCTTTAAATGAATGTTTCTAAGGGTCTTGCTTCCCTTCTGTTTGCCTGCATGATTATTGGAAGAACAGGCAGAACCGGAAGATACATAAATCCCCCTGTCTTCCAGTGAATGTAATAATACTTCACTTCGGATTCCTTCAAAGCTGACGCTGACGATATGTGGTGCAGAATCCTCTCCGGTCTTTCCATTTACATGGGTTCCTTCCAGCTTTTCGATTCCGTCGATAAAACGCTGCTTTAATCCGTAAAGATGCGCTCTCTTTTCATCCAGATTCTCATAGATTTCTTCTGCTGCTTCTCCAAGCCCTGCAATTGCCGGTACATTTTCCGTTCCGGAACGCATTCCCTTCTGCTGTCCACCGCCTAATATCAGCGGCTTTAATTTCGTCTTTTCCTTCACCCAGAGGAATCCGCTTCCCTTTGGACCGTGAATCTTATGTCCGCTGACGGAAAGCATGTCTATGCCAAGCTTCTTTGGATAGATATACATTTTTCCATAAGACTGGATTGCATCTACATGAATCAGTGTAGCCGGATTCTTTTTCTTAATAAGCTCTGCAGCTTCTGCAACCGGCTCGATGGCTCCGATTTCATTATTTACCTGCATCATGGAAACAAGAATAGTCTGTTCCGTTACTGCTTCTTCTAATTCTTCCAGTGAAATAATTCCATTCTCATCCACAGAAAGATAAGTAATGTCAAAGCCCTGCTCCTTTAAGAATTCCATTGGATTCTCTACGGATGCATGTTCAATGGATGTGGTTATAATATGATTTCCCGCTCTGCGGTTTGCCATTGCAGCACCGATAATCGCAAGGTTATTTGACTCCGTTCCACCGGATGTAAAGATGATTTCTTTTTCTGATACTCTTAATGTTTTTGCTATTTTCTTCTTTGCAGTCTCAACAAATCGTTCTGCCTCAATTCCTTTCATATGAAGGGAAGATGGATTGCCATAATCCTTCGTCAGAAGGTCTACCATTAACTGACACGCCCGGTCACTGCAGCGGGTGGTCGCAGAATTATCCAGATATGCTTCCATACTTTTCTACACTTTCTTACTGTTTTTTCGTTATATACGGCTCTCTAATTGCAGCATCAGCATGGACATCATGCAGATACCTGCTGTATCTGTCCGAAGTATTCTTCTTCCTAAGGAAATGGACTGCATGGTCTCTCTTGCTTTTGCAATCTCTTCCTCTGCAAATCCGCCTTCCGGTCCTATCATAATGCTGATACTCTTCCCCGGTTCGATTTGCTCTAATACTGTCCTGGTTCCTTCCATGCCATTTTCATTTTCATAAGGCACTAAGCGGATATCACAGTTTTCTGCCAGCTTTACGGCTTCCTTGAAAGATACTACTTCATGAATCTTTGGAATGATACTGCGCTTTGACTGTTTTGCTGCAGTCTCTGCCTGCGCCTGCCATTTTTGTACCCGTTGTGCTGCCTTTTTTCCTTCCAGCTTTACCACACAGTATTTCATGGCTACCGGAATGATTTCATAGACACCAAGTTCTACTGCCTTTTCAATCACCGTTTCCATCCGATCTCCCTTCGGCAGTGCCTGAAATAAATAGATTTTAGACGGAAGTTCGGTTCCTTCTTCGTCCACAGATACTATGTCTGCCTGCACGAAATTTTCTCCGGTTTCTGCAATCTTACAAAAATAATTGCCACCTTCCCGGTCACTGATGCGAATCGTCTCTCCGATTTTCATACGCAGTACATTCCGGATATGATTTACATCGCTTCCGGTTATGGTAACATATTCTTTGCCCACCTGGCTTTTTTCAACAAAAAACTGATGCATCTATTTTACCTCTGATTTTTCCGTGCAGTTACATTGACCCATTCGCCCTGATGGTTGACTTCTAAGATTTCAAAGCCTGCCTGCTCTAAAGCTTCTTTTACTTCGTTTTCTTTAAAATCAATAATTCCGGAAGTAATAAGCACTCCCTGCTCTTTCGCACACTGATAAAGTGCCGGTGCCATCGGAATAATAATATCCGCCAAAATATTCGCTACGACCAGATCATAACCTGTGCCAATCTTTTCCTGAAATGCTTTATCGTCAATCAGGTTTCCAACATAAAATTCACCTGAATTTTCTGCCAGATGATTGACTGTCATATTTTCATGAGTTGATGTGATACAATCTCCATCCACATCCGTACCCACTACGCTGCCTGCACCAAGCTTTAATGCTGCAATGGATAAGATTCCGCTGCCGCATCCTACATCCAGAACACGCTCGCCCTCTTTTAAATATTTACGAATCTGGCGGATACAAAGCTGTGTTGTCTCATGCTTTCCGGTTCCAAAGGAAATACCCGGGTCAATCTCGATTAAGAATTTATTTTTATCCTCTTCCTTTAATGGTTCCCAGGTTGGTTTGATTAAAATATCATCGATATAAAAAGACTGAAAAAACTGTTTCCAGTTATTAATCCAGTCAATATCCTCGGTCTGGCTGGAGGTAATATCTCCGCTTCCGATTTCTACCATGCTTCTTAACTGCTCTAAACCAATGCGGACTGCCTTTAAAGTCTCGGTATGGTCTTCGCCTGCCTCTAAATAAAAGCTGACTTTGCTTTTTCCTTCGTCTGGTGGAAGCTCCGGCGGAAAATCAATAAACATTTCTCCTGTTTCTTCTTTCGTCAATGGTACATTATCTTCGATTTCAATTCCTTCAATGCCATTTTCTGATAACATCATGCTGATAAAATCCTCAGCTTCTGTTGTTGTATCTATTGTATATTTATCCCATTTCATAGTTTCTGCTCCTGTTCTTATCTTAACCTTCTATTATAAAAAGCAAACATTTTAATCTTAACATAGCTTTTTATTTTTCGCAACTGTAAGGGAATCAACGGCAACCAGCAGACAGCTTCTTTAGATACATAGCGACGCCTATGCATGTCTGGTAACACAAAAACAGCGGAACATATTTCTTCTGCCCGCTGATTTTCCTGTTTATTGCTATGTCATTGCTGTGCTATTATTGCAATCTTATTACTGATATTTTACTTCCAGTTTCTGCATCAGCACCTGATATTCCCGGTTAATTTCCTGAATGGTACCGGTGTCTCCATTGAGATTATCCGGATGATATATTTTAATCAAATCCTTATAACGCTTCCGCAATGATTTTTCATTGCCCACGCCCATAAAGAACATTTCTCCCTTCACCACATTGGATGATTGGTTTCTATTCTCCTGTTCAAATTCATGTACTCTGCTGTAAAAGTCTCTCTGACGCTCCATTTTCTGCTTTTCGGCAGCAAGTTTCTGAAGTTCACTTTCTAATATTTTCCACTTCATGTCAAAAAGATGCTGTTCCCGCTTCATCCGCTCCTGTTCAAGATTCTTCTCCATCTCGAATTTCCGCTTCTGACGTTCTAACTCCCTCTGATGGTGTTCCATCTCGCGTTTGGAATTTTCCAGTTCTCTCCTTGTATGTTCCAGTTCCACAGTCTGCTGAAAACACCATTTATCAAACTGTGCTGCATCCTTCTTAATCACAGCGCTGTTATGCTGCTTCATAAATCTCTCTCCTTGTCTCATAAACGGTTGCCTAAATCAACATATGGTTACAAAAAACTTATGAATCAGAAACAGTATACAATATGTTGTCACAAAATGCAACAACGAGAAACTCACTTTTGCAGTTTTCCCGAGTTATCACAATACTCAACTACGAGAAACACGCTTTGCGAGTTTCTCGAGTTATCGCGGTGCTCGCCAAATCTGCATGCAAGCATGCGATTTTTCTCGCTACTCGCGTAAAAAAAGCTGCCTCCATTTTTCAGGAAACAGCTTTATCATTTTTATAAATCATCGAAGGACTCTTTAATTTTTCCCATAAATCCCTTTTTCTTTTTCGTGCCTGCCGCACCATTCTGTGTCTTTAATGAATTACCGGTCTCTGCATCAAACTGGCGCAGTGCCTCCTTTGCAGCTTCATTTAATCCGGTCGGAACCTGAACCACAAGTGTAACATACTGGTCACCACGGACTGCCTTGTTACGCAGGGATGGGATTCCTTTTCCTTTCAGACGGATTCTGGTGTCGGTCTGTGTACCAGGTTTTACTTCGTAGACCACATCGCCGTCAATGGTTGTAATTCTTACTTCTCCGCCCAATGCTGCCTGTGCAAAACTGATTGGTGCTGTTGAATATACATCCATGCCCTGTCTCTGAAGGATTGGATGGCGGGATACTACTACTTCTACCAGAAGATCTCCTCTTGGTCCGCCATTTACACCCGGCTCACCTTTTTCACGGATTCTTACACTCTGACCGTTATCAATTCCGGCAGGAATGCTGACCTTAATCTTCTTCCTGCTGGCAATGTAGCCGGTTCCACGACAGTCCGGACATTTGTCACGAACAATTTTACCGCTTCCGTTACATTCCGGACAGGTCTGTACATTCTGTACCATACCAAATAAGGACTGCTGGGTATATACCACTTTTCCTTTTCCCTGACATTTGCTACAGGTCTCCGGACTGGTTCCCGGCTTCGCTCCTGTACCATGACAGGTCTTACATTCATCCTTTAATACTAAATCAATTTCTTTCTCACAGCCAAATGCTGCCTCTTCAAATGTAATTCTGACACTGGCACGTACATTGGCTCCCTTCATCGGTCCGTTGCTGCTGCTGCGTCTTCCGCCGCCAAAGAAATCTCCGAAAATGTCTCCAAAGCTTCCAAAAATGTCTCCCATATCCATACCTGAAAAATCAAATCCGCCTGCTCCGCCGGCACCTCCATCAAAGGCTGCATGACCAAACTGGTCATACTGTTTTCTCTTCTCCGGGTCGCTCAGTACTGCATATGCTTCAGATGCTTCCTTGAATTTCTTTTCTGCTTCTTTATCCCCCGGGTTCATATCCGGATGATATTTTTTGGCAAGGACACGATATGCTTTTTTTATTGCTGCGTCATCTGCGTTTTTATCAACGCCTAAGACCTCGTAATAGTCTCTTTTCTGTTCTGCCATAATCTATTCCCTCTTTACCGTTTGTAAGGGTTGACAGTAAAACTGCCAACCCTTTCTACTGCTTTTTATCTGTAGAATTATACTTCTTTGTAATCAGCATCTACCACATCATCATCTGCAGAACCTGCAGCTGCTCCACCGGCTGCACCTGCTCCCATATCAGGGCCTGCACCAGCGGCTCCCTGAGCTGCCTGAGCATTCTCATACATCTTAGCAAATACTTTCTGTGCACTTTCCATCAGTTTCTCTTTTGCTGCTTTCATCTCAGCAACCTGATCATCTGTCATGTTTTCAGCCTGTGGATTTGCATCTACTAAAGCTTTCAGTGCATTTAAGTCAGCCTCTACTGCAGATTTATCTGCCGCATCAAGGTTATTTCCAACCTGGTCTAATGCCTGCTGTGTCTGGAATACGAAGGCATCTGCATCATTTCTGGTGTCAATTGCTTCTTTTCTCTTCTTGTCCTGTGCTTCAAATTCAGCTGCTTCTTTTACTGCTTTATCGATATCTGCATCAGACATGTTAGATCCGGCAGTAATTGTAATATGCTGTTCTTTTCCGGTTCCTAAGTCTTTTGCTGATACGTTTACAATACCGTTTGCATCGATATCGAAAGTAACTTCAATCTGAGGAACTCCACGACGTGCTGGTGGGATACCATCCAGACGGAACTGTCCAAGGGATTTGTTATCTCTTGCGAACTGACGCTCACCCTGTACTACGTTGATATCTACTGCTGTCTGATTATCTGCTGCTGTTGAGAAAATCTGGCTCTTTCTTGTAGGAATTGTTGTATTTCTCTCAATCAGTCTTGTTGCAACTCCACCCATGGTCTCGATAGACAGTGACAATGGCGTAACATCCAGAAGAAGGATATCGCCTGCGCCGGCATCTCCTGCTAATTTACCACCCTGGATACAGGCACCAAGTGCTACACACTCATCCGGGTTTAAGGATTTACTTGGCTCTTTGCCTGTTAACTGTCTTACTTTATCCTGAACAGCCGGGATACGTGTAGAACCACCAACCAATAATACCTGGCCTAAGTCTGCATTGGTTACGCCTGCATCCTTCATAGCGTTCTGCACCGGGATTGCTGTTTTTTCTACTAAGTCATGTGTCAACTCATCGAATTTTGCTCTTGTCAAGTTCATATCAAAGTGCTTTGGTCCTTCTGCTGTTGCAGTAATGAATGGCAGGTTGATATTGGTTGTTGTTGCTGAAGACAACTCTTTCTTAGCTTTCTCTGCAGCTTCTTTTAATCTCTGAAGAGCCATCTTATCGGTAGATAAGTCAACGCCTTCTGCTTTCTTGAATTCGTCAATCATCCACTGTGTAATCTTGTTATCGAAATCATCTCCACCTAATCTGGTATCACCATTTGTAGATAATACTTCGATGACTCCGTCACCGATTTCGATGATAGATACATCAAATGTACCACCACCTAAGTCGTATACCATAATTTTCTGTTCTTTTTCGTTGTCCAGTCCATAAGCAAGTGCTGCTGCTGTCGGCTCGTTGATGATACGTTTTACATCAAGTCCTGCAATCTTACCTGCATCCTTGGTTGCCTGACGCTGTGCATCATTGAAGTATGCCGGTACAGTAATAACTGCTTCTGATACTTTTTCTCCTAAATATCCTTCTGCATCAGCTTTTAATTTCTGTAAAATCATTGCAGAAATCTGCTGTGGAGAATACTGTTTGTCATCAATGCTTACTTTGTAATCGGTTCCCATATGTCTCTTAATGGAAGAGATTGTTTTCTCTGCATTGGTTACTGCCTGACGTTTTGCAGGTTCACCAATCAGACGCTCACCTGTTTTTGTAAATGCTACGATAGATGGTGTTGTTCTTGCACCTTCCTGGTTTGCTATAACGGTAGGTTTTCCACCTTCCATAACTGCCACACAACTGTTTGTTGTTCCTAAATCAATACCAATAATTTTACTCATGTTCTTATCCTCCTATGCTTAATTTGCTACTTTTACCATGCTATGTCTGATTACATTTTCTTTGTACTTGTAACCTTTCTGTAACTCCTCGGCTACTACATTCTCACCGAGTTCTTCATCTTCCACATGCATTACTGCATTATGGAGATTCGGGTCAAACTCCTGACCGGCTGCTTCAATCGGTGTTACACCAACTTCTGTCAGCACTGTCATCATCTGCTTATAAATCTTATCCATACCTTCTACGAAGCCATTGTTTTTGTCTTCTTCCGGTACAGCTGCAAGCCCTCTTTCAAAATTGTCGATAACTGGAAGGATTTTCTCTAAGATTGCACTGGCTCCCATGTCATACATCTGGCTCTTTTCCTTTTCCGTTCTCTTACGGAAGTTTTCAAATTCTGCCATCTGACGTTTCAGCCGATCGGTTAAATCTTCAATCTGTTCATCCTTCTTATCTTTCTTGTCTTTCTTTTTAAAGATACTTTTCTTTTTCTCCTCATCTTCTTTCTCTATTTCTTCCGGTTCAGATTCGGTATCTTCCGTTTTTTCTTCTGCCTCAACTTCTTTTTCTTCTGAGGCGGTATTCTGTGCTTCTTCCTGCTTTTTTGCATCCTCTGCTTCTAAGTCTTCTAATACTTCTTCAAGCACTTCTTCTTTCTTTTCTTCTGCCACTTTCTTACCACCTTTCTATGCTATTCTTTCTTCGGCTTATCAAATATGCCTTCTAGTTGTGATTTCAAATTTTTCAGATTATCCATGACGTTCTCATAATCCATACGCTTCGGTCCGATAATTCCTATCGTTCCCTTCACGCCTTTACCAAGTTCATAGGTAGCTGTTACCACACTGCAGTCCTTCATGGTCTGAATTGGAGATTCATCTCCTATATAAACCTGTATGCCGTTCTCCTCATTGCTGAGGTTATCCGTCACCAGACTTACTAACTGTTTCTTCTCTTCTAACGCATCTAAAAGCTCTCCTGCTTTCTGCGAATCCGATAACTCCGGATATTTTAAGATATTCGTTGCACCGCTGGTATATATCTCCAAATCCTCGTCTTCGCTGATTGCTTCTGCTACTGCATCCAATACATCACTGATGACTTTGGAATGGATACCGGCTTTCTCTTTCAACACTGCTATGGTGCCCAGATTAATCTGATCTAATGACAATCCATTTAAATGTGTATTCAAAAGCATGTTAAGTTTTAACATATGCTCATTATCTATCGGCTCTTCTATCGGAATCATCTTATTTTTCACAAGATTGCCTTCCAATACGACAACTGCCAGAATATGTTCATCATCCACATTGGATAACTGGATGAACTTCAGGCTGTTGTGGTGATACTGCGGTGCTGTTATCATGGTGGTGTAATTCGTGTTGTTCGCCAACAGCTTTGCCACCTGCTGCAATACCTGTTCCATCTTCTCCGTATGTTCAATTACGAACTCTTTCATATCGGATACTTCTTTGTCCTTCTCTGCAATCAGATTATCTACATAGAAGCGATATCCCTTATCGGATGGAATTCTTCCTGCCGATGTATGTGGCTGCAAAATATATCCCATCTCTTCTAAGTCCGACATCTCATTCCGGATTGTTGCGGAACTTAAGTTCAAATCCGTATACTTGGAAATGGTTCTTGAACCAACCGGCTCACCTGTTTCCAGATAGTTGCGAATGATTGCATTTAAGATTTTTGTTTTTCTTTCATCTAATTCGTTCTCGTTCATTCACGTTCTCCTGAAAATGAAACTTTTATAGGTATTTGAAAAAGCTTTTTGTACTGCTTTTTCTTAGTTGTTAGCACTCAACTTGAAAGAGTGCTAATTTCTATGTACTTAAGATAGCACCATTCGTTTTTTTTGTCAACAGCATTTTATAATTTTATATTTTCTTTAGATTTGTTCTGATTCAATGCGGTTCAACACCGCACTACTTAATCCAGTAAAAACTGGGCGAGTACATAGTTGCTGATGTCCATGCCATGGTCGCTGAGCTTTATTACACCGGCTTTTTTCTCGATTAAGTCCTCTTCCTTAAGCTGGTTTAAGACTTCGCCATATACTGCTTCTATTTCCACGCCAAAAGTCTCTTTGAATTCTGTTCTTGTAACTCCCTTTAACATACGCAGGCCTAAAAACATGAATTCTTCCATCTGGGCATGGCGGCTGATTGCATCTGCACTCTCATGGAGATTCAATGCCGGTACTCCATCTATTTCCTTCGCCGAAATATTACCGCATGCTTTGATATACGCTTCAATCTCTCTTATATTACTGTAGCGTACTTCTCCAATCAGGGAAGCTGCCCCAAGTCCTACCCCAAGATACGGTACCCGCTTCCAGTATCCGATATTATGCCTTGCCTCTTTCCCCTGCTTTGCATAATTGGATACTTCATAATGCTCATAACCTGCCTCTGCAAGAATCTCCTGAGTCTTTTTATAAATTTCATACTCCGTCTCTTCAGATGGCAGATGCTCTGTCGGCTTTCCGGCTTCCCGGAGCACTGCCTCGAATTTGTATTTTTCATAAAATGGTGTTCCCTTTTCGATAATCAGGGAATAGGCTGAAATATGCTCCGGTTTTAATGCTATGACACGCTTTAAGCTGGTGACAAATTTCTCCGTACTCTGATAAGGCAGGGCACTCATCAAATCAACGTTGATATTTTCAAAGCCACATCTTCTGGCACATTTATAATTCTCCAAGAACTGCCGGTAAGTATGGATTCTTCCTAATATCTTTAATTCATCATCAAAGGCAGACTGTAACCCTATGCTGAGACGGTTAATGCCTGCTTCTTTATAGGTAAGAAGTTTTTCCTCATTTAAAGTTCCGGGATTACATTCTATGGTAATCTCTGCATCTGCTTCCACCTCAAAGCTTACCTGAATCTGTTTTAAAAGAAGTGTGATATATTCCGGAGCTAAAAGAGACGGTGTTCCACCCCCTATATATATAGTAGAAAGAGCCGGACGTCCCATTGTCTGTCCGTAATATCTGATTTCATGCAAAAGAGCACCCACGTAGCGGTTTTGTAACCGCTCGTCCGCAGGTGCTGATAAGAAATCACAATATTCACATTTTCTTACACAAAAAGGAATATGCACATAAAGTTCCATCTATGTTCTCCTGTCATCTATTTCTCATCTAACTTCAGTACACTCATAAATGCTTCCTGTGGAATCTCTACATTTCCCACCTGACGCATACGTTTCTTACCTTCCTTCTGTTTTTCTAACAGTTTACGCTTACGGCTGATGTCACCGCCGTAACATTTTGCCAGCACATCTTTTCGCATTGCTTTTACCGTCTCACGGGCAATTACCTTGCTTCCAACGGCTGCCTGAATCGGGATTTCAAATAAATGTCTCGGAATCTCTTCCTTTAACTTCTCACACATCTTTCTTCCACGCTCATAGGCGGTATCCTTAAATACAATAAAGGAAAGAGCATCCACTTCTTCTTTATTAATAAGAATATCCAGTTTCACAAGCTCTGACTGCTCATAACCCTTCATCTCATAATCAAAGGACGCATATCCTTTGGAACGGGATTTCAATGCATCAAAGAAATCATAAATAATTTCATTTAACGGAAGGTCATATTTAATAACTGCACGGGTCTGCTCAATATATTCCATACTCTTATAGATACCACGGCGTTCCTGGCACAAATCCATAATAGCACCTACATATTCGGATGTCACCATAATTTCTGCTGCAACCATCGGCTCTTCCATATATTCGATTTCGGATGGATCCGGAAGATTGGATGGGTTTGTCAATTCTATCATGGTACCATCAGTCTTATGTACCCGGTATACAACGCCTGGTGCTGTCGTTACTAAATCAAGATTAAATTCTCTCTCTAACCGCTCCTGAATTACCTCCAAATGAAGCAGTCCCAAGAAACCACAACGGAAACCAAAGCCCAATGCAATGGAAGTCTCCGGTTCAAACTGTAAGGCTGCATCATTTAACTGTAATTTTTCCAAAGCGTCACGAAGATCCGGATATTTGGCTCCATCTGTTGGATATAATCCACAGTATACCATCGGATTAACTTTCTTATATCCCGGCAATGGTGCATCACAAGGACGCTTTGCTTCTGTTATGGTATCACCCACACGGGTTTCTTTCACATTCTTAAGGCTGGCAGTAATATAACCTACCATTCCGGCTTCTAACTCATCACATGGAATGAACTGTCCGGCTCCGAAATATCCTACTTCTACTACATCTGCTTCTGCTCCGGTTGCCATCATGCGGATGGTTGTCCCCGGTTTTACGGAACCTTCCCGGATTCTGCAGAATACAATAACACCTTTATAAGCATCATACACAGAATCAAAAATCAACGCCTGAAGGGGCGCTTTGGCGTCCCCTTTTGGTGCCGGTAATTTATGCACAATCTGCTCTAATACTTCTTCCACATTCAACCCTGTTTTGGCAGAAATCCGTGGTGCATCCTGTGCCTCAATTCCAATCACATCTTCAATTTCTTCTACTACTTCTTCCGGCCTTGCACTCGGCAGATCAATTTTATTAATGACTGGAATCACTTCCAGATCATGGTCTAATGCCAGATATACATTGGCAAGGGTCTGTGCCTCAATCCCCTGTGCCGCATCTACTACCAGCACAGCACCGTCACAGGCAGCAAGACTTCTTGATACTTCATAGGTAAAGTCCACATGTCCCGGTGTATCAATCAGATTGAAAATATATTCTTCTCCATCTTTGGCATGATATATAATACGGACTGCCTGGGACTTAATGGTAATTCCACGTTCCCGCTCCAAATCCATATTATCTAAAACCTGTGCCTGCATTTCGCGGCTAGTCAGAAGTCCTGTCATTTCGATAATACGGTCTGCAAGGGTTGATTTACCGTGGTCAATATGGGCAATGATACAAAAATTACGAATCTTACTCTGGTCGATTGACATATATTTACTCCTTCTTTATTCCATGTTTCAAAAGGAAATCCGTCCACAGGGAATAATATTTTCCCAGCAGGTGAATCTCATCATAAGTATATTCCGGATTCAGATTTCCTGTTTCGTCAGTCACTACTTCATTTACATCAATATAAAATATATCGTGATTATTTGCAAGCATTGCAATTCTGTCATTCCGTTCTTTGATTGCCGGATTGTTAAAAATCGGGTCGGTCTCTGACTTTTCCTGTTTTACATACATAATGCCCTGTAAGAAAATCAGTGCATCCGGCTGTAATTCCCGGATATGATTGACAGCTTCTTCATATGCTTTCATAAAGCTGTCTACTGTACCGGTTCCCATTTCGTTGATTCCAATCATCAGATAGACTTTACCAAACTGATGCTCGCTTAATGCTTCTTCAACGGTAATCTTCGCGCCGTTTTCCTCGACAATCGGCGTATCAAACATATCATAGACCGTAAGTCCGATACTGGCATAATAAGTTGCATTATCCCAGCCGCCATAATCCCTTAATCCAACGGTTCTGGAATCTCCGATAAATACTGCATCATCAAAATAATCCTGGGTTACATCGGTAAAAGTATAAGTCTTATCCTCTTCTGCCTCCGTATCTGCAACTGCTTCTGCTGCTTCTTCCGTTGCCGGCTCCTCTTTGTCAGCATATACGCTTTCCAAATCCTCCTCCGGTTCTGCCTTATCCCATGGCAGAACGCCCTCTTTGGATGCCTGCATCATGCCAGCCACCGCCGGAACCTTCGGCCAGTCCTTATTATATTCTTTATATGCGCCCTTTGTTCCGGCTAAGGCAACACCGCTTACCAGCAGCATACTGATTGCCGTAACAATAAGAAGCGGACATTTCTTCCATTTCTTCATGGCAGCCTCCCATTAAAAACTAAAATACATAAACGGATTGTTCAGTCCATTTGCAATCTGATAAATACAAATCCATAATACAACAAACAAAATTGCTTTCATCCACCACTTCTTCCAGCATTTTTTTAATATCTTATCCATAAAAGGAAGTGATACCACAAATGCCAATAGGAAAAACACTCCATAGGTTCTGCCGTATTTCAGATAATCGCCTGCATTGACTGCGATTCCGGTTCCAAAGAACGGGAACAGTCTTGCAAAATATACTTTCAAATCAGATAACTTCGTAATTGCAAACACGACCCAGGTCAGAGGGATTACAAACCAGATGTAAAGGTGTGCCAGCCATCCATGTTTCTCTAAAAAATTTCTGATTACAAATCGTTCCAACGCAATAAATACAAATAAAATCAAGCCCCATAATGGAAAATTAATGGTAGAACCATGCCACATTCCGGTTACAACCCAGACAATCAGCAGATTGAAAAATGTCCACGCATTTCCCTTCCGGTTGCCTCCCAAGGGAATATATAAATAATCACGGAACCATCTTCCCAGTGTAATGTGCCACCGGCGGTAAAACTCAGACACTGTCCTGGAACGATACGGATGGTCAAAGTTCTTCGGCAAATCAAATCCAAGCATCTCTCCGATTCCGATTGCCATCAGGGAATATCCCTGGAAATCAAAGAATAACTGTGCAGAATAACCGAATGCTCCCATCCACGCTAACGGTGTGGAAATACTCTCAAAACCAATGCCCTGAATATCACGCCAGAGAATTGCCAGATGATTTGCAATAATTACTTTATATCCCAATCCTATGATAAAAAGAGTCAGACCATGTTCGATTTTCTCCAGACGGATTGGATGTTTCTTTAACTGCCCTGCCATATTGGCAAACTGGGCAATCGGTCCGGATATCAGCTTTGGGAACAAAAGGATATAAGTTCCATATTCCAGATAATCCCTCAACGCTGCAGTTTTCTTCTTATAGACATCCAGCACATAGGAAAGCATGGTAAAAGTATAAAAGCTGATTCCAAGCGGAAGCGACAATCTTGTATATTTAAATATACACAATAATCCGATATTATAGCAAAGCAAAATCACAAGCATGGTATTTCTGCTGCTCTTCCTTCTTATATGATCCATCAGTAATACCAGAATATAGTTCAGACTCATGGAAAACAGTAAAAGAAGTGCATCCTTCCAGCTTCCCATGGCATAAAATACCAGACTGCCAAAGAAAAGTACCGGATTTTTATACTTTACCGGTACCAGATAATATATAATAAGAAAAATCGGCAAAAACCGAAATAAAAATTCTAAGCTTGAAAATTCCATGATAACTCCATATCTTTCGTTTTATTTTACGCATCTCTTTTATTATATAAGAAATGCAAGTGATTTCAATGTGTTTTTCCGAAAAAGTTATTACATTTTCATTACGAAATATTTTTCTAATTTTCTCCATGCAACACTCTGTTCAAAAGGTCTGCCAGTGGAACCATGGCATTGCGTGCCTCCTCCTGCGTGTTGGTATAGGAACCCATTTCGATCAAAAGATATTTCTCTTTAAAATGCATATTATACCGGTATCCTTTTAAATAAATCGGGCGGGTAAGATTCGGATAATACTCTGCCGCTGCAATCTGCATCTGCAGGGAAAAAGCAAGATTCCCGGTAAGGTTTGGATTATTGAGATAAGAAATATCTCCCAGCGCTTTTGTCCGGCTCAGTCCGTTAAAGAACATAATCGGTGCCATCTGCACCCCGTTTACCTCCCGCACCATATGCTTATCCACTGCATCACGATGTAAATCTATTACCACTTCTATGCTCGGATTCTCTGCTAACAGCTGCTCAATGGGCCCCTCCGCATTGGCATAGGCGTGATCTCTGTCTCCCACATCATACTGTCCCATATGATGCATGACCTGAAATCCATATTTTTCCTGTAACAGGCTGGTAAGATATTCCCCTGTTCCCATAACGCCCGTCATTACATCATTTGGGTCGGAATCTGCAAACATTTCCTGGGAATGGGTATGGTAAATCAGAATCTGTGGCTGGTCTGCCGGCGTTTTTATGGTTAAATCCATATTTAACAATTCTTCTGCATTTAACTGACTGCTATTGATGGTTGTTGTATTGTCCACCTGATAAAAATTCTGAATCAGATAATCAAAATCATTTAATTTTTCTCTTGGAATCTCCACCAACGGCTGAGAACTGACTGCTGTATTATCCGGGGCTGCCGGCTGCTCTGCCGCTTCTGCTGCCGCATCTGCTCCTGCCTGCGCATTTTCCTGCTCCATTTCTGCCACTATGCAGTCCTGATTCTCTCTGCTGGCTGCCTCCGCCATCTGTCTGGCCTCTACTTCCGCTTCATCCTTTCCTTCCAGTGCAACAATCTCTTCTTCTGAAAGGCTGCTCTCAATTGTCGTTTCATAAGTCCTTATGGTATCTGCATATCCGATAAGTGGTATCTGGTCTGTCACTTTTTCCAGCAAAAAATCACTCAGTGTCTGTTCCTGCCTGCCCTCTGCCATATAGGCAACAGTCGGAATATACTGTCTGGTCATGGACATGGATATCTCATTTTGTATATAGGAAAAAAAACGTTTTGCCAGTGTTTCCCTTCCGGTTCCCGCTTTCACCATAAGAAAAAATGCATACAACAGAAAAAGTGCAATAGCAGACTGCCTGTACCATTTTTTTCGTTTCCTGACCAGTTCCGTTTTTCCCTGATATCTTTGCCCATAGACTCTCATGCTGCCAGCACCTCCTGTTCTGCCATAGCAAACACTATATTCTATGCAGCTTCTGTCCCTTTAGAACCGGGAGAATGCCAGATTCAGTCCCTCTGATATGGTATAGCTCAGCCTTTTTACCGCTTCATCAATATCTTTTGGGGTTACAAACATTGCATTCAAATGTGGAGATAAAAGTTCTCTTGCCAGCTCATGCTTTTCAATTTCATCCAGACCTGCCAGCCCATTTCCCACACTTTTTAGCTGCGCTGACTCCCGCATGGCTCCGATTAAGTCACTCATGGTATCTGAAACTATCGTTGCGGCATCTACTACGGTAGGAATTCCTATGGCAATTACCGGAATTCCCATGCTTTCTTTATTAATGGCGTGCCTGTGATTGCCCACACCGGAACCGGGATTGATTCCGGTATCCGTAATCTGGATGGTACGGTTCAGACGCTTCACGCTGCGGGCCGCCAGTGCATCCACCACAATTACAATATCCGGTTTCGTCTCTTCAATGACTCCCCGGACAATCTCTCCTGATTCCATGCCGGTCTGTGCCATTACGCCCGGCACAATTCCGCTTATCTGGCTCCTCACCTTATTTCCAAAGGCATATTGTCCATATTCCTTGATAATGTGCCTGGTAATCATCATATTATCTACTACATAAGGTCCTAATGCATCCGGTGTCACTTCCCGGTTACCAAGACCCACTACCAATATCTTGAGTTCTTCTTTTTTCCCCGGCAGCATGGTTTCAATCACTTTTGCCAGCTGCCCGGACACTTCTCTGTGATAATCCTCATCTTCTTCCATCATGTCCGAAGCCTCAATGGTAATATAGGTTCCCTTCGGTTTTTTCATTGCCTTTGCTCCGTTTTCTGTGTCAATGAACACTCTTGTAATCATGATTTCCGGTGAAATTCTCTCCTCATCTACCCGTACTCCCTTTACTTCAATATGATCTTCATCAAATTTTTCTCTCGTCTCTAATGCGAGGTCTGTTCTTATCTGAAACATAGCTTCACTTCCTGTAAACAATTTTTCCAAATAAATTTTCTTTATTATTTTTTACATTTTTTCTCCAAATATGTATTGACAGATGTAAATATGTGGGATAAACTATCATAGTATGTTTACATTAGAACGTCCGTGTCCGGCTTTAATGAAACAACCAAAAACAATAAAACAATCATATTGGAGGTGTACAGGTTGGCTAACATTAAATCTGCTAAGAAAAGAATTCTTGTAAATCAGACCAAAGCTGATAGAAACAAGGCTATTAGATCAAAAGTTAAAACATCTATTAAGAAAGTAGACGCTGCAATCGCTGCAAACGATAAAGAGGCTGCTGCTGCTGCATTAGTTGCTGCAACATCTGAAATCAACAAAGCTGCTACTAAGGGTGTTTATCACAAGAACACTTCTTCCAGAAAGATTTCACGCTTAAACAAAGCTGTGAACAAGATGGCATAATTGCCGGAAGAGCATAGATTATAAACGATTATAAAAAAGAACGTTTCGTACCGTCATTCGAAACGTTCTTTTTTTATGCACTGTATTTTACAATCAGAAGTTCTACGGCTAACTGGTCTGCCATTCTTCCCGTCTTGACATCCTCTTCTGCCTGTCCGCAGTCTTCAATTGCTTCCTTTAACTGATTTATTTTAAAAGCTCCTGCCTGCCGAAGATTCTTCTGCACTGCAAAGCTTGGCATCCCTGCAGTCTTTGCAATACTGACAGCAGGATATCCTTTTGCTGACATACTTTTTATCAAAAGCAGATTCTGGAACTGTCTTGCAATCAGGAATAAAATCCGCATGGGTGCTTCCTTTAATGCCAGTAAATCGTAATATAAGTCCAAAGCCTTCTTCTGATTCCTGGCAGAGATGGCATCAATCATTTCAAAGATTTTATTTTCCGTCTGTCCGGTACAGATTGCCTCTACATCTGCCGCAGAAATCTCTGTCTTATCCAATGTATAACAGATAAGCTTTTCTAATTCCTTATCAATATTTTCCATATCGGAACCGGTCTTTGACAGGAAAAGCTGCATCACGGACTGGGTAATTTTCTTCCCTTCCCGCTGGATTCTGCCCAGTATCCAGCGGACCAGCATATCTTCCTTCGGGGTCTCAAATTCTACGGCACTTCCAGCCCTGGATGCCGCTTTAAATAATTTGGAACGCTTATCCACTTCTTCTTCCACAAAAACAAAGCAGGTGGATTCCGGCACCTGGCTCATATATTCTGCCAGGTCATCACAGCTGTTTTTAAAGAAGCCACTGTTTTCCACCAGAATCATACGCTTTTCTTTAAAAAATGGCAGTGTCTCCGATAAATCAATCAGTTCCTTTGGATTAATATCCTTTCCCTCATATGCTGAAAAATTCATCGTATCATCCGGCTCTACCAGTGCATGTTTTAGCTTATCACGATACTGCCGTTTCAGATAGTCTTCCGTTCCATATAAAAGATATACGTTTTTTAATTGTCCCATTTTAATGTCATTATCTATTGTTTTCATAAAGGATATTATACTATATTTTTACTTCTTTATCAAAGCATACTTACCGAAAGCTTTGAATTGTGATCCTTCCCTTTTCCTCTTCCAGCGAAATCTGACCGCCTTCCATCGTATCAAAAATTTCTGCCGAAGCTTCTTTTAATCGATTTATGGTCTCCTGATGAGGGTGTCCATATCGGTTGTTTTCCCCACAGGAAATCAATGCCAGTTCCGGCGAAAGTGCTTTTAAAAATTTTTCTGTCGAGGAATACTTTGAGCCATGATGTCCTACTTTAAGAAAATCTACTTTCCACAACCGCTGCTTTTCTAAGAGCCAATTTTCTTCTGCTTCTCCGGCATCTCCGGTAAATATCCCGGAAATATATTTCGTCTGATAGAGCAATATCATGGATTTTCCATTCTCATCCTCTGCCTGATACTCTCCGTCCGGAAGGAGGCAGCTTATGGTATCCTCGCCACTTCTTATGCAATCTCCTTCTTTCATATATACGATGGGAATGTTTCTCCGCTCTGCCAGTGCACATATGCTCTGATAATTCTTTACATCCGGCTGTTTTCCAGGCAATATAATATTTTCAACAGAATACTCCGTCTCAAGAACTTCTAACAATCCGTTCACATGGTCTTCGTCATAATGGCTTATAAACCAATAATCTATCTTTGTGATTCCATTGCTTTTTAGAAATGGCAAAATCCGATACGTTCCCACCTTAGACACATCAGTGCTTCCGCCATCCAGAAAAAGATTGGTATCTTCCCCCAGTCGTACATAGATGCCATCTCCCTGCCCCACATCAAGAACTGCCATAAGATGATTACTCTTTACCGGACGAAGAACCAGAAGTAACACCACGCTTCCAATCAAAACAATCGGAAACTTTCTAAGGAGTATATTTGTATTTGTATTTGTATTTCTATTCCCATCTCTGTTTCCGCTTTTCTTTGTCCGGTTTTTTATCAGCAAGCAGGTGGCTGCAAGCATCAGATAATAGAATATGATGCGCTGTATCGGCCACTGTCCTACTATCTTCGTAGCTCCCGGGAGCCGGCTGCACCAGCTGACTCCAACATAAATTCCGTCCAGCAATAATTCCAACATCATGATTACCGGTCCCGCAAACAGCCTTCCTACAACAATTTTTCCCATACACATGAGCAATGTTGCAGTTATTCCATTTATTAAAACTACACTTAACAAAGAAACTATCAGTAGATTCAGAAGCAAAGCATAGACCGGCACTTCATAATAATAGTATGCCACCAGTGGAAGTGTTGTAAGTTGAACGGAAAGCGAAACTAAAAAGTTCTGCCGGATTTGCCGTTTCCATATTTCCCGTATTTTATTTGCCGCCTTATCGCCTGTTTTCCGTTCCTGTGTTTGCTGTTTTTGCTCCCTTGGAAACAACTGTTCAATACATTTTGCCACTACTACCACACCAAGAATTGCAGCTACCGAAAACTGGAGTCCTGCATTTTCAACCAGATACGGGTTTTTCCATAAAAGCACCAGCACTGCCACAGAAAGAGCGGTTCTGCTATCATAGCTTCGCCCGGACAGCTTGGCTGCCATAAGAAGTGCAAACATAATCCATGCCCGGATAGCAGATATTCCCATCCCGGTCATTTTCACATAACAGAACAAAAATACAACCGCTGCCGTACAGGCACAAAGAGAATTTCCTTTTTTTCTAAGAAGTCCATAACAGAACAGTCCAATGCAGGAAATATGCATTCCACTGATTACCAGCACATGGCTGGCTCCTGCCTGTTGAAAGACTGTTGAAACCTCCTTTTCCAAAAGTTCTTTATCTCCTAAAAGCATTGTTCCAAGAATCCCAGCATTTCTTTCCGATAAATTATTTATATAATCTTCTTTTAACTTTTCTTCTATCATAAATAATTTCTCTGCCAGTACATCTTCTCTTCCATATTCCCCACAAATCCTTTCGGCATCAAAATGATAATCCATATTCAGACTGTGATAATATTGAAATTCATCATAATTACCATCATTGGCAGCGCGATTCAGTTGTCGGATATTTCCTTCTAATACAATGGTTGTTCCAATACGACACGATTGGTCAGATGGTTCTTGCTTCAGTCGAACCAGGACAGAATTGGTTTTATAGGTTTTATCTCCAATCCGTAAGAAAACATGATTAAGATATAATCTTGTCTGATTGTTTTTTCGTTCTTTTTTCTCTATCTTCCCCTGTAAAATTGTCTTTTCATTTTCCGTCTGCCAGCCTCTGGAAGCATCTGTTTCTACAAAAAGGCTGGTCTCCTGCTCTTTTAAAATCGTCTCAATGGTATAGCTTTGCTGCTGCATATACCAGATTCTTGCAATTCCCAGCAGAAAAAATCCTATTCCAAGTACTGCTGTAAACCGGTATACCCTCCGTTTTCTTTGCCGCAGGGCATACAGCAGATACATCTGACACCCTGCCACAAAGCTGATAAAGATAACTTTTATGACCGTCGGAACAGACAGGCAGACAATAATACCACACAGGAACAATATCGTTCCATAGCATAAGGGGCGTTTTATAATTTCGATATAACCCCTCCTAAATATTTTTCTAAGATGTTTCTTCTTAATATGCTGCTTATAAGATATGTTACTTATAAGATACTTCTTCTTAAGACCTTCTACTAAGGTGTCTCTTCTGTTTGTGCTTCTGTAGATACCGTCTCGTTCTCATCTGCACTTACCACATAGTCAAGGTTCCGTTCATAAAGCTGGTCTAATGCAAAACTATCCCGGTAAACACCGCTGGTCTTTCCGTTTACAGAAATCTGCACCTTACTGATGGTTGAAATCTCCGATAAAGAGTCTACAATAGAATAAATGACAATTGGCTCCTGTATTTCATAATTCTGATTCAGGAACGCCTCATCTAATGTAACATAGCAGGTTCCATTGGTTGTCGTAACATTGACAAGATTTGTTCCTTCCGGAAGTGGTGCTTTCAAATTCTTATCATCCGGTCCCTTTAAAAGATTCTCCATAATCAGTTTTTCCAAGGAAATGTTACTGCTGTACTGTACTTCTTTTTCGCATTCTACCAGTCCGTTTCCATCAGCATTTGCATAATATAAATGTAATGTTGTTGTCTGAATGGAATTAATCTGTTTTCCCGGATTCTCAACAAAGCTTTCTTCTGTCATCAGTCCGATTACATTATCCCGGCTGTCTGCCAACGGTGCATCTCCCACATAAAAAGATACATATTTTACATCCGGAAGCTGTACCAGTGTCTTTACCACTGCTGCCCGGCACAACACCTCATCCGTAGACTGCATTTTGGAATAATTATCATTAAAGTAAAGGAACAGCTGATTGCTTTCCAGTGACCAGTCTGTAATTGTAACATCACCAGGAACCGGTTTCTGATACTCCACACTATCCGTATTGGTGCACAACGCATCTAAAAGAGTGGCTATCATGTCCTCTGTCTTGCCCTCTTTTAAATCATATGGCTGCTCTACCACTTTTGTTTTTTCTTTATTCAGATAATAAATATGATACGCCGGGTCATCTGTCTCCTGTCTGCCACACCCTGTGAACAGCGATACCAGAAAGATAAAACTCAGCCATCCTGCAATTTTCTTCATGCCAGACCTCCTAGGCAATGTAATTCAGCGGAATCCGCACAGTAAAGAGCGTTCCCTCACCCTCTGTACTAAATACCTTAATTGCACCACGGTGCATTAATATTGCATTTCTTGTAATGGCAAGTCCCAGTCCGGTTCCACCTATTTCTCTGGAATGGGACTTGTCTACGCGGTAGAATCTTTCATAAATATGCTCTAAGGAATCCTCCGGAATACCGATGCCGGAATCCTCTACCTTAAGATAGAAATACTGATAATCTGCATTCAAGGACACATGTACCCAACCGTCTTCCTTATTGTATTTGATTGCATTTTCCACCAGATTGGTAATGGCAAGCGTCAGCTTTACCTCATCAATTTCCGCTGTAACAGGCCGGAAGCTTTCCAACACTAGATCTACATGCTGTTTTTCCGCAATCGGTTTTAATCTCTTTAAAATTAAATCCAGCATCTCATTGATGTTAACTGACGTGATATTCAAATCTGATGCAGACTTGTCCATCTTAACCAGCGAGAGCAAATCATTGATAATTTTATTTTCACGTTCAATTTCATTTCCAATGTCTAACATAAATTCACGATACAGTTCTACCGGAACATCTTCCTGTCCATTCAGTGAGTCTGCCAGTACCTTCATAGAAGTAAGCGGTGTTTTCAGCTCATGGGACACATTGGACACAAATTCCTGTCTGGAGTCATCCAGCATCTTCATTCTGCTATAAAGTTTATTAAATTTTTCCGAAATCTGAACTGTTTCAGAATAATCCTTAATCATCAGCTCCCCATCACTGGTTCCATATCCATTCTGAATCTCAGCAATAGAGGATGCCATATTCTTCAACGGGTTTGTCAGACGAACGGATAAAAATACGCTGACTGCAAACAGTAAAACTGCCCCGAAAATCTGAAGCACTAATGCAGCATTTCTCATATATTCCAGATTGGCAAGAATACTATCTGTCGAAACACTGATAAGAAGCACTCCGATAATACTCTTCTCCCCTGACTCTACGTTATCTGTAGTCAGCGGAATAGTCATTTCCACATAATGATTATCCACATCATAATTCATAGAATCCTCACCGCGGAATGACTTTATGACTTCTTCTGAAATAATTGTTTTATCGGTATCCAGATCATAAGTATCTTTTATAATATGAAAAGAAGAATCTATCAGAAGAATTCTTCCATCATAAATACGTGACATCTGCTGCAACTGTGAAGTGATGCTTTCCGACTCCGCTCCATTGATATAATCTGTGGAGACCATCTGGTTTGCAAGAATCTTTGCCTGACCAATTACATCTACACTCCGGTTAGAAACCGCATGTTTCTCATACGCAGTTAAAATTCCGGTCCGGATTAAAATTCCGGTCAAAATACCAATCAGCATAAAAAGACAAATCAGCCGGAATTTCATGCTTTTCAAAAAATTGCGAATACCTTTTTTTCTATTCATAAGTCTGTACCTTCATCCTCTGCTATATCGCTGTTATTTCTGATAGAAATAACCTACACCCCATTTCGTATGCACATATTTTGGCTCACTCGGATTCGGTTCAATCTTCTCACGCAGTCTACGCACATGAACATCCACCGTTCTGACATCGCCCGGATATTCATAACCCCATACCAGATTCAGCAGATTCTCACGGCTGTATACCTTATTCGGATTCATAACAAGAAGCTCTAACAAGTCAAATTCCTTGGCTGTCAGATTAATCTCTCTTCCCTGGACAAACAGTCTGCGGCTCTCACAGTCTAATTTTAAATCGCCGCTCTCTATCACTTTGGAATTTTCTTCCTTCGGTTCACTGGCAGCAGTTCTTCGCATAATTGCTTTGATTCTGGCTTTCACCTCAAGAATATTAAACGGCTTGGTGATATAATCATCTGCACCATATTCCAGTCCTAAGATTTTATCCATATCATCGCCTTTTGCTGTCAGCATGACGATTGGCATATTAGAAAACTCCCGGATTGCCTGACACACTTCAAATCCATCCATCTTCGGAAGCATGATATCCAGTAAAATCATATCAAACTTATTCTCCTGTGCCAGATGCAGTGCCTCTTCACCATCATACGCACAGGTTACTTCCATTCCATCCTGTTCCAATGAAAAACGGATTCCTTTCACTATTAATTTTTCGTCGTCCACAACCAGAACTTTTTTTGCCATTTTACACCTCAGTTAACCATTATATTATCTTTTATTTTTTCAAAAACGCCATTTTTAATTCCGGGAATATTCATTAAATCTTCAATGGTCTGAAATGCGCCATTCTTTTCCCGGTAAGAAATAATTGTCTCAGCTTTTGATTCTCCAATTCCGGAAAGTGTCATAAGCTGTTCCTTTGATGCAGTATTCAGATTGATTCTGCCATCCTCCGGCTCTGCTGCCGAATCAGCACTCCCTGTCTGCTGCAAAAGGTAAGTTTCCTGATCCGGCACCTTTATCATCTGTCCGTCAACAACCGGTTCTGCCTGATTGAGTGCCTCTTTTGCTGCAGCATCCTTTAAGCCTCCTGCCAGTTCTAATACATCGCAGACCCTGGCTCCTTCTGCCACTTCATATACCCCCGGGTGCACTACCTCACCACAGACATATACATAACAAGAAGCCGGCGGGCATAAGACAGCTTCTGTAACCTCTTCACTCTCCATTTGCGTATCCGGCTCAAAATATACGGTATCTTCTTTTCCACATGCCGTATATATAATCCCACAATATAAAGCCAGAGCTAATAACCCGACTTTTTTCATCCGTATCACTCCCTTACATAAATTCTGTTATGCAAGAAAGTCCCCTAATGCTTACTGTTTTCTATTTTAACGAAAATTTGCCCTTTATACAAGTAGTATTTTCAAATTATTCCTGTGGCAGGCTTCCACCATTCCACAATGCCTTCATCTGCCTTGTAAATTCTGACCAGAACTCACCTGCATTTGCAGCATCCGCTACCAGCTGGCTGTTCTGATACTGCATAAAAGCTGCCTGTTCTGCTTCATCCCGGCTGGCACCTTCATCTGTAGAAATATGACCAGTCATTGCATGCAGGGTATCCACTTCTTCTTTTTCTATAAAAGCAGCAAAATCAGACGCCATATCTTTTTCCCCCGAAAATTCATTTACCAAAAGGATCCCCGTTCTGGCAACCCCCTGCATCGGTGTGGTATCGTCTAACATCGGCAGCCCGCAAACGCCATAATTTTCTGCTGTCATCTTATTTAAATCATCAGAATCAATGATTGCACACAAAGATGCTCCCTGATTAAAATTCTCCACCACCTGATTTCTGTCAATTTCATCCGTATCAATCCCCACAGTTTCTGAAAGGTTTTTAAAGAAAGTTAATTCATCATTATATTTTTCTCCATATGTCGTCAAAAGGGTATAGTCCGTCTCATTCCATTCCACTTCAGTCCCCACAAATGGATAATCATAAAATCCATCTGCCACATTCCATTCCAGCAGATTTCCTACACCTTCTCCTAAAAGGTTATTCTGTCCATAGTCTAAAATTTCCGAAATACTCTCCGGTGCTTCCAGGAAATTCTCTTTCTGATATACCATCACCAGTGTATCAAAAAACAATGGGTATTCTTCTTCCGTTGCAACACCATATAAATACGCCTTGTCTTTTGCATCATTCCAGGCAAGATACAAATCCGGATAGTCTTCTTCCGTCATCGTTGCATCATAAATCTGTTCAAGGTAAGATTCCTCATCTACATAACGGATCCCCACTGCGATACCGGTTTTGGCATAATAATCCACTGCACACTGTTCAAAATAATTCCTGCAGTCTGCATCGCTGTACCAAAAGGATAGCTCCTTTTGTGCTGCTTCATATGCTTCTTTTGTTTCCTGCTCAGATGTTATCTGCTCTTTTCTATCTGTTTTTAACTCTGTTTTGCCAGTTTCTTTGCTGCTGTAAAATGCAGCCGCTGACAGCAGGATAACTCCCACTGCCAGCGTTGTTGTTTCTATAATTTCCTTTGTTTTCTTTTTCATATACCCTGCCTATATACGATCCAGTACTTTTTTCAATTTCGATATCATTTCATCCACATGCTCTTTTTCAATCACAAGCGGCGGCACCATACGGATTACATCTGCGCCAGCGGTTATAATAATTAAGCCTTCTTTTAACGCATCTGTTGCGATGCTTCCAACCGGTTTTGTGCTTACGAGTCCCTGCATCAGTCCCATGCCACGGCGGGCTGTAATAAAATCATATTCTTCTACCAGCTTATCCAGTTCTGTCTCCAGATACTGTGCGATTTCTTTTACATGGTCTGTAAGCTTTAATTCTTCAAATAAGTCCATTACCTTACTGACCGCTGCTCCGACAAACGGATTACCTCCATATGTGGTTCCATGGTCACCCGGTGCCAAGGATTTCTCTGCCACATGTTCTGTCATGGCAAAAGCTCCTACCGGGACACCACATCCCAATGCCTTGGCACTGGTCATAATATCCGGTTTAATCCCATAATGCTGCCATGCAAACATTTCTCCGGTTCTTCCCATTCCACACTGGATTTCATCTAAAATAAGAAGAATATCTTTTTCTTTGCAGAGTGCAGAAATCTCTTTCATAAAGGATTCCTCTGCCGGATAAATACCGCCTTCTCCCTGCACGGTTTCAAAGATAATGGCACATGTTTTTTCCGTTACCTGTGCTTTCACACTTTCAATATCATTAAAATCTGCAAATTTCACACCACCACAGAGTGGCTCAAATGGTTCTCTGTAATGGGCATTTCCGGTTACGGATAATGCACCCAGGGTTCTTCCATGGAAGGAATGGTTCATGGCTATAATCTCATGGTCTGCATGACCATCTCTGGTATAGGCATATTTTTTTGCTGCCTTAATTGCTCCCTCAATGGCTTCTGCTCCACTGTTGGTGAAGAAAACCCTGTCCATTTTGGAAACTTTTAAGAATTTCTCTGCAGCTTCCATAATCGGGACATTATAATAAAGATTTGAAGTATGTGTAATTTTATCAATCTGGTCTTTCAATGCCTGCTTATACGCTTCATTGCTGTATCCTAACGCTTCTACCGCAATACCTGCCGCAAAATCAAGATACTTCTTTCCATCGGTATCATAAAGATATACGCCCTCACCATGATCTAATACCAGAGGGAAACGATTATAAGTATGTAATAATGCTTTATCTTCACAATCCATATATTCCTGTTTATTCATGATAAAACTTTTCCTCCGCATCTCCTAAAATTGCTGTTCCGATTCCTCGGTTTGTAAAGATTTCCAGTAACAGACAATGTGCAATTCTACCATCTAAGATATGTACTCTGGACACACCATTTTCAATGGCATCGATACAGTTATTTAATTTTGGAAGCATTCCGCCGCCAATATAACCATCTTCAATCAGCTTGTGTGCATCTGAAATCTTAAGTTCGGAAATCAGTGTAGATTTATCATCCGGATCTTTGTATACACCTTCAATATCTGTAAGGAATGCAAGCTTTTCTGCCTGTACGGCACGGGCAATTGCACACGCTGCATCGTCCGCATTGATATTGTAAGTATCATAATTATCATCAAGACCTACCGGGCAGATAATCGGCAGGAAATCTTTTTCGAGAAGATCATATAAAATCTTTGGATTTACTTCCTTAACTTCACCCACATACCCGATATCCTGTCCATTGGATAATTTCTTATTTACCTTCAGCAGTCCACCATCTTTACCGCTGATACCTACTGCGTTCACGCCAAGCTTTTCTACCATCTGAACCAGTGATTTATTGACTTTTCCAAGAACCATCTCTGCAATTTCCATGGTAGGTGCATCGGTTTTACGAAGTCCATTGATAAATTCCGGCTCCATTCCGGCTTTTGCAACCCATTTGCTGATTTCCTTACCGCCACCATGAACGATAATCGGTTTGAAACCAACCAGTTTTAAAAGAGTTACATCCTGGATAACGCTCTGCTTTAACTCTTCATCTACCATTGCACTTCCGCCGTATTTTACTACGATAATTTTGCGGTTGAAACGCTGGATATATGGCAATGCCTCAATTAATACCTCAGCTTTTTTCAATATTTCCTGCATACTGTTTTCTTCCATCTGACCAATCCTCTTTCCTTTTCTTAAAAAATCTTTTTTCATATATTTTTTCAATCAAATCTTTTTTAAGAACGATAATCTGCATTTATTTTAATATAATCATAGGTCAAATCACAGCCCCATGCTGTTGCACAGGCTTCACCCATCTTCATATCTGCAATGGCAGTTACTTCTTTTTCAGATAAAATCTTAGTTGCCTCTTCCTCGGAATAATCTACGGCAACACCATCTTTGATAATCATCAGCTTGCCGGCTGCACTTTCAAAGTAAAGGTCAACCTGCTCCGGATCAAATTCCACGCCGGAATAGCCCAATGCACATAGGATTCTTCCCCAGTTAGCATCATGTCCAAAGATTGCAGCCTTGGTAAGGCTTGATGTTACTACGGATTTGCTTAAGATAACCGCATCTTCTTTGGATGCCGCATGCACTACTTTTACTTCAAATAAAGCAGTTGCGCCTTCGCCATCTCCTGCCATCATCTTAGCCAGTGCTTCATTGACATAATAAAGTGCTTCACAGAATATTTCGTAATCTTCATTCTTCTCTTTGATTTTTTCATTGCCTGCAAGGCCATTTGCCAGTACCAGGCAGGTGTCGTTGGTGGAAGTATCTCCATCTACGGAAATCATGTTATAAGTATCTGTTACGGTACTGCTCAGTGCTTCCTGCAACATTTCTTTTGAAATTGCCGCATCTGTTGTGATAAAGCTTAACATGGTACACATATTCGGATGAATCATGCCAGAGCCTTTACACATTCCACCGATGGTAACCTTCTTACCGGAAAGCTCTACCTCCACTGCAGCCTCTTTCTCATGGGTATCTGTTGTCATAATGGCAAGTGCTGCATTATGTCCACTAGTTAAATCACCACTTAATTTTTTACTCATCTGTTCCACACCGGCACAGATACGGTCAATCGGAAGCTGCTTTCCAATTACTCCTGTGGATGCCACAAGAACTGCATCCTCCGGAATATCCATTAACTCTGAAGTTTTCTTTGCGGTATCTTTGCAATATCCTAATCCTTCTGTTCCGGTACATGCATTGGCAATTCCGGCATTTACTACAACTGCCTGTGCAAATGCACTGTTCTTTACAATGTCCTTATCCCATTTTACCGGTGCTGCCTTTACGACATTCGTGGTAAATGTTCCGGCAACTGCACATGGCTCTGTGGAATAAATCATTGCCATATCTGTTCTGTCTTTATACTTAATACCTGCTGCTGTGGATGCAGCCTGAAAACCTTCTGCTGCGGTAACGCCGCCTTCTACTTTTTTCATAATATGCCTCCTGTCCTGCTTTCCTCTGTCTTTTATCTTAAGCTGTCTGCTTTCCAAATTTATTTATGGATTAAATACAGTTACATTTTCTGGATTCAAATCAAATTCATAATAATTCATATCCTTCCGGAATGTCCAGCCCATATTCTTCCAGAATCCATTGCCCAGCTCATTACTGGTAAATGCCACCAGATTTACTTTGTTGATGCCCTCTTTTTTCAATGCTTCCATTGCCATCATTGCCATTGCTTTTCCAATACCATGTTTCCGGTAATCCTCATGGACGCATACATGATAAAAGCATCCTCTTCTTCCATCCTGTCCGCAAAGAATAGCTCCTACGATTTTTCCATCCATACATGCCACAATACTGGTGTCCGGATTTCTTCGGATAAAACGTTTCACATTTTCTTCCGAATCATCAATGCTCCGGATGCCAAATCCATGAATGCTCATCCAGAGTGCATGGACTTCATTAAAATCGTCTTCTTTCATTGTTCTTAATATATATGTAGCTTCTGCCATATTCTCTCCTGCTTACGGGAACATCGGTACCAGTTCGAGACCTTCCGATTCCTTTAATCCAAATAATAAATTCATATTCTGAACCGCCTGACCGGCTGCTCCTTTTACCAGATTATCCAGCGCACCCATCATAATCACTCTTCCGGTACGCTCATCTACTACAAAGTTCACATCTACATAGTTGCTTCCTTCTACCCATTTGGTTTCCGGGCACACACCATCCTCTAATACCCTGACGAATTTCTCGTTCTTATAATATTTTTCATAAGCTGCACGAAGCTCTTCTTTGGTTGGATAACTTCCGTCTGCTTTCTTCACCAGTGATGCGTACTCTGTTGCTAAGATACCACGGTTCATCGGAACAAGATGTGGTGTAAAGCTGATGGTAATCTCTTTTCCGGCTGCATAACCTAACTGTTCTTCAATTTCCGGTGTGTGTCTGTGGGTTGCCACGCCATATGCCTTCATATTTTCATTTACTTCACAGAACAGATTATTGACCTTTGCTCCACGTCCTGCACCGGAAGTACCGCTCTTTGCATCCACAATCAATGTATTGGCATCAATCAGGCCCTCTTTTACCAACGGATATGCGGTTAAAATAGAACAGGTGGTATAGCATCCCGGGTTGGCTACCAGTCTTGCATTTTTCACCTTTTCACGATTGATTTCGCAAAGTCCGTAAACGGCTTCTTCAATAAACTGTGGACTCTTATGCTCAATTTTATACCATTTTTCATAAGTAGCCACATCTTTAATACGGTAATCTGCGCTCAAATCAATTACCTTTGTCTCGGATAAAATCTTCTCATTCAATACAGAGCCAAGGAAACCCTGCGGTGTTGCTGTAAAGATAACATCTACCTGCTTTACCAGCTCTTCTATATTATCATCGAGACAGGTATCCTCTACGATTTCAAACATATTACGATAAACATCTGCATACTTCTTATCTATATAACTTCTGGAGCCATACCACTTAATCTCTACGGAAGGATGTCCCATAAGAATCCTTACCAGTTCTGCTCCTGCATATCCGGTTGCTCCGATAATTCCTGCTTTAATCATTTTTACATCTTCTTTCTTCTTAAGATTATGGCACACACGAAATCTGCATGCCATTTACAGTGCATAATTATACATTCGTTTTATACATTATGCAAGTATTATTTTCTGTTTTCACGCTTTTTCAGTTAATTTGTGATTCTATAAGTCTTCTTTTATTAATATATTATCCGTTTTTTATACATAAATATGTACCCTTTGTATATAATTATGCATTTTTATAAGTATATTATGTATATTTTTTCGCTTGCGTATTTAATTTTTTTGTTGTATATTAGTCCTAGTTAAAAAACATCTGAAGAAAGGATACCTATTATTATGAAAGAAAAAGTTGTTTTAGCGTACTCTGGTGGACTTGATACAACCGCTATCATCCCATGGTTAAAAGAAAATTATGATTATGAAGTAATCTGCTGCTGCGTTGACTGCGGACAGGGTGAAGAGCTGGATGGCCTTGATGAAAGAGCAAAATTATCCGGTGCAACCAAATTATATATTGAAGATATTACAGATGAATTCTGTGATGACTATATTGTTCCATGTGTTCAGGCAGATGCCGTATATGAGAACAAATATCTCTTAGGAACTTCTATGGCTCGTCCTGGTATTGCCAAGAAATTAGTTGAAATTGCACGAAAAGAAAATGCTGTTGCTATCTGCCACGGTGCAACCGGTAAGGGAAATGACCAGATTCGTTTCGAGCTTTCTATCAAAGCACTTGCTCCTGATATTAAAATTATTGCTCCTTGGCGTGATGACAAATGGAAAATGGATTCCCGTGAATCCGAAATTGAATACTGCAAAGCACATGGCATTCATCTTCCATTCTCTACTGACCAGAGCTACAGCCGTGACCGTAACTTATGGCACATCAGCCACGAAGGTCTTGAGTTAGAGGATCCTGCAAATGAGCCAAACTATGACCACCTTTTAGTTCTTGGTGTTTCTCCGGAAAAAGCTCCGGATGAGGGTGAATACGTAACCATGACCTTTGAAAAAGGTGTTCCTACTGCTGTTAATGGAAAGAAAATGAAAGTTTCCGATATCATCCGTGAATTAAACCGTTTAGGCGGCAAACATGGAATTGGTATCATCGATATCGTAGAAAACCGTGTTGTTGGTATGAAATCCCGTGGTGTATATGAAACTCCTGGCGGAACTATCCTGATGGAAGCACATCGTCAGTTAGAGGAACTCGTATTAGACCGTGCTACTATGGATGTAAAAAAAGATATGGGCAATCGTATGGCTCAGATTGTTTACGAAGGAAAATGGTTCACACCTTTACGTGAAGCAGTTCAGGCATTCGTTGAGTCTACCCAGGAATATGTAACCGGTGAAGTAAAATTCAAGCTCTACAAAGGAAACATCATCAAAGCCGGAACAACTTCTCCATACTCTCTCTACAGTGAGTCACTGGCAAGCTTTACAACCGGAGACCTTTATGATCACCATGATGCAGATGGATTCATCACACTGTTTGGTCTTCCATTAAAAGTTCGTGCTATGAAAATGCAGGAATTAGAAAAAAATAACCAGAAATAGAATTTTCTAACGCAATATAGAATGTAAAAAAGGCATTACATTCGACAGCCGCCGATATGTAATGTCTTTTTTATTTATCCAGAATCTCTCTTAATACAGCAAGACCCTGTTCCATTTCATCTTCTGTCAGATTACCATATCCAAGCACCAGTGTCGGAACTTTCTTTTCCTTTGGCCTTTGAATCACATATTCACCCAGTCCATGAATTTCAATATGCTGCTCTCTCGCCTGCTCTACCACTTCTTCTTCCTTCCACTTCACATCCAGTTCTACCAATACATGCAGGCCGGCATTATCACCGTAAATGCGGCAGACCCAGTCTTCCTGCTTTAAAAGACGCATAAAAGTATCATGCTTATTCTTATAGTTATTACGCATACGGTTCAGATGCCGTTCAAAATGCCCTTCTTCCATAAAATGGCACAATACTTCCTGACTGTTCCGCGGCACCGTACAGGCATAGAAACCACAGGAACTGTGGTACCGCTCCATCAGGGAATGGGGCAATACCATAAAACTGATTCGAAGAGAAGGTGCAATACTTTTTGAAAAAGTTCCTATATAAATCACATGCTCTCCGGTATCATTTCCCCACAAAGCCGGAATCGGCTTTCCTTTATAACGGAACTCACTATCGTGGTCATCTTCTATGATATAACGTTCTTCTCCTTCAGACGCCCACTGTAAAAGTTCCAGCCTTCTTCGCAGCGGCATGACATTTCCCAACGGGAACTGATGGGATGGCATGACATAAACCATATCCGGATTTTCTTTCCGGATAGCCTCCATACAAATTCCATCTTCATCAATTTCTTCTGCCAGCACCCGATATCCCATATTACAGAAAGTATAATATGCCTGCAAATAAGTATAATTCTCCATTGCCACTTTCTTATCCCGCCCCATAATCTGAGCTAACAATAACAGAAGATACTCATTACCGGCACCAATAAGAATCTGTTTTTCATCGCAGACTACCCCTCTCGCCTGATAGAGATAGCGGCTGATTGCCATTCTAAGATTCAGTTCTCCCTTTGGATTTCCCGAAAGCAATAAATCCGGGTTATCCTCCGGCACTACACTCTTATGCATCCGATACCATATTCCATAGGGAAAATGCTTCCGGTCAATCTCATAAGGAGAAAAACTGATTTCATACTGCTTTTTCTGCCGCTCCATGAGTCTTCCCTCTTCTGGCTTTTCCTGTCCACGGCTCAGTTGATACAGCATGCTGATATCGCATACAAAATAGCCTGCGCAGGGTTTTGGTTCAATATAACCCTCTGCTGTAAGCTGTTCATATGCCAGTTCCACGGTACTCCTGCTGATTTGCAGATTTTTGGCCATAAAACGAGTAGACGGTAATTTTTCCCCCGGGGAAATCTTACCGTCTGCTATATCCTTACGAATGTATTCGTAAATCTGCTCATAAAGTGCGCGTGGAGAATCCGGCTGTAAATCAATCCATAATTCCTTCATCCCGTTATCCACCTATCGATTTTTCTTAAGCTCTTTTAAAATAATTTCTTTTAATTCCAAGGATTTATCCTTAATCTTACGATTTGCACTTGCGGAACTCAAAACACGGCTTAAGCATTTTGATGTTACATCATACTGCTTATAATGGAATGCCATATTTGCAAGAAGATAATCCATCGTACTCTGATCCATTCCACAAATCGGGAACATCTCTGTACTTACTGCCTTCATCATGCCATCATAGGCCTCTTTATAGAAAGATTCCTCTTCCTGTCTGCAGGCTGCTGCCTCTTCTTTTTTACCGGCAGTCTCTAATTCCTCTGCTTTGGTGCGAAGCAACCATGCAAGAATCAGACAGTTATATGCTTTTTCACTGGTTCTCGCTTTCTTTACCATCGAATTAAACAAGGATAACTTATGCATTTCAATTGCCTTATCATAATCCCATGTTGCATCGTCAGATGGTGCCTGCGGATGAAAATTCCGGCTAATCTGTTCCTTAATCAATTTAATCTGACCCATGGTAATATGTTCAAAATAACGATTCAGAGAAGTATATCCGCAATTCGGGCAGGATGCCACATCATATTTCAAAGAATCCACATACTGCTGTCTCGGTCTCAAATCTGCATCCGGCTCCAATCGCTTCACCTTACCGGCTTTTACCATTTTCGTCTTAAATTCTTTATCACATACCGGGCAGCGCACGGTCTTATCTAAAAGGAAATCCTCTTCCTTTGGCTGTGCTACGGCTGTTTCTACTTTTTCTTTTGTTTTCTTTTCTGTTGCTTTCTCATCGGCATAAAGGTCTGTACTGTCAGTTGCCTTTATTCCGAATTTTTCCAATCCAGTAAATAAATTCATATCTATTCCTCCGCTCTACTGCTGAGCTGGCAGTTTATAAGAACTCTTTAGTGAAACGATGCGGTTAAATACCAGTGCATCTTCTTTTGAATCTTTCGCGTCTACACAGAAATATCCCTGTCGTACAAACTGGAAGCTGTCATATCCTTTTGCATCTGCAAGACCTGGCTCTACATAGCACTCTTTTAATACGGTAAGAGAATTCGGATTTAAGTTCAGGCTTCCGTCTTCGTTATATACGCCCAACTCTTCGTCCACAATATTCTCGTATAATCTTACTTCTGCTTTCACTGCGGTTGGTGCTGCTACCCAGTGAATGGTTCCTTTTACCTTTCTTCCATCCGGGCTGTTTCCGCCTCTGGATTCCGGGTCATAGGTACAGTGAATCTCTGTCACTTTTCCGTTCTCGTCTTTTACAAAGCTGTTGCATTTCACAAAATATGCATGCATCAGACGCACTTCGTTACCCGGGAACATACGGAAATATTTTCTCGGCGGTTCTTCCATGAAATCTTCTCTGTCAATGTAAAGTTCTCTTGCAAACGGAACCTTACGGCTGCCTAGAGCTTCATTTTCCATATTATTGACCACATCAAAGTATTCTATCTGATCTTCTGGATAATTGTCAATAATAACCTTAATTGGATCTAATACTGCCATCACGCGGGAACGTTTTAATTTCAAATCCTCACGGATACAATATTCTAACATTGCATAATCTACCGAACTGTTTGCCTTAGAAACGCCGCACAGCTCTACGAACATTTTAATAGACTCCGGTGTAAAGCCTCTTCTTCTCAAAGCGGCAATGGATACCAGACGCGGGTCATCCCATCCATCTACAATATGCTCCTCTACCAGCTTCTTAATGTAACGCTTACCGGTTACCACATTGGTAAGATATAATTTTGCAAACTCAATCTGCTTTGGTGGATTCTCATACTCTAACTCACGGACAACCCAGTCATATAAAGGTCTGTGGTCTTCGAATTCCAGCGTACAGATAGAATGTGTAATTCCTTCAATGGCATCCTCGATTGGATGTGCAAAATCATACATCGGATAAATGCACCATTTATCCCCTGTATTCTGATGAGTCATATGTGCCACACGGTAAATAACTGGGTCACGCATATTCATATTTGGAGAAGCCATATCAATTCTGGCACGCAATACCTTTTCACCGTCTGCATACCTGCCATCTTTCATTGCTTCAAACAGTTCTAAGTTCTCTTCTACACTTCTACCGGCTGACGGATCTTCTTTTCCCGGCTCCTTTAAGGTTCCGCGGTACTCGCGCATCTCTTCTGCGCTTAAGTCAGAAACATATGCTTTCCCTTTCTTAATCAGTTTTACAGCTGCTTCATACATCTGATCAAAATAATTGGATGCAAAAAACAATCTGTCGCCCCAATCCGCACCCAGCCATTTAATATCCTCTTTGATTGACTCTACGAATTCGCTTCGCTCTTTGGTCGGATTGGTATCGTCAAAACGCATATTAAATAAGCCGTTATATTCCTGTGCAAGTCCATAATTTAAAAGAATAGATTTGGCATGTCCGATATGCAAATAGCCATTTGGCTCCGGTGGAAATCTGGTATGCACCGTTTTGCAATGTCCTTCTGCTAAATCTTTGTCGATAATCTGCTCAATAAAATTCTTGGAGACAGCTTCGTTTTCCATTTTGTCTTCCTCCTGGGTTCGTTTCTTCGCTAATATATCTATTATAAAGTCAAACGTCTGCTAAATCAATAACGATTTTTGGAGTTCCGTCAAAATGTTGTCCGGTCGCATTTTCCTTTTCTAGCTGTGCTTAATATGCTGATGGGTAAACAGATGATCCTGACAATATTCGTAATTGCCATCGCACTTGGAGCAGAAACGGAATTCCAGGTTTGGATCATCCAGCTCGGTTCTTCCGCAGACTGCACATTTATGCTTTGTCACCATGCTGCCTCTCCTCGGTTCCTGCATCTGAGCCTTAAATACCTGCTTCCGGTGAATTTCCTTCGGGGATACCCTTCTGTAATTTCTGGTAGACAGGAAGAAAATCAGGAAGTTTAAAATAGACATAATGATAGCAATTCTTCCGCCCCAGCTGGTTAAAATCAGATTAATTGCAATCAATACTGCGTATACCACTGCCATCCACTTCATTTTTACCGGAATAATAAAGAACAGTAAAATCTGCATTTCCGGATACATGACCGCAAAGGCAAGGAATATGGTCAGATTGATATAATTCGTAGTGAAAGTAAGGCTTGAAATCAATGAAATTGTTTCTAAGCTTCCTGTTCCGGCTGCTGCATATATTCCATATAAAATAAACGCTCCGATTACGGTAAATAACATTCCGCCGAAAATATAAACATTAAAACGGAATGTGCCCCAGCTCCGTTCCAGTGCAGAACCAAGCTGATAATAAAGAAGCGCCATAATCAGCAGTGAGAATACTCTGGTGTCTGTCGGCATCAGAATCCAGGTAATCAGTCTCCATACCTGTCCATGCAGAATATGATAAGGGCTTAAGGTCAGCATCAACATAAAATTCGGATTTACCGTATAAATCACAAATCCGATGCAATATGCTGCAATCAGATAAATCATCAGATTCGGGATGGCGTATTTTCCAATTTTGCGCTCCATTTTATTCAAAAAATTCATATTACACCTCATATTTCATAAATTAGTTTATTGCAATCTGTCTACTATTATAGAAGTATCCCCAAAGATTTGTCAACGACACCGGGACTTCTTCATAAAAATTTCAGATTCCCCACTATTTCTAAACAATCCATAAATTCTTTTATTAGGAATTGTTTTTTGAAAAATACTGTCGTATAATGGATTTTGTTTTGGAATTTATGAAACACATTATTAATATGAAGTAACAGACTAATACAGGGTGATTATTATGGAAAACAAAAATCTTAACAAACTGGGAATAGACATCGGTTCCACAACCGTTAAAATTGCTGTTCTTGGAAAAAATAACGAGCTGCTGTTTGCAGACTATGAAAGACATTTTGCCAATATCCGTGAAACCTTAACGGATTTATTAAAAAAGGCATTTGATAAGCTTGGGAATTTAAAGCTGGCACCGATGATTACCGGTTCCGGCGGACTTACCCTTGCCAAGCATCTTGGCATTCCGTTTGTGCAGGAGGTTATTTCCGTATCTACTGCCTTACAGGACTATGCGCCACAGACTGACGTTGCCATTGAGCTTGGTGGTGAGGATGCCAAAATTATTTATTTTGAAGGTGGTAATGTTGAGCAGCGTATGAATGGTATCTGTGCCGGTGGTACCGGTTCCTTTATTGACCAGATGGCATCTTTGATCCAGACAGATGCATCCGGTCTGAATGAGTATGCCAAAAATTATGATGCCATCTATCCGATTGCTGCACGATGCGGTGTATTTGCAAAAACCGATATCCAGCCATTGATTAATGAAGGTGCTACCAGAGAGGACTTATCTGCTTCTATTTTCCAGGCAGTCGTAAACCAGACCATCAGTGGTCTTGCCTGTGGAAAACCAATCCGTGGTCACGTTGCTTTCTTAGGTGGACCACTGCACTTCCTTTCTGAATTAAAGGAAGCTTTCATCCGTACCTTAAAACTGGATGATGAACACATTATTGCACCGGAAAATTCCCACCTGTTTGCAGCCATTGGTTCTGCATTAAATTATAAAGAAGATGTCACTTACGATTTATCCGATATTTTAGACAAATTGTCTTCTGATATTAAAATGGAATTTGAAGTAGCCCGTATGGAGCCTCTTTTTGCAACCCAGGCTGACTATGACGCCTTTACTGCCCGTCATAACGGACACAATGTAAAGACAGCGGACCTTTCTACTTACAAAGGAAACTGCTATCTTGGAATTGATGCCGGTTCCACCACAACCAAAATTGCACTGGCAGGAGAAGACGGTTCTCTTCTCTATTCTTTCTATAGCAGCAACAACGGAAGTCCTCTGGCTACTGCAATCAAATCCATCAAGGAAATCTATTCCTTATTACCGGCGGATGCACATATTGTACACTCCTGCTCCACCGGTTATGGAGAGGCTTTATTAAAAGCTGCCCTTATGTTGGATGACGGTGAGGTAGAAACCGTTGCCCACTACTATGCAGCGGCATTCTTTGACCCGGATGTAGACTGTATCTTAGACATCGGTGGTCAGGATATGAAATGCATCAAGATTAAGAACCAGACCGTTGACAGTGTTCAGTTAAATGAAGCCTGCTCTTCCGGATGCGGTTCCTTTATCGAGACTTTTGCAAAATCATTAAATTACAGTGTGCAGGATTTTGCCAAAGAAGCTTTATTTGCTGAAAACCCAATTGACCTTGGAACCCGTTGTACCGTATTTATGAATTCCAAGGTAAAACAGGCTCAGAAGGAAGGTGCAAGTGTTGCTGATATTTCCGCCGGTCTTGCTTATTCCGTTATCAAGAATGCTCTTTTCAAGGTTATCAAGCTTTCCGATGCAAAGGATTTAGGTGAGCATATCGTAGTTCAGGGTGGAACCTTCTACAATGATGCGGTACTCCGGAGCTTTGAAAAAATTTCCGGCTGTGAAGCAGTAAGACCTGATATTGCAGGAATCATGGGTGCTTTTGGTGCTGCTTTAATTGCAAGGGAGCGTCATGAGGAAGGTTACCAGACTTCCATGCTTTCCATTGATGAAATCAATGCACTGACCTTTGATACCAAGCTGACCCGCTGTCAGGGATGTACCAACCACTGTCTTTTAACCATCAACCGTTTCTCCGGCAACCGTTCCTACATTACCGGTAACCGTTGTGAACGTGGACTTGGCAAAGAAAAGAATAAAGAAAATATTCCAAACCTTTTTGAATATAAGAATGAACGGCTTTTTGCTTATCCTCCACTGAAGAAAGAAGAAGCCACCCGCGGAACCGTAGGACTTCCGAGAGTATTAAATATGTATGAGAATTACCCATTCTGGGCAACCTTCTTTGCAGCTTTAAAATTTGAAGTAGTACTCTCTCCACAGTCAACCAGAAAGATTTACGAGCTGGGTATTGATTCCATTCCAAGCGAGTCCGAATGTTATCCGGCCAAACTTGCCCACGGTCATGTATCCTGGCTGATTCAGCATCAGGTAGATTTCATTTTCTACCCATGTATTCCTTATGAAAGAAATGAATTCCCGGATTCTAACAATCACTACAACTGCCCAATTGTTACATCCTATGCCGAAAATATCAAGAATAATGTAGATGAAATTACTTCAGGTCAGGTTCGTTTCTTAAATCCGTTTATGGCATTTACCAACCTTGACGTTCTGACCGAGCAGTTAGTACATACCTTTACCGAAGAGTTCTCCATTCCGGCAGAAGAAATCAAAGCTGCCGCGAGAACTGCATGGCAGGAGCTTTCCAATGCCAGAGAGGATATCAAACGCAAGGGCGAAGAAACTTTAGCATATTTAAAAGAGACTGGGAAACGTGGTATTGTACTTGCCGGCCGTCCATATCATGTGGATCCGGAAATCAACCATGGTATTCCGGAACTGATTAATTCCTATGGTCTAGCTGTACTTACAGAGGATTCCGTAGCACATCTCCATGAAGTAGAGCGTCCGCTTATCGTTATGGATCAGTGGATGTATCACTCCAGACTGTATGCTGCAGCAAACTTTGTAAAGACACAGGATAACCTTGATTTAATCCAGTTGAATTCCTTCGGTTGTGGATTAGATGCCGTTACAACAGACTGCGTCAATGACATTCTAAGCAAATCCGGCAAGATTTATACCTGCCTGAAAATCGATGAGGTAAATAACTTAGGGGCTGCAAGAATCCGTATCCGTTCTCTTCTTGCTGCTATCCGTGTCAAAGAAAAACGTCATGAAAAACGTACCATCGTTCCCGCTAACTTTAACCGTGTAGTATTTACCGAAGAGATGCGTGACAGTTACACAATTCTCTGTCCGCAGATGTCACCGATTCATTTCGAACTCTTAGAGCCTGCTTTCCAGGCTGCCGGATATCATCTGGTTGTACTTGATAATGATAACCGCGACTCTGTGGATGTGGGATTAAAATATGTAAATAACGACGCCTGCTACCCTTCCCTTATGGTTGTCGGTCAGATTATGAGTGCTGTTATGTCCGGAAAATATGACATGACAAAGACTGCAATTTTAATCTCACAGACCGGTGGTGGATGTCGTGCCAGCAACTATATCGGATTTATCCGCCGTGCCTTGGAAAAAGCCGGTTATAAAGACGTTCCGGTTATTTCCATCAACTTAAGCGGCTTAGAGAAAAACCCTGGCTTTAAGTTCACACCACAGCTTATCCAGCATGGTCTTTATGCCCTGGAGTTTGGCGATATTTTCATGCGCTGTCTCTACCGCACCAGACCTTATGAGGAAGTACCTGGTTCTGCCAATGCACTTCATGAGAAATGGAAGGAACGTGTCATTGCATTTATTTCCAGGAAGGGCTTTGTCTCCCACCGGAAATACAAGAAGATGTGCCGTGAAATCATCCGTGACTTCGACCGTCTTCCGATGAGAGACATTAAGAAACCTAAGGTTGGTGTCGTCGGTGAGATTCTGGTTAAATTCCTTCCAGCCGCAAATAATTATCTGGTAGACTTACTGGAGTCCGAAGGTGCTGAGGCTGTTGTTCCTGACCTTACCGACTTCCTGCTCTACTGCTTCTATAACCAGAACTTTAAAGCAGAACACCTTGGCATGAGCAGGAAATCCGCAAGAGTCTCAAACCTCGGTATCAGATTCTTCGAATGGCTCCGTTCCGCTGCCCGTGATGAATTTGAAAAGAGTGAACACTTTGATCCGCCTGCCCACATTGAAACACTGGCAAAATATGCTTCTGAGATTGTATCCCAGGGTAACCAGACCGGTGAAGGCTGGTTCTTAACCGGCGAAATGTTAGAGCTGATTCATACCGGGACCAATAATATCGTATGTACACAGCCATTTGCCTGTCTGCCAAACCATGTGGTTGGTAAAGGTGTTATCAAGAAGCTGCGTCACCAGTACCCTCTTTCTAACATCGTGGCTATCGACTATGACCCGGGTGCCAGTGAAGTAAACCAGTTGAACCGTATCAAACTGATGCTCTCTACTGCCAACAAGAACCTTGCAAAGGATTGATTCTTTTATGCAAACAATGACGATTATTGTACCCTGCTATAACGAAGAAGAAGCACTTCCGTATTTTTACGAAGAGATTGCAAAAATCAGGCAACAGCTTACAGAGATTTCTCTTAAGCTGCTGTTTATCAATGATGGCTCAACGGACAATACCCTTGCCATTCTAAAAAAACTTGCTTCTTCCGATAACAGTGTATATTATATTTCCTTTTCCCGTAATTTTGGAAAAGAAGCGGCTATTTATGCCGGTCTGAAAAATTCAACCAGTGATTATACTGCCATTATGGATGCAGATTTACAGGATCCGCCTTCCCTGCTTCCTTCGATGCTTCACGCCATCCGGGAAGAAGGCTATGATTCGGTTGCCACACGACGGGTAAACCGCAAAGGAGAACCGCCTGTCCGCTCTTTCTTTGCCCGGATGTTCTATAAGCTTATCCGCAAAATGTCCGATACAGATATCGTAGATGGTGCCAGAGATTTCCGGTTGATGAACCGTCCTTTTGTGGATGCGTTGTTAGAATTAAATGAATACAACCGCTTTTCCAAGGGGTTATTTGGCTGGGTCGGTTTCCGTACCAAATGGATTGAATTTGAAAATACAGAGCGGATTGCCGGAGAAACCAAATGGTCTTTCTTCCAGTTGGTCCGCTACTCCTTAGACGGAATGATATCCTTCTCTACCGCTCCGTTAAAGCTTGCATCCTTTACCGGAATGTTTATGTGTATCATTTCCTTCCTTGCGATTATCTTTATTATTGTAAGGCAGCTTTTATTCGGCGGCTCCGCTTTCGGCTGGCCGTCCATGGCATGTATCGTTATCTTTATCGGAGGTATCCAGCTTCTGTGCATCGGAATCTTAGGTTCCTACCTTTCCCGCACTTATATGGAGGTCAAAAAACGGCCAATTTATGTCTGCCAGGAAAGCAATTTAAGCCCAGATAAAGCTGTTAAATCTGAATGAAAAAAATGATTAAACAGAAAGTTTATAAACTTTTAAGAAATCCGCAACGTCCAATAAATACTGGTGTTGCGGATTTTTGTTAGCACTCTTTTTTAAAGAGTGCTAATTTTCTATTGACTTTTAAATTTGCAAAGTATAATATTTCTATTAGGATTTGTAGTCTGACACTACAAAATAAAACAAGAAAGTATATAGAGAAAGAAAAGGAGTGTTTTAAATGAGTAATAAACATGGAAATTTATCAATTAGCAGCGATAACATTTTTCCGATTATAAAGAAATGGATGTATTCCGATCATGACATTTTCTATCGTGAACTGATTTCCAATGGCTGTGATGCCATTACCAAATTAAAGAAGCTGGAAATGATGGGAGAATATACCCTTCCAGCCGATTATAAGCCTGAAATCCACGTTATTGTCAACCCGGACGATAAAACCCTTACCTTCATTGATAACGGTCTTGGAATGACCGCTGACGAGGTAGAAGAATATATCAACCAGATTGCCTTCTCCGGTGCTACTGATTTTCTGGAGAAATACAAAGATAAAGCCAATGAAGACCAGATTATCGGTCATTTCGGACTGGGCTTCTATTCCGCTTTCATGGTTGCAGATGAGGTTCACATTGATACCCTTTCTTATAAAGATGGTGCTACTGCTGTTCACTGGGAATGCGATGGCGGCACAGAATTTGATATGAAAGACAGTGACCGTACCGAAGTCGGCACCAAAATTACTCTTTTCTTAAACGAAGATGCTTTGGAATTTGCCAACGAATATCGTGCAAGAGAAGTCATTGAGAAGTACTGCTCTTTCATGCCGGTACCAATCTATCTGACCAAGGCAAATGCCGAGCCACAGTATGAGACTATCCAACCGGAAGATAAATTAGATACCGATACTGTCATTGAAACAATCGTGGAAGAAGCAAAAACTGAAGAAAAAGAAAATGAAAATGGCGAAAAAGAAGTCGTAGAAGTATCTCCAAGAACCGAAAAGCTTAAGATTTTAAAACGTCCGGTTCCATTGAATGATACGAACCCACTGTGGACTAAGACTCCGAGCGAATGTACCGATGAAGAATACAAAGCTTTCTACCGTAAAGTATTTATGGATTATAAAGAGCCTTTATTCTGGATTCACCTGAATATGGACTATCCATTTAACTTAAAAGGTATTCTGTACTTCCCGAAGATTAATACGGAATACGATTCCATCGAAGGAACTATTAAATTATATAATAATCAGGTATTTATCGCAGATAATATTAAGGAAGTGATTCCGGAATTCTTAATGCTCTTAAAGGGCGTGATTGACTGTCCTGACCTTCCGCTTAATGTTTCCCGTAGTGCTCTGCAGAACGATGGCTTTGTAAAGAAGATTTCCGATTACATCAGCAAAAAAGTTGCAGATAAATTAATCGGTATGTGCAAGACCGAAAAAGAAAGCTACGAAAAATACTGGGATGACATCAGCCCATTTATCAAATTCGGCTGCTTAAAAGATACCAAGTTCTGTGACAAGATGAATGATTACATTCTCTTTAAGAACTTAGACGATAAGTACCTTACTCTTCCGGAGCTTCTGAAAGAAGACGAAAAAGCAGAAGAAAATACGGAAGGAAATACCGAAGATACAAAGGCTGAAGATACCGCTTCAGACAATGCGTCTGATGCTGATAAGACCGCTGATACTGCTTCTGACTCAGACGAAAAGGATGAAAGAAAACCGATTTACTATGTTACCGATCCGGTTCAGCAGGGACAGTATATCAAGATGTTCAAGGAACAGGGCATGGATGCAGTTATCTTAAATCACAATATCGATACCTCCTTCATCAGCCAGTTAGAGCAGCGTAATGAGAAATTCAAATTCATGCGAATCGATGCAGACCTTACCGATTCCCTGAAAGAAGAAAATGCTGAAGAGACTAAAGAGACTGAAGAAACACTGTCCAAAGTATTCAAAGATACTTTAAAGAATGATAAGCTTACGATTAAAGCTGCCAAACTGAAAAATCCCGACATTGCTTCTGTTATTACTCTCTCCGAGGAAGGCAGACGTATGCAGGATATGATGAAAATGTATGCCATGAATGGCATGGGCGGTATGGATACTTCCATGTTTGCGGCAGACCAGACACTGACCTTAAATACCAGTCATCCTCTGGTCCAGTACATCTTAAATCACAAAGATTCCGAGCATGTACCAATGTTCTGTCAGCAGCTTTACGATTTAGCTGTTTTAAGCAACCAGCCATTATCCGTAGATGCTATGACAAAATTCATCCAGCGTAGCAACGATATCATGATGCTGCTGGCAAAATAAAAGTTCAAGAAGAACTACCCAAAAGGGAATCTGATTTTCATCAGATTCCCTTTTATAGTTGCCAGCGGCAGATTCTGTAGATTTTTTCTACTATTGTTCTACTCTTCTAACTGATAATACTTATCCAGCACTTCAAAAAAACTGTTGGTGGTTATGGTTCCGTCTGTTTTAAGTTCCAGTTCATCCCAGACTTTTTCATTGAGGCTTGAAGATAAATCTGCCACAAAAGCGTCATATTCGTCATTAAATGCCTCTTTCTCACGCTTTTTAACAATCTTATCCTTATTTGCATCCGTCAGCTCCTGATTGAATTTATTGATGCACTTGATAAAATAATAACCATCCTCTGTCGCAATGCTTCCTGATATTTCATCATCATTTAAGTTAAATGCAATATCCTCTACTTCCTTTGGCATCTCATCTCTTCCAAAGGTAATATCAATCTGGGCAGCCTCATTATAATCTGCTGCTACTGTCCGGAAATCCTCTCCATTTGCCAGTCTGGATGCCACCTCTCCTGCACGGTTCTGATCCTTTACATAAATCTGCTGTACTTCCATGACCCTTGCTTCATCATCACTGACTTCCTCATTGACACCGGTTGTTAAAGATGTATACACCTTGCTTGCCAGTGCATAATTCTCATAGAGTTTCTCTATGGTTGCCTCACTGACATCCATATAACTTTTTTCCTCTTCATTCAATGACTCATAATATTCTTTTGCAGCCAGCTTCAGATTGATCTTTTCCTCTTTACTTAAAGTAATTTCCTTCTGCTCTGCCAGCTGGTCCATGCAGATTACCCGGGTCATTTCCGATAATGTAACGTCCTTCACATACTGCTCTAAATCATCGGTCTGATACTGCTGTTCCCACAAATCGATTCCATAGACATTTCCATATAGATTCTGGTAGTTACAAAGATATACCTTGGCTTCTGCCAAAGATACCTTTTCATGCTCTATCTTAAAAACTTCATTAGAGGATAAGCCTGTTGTAAATACAATGTCCGTTTTCCCAAGACTGCATCCACCAAGCAATACGGAAATGCCTAAGACCACTGCGGCAATTTTACTCTTTCGTCCCATGAATTTTCTTCCTTTTCTTATTCGAAAACCAATTCTTTGGTATGTTTTTATGCTTCAAGACTCTTTAATATACTTCTTGCCACGCTGATTCCGTTTGCAGATGCCTGCTGTAATCCTCTGGTTACGCTTGCACCATCACCGATGGCACGCAGACCTTTAATGCTGGTTTCAAAATCTTTGCTGACAACAACTTTATTGGAATAGAATTTTACTTCTACACCATAAAGTAATGTTTCATCACTGGCAATACCAGGTGTAACCTTATCCAGTGCCTCTAACATTTCTTCGATATCTACCATAATACGATGTGGAAATACCAGTGATAAATCTCCCGGCACTGCATCCTTTAAGGTTGGAATCAGATTGTTTCTCGCCAGGCGTTCCTCTGTAGTTCTTCTGCCCCGCTTAAAGTCACCAAATGTCTGTACTAAAATTTTGCCATCACAAAGCATGTTGGAAAGCTGTGCAATCTGCTTACCATACTCAATCGGAGTCTTAAATGGCTTGGTAAAGTTCTTGGATACCAGCAATGCAAAGTTGGTATTATTTGTTTTCATATCTTTCGACTTGTAAGCATGTCCATTTACAACCGCAAGTCCGTCATCATAATATTCGGTTGCTACTTCACCGGATGGGTTTGTGCAGAAAGTACGCACTTTATCGTCAAAGGTTGGTGTATGATAAACGAGTTTTGCTTCATAAAGGTTTGTATTTAAGAAATCCATAACCTCATCACGCACTTCCACACGGACACCGATATCAACCGTACCTACCTTGGTTTCAATCTCTTTTTCCTTACAGATATGTGAGAACCAGTCTGCACCTTCACGTCCTACTGCAGAAATGATTTCTTTCGCATAATATGTATCTCCCTTTTCTGTTACAGCACCGGTTACGGCATTGTTTTCTACCAGAATATCCGCTACCATGGTATTAAAGAGAATCTCCACACCAAGGTCTAACAAATGCTTCTGCAGACGTGCATAAATCTTATATCCTTCTTCTGTTCCAAGATGACGAATCGGACACTCGATTAATTTTAAGTTGGCATTGATTGCTTTTCTGCGAATCTCGCGGATTTCTTTTTCCTTATCCACACCATAAACATTGGTGTCTGCACCGAATTTCAGATAAATATCATCCGATTCTTTAATTAAGGATAATGCTTCTTCATATCCTAAGATTTCCGGCAGATTGCCACCTACATCCGGTGATAATGATAATTTACCATCTGAGAATGCTCCCGCTCCGGCAAATCCGGTTGTAATTGAGCATGGCTGGCATCCTACGCAGACCTTTGTCTTACGTTTCGGACACTGACGTTTCTCAATGCTTCTTCCCTTTTCTATCATGAGAACCTTTAAATCCGGTCTCTTTTCCTTTAATTCATAGGCACAGAAAATTCCGGACGGACCTGCACCGATAATAATTACATCATAGTTATTATTCATATAAAATCCCCTTTCATTTATGCTTCCACAACCAGATATCTGCCATCCGGCAGTGAAAAAACTTCTTCTGCTTCTTCAATTTCATGATTGCTCATTCCGGATACATCCGCACCGCTTTCGTCTAAGAACTGTTTTACTTCTTTGATGCTGTCACAGATAACTGCCATACAGTCCTCTAAAAACGCTTCTGCCTCCTCTAAACTTTCTGCCACATTTTCATCAAATAACTGTGACTGATGTTTTAAAAAGTAATTCAGACATACCTCATCATATTCCATTTATTCTTTCCTCCTGTTTTATGAAAATTTATATACATCAATACCTAATTGTTTCAATTCCTGATAAATCCGGGCAATCGGCAGACCTACTACATTATTGTAATCACCTTCGATTTTTTCGATAAACGCAGCTGCTTTTCCCTGAATTCCATATGCACCTGCTTTATCCATCGGTTCCCCGGTATCTATATAGCGGTTCAGTTCTTCATCTGTAACCGGATACATGGTAACTTTCGTACATTCATAAAAGCTGTATTGTACTTTCTTTCCATCCTCCCGCATCCAGAGTGACACTCCGGTATAGACTTCATGGGTGCTGCCGGAAAGTCCCTTTAACATTGTAAATGCATCCTCCCGGTTCTTCGGTTTACCCAGCACTTTGCCATCCTTTACCACGACGGTATCTGCTCCGATTACCAGACTGTCCTGTTCTCCTACTTTGGCTTCTATCATCTTTTCATAAATTTCCCCCGCCTTCTGCTTCGCCAGATTCATAACTATCTCGGAAGGCGTATCTCCCACCTGTTTTTCTTCCCCCTGTGCCGGAAATACCAGAAAGGTAAGTCCAAGCTGCTCTAAGAGTTCTTTCCTTCGCGGGGAAGCTGATGCTAAAATTATTTTCACGTTTTTTCTCCTTGTGTTCCGGTATATTATAAGTGAGTGGATGAAAAAGTTTACCGGAAAAGGTTTTGTTTGGAGAACATTTGCTTTTTTCATTGAAATACCAGTAGTTCTTAGGCATATGTTTTCCTTGATGATAAACTGTCTTTCCGTTGCTTGGACTGACACGTCGCACTGTCCGTTGTCTGCGGATACCGCATACGCCTGTAAGGGGCACTAAGAATTTCGGCTAATATATGAACTTCGTCTGGCAACCGGCACAAATTCACATCCGTGTTCATCTGTGCCTCGCTGGTACATCCCTGTACCAGCGTTGCCTGGTTGCAGACGAAATTCCAAGTGCCCCTAACAAGCCTATTCATGTATCCGCAGGCAGCGAACCGTGCAATGTGTCTGTCAAACATTGGAAAGACTGTATTTATAGAAAAAAGGAAAACATATGCCTTAGAACTCGGTATTTCAATGGGCAAGCAAATGCCTTCAAACAAAAGCCTTTCCTATACAAACTTTTTCTCCTTCATCACTTATGACACCTTATACTTCAATTGCCTGATTCAGCCGGAAGGAATAAAGATACTTCTCCTTCACCGGAAGCGGGAATATCCGTTCTAACGCTTCTGCATATAAATCCAGCTGTTCTTTATACATATCCCGCAGCCTTGTGGCACTATCTACCCGGTCTGTCTTATAATCAAGCAGTACGATTCCATCTTCTTCCACCCAGAAAACATCTATGATTCCCTGGATTAAAACCATCTCTTCTTCCATCTCATGATTTCCCATGACAAACGGCTTCTCGCGGAACAAATCATCCCGCATTGCAGCTGCTTTCATACGGGGTGCAAGCTGCGATTTTAAGAATAATTCCACGGATGGCATACGGATTAATTTTTGCATATCCTCAGATACTTTACCCATTTGTACCAGTCCTGTCAACTGCTTTTTTATATTCTCTGCAAATTCATCGGAACGATCCGGCATTTTCGTAAAATCATAGCATTCCATCAGACGATGCATTGCTGTTCCACGCAGTGCTCCCTGATTTACTTCTGCTTTTCCTTCCATAAATGCCGGAACATATGGGGTAGATACTTCTTCTAAGAATTTCGGTGTAACATCCTCTTCTTCCTTTGCTGCAAGCTCCCTCATTGCCCGGTGTTTTAATTCCGATACAGAATATTTTGTCACCAGATGAATGGCATCCGGGTGCGGATACTGATAGGATAATTGTTCCTTTATCTTTTCATACAGAGTATCCGAAACTTTCTCCGCCTGCTGCACACGCTGCCTCAATGACACATGTTCTGTTATCTGATGCGCCGCCTCGTCCTCTAACATGCTCCATGGTGTCACATAGGAAACCTTGTCCCAGCTGCCACTGGCGGCTGCCGCCGGAAGGATCCACTCCAGGAAGGTCTTTGCTTCTGCCCGCTCCTTAAAATTAAGTTCTTTTCGGTTACTTCCGCAATAAATTTCTCTTATCTGCTGCAGCATTTCTTCATCCTTGATGCAGCCCGTTATAATCAATTTTTCTTTGGCTCTTGTAAATGCCACATATAAGACACGAAGCTCCTCACCGAGACTTTCTAATTCTGTCTGCCTTGCAATTACCTTCTTAAAAAATGCAGGTACTTTTATCCGCCTGTCTTCCTCAATAATATCAAGTCCAACGCCAAGGTTCGGATGCAGAATCATCTTGCTGCGGCTGTCCTGCTTATTAAAGGATTTGCCCATTCCACTGACAAAGCAGACCGGAAATTCCAGTCCTTTACTCTTGTGGATACTCATAATATTTACGGCATCCTCATTTTCTCCCACAAGCTCTGCTTCCCCAAAGTCCACATCATACTTCTGCAGCTCATCAATGTATCTTATAAAATGATAAAGTCCGCGATAACTGGTTTTCTCATAGGCAATGGCTTTTTCTGACAGCATATGAAGATTTGCAAGTCTCTGTCTACCCGCCGGCAATGCCGATGCATACCTGGCATATCCCGTTTCCTTCAATACCTTCTGCAGCAGTTCGTGCATTGGTATATCCATGGTCTGTCTACGAAGTTTTTTATATGTTTCGGAAAAACGTTTTAATTTTGCCCGCATGTCTTCATCCGCTGTTGATTCTTTTTCTGTCAGCTCTTCTTCCGCTTCCAAAAACATCTTTACGCACTGATGATACGGCTTGTCCTCTGCCAGTAACCGGAGTCTTGCAAGCTGCTCATCGGAAAGACCTGCCATTGGGGATTTTAATACTGCTGCCAGTGGAATATCCTGTCTTGGATTATCTAATATCCTAAGATAATTTAATACCGTCCTGATTTCTAATGTGGAAAAATATCCGGTTCTTGAAACCGTATGTGCCGGAATTCCATTGGCATTTAAAACCTCTGCAAAAAGGTCCGCCCATTCACTTAAACTACGCAGTAAAATTACAATATCGCCATAGCGGACTTTCCGGAATTCTCCGGTTTCTTCGTCTACCACCTCTTCTTTGCCTACCATCTTCCGAATCCGGTCTGCAATTAATTTTGCTTCCAGTTCCTGTTTTGAAATCTGCTGTTTTGTTCCCTCTTCCAGTTCCTGTGTAGTTGTAAGAAGAATCTCACTGTCAAAAGCATCCTCTTTCTCGCCCGCCGGATAATCTGCACCACAATACAATGCCGCCTCATCGGTATAATCCACACCGCCAAGATTCCGTTTCATAATCTGATAGAAAATATCATTGGTAAAAGTAAGCACGCTGTCTCTGCTTCGAAAGTTCTTATGCAGATCAATCCGCTGGCAGGGTGCATCTGTTGTCTCATAAGTATCAAACTTTTCCATGAAAAGCTCCGGTCTCGCCAGACGGAAACGATAAATACTCTGTTTTACATCTCCTACCATAAAAAGATTATTCTGTCCGACCACTTCTCTTGAAATTGCCCGGAGAATCGTCTCCTGCACATAGTTGCTGTCCTGATACTCATCAATCATAATTTCTTCATAGGCATTTTGAAATTCCTTTGCAGTCTCCGTTGGTTTCCCGGTCTCTTCCTCTACCAATATCTCTAATGCAAAATGCTCAAGGTCTGAGAAATCCACCAGATTCTTATCCTGCTTTCTTTCTGCGAAAGCATCGATAAAACGCTCCGTCACTTCAGCTAACGCTTCTGCTGATGGCTGCACCAGAGTGAGCTGCTCTAAGATTTCCTGAAAATTAAGGGCAAAGCAGTCACTTTTTAACTTTCCGATTCCATCCTTAAGCTTCTTACGTTCTGTCTTTACCTGCTCCTGCTTTTCCGGACTTCCGATATAATCCTTTGCCCTGCCTAATGTTACAAATTTACATTTTCCTAATTCTTCATAAAAATCCTGATAAGTACTGCAGGAAAGCAAATCCTCCATCAGCTCTACATCCTGCTCACAAGCGTCCTCATACATGTAAGGACCGTCTGCGTCCTGACAAAGCTCAAGATAATGCTCTGCCTGCTCTAAATAGCCCTTTACCATCTGCTTCCCATATTCTACCGTCATTTCAATAAAAGGCGCCTGCTCTAATTCCTGCTCTGTTTTTATCTCATAGCAGCTTAACGCTTCCCGAAGCCACTGCTTCGGCCATGGATAACTCTGTGCATAGGAATAAAGTTTAAAAATCATATCCCGCACCGGTGCATCACTTCTACTGGTTCCATAACAGGAAATGAGATGCAAAAAACCCGGATGTTTTCCTTCATAACACTGTTCAAACAATCCGGTCATTACATCTTCCCGAAGAAGCTTTAACTCGCCTTCATCTCCAATCCTGAAATTCGGCTCCAGACCGATTTCATGAAAATGATTCCGAAGCACATAAAGGCAGAAACTGTCTATGGTAGTAATCTGCGCATTCTGCACCAGTGCAGCCTGCTGCTGTAATCTCACATCGGAAGGATTCTCCTGCAATGCCTTTTCCAAGGCTTTTGCTACACGCTCTTTCATCTGGGCTGCCGCCGCATTGGTGAAGGTTACCACCAGAAGATGGTCAATATCTACCGGATGCTTCTTATCCAATACCAGCTCTTTGATTCTCTCTACCAGTACGGCTGTCTTTCCGGAACCTGCTGCCGCAGACACTAAGATATTACGGTTTCTTAAATCAATGACCTGCTGCTGTTCTTTTGTCCATGTCATTCCCATTTCTTAAAAAACCTCCTTCATGCGTTCATAGATTTCCTCGGAAGATAATTCTTCCAACCGCCTTACTTCATATCCCGGAATCTTTTTATCAAATCCACAGACCGCAGCATATGGACAATAATCACAGCTGCTCCGGTTCTTTAATAGATACGGATTCACCTCTGTATTTCCCTTTAAAATAGCATTTCCAGCTTCTGCAATCCGATAGCTGGCATAATCCGCAATCAGCCTAAATTCTTCCTTGTCCACAGCCTTATCGCTCTTTCGCACCGTTCCGTCCTTATTTACAGAAATCGGAAGGACATTGGATTTACCGGAAAGTTCCACATCCATGGCACGGTAAATATCATCCTCTGTATTTACCACTCCATCCAGACGTAAATTTTCCAATATCTTTCTTCGAATCTCTTCTTCAGATTCACTACCGGTTCCTTCCACCATCGGATCATCAATATGATAGTAGAACATACCTGCCGGCACTATCTCTTTTGCCGGATTTTGCTTTGCAAATAATTCCATGGCTGCATTCATATAAACCACAAGCTGAAGCTTCAGGCCATGGTACAGAGATAGCAGTTCAAAACCGGTATTACCGGATTTATAATCAATAATCTTTACATATAACTTATCTTTGTCTTCATAAGTATCAATACGGTCAATTCTTCCCTGGAGCCGCATATGCTCTTCTTCACTGAGTTTAAAATTCACTGCATTTAAATCATCCGCATAGGAAAATCCCACCTCAAACTGCGATGGTTCAAATTTTCCCTGACGAATCTGGCTGGTCAGTGCCCAGATGGTCCGTGCAAAAATCTTTTTCATCTTTGCTACCTGATAACGGTTTGCCGCTGTATCTGCCATGGCTGCATTTCCACTGGAAGCAATTGCTTCTTCCATTGCCCGCTCCATAAGCTGTTTTTGTGCTTCTTCTGTAATATCAAACCAGCTATAGGATGATTCTTTCAGATACCGGCTATAATTTTCCAATGCCTGATGATAGATATTTCCCATATCCGCCATACGGAATTCAAAGAGTTCCCGTTCCTGTAAACGCAGTCCATAAGTCAGGAAATGGGCACAGGCACAGGCTGCATACTGTTCCAACCGCGTAACACTGTTCTTTAACTCATTTCCATAAAGAGCCTTTGCCACAGTTCGGCTGATTGGCTCTGCATGATATTTAAGCTCTGCTGCATCAAGAATAGCTTTTACCTGCTCCCGATATGCCGGTTCCTCTTCATACCAGTGCAGCAAAGCCTGCCAGAGTACTTCCTTCTCATCATTCCACCCGGCATCTTCCTGATACAGTCCCTCTAACAGAAATGCCATGCTGCTCTCCGGTGTTACCAGTGTTTCATCAACCTGTTCTCCCGTTATCAGCTCTGCTTTTAACCCCGGGAACAGTCCCTCAATCATATGAATAAAATAGGACGGGCGCTTTGCACTTCCATCACTGCCTACCCTTGCATAGGTAAGATAAAGTTTTTTCGATGGCTTTGTCACTGCAAGATAAAGGTAAAAACGCTGGATAAAAACACGTTCCCTTGCTGTAGGAGCCAGTTCCATATGATTTTTCGCAAGTTCTTCTCTTTCCAGCTGGGAAATGATGCCGCCACGATTATCGGATTTTGGCACAATACCATCATTGACTCCCACGATAAATAATACTTTTATATCATCAAGACGGGTTCTTTCGATATCACCAATCATCACGCAGTCATAGCCACCCGGAATCACGCCTACTTTGGCAGCTTCAAAGCCAGCCTCTAAGACCTTGGCATATTCGGATATGTCCATGACTTCATCACCCAGAAGCGTTGCCATCTTATCCAAAATATCCATTACAATGCGATAAATCTGTGCATATTCCTTTGCCTTGGCTAAGTCCTTCGCCTCTTTATACTGATTCTCCCGGTATTTTAACTGCTGCTCTATCTGTAAGGACACAATAAACTGATAGAGTGCTGTCGTGCATTCCCGTACGGTAGCACCTTTTTTATGAAATACAGCCGCCAATTCCGAAAATGGCTCCATTACACGGATCCGGAGTTCATTTAAAGCTTCTAAATCTTCTTCCGCAACCTCATGGGTGGTATAAATAAATCTTGCCTCCCATTTTTTCTTTCCACGGATGCCTGCTGCCAGTACATAATTTTCCAACAGGTCAATCTCATCCTCACTGATTTGGGATAATCCACAGCGCAGATAACGGAACATTGCTTCCTCCGAAAAATTGTCCTCGATTACCTGCAAAAGAGACCGGACAAATTCCAAAAATGGATGCAGTAAAATATTTTTCGTTGTATCTAAGAAAAACGGAATGCCAAACTCCTCCATAATCTGCGGCACATAGCTTCCATACTCTTCTATGGCACCGGAAATAATGGCAAAATCCCGGTAGCGATATGCTCCGGTATGCACCAGCCTTGCAATCTCTTCTGCTGCATACTGCAGTTCTCTTCTTGGATTTGGCAGGGATAAAATCTCTATGCCTTCTTTGATTTCTTTCTCATCCTTCTTTTCGTAGCTATGATGTCTGGTACGGAACAGATTCTGCTCTAAGAACCGTAGTACCGGCGCCTCCCGGAACCGGTCAGCTTTGGGATTCTTTAATACCACCGGCTCTGTTACTTCAAAATGCTTCTCTTCTGCCATTTTCATTAGGCTGGCTACAGTCTTCTTACTCATGGCAAACAGCTCCTGCATATCATGATAGGAATAAATATCCTCTGCCGGGTCAATGGTTACTGTCACATATATATCTGATACAATTCCCATCAGGCGGTATAGCACGTTATTCTGAATCGGTGTAAATCCGGTAAATCCATCGAAAACCAGCACGGCATCCTGTAAAAGCTTTGATTCTTCTGCCATATCACAGAAGGCTTCTAAAACTTCTTCAGCAGTAATATACATCCCGGAAATTGCACTTCGAAAACCCCTGTACATGGTCAGGATATCCTGCAGTTTATAGGAAAATGCCGGTGGCATATTCTGCTCTTCAATAAATGTTTCCAAAGTATCCGGATCGATATTATACTGTGTCAGCTCTGATATCAGGGACTTCACTTCACTGATATATCCCATCTTTTTCATATTTCCCTGCATGACACATAAATCATCCATCCGCTCTTCGGCAACCTTACGCAATACAAGGTTTTTCCCGGTCTCTTCTAAAACTGCCATATTCGTCTTTCCTAATTCATCGAAAATACGATATGCCAGTCGCTGGAAGCTGACCACATCTATATTCATAATACTGTTTTTTTCCTGTAACCGAACAAGTTCACGCTGCGTCTGCATCGTGAACTGTTCCGGTACTACTACATAATAATTTTTCTTTAAATTCTTCTGAGCTTCTTTGACTGTTTTGCGGAATACATAGTCTGACTTTCCGCTTCCAGCACTGCCCAGCACAAATTGCAGTGCCATATCAGATTCCTCCTACTGATTCTCCTACCAAAAGTTCTCCATTGATAATCACACGCTCCACCAGCGTTGTCTTAGGCTGCTCGATTCTCTGTACCAGACGTTTTACGGCCTCTTCCCCAATCTTTCTGGTATTCTGCCGTATAGTCGTAATCTTTGGACTCATCATCTGGGATACTTTTGTTCCATCAAAACCTGCAATAGAAATATCATCCGGTACTTTAAGTCCCATTTCATCAATTACATTAATCCCACCAATTAATGCTGTATCATCCGGGTAGAGAATACAGGTCGGCGGGTCAGGCAGATTTAAAAGTTCCCTGGTTGCCTTTGCCACAAGCCTGGTATCTAAATATTCTCCTTCCTTTAAATAGTCATCCGGAACATTCAGATTAAAGCTCTCCATTGTCTGGAAAAAGCTGGTCAGACGATCTCTGGTAACAGCCGAATGTTTTTCCCCATAAATGTATGCAATTTTCCGGTGTCCCTTGGAATAAATATAACGTACCAGTTCATTCATCCCTTTTACATTATTAGAAGAAACAACCGTGCAGTTGTAATATACATAATCCACAGTAACAATCGGAATATTACTCTGCAAAAGTTCCTGTACCTCCGGTTCCTCAAACCTGGCACACACAATTCCAACTCCGTCAAAATTCCGGTATTTGCAGTGTTCAAGATATGACATCTTATGATTCACATGCTCATTATTAATAAAAGTGATATCATAGCCTAATTCTTCCGCCTTTTCTTTAAATCCATTTAAGATGCCAGAGAAATATTCATGGGTAAGCCCTCTTCCGGCCTCCTCTTTAAAAAGTACTCCTAAGTTATAAGAACGGTTCGTCTTTAATGCCCTTGCTGCCGCATTCGGAAAATACCCCATCTCCTGTGCTGCTTCTTTAATCCGTATCCTGGTCTTCTCTCCAATATCGCTATGTCCATTCAACGCTTTACTTACTGTTGCCGTTGAGACACCACAACGCTTCGCTACGTCCTTTAATGAAACCATTTCTTTCCTCCTGTTTTATCCCCGTATCCACTCTTCTGCAGATACTATAGCTCAATTCCGACTGCCTCTTTTGCCAGCCGGTCTGCTTCTTCATTTCCTTCTACTCCTGAATGCCCTTTTACTTTTACAAAATGAAGTGTAATTTTATCCTTTATGCCCTGAATATAGTCATAATAGGCAATGGTTCCTTTCTTATTCCGTTTCCATGCTCCTGTTGCCCACATTTCAATGCCCATATAGTCATAATATATCGTAAGCTCTGCCAGTCCAAGCTCCACTGCCTTCTCAATGGCAGCCATGCTTCCTAATACTTCTCCTGCCACATTACGCATGGATGCCATTTCTTCTTCCTCTCCTGCTCCCTGCAGCACTTCTCTTTTCCCATCTGTCATCAGAAAGCCGCCGTATCCGTATACCTTAGTTGCAATATTATAAGAGCCATCCACAAAGGCATAATTTTCCGGCTCTTTTTCTACTGTCTGCTGCTTCTGACCGATATATTCTTCTGCTGCTTCCTTCGTCGGAAAACTTTTAAACTCCGCTCCGGAAAAGCCAGCGGTCTGCTGCTTACACATATCCCAGCTCATATAAATACCAGGTTTCTTTCCTTTTCGGACTGCATAAAACTTTGCTGCCATTCTTCTTCCTCTTACTATCTTTTATTTCTGTGAATTTTCTTCTTTTCTTAACTTACATCATTAATTCTATTCTATCATTTTTCCCTTTGAAAGGCTAGGACAAGCTTAGGATTCGTAACGATATTTTCCAAAGAAATGATTGTATACTGCAATTACTCTTCCCACTCCAAGTACTGACAATAGTGTACCGGCTCCAATCCCGATAATTTCTCCCTTTATAATAAGTCCAGCGATACAGGTTATCGTAACGTTACACACATCAAAGCAGTTTTTGGTAAACCCTACCGACTTTCCGGTAAAGTCTGCAATTGCCTGTACAATTCCATCTCCCGGATTTGGTATGATACGCATATTTAAAGACATTGCGGCTCCTACACCTGTCAATATGATTGCCAGTATCAAAAGCATCAAACGTGCCGGAACGCTGCCCCAGAAAGTACCTGCACAGTCTTTGGCATATTCAGGAACGAATCTTGCAAAAAGGTTCATAAACCGGGTAAATACAATACTAAGTGGTATCTGCAGAATATCCAAAAACAGGCGTTTTACATATTCTCCTTTTTTGCGCCGGATGGTATGTAATATCATTTCTATCAATACAAAAATGCTATATAAAATCAGCGTCATATTGCCCAAATTCATTCCACTGATTACCGATACACTGTATGCCACCGAAATAATCGGAGATACGCCAAGTCCCGTCTTGGTATTTAATATAATTCCCATGGCAAGTAACAGTAATCCTGCCACATATACGATTCCTCTGTTTATTTTCTTTTGCAACTTCTCTTCCTCTTTTCTTTTATCATAAAATAGTTCTTACTCTGCACTTTCAGAAAACAAATCCCGGTAATCCTCCGGCATAAAGCGATGATAGATGATATGGCAGCCTTCGTCCTTAAAGCAATAATAATAGGAATCCTCTCCGCTTTCAAAATAAATGAGATAGTCAAAATCCTCTGTCTCAATCTCTTCAAAATGAATCTTTTCACCTGTCTCCAAAAACAGCCGGTAAATTGCTTCTATTGTACAGGAATGGCTCTGCAGCAGTGTAACCAGCTTTTTGATAAATGCATTTTCTTCCATATGCTCACGCACATATTCTGCGCCTTCTTCCGGTACTACAAAGCAAAAGCGGTCCTTGTTTCTGCTAATTTCTACTCTGCCAAGCCGTATTCCTGCTGCTTCATAAAATGCTTTTTCCAATTCTTCCGTTGATTTTCCGCTCACTTCTTCTCCCAGAAAATGCTTTAATGAACTCAAAGGATAATATAACCGGATTTTTTCTTTCCGGTATCCAAGTTTTACCTGCTCCTCCTGTATGAAATCCATAATTCCTTTTTCTAATCTGCTATAATCCATTGTATGCTCCTTTAGACGTGGAAAAACAGAACCACCTTTCGACGATTCTGTTTCGTTTTCTTTTATTATCTGTTGGATTTACCTATTCTATTTATCTTCTAATCCACATTCACATAATCATAATCTCGGTCCAGTTCAATCGCCACACTTCCATCATTAATTGTTCCATCAAATGTATGTGCCTCATCTGTTCCAAGACCGTTTACGATTCCATTTTCATATTCTTCTGCACTGCGTTGTGTCTGTAATACAAAAAGCAGTCCTTTATATTCTGCCGGTGCCGTTACGGTATAAGTTTCTTTGATTTCATAATATGTAACCATCGGATACTCGCTGCCGTCTTCCACCGACCAGTCACCAAACGTTGTCTCTGTATCTTCTGTGGCTGCCACCTGATATGTTGTGCCGGCACAAGCCACTTCTGCCATCATAGCCATGGAACTGTCTGTTGCAGCTACATGCTGCGGCAGCACCATTCCGGTAGTTGCATCCACGAGGCTGATGTCTTCATATTCGATATAAGCTTCTGCATCCGTCTGTATGCCATTCCACGGAATCTTTGCAGATAAAGTAACCGTATAAACTGTATTTCCTTCTTCGTCTGCCTCAGTACGATTCCAGCTTATCTCATACTCCGCCTGATTTAAATGATTGGTAAAATCAGATGCCTGCACAAAGGTCTCACCATCCATGGTTCCTGCCATATTGTATACATTGACATTTTTTATCACAGCGGTATTCTCTTCGGTTTCCATTTTGTGCTGATACATACCGGATGAAACATACCAGGTATCTTCCTTAAGATTTCCCTGTGCCTCTGTCTCCGTCTCTGTGGCATGGAGCCCTTCCACTGCTTCTGTTTCTGTATTTCCTGCTGCTTCCTTGTCTGTATCTTTCTCCTTTGGTCCGCATCCATCCAGCATTCCTAATACGACAATGCAAATCAAAGCTGCCGCCCATATTTTCTTCTTCATTTCCTGCTCCTTCACTCTATCCATAACACAATATATTCATTCTTATCCCCGCATGCGATTGGTTGCACACGGACTTTACGATTATACCGTAGATGAAGGGGAAGTGCAAGGAGTTAATAGAAAGATAATTGTGGTATATACTCTGTAGTTATATTTAGCAAAAAACAGCCACCAATCGTTAGATTTGAAACCTAACTTTTGGTGGTGGCACACAATAACCTCTCCTGTATTACTTTTATATTATTCTTTATAAATTATTCCAATATATTCCCATAATAATTTTGGGCTAACTTAAAAATCGTATTGAGATGATTCTTTCCCTTCATAACTACCATTTGGGATTGTTTTCTTAAATGCAACTCCAATCGGCAAAATCCCCCTTATTATTCCCTGCCGAATAAACTGCTGGTCTTTTCCCATTAGTTTAGCAACTTCTATAATAGGAACATTCTTACCTGAAAACTCTGGAAGAATATAATAGATTTTATTATTAAACTTATTAGTTTGCTCCTGTGTTTCCTGTTCCATATGTGCTCACCTCATCTATATATTCTACTTCTTCAAATAGTATTTCCAATTGAATTTCTCCCTTTTTACAAAAGTGTGTCTGATGCATACTAACTCATTTTTATTCGCTTTCCCACACTTTTATTCATTTTCTATTCATTTCTTACTAATGGGTATTCTTTTTTACTCTAAGTTGTCGTGCAATTTATTAAATTTGAATTTTGAAAAAGCCAGCACCTTGAATGGACTGGCTCTTTCAATGTCTCCTGTAATTGACAAACTTGAATTTATCGCTTCTTATAGGTAATTACGATTCCAATAACAGAAGCAATGAAAGCAAATGGCGCTAATCTCACAAAGACAAATTCAAATCCATGTAATATTGTTCCTGCAACTGCAAATTCCGGGTTATTATAATCCCACCCTAGATAAGAACTTTTCATAATCGCAAGAGCAATAAAAACAAGCACTATAAACGCACATAGCGAGATAAATATCCAACGGATCGTTTTTACTTTGACCATGTTTCTCTTTGCCAACTGTAAATTAATTACCTCTAATTTTTCAGAGATTGCTTTTAGGTCATCTGTCATTGACTCCATTACAGTTTCTCCAAGCAATACACTTACAGAAGTATCCAATTCATCTGCTAATGTAATCAGCATATCCGAATCTGGAACTGATAAACCTGCTCGTGTCAACCCTAGACCAAAAAAAATTTAATTTTTTTGTACCCTCAAATATCACTTTCCATTATACCTGCTATTGCAGTATATTGAAAGCAATATTTATGCCTGCATAAGAAAGGAGTGCCACATTTTCTCGGCACTCCACACTCTTTAAACATCCATCTTACCTGAAAAATGGATCATCTGTATTCCATACAATCTCTATATTGTCCTCTCCATTGATAATCACTTTTTTGATTACCTTCTGGATTTTCTCTCTGTCAAAAGATTCCATATTGATGATACTTTCTAACTGTGTCTCAAACTTACTGGAAGAATTATCTTCTGGCGGTATTTCTGTTTTAAGCTGTTCAATTTCCTGATGCAATTCATCAATCTTCTCCATGGTAAAAAGAGTCTTCTCTTGGTAGTACACCAAATAAATCACTTATATCCTCTTCTGTCAATCCCATCTCTTCCAACTGTACTACTATGCTTTCCATCCCATCAAATAGAACTCCCAACTGTTGCTCAGTTATTGTGGACGAACCTGAAGCCATTGCGGTATAACTTTGAGAAAGTACCAGACTGACCGCAAGCACAATTGAACACATAAATTTTACAATCTTTGTTTTTGCCATACTTTTATCCTCCCATGTTTTGATTCAGTTTTTCTTGATTCCAATAAAAACTTAATTTTACTAGCAAGCCTTTTCTTTCCACATCTATAGTTGCATAAAGTTCATCACCTCCATAAACATAAAGCTCATCATCAACCGATTTCCATACAACATTTATATCACTTAAATTGTAATCTCTAAATATAAATACATTTTCTTCCACAATTTGTTTTGATATTATTTCTATGTCTTCTGTATTTTTTACATAATACTCTAGTATAAAATCACCATTATGCTTATAGTCATCTTCCGCATAAATAACATTACCCTCAAAATAATTTTTTTTGCCCAAATACAATTCTAAGGAGTTCATTCCATAATCAAATGTATGATCCACCCCTGATGCCGAACCCATCATTGTACACAATATTCCAAAAAATACCACCCAAAATCCATAGATAAAATAAAATTTTTTCTTTTTGCATTTTTTATCTCTATATCTGCCAAAGCACATTACATGCGTTATCTGATGTGCGAAGAAGAACGTTAAAAATAATGATAGCGCTAAATAGTAAACTTTCAAATTGTTCTCACCTCTCATCATGCATAATATATTCATTTAGTTATTCATATATTTCTCTGTATAAAAACCATAATAATTATTATACAAAAAAATTTAATTCTAATGTTGAAAAATATTGTTTACTTTTTTTTGCTTCTATTTGTAAATGACAAAATAATTTTGTACACAATAATATAAACTAAAATCAATATATAGTATCGTGAATCACGAACTGTTCCAATAGCAATAAAAAATATAGTAGTCAATATAATTAGTATTGAAAAAACAGTAAAAATAATTTTTTTCATAAATATCTCCTATCGAAATTGTAACCCTTAATTGCATAAAAACGTTATACAACAATTAATGTGTTCATTCTACTTATTCTTTAAATTTAGTTGTACGCTTTACTTACCTAAAATATCAACGAATTTAACATCATTTTCATTTACATAGACACAGTATAACATAATTCCTGTGCCTATGCGATATCATTTAATGCTTATTCCGATATGAACTCATCTTCTCCACAGTTACCTCCGCATAAAAGTAAGTAAGAATCGTTGCCTTCGGAACTCCTGCAGCAAGTGCTTTCTTCACCTCTTCCTTCTGCTCCGGTGTATATGACCAGTGTAGCATTCTGTTTGTGATGGTATCCTCCCACTTAGGCTTTTCCCTCTCAGGATTCCTTACAGGCTTAGCTCCAGTACTTCCATTAGACGCATTGGCACTTTCTGCAGCATCAGACTTCTGCGATTCATCGACATACTCAAGCTCATTTGCTTGCTCCCTGTCAATCTTTGCCTTCTGCTCTGCTTCATCCTGCATTGAGAATCTTCTGCTTAATTCCGCATCACCAAGCATCATAAACTGCTCATAGGTAAGAGAATCTATATACACATTCTCGCCCTTATCCTTCAGTTTTTCATAATACTTAACTGCCTTATCTGACAGAATCTCAAATGGTGGACCGATAAGATTATCTGCTCCCATTATCTGATGAACATAAGGCTCTCCCTTGCCATCTGCTGTCTGGTTAAACATCGGATGATTGAATGGTATGAACTTATTGTCCATGATAGGAACAAAACCACGGATAAAGATAATACACTTTTTGTTATCCAGCTTTCTGACCTCATCGGGTGTAAACAGTTCTCTTCCTAATACATCATAGTTTCTTGAAGAGCTTCCCTGTCTGCCCTTTGTCTCCCCGCTTGACTTCTTATCAATCGTCCCTTTGCACAAAAGCTCCGAGACATACTTGTGTGTACTCTGCTCATTGCCTCCAAGATAAATGAAAGTATCGCAGTTGCCGGGAATTGTCTCCCAGGTATCTTTGAAAAGTGCCTTTAACTGGGCAAAGTTCTGAATGATGATGCGTGACTTATACAAATGCTGTCGCATTTAAGGTTATGCCGGATACGGCATTATGTTCGTAACAATGGGACTTTTTTACAGCCCCTCTGCACTATGTTAAATATTACAATTTCAATCCAAAGAAGTTATGATTATATCATTTTCAACATCTGTATGCAGTATCTTATTCCGAATAGTTCTGGCTGCTTCAAGCACCTTCGATATCAGTAGTACAAGTTCCGTAATCGCCATATTAAGTATCAATGCTAATCGTTGTGGTTTGTTTCCATACAGTTCAATCGACCTTTTTATCGGTTCTGTGATATGTTCCCTTTTTTTCTGTAAAATCTCATCCATAGGAACATCACTTATGATTGCTCTGTCAACCTCCCGATTCCAGTCCATCCGCAGTTTATTATCCTGCTCAATCTGTTCAGTTTTGGGATTATTTTTTCCAATCTTCTTGGTAGCAAGATATGGACCATTACAATCAAATACTGTAGCTCTTCATTGGTGAGTGCCATGGCATGAACCTCCTTGCATAAACAAAATTCATACCCTTAAATGCACCCTATGAATATAAAAAGGCTTCCCAGATTATCTGGAAAGCCTTATGGTATTGTATTTGAATTTGGAATACTTGATTTTCTAATTGCATACGCAATTCGTGAAATGTATAATTATACTGTTGATACATCAGACACACAAATGTAAATAGGGACTTGAATTTTATTTATACGGAACTAACAGACCTGTCATTTTTATTAGTTGCAATATCTTCCATTACTAAATTTTACTTTGCAGTATTTCTATTATACTAAATTTAATTTGTAGGATGAATACAACACATTTTTTATAATTTACTTTGATAATTCTCTAACTGATGAAAAATACCAACTACATTTACAACATCCGCTCTCACATCAAAAACGATAATATAATTCATCTGTGACACAACTGCCTCACGATATCCTCTTTTAGCAAGATATGCATCTCTGCACTCTGCGAACTGAAATGGATTAACCTCTAGCCTGTCACAGATAGTATCTATACTATCCAACAGATGCTTTGCTGCCTGTTCATTCCTTAAGCAATAAATTAAATGATACACAAGATTATCAAGCAGTTCATTCGCATGTTCAGTAACATTTATTTTATATGCCATACTTCGCCCTCATTTCTCTAAGCGCAGTTCTGGCATCCTTTACCTGTCCTTCCTCTATTTGCTTTTCAGATATTTCAATATCTCTGTACATAGCAATCTGTCTCATGGTTGACTCATAAGTCTCCATGCTCATAATTACCATATCTCCATATCCATTTTTCGTAATATAAATTGGTTCCTCTGCTTTATGACACATATCAGATATCTCTGATGTATTCTTCAAATCTTTAATTGGAATTATTTGTGGCATAATGTACACCTCCTATTCATGGTCTAATTATACCATAATTATGTCTTTTTTCAATTTAATTATCACGTAAAGTGAAATTTTTAATTTTTAATTTCTATGTCCCTATTTACATTTGTGTGTCTGATGTATCAACAGTATAATTATACATTTCACGAATTACGTATGCAATTAGAAAATCAAGTAGTCCAAATTCCATAAAATGAAATTTTAGGGCAAATTACAGACATTGGCTTGGCTGTAGTATTTTTTAACAACGTGTGTTAGACTACTGTTATACAAATCGGAGTTTGGAGGTACACGATGATAATAAAAATTGTTACAATTTCACTGATGGCAGTGTTCTACATCTGCTATTTTGCAAAGCTGATTAGTCAGAAAAAGCAAGGCATAAAGACAGATCAATTAGGAAAAGGAAAAGAGGGATTTGTCAAATTTATAGAAGTGGCTCTTAAAATAATCACATATTTGCTTCCTGTAATACAGATTATCAGTATTGTGTTTTATTCGGGAACAGCACATATTGTGTTGCAATTTACAGGAGTTGTAATAACAATGTTCGGTGTACTTGCTTTTATTGTTTCTGTTACACAGATGAAGGAGAATTGGAGAGCAGGTGTGCAAAAAGAAGAAAGGACCATTTTGGTAACAGCGGGCATCTATTCTATTAGCAGAAATCCTGCATTTTTGGGTTTTGATTTAATGTATATAGGAATATTGTTTTCGTTCTTTAATTGGTTCCTTTGCTTTGCCACAGGTTTTGCAGTGGTATTTTTTCATTTGCAGATAGTCAATGTAGAGGAAGATTTTTTGATAGAAGCATTCGGAAATGAGTACCTGCAATACAAATCAAAAGTATGCCGATATTTAGGAAGAAAAAGATAACTTGAAGTTCCTGGGGCTAAAGCCAATATAAATAATACTAGACAGATTTGTCCAATAGCGTAAATACGGCATTTTCTCGCTTTGTGTCGTGTTATGTTTAGTAGAATAATATTACTCTGTCAATGAAAGGAGGAAACAGTATGGATCAGAAAAAGATTGGACGTTTCTTAAAAGAACTTAGGAAAGAAAAGAATATTACACAGGAACAGCTTGCTGAAAAGATAAAAGTTTCAGGCCGAACGGTTTCTAGATGGGAAACAGGTTCTAATATGCCTGATATTAGTTTGTTGGCTGAATTGGCTGATTTTTATGATGTTAGTATACCTGAAATCATTGGTGGAGAAAGGAAAAGCGAGAATATGAATGAAGAAATAAAAGAAACAGTATTGAAATTATCTGATTATACAGAGACAATTAATCAAAAAATTAAAGGAAAGTTATTTGTACTTACGGTTATTGCAATAATAGGAATGATTGCGTTTGTGATTATTGAATTTACAGGACTAGATACACCTGGAAGTGTCTATGAAAGAGTAGCAAGTGCAGGTCTTGGGTTAGATTGTGGTATGTTAATAGTCCTTGCAATGTATCTTTCTGGACTTTTAGGAAAGATTAAGGCAAGACGAAAAATGAAACGATAGTACAACTGTAAATAAAAAGTCTGATAGACCGTAAAATTCTAGTTTGACGGAGTAATAGATATGAAAATCCGAGAAGTGAATGAGAATAAAAAGCAATTTATAGCATTATTGTTATTAGCTGATGAGCAGGAAAATATGATTGATCACTATCTTGAAAAAGGTACTATGTATGTACTTGAAGATGGTAATGTAAAAGCTGAATGTGTCGTTACTGATGAAGATAATGGAATACTTGAAATTAAAAATATTGCAGTTGATCCTCAGAATCAAGGACAGGGCTATGGGAAAGCATTGATTGACTTCCTTGTAAGTAAATATTCAGATGAATATTCTATTTTGCAGGTTGGAACAGGTGACAGCCCGTTGACCGTACCGTTTTATGAAAAATGCGGATTTGTCCGATCTCACAATATTCCGAATTTCTTTACGGACAATTATGACCACCCAATTTATGAGTGTGGTGTACAGTTAATAGATATGGTATATTTGCAAAGATGTTTATAACTTCCAGTTTGTCAATTACAGGTGACATTGAAAGAGTCAGCCCATTCAAGATGCTGGCTCTTTCAAAAATTCCATTCTAATAAATTGCACGACAACTTAAAGTAAAAATGAATACCCATTAGTAAGAAGTGAATAGAAAAATGAATAAAAGAGTGGTGTTTCGTATAATTATGAGTTAGTATGCATCAGACACACTTTTGTAAAAAGGGAGATTTCTATTTACTCTTCCATTCTTGTTTTTCTTATAGACTCTAATACTTGACTCTCCAAAGTATCCTAATACCCACAACAAAGAATGTACCTTGGCACATTCTCGCACCTGCGGCGGTCGCTTGCGACATCTACCTTATACGCCGCAGTGCGCATCCTCGCGAAGCGTTTTTTACTTTACAGGAAAGCAATTTCCTGTAAAGCAAGAAAAAAGCAATCCGTTGACCTAACCAAAAGACCGCTTTTCTTGATTCTTACTAATTCATATTAATTCTCATTCATCTTAGCTAATTTTGCTGCTTGGTCGGCTGCGATCAGCGCATCTAAGATTTCCTGGATATCGCCATTCATAATCTTGTCCAGTTTATAAAGGGTAAGATTGATTCTGTGGTCGGTTACACGTCCCTGTGGGAAGTTGTAAGTACGAATCTTCTCAGAACGGTCACCGGTACCAATCTGGCTTCTTCTGGCTTCTGCTTCTGCATCATGCGCCTTCTGGCATTCTATGTCGTATAATTTGGCACGTAAAAGTGCAAATGCTTTCTCTTTATTCTGAAGCTGTGATTTCTCTGTCTGGCTGTAGATTACAATTCCGGTTGGGTAATGAGTCAGACGAACTGCAGAGTCTGTAGTATTGACACACTGTCCACCGTTTCCGGATGCACGCATAACGTCGATTCGGATATCCTTTTCATCAATCTGGACATCTACTTCTTCTGCTTCCGGCATTACTGCTACTGTAATAGTAGAAGTATGGATACGTCCACCGGACTCTGTCTCAGGTACACGCTGTACACGATGTACACCAGATTCATATTTCATAACAGAGTAAGCACCCTGTCCGGTAATCATGAAAGTAACACTCTTCATTCCACCGATTCCGATTTCTTCGCATTCCATCGTCTCAACTTTCCAGCGTCTGCTCTCTGCATAATGGACATACATACGGTAAATCTCAGCTGCAAACAAAGCTGCCTCATCTCCGCCGGCACCGGCACGGATTTCCACAATGACATTCTTATCATCATTCGGATCCTTTGGAAGAAGAAGAATTTTCAGTTTCTGCTCTAATTCTTCTACTCTTGCCTTGGAATCATTTAATTCCTCTTTGGCAAGTTCTTTCATCTCTTCATCTGTCTCTTCGTCCAGCATTGCAAGAGAATCTTCAATATTCTGCTTGCACTGTTTATATTCTTTATAAGCTTCCACGATAGGTGTCAGGTCACTCTGCTCCTTCATCAGCTTACGAAAACGCTCCGGATTATTTGCCACATCCGGTTCACTTAACTCACTCATCAACTCTTCATAACGAATCAATAAATCCTCTAAACGATCAAACATTTTAATTTCCTTTCCCTTTTACCACACGATCATTTCGTGCAAGGTCTTTGATTACTTCAACTTCTGTAAATCCTGCGTTACGCATCAGCTCAGAGACTGCTTCTCCCTGGTCATAACCAATTTCCATGTAAACATATCCGCCAGGATTCAAATAACCCTTTACCTGTCCGGCAATCTTCCGATAAAAATCAAGACCATCCGCTCCGCCATCCAATGCGTTTTCCGGCTCAAAATCCCGCACCTCCGGCATCAGTGACAGAATCTCTCCTGTCGGTATATAAGGCGGATTCGCCATGATTACATCAAAAGTCTCGGTAATATTATCAAATAAATCACTGCGTATCCAGTCCGCATCCACTTCATGCATCTTTGCATTTTCTTTCGCTACCAGCAATGCAGTTTTCGAAATATCACTTCCAACACCGGTAAGTTCCGGTGCATTTTTCAACACACTGATTAATACACAACCAGACCCTGTACAAAGGTCTAATACTTTCATCCCCGGCTTTACAATCTTCAATACCTGCTCCACTAAAGTCTCGGTATCCTGCCGCGGTATCAGAACATTGGAATTTACTTTGAATCGAAGCCCCATAAATTCCTGTTCTCCAATAATATACTGTAGCGGAATATGTTCAGCTCGTTTCTGTACTGCAATCTCATATTCTTTCTGAGCATCCTGTGTAATATCTTCTTCCCCGTGAACGTAGTAGTAACTGCGTTCAATCCTGCATACCATCTGTAAAAGATACCATGCATCCAGTGCGGCATCCGGCACTCCTGCATCTGTAAGACACTTTGTACCAAATTCCACTGCCTCTCTATAAGTCATATATTACGCCCTTTTCTTTTACATTTCGCTCAAATATTTTTTCCAGTCAAATACTGCTTCCACGGAAGCAATACCAACCTCAATCATAGAATCATCCGGTTCTCTTGTTGTAAGCCTCTGCAGCCACAATCCAGGTTTACTTAAGAAATTCACTACCGGATTATCACTTTTTCCGGCAAGCCGGATAAATTCATATGACACACCAGCAATCACCGGTATCAGCAGCAAACGAAGCACTACCTTCAAAATCCGGCTCTTTACATCAATAAATGCAAAGAAAATAATACTGATAATCATTACAAACAGGAGAAAACTTGTACCACACCGCTTATGCAGTCTGGAACTCTTTCTCACGTTTTCTACATTCAGCTCCATTCCATGTTCAATGCAGTTAATGCATTTGTGCTCTGCTCCGTGATACATGAATACACGCTGGATATCCTTCATTAAGGAAATTGAAGCAATATATGCCAAAAAAATCATCATTCGGATGATACCTTCAATCAGCGCCAGTGCCACATGGGATGTAATAAATTTCTGAAAAATCAAAGAAAGATAATATGGCAGAATCATAAAGATTCCAATGGCAAGTACAAAGGAAAATGCAACAGTAATACCCATTTCTGCCTTTTCTTTTTTTGCTGCTGCCTCTTTTGATAATTCTTTCTTTTTTGCTTTGGTGTCTTCCTCATCCTCTTCAAAGAAAGATGCGGAATATGTAAGCGTTGATATTCCAAGTGTCAAAGACTCCACAAAACTTAACACTCCACGTAAAATCGGAATGTTCCGCAATGTCTTGTTTTTAATCAGTCCATAATACTCTTTGGTATCAACGGTAATCTCTCCATCCGGCTTCCGGACTGCCACGGCGTACTTTTCCTTATTTTTCATCATTACGCCTTCTAAAACTGCCTGTCCACCGATTCCCGAATATTTCATGTGTGACCTCTCTTCCTGTTTCTAAAAAAAGGTTGAGATTAGAAACCTCAACCTTATCTTTCAGTCACATTGTGCAATTTCTATTTCATGCCGTATTTCTTATTGAACTGCTCAATACGTCCACGAGCCTGGTTAGCTTTCTGCTGTCCAGTATAGAATGGATGGCATTTGGAACAAATTTCAACGTGAATATCCTCTTTGGTTGAACCAGTTACGAATGTGTTACCACAGTTACATGTAACTGTTGCCTGATAATAATCTGGATGGATTCCTTCTCTCATGTCTCTCACCTCTCATATATGAATTGCTTCGCAATTACGACATTTGTCTAATTTAAGTGCGATACTGTTTAGTTTCCGAATAAACAGCTTATTCATTGTAGCATAGGAAAAGCTGTTATGCAAGTGTTTTTAAACAAATTTTGTCTTTTTTACAGTCTGGATATATTCCCGGTTGTTTTTCGTCCGGACAAACATATTCAAGATGCTCTCAACCGCTTCATCGGTACGCATGCCATTGATTGCCTTACGCATAATAAATACGGCCTCCTGCTCTTCCTGTGTCAGTAAGAGGTCTTCTCTTCTTGTACCGGATTTTACAATGTCAATTGCAGGGAATACACGTTTCTCAGATAACTTACGGTCAAGCACCAGTTCCATGTTACCGGTTCCCTTAAATTCCTCGTAAACAACATCATCCATCTTGCTTCCGGTATCTACCAGTGCTGTTGCAAGAATCGTAAGGCTTCCGCCCTCACGCATATTACGGGCTGCACCAAAGAAACGCTTCGGCATATGGAGGGCTGCCGGATCAAGACCACCGGATAAGGTTCTTCCACTTGGCGGAACTGTAAGGTTATATGCTCTTGCAAGTCTTGTAATACTGTCTAAGAGAATCATAACATCCTTCTTATGTTCTACCAGACGTTTTGCTCTCTCAATTACCATCTCGGATACTCTCTTATGATGCTCCGGCAATTCGTCAAAGGTAGAATAAATAACTTCTACATTCGGTCCTTCAATTGCTTCCTTAATATCGGTAACTTCCTCCGGCCGCTCATCAATTAATAAGATAATCAGATGCATCTCCGGGTTATTCTGCTTTACTGCCTGTGCCACACCTTTTAATAATGTAGTCTTACCTGCTTTTGGTGGGGAAACAATCATTCCACGCTGTCCCTTACCAATCGGAGATACTAAATCTACAATTCGCATTGCCATTGCACTATGGCTTGTCTCAAGCCGGATTCTCTCATCCGGAAAAATCGGAGTTAAATCTTCAAAATTCTTCCGCTTTACAGCCTCTGACGGATGCAGGTCATTAATAGAAGTAATGTATAATAATGCAGAGAATTTTTCAGCCTGTGTCTTAATTCTGGTATTTCCGGTCACAATATCTCCGGTTTTCAGATTGAACTTACGAATCTGGGACGGAGAAACATAGACATCATGCTCTCCCGGCAGATAATTTTCACAACGGATAAATCCGAATCCATCCGGCATAACTTCAAGAATTCCATGTGCCTTCACACCGCTGTCTAAGTCCTTGTTTTCTTCTGCCACACGCTCCGTTTCATCTTTTTCCGAAATATGCTCATCCGGTGTATGTCTTACTGTGCTTCGACGCATCTCGCCCTCATGTCCCCTCGCTGCATTTTCCCGGTGCGGACGTTCTGCGCGATAGGTTCTGGTTTCTGCTACCTGCTCCGTAGTTTCTGTTGTACCTTCTGCTTCTTTCTTGGCTTCCTGCACCTTTGCTTCCTTTTCATCTTCCGCCAGCATCGCTTCTACTAACTCAGCTTTCTTTAAGGTAGAAATTCCTTTCATTCCCCTTGCTTTTGCCAGTTCACGCAACACTGCTGCAGAAAGACTTTCATACTTCTCTCTCATTCTATTCTCCTTACCTCTTGCTTATTTGATTATCTGCTAAATAATTGGGATTTCTTTTTGAAATAAAAATAATTGGAACGTAAGATTCGTCTTTTCGTATTATACAACAGTTTCTTTCAAATAGGAAGTCCTTTTTCTTGCTTTAAAAATTTTTTAATGATATGATACTAGACGGAAGTAATCAATGGCTAAGAAAAGGAGACGAACTATGGATACCAACGAAAAAGCAATTGAAATGCATAAAAAATGGAATGGAAAATTAGAAACCATCTCCAAGACACCGGTAAAGACCCGGGAAGATTTATCTATCGCATACACACCTGGTGTTGCGGCACCTTGCCGTATCATCGCAGAAAATAAAGAAGAAGCTTATACTTATACCATGAAAGCCAACACCGTTGCCGTTGTCTCAGACGGAAGCGCTGTTCTCGGTCTCGGAAACATCGGACCGTACGCAGCCATGCCGGTTATGGAAGGAAAATGTGTACTGTTTAAAGAATTTGGAAATGTCAACGCTGTTCCAATCTGCCTTGACACACAGGATACCGAAGAAATTATAAAAACTGTTAAAAATATTGCTCCAGGATTCGGCGGCATCAACTTAGAGGATATTTCCGCCCCACGTTGTTTTGAAATTGAAGAGCGTTTAAAGGAAATGCTTGATATTCCGGTCTTCCATGACGACCAGCATGGTACTGCTATTGTTGTTCTTGCCGGAATCATCAACGCTTTAAAAGTAACCGGAAAAGAAAAAGAAAACTGCCGCGTTGTTGTAAATGGTGCCGGTTCTGCCGGTGTTGCCATCACCAAACTGTTACTGACTTACGGCTTTAAAAATGTTATTATGTGTGACCGCATGGGAATCATCGGCAAAGATTATCCTGACTTAAACTGGATGCAGAAGAAAATGACCGAAGTTACCAACCTTTCCAATGAATCGGGTACCCTTGCCGATGCATTAAAGGGTGCTGATATCTTCGTTGGTGTTTCCGCACCGAATATCGTGACTCAGGAAATGGTTGCATCCATGAATAAAGATGCCATTCTTTTTGCCATGGCAAATCCTACTCCGGAAATCATGCCAGACCTTGCCAAAGCTGCAGGTGCTAAAGTGGTCGGAACCGGAAGAAGTGATTTCCCGAATCAGGTAAACAACGTCGTTGCTTTTCCGGGAATCTTCAAAGGTGCTTTAGAAGGACACGCTTCCCAGATTACAGAAGAAATGAAGCTTGCTGCTGCAAAAGCAATTGCAGGGTTAGTATCTGATGAAGAATTAAATGAAGACTTTATTATGCCGGAAGCATTTGACCCGCGTGTTGCCGAAGTGGTAAGCCAGGCAGTCAAATCACACATCCGCTAATGAAAAACGGCACGATTACACTGTGGGGGGAGAAGCGCTACCACTCTCTGGACTACTATTTAAAAAATACCTACCATGAAAAGGTATACCGGATTGCATTAAATGCCGGACTCAGTTGTCCCAACCGTGACGGACACTTAGATACCAGAGGCTGTATTTTCTGCTCTGCCGGTGGTTCCGGAGATTTTGCCGCCTCCCCCACGCTTTCTATCAAAGAACAGTTAGAATCCGAAAAAAGCATTCTGAAAGCCAAAAGAAATTGCAATAAATTCATTGCATATTTTCAGGCATTCACGAATACTTATGGTTCTGTGGAACACCTGCGGAATCTTTATATGCAGGCAGTAAACGACCCGGATGTGGTTATTATTTCCATTGCCACAAGACCTGACTGTCTGCAGCCTGAGATTCTTTCACTGCTTGCCGAAATCAATGAAAAGAAAACCGTCTGGGTGGAACTTGGTTTACAGACAATCCATGATGACACCAGAGAGTTTACACGAAGCGGCTTTACTTATGAGACTTTTCAAAAAAGTCTCTTCGCCCTTCACGCCCTTTCTATCAAGGTGATTGTTCATCTGATTTTAGGACTGCCCCACGAAACCAGAGAAATGATGTCTGCTTCCGTTCAGGCAATTGCAAATCTCCCGGTCTGGGGAATCAAGCTACAGCTGCTTCATGTATTATCCGGCACCGATTTAGCCGCTTATTATGAAAAGACACATTTTCCGGTATTTTCCATGGATGAATACTGTGAAATGATTATTGACTGTCTGGAGCTTCTGCCTCCGGAAATGGTGATTCACCGGATTACCGGCGATGGTCCGAAGGATTTACTGATTGCGCCGATGTGGAGCACCGGAAAACGGACTGTTTTAAATCAGATTCACCGCCGCTTAAAAGAGCGGAATACTTACCAGGGACGCTTAGCAACTAAGAGGTGATTTTATGGCTGAACCAGCTACTTTATATAAATTAATTATTCTGCACATGCTTGAACATATTGATTTTCCATTGTCCAATGCGCAGATTTCAGATTTCTTTTTAGACAGGGAATATACCGACTACTTTACGATTCAGCAGGTCATTCATGACCTGATGGATTCCGGGCTTGTCCGTACGGAAAACACCCACAACAGTACACGGTATATTATTACTCCTGCAGGAAAAGAAACACTGCATTTTTTCCATGACAAAATATCCCCTTCTATTGAAGAAGATATTGCAGCTTATTTTCAGGCAAATAAGCTTGCCATTAAAACAGAAAATGCATATCTATCCGATTATTACAAAACACCGGAACAGGAATACGGTGTGCGATGCCAGCTCCGGGAAAAAGGCCGTACCCGCCTTGATTTTACTTTAACTGTCCAGACAAAGGAACAGGCGGAAGCCATCTGCACCAACTGGCAGAATCAGGCAGATGATGTATTTGCCTGTCTGATGGATTTACTTTTAAAATAAACGTTATTCAAAAAGCGGAACAACGAGAAGATTTTTCTCTCTGTTCCGCTTTCTATAATTTCTTATATTTTCAGTTATTTTGTCCTTTTTATTTTATTCTTTTTTATTTTGCTCTTTTACTTCGCTTTCTTCTTTCTGCCATTCTTTGAAGGCTTCTGCTTCTTTACGCTGTAACCAAAGCTTCCAAGCTTCTTACCCAGCAGAAAATATTCTCCATGGGAATAAGTCACCAGCCCGCTCTGATTCAGTTCGAATTTACCTTTTTCATTCATATAGGAATCATCAACGGTAACGCCTACTACATCTGCCAGAAACATATCATGGCTTCCAAGATGTAATATCTGGCTTACCTTGCAGGCAATGTTTACCGGACTTTCTGCAATTCCCGGTGCCGATACCTGCGGAAGGTTCAGTGGTGTCAGATGCATGGCATCAAACTTGTCAACGTCACGGCCGGATTTTACGCCACAATAATCCGTGGCACAGACCAGATCCTTCGTCACAAGATTTACAACAAATTCGCCGGTTTCCGCAATTATTCCATGGGAATATCGTTCCGGACGGACAGATATGGAAAGCATTGGCGGATTCGTACATACCGTTCCTGCCCACGCTACCGTAATAATATTCGGTTTTTCTGTCGGTCTCTGGCAGCTTACCATCACTGCTGGAACCGGATATAACATATTACCCGGCTTCCATGTTTCTTTCGCCATTTCAATTCTCCTGTATAAGTTGTTATCTTTTTTCTGTCTCTGATATGGGCATTTAAACCTGCTGTCATCCTGCCGTAAGCATTTACGCTTGCTGCAATCCTGCCATTAATGTCGGAATCATCTGTTTCTTACGGGATACTACTCCCTTTAAGTAAAAGCTGCCTGATTCATCCGGCTCTCCAAAGCACTCCTTTAAAAGGCTGCCTGCCTGTGCTCCGGCATAGATTACTTCCGAATTCTCATCCAGAATGTCCGTCAGCATCACAAATACGGCATCCAGTTTCTGCTCTCCCAATGCAATTTCCAGATATGGCTGCAGCTTCTTCTTCGCCATGCCAAGCTGCACGTCACTCATGGCACTAAGCTGTGCTACACCAAAATCAAATTCATCGGTATGGAAGGTTTTAAAATCCTGATAAAACAGTTCTTCTGTTGTCTTTTTCTTAAAATCACTGCCGGCTTCAAACATCTTCTTGGCCAGCTCTTCAATATCTACTTCTGCAATCTTCGCCAGTGCTTCTGCTGCTGCCCGGTCCATCTGTGTACAGGTCGGTGAACGGAACATCAAGGTATCTGAAATAATTGCTGCCAAAAGAATTCCGGCTGTCTTTTTATCAATGATTGCTCCCTTTTCCTGATACATCTGATAAATAATCGTTGAAGTACAGCCCAATGGCTGGTTCCGGAAAAATACCGGAGCAATCGTCTCAAGGCTGCCCAGTCGGTGATGGTCAATAATTTCTAAGATTTCTGCATCTTCGATTCCATCTACTGCCTGGGATTTTTCATTATGGTCAACAAGGATCACCTGTTTTTTCTGTAAATTTAAAAGATTTCGTCTGGAAAACATACCGACATATTTTCCATTCTCATCCAGTACCGGAAAATCACGATGACGCACTTTAGACATAGTCTCTTTCACATCATCCACATAATCCTCTAATTCGAATGTAATCAGATGCTCCTTTTTCATAATATATTTAATCGGCATACTCTGATTAATCAAACGCGCCACGGTAAATGTGTCATATGGTGTGCTGATAAGCATACAGTCTTTCTCTTCTGCAAGCTGCACAATGGTCTTTGTAATCTTCGCTCCGGAACAGACAATCACACAGCTTGCATTCATTTCCAATGCACAGAACTGTGATTCATAACGGTCTCCTAAGATAACCATATCGTCATCTTCAATATACTGCTCCATCATATCCGGTGTGGTAGCTGCAACAACAACCTTACCTTTTATGAAGTAACCATGCTCATTTCCTGTTACAAGAGTTCCATTTAAAGTTTCAACAATATTCTTATACTGCGTCCGGGCAGTTGCAAGAATCCGGTTGTCCAATACATCCATATAGGATTTTGCAATATCACTGGTAACAATCATTCCCTGCAGATTGTTCTCATTGTCAGTAATCGGCAATGACACGACATCTAAATTCTTCATCAGCTCCCATGCCCGTTTAATGGAAATGTGACTGCTGACACCCTCCGTTCTACGATATTCAATATCCTTAATCTGTGCACCGACATCTGTTACCAGTTCCGGTTCCGGTACATCAAAAAATTTTAGGACATACTTCGTCTCTTCGTTCATATGTCCTGCTCTTTTCGGTATAAAAATACCGTCCTCTGTTTGATTTTTTAAATCTGCATAGGCAATCGCCGCACAAATAGAATCTGTGTCCGGATTCTTATGTCCAATTACCCATGTCTTTCTCTTTCCCTGTGTCATATAATTCCTCGTTTTAACTACTGCTTAAAAATTAAATACTCCAAGAGAATATAGAATAAATGCCACCAATACTACAAAATTGATAACAGAAAACCAGGTTAAGCATTTTGCATAACCTTTTACGGTATTCAAGCTCTTCTCTAAAGTATCATTTTCCTCTAACTTAACGGTAAACTCTTTAATTAAGTCCTGCATATTGCGGTAGCACTTTACATCTTCGGTATGTATTTTCTCAGCCAGTTCCAGTTTCATGCTGTCTAACTGCTGGGAAATTTCCTGTAAAGATGCCTGCATCTGTGCAGTTTGTTCTGCGGTTCTTCCGGTGGAATCACTTACGTCTGCTGCAATCTTTTCAGACAGTGCATTCAATTTTTCTTCTACACGGTTAATCATTTCTTCCATCTGACCGTGTACTCCGGTAAGAAGAACATCTGCTTCTGATTTACGTGCATTTAAAACATGCTGCAGTTCTTTTGCTTTTTCTTCTCTTTCATCTACGATATTCTGTAATTCCTGCACTTTGTCTTCTTTTGTAACAAGCAAAGCCTGAAGCTGTTTTGCTTTCTCACGGAATTCATCAATCTGCTTTAATAAGAAATCTTCCTTATCCATTCCTTTATCCACCTTACTGTTTGTCCTCTCTGACCTGTTATGCTGTTCGTTTTCTTTTAACGAAGGGGCTGCCTTTCTGGTCTCTGTATTTCTTATCTGTACCTTCTGTTGTGTCACCGGCTCTTTTCTGCTCCGGTCCGGCGTCCCATAACTCTTCGCATTTTTACGGTAAAACATCGTTTTCAGCACATCAAAAAAGCTTTTCACTACCGTCTTCCTCCTGCGGAATCTCTTCCATTCCTATTACTGCTAGACACATTCTAGCATTTACCCTGTGATTTGTCCAGCAAATGCTCAACCATTGCTTTCTCCTTTGCTGTCAAATCTGCATCTGCCAGCAAATCCGGTCTTCGTTCCATGGTTCTTTTAATGGATTGTTCTCTCCTCCATGCTTCTACCTTTGCATGGTCTCCGGAAAGTAAAATAGCTGGAACTTTCTTTCCCATCCAGTCTTCCGGTCTGCTATACTGCGGATATTCCAATAAATTTCCTTCAAAGGATTCTGTGGTTCCGGATTCATCATTTGCCAGTACGCCAGGCACCATACGGGATATCGCATCCACCATGACCATTGCCGGAAGTTCTCCTCCTGTCAGCACATAATCTCCAATCGACACATAATCCGTCACAATTTCTTCTAACACACGTTCATCGATGCCCTCATAATGCCCACAAAGCAATACCAGGTCTTCTTCCTTCGCATAATCCTTTGCCATTTCCTGCTGAAACGTATTGCCCTGAGGTGTAAGATATACTGTTCTTGGCTTTCTTCCAATCTTCTGTGCCACTGCCTGCCACGCATCATAAATCGGCTGTGCCTGCATTACCATCCCGGCTCCGCCACCATACGGATAATCATCTACTTTTTTATGACGGTCTAACGTATAATCCCGGATGTTAATTGTTTCTATATTTAAAAGTCCTTTGCCAACTGCTCTTCCGATGATACTGGTATTCAGTCCCCGTTCTACCATATCCGGAAATAATGTTAATATATGAAAATTCATTTTGCTACCTACTTCTTATTAATATCACGAAGCCCATTTAAAAGGTGTACCATAATGGTGCCTTCCTCTATATTGACATTTTTTACACAATCCTTAATTGCCGGAAGTAAAATATCATCTTCCCCATCTTTATGTAATACATAAATGTCATTTGCACCGGTCTGAAGTACATCCTTTACTTCACCTAAATCTTCTCCGTCATCTCCGACTGCCTTTAAGCCAATCAAATCAGCCACGAAATATTCATTCGGAGCCAGCTTTACAGCATTTTCCCTTGTTACATAAAGCCCTCTGCTCTTATACTTCTCTACATCATTTATATTATCAAATTCTTTGAATTTTAATATTACCAGATTTTTAAAGAAGCGCGCCTGTGTAACCTGAAGCTCCATCGGTTCTTTTCCAGTATCCAAAAATACCTGCTTCAGCTTTTTAAAACGCATGACATCATCTGTTGTCGGATATACCTTCACTTCGCCACGCACACCATGTGTATTGGTAAGTACTCCTACCTGCAGCATTTCTTCCTTCCAGTCTTCCTGCACTTTCTTCATATCCTATCCTCTTTCTCTCATACTTCCCATTCTTCAGGCAAGCCTGAATTTAATTATACAAAAGAAGCATAACTGCCGCAAGTAAAAAAGGTAAGATTCTTAAGAATTCTTAGGAATCTTACCTTCTAACGGTCTCTTACTTTTTTATAATCAAAATTGCTCTTATAAATTAAAGTTTTCTACATTTCGCACTTTTGCAGTATCCGTTGCAGTAATCTGCCGGATTCCGCTCTGTTCAATGTTCTCTCCCACAAAGAACTGATACTGCTGCAGTACCTGATCTTTGTGCATATCGGATAATGCCTTCTCAACATCCAGACTATGTATATCACTTTCAGAACCTTTCATCTCGTAGGTACGATCCGGCTGGTACTGTGCTGCATAATCTGCTGCCCCAAAATCCTGTTCTCTTCGTACCGGAGTCTCTAAGGTATCCTTCTGCTGCTGTTCAGATGCACCGGCATCTGCTACCGTCTTAACAACCGGTGTATCTTCTACTGCATTCCGGATATTCTGTATGCTGTTGTAATCGTAAAATCCCGCATTGGGACGAATTCCTGAAATATTCATAACGATCACGTTCCTCACATCATAATTATCTGCTACTAATTTTATCGGATAAATTCAACCAAAATTAACCCTTTTCTCCAAAAAGATTTTCTTTTATTTATCCAGCATTTTCTTTAACTCATTCATAAAGGTATTTACATCCTTAAATTCACGATATACAGATGCAAAACGAACATACGCCACTGCATCTAAATCTTTAATCTTATCCATCAGAATCTCACCAATTACAGTACTTGGGATTTCCTTTTCTTCCCGATTAAAAATCTCTGTCTCCACTTCATCAACCAGTCTGGTTATCTGCTCCACGGATACCGGTCTCTTATGGCAGGCACGAAGTACACCTGCTTCAATCTTGGAACGGTCATACTGCTCTCTGCAGTTATCCTTTTTTATTACAATCAATGGAATTGTCTCAACTTTTTCATAAGTTGTGAAACGTTTTCCACAATCGTCACATAATCTTCTCCGGCGAATGGAGTTATTGTCATCTGCCGGTCTCGAATCAATTACTCTGGTATTTTCACTGCTGCAAAATGGGCACTTCATCTTTTTTCTCCTATTCTAAAAGCTACGCAAAACACGCTTTGTGAATTTTGCATAAATAATACCGTTTTTCCATCACCAAACGTTCATAAAGAACTGCTGATATCAGCTTTTACAAATATTGGTCGTACTATTTTTAGTATAACTTTCTCTTATTCTTATGTCAACTAACTTTTCACATCTTCTACACAGACATCTACCAGAATAATATCCGGTCCAATCCGCACAACACGTTTCCATGGAATAATATATTCGCATGCCGGACAAAAAATACAGAAAAATTTTCCCGGCGCAGCTACAACCAGTGCACAGATTCTTCCATTGCACTCATCCAGTTCCAAATCCACCACATTTCCCAGGCAGCAACAGTCTGCAATATTAATCACCTGCTTTTCACACAATTCACAATAGCGTATCATGTGCCTGCCCCACTGTGCCTTTTCTTCTATTTATACTATGCCGGATTTTTCAAAAGGTTCCTTATACGTTGAAACGGAATAAAATAATATCGCCATCCTGAACAACGTAATCTTTTCCTTCCAGTCTTACCAGTCCCTTTTCTTTTGCTGCTGTCATGCTTCCACACTCAATCAGATGGTCATAGGACACCACCTCTGCACGGATAAACCCACGTTCGAAGTCTGTATGAATCTTTCCTGCTGCCTGCGGTGCCTTGGTTCCTTTGGTAATAGTCCATGCTCTTGTCTCATCTTCTCCTGATGTAAGGTAGCTGATAAGTCCTAACAATTTATAACTTGCTGCAATCAGTTTCTCAAGACCGGATTCTTTTAATCCAAGATCCTCTAAGAACATCGCTTTTTCATCATCATCTAATTCTGCAATTTCCTGTTCAATCTGTGCGCAGATAACAAATACTTCACTGTTTTCTGCGGCTGCCTGTTCTCTTACTCTTGCAACATGTGGATTGTCTGCGCCATCATCTGCAAGGTCATCCTCACTTACATTCGCTGCATAGATAACCGGTTTTGCAGTTAATAAATTATAAGATGCAAACCATGCCTGTTCGTCCTCATCATCACTCAACGGATAAGTCTTTGCCATCTTTCCTTCTTCCAGATGTGCCTTTAAGGATTTCAAAAGTGCCTCTTCTTTTGCAAGTGTCTTGTCCATTCTTGCCTGTTTGGTAACTTTAGCAATTCTTCTTTCCAAGATTTCAATATCAGAAAAGATAAGCTCTAAATTAATGGTCTCAATATCACGAACCGGGTCAATGCTTCCGTCTACATGGACTACGTTGGTATCTTCAAAACAACGTACAACATGAACGATGGCATCTACTTCACGAATGTTTGCAAGGAACTGGTTTCCAAGTCCCTCTCCTTTGCTGGCTCCTTTTACAAGTCCTGCAATATCTACAAATTCAATGACTGCCGGTGTTACTTTCTTGGAATGATACATCTCGCCTAACACCTTCAGACGGTTATCCGGTACGGTTACGATTCCCACATTCGGGTCAATGGTACAAAACGGATAATTGGCTGATTCTGCGCCTGCTTTGGTCAGCGAATTAAATAATGTACTTTTTCCTACGTTTGGTAAACCTACGATTCCTAATTTCATGATTTATATTTCTCCTTTGAAAAGTATTGTTTTTGCTGTATTAAAAACTTTCATACAATAACATATAGTGTACCACACGAAAGAAAAAATGTACATTTCTAATTTCTTATACCAGTTTGCCACCAGGCAGCATGATTAAAAACAGCACCTGTCATATTTCAATGGATGTTTCCATAACTAGAGCAATCATAACAGCATCCTTACACCGACAATAATTAAAATTATAACTGACACTATAATCAGGATTTTTCTCTCTGTCCAAAAATTGTCTGTTTTTCTAGTACTTTCAAATGTCACATTTTCTCTTCTATTTACGGGCATATTAGAATTTATCTGTTGTTGCAATAATTGATGTTTCACGGATAGCGAATCTTTTGCATCCATAATCTGTTGGTAAAACCATCTAAGCCACACTATATCTGCATCATCATATTCCACATTTCCTTCATGAACCAACTGATTTCTTTTCCATCTAAGTTCCTTGAGTTTTTTATATGTACTTGTCCATAGATGAATTTTCGCCTGAATCACCCTGTTTGTTTGTTCCATATCCTCGATATACCTTGATATACCATGATTTGTTGCATAAATCTCATTGCATAATTTTTCCAAATGAATATACTCATCTAAAAATTGATTATCCACTTCGTCTCTCTCCTATTCCCTGATTGCCTGCACCACTTTCTGCCATTCTTCCATGGTCTTTGAATAAAATACTTCTATCTTCTGCATATCTCTTTCTTTTCCTGCACATTCCAACTGATAGAAATAATCCCCCAGCTGTTTTGCACCGATTCCCCAGGCCTCTCCCTTTAATCCATGGGATATGGTAACAAAGGATTTCCATAATTCCGCAGTTTCTGTGATATCTTCTGTTCCAGGATCAGATGCAGTTTCCGTTTTCTGAAGGGATTCTGCTGTTTCATTGAGAAGCTGCAGCTTCTTTTCTTTTTCGTCTGCAAAGATGCCTAACAATGTCCTATAGAACTGTTCGTCTCCATCTGCATAAGACAGTCCTTCCTCTACTGAAATGCCGCATTTTTCCAGCTGGTGAAATATAATATCCGTCTGAAGAGAAGCTGTCTTTTCTTCTCCGCTTAAGTAAAGATTCTGTTCCGGGATACTGTCTTTTAAATATTTTTGTAAGATGCTTTCTAAAGTTTTGGATTTTACCGGTTTGGTAATATACTCTGCAAATCCTTCGTTTTTGTACAGTTCTTTTGCACCAGCTGTTGCATTAGCGGTAAATGCCACTGCCTGCGTATAATGATTTCGTCCTTTCTCATCTGCACGGATGAGGTGCAGCGTCTCTATGCCATCCGGCTTTGGCATCATATGGTCTAAAAGAAGTAAATCATATGTTTTCTCTTCACATTTTTGAACGGCAATATTTCCATCCATCACGGTTTCCATTTTAACCTTTGTCTTATGTAAAAGATGTTCTAATACCATCAAATTCTGCTCATTATCATCTACCGCAAGAATGGTAAAGCTGCTGTAATCCGCATTCATACTTTTCTCACTCTGCTTTATAAAATGATGTTTTTCCGATACTTCTACCCACGGAATCCGAACCGTAAAGGTACTTCCCTTTGTCACTTCACTACTCAGGCTGAGACTTCCACCCATAGCCTCTGCCAGTTGTCTTGCAATATCCAGTCCGAGCCCGATTCCGTCTTTCCTGCTGTTTCTGGCATTATTGCCCCGTTCAAAGCTTTCAAAGATTTTATCCTGATCTTCTTTTCCTATTCCAATTCCACTGTCAGTTACAGTTATCTTTAAAAAGGTATCTCCATTTTCCGCCGCCTTTTCTACACCCAGCTCCACAAAGCCTTCATCTGTGTATTTCACCGCATTTTCCAGAAGATTTATGATAATCTGACGGATATGTGCCTTGTCTCCATAGAAATGTTTTCCCGGTTTTAATAATGGTTCCTCCATCCGCTGCCGGAAGTTTAAAGATTTCTTCTCTGCCTGTGGTCTCATCTGGGCTGCTGCGTCATTGATAACCTCTTCTAAAGCAAATGCATCCTTCTTTATCTGAAGCGTACCACTTTCTAACCGTGAAGCATCTAACACTTCTTCTATCAGTGCAACCATACTGTCACCGGCAGATGCAATTTCTCTGGTATAACTACGGATTTTCTCTTCTGATGTTTCTTCGGAAATCACTTCATTCATACCAAGTATCGTATGCATCGGAGTCCGCAGCTCATGGCTCACTTTCATTAAAAATCTGGTCTTCGCTTCATCCGCACTACGGAGTCTCTGCATCATTTCCAAGTTTTCTGTCTGGTCGATAAACCAGAGCATGCAGCCATCCTTCTCACCATTTTCCACAATATCTTCCATACGAAGTTCATAGATGCGGTCATTTTTATGCAACAGCCTTTCCCGGTTTGTCAGTGCCTGCAGGATTTCTTTTTGCCTGCTTGCGGCACTTCCTACCTTTATTTCCGGGAAAAGTTCCTTCATACGCTGATTGACGGAAATAATTTTATTTTCTGCATCCAGGATAATCAAGCCTTCTTTTCCATGATTAAATGCATTATCCACCGCAGCCTGCAGAGAGCCAAAATATCCATAACGAATCATTGCCATCATCATGCAGAACATCATAATTGTCATGGCAATGACTACCGGATTATAACTGCCAAATACACCCAGACCCTTTAAGATTAATTCCAGTGCAAAAGTTCCCACACCTGCTATCATATAAATAATCCGCTTTTTATGAATCGGTGAACTCTCCCCGTAACGCATGATACACAAAATAAATACCGCAAGTATTACCGTTCCCAGATGTATATAATGCAGTTTCCAGATGATTCCGGGTATAACTTCAATCCGGTGATATATGCCATCTTTCAATATCCGCATTGTTTTATAAAAATATGGATGATATTCTGCCGTAAATACTCCTGTCAAAACAATTATATTAATTACTGCCTGAATAAAATAAATAAACTTTGGAATTTTTAATCTGCCAAATTCGGATGCAAACCATAAAAATGCCATCAGAAAGCCTGCCTGTCCCACATACTGGATGCACAGCCCGGCAAGTGCCTCACCAACGGTATCCGAATGCACCAGTTCCAGATGAACTCCCACCACAAACAGCATGGTAAAAATATCATAAATAATAAATGCAAGCTGTGCTTTGGAGAGCTTTTTATGAAGGCAGACTGCCAACATAAAAAGCATCAGGATAAGCGCTATAATATTTACCGACACAAGAAAATAGAACATACTTCTTTTCCTTTCGTAAAAGTCTTTTTGACTCTTTTACCATATTATAGCGGAATGCCTGATGCTTTTCCACTGATTTTATTTTGCAAACAAAGGAGTAGATAAATAACGGTCTCCGGAATCCGGAAGCAATACCACAATGTTCTTTCCTTTATTTTCTTTTCTTTTTGCCAGCTCAACAGCTGCCTTTAATGCAGCTCCTGCACTGATTCCCACAAGAATTCCCTCGCTGCGGGCAAATGCCCTTCCTTCTTCAAAGGCATCATCATTTTTGATTGGAATAATCTCGTCGTAAACAGAAGTATCCAGTGTGTCCGGAATAAATCCGGCACCGATTCCCTGAATTTTATGTGGTCCGACTTTTCCCTGGGAAAGTACCGGGCTGGTTGCAGGTTCTACTGCAACAATGTGTACGGACTTCTTCTGTTTTTTCAGATATTTTCCAACTCCGGTTATGGTTCCACCGGTTCCGACTCCTGCCACAAAAATATCAACGCTGCCTTCTGTCTGTTCCCAGATCTCCGGTCCTGTGGTTTCTTCATGGGCTTTTGGATTTGCCGGATTTTCAAACTGTCCTAAAATAATTGAACCTGGAATCTCTTTATGAAGTTCTTCTGCTTTTTCGATTGCACCCTTCATTCCCTTATACCCGGAGGTCAGTACAATCTGTGCTCCATACGCCTGCAGAAGATTCCGACGCTCTACCGTCATGGTTTCCGGCAATGTTAAAATTGCATGATACCCTTTTGCAGCCGCCACAGAAGCAAGTCCGATTCCGGTATTACCGGAAGTTGGCTCGATAATCGTAGCTCCCGGCTTTAATTTTCCCTTTCTCTCTGCATCTTCAATCATGGCAAGTGCCACGCGGTCTTTTACCGAACCTGCCGGATTAAAATACTCCAGCTTGGCAATGATTGCCGCATCCTCTACACCTGCCTCTTTCATATAATTATGAAGATAGAGCATCGGCGTCTTTCCAATCAGTTCCGAAGCACTGTCCACTATTCCTTTCACACACGTTTCCTTCTTTCTATTCCATTCCTTTGATATATCCGGTTGCAGACTGAATTGCCACTGCACCATCTGCAACTGCTGTGACTACCTGACGCAGGCTTTTCGTCCGCACATCTCCTGCCACGAACAGTCCCGCAAGACTGCTGCTGCAGTCTTCTCCTGCAATCACATAGCCTTTCTCATCGAGAACGTCAAGGTTCTTTAATAATTCCGTATTTGGAATCATTCCAACCGCTTCAAAAACACCATCTACAGCTATTGTCCCACCGTTATCTAAAATAATACCATCTACTTTATCTTCCCCGGTGATTTCCTGTACTCTCGTATTGGTAAGTATCGTTACATTGGAAAGCTCTTCTAATTTCTTTTTTGTCTTCTCTGCTCCACGGAATTCTGCTCTCCGGTGAATGAGATATACCTGTTCGCAGATATCGGATAAATACAATGCATCATCCAATGCGGTATCTCCACCACCGATGACTGCGGCTTTCTTTCCCTTATAAAAGGCACCGTCACAGACTGCACAAAAAGAAACTCCTTTTGCCAGCAGCTTTTCTTCTCCCGGCACCCCTAATCTGCGGTTCTGACAGCCTGCCGCATAGACTACGGTTTTCGCTTCTATGTTCTTTCCATCTTCACAGGAAATGACAAAACTTTGCTCTTTTTTTGTAATGGCTGTAACCTCTGCCTCTTCAATGGTTACTCCAAGTCCTTCGGCATGCTCTAAGAATGCCTCTCCTAAAGAATAACCATCTTTGCCCGGCAGTCCCGGATAATTATCTACCCGGCTGCTGTATGCAATCTGTCCGGTTCCAAGATATTCTTTTTCCAGTACAACCGCATCGAGGTTTGCCCGCTTAGCATAGATTGCCGCACTTAAACCTGCCGGCCCACTTCCAATGATAACTACATCTAACATATTACCAGATCTTCCTTTGTTGATTCGTCGCCTTCAATATGAAATGAATTGAGTACCGGCTGTTCCGGTTCCATCAGAGAAAGAATCATATAGCTTGCTTTACTGTCATATGCAAGACGCTTATCTTCTTCGGATGGTCTTGAAGGAGATTCCGGATGGGAGTGCCAGTTGCCTAAAGGCATGAGACCATTGGCACGCATATCCTTTACGGCTGCTAACTGCTCTTTCGGATCCAGTGTAAAATGCTCATTGGAATGGTCGATATTGGTCAACAGATATACCTTTTCTACCACCTTATCCTCTCCGTCTTTGGTTCCTGCAATCAGTCCGCAAGCCTCTTCTGGTACACAGCTTTTGGCATGTGCCAGTATTTTTTCATAATCTGCTTTTTTTAATGAAATCATGCTATCCTCTTTCTATGTTTCATGGGTTATGTATCTGATAACATTTATTTACTGATACATTTATTTATCTGTACATTCTGCCTGTTCATAATCAATCAGCTCTGTTATGGTCGGATGTTCTCCACAAACGGCACATCCCTTGCCATTCCAAGGAAGCTTAATCTTGTGGAATTCCTGCTTAATTGCATCATAGGTCAATAACTGACCGGTCAGCAGATCTCCTACTCCAAGGATGTATTTGATTGCTTCCATTGCCTGAAGGCTTCCGATGACACCACCCATTGCGCCGATAACACCAGCCTGCTTACAGGTCGGTACGGCATCCTTTGGTGGTGGATTCTTAAATACACAACGGTAACATGGTCCCTCTCCCGGAACATAGGTCATTAACTGACCTTTGAAACGGATGATTCCTGCATGGGAAAATGGTTTCTTTGCCATAACACAGGCATCGTTAATTAAGAATTTTGCCGGGAAGTTATCGGTTCCGTCAATGATAAAATCATAATCTGCAATGATGTCCATGATATTTTCACTGGTAATGAATTCACGATATGTACGGACTTCTACATCCGGGTTCATTGCATTAATGGTCTCTTTTGCAGACTGCACTTTTGCTTTGCCAACATCTGCTGTCTGATGAATAATCTGTCTCTGAAGGTTACTTAAATCTACTTCATCTGCATCTGCAATTCCGATGGTACCTACACCTGCTGCTCCAAGATACATTGCTGCCGGTGCTCCAAGTCCGCCTGCTCCGATGATTAAAACTTTTGCATTTAAAAGTTTTTTCTGACCCTTAGCGCCAACTTCTTTTAAAATGATATGTCTGGAATAACGTTCAATCTGCTCATCCGTTAATGCCATAGCTTCCACCTCCCATGAAGTAAAGGAATTCTACATTATCACCATCCTTAAGAACGGTTGTTGCCTTTGCTTCTGTTTCTATAAATTCATCGTTAATGGATACGGTTACATATTCCGGTGTCTCTACATTTTCCTGCTCAATTAATTCCGGAAGTGTTAATCCGTCTTTTACTTCTTTCTTTTCGCCTGCTACTGTAATCTGCATAATTTCCTTCCTCTCACTTTTCTTTATTTTTATTTGTCAAGGGACTGGGTAATCCACTCCTCAAGTACCGCTTTTTTCTCTGCACCACTCTTACGGGCAATTTCTTCGCCATCCTTGAAGAGTACAATGGTTGGTACAGACATTACACTGTATTTTTCTGCCAGTTCTGAATCAAAGTTGGTATTTACTTTATAGACATTTAATTTTTCTGTCTGTTCGTCTGCGATAGCACCAATGACCGGTGACATTTTCTTGCACGGAACACAACTGTCTGAGTAAAAATCAATCAGCACCGGGAGGCTGCTCTTCAATACTTTTTCTTCAAAAGTGTCTTTTGTTACGCGTTCTGCCATTTCTTTCTCCCTTCCAGATGTTTAGTCCTCAACCTTCTTTACAATGAGGTTATAGGTTCCATCTTCGTTATTAACCAGTTTTAAAATCTGATGTCCTTCTTCTTTAATACTGCGTGGTACATTCTGTACCGGCTCGCCGTCATTCATACGGATTGCAATGACTTCGCCATCCTCTAACTCATCAATTGCAACCTTTGCCTTTACAAAAGTAAGCGGGCACACTTTATCGGTAATATCTACTGTATCATCAATCTTGATTCCTTCGATTTCCATCTTATTTCTCCTCATATAATAATTTTTATTTTGAATTTCCATTCCGATTTTTTCTTTTTCTGCTGCTTCCGGCAACTCTATTTTTCTTCAAATGCATTGCGGATTACTTTGCGGAATTCATCTTCTCCTACGCGCTGTAAAAGTAAACGGAAACGCTCACCCGGATTTGCATGCTCTTCAAAGAATCCAATGGCTGCATCAGTCACACGGAATAATGTCTCTTCATCGGTAATCAGCGGAAGTAACTGTTCTCCTTTGTAAATATGATTTCCAAATAATCCACCAAAGGATACAATATATCCGCTCTTTCCTTCCCATGCATCTGTCGGGCAGGATTTTACACAACGGCCGCAGTTGGTACATTTATCATAATCAATGGTAACTTCTGTTCCGGTACATTTGATAGCATCTTCACGGCACGCCTTTTCACAGACACCACAATTGATACATTTATCTGCTACCCAGCTTACTTCCATACCACCTTTTACACCGATATCATTTTCTTCTGCCTTAAGACAGTTGTTCTGACATCCGGTAACACCAAATTTGAATTTGTGTGGAAGCTCTCTTCCGAAGTAATGCTCATCTAATTTCTTTGCCAGGCTATAGGTATCGATACATCCGCTCGGGCAGATTTCAGAGCCCTGACATGCGGTAACGGTACGGACTCTCGGTCCACATACACCAGGTTTTACACCACCGTCTGCTAACTTTGCACGAACCTCTTCTATATCTTCAAAGTTAATAAATGGAATCTCAATGCCCTGTCTGGAAGTCATATGAACATAGCCTTTTCCATATTTTTCTGCCACATCTGCTACTGCTTTAATATTTTCTGCTGTCAGGTTTCCTCCAACTACCTGAATTCTTAAAGAAAAGAATCCTTTCTGTTTCTGGCGCATAAATCCGCCTTTTTTCAATGCCGCATAATCAATTTTTGCCATTGTCTGCTTCCTCCATTTACTCTTTGCTTTTCTCTGGTCTGCTCTGATCCATTGCCTGTCTGAAGTCTTCGATTAAATCTTCGATATCTTCAATTCCGACACTGATGCGGATCAAATCATCAAATACTCCGGCGTCTCTTTTTTCTTCCGGGGTACTGTGTACATTTAATGTAGATTCCGGATGAATCACTAATGTTTTCGTATCTCCGATATTGGAAATAATCAGCGGAAGCTTTAATGCATTGATTATTTCAAATGCCCGTTTCTTGCTTCCGGTCCGTATGGTTAAGATTCCACCAAAACGGTCCTTAAACTGTTTCTTTGCGATTTCATGCCATGGACTGCTCTCCAATCCCGGATAATTGACTGTTACATCCGGATATTCTCTTACAAAAAACCTTGCCAGTTCTGCTGCATTGTCACAGATACGCTCCATCCGGATTCCCAGTGTCTCTAACCCGATGCAGTTATAAAATGCATTCTGCGGAGACAGACAGGCTCCTGTGTTGCGGAACAGTCCATTCCGAAGCTTGGCAGTATAGGCAAATGGTCCAAACTTCTTAAAGTCTGCCATGCCCGGATATTTTTCCACATCCCACTTAAATCTGCCGCTGTCCGTAATAATTCCGCTGATGGAATTGCTGTGACCATTGATGTATTTAGAGGAAGAATTCATTACAATATCCGCTCCTAGGGAAAGCGGCTTCACTAAGAATGCAGTAGCAACCGTATTATCTATAATGAGCGGTACCTGATGCTCATGTGCCAGATTTGCAAGTGCCGTAATATCTGTCACATCAAGTCTTGGATTACCAATGGTCTCTGCAAAGTAAAGACGGGTATGTTCATTGGTCTTTGCTTCAAATGCAGCCAGGTCATTGTTTTCCACATAATGTGTTGTGATACCAAATGCCTCTAAGTCACGGAATAAATCAATGCTGCCGCCATAGAGACTGGCACTGGATACGATTTCATCGCCGGAACGAAGGATATTACAAAATGCATTGTAGAGTGCTGCCATTCCTGATGCACAGGCAACGCTTGCTACGCCACCCTCTAACGCCGTTACTCTTTTTTCAAATGCATCTACCGTAGGATTACTGATTCTCGTATAGGAATATCCCGGTGCCTGGTTATGAAAAATCTTTTCTAGCTTCTCTGCCGACTCATGTGCAAATGCACTGGATTGATAAATCGGAGTTGTTGTTGCACCTGTATTCGGTTCTCCTTGAAAATCTCCATGTAATAATGCGGTATTAAACTTCATCTTACGCTCCAATTCCTGCACGTCTTATCGTGCACTAAATACTTTGAACTGCCTTAGGAAATCTATTTACGATTATTCCTATTGGTTTTGTATGAATTATATTTTACTATATTTTTCTAATTTGTCAATACTAATTTATCAGAGCATTGTTATTTCTCTCCGAATATGTTATTTTATTCACGCAAGCGACCGCCGCAGGCGCGAGAATGTGCCAAGACTCATTCTTTGTTCCAACAATACTTTTCAGGAAACACAATACATATTTCTGGAATAACGGAAAGGATTTCCTATGTACACGAGAAAAAAAATCATTTTATCTTTTGCCGGAATGTTTTTCCTGCTGCTTCTTATGATGTTGGCAAGTCTTTTTTTCGGCAGTGTTTTATTAAATCCGAAGGAGATTTTATCCTGCCTGATTCAAAATGACCGGACTTCTGTCACAGGTCTGTTACTTTTTCATATCAGAATTCCACGGATGTTTGGTGCCATTGCTGCCGGCATGGGTTTATCCTGCGCCGGAGTTATCTTACAGACTGTTATGAATAATTCCCTTGCCAGTCCGAATACCATCGGTGTCAATTCCGGAGCCGGATTTGCCGTTATGATTGGGCTTGCCCTCTTCCAGGGCCGTGCAGCCCATAATGCCATCTTTGCATTTGCAGGTGCCTTTCTGACAACACTTCTTATTTTTGCACTGGCGTATATGGCAGACAGCAAACGTACTACTATTATTCTTGCCGGAATTACCGTTTCTTCTTTTTTAAGTGCCGGAATCAATACGGTAAAATTATTAAGTGATGATATCACCTTAAACCTCACTACCTTTATGATTGGTTCTCTTTCTGATGTCACCACCAAAACGCTGTTGGCTCCCGGCATTGCCATTGTCATTGCGGTTATTCTCTCCTGCTTTTTTGGAAGCCACATGAATGTTCTGAGTCTTGGAGAAGATGTTGCCCGCTCCCTTGGCATTCCGGTATCGCTGCTCCGTTTCCTGTTATTGATGCTTTCCAGTATACTGGCAGGCTGTGTGGTAAGCTATGCAGGACTTTTAAGCTTCGTCGGGCTGATTGTTCCTCATATTGCAAGACGGCTCTTTGGCAATGATCTGCGGCTTTTAGTTCCCCTTTGTGCTCTCTTAGGTGCAAGTTTCGTCCTCTTCTGTGACACCCTTGGACGTGTTATTGCCGCACCATATGAACTTCCTGCCGGCATTATTCTTTCTTTTGTTGGCGGACCGTTTTTCTTATATCTTTTATTAGGAAAGAAAGGAGGCCGCAGAGTCCATGCTTAAATTTGATTCCGTTTCCATTGGCTACCACAAGGTGCCTCTGATTAAAAATCTGTCCGTTGAAATTCCTACCGGCAGCATCACAACCATCGTAGGGCCAAATGGCTGTGGCAAAACAACACTGATTTCCGTATTAAATAAATCCAGCCAGCTTTTTAACGGCTCTATCACATTAGATGGCGAAGATATTTATCATATGAATGGACACCTTCGTGCCCAGAAAATTGCATTTTTACCGCAGATTCGTGAAGTGATTCCTGCTCTTCCGGTTCATACCTTAGTGGAGCATGGACGTTTTCCATATCTTGGCTTCTCCAGACGCCTCACCAAAGAAGACCGCAAACTGGTGGAAGATGCCATGGAATTTACCCATATTACGGATTACCGCAACGTTGCAACTGACACTCTTTCCGGTGGGATAAGACAGCGTGTCTTCTTTGCCATGACTTTAGCCCAGAACTGCGATACGATTATTTTGGATGAACCGACTACCTTCTTAGACTTGGAAAGCCAGAATAATTTCTACCGGATGCTTCCAATCTTAAAAGCACAGGGAAAAACAATTCTTTTGGTGCTGCACGACCTTGCCAAGGCACTTACTATTTCAGACAAACTTATCGTCATGGAATCCGGTGCCATCTGCTTTCAGGGCACTCCGGATGAATGCGTACAAAAAAACGTCTTAAATAAAGTATTTCATACTTCACTTAAGACGTTCTCTGATGCGGAAGGAACTTACTACTTCTTTGAGTAAGTTCCTTACTTTTCCAATGTTTCATTCATACTTCCCATCCGGTAACCGCAAAGGTCTAAGGTTACATAGGTAAATCCATATTCCCGGAAAGCTTTTGCAATTCTCTCCCGATTCTCCTTTTCCATCAGCTTCGAAAATTCTTCCGGCTCAATCTCAATTCTTGCCATCATTCCATGAATTCTTACCCTCACCTGATGAAAACCTAAATCCAATAATAATTGTTCCGCTTTATCCACCATTGTAAGTTTCTCTTCGGATATGGTCTCTCCATAGACAAACCGGGATGACAGACAGGCAAAGGACTGCTTTTCCCAGGTTGGAAGATTCAATGCCTTCGAAAGAACACGAATATCCTGCTTGGTAAAACCACAGTCTCTGAGCGGACTTTTTATTCCAAGCTCTGCCACTGCTTTTAATCCCGGACGATAATCTCCGTTATCATCAAGGTTAGAGCCTTCCGCCACATAAGCTATTTTCTTTTCTTCTGCAATCTTTAATATCTTTTCAAATAATTCATGCTTGCAAAGATAACAGCGGTTCTTAGGATTCTGTGCAAATCCTTCGATTTCAAGTTCTTCCGATTCTGTAATAAAATGTCTTATATTTTCTTTCCGGCAAAATGCTTCTGCTTCCCCTAACTCTCTCTTTGGAAATGAACAGGAGGACGCAGTTACTGCAATTGCCCGCTCTCCCAATACATCATGCGCCACTTTCAAAAGATAGGTGGAATCCACACCACTTGAGAATGCAACTGCCACGCTGCCTAATTTTTCAAAATATTGTTTTAACGCTTCCTGCTTTTTTAACTGTTCCGGAGTTGGCGCTGCTATTTTATCCATTTCTTATGCCTCTACTTCACTTCTTCTCTGAGTTCTTTTACCGTAGCAAGCTCCAGTCCGACCTTTTCTGCAATTACTTCATCTGTCAGAAGGTCTAAAAGGTTTCTTGCAACACTGATTTTTTCTCTGGCTTCGCCTATTTTAATGCCCTGCGCTTCGCCAATTTCTATTCCTTTATTGGTCATCTCTTCTGCAAATGTACACATTGTAATCACCTCTCCTGCTTTCGCACGTTCTGCTACTGTTTTCTCTATTTTGACATAGGTTTCATCATTTGTAAACACCTGAAGCAGATTCAAAACCGCTTCCACATGGCAGATTGCCTCCGGATGTTCCTTGGGATTGTATCTTCCAAGACGTTTCTCCGCAAAAAAATCTGCTACAATTTTAAAATCACTTTTAAACGCTTTTCGTATTTTCTCCGGCAAAAATGCAATATTAAAAACAAATATTTTATAATCATTTACATAAGGTCTTAGTTCCGGAGAAACATCTAAAATGTCAAATAGCGCATTCGGACTTTTCCATTCTGTATCACTGAAATTTAAAACAATCGTAATTGCCGGATATTTTCGTTCTTCCCCACGGTCAATCTGCGCCCGATACACAGCATAATCATACCCCATAATCCGGATGGGCATATTTTTGTCTATCAGACTCTCATTTTCAATCCCAAAAGATGCCACTTTGTATAACCCATTCTTATATAATTTCACAGTATCCCGAAACTGATTCCGAAGATTGTTTTCTTCCACCTTATAGATGCTTTCTGTTGGTCCCTCTTCCAATCCTTCTTCCAAAAGAATCTCCTTTCGAAAAAGTAATACATTATATATGTCAGCAAAAACATCCGAAAATGATTCCAGATATTTTTCTGCCAAATCCTTATCTGCCAAGTATTTTCCCCCTGTTAAATAAATATTTTGGATAAAAAAGATTCTGAAAATATGAATATAAGATTATCACGAATGCAGACAGTTCAACACGCCTGCATAATAGATGAATAACGAATATTATTATGAACTGATTTTACTTAAGATATAATATCAAAAATATTCCGAAGAGTGCAAGTACTCTACGGAATATTTTAATCTAATTTAATAGAATTTATATAATCTTTACAAAGATAAAACATTTTTCTGTTTTTGTAACTATTTTCTTCTCATTTTTATCATTTTCCATGTAAACGTTTGCGCACATGTACTTTAACTGCATCACTTTAGATGTAGTACTCCAGACGATTGGTATTTTCCACCGAAGTACAGCTTTCTTATTTTTATAACCAGATTTCGTCTTTGAAAATAATCTTACGATAAGTCTCAAAATGTAACCACTTATTGAAGAAGTCGCTGGATGGTTTTTCACCTGCTACAGCCAAATCGTCTAAGAATGCCTGTGCATCCTGTGCAGATGTAATGGCAACAGCAAATCCTCTTCCGTTGATAACCGGAACATTGTTGTACTGGTATTCTGCCAGCGGTGCAATCTTTTCTACCTTGCGTCCACGAACCTGTACAAAGATTCTTTCTCTTAAGATGACAATATCGAAGTCATCCGGATACTGATAGCTTTCTCCGCTTACCGGGATTTCATCTCCAATGGTATAGGTCTTCTGAACCGGACGTACCTTGGCAATCGTCATGCTCTCAAGGTTATAATAGAACTCTTCGAAAATGTCTCCATTTCCCTTAAGACTTCCATATACGAAAGCTGCTTTTAAATCCTTGCTCTCATCTACGGTAGCATCTTCTACTACACCGCAGGCAGAAGTCATATTGGAAATACGGTCAATCAGAATCAGCTCTCCTAAAGTCTTATGCTTTTTGAATTCATCGATGACAACCGGCTCCTGCAAATCAAGGTCACAGACTGCAATCTCATTTTTCTTAAGCTGTCCTGCCGGAATAAATTCACCGGTATTTACATCAATCTTATACTGAATGTTCTTTAAGATACCAGGAATCTGCTTGGTTCCAAGTTTTACCAGATAATCGGTTCCCGGTGTCAGCTCCTCATCATCCATCCAGAGAATGGTTGCTGTAAAGGATTTGCTGATTGGCAGGTTATTGCCGGATGCAATGACACAGCCTCTGGATACGTCTACTTCTTTATCAAGCTGCAGTGTAACCGGCTGTCCCATAAAGGCACTATGGCTGTCTTTATCTCCTACTAAAATGCTCTTGATATGCGCACGCTCATTGCTTGGCAGGGTAACGATTTCGTCTCCGACTTTTACTTCACCGGATTCAATCTGCCCCTGGAATCCACGGAAAGTATGGTCCGGACGGCACACTCTCTGTACCGGCATATAGAAGCCCTCTTCCTGCTTCTTCTCTGTTACATCTACTTTTTCAAGGTATGGAAGCAATGCCTCTCCCTTGTACCAGCTAATCTTATCAGACTTGGTTGTTACATTATCACCTTCTGTTGCAGAAACCGGAATAATGTAAATGCTCTCTAACTTCAGTTCGTCTGCTAATTCTTTAATCTGTGCTTCGATTTCTTTGAAACGCTCTTCGCTGTAGTCTACCAGATCCATTTTGTTTACTGCAAATACAAAGAACTTGATTCCCATTAATGCACAGATTCTGGCATGTCTTCTGGTCTGTACCAGTACCCCTTGTTTTGCATCAATTAAGATAACTGCAAGGTCTGCAAAGGATGCACCAACCGCCATGTTTCTGGTGTACTCTTCATGACCCGGTGTATCTGCTACGATAAAGCTTCTGTTGTCTGTTGTAAAATAACGGTATGCTACGTCAATGGTAATACCCTGTTCACGTTCTGCCATCAGTCCGTCTAATAACAGAGAATAATCAATGGCTCCGCCACGGCTTCCTACTTTTGAATCTAATTCCAGTGCTTTTTCCTGGTCTGTATACAAAAGCTTTGCATCATAAAGAATGTGTCCAATCAAAGTGGACTTTCCGTCATCCACACTACCGCATGTAATAAATTTTAATAATCCACTCATCTTAGAAATACCCCTCTCTCTTTCTTCTTTCCATACTGCCTGCTGCTTCGTTATCAATGACACGGGTGGTTCTCTCGGAAGATACTGCACTTAAAGTCTCATCGATAATTTCATCCAATGTAGTTGCTGTTGACTCTGTTCCTCCGGTCAGAGGATAGCATCCTAAGGTACGGAAACGTACACTCTTGTACTGGATTTCCTCTCCCGGAAGCAGACGCATACGGTCATCATCCACCATGATAATATTTCCATCACGATATACGACCGGACGTACTGCTGCAAAATATAATGGTACAATGTCAATTTTCTCACGTTTGATATACTGCCAGATATCAGTCTCTGTCCAGTTGGAAATCGGGAATACCCGAATGCTTTCGCCTTTATTGATTTTAGCGTTGTAAAGCTTCCACATTTCCGGTCTCTGGTTCTTCGGGTCCCAGGCATGATTTTCATTACGGAATGAGAAAATTCTTTCCTTTGCACGGGATTTTTCCTCGTCTCGTCTGCCGCCACCAAATGCTGCAGTAAATCCATATTTATTTAGTGCCTGTTTCAGTGCCTGTGTTTTCATGATGTCGGTATATGCAGAGCCATGGTCGAATGGGTTAATGCCCTTCTTTACACCATCTTCATTGATATACTCTAACATTTCAATGCCAAGCTTCTTTGCTGTCTCATCACGGAATTGAATCATTTCCTTGAATTTCCATGTGGTATTTACATGCAGGAATGGAAATGGCGGCTTCTCCGGATAAAATGCTTTCATGGCAAGATGCAGCATTACGGAGCTGTCTTTTCCAATGGAGTAAAGCATAACCGGCTTCTCGCACTCTGCGGCTACCTCTCTTATGATGTAAATTGCTTCTGCTTCCAGTTCATCCAAATGTGATAATTCACCCATACTTACCTCTTTCTGCCACCATGTGGCGATTTATTAATATTGATTCGATTGCTTTCTGTCAATAACGATGGTTTCTACGCTGCCATCCCGTTTCTCTATCTTCCAGTCCAGATATTGTTCCCGGCTTGCTACACTCATCTTACTTCCCATGCCGCCCATATCTGCACCCAAGTAAAGTGCTATGGCATCTACCTTACATTCCTTAATACAGGAGCAACAGCCCCAGCAGTCCTTCGGATACAGCATACATGCCTTTCCGTCAGAATCCATTCCAATCAGTGTTCCCGGACAGACCTGACTGCATCTGCCACATCCCACACATCTGCTTTGATTAATAGCTATGCTCATAGGTCTCACCTCGCTTTACTAATTCCCGGAAGAGCACATGGATTTTACCATTTTCTTTTCTGGTATTCACATATTTTAACCACTCATCACTCTTATCCGGATAATCTAAGTTTTCTGCAAAACTGTGCCATCGGGTTTCCTTTCTGGCTCTCAGATGATAAATCAGTGTCTCACAGACCGTCAGCCTGTTCTTAAGCTCATAGACAAACATCAGTTCATGCATATTGGAGGCTCCAAGCTCCTTCGAAAGTTCCTTTAACTTTTCGATTTTCTCTTCTGCCAGATTCAGCTGGTTTTCATTAAACTGATAATGATTGCTGATTCCGCCTGCATAGGTATCCATTACCTTCTGCATGGCTTCTTCTAACTGTTCCGTATCATATAAACCGGACTGATTTGTTAAAATCTTATCATACTCTTTTATCTTTTCTTCAAATCTGCTATCACAGAATGCTTTCTCTTCTCCGGTCATTTCATAGCTTGCAGCATTTTCTTTTGCAAGGTCTTCTACCATTGCCTTTGCTGCAATCTCGCCCTCGACCATGGCTCCTGTTACATATTTCTGTGGACAGCCTCCTGCCACATCTCCGGCTGCATACAGTCCGTGAATCGTAGATTCTCTTCTGGTGTCAACCCAATAACCACTGGCGGTATGTCCACCTACCACATACGGCTCGGTTCCTTCGATTTCCACATTCTGCTCACTTGGGTTCTTTCCCTGCTCAATCCATTTTAAGGTCTGGCTCGGTGCCATGTTAAGATAAGCCTTCTTTAAGGAATCATCCTGCTCTGCACTGATTCCTTCTGTCCGAAGATAGCATGGACCATGTCCTAATAAATTCTCTTTTACGGTTCCATACACACGCTGTGAAGTGGTAAGTCCGTATTTTGTCTCATATACTTCGCCAAGGGCATTTATCTGCTTTGCTCCCACACCCTGTGCAATGGTTCCGGTCGGTGCGATGGTATCTTTGCAACGCAGTGCAATAAAACGCATTTCAAAGGTGGTCATCTCTGCTCCCGACTCAATTCCCATGGCATAACCGGCTCCGGTATTAAATGGTGGATACCACATCTTATGTCTGGAGAATCCCGGATTGTTCGGCCGGTAAAGACCGGATGCTCCACCGGTTGCACAAAGCACTTTCTTCGCCCGGATTTCTACTGCTGTCTCATTTTCAATGGAAAATCCCACTGCACCATAAATCCTGTTCTCCTTTACCAGATAATCGGTAATTGCCACCCGGTTTAAAATCGTAACATTTGGCAGTACCTCTACTGCAGAAGCAAGTAACGGCTTGATATTCTCACCGTTGATTTTGATATTCCGGTTTCCTCTTGCCACATATCTGCCATTTTCATCTTTTAAAATGACAAGACCAAGCTTCTCCATTTTCTCTGTTACACGGTTTAAGCCCTCCGACATGGTAAGAAGTAAATCTTCTCTTACGATGCCGTCTGCATCCTTTTTGGCATAATCCACATAATCTTCCGGCTTTCTGCCCTCTACGATATATGCATTAATGGCATTTACTCCGGCTGCAAGACAGCCGCTTCTTTTGATGTTGGCTTTCTCTGCAATGATAACTTTCGCATCGGACTGTTCTGCAATGGTCAGTGCTGCATAACAGCCTGCGGTTCCACCGCCAATAATTAAAATGTCTGTATCCAATATTTTCCTGTTCTTAATTTTCATAGCACCTTAGATGTAGAATACATCATCCTCCTGCATTTCTTTATTTTCACAGAGATACGTCCGCTCTTTATCCAGCACATATAACCGGTAAATCAAAAGGCTTACCTTCTCTCCGATTTCAAGACTTTCTTTTTCCAATGGCCATTCACAGATTATCTCTATGCCGCCTACGTCTACCGTAACATCCAGACGGTTTCCACGGAATACGATATCCTTTACAATGCCATCCTGGGATGCACTCATATAGCGGTCAATTTTGCCAAATTTATGTATCTTTACAAATTCCGGTCGGATGACTGCTTTCGCTGCGCCCTCGATTTTATCAAATCCATGCAGCTCTTCGTAATGTTCCACCAGGGAAGAACGTCCGATGAACTGTGCTACAAACGGAGTATCCGGTGTATTATAAATCTCTGCCGGTGTTCCAATCTGTTCGATGGTTCCGTGATTGGTAATGATAATCTCATCTGCCACCTCAACGGCTTCATCCTGGTCATGGGTTACGAAAATGCTGGTGATTCCAAGCTTTGTAACCACACTGCGAAGCCAGAGTCTTAATTCCGAACGAACCTTGGCATCAATTGCTGCAAACGGTTCATCCAAAAGCAGTACCTGTGGTCTTGGTGCCAGTGCCCTTGCAAAAGCAACTCTCTGCCGCTGTCCGCCGGACAACTGGTTCGGATACCTCTTCTCCATACCGGAAAGTCCGGTAATCTCCAAAAGCTCCATTACCCGCTTCTTAATCTCTTTCTTTGGCACCTTCTGAAGCTCCAGTCCAAATGCCACATTGTCATATACGGTCATATAGCGGAACAATGCGTAATTCTGAAAAACAAATCCAATACCTCGTTTGGAAGCCGGTACATCATTGACCCGCTTTCCATCGATGTAAATATCTCCGGAATTTGGCTTTTCCAGTCCTGCAATCATACGAAGCAGTGTTGTCTTTCCACTGCCGGATGGTCCAAGCAGTGCCACCAGTTTTCCTTTTTCAATGCCAAAGCTGACATGATCAGAAGCTTTAAAACTGCCATATTGTTTGCATATATCTTTCATTTCAACATACATATCAGCGGCTCTCCCTTCTTGTTTTTGCCCGATATTCCAGAATATTTCGAAGGAATAATATAATAACTGCCAGAATAACCAAAAGCGAGGATACTGCAAATGCTGCAGTAACGGACTGCTCTGTACCCGACATATATAATGCATCGATTTCCAGTGGAAGTGTAAAGGTCTCTCCTCTTGTCTTTGACAGAGCATTGACCGCACCGAACTCTCCCAACGCTCTCGAGGTACAAAGGATGACTCCATAGAGCAATGCCCATTTCATCTGTGGAAATGTAATCTTAAAAAAGATTTTCAGTCCGCCGGCTCCCATCAGGGCTGCTGCTTCCTCTTCGTCCTTGCCCTGGGCATTTAAAACCGGAATCACTTCCCTTGATACATAAGGGAATGTTACAAATACCGTTGCTAAAATAACGCCCGGAATTGCAAAAGCGATTCTGATATTCGTTCCAAAGAACTGGTTGATTGCCCGGATAAATGGATATGTCCAGCCCAGTCTTCCAAATGTCATCAAAAATGCCAGTCCCACGATAACCGGTGAAATGGAAAACGGAATATCAATCAAGGTTGCCAGAACCTGTTTTCCTCGGAAGGAAAACTTGGTTAGAAGCCAGGAAACACATAATCCAAAGAATGTGTTAATCACCACCGCTGCCACTGTCGCAATCAGAGTTACCTTTAAAGCACTCTTTACATAATCTGTCCGGATGGACTGTATGTAAAAGGCAAATCCTTCTTTTAAGGAACTTGCAATGATGCAGAGCAGTGGAAGAACCAGCATCAGGAACAGGAACAGTACACTGACTGTAATCAGAATATGACGCGTACGTTTTTTTCTTTTTTCCAGTTTTTCAAGCTCATTCATACTTTTCTCCTTCTATAACTGATTCGTGCGTTGCGCCTGCTTCATCTGAATGATATTTACTGCAAATAAAATAAGGAATGATATGATTAACATAACCAGTGCAATTGCTGTTGCAGAGGCATAATCGATATAATTTAATTTCTGCATAATAACATAGGAAATTACCTGTGTATGCTCCTTGGCACTGTTGCCGGATATATAGATAACGCTTCCATACTCTCCTACTCCTCTGGCAAATGCCAGACCAAATCCAGTTAAAATTGCCGGTTTCATCTCTGATAAGATTACCTTGAAAAATGTTTTCGACGGTGTCGCTCCAAGGATATAAGCTGCTTCTTCATACTGTCCATCCAATTTTTCCAATACAGGCTGAACGGAACGCACAACAAATGGAATTCCCACAAATACCAGTGCAATGACCAGTCCCACATGGGTATAGGCTGCTTTTATTCCAAGGACTGCTAACGGCTTTCCGATGACTCCGGTGTCAGAATACATCTTTGATAAGGTAATACCTGCAACTGCAGTAGGCAGTGCAAATGGAAGTTCAATAAATCCATCTAAAATCCGTTTTCCCGGAAAATCATACCGGGTCAGCGTCCAGGCTAATATCACACCAAATACCACATTGATACATGCTGCTAAGAAAGAACATCCGATGCTGGTGGCAAATGCATATAATACATTTGACTTGGTCAGAAGTCCGAAAAATTCTGACGGAGATAACTTTAAGGAATATACCATTACGGATGCCAGTGGAATCAGTACAATCAGTGAAAGCATTGTAACTGTAATTCCAAGCGTTAAATGAAATCCCGGTATGACTCTGATTTTTTTATTTTTACGGAATCGTCTTTTCATACTTGCCTCTTCTTCTAGTAGTTATATATCTCATCGAACCAGGCATCATCATCAAAATAATCTTTGTATGCCTGATCCCAGCCACCAAAATCATCAATGCTCCAAAGTGTCATCGTCAGATCAAAGGTATCTTCATATTCCTTTAAAATTTCCTGATTGGATGGACGGTAACCATTCTCTGCGGCGAGCCGCTGCGCATCATCTTCATATAAATAAGATAAATATGCTTCTGCCACATCTCTTGCTCCATTGAAATCTACATTATCATCTACCACTGCCACACTGGGCTGTGCTAAGATACTGACCGTTGGAGAAATCAGTTCATATTCTCCCGGATAATTCTTAAGTACTGTCATGGCTTCATTTTCCCATGCAATCAGAACATCGCCTTTTCTATTTTCCACAAAGGTGGTTGTGGAACCTCTTGCTCCGGAATCCATCACGGAAACGTTGGCATAAAGTTCTTTTAAAAATTTCTTTTGTTCTGCTTCACTGTAACCCTTTTCCTTTGCATAGCTTAATGCTGCCAGAAAGTTCCAGCATGCACCGCCGCTGCTCTTCGGGTCCGGCGTGATTACTTCAACACCCGGTTGAATCAAATCATCCCAGTCTTTGATATTTCTCTCATTTCCCTTTCGTACCAGAAAGACAATGGTTGAAGTATATGGTGCGGATTCATCCGGGAACTGATCCATCCAGCCCTCATTAATCAATCCGGTATCCTCTATCAACGAAATGTCATGTGCCAGTGCCAGTGTCACCACATCCGCATTACAACCTTCCACTACGGAACGTGCCTGCATGCCGGAGCCTCCATGAGACTGGATGACTTCCACTTTTTTTCCGGTTTCTGCTTCATAATGCTGTACGAACATTTTATTATATGCTTCATAAAACTCTCTGGTAGGGTCATAGGAAACATTGGTTATGGTAATGACATCACTCTTTTGTCTGCCACATCCACTGAACAGCAACATCATGACTGCAAGTAAAAGTGCAGTCATGCGGTAACGATATGTAATTTTCTTTCCCTGCTGTTTTCTGCTCTTCTGCATGTCACCCAACATTTCCTTTCTATCTCTTTTCATTGATTTTATAATTCGAATAAAGAGGTGGATAAATACCGCTCTCCGCTGTCCGGCATTAAGATAACAATATTTTTATCTTTATTCTCCGGTCTGCCTGCCAGTTCTTCTGCTGCATGTAAGACTGCACCGGACGAGATTCCAATCAGGAGTCCATCCGTCTTTGCCACTTCTCTTGTGGTATCAAATGCCACATCATTATCTACCGGAATAATCTCATCAACCAGTGACAAATCCATAACCTTTGGAATAAATCCTGCGCCAATTCCCTGTATCTTATGTGGTCCCGGTTCTTTTCCGGAAAGAACGGCGGAAGTTGCAGGTTCTACTGCCGCAATCTTAATGTCTGCTTTCTTTGCCTTTAAGCCTCTTGCTGTTCCGGTCAGTGTTCCACCGGTTCCTACAGAAGCTACAAAGATGTCTATCCTGCCATCCGTATCCCGCCAGATTTCCTCTGCGGTAGTAAGCTCATGGATTTTTGGATTGACCGGATTTTCAAACTGTTGCGGAATAAATGCATTTCCATATTCTTCTTTTAACTGGGCTGCCTTCTCAATTGCGCCCCACATGCCAAGCCGTCCCTGGGTCAGTACCACTTCTGCTCCCAGTGCTGTTACAATCTTTCTTCGCTCAACACTCATGGTATCCGGCATGGTTAAAATCAGATGCAGCTTCTTTGCCGCACATACAAATGCCAGCCCGATTCCGGTATTGCCACTGGTCGGCTCTATAATAACGGTCTTGTCATTAATCAGCCCATCTTTTATTCCCTGTTCTATCATTGCTTCTGCCACACGGTCTTTTACGCTGCCCAATGGATTAAAATACTCAAGCTTTGCTAAAAGGTGTGCCGGAAGATGCTTTGCTTCTTCGTAATTTTTCAGTTCCAGTATTGGTGTATTACCAACTAATTCTGTCAGAGATTGTGCTATTTTCGCCATTTCCTTTTTTCTCCTTTCCTGTAACTATTTACCATAATACCCTATAATTCATATATGGTCAATAGGAAATGTAAGAAATTTTTTTTCAGGACCTCGTTTTTCCGAAAAGTCCTGAATTTTTTTCTTTTTCTTACTCCGGTAAACGGACGGTATCTCCTACCACAATCACTGCCGGCATTGGAATCTGTTTCTCCTGCACTTCTTTTTCGATGGTAAGAAGTGTTCCATAGGCTGCCCGGCTGCTTCCATCAGAAGTTCCATAAATTACTGCTACCGGTGTCTCTGCCTCTGCACCGCCGTTTTGTAATTCTCTTACAATCTCCGCAAGTCTTGTGTATCCCATCAGAAAGACACAGGTTCCATCCATGGCAGCCATTTTGTGAATCTCATCTTTTAATGATTCCTCATCTCCGGCAAAATGCCCGGTCATTACATGAAAGCTCCGGCTGACCTTCCGCTCCGTCACCGGAATTCCGGCAAGCTCCGGCACTGCAATGCAGGAGGAAATGCCGGGAATTACTTCTGTTTCAATGCCTTCCTCCGTCAGTGCGTCTACTTCTTCATTTCCTCTGCCAAAGACAAATGGGTCACCGCCTTTTAACCTTACAACATGCACACCTTCTTTTGCCTTCTCTATCAGCAGCATATTAATCTCTTCCTGCTTCATGCTGTGTCTGCCACTGCGTTTTCCTACACAGATTTTTTCACAGTTTTCAATGGTAAAATCAAGAAGCCTTGTATCAATTAACGCATCATAAATCAGCACCTGTGCTTTTCTGATTTCCTGCATGCCGCGCAGTGTTATGTATTCATAGGACAGACAACCGGCTCCCACCAGAACCACCTTTCCTGGGGATACTTTCCTGACCGGACAAGCTTCTTTTCCGGATTGTGCCTCCTTACCCGAAAGTGCTTCTTTATCTGCAAATGCTTCTTTTAGGGTTTTGCTTTGATAATTTTCCAGTAAAATTTCACATTCAGTTTCTGTCAGGGGACGTCCTTTTTCCATACACACATCCGCTAAATCCATCAGAAAAGCAGCTCTCTTTTTGTCATCTTCGATTGCCATTTTTGCAAAAGGACGAATCTTTTCAAGATAATCCAGGATTTCTTCCATCCGCTCCGGGATGTCTGCGCTTAACCGGGCACGGAACGTGGTTGCTACTCTTGGACTTGCTCCTTCGGTAGAAATGCCGATACTGAGTTTTCCTTCCCGAATCAGCGACGGGAACAGGAATCCACATTTTTCCTTATCATCTACAACATTTACCAGAATATTCCTCTCTTCACAAAGCTTTGCTATCCTTGCATTCAATGCTTCATCCGAGGTTGCCGCAATAACAAAATCCATTTTTTCCAGATCTGTAGTTTCAAAATCCCGCTCGGATAAAATAAGTTCCGACGTATCTTCGTTCTTTTTTCTTTTCTCTTTTATTTCTTCGGAAAGTTTCCAGATTTCATCATCAATCTTTGGTGCAACAACCAGAAGTTCCGGTTCATAAGGCAGCAGCTTTCTTACCTTGCGTTCTGCTACAATACCGCCACCGACAATCAGTCCTCTTTTTCCTTTTAGTTCCACAAAAAATGGAAAATATCCCATCCCGCTTCTCCTTTATTGCCTATACTCTGTCACTTAAGTTTCTGCGTCTTAGTTTTCCTGATATAAAATGTCTGCCAGTTCTTTATACGCTTCTCCCCAGCGGGCATTTGGTTTCAGGTTGTAAAGCCGTTTATCCAGTACATAATAGTGATTCTCTTTCACTGCAGTAAGACTGCTCCATACCGGACTGTTAATTAATGTTTCCTGCACATTTTCCAGTGCCGCATCTGTATCGGTTCCCTGTGTAGTCACGAAAATATAATCCGGATCTGCGGTTACGATTGCTTCAAGGCTCAGATTATCCAATAATCCGCTGTCGCTGTCTGCAATATTCACACATCCCAAATCCTTTAACAGCTCACCACCTACGCTGCCTTCACTTCCTTTGGCTTTTACACCACTTGCTGCTGCACGTAAAAATAATACGCTTGGATGGGAATCATCTACCCTTGCCTTGATTTCTTCAATCTGTTTCTGAACCTCAAGTCCGTTTTTCTCATATAAATCTTTTCTTCCGGTAATATCTGTGCAAATGTCTAACATCTGAAGATATGCGTCAAAATCAGATACATCAAAATATGCTACTGTAACGCCTGCTTCTGTCAGCATATTTTCCATCTCCACATTAGAAGTAGTATTGGTGCTTGCAATTACAAGATCCGGCTGTGTGGCAAGTAATGCTTCTGTATTTGGCTCCTGAATACTTCCAAGATTTACCACATCATCTCCTAAGTCAAGGTCTAATGACTCCCAGGAATCATTGGCTGTTGCCACCAGTTCACCACCGGATAATAACCAGACATCTGCAAAGCTTCCAATCATGGCTGCCACACGGTCATGGGAAGTTACGGTTACATCTCTTCCCAGTGCATCCGTAAAAGTAACCGGATTCTCTTCACTGGCTCCCTCTGTCACATCATTTCCTGCTTCTGTCACATTTTCTGTACTCTCAATTACCTCTGTCACAGACTGCTGCTCCGTGCTTAAGGTCTCCTTTGTATCCTTATTTCCACATCCTGTCAGTGCTGTAAACATTAATGTTACGCAAAGACCAAGTGCTGTTATTTTTGTTCTTACACTTCTGTTCATTTTTTCTTTTCATCCTTTTCCTATTTATTTACTATGAATTGTATTGTACTATATTTTTTTGATTTGTCAAGCAAAAAGATATAGAAAATACCTTTCTTTGCATTTAATAAAATAGCAGCACAATCTGTCCACCACCAATACAGGTATAAAGCCTGCCGGAGCACTAAGAATTTCTATAGCATCTTTCATCAGTTCCGGCAACCGGCGTATATTCACATCCATGTTCAAATGCGCCTCGCTGGCACTTCCCTGTGCCAGCGTTGCCTGTTGTCGGACGAAATTCCAAGTGCTCCTAGCAGACTTTATAATGTATTGGTGGCGGACAGACTGTGCCACTATTCTACTAAACAAAAAAAGTTATTTACTCCTTCGTTCTCATGCCTGAAGAAGCTTAATAACAAAAAAGAGACCTCCTTCCGTCTTACAGAATTCAGTCTCTTAAGAATCAGTCTCTTGATTCAATCATAATCAATATTCCGTTTTTTAAATCTATCACCGCTTCATCCGCTGCAATTTCATTACTGACACCCAGTGTATTATCGCTGGTAAATGCTGCATCCTGCAGAGGATATTTCATTCCGGTCAATGTTACTCCGGTTACTTCTGTTGTAAGAGGAAGTAAGGATACATACTTTCCGAACTGCTGACTCTTTTGAAGAACCGCGCGCTCTTTCAACAGACGAATCCGGTTATGGGAATCTATGAGAAAACACGGAATATCTTTTGCCAGCGGCTGCATCAGAAGCTGTATATTGCCTAACACATGGTCAAGCCTTGTACCGGTGCCACCTAATATATGGATTTCGCTGCTGTTTCGCTCCATAGCTTTTCCGATGGCAATTTCAGAATCGGTATAATCCTTCTCCGGCTGATACTGGTGCCACTCAATGCCGCTTTGCCGTCGAAATGCTTCCAATATGGTTTTGTCTGCCGAATCATAATCTCCTAATATGACATCCGGTTTTATCTGATTGCGGTAACAGAATTCCATGCCACGGTCTGCTGCTAAGATACAATCCGGTTTTACCCGCTCTATATAACTTAATGCAAATGCATCCTCTATGGTTCCGCCATTGATAATCAATGTTTTCATCTTATTTACCACCATTAATGAGATTTAAGAAACATCTGGTGTTCTCTTCCGCATCTCCGCCAAAAACTGCGCTTCCGGCAACAATAATATTTGCTCCTGCATCCATCAATGTTTCAACATTGGAAAGGTTTACGCCGCCATCTACTTCAATATCAATCTTTAACTGACGCTCCTGCACCATTTTCTTTAACTGACGCACTTTATCGATAGTATAAGGAATCAGCTTCTGTCCGCCAAAGCCCGGATTTACTGTCATGATTAATACCATATCCACTTTTTCTAAAATATGTTCAATGGCAGTTAATGGTGTAGCAGGATTTAATGCTACTCCTGCAATGATGCCACGTTCCTTAATAGCTTCAATGGTCCGGTCTAAATGCTTACAGCTTTCTGCATGCACCGTAATCAAATCGGCTCCACAGTCTACCAGCTCATCAATATAACGGATTGGCTCATCAATCATCAGATGAACATCAAATATTTTATCGGTGCATTTTCGAATGGAGCGGATTACCGGCATTCCAAAAGAAATGCTTGGCACAAAGCTTCCATCCATTACATCGATATGAATGTACTGCGCCCCGGCTTCATCTACCGTCTTAATCTCTTCTCCTAATTTACTAAAATCTGCTGATAAAATAGATGGGGATAAACAATTCATCGTCTGATTCCTTTCTGTATCTGATATTTCTTTCGTATCTTATTTGGCTGTACTTTATTTTCGATATCCTATTTTCTATCTCTTTCGATACTCTAATTATTTAATACTTCTTTCTGTCCTTTAATTCTCCATAAAGCTGGCAGTAATTCTCATAACGCACCGGATGAATCTTTCCTTCTGATAAAGCTTCTTTGACTCCGCAGTCCGGCTCACTGATATGGGAACAGCCCTGAAATCTGCAATACGGTTCAAAGGCTGCAAACTCCGGATAACAATCCTGCAATTCTTCCTTCTCCATTTCCGGAAGATAAAGAGAACTAAATCCCGGTGTATCCATGATATAACCATCGCCCTTAAGCTGAATCAGTTCTGCATGTCTTGTGGTATGCCGGCCGCGCTCTATCTTCTTACTGATTTCACCGGTTTCCATACAGGCTTCCGGTGCTAAAAGATTAATAAGTGAAGATTTTCCCACTCCGGAAGGTCCTGCTACCGTTGTAGTCTTTCCTTCTAATATTTTCTGAAGTTCTTTCAGTCCCAGTTCCTTTTTTGCACTGACAAAGAGTATCTTGCAGCCGCTTGCTTCATAAATAGATGCAATCTCCTGTTTTTGTTCTTCAGTAATCAAATCACACTTATTAAAACAAAGGATTACCGGAACATCCTGCCGTCCCATCATCACCAGAAAGCGGTCTAAAAGATTAAAATTCGGATTGGGACTTGCCGCCGCAAAAATCAAAAGAGCCTGGTCTACATTGGCAACTGCCGGACGAATCAGTGCATTTTTTCTAGGAAGAATTGCTGCGACATTTCCGGTCTTCTTTTCTTCTGAAATAATATCAATCTCTACATCATCTCCCACCAGCGGTTTCATCTTCTGCTGGCGGAATATTCCTTTTGCCTTACATTCATAAATTCCGGATTCCACTACATGAACGTAGTAGAATCCGGAAATTCCTTTGACTATTTTTCCCTGCATGTGCATCCTTATTTTTCAGTAAAGTTTACAGAGGTCGATACCACATTGGTTCCTGTTGTACCATCTTCGTTGGTATATGTCCAGTCAACCTCAAGGGTACCGCTGCTCATATTTTTAATATTATCTACATTCACAGAACCAGGTGTTGTTCCCTCGAAGGTTGTTGTCCAGAGGGTACTTCCATCAGAACCTTTCAGTGTAACGGTTCCGCCGGTATAATTCTTGCCATCCTGCGGTACTGCTAATGTATCACTCTTATAAGAATAGTATGTGGTCTTCTTGCCTAAACTGATGGTCAGGGTAACGGTTGTTCCACGGTCAACAAATTTGCCATTTACCGGATCCTGACTGATAACAAGGCCTTCTGCCACATCATCACTGTAATCGGTCTTGGTTGTAACATTTAAGCCTGCACCGGTTAATTCATTTTTCGCATCAGTTTCTGAGTGTCCTCTGACATCCGGTACCTGTACGCTTTCAATACCACGGCTCAAAATCAGGGTAATGGTATCACCCTTCTTCGCATTGGTTCCGATATCCGGTGTAGTCTTGATAACATAATCCTGCTGTACGGTATCGCTGTAATCATAATCCGTGCTTACCTTAAAGCCCATATCCTCTAATTTTTTCTGTGCTTCCGAAGACTTATAACCGGCTACGTCAGGAATCGGAACATCTCCTGCTCCGCTGCTGATACGGACAGTAACGGTATCGCCAGCCTTTACAGATTCACCCTTCTTCACACTCTGCTCGGCAATCTGTCCTTCCTCATAATCATCAGAGGAAATCTCCTCGCCTTCTTCTAACTTGATATCAAGCTTCTTATCTTTGATTTCATTCTGTGCTTCTTCAAAAGTAAGACCACGCAAATCAATCATTTCGATTTTATCTTCGGTGTCTGTTTCGGTTTCTGTTGCAATCTCTGTCTCGGTATCATTTTTCTTGTTGCCGCCAAATCGGAAAATTCCAAGGATATTACCAACCAGGCAAATGACGATTCCTACGATGATAACTGCAGCGACAATTCCCATAATAGTAACTGCTTTTTCCATCTTCGGATTGAGAATTCCATTCTCCTTCTCCTCATCCTCTGTTAATTCATCCTCATCCGGTTCTTCTTCCTCTCCTGCTTCTTCCTCTTCATCATAGGAAACTTTTCCGGAGCCTTCCCGGATCTGCTCTAATTCATCCTGTCCGATGACTCTTGTCTTATCATTGCTGCCAAGTGGAACCATGGTAACAAAATCTTCATTCGGACTAATCAGACATTTCTTTAAATCAATCAACAGTTCGCCCATATTCTCATAACGGCGGTCCGGGTTCTTCTGTGTACATTTTAAAATAATCTTCTCCAAGCTGATTGGAAGGTCCGGTGTATACGCGGTTGGTGGAACCATTTCTTCCTGTAAATGCTGGATTGCTACTGCAACGGTAGTATCTCCATCAAAAGGAACTCTTCCGGTTACCATTTCATACATGACAATTCCAAGAGAATAAATATCACTCTTGCCATCTACGAAACCGTTTCTTGCCTGCTCCGGAGAAGAATAATGTACGGAACCCATAACATCAGAATTAATGGTGTTGGAAGTTGCTGCACGGGCAATTCCAAAATCGGTTACCTTTACTTTTCCTTCTGTGGAAATAATAATATTCTGCGGCTTGATATCACGGTGCACGATATTCTTATTGTGTGCAGCCTCAATACCTCTGCCTACCTGAATGGCAATGCTGACTGCTTCTTTGTAAGTCAGTTTGCCTTTCTTCTCAATATATGTCTTTAATGTGATTCCATCCACATACTCCATGACAATATAATGCATGCCGTTTTCGCTTCCGACATCATAGATATTTACGATGTTTGGATGCTCTAATCCTGCTGCTGACTGTGCCTCTGTACGGAACTTTGTCACAAAATTAACATCTTCACTGAATTCCTGCTTTAAAACCTTAATTGCCACAAAACGTCCTAAGACATGATCCTTTGCCTTATAAACATCAGACATTCCGCCTGCGCCTATTTTCCCAATAATTTCATAACGTTCTGCGATAAACATTCCCTCTGTTAACATATCTTCACCTCATCCGAAAATGGTTTTATTACAATTACTGTAATGTTATCTTTACCGCCATTTTCATTGGCAGTCTTTACCAGTCTTTCTGCTTGTTCTGCAATATCACGCTGACTGAGCATGATATTTCTGATATCTGCATCCTCTACCATGTTGGTTAATCCATCGGTACACATAAGTATTTCATCTTCCGGATCCAGATTAATCTCAAAGAAATCCACATCCACTTCCGGGACTGCTCCAATTGCCCTTGTAATAATATTCTTATCACGGTGATTCCGGGCCGTTTCTTTGTCCATCTCACCCATCCGCACCATTTCTTCCACTAGCGAATGGTCTTTTGTAATCTGCCTGATTTCCTGATTTACTACATATAGTCTGCTGTCTCCCACATTGGCAACCGTAAGCACGTTGTCATGAATGGTACAAATTACCAGAGTAGTTCCCATTCCCTTCATTTCCTCATGGTGATTCGCTTCCTCTAACAGCATGGTATTTGCCTGCTTTACTGCAGACTCAATAATTGCAGCCGGCTCTGACAATGTCGACTCACGAATCAGCTTCTCCAATGTCTCTACCGTATATCTGGAAGCATAATCTCCCGCTTTATGTCCTCCCATTCCATCTGCAACAATGAAAAGATTTGGCAGATTACCAATCGGCTGCTCAGAGGAAAAGACATAGTCCTGATTGGAGCTGCGCTTTTGTCCGATATCTGTAATTGAAAAAGTCTTCATGATAGTCCACCTACCTTTCTAAAAATTTCTTTCTTAACTGTCCACAGGCACCATCAATATCTCTGCCCATTTCCCTTCTAATAGTAACATTAATTCCGTTTTTTTCAAGTTTATTTTTAAATTTGAGGATTTCCTCATGGTCTGACTGCACATAATCCCGCTCTTTAATGGGATTTACCGGAATCAGATTAATGTGGCAGTTCATGCCGGAAACCAGCTTAACCAGCCGCTCTGCATCCTCATCCGTATCATTGACGCCGCCCACCAGACTGTACTCGAAAGTGATTCTTCGTCCGGTCTTGTCAAAATAATATCTGCAGGCATCTAAGACCTCGGAAAGCTCATAACTGTTGGCAACCGGCATCAGCTCTCTCCTCTTTTCCTGTGAGGATGCATGCAGGGAAAGTGCCAGTGTAATCTGAAGCTTCAAATCAGCGAGTTGCTTCATCCGTGGCACCAGTCCACAGGTCGATACCGTAAGATTTCTCTGGCTGATATGAAGTCCATGTTCATCCGTCAGAAGCTCAATGAATTTTACAATATTATCATAATTATCCATAGGTTCTCCGCTTCCCATGACTACCACATTGGAAATACGTTCTCCGATGCTCTCCTGAATCCGGTATATCTGCTCTAAGATTTCCGATGGTGTCAGATTACGCACCAGTCCGTCCAGTGTTGATGCACAGAACCGGCAGCCCATACGGCAGCCCACCTGGGAAGAAACACATACGGAATTGCCATGCTTATATTTCATCAGCACACTTTCTATCATATTCCCATCTGCCAATGCAAATAAGTACTTTCTCGTTCCGTCAATCTTCGAAATCTGTACCAGTTCTTCTTCTAATACCACAAGGTCTGCTTTTTCTTTTAATGTCTCCCTTAAATTCTTCGAAAGATTTGTCATTTCATCAAAGGAGGTGACATGATGGATGTGCATCCATTCATATATCTGCTTTGCCCGGAATTTCTTCTCTCCCAGAGACAAAAGAAATTCTTCTAATTCTTTTAAATTCAAGGATTTTACATCAACTTTTTCTATCATACATTCTGTTTCCTTAATCTGGCAATGAAAAATCCGTCACTGCCTAATTCATCCGGCAGAATCTGTTCCATGCTTTCTACTTCAAATTCTTTATGATTTGCCATAAACCACGCAACATTTTCTTCATTCTCTCCCGCATCAATGGTGCAGGTACTGTAAATCATTCTGCCACCCGGCTTCACATACTGATGAACCGTGGATAAAATCTCTCGCTGTAATACGATCAGTGACTTGATATCTTCCGGCTGCATCCGGTATTTGATATCCGGTTTCTTCCGGAGCACACCCAGTCCGGAACATGGTAAATCGGCAATAACTACATCTGCTTTGCCGATACTGCCTTTATCTGATACACGGGCATCCCACTGCTCGGCTGTCATATTGGTCACCTGATGACGTCTGATATTCTCTTCTATCAAAGAGACCTTATACTCACTAACATCCCTGGTGATGACCCTTCCACTGCCGGAAAGCAGCTGTGCAATATGTATACTCTTTCCACCGGGTGCTCCACACACATCAATGACGGTATCATTTTCTTTTACCTCTGCCGCCTCAGCCACCTTCATGGAGCTTAAATCCTGCACATAAAAAAGTCCTTCCGCAAATTCCGGAATGCTGCCAAGATAATCCACACCTCTTACATGCAATGCATAAGGAAGTTTTTCATCTATGTTCACTTCCATACCACGATTTTTTAAACGCTTCATCAAGCTTTCTGGTGTAATCTTCGTAAGATTACATCTTATGGTCAGTGGTTCTTCTTTCAAAAATGCTTCTGCTATCTTTTCAATCCGTTCCAGAGAATAATTTTTCTCCCAGAGCGTAATCATCCATTCCGGGATGGAACAGGTTACGGATAAATACTGTTTATAAGCTTTTTTCTTATCCGGGTATGCAATCTTATCAAGATTTCTTCCGATATTCCGAAGCACTCCATTGACAAATCCGGAAAGCTTTCCAAAGCCTTTTTTCTTTGCAAGCTTTACTGCTTCGTTGCAGGAAGCCGATACCGGAACACTGTCCATATATTTCATTTCATAGACGGCACTCCGGATAATACAACGGATTACCGGCTTCATTTTATTCACCTTCACACTGGAAAACTGATTGATAATATAATCAAGTTCCAGCATGCGCTCCAATGTGCCCTCGCTGACTCTGGTAATAAAGCTGCGCTCCTGTTTCTCAAGATACTGATATTTGGTCAGTACATCAGAAATCGCCACATGACTGTATATGCCATCCTTTGTTACCGCCAGCAAAATTGCAAGCACCAGTTCCCGGCTGTTCACCGAATCAGTCATCCCGTCGTCCTCCAAATAATAAAATCAGACGCAGTAACTGAAGAATCGCTGAAGCTGCTCCCGCTACATAAGTTAACGCTGCAGCTCCTAAAACTTTTCTCGTATAGCCCAGTTCCTGTTCTCCTAAGATTCCTGTCTCTCCAAGGATTCTTACTGCTCTTCTCGATGCATTAAATTCTACCGGAAGTGTTACAATCTGAAATAATACTGCCAGTGAAAAGCAGATGATTCCTGCTGTAATCAATGCCTGACCACTGCGGCTGCTGATAAATAATCCAATCAGAATCAGCGGCCATGCCAGCGTAGAACCGATATTGGCTACCGGAACAATGGCACCACGAATGGTAAGCGGTACATAATTCTTCTGATGCTGGATAGCATGTCCACACTCATGGGCTGCTACACCAACCGCTGCAACAGATGTCGAACCATAGACACTGTCTGAAAGACTTAAGGTCTTATTTCTCGGGTCATAATGGTCGGTAAGGTTTCCGGAAATATGGCGGATTTCCACATCATAAATGCCTGCTGCATTTAAGATTCTCTGTGCCGCCTGTGCCCCTGTCATTCCGGACATACTGCTGTATTTTGAATATTTTTTAAACGTATTGTTTACATGGGCAGATGCCAGAAGACAGATTACTGCACCAATAATTACCAAGAAATAAGTCGGGTCCCACCAATAATAATATGGCATATGAATTCCTCCTTTTTATTGCTGTTTTGTTCCAAGCACCGTTCCGTTTCCGATTGTAAATCCACGTAAGAAATCAGCAACCGGCATACGTTTTTTTCCTTCTAACTGCACTTCTTCCAGCGAAAGGCGGTCAACGCCTGTCTGTATGACAAGGCTCTGTTTATCTGCCTTTACCACTGTTCCCGGTGCAGCATCCGTATTGCCCGGATGTACCGTTGCCTTCCAGATTTTCAATGTCTTGCCGGAAAGGTAAGTATAGGCACTCGGCCATGGATTCAGTCCACGAATCAGCCTCTCAATCTGCACTGCAGATAAAGACCAGTTAATCTTTCCCAATGACTTCTGAATCATTTTGGTATGCGTTGCAATCTCATTATCCTGTGGTGTATACACTGCTGTACCATCTTCAATGGATTTCATGGTTTCTACACATAATCGTGCCCCGGCATCCTGCAATTTATCAAAAAGGCTGCCACCGGTCTCCTGTGCATCCAGTTCCACAGCCACAGATGCTATCATATCTCCGGTATCCAGGCCTTCATCCATACGCATAATCGTTACGCCGGAAGCCTTCTCTCCATTGATTACTGCCCACTGGATTGGTGCAGCCCCACGGTATTTTGGAAGCAGGGATGCATGGACATTGATACAGCCATATTTTGGCATCTCTAAAATTTCTTTTGGAAGTATCTGTCCAAAGGCTGCTACCACAATGATGTCCGGCTGATATTTTGCCAGATATTCTATGCATTCTGAACGGCGTACCCGCTCCGGCTGATACACTTCAATTCCATAGGCGATTGCAGCTTCCTTTACCGGCGGATACTGCATGCTCTTTCCTCTTCCCTTGGGTTTATCCGGCTGTGTTACCGCAAGCACTACTTCATGACCTGCTGCCACAATTGCCTCTAATGTACCCACCGCAAAATCCGGTGTTCCCATAAATATTACTTTCATTTCTAACCCTCCTCATAGACTACATCATGAAGCTCGCCCTCTACTTTTTCCATATACATATGTCCATCCAGATGGTCTAATTCATGACAGATTGCTCTTGCTAAAAGCTCTGTTCCCTCAATCTCATATTCATCACCATCTTCATTAAATGCACGGGCTTTTACATAATTGGGTCTTGTAACCGTTCCTGCCTTACCCGGAAGACTTAAGCAGCCTTCATCCCCTGTCTGGGTTCCGGAGGTCTCAATAATCTCAGGATTAATCATAAGAATCGGGCCATCTCCGATATCAATAACTACCATTCTCTTTAAGATTCCAACCTGCGGTGCGGCAAGTCCCACACCATTGGCTTCATACATGGTTTCTAACATATCATCTGCCAGTTCTAAAATCTTTGGTGTTATCTCTTTAATTTCTTTACAGGTCTTTGTCAATACCGGATCTCCTACTGTCCGAATCTGTCTTAATGCCATTTTTACTTCCTCCTTAAATTTCTTTCTCTAAAAGCCATTTACCGGGTCAAAATCAAATTGCACCGATACGTTTCTTACTCCCTGTTTTTCTTCCATAAGCTGTTCTACTTTATCTTTTATCTGAATCAACACACCATAATCCGGGTGTTTGAAATAAAGTACTTTTTTATAAATGTCATTTACCTTGGCTACTGCTGCATCTGCTGGTCCAATCATCTGAAGCTTTTTATCAGCCTGCACTTTTTCCATGGTATCTGCAAGCTCTTTTGCACATGCATAGGCTTCTGCTTCTTCTTTTGATGCACAAAGCACAACCAGCATATGCCATACCGGCGGATAACGCATTGCCTGCCGGTAGAAAATTTCCTCTTCATAGAACTGGTTATAATCCTGATTCTTTGCACAGATGACGCTGTAGTGCTCCGGATTATAAGTCTGGATAATAACCTCTCCCGGTTTCTCACCTCGTCCTGCCCTTCCGGCTGCCTGGGTCAGAAGCTGAAAAGTTCTCTCTGCGGCATGATAATCGGATACATACAGCGACAAATCTGCCGCCAGCACTCCTACCAATGTTACATTTGGAAAATCATGTCCTTTTACAATCATCTGGGTTCCAATCAGGATATCTGCTTCCTGATTGGCAAATGCGGAGAGAATTTTCTCGTAGCTGTCTTTGCTTCTTGTGGTATCAAAATCCATCCGAAGAATCCTTGCCTCAGGAAATTCTTTTTTTACCAGTTCCTCTATTTTCTGGGTTCCGGCTTTAAAACCACTGATATATTTTGAACCACAGCTCGGACATATCTTAACATGATTTTGCTCATAACCACAATAGTGACATATCAGTTTTCCATTATTATGTGCATGCAATGACACATCACAGTGGGGACATTTCATTACATGACCACAGGCACGGCAGGATACAAAGCCTGCCATTCCCCTGCGGTTAATAAATAGCATAACCTGTTCTTTCCGCAATAACCGCTGCTCTATTTTTTTATGAAGGCTTCTGCTTAAAATCGAAAAGTTTCTTGCCTTTAATTCTTCTCTTAAGTCCACAATTTCACATTCCGGCAGTGGCTTTTCCTTCACCCGCTTATCCATGGAAAGGAGTAAATAGTCACCCTTTTTCGCATGATAAAAGCTTTCTATGGAAGGGGTCGCCGAGCCTAAAATCACGGTGGCACCGGACATTCTCGCCCGCTCTATTGCGGTTTCCCTTGCATGATACCTTGGTATCGTCTCACTTTTATAAGTGCCCTCATGCTCTTCATCTATTATAATATACCCAAGATTTGAAAAAGGTGTGAACAAAGCAGAACGAGGGCCAATCATAACATCAATTTCACCTTTTTTTGCCCGCTCAAACTGGTCGGAACGCTCTCCCGGTGACAGTTTCGAATTCATAATGGAAACCCGGTCGCCAAACCTATGGTAAAACCGCATCACCGTCTGATAGGTCAGTGCAATCTCCGGAATTAATACGATGGACTGCTTTCCCCTGCCGGCAGCTTCTGCAATCAGTTCCATGTAGACTTCTGTCTTACCGCTTCCGGTCACTCCGTGAATGAGGCACGGCTTCTTTTCTGTTCTGGCATTTTCTATCACTGCATCCACCACTTTTTGCTGCATTGCATTTAAGGTCAGGGTATAGGCTCCCATCTCCTGTGTACGGACAGGATTACGGTAAGTCCGCACTTCTTCTACCGTTATAACTCCCTGCTGCACCATTGCTTTGATGACATCTGCCGTAATATGAAGCTTTTTGGTTATTACATCATAACTTAAGACAGTTTCTTCTAACAGTGCTTCTAACAGTCTTGCCCGGGCAGTTCTATGCTTTCTTTTCAGTTCTTCCAAAAGGCTTGCCGCCTCGTTAAAAGGAAGTACAAGACGCACCAGACGGCTCTTTTTTTCCTTTGCTTTCTCTTTAATCGGAATCACTGTCTTTAATGCCTGGTTCATGGTTCCGCCATAATTTTTACGCATCCACGCTGCCAGGGCAATGAACTGTGATTCAATCTGCATGGCATTGTTATCAACGGCTTTAATGTCCTTTAATTTTGCCGTGTCAAATTCTGCTTTATCTGTCAGTTCTAACACATAGCCCTTTATCGTCCGGTTTCCAAAGGGAACAATGACCTGCATTCCTTCCGTTATCTCATCCTTCATTTCCGGGGGAATCCGATACTGAAAGGTTTTATCTAATTTTTCATGAGAAATATCAATTATGATATTGGCATATTTTGCCATAGATTCACCTCATCTACTGTTCTCTATCATTTCCCGTTCGTTCATCGGATAAAAATGTCCTTCTATCTCCTGATACTCTTCATGACCTTTTCCTGCCACTACAATCAAATCGCCCTCCTGTGCCTGGGAAACAGCATAAGAAATGGCTTCTCTTCTATCCGGGATAATTTTATACTTTCCTTTCGTTCTCTTCATTCCCTGTTCGATGTCAGAAAGGATTGCCTCCGGCTTTTCATATCTTGGATTATCCGATGTCAATATCGTGACATCCGAAAGTCTTCCTGCTGTCTCCCCCATCTGAAACCTCCGCAGCGGAGAACGGTTTCCACCGCAGCCAAACAATAATACCAGACGCTTGGGCTGATACTGCCGCAATGTCTTTATCAGTGATTCCAGACTTGCCGCATTATGGGCATAATCAATGACTACATCAAATTTATCTGAAATTCTTACTTCTTCAATTCTTCCTTTTACTGAAACATTTCTTAAGGTTTTCCTTATCGTCTCCGGGGAAATTCCAAGGAGATGTGCTGCTTCCATGGCAGCAAGGGAATTATATACATTGGCAGTTCCGGGCATTTTTAATACGATTTCATCCTTTATCCACCCGGTTGTCTGATATGTGACATTTAATCCACGACTGCTTCTTTCATATAGGATATGCTCTGCTCTTATATCACAGGGTTGTTCGATTCCATAAGTATAAACCGGAGCCGAAAGATCCGCTGTCATAAAACCATGATATTTATCATCTGCATTGATACAAATCATCCGGCTACGCTCAAAAAGCCGTTTTTTACAGCAGGCATACTCCCGGAAACTCCGATGCTCCCCCGGTCCGATATGGTCCATGGACAGATTAGTATAAATTCCAATGGCAAAGGTGATTCCTTCCACCCGGTAATGCTTCAGTCCCTGGGAGGATACTTCCATCACACAACAACTGCATCCGGCATCCGCCATTTCCCGCAGTTCCTTCTGTAATACCAGGGCATCCGGTGTCGTATTGCTGCCTGGCTTTTTTAATCCATCGCTTCTTCGTACGCCAAGAGTTCCGATCAGTCCGCATTTTACCCCGGCTTCCTTTAACATCTGATACAGCATACAGGCAGTCGTGGTCTTTCCTTTTGTTCCGGTAATTCCTATCATCTGCATGGCTTCTGCCGGTGCACCATAATAATTTCTGGCTATCCATGCCATGGCTTCACTGGTATTGCGTACCCGGATGACTGTCACATCACCTTCCACCCAGACATGCTTTGATACTACACAAACCGCTGCACCTTTACGAATTGCCTGAGCAAGATAATCGTGCCCGTCTTCTCTGCTTCCCGCAAGGCAGATAAACATGCTTCCTCTGACCACCTGTCTGGAATCATGGCAGATATGTGTCACCTTACAATCCATCGTTCCCCGTGTACAAATATATGTAACCTGCTTTAGTAAATCCTTAAGATATGCCATAGACGTATCCTTAAAAATACACTTTTATCATTATATGCTACCAGGTGGGTTTTTACAAGTTTTCCACTTTTTATTTATGAAAGATTTCATAATTTCTTACAGATATTTTATGAAATTACGAAACAGGGGGATGCTGCAAATGTATTTATTGTGTAACCGAAATAACCGGATGTTCACGAAATCTGAATGTAACATAATGACCTGCAAGAAGCACTAAGAATTCTGATATTGTTATGATTTGTTCCGGCAACCAGCGCAAATTCACATCCATGTTCATATGCGCTTCGCTGCCACATCCATGTGTCAGCGTTGCCTGTTTTTATACAGAATTCCAAGTGCTTCTAACAGGTCTTATCATACATTCGTCCTTTCGTGAACACCCAGTTATTTTACACACAAAAATTACCAGCCGCATTCCATCCCTGTTTCATAATTTCATAGTATTTTTCTAAATTCAAAGGAGATACTTTTCTTATGATGAAGAATAATTTTATGATATGCGGACTCACGGGCTGGTGCATGGAAATTATCTTCACCTCCCTTGATTCTATCCGCAATAACAATTTTAAACTGACGGGACATACTTCTATCTGGATGTTCCCGATTTATGGTATGGCGGCGGTTATTCCGCCGGTTTATAAACGCATTCGAAAGCTGCCTGCCATCTTCCGGGGTTCCATTTACTCTGCCGGTATCTTTGTCTGTGAGTATCTGACCGGAACCTTCTTAAAGAAAAAGGGCATCTGTCCATGGGATTACAGCAATGCCAAAACCAATATCAACGGTGTCATCCGCTTAGACTATGCGCCTCTCTGGATGATGGCAGGTCTCCTATTTGAACGTGTTACCACTGTTCCCCTGAGAAAATCTTAAATCCCCTTTCCTGCATAAAACAGCATCGCACGGAACTTCTTATTTAAGTCCGTGCGATGCCTGAATCCTGCAATGTCCTGTTACGCTTATGAGTCTAAATCATCAATATCTGCGCCAGCTCCAATATCTAACGTATTTAAAGTACGGCGTTTCATTCTTGCAATTTCGGATGCTTTTAAGATGTAATTTTTTACTTCCCTGGAATGTTTGATATGTGTCAGCCGAAGCTCCGGTGTAGTAACATCTCCGGTATAACAGATTACAGTTCCAAGTCCGAACATCCGCTCCAGCAAAGTTGCCGTTAATTTTACATCCTGTACCTTATACATATAGCAGTCATTTTCTTCAATTTTGAATAAGCCTGCATCTACTGTAATTACACTTGGTTTGATGATATATTTGGTAAAGGTCCATGGCAGACCGAAAAAGAGTATTCTCTTGCGTTCTGTGTACTGGGCATCCTCATCAAAGTCCATCTGCATATCGTTTCTTTCCTCAATCATTTTTGCTCTCCTTCTCTTTGCATCACCTTATGATACCCTACTTTATCATATACTGAAAAATTTTTCAAATTTCAGAATATTGCGTCTTTATATTTTGCCTTGAATTTTATATTTTATTATTATATGATAGTAAAAATGCCTAGATGACATTACTAAAAACATCATACAGGAGGAATCTTATGCGACACTTAATGAGTCCCCTCGATTTATCCGTAGAGGAGCTGGATCAACTGCTGGATTTAGCAGGTGATATTGAAAAAAATCCACAAAAATATGCACATGCCTGTGATGGCATGAAACTTGCAACCTGTTTCTATGAACCAAGTACCCGTACCCGTCTTAGTTTTGAAGCTGCCATGTTAAACCTTGGTGGTTCTGTTCTTGGTTTTGCCAGTGCAGACAGTTCATCCGCAGCAAAAGGCGAAAGTGTTTCCGATACTATCCGAATCATTTCCTGTTACGCAGATATATGTGCCATGCGTCATCCAAAGGAAGGTGCGCCTCTCGTAGCTTCCCAGAAATCTTCTATTCCAGTAATCAACGCCGGTGATGGCGGTCATCAACATCCAACCCAGACATTAACTGATTTATTAACCATTCGTTCTTTAAAAGGGAAATTAGACAATATGACAATCGGTTTATGCGGTGATTTAAAATTCGGCCGGACCGTGCACTCTCTGATTAATGCACTGATTCGTTATCCCGGAATCCGCTTCGTTCTTATTTCTCCGGAAGAACTTAAAATTCCGGACTATATCCGCGAAGACGTTCTGGTAAAAAATAATATTCCGTTTGAAGAAGTAACAAGACTGGATGATGCAATGCCAAAACTTGATATTCTTTATATGACCAGAGTGCAGAAGGAACGTTTCTTCAATGAAGAAGATTATGTCCGTCTGAAAAACTATTACATATTAGACAAGGAAAAAATGAAGCTTGCCAAGGACGATATGTATGTTCTTCATCCACTTCCTCGTGTCAATGAAATATCCGTAGAAGTAGATGATGACCCAAGAGCTGCTTATTTCCGTCAGGCACAGTACGGTGTCTATGTGCGAATGGCTCTAATTCTTACACTATTAAAATGGAGGTAATCAATATGTTAAATATCAGTGGAATTCATGAAGGTTTCGTTCTCGACCATATCAAAGCCGGTATGAGCCTTTCTATCTATCACAATTTAAAGCTGGACAAGTTAGACTGTACCGTTGCCATTATCAAGAATGCCAAAAGCAATAAAATGGGAAAAAAAGACATCATCAAAGTCGAATGCCCGATTGATGCCTTAGACTTAGATATCTTAGGTTTTATCGACCACAATATTACCGTAAATATTATCAAAGGCGATAAAATCGTTGAGAAAAAGGAACTGCATCTTCCAAAGCAGGTAAAAAATGTAATCCGTTGCAAGAACCCACGCTGCATTACTTCCATCGAACAGGAATTAGACCAGATTTTCCTGCTCACAGATGAAAAAGAAGAAACCTATCGCTGCAAATACTGCGAAGAAATGTATACCGACTACGGTTTTCGTGCATGAGTAAAATTGTTAAAAAGTGCACAGGAACGAATTCCTGTGCACTTTTTATGAAACTATATAACTGCTTTTCTTTTCCCCTAGAAAAAAACTTACAGTTTTATCTTTTTATCTTGTCAATTGTCCACAGATTTTCTCTACATCATAGTCTGGTGCCATATCTCTTGCCAGTTCATATATATTTTGAATTTTTTCTGGAGTTTCTTCTAGCATATCCGCAATTTCTTCTACAGATTTTCCTTTTTTCATTTTCTTTATTACAAGTGAAACTAAACTCTGCTCTATTCCATGCTCGACTCCTGCCTCAAATTCTGCTTTCCTTAATTTCTTTTCCTCTTCCTCTTTGTCATATTCAAATATACTCATAGCAATTACCTCCGCCTGATTTTTCCTAAGGAAATCTGCCAGAATATTTTCATGGATGCATTCTGCAACTGCTTTTTGTACAGCAGCATCTACTGGCATCTGTTCCGTAAAAACACGCACTTTTGCGACATAAATGGAATATTCCCTCAATATCTGGCACCGGGACATTAACTCCGTGTTGTGCCCCACATTCACATTAAATGTGGTAACAACAAGCTCCAAAGATGGATTGTCTGTTGCATGATAAAACGCATCTGACAGCCGTCTGGTACAACAATCCTCTATCGGCATGCTTCCGTTATAAAATACAATAAAATGGGGATTGGGAATTTTCTGTAATGCAGAAGAATATAGGGATTTCTTATCTACAAGCCTCTGGTATTCTGCTGCAATATAAAATAAATCCCGAAGCGGAATGTTCGGATTTATTGTGGATTGATGTTCATATAGATAAAGATTCATATCCAGAATAAAAGCCAGGTCATTCTTCATTCCCATATAAATAGCATTTTCTAAAGTTACAATTTCCAGTGCATCTGCATCCGTATAATTACTGCTATTAACCGCATTATAAAGTGACAGCAAAGCTTCCTTTTCCGAAAATAGCATGCGAAAAATAGTGTCCTTGAATTTACGGTTTGCTACCGGTGTGTTTTCATTTGTTTCTCTTGTCATAGGCAAGTCCTCCTTGTATGTGGCAGGAGAACCATTGCTACAAAATCCACTGCTGTACCTCTCCTGCTTTTTTGATTAATTAGTGAATAAAAGCATAGATAGATACAGAAATGTCATGTTCAAAATGAAACAAGATTTGAATAATAGAATTTGCTATTTCGATTGTATTAATGTATGCTTTTTTGTATTTTAACATATGTCGCACAATGGGACAAGATGGAAAAGTGCACAGGAACGAATTCCTGCATATAGATAAAAAGAAGCAGCAGATTACTCTGCTGCTTCCTTTTATGTCATCGATATTATTACATAATATCAACGATTACTTTTTTGTTTTCTTTTGAGGCTGCTGCTTTCACAACAGAACGGATTGCCTTTGCAATACGTCCCTGCTTTCCGATTACCTTTCCCATGTCGGACTGAGCTACGCGCAGTTCCAATACGATGGCTTTCTCGTTCTCTGTCTCTGTGACATTGACCTCATCCGGGTAATCTACAAGTGATTTTGCAATTACTTCTACTAATTCCTTCATAGGTACACCTCACTATTTTACGATACCGGTTGCTTTGAAGATACGGTTTACGGTTTCTGTTGGCTGTGCGCCGTTTGCTAACCATTTCTTAGCCAGTTCTTCATTTACATGGTACTCACTAGGATCCTTAGTTGGGTCATAAGTTCCGATCTCTTCGATGCATTTTCCATCTCTTGGGGAACGGGAATCTGCAACTACGATTCTATAGAAAGGAGCCTTTTTCTGTCCTAATCTTCTTAATCTGATCTTTACTGCCATTACTGTTTCACCTCCTTGAATTATGCTGTCTTAAGCAAATGCTTATATGTTAAAAAGGAAATTTAAATTTTCCCATTTTACCACCGCGTCCACGTCCGCCCATCAGTCCGGGCATCTGTTTCATCATTTTCTTCGCCTGTTCAAACTGCTTTACCAGACGGTTTACTTCACTGATATCTACCCCTGCACCTTTTGCAATCCGGTGCTTACGGCTCGGATTCAAAAGTGAAGGATTACTTCTTTCCTTCTTTGTCATGGAATAGATGATGGCTGTTGTACGTGCCATATTTTTCTCAGCTTCACCTTCATCAATATCCGGCATCTTTCCGCCGCCAAGTCCCGGCAGCATACCAAGAATATTTCCAAGGCCGCCCATTTTCTTCATCTGTTCCATGGAAAGCAGATAATCATCAAAGGTAAAGTCAGCTTTCTTCAGACGCTGCTGCATGTCTTTGGCTTTCTCTTCATCTATATCAATCTCGTTCTGTGCTTTTTCAATCAATGTAAGCACATCGCCCATGCCAAGAATTCTACTTGCCATACGATCCGGATAGAACTGTTCCAAATCAGAAAGTTTCTCTCCCATACCAACATAAAGAATCGGTTTACCGGTTACTGCACGGATGGATAATGCCGCTCCACCTCTGGTATCACCGTCTAACTTTGTCAGTACAACTCCATCAATTCCAATCTTCTCATCGAACGTTCCCGCCACATTTACGGCATCCTGTCCGGTCATGGCATCTACAACCAAAATGGTCTGTGCCACATCCACATTTTCTTTTATCTCAATCAACTCATCCATCATATCTTCATCTACATGAAGACGTCCGGCGGTATCTAAGATGACTACCTGATTGCCATTCTTTACTGCATGCTCTACTGCTGCTTTTGCAATATTTACCGGCTTATTCTTATCGCCCATGGAGAATACTTCAACTTCCTGCTTCTCTCCATTGATTTTCAACTGCTCAATCGCAGCCGGTCGGTATACATCGCAGGCTACTAACAACGGCTTCTTGCCCTTCTGTTTTAATTTACCTGCAATCTTAGCGGTCGTCGTTGTCTTACCAGCTCCCTGAAGACCCACCATCATAATAATGGTAATCTGCTGTCCCGGACGAAGTGCTATCTCCGTCGTCTCGGAGCCCATGAGCCTGACCATCTCTTCATTTACAATCTTAATTACCATCTGTCCAGGATTCAGTCCGTTCATTACATCAGAACCAATTGCACGCTCCTGCACTGCTTTGATAAACTGTTTTACTACTTTAAAGTTAACATCTGCCTCAAGCAGAGCCATCTTTACTTCTTTCAGTGCTGCCTTCACATCATCTTCTGTAAGACGTCCCTTACTGCGAAGATTTTTAAACACATTTTGAAGTTTCTGTGAAAGACTGTCAAATGCCATATTACAGCTCCTCCAATATCTCTCCTGAAATTCTCTCTATCTTATCAATTACTGTATCTGCGCGTTCTGCCCTGAAGCTTTCCGCTAATTTGTTAATCTCTTCTACCTTCTGCTTCGTCTCTAGGAATTTCTTTACCAGATGAAGCTTCTCTTCATAGCCTTCCAGCATCTTATTGCACCGCTTAATCAGATCATGTACACCCTGGCGGCTGATGCCCTCGCAGGAAGCTATCTCGCCTAAAGATAAATCATTGAACACGAAATCTTCGTAGATTCTTCTCTGATGTTCATTGAGCAGCTCTCCATAAAAATCATATAAATAAGCCTGTTCTACTTTCTCTTCCATGCTCTCACTCCTTGCGACCTTAGCTATCATACTATAAAGAAAACAGGGTGTCAAGTATTTTTTCTTGACACCCTGCTTTTTCTTCTATTACACTCGCTTTTCATTTTTCCGAATATTTGTTATACGCTCCTTTTTACAATTCATCAAGAAATTTCAGAGTTGCAAAGTCTGCCACCGGCAGCTTCTTACAGATACTTTACAATAGAACAAAGAATGTGCCTTAGTGCATCCTCGCGGAACGTTTTTAACTTTACAGGAAAGCAATTTCCTGCAAAGTTAAAAAAAAACCTTGATATCATCAAGGCTTTTTCATGCAGGAGATGGGACTTGAACCCACACGATATTGCTACCACAGGCACCTGAAGCCTGCGCGTCTGCCAATTCCGCCACTCCTGCGAACAAATGATATTTTACCGTTTCAACGGTAATAAGTCAACCCCTATTTTTAATTTTTTCCCTTTTTTTGAAAAAATATATAAAATTGGCAAAAATCGAAAAAAGTTAAAAATAAGCATTGACAATTGCCCCGGAATTTGTTACTATTTACAAGTCGTCATGAGACGTAAGTTCATACGGTATGCGGAAGTGTCGGAACTGGCAGACGAGCAAGACTAAGGATCTTGTAAGCATTGCGCTTGTGTGGGTTCAAGTCCCATCTTCCGCATTATTTAATGGAGCGGGAAGCCTGATAAATCAAGGCTTCCTGTTTTTTTGCTTATAACCAGATTTTAGTTACAGCATGTATCTACGCTTTAAAAATATTATGTAAAAAGCTTCTTTCGCCAGCCAAATACAACTCTGGAAAAAGAAGCTTTTACATTCTTTTCTACTCTTTTATTTTTGCATACACAACCTTCAACAGCTTATTGTGTGGATTCTCAATCGGGTTTAATTCAATGCTCCTAAACTTCTTTAAGAAGGTAGAAAGTTTACTGCACTGATAATTTCGTGGGTCAAAGCCCGGAATACGTTTGCTCAGATTGATTCCAAGCTCAGAAATATTAATCCAGCCATTTTCCTCTGCATTGCTCCGGATAATGGAGATTACCTCCTTTTCAATATCCGAAAGCTTCGGAAGGTTGTCATTGTCCCCGGCATCCTTTTCCGAAGATGCATTCGTATTTCTTCTTGTGGTAGCTGTGCGCTGTTTTTCCTCTGCTTCTTCTTTATTATAAAGTAAATCAAGATACTTGAAATTCTCGCAGGCATTTACAAAGGACTTCGGTGTCTTCTCCTCTCCCATTCCGATTACCATCATACCGGCTTCCTTTAAGCGCATGGCAAGTTTGGTAAAATCACTGTCTGACGACACCAGACAGAAACCGCTGACTTTGCCGGAATAAAGAATATCCATGGCATCTATAATCAATGCCGAATCAGAAGCACTTTTTCCTGCAGTATAATTACACTGCAATTCCGGTGTCAGAGCATACTCCTGCATATTTTTCATCCATGCAGATACGCTCGGATTCGAATAATCTCCATAAACCCGCTTATAAGTAGCCACCCCGTAATTGCTGACCTCATCCATAATTAGTTTCACATATTTATTGGATACATTTTCTGCATCAATCAGCACTGCTAATTTCGGTTGTTCATTCATACCATCTACGCTCCTATTTCTTTAAGTGTCCCGTCACTACTACACGAATCAGATTGGTGGTACCGGAAATACCCAATGGAATTCCAGCTGTAATAACCGCCAGATCTCCATGCTGTACATATCCATGCTGTTCTGCGGATTCCATTGCATTATTAAACAATGCTTCTGTATCCGTCTCTTCCTGTATCATAAGTGGTGTTACGCCCCAGGAAAGATTCATCTGATAATAACTCTTTTCCGATGGGGTACAGCCGATAATTGCACATTTCGGACGATATCTTGAAATCATGCGGGCAGTCTTGCCGGATTTGGTTACCGTAACAATTGCTGCCGCATTGATGTCAATGGCAGTCATACAGGTTGCATGGGAAATGGCATCTGTTACATCCGGATTATCAATCTTCTCCAGCTGGCGGAAACGTTTCTCATAATCAATATCATTTTCTGTATATTCCGCAATCTCTGTCATGGTTTTTAATGCCTCCACCGGATATTTCCCGGCAGCAGTCTCACCAGACAGCATAATTGCACTGGTTCCATCATAAATAGCATTGGCAACATCTGTTGCTTCTGCTCTGGTCGGGCGTGGATTCTTCATCATGGAATCCAGCATCTGGGTTGCCGTAATAACAACCTTTTCTGCATGGTAAACCTTTTTTATAATTTTCTTCTGAATTGCCGGAACTTCACGAATCGGAATCTCCACTCCCATGTCTCCTCTGGCAACCATAATGCCATCTGACACTGCCAGAATCTCATCAATATTATCTACACCCTGACGGTTTTCGATTTTAGAGATAATCTTAATGTCATTGCAGCCCTGCTCTGCCATAATTTTCCGTAACTGCAGCACATCATCTGCACAGCGTACAAAAGATGCTGCAATAAAATCTACACCCTGCTCAATTCCAAATAGAATATCGGAGCGGTCTTTCGGGCTGATATAAGGCATGGACAGATTTACATTCGGTACATTAATTCCTTTGCGGTCTGAAATCACACCACCATTTTCTACTTTACAGGTAATCTCAGTTTCTGTTACATTGGTTACCAGCATTTCAATCAGTCCATCATCAATCAGAATTCTGGTTCCGGCTTTGACATCATGCACCAAATCCTTGTAAGTAATAGAGACCCGCTCTTTATTTCCCATAATATCATTGGTGGTAAGTTTAAAGGTATCTCCCGGAAGCAGTTCTGCTCTGCCACCCTCCAGCTGTCCAATCCTGATTTCCGGTCCACTGGTATCAAGAAGAATCCCAACCGGTCTGCCCAGTTCCTTACGCATCCTTTTTACACGATCCATGGTTACTTTATGTTCTGCCTGTGAGCCGTGGGAAAAGTTAATTCTCGCCACGTCCATTCCATTTTCCATTAACTGTTTTAATACTTCATCATCCTTTGTTGCCGGTCCTAATGTACATATAATTTTTGTCTTTCTCATATTCTGTCCTTTCCTGCTACAAGCCCTCTATCTTCTTTTATTCCTTTATACTTCTTTCGTCTTTTCCTGTTCCTCTTTAGAAGAAGTCTCATCTTCTCTGCCATGATGCTCATACCACCAGCATGCAGCAACTGCTGCCGCTACCATAACGCCCATAAGCGCTACTACAATATCCTGTGCCATATTTTATTATCCTCCTATCACAGTTATGACCTGATATTGTACGCAAAGAAACCTATGCTCCTCTGCGCACAGGTAAATTGCTTCTAACTTGTGATAGTCAGCCCTTCGCTCCATCCTGATGATGGATATAGCCTATAATGACACGCCTGCTGTCCAAAACATCCTTTGATTTCCGTAATTCAAAGTTCCAGCCGTCTTTTGCCTGATTTTCAGGCAATACTGCTTCCAGTGATAATGCGGCTCCTTCCAAATCGCTGTTTTTCTCCGACAGTCTGCGGTATCCCGCTGCAATCCTGCCGGTCTCCCGAGTTCCCAAAAGTTCTTCGGTACAGCTCTCTGATGGTCTGGATAAATGTGCTACCTGTGTGAAATTCTGGTTCGCAGTATCTTCACATGCAAAGGAAGAATCTATGTTGATATTTTCAACATACATTCCTGAAACCGTCATAATAACAGCCACTATGAGACTTATCAGCTTTTTCTTTAAACCTGTTATCCTCATTGTATTCTCCCTGCTTACTGTGCAACTGCGAAAACACGCTTTACAGGAAAGCAATTTCCTGTAAAGTAAAAAAACTGGCAGGAGTAACTCCTGCCAGTTGCGTTGCTACCCGTCTGCTTACGCTCATTATAAGCATTTCGCTATTGAAATGCAAGAAACGAATAGACAATTATTCTTTTTTTACATAATCTTTACTTATTAACTACCGGATACGACACCAAGTTCCAAAAGCCTTCTTTTTGCCTGCTGCTGATTCTGAAACTGTATGCCTATAATGCCAAGCTTTTCTGCCGTCTCTATGTTTTCCGGACGGTCGTCTATGAATACACATTCCTGTGGCACTAAATGGTATCTGTCCAGCAATAGCTTATAAATTTCCACTTCCGGCTTGATGCACTTCACCTGATAGGAAAAGATTGCTCCGGTAGTCTCCTTTTCAAAAGAAAGTTCTTCTGTTGCTTTTTCATAAGTGCTCTTTGGAAAATTAGATAATATATAGGTATGATATCCATTTTTCTCAAGGCTTCGTATCCACCGCACCGTATATGGATAAGTACGAATCGTCTCTCCTACATGGTCATAAAAGAGTCTTATTTCTCTTTCATAATCCGGTGTTTCCTTGATGCATGCAGCAATAATCTCTTCATCCGGCTTTGCCCCCCGGTCGAATTCATTCCAGGTTACGGAACGGACGGTAGCATCCGCCACACATTCAAAAGTTTCCCCCTCAAAACCGAGCTTATGAAATACTTCTTCCCAGCAAAAGTCTACCAGCACTTTTCCTACGTCAAAGATTACATTTTTTATCATCACGATCTGCCTTTATTCTTAACGATAAATGATATCATTTCTTCCCGGTCCGTTAGAAACCATGGTAATCGGATATCCAATCTGTTCTTCAATGAATTCTACATATTTACGGCAGTTTTCCGGAAGGTCTTCGTATTTCTTAATTCCACGGATATCTGTCTTCCAGCCCGGAAGGTTCTTTAATACAGGTTTTGCTTTTTCAAGCTTTGTAGTTACAGGGAAGTCTGTGGTTACTTCTCCGTCGATTTCATATCCTACGCAAACCGGAATCTCATCTAAATATCCTAAAACATCTAACACGGTAAATGCTACATCGGTAGTTCCCTGCATGCGGCAGCCATATTTACTTGCCACACAGTCAAACCATCCCATACGTCTTGGACGTCCTGTGGTTGCGCCGAATTCTCCGCCGTCTCCACCGCGTTTTCTTAATTCATCTGCTTCTTCGCCAAAGATTTCGCTGACGAATGCGCCTGCACCAACAGCAGAAGAATATGCTTTACATACAGTAACAATTTTCTTAATCTCATATGGTGGGATTCCTGCTCCGATTGCACCATATGCAGCCAATGTAGAAGAAGATGTTACCATTGGATAAATTCCGTGATCCGGGTCTTTTAAGGTTCCAAGCTGTCCCTCTAAGAGAATGTTCTTTCCTTCTTTGATTGCCTTATCAAGATATAAAGAAACATCACAGACATACGGAGCTACCATATCACGGTACTCATGTAATGTATTTAACAGCTCTGCCTTGTCCAGTAATGGTTTGTGGTACATATACTCTAACATAATATTTTTCATTTCACAGATACGGTCTACCTTTTCTGTTAAAGTATCTTCATCGAAAAGTTCACTTACCTGGAAACCGATTTTTGCATATTTATCTGAATAAAATGGTGCAATACCTGACTTGGTAGAACCGAATGATTTCTTTCCAAGACGCTCCTCTTCGTACTGATCAAAAAGCACATGATACGGCATAACAATCTGTGCACGGTCAGAAACCAAAAGCTTAGGTGCCGGTACATTACGGTCTGTAATAGACTTCATCTCATTGAAAAGCTTCGGGATATCAAGTGCAACACCATTTCCGATAATACTTGTGGTATGTCCGTAGAACACTCCTGATGGAAGGGTATGTAATGCAAATTTTCCGTAATCATTTACGATAGTATGTCCTGCATTTGCACCACCCTGGAAACGGATAATAATATCTGCTTCCTTTGCAAGCATATCAGTAATCTTGCCTTTTCCTTCATCTCCCCAGTTTGCACCAACTACTGCTGTAACCATTTTTATTTCCTCCTTATAATAAGAAATATGTTCTTCTCGCTGCTCGCGTAACTATGAGAAACACGCTTTACGAGCTACTCGCGGAGCGTTTTTTACTTTACAGGAAAGCAATTTCCTGTAAAGCAAAAAAGAACCGGTGTAAAAACCAGTTCTCTGCTTCTTACTTTCTGATTATACCGAATCAGATATTATAAGTAAAGTCAATATTCCTTATACTCGACATAAGTTTTACTTATGTTGCAGTAATTTCAACAATTTTTCTGCTGCTGCAGTCAACGGAACCCTGTCATCTGAAACAATACAGAACTGTCTGGCAGGAATCTTCTTATTAAATGTAATCTGAAACAGTTCCCCCTTTTCAATTTCTTCCTGGGCAAAGTCCCTGACCACATTTGCTATGCCAAGGCTCCTTTTCGCAAACTGTATCAGCATATCGCTGGTGGCAAGTTCTATCTCCGGATGAATCACAACGCCTTCTCCCAGCAGAAATTCCTCTACATATTTTCTGGTAGAGGTATTTCCCTCCAGGCACATAACCGGCAGATGTTCCAATTCTTTATAGCTTAATTTACCGCCCTTTAAATATTCAAATTTTCGTCCTGCCACAAAGACATCTTCTATCTCACGCACCGGAATCACATGCATATTCTTCGTTGTCTCCATGGGCGTGCTGACTACACCAAAATCAATTCTGCCGCTCTGCAGATATTTCAGTGTCTCCGGTGTCGGTGCATTGGTAACTGTAATTCTGATTTTCGGATACTGCTCATGAAACTGTTCCAGATAAGAAAGCAGATAAAACTGCAGTGTCATATCGCTGGCTCCGATACATACTTCTCCGCTGGTCAGCTCCTGCATTTCAAGGAATTTGCGTTCGCCTTCCCGGATGGTCTCATAGCCCCGCTGCACATAGCCGTAAAGTGTCTGCCCCTCTGCAGTCAGACGCACCCCTCTGGATGTCCGCATGAAAAGGGTGGTTCCCAGTTCCCGCTCCAAATTACGGATTGCCTGGGACACTGCCGGCTGTGAAACATTCAGTTCTTCTGCTGCCAATGTAATACTGTGAAGTTTTCCTACATAATAAAAAAATTTGTAATATTCTAAATTCGTATTCATGAGCGAATTATACCATAATTAAATTGATTTTTACATTGTCATTTTTATTTTACCAATGTATACTAATCCCGTTTCCAAAGAATATAGTACTTTTTTCTCATATAGTGCAGAACATTTCTGCAAAAAATTATGAAAGGAGCTTATAATTATGACGAAAGATATGACAACCGGAAATCCACTGAAATTAATTCTTTTCTTCTCACTTCCTGTATTGTTCGGAAATCTGTTCCAGCAGTTCTACAGTATGGTAGATACCATCATTGTAGGACAGTTTTTGGGAGAAGATGCCCTGGCTGCTGTAGGTGCAACCGGTTCTATTATGTTTCTGGTACTTGGTTTTGCATCCGGACTTGCCCAGGGATTCGGTGTTATGGTATCACAGGCTTTCGGTGCAAAGGATGAAAGCCGTTTAAAGCATATTGTTGCTTTATCCTTCCTCTTAACCATAATCATTTCCGTGGTTCTTACCGCATTGACTGTTACTACTTCCCGGGAGCTTTTAATCTTTATGAACACACCGGATAATATTCTTGATATGGCAGACTCTTATATCCGGGTTATCTTCTGGGGTATCATTACCAGTATGATGTACAATGTTGTTTCCGGAATTTTAAGAGGTGTTGGTGACAGCAAGACTCCATTATACTTCCTGCTGTTTTCCTCCGCTCTTAATATTGTGCTGGATTTATTCTGTATTGTAACTTTAAAATTAAATGTTGCAGGTGCTGCATATGCCACCGTAATCTCACAGGGTATTTCCGCTGTTCTCTGTCTTATTTATATGTACCGTAAATTCACGATTCTCCGCACCAGAAAAAGTGATTACTACATCGACCGCGTGACAACCGCCCAGATGATGGGACTTGGTATCCCGATGGCTTTGAACTACTCTCTGATAGCTGTTGGTTCCATGATTCTTCAGTCTGCAGTAAATGTATTTGGTTCCAGTGCTGTTGCAGCCTTTACTGCTGCATCCAAGGTAGAACAAATTTCTACCCAGCCAATGCCAGCTCTTGGAACCACAATGTCTACTTACTGTGGTCAGAACTTAGGTGCCGGAAAATACGAACGCATCTTCGATGGCATGAAGAAGGCCTTTGGAATCGCCCTTGGAACTGTTGCAATTGCTGCATTCATCTGTACTGTATTTGGCCGTTCCATTGTTTCCCTTTTCTTAAGCGAACCGACGGAAGCCATTTACAGTTATGCCACACAGTACTTAAATACCATCAGCTGCTTTTTCTTCTTTCTTGCTCTTATTTACCTTTATCGTACTTCTTTGCAGGGACTTGGAAAAGGTATCATGCCTATGGTCAGCGGTATCTTTGAAATGATTTGCCGTGTCGGTGTCGTATGGCTCCTTTTAAATCCATATGGATACTGGTCAGTCCGTCTGGCAAGCCCGGTAGCATGGATTGGTGCCGGTGTACCACTTATGATTTCCTATCTTGTTTGGAAGAACCGGAAAAAGAAACAGCTCTGCAGTCAGGCTGTATAAAATCCTGAGCCTGCAATGCTGCAGCACGCAGAAAAGAAGCCCCATCCTCTGAATCATCAGACGATGGGGCTTCTACTTATTTACGCGAGTAGCTCGCAAAGCGTGTTTCTCGTAGTTTACTTATTACTTATTTCATATTCCAGTTTATGCAACCGGATTTCCGCACTTGGTACAAAACTTATTTCCAGCTACAAGCGGAGCACCACATTTACTGCATACCGGCTGTACTGGCTGCTGTGGCGGCATTGGCTGTCCCTGGAACTGTCCCTGCTGCTGTGGCGGCATTGGCTGTCCCTGGAACTGTCCCTGCTGTGGTGGCACATTTCCATACATATTCTGCTGTGGCATTCCCTGATATCCGTTCATCATTTTCTGTCTGATTAATGGTTTCTCAGCTTGAAGTACGTTGATAATAATCAACAGATCCAACACTACAATTGCCAGAATAAACAATATATTAAATATAAATCCGGCTGTAACTTTCGCTGTACAGTAATTATCTGTTGCTTCCTTATTTACTCCGACGCAAAGTGCAATCCAGAAAATAAAGTCAACAACTGCACAGCTTCCGGATGCGATTGCAGCAATTTTGTCTTTTAATACGCTCTTTAAGCACCAGAGAGCCAGCATAGCGATTGGAAGCAACAGCATTATAATGCAGATTACTTTTGGATCTGTTACACTTTCACCCTCTATCTTAATACCTGTCATAGCTTTAAAAGCGCTGATTTTAATATTTCCATATCCTGCACAGGATACCATAAATGATGGCACAAAGAAAAATACCATTAATAAAATAGATAACAGACGAATGATATTTTTCACATGAATGTGCTTTGTAAAATCATTTCCAGAATTCATTTCCTTCTCCTTTAGTTTCCAAACTGAGTTAAATTATCAGTTACTTCGTAAGTATAATCAACCTTCTGAGTTACAACCAGATCATTAAACATCTGTGCCCCATCTGTATAACCATCAACATTATACCATCCGTCATCATACTCTAAATCAGTATATCCTTCGATATCACCGTATGTATTGAAACTCTGGCTTCCATCAGATAATGCCATTATATTTGTATATTTTACCGGGAAGTATACAACAGTTGGCTCAAATGCACTTTCTGCACTGGTTACAGTTGTCGAAAATACCAGATAAAGGACGTTCGTATCACCCCATGTATCACTGTTTTTTGCAACCAGATAATAAGAACCTTCATAACTGAATCCGGAATTTCCAATATAGGAATTGTTATTTGCAAAATATGCATCTAACGCATCTGTTGCTTCATTTTTCATGGAATCCAGATTGTCTGCTGAAATATCTGCAGCAGATGTTACATAAGAATCTACTCCGGATACAGTATATTCTTTTGATGTCTGTGTGAATTTGTAACCATTTGCCAATGCATTCTCTTCTGATTCATCAACTGTTAAAGTTACGGTATCTCCGACATCAAGACTGTCATAATCTTCAAAATTGAACCACAGATAACGTAAGTAATCATCATCTGAATTATTGGTCCAGTCTGGATATACATAAGGTGGTGTTCCTGAGAAGGTTACCTCGATATCTTCAAACGGATCAACTTCTTTTACTTCTTCCAGTCCTTCTACTGTAAATTCCTGTTCTTTGGAAAGAATTTTAACTCCTGCTTTTTTCTCATAATCTTCATTCCATGAAGCAGTAACGGTTACCACATCACCATTTGACAGGTCTGAATCCGGTTTCACATCAAAAGTAATACTGTCAATCAAATCCCAATTACTACTTCCCATCAAATCTGTGAGGTCACTCCAGTCAAGGTCATCAAGAGATTTTACATTTTTAAGTTTCTTTCCCTGTGCCTTGATAACAGCTTCACTGAATCCGGTCTCGTCAAAATCAACATATGCTGTTCCCGCTGTTTCATATCCGTTATACTCTACAGAAATATAATCGTTGATATTTACTTTCTTTTTCTGATTCTTCACTACCACAAGTGCAACAATTGCAACTACTACAACTGCAATGACTGCAATAAGCAATGCCCATAACTGTTTCGTCATCTTAAATGGTTTCTTAGGCGGGCGTGCCTGCTGTGGCTGTCCCTGGAACTGTCCCTGCTGCGGCTGCGGCTGTCCCTGGAACTGTCCCTGCTGTGGTCTTCCCTGGAACTGTCCCTGGAACTGTCCCTGCTGTGGTCTTCCCTGGAACTGTCCCTGCTGCGGCTGACTCTGGAACTGTCCCTGCTGCGGCTGTCCCTGGAACTGTCCCTGCTGCGGCTGTCCCTGGAACTGTCCCTGCTGCGGCTGACTCTGGAACTGTCCCTGCTGCGGCTGACTCTGGAACTGTCCTTGCTGCGGCTGTTCCTGTACCGGTGTTTTCTGTTCTGCCGGCTGTTCCTGTACCGGTGCTTCCTGTTCTGCCGGCTGCTCCTGTACCGGTGTTTCCTGCTCTGCCGGCTGTTCCTGTACCGGTGCTTCCTGCTCTGCCGGCTGTTCCATCTCCCCTTTTAATTTCTGGCCACAATTTGGGCAAAAATCTGCATCATCACCCACTTGTGTGCCACAATTACCACAAAATGCCATTTTCATTTTCCTCCTTCGTTTTACCATGATATGTTACTTGCTTTTATACATTAACAAGTTAAACTATTTCAATTCTACACAATATTTTGTGGTTGGTCAATCAATTTTACCAAGAATTTACACTTTAAATCCTATAATTTTCTTGCACAGGCAAGTGCTAATGCTCCCGGTCCGATATGGCAGGATACATTTAAAGAAAGCGGATCCATCATAATGTCTGTAATCCCAAATTCTGCTTCCACTTCTTTGCGGAATTCCATCGCTGCACTTATATCTCCAGTGTATGCAATACAAAGCTGCATCTCATCCTGACACTCCTTAAAGCGGGATGCATAGTCATCTTTTACTGCTTTTATCATAATGCTTTTTGCCTGCTTTACCGTTCTGGCTTTTGCAAAAGCATCCAGCTTTTCACCCTGAATCTGTAATACCGGTTTTAATTTCAACAATGTTCCCAGTGCTGCTGCTGCCGGTGTAATTCTTCCACCTTTTTTCAGATAGTAAAGGGTATCTACCATGATATAAATGCTGGACTGGAATTTTGCATCCTCTAAAATATCTTTAATCTCTTTTCCGCTCTTGCCACTCTCTGCCAGCCTGATTGCATCAAATACGGACTGTTTCTGTGTTACAGAAATTCTCTGATTGTTTACTACAAAAACCCTGCCCTCATACTCTTCATCTGAAGATAATGCTGTTGCTGTCTCACAGGAACTGCTCAATCCACTGGATAAAGGAATGTATACTATTTCATCATATTCTTTTAAAAGCTCATCCCAACGGTCTGTAAGGTCTCCTACTGCCGGCATGGATGTTGAAATCTCTGCTCCATCTGTCAGATGCTCATAAAATGTATCCTGTGTCAGATTGATATCCTCAAACAGTGTTTCACCATTTATAAAAAAAGGCATTGGTAATACGCTAATCCCTAACTGCTGCGCTTCTGCCTGACGAATTCCACTGGAACTGTCTGTAAGAATAACTACCTTTCCCATTTTTCTTCCTCCTTGCTGTTCAGACTTCATGTTACACAATGAAATAATTGTAACATATTTTGCAAATCAAAACAACTGCCCCCAAAAAACTAACATCAGGAAAAAAACTGCATAGTAAAACTCCTGACTGCATTATCCGCAGCCAGGAGCTCTCTATCCTTACTTTTCAGTAATATATTTTATTTTCTTATTACATCATTCCCATACCTGGGTTTCCTGCCGGCATTGCAGGAGCATCTTCTTTGATATTTGCTACAACAGATTCCGTTGTAAGTAATGTAGATGCTACAGATGTTGCATTCTGCAAAGCACTTCTTGTAACCTTAACCGGGTCAAGGATACCAGCTTCTACCATATCTACATATTCTTCTGTTGCTGCATTAAATCCGATACCAGGAGCGGACTCTTTTACTTTATTAATAATAACTGCACCTTCAAGACCTGCATTTGCGGAAATGTAATACAATGGAGCCTCCAATGCTTTTAAGATAACCTTTGCACCGGTCTTCTCATCACCTTCCAATGTCTCAGCAAGCTTTGCAACCTCTTTGGATGCATGGATGTATGCAGAACCGCCACCTGCGATGATTCCTTCTTCGACTGCTGCTCTTGTTGCATTCAAAGCATCTTCCATACGAAGTTTTGCTTCTTTCATTTCTGTCTCTGTTGCAGCACCAACACGGATAACTGCTACGCCGCCTGCCAGTTTTGCAAGTCTTTCCTGTAATTTTTCTTTATCAAATTCAGATGTTGTCTCTTCAAGCTGTGCACGAATCTGGCCGATTCTTGCCTGGATTTCTTCTTTATTTCCTTCACCATCAACGATAACGGTGTTCTCTTTCTTAACCTTAACAGATTTTGCACGGCCAAGCTGTGCCATAGTAGCATCTTTTAATTCCAGACCAACTTCTTCTGAAATTACCTGACCACCGGTAAGGATAGCGATATCTTTTAACATTTCTTTTCTTCTGTCGCCATATCCTGGAGCTTTTACTGCTACAACGTTAAATGTTCCACGCAGTTTATTTACAATCAATGTAGTTAAAGCTTCACCCTCGATATCTTCAGCAATGATAAGAAGTCTGGAACCGGACTGAACAATCTGTTCTAACAGTGGAAGGATTTCCTGAATGTTGCTGATTTTCTTATCGGTAATTAAGATGTACGGCTCATCTAAAACTGCTTCCATCTTATCCATATCTGTGCACATATATGCGGAAATGTATCCACGGTCAAACTGCATACCTTCTACCAGGTCAAGCTCTGTCTGCATGGTCTTGCTCTCTTCAATGGTAATAACACCATCATTGGAAACTTTTTCCATTGCATCTGCTACCATGTTGCCAACGCTTTCATCACCTGCGGAAATAGATGCAACTTTTGCAATCTGGTCTTTTCCGGTTACTTTAGAAGACATTGCTGCGATTGTTTCAACTGCTTTTTCAGTTGCTTTCTTCATACCACGTCTTAAAACGATTGGGTTTGCACCAGCCTCTAAGTTCTTCATTCCTTCCTGAATCATTGCCTGTGCAAGAACGGTTGCTGTTGTAGTACCATCACCAGCAACGTCATTGGTCTTGGTTGCTACTTCTTTTACAAGCTGTGCGCCCATATTTTCGAATGCATCTTCCAATTCGATTTCTTTTGCAATGGTAACACCATCATTTGTGATTAATGGAGCGCCATATGATTTATCCAGTACAACGTTTCTTCCTTTTGGTCCGATTGTTACTCTGACTGTATTTGCCAGTTTATCAACTCCAGCCTCTAATGCTGTTCTGGCTTCTGTTCCATATTTGATTTCCTTTGCCATAATTTCTTACCTCTTTCTTCTATTTTCCTATTTTATTATTTGTTTTATTTACCAATTATCAATTCGATTATTCTACTACTGCAAGAATATCATTCTGCTTTACGATGATATATTCTTCGCCATCCAGTTTTACTTCTGTTCCGGCATATTTAGAATAAATAACCTTCTGTCCTTCTTTTACCTGCATGGTAACTTCTTTGCCATCTACCACTCCGCCAGGACCAACTGCGATTACTTCTGCTTCCTGTGGTTTCTCCTGTGCAGCACTTGCTAAGATAATTCCGGATTTGGTTTTTTCCTCTGCTTTTAACTGTTTTAATACAACTCTGTCTGATAATGGTACTAATTTCATGATTCATTGCCTCCTTGATTCGGTCTCTTTGTTTTCTTTCTTTTTTATTAGCACTCATTCAAACCGAGTGCTAACTGATAGTCATATAATAGTTTCTGCGTCTCTTTTTCGCAAGCCTGACCATTTTTTATTTTTCTCTTGTTTCCTTATATTTACTCTTAATATCTCGTTTTTTCTCTCGTTTTCTCACTTTCTGTAATTTGTAACGATTTAATACTTTTTTTAGATTTGTTTATGAAATCAGTCCAAAATGCTCCAATCCCTTATAAATGCCGTCTTCGTGCAATGGTGCTGTGATATAATCCGCTGCTTCTTTTGCTGCTTTGGTACCATTTCCCATGGCAATTCCATGCTGCACATGCTTTAACATTTCCACATCATTGATACTGTCTCCAAATGCATAGGTATCTTCTTTCTCAATACCAAGAAGCTCACAGGTTTTTTCGATGCCGGACGCTTTGGAAAATCCTTTTGGAACAAACTCTGCACATGCCGCATCATGCACCAGCGGTGTGAAATTCTCTTCCAGATGGGAAAGTACCTTAAGATAAGTATCATCCGGTGTGGAGCAGGAAAACTTACTGATTTCCATAATTGCTTCATTTCCCGTTACCGGCAGCAAATCCTCTCCCAATGTCTCTTTTAGTTTCAAGCCATAAGGGTCTTCTTCAAATTCTTCCAGATCCATATACAAATTCCGGCTTCCCTCATATACCGTAGGAATTCCATACTCTTTTAATATATGTATGGTATCCTCTATCAATTCCTGTTCTAATTTTTTATAAAAAAGTGTTTTTCCATCCATCTCTATCCAGGTACCGCAGCCTGCCACAATTCCGTCGAATCCCAGTGTCAGCAATCTTTCATCCTGAATAAATGCTCTGGTTCTTCCGCTGCAGAGAAATGCCAGATGTCCATTTTCCCGCAGCTTCCGGATTGCTTCCTTTGTGCTCTCCGGTATCACAAAATGCTCGTCCCACAATGTTCCATCAATATCAAAAAATACTGCTTTCCTGCTCATTCTCTTTATGTCCTTTCGCTGTTTTCTTCTCGCTCTTTTTGTCACAAGGGTTATTTTATGCCCCAAAAGCAGAATGTGTCAACCACGAAAAAGCCGCCTGCCACAGCTCACCCTCCGGTGCACCATAGTCAGACGACTTTCTTCTATCATTATATTGTAATTTTCATTACTGTACGGAAAGATAAGAATATCCCATCAGACTTTCGTCTACTTCACGGGCTGCTTCTCTTCCTTCACGGATTGCCCATACAACCAGGGACTGTCCTCGATGCATATCTCCTGCTGTAAAGACATTTTCCACGTTGGTCTTGTAATGACCGGCTTCTGTTGCCACATTGGTTCTGGCATTTAAGTCTACGCCGAATGCTTTGGCAATGTAATCTTCTGTTCCAAGGAAGCCTGCTGCAATCAGAACCAGATCACAATCTAACTTGCTTTCAGAGCCTGGTACTTCCACCATCTGCATCCGTCCGGTCTTTTCATCCTTTTTGCCCTCTAATTTTACGGTTTTTAATCCGCAGAGCTTACCGTTCTTGTCTTTTAAGAACTCTTTTACGGTTGTCTGGTAAATACGAGGGTCGGAGCCGAACATGGCAATTGCTTCTTCCTGACCGTAGTCTGTCTTGCAGACTCTCGGCCACTCCGGCCATGGATTGTTCTCAGCACGTTCATCCGGTGCCTTTGGCATCATTTCAAGCTGGATGACACTGGCTGCGCCGTGACGGATAGAAGTTCCGACACAGTCATTTCCGGTATCTCCACCACCGATGATAACTACTTTCTTTCCCTTGGCAGAAATATATTTGTTATCTTTAAGCTCGGAATCTAAAAGGCTCTTGGTAGTTGCCTTTAAGAAATCTACTGCAAAGTAAATGCCTTCTGCATCTCTGCCCGGAGCTTTGATGTCTCTTGGATTCTTTGCTCCACAGGCTAAGATGACACGATCATATTCTTTTAAGAGTTTTGCCGGCTTGATGTCTTTTCCAACATTGACATTGGTAATAAACTCGACACCCTCTTCTTTCATTATATTAATCTTACGGTCAATAACCCATTTTTCCAGCTTCATATTCGGGATCCCATACATCAAAAGTCCACCGACACGATCATCTCTTTCAAATACGGTAACGGAATGTCCTCTTTTATTCAACTGGTCTGCTGCTGCAAGTCCGGCAGGACCGGAACCGATGATTGCAACCTTCTTTCCGGTACGGACTCTTGGAGGTTTTGCTGCAGCATATCCTTTTTCATAGGCATTTTCAATGATTCCATGCTCATTTGCCTTACAGGTTACCGGGTCTTCCCAGTGTCCACAGGTACAGGCCGCTTCACAAAGTGCCGGACATACTCTTGAGGTAAATTCCGGGAAGTTGTTGGTCTTGGTCAGACGGTTATATGCCTGCTCCCAGTTGTTGGTATACAAAAGGTCATTCCACTCCGGTACCAGATTATGCAGCGGACATCCGCTGGTCATTCCCATGATATTCATACCAGCCTGGCAGAACGGCACACCGCAGTTCATACAACGTGCTGCCTGTACTCTTTGTTTCTCTTTTGAGAGAGGGGTATGGAACTCGTTAAAGTTCTTGATACGCTCCTTTGGTGCAACCGCTGCTGCATTCTCTCTGTCATATTCCATAAATCCTGTTGGTTTTCCCATTTTGCGTCCCCTCCTTAATTTCTTGTATTCGCATAAAATGCTTCAATCTGTGCCTGTTCGGAAGACAATCCTTTTTCTTCCATCTGAACAATTGCCATTAACATACGGTTATAATCGTATGGAATTACTTTCTTGAACTTCGGCAGATACTCACTGAAGTTATCTAAGATTTCTTTTCCCTTTTCAGAATTGGTCAAAGCTACGTGTTCTTTAATCATATCTTTTAATTCCATAACATCATATTTGTTTCCGACTTCTTCTGAGAATACCATTTCCTTATTGATTCTGGTATAAAGGTCGTTGTCCTCATCTAATACATAAGCGATACCACCACTCATTCCGGCTGCAAAGTTTTTACCAGTCTTACCAAGGATAACCACACGGCCACCGGTCATGTATTCACATCCATGGTCACCGACACCTTCTACTACTGCAGAAGCTCCGGAATTTCGTACGCAGAAACGTTCTCCTGCCACACCACTGATAAATGCTTTACCACTGGTTGCACCGTAAAGTGCTACGTTACCGATGATAATATTTTCATCCTTCTTATATTTCACACCTGCCGGAGCGTAGACAACCAGTTTTCCACCAGAAAGTCCTTTTCCGAAGTAATCGTTGGAATCTCCTACCAGCTCTAAGGTAAGTCCCTTTGGAATGAATGCGCCAAAGCTCTGTCCGCCGGCACCGGTACATTTTACGATAAAGGTATCTTCCTCTAAAGTATCGTCATATTTCTTTGTAATCTCGGAACCAAAGATGGTACCAAAGGAACGGTCTGTATTGCTTACTTCTACATCAATGCTTCTCTTCTGTTTCTTATCCAGTGCAGAAGAAAGCTGTTTTAACAGTACAGTTTCGTCCTTGGTCTTCTCCAGTTCGAAATCGTATACATGTTTTGGATCAAATGTAACTTTCTCCTTTGGTCCTGCAAACGGGTTATTCAAAATCTTGGAAAGGTCGATTTCTTTTTCCCGGTCTGTCAAATCCTCTCTTACCCGGAGAAGGTCACTTCTTCCTACCATTTCATCAATGGTACGGCAGCCTAACTTCGCCATGATTTCTCTTAATTCTTCTGCAATAAACCGCATGAAGTTCTCTACATATTCCGGTTTTCCCGCGAAACGTTTCCGAAGCTCCGGATTCTGTGTTGCGATTCCGGCAGGGCAGGTATCCAGATTACATACACGCATCATCACGCATCCCATGGTTACCAGCGGTGCAGTTGCAAATCCGTACTCTTCTGCTCCAAGCAATGCAGCAATTGCTACATCACGGCCGCTCATCAGCTTACCATCTGTCTCGATTCTTACCTTATTACGAAGTCCGTTCATAATCAGAGTCTGGTGTGTCTCTGCAAGTCCAAGTTCCCAAGGAAGTCCTGCATTATGGATAGAACTGCTTGGTGCTGCACCGGTACCACCGTCATATCCGGAAATCAATACCACCTGTGCACCCGCTTTGGCAACACCGGCTGCGACTGTACCCACACCTGCTTCTGATACCAGTTTTACGGAAATTCTTGCATCACGGTTGGCATTCTTCAAATCGTAAATTAACTGCTCCAAATCCTCGATGGAGTAGATATCATGATGAGGTGGCGGTGAAATCAAGGATACACCCGGTGTGGAAAGTCTTGTCTTTGCAATCCAAGGATATACTTTCTTGCCCGGAAGATGTCCACCTTCACCAGGTTTTGCACCCTGTGCCATCTTAATCTGAATCTCTTCTGCACTGACTAAGTAACGGCTGGTTACACCAAACCGGCCGGACGCTACCTGCTTGATTGCAGAACATCTGTCCAGACTTGTATGCTTGCTTGCGATACGGTCCGGATCTTCTCCACCCTCACCGGTATTGGATTTACCATGTAAATGGTTCATGGCAATTGCCAGTGTTTCATGGGCTTCCTTGGAAATAGAACCATAGGACATCGCACCTGTTTTAAATCTTGTTACAATAGAATCTACGCTTTCTACTTCTTCAATCGGAACACCTTTTTTCGGGAAATTGAAATCCATCAGTCCACGAATATTAGCATCACGCTCTTCGCTGTTTACAAGGTCTGTGTACTGTTTGAACAGGTTGTAATCTCCACGTTTGGTTGATTCCTGTAAAAGGTGGATGGTTGCCGGATTATAAAGGTGAACATCTGCGCCACTTCTCATCTTGTGACGTCCCTTGCTGTCTAAAGTAAGGTCTGTCTCTAATCCCAATGGATCATAGGCTGCAGAATGCAGAGTATCTACATCTTTTGCAATGTCTTCCAGTGTAATTCCACCGATACGGCTTACGGTATTTGTGAAATATTTATCAATTACTGCGGAGTCAATACCAATTGCCTCAAAAATCTTAGAACCCTGATAAGACTGAATGGTTGAAATACCCATTTTGGAAGCAATTTTTACGATACCACTGATAATTGCCTGATTGTAATCATGGATTGCTGCATAGTAATCCTTGTCTAACATATGCTCGTCTACTAACTGCTTTACGGTATCCTGTGCCAGATATGGGTTGATTGCACAGGCACCATAACCAAGCAATGTTGCAAAATGATGTACTTCTCTTGGTTCACCGGATTCCAGAATCATTGCAACTGCAGTTCTCTTCTTGGTCTTTACCAGATGCTGCTGCAAACCGGATACTGCCAGAAGGGATGGGATTGCCACATGGTTCTCATCAATGCCACGGTCGGAAAGAATCAGGATATTTGCACCGTCACGGTATGCACGGTCTGCTTCTACAAACAGATGATCCAATGCTTTTTCCAGGCTTGTATTCTTATAATATGTAGTAGGAAGAACCACAACCTTGAATCCTTCTACTTTCATATTTTTAATTTTCATCAGATCTGTGTTGGTAAGAATCGGGTTATCTACCTTTAATACCTGACAGTTAATCGCCTTTTCTTCCAGCAGGTTACCATCTTCTCCGATATATACGGTAGTGGATGTAACCACTTTCTCACGAATGGAATCAATTGGCGGGTTTGTTACCTGTGCAAATAACTGTTTGAAATAATTAAACAGTGGCTGATGGTCTCCTGCCAGTGCTGCCAGCGGAGTATCAATACCCATTGCAGAAGTTCCTTCTCCTCCGTTTAATGCCATCGGAAGGATTGCTTCACGCAGTGATTCGTAAGTATAACCGAATGCTTTCTGCATTCTCTGACGCTCTTCTTTGGTATATTCCGGAACACGCTGATTTGGAATCTTTAAATCCTCCAGTTTAATCAGGTTACGGTCAAGCCATTCACCATAAGGCTGTTTGCTTGCGTAATACTCTTTTAATTCATCATCATCGATGACTCTTCCCTGGATGGTATCTACTAAGAGCATTTTACCCGGACGAAGTCTTTCTTTTACAACAATCTTGGTCGGATCAATATCAAGTACTCCGACCTCGGAAGAAAGAATCAGCTGGTCATCATCGGTAATATAATATCTGGAAGGTCTTAATCCATTACGGTCAAGAACAGCTCCCATGACATCTCCATCTGAGAAAAGAATGGAGGCTGGTCCATCCCACGGCTCCATCATGGTTGCATAGTACTGATAGAAGTCTTTCTTCTTCTGGGACATGGTATTGTTATTTGCCCATGGCTCCGGAATCATAATCATAACTGCCAGTGGTAAATCCATTCCACTCATTACTAAGAACTCTAAGGTATTATCTAACATTGCTGAGTCAGAACCTTCGGAATTAATAACCGGAAGGACTTTCTGCAGTTCCCCTTTCAGTTCTTCGGACTCCATGGTTTCTTCACGGGCAAGCATCTTATCTGCATTACCTTTGATGGTATTAATCTCTCCGTTATGTACAATGAAACGGTTCGGATGTGCTCTCTCCCAGCTTGGATTGGTGTTGGTTGAGAATCTGGAGTGTACGGTTGCGATTGCAGATTCATAATCTTTATCCTGAAGGTCTGCAAAGAACTGACGCAACTGGTCTACTAAAAACATTCCCTTATATACGATGGTTCGGCTGGAAAGGGATACTACATAAGTGTCATCATTGGACTGCTCGAATACCCGTCTTGCCACATACAGCCGGCGGTCAAAATCAAGTCCCTTGGCTACTTCAGCTGGGCGTCTTACAAATCCCTGCATGATATATGGCATACAGTCTACTGCTTTCTGTCCCAGTTTATCCGGGTCAGTCGGAACTTTTCTCCATCCTAAGAATTTCATTCCTTCCTTTTCCACGATAACCTCAAACATTTTCCTTGCCTGATTCCGTTTCAGCTCATCCTGTGGGAAGAAAAACATTCCGACACCATAATCTCTTTCTCCACCAAGTTCAATATCTGATTCCTTTGCTACCTTGGAGAAAAATTTGTGTGATACCTGAAGCAGAATACCAACACCGTCACCGGTTTTTCCTTCTGCATCCTTACCAGCTCTGTGCTTTAAGTTCTCTACGATTTTTAAAGCATTTTCTACCGTCGCATGGGATTTGATACCTTTGATGTTTACCACAGCTCCGATACCGCAGTTATCATGTTCAAAATTTGGATTATACATACCCTGTGCTACTGCTGTACTTTCATTCCACTGTTCTGTCATAATCGTTCCCTTTCTGCTTTCTCTTTATTTTCTGTCTTACTTTGTTACCTGCACTCTGCTGCTTTAAAGTGCTTTTATTTTCTGAACTAAGTTTACACCCGGCGTAATATACTTTGCAATAGTTTTTTTCTTACTATTGTCTGATTATTAGACAATTTATTTTATATTCTTTTATTGTATTTATATTTATCATTTTTTTGCATATAAAAAAGGCTTATTAAAACAATTCAACGTGTTTTTTGTTGAAAATATTTTTTCATAAGCCTTTTGAATTTGCCTGTTATTTTAAATTGTGTCTGAATTGTTTCTCAGTTGTACTGGGATTTCCTGGGAAGGTTTTGAGTGTATCTGCTCTTTACTTCTCTTTTCCACCACGGAAAGCCACCACCAGTAACACCACTATCAGCACGCTCTCCACCACGGTGTATATGACGCTTCCCGTCATGGATGCATCCATGAAATGAAACAGCTTTGTCTCGTTTCGAAGTACCGATACCAGATTCGTTACCATATGGGCTGCCATGGCTGCGCCAAGCCCTTCCTGTTCCATGATGACTGCCAGCAAGAGTCCTACCGCTGTGGCATAAAGGAACTGTACCAGATTAAAATGCATGGCTCCAAATATTACTGCCGATAATACAATTGCTGTCTTCACTCCCAAAAACGCTTTCAAACGCTGGTAAACGATGCCACGGTAAAGAAGTTCCTCTAAGAACGGAATTATGATACAGGTTCCAAGGATTTCTAATGCCAGAGTACTGCCGTAAAAAGCAGCACTTACTTCCTGATAGCTCTGCGATGTTTCTTTTAAGCCGGTATATCCGATAAGATTATTTAACACTACGCCAAATAAGCCTGCAGCTGCTGCAAATAAAATGGTTCGTGGCAGATTTGCCATTTTCCCGCCATCCTCTTTCCGATAGAAAGCATAGATAAAGGGAAATGCTATCACCGTTGCAATAATCTGATAAATCATATAATTTTCATTTGTCATTGTATGCATGAGATTTAACACAAACATCACAACGTTGGTTACTACAAAATAAATACCAATGGGATAAATCACTTCCCAGATGCGAAGTAGCTTATAATCTTTCAATATATTCTGCCGCCTCCTCAATACTGTCACAGATTGCTTTTGCACCAGCCTCCTGCAACTCTTCTTTCGTTCCGAATCCATAAGTGATACCGATGCAGTCCATATGTGCTTCTTTGGCTCCTGACACATCAAATCTGGTATCTCCAATCAATACTGCTTCGGTGGTATCATAAATATGCATCCGCTTTATCGTTTCCTGCAGCACCTCATATTTGCTGTCTATCCTGCCATCCATTGTGGCTCCCACCACTTCATCAAAATAGGAGAGGATGTGGAAATGCTCCAAAATACGCCGGCAGGATTCTTCCGGCTTGCTGGATGCCAGTCCGATACGATAGCCTTTTCGCTTGAGAGATTTCAAAGCATCCTCAACGCCATCAAAAAGGCTGCATTCAAAGATACCGATTGGATGATAGCGTTCCCGGTACTTAGCTACTGCCGCTACTGCGGTCTCTTCATCCATGCCATAATGTTCCATAAAAGTATTTTTAAGTGGCAGTCCGATAAAGAATTCAAGCTTATCTGCATCCGGTTCGTCAATACCATATGCCTTTAGGGCATACTGGGCACACTTTGTTATTCCTTCCTTGGAGTTGGTAATGGTTCCATCCAAATCAAATAAAACAATGTCTTTTCTGCCCTTCAGTTCCTGTTTCATCTGAAGCACCGTCTTTTTTAACACCGGATGCCAGAGATATGGTGCGATTTCACACAGCGGTTCTAACACAAACAGGCGGTTTGCCATATCAATATGCGGAATCGTAAGTTCCGGGGTAGATATCACTTCATCATCATAAAATAAAATATCAAGATCTATCGTTCTTGAACCCCAGCGCATCTTACGCTCCCGGTTGCCATGAGCTTCTATGGCATGAAGCTTCTCCAATAATTCTTCCGGTGTATACAGGGTTCGAAGTTCCAGACATCCATTAAAAAATGCGCCCTCCGCCACGCCACCGTATGGTTCTGTCTCAAGAATATCGGATATACGACCTACCTTACAGTCTTCTAAGTTCCGCAGTTCTTCAATGGCATCTTCAATATATTTTCTCCGGTCGCCCATATTGGAACCAAAGGCAAGATATACCTTATGCCAGCCCCGTTCTATTTCCACTGCCACATCTGATAAAGGCAGTCCCACCGGTGCCCATGGTTTATGTATGGAAAATTTTAATTTCTGAATCAATGGAAAATGCAATAACACTGCCCGTGCTGTCTGCTCTGCTGCAGCTTCAATCAGCTTATAGGTATGTGTCGTCAGAAATTCTGTTACAAAATGGCTGACTTCTCCATAATTTACCGATTCTGTCAAATCATCCGAATATCCTGCTTTTCTGGTTGGTAAATAAAGTTCCATATTGATTAGAAACTTCTGTCCAAGCTTTGTCTCCTCCGGGAACACTCCATGATTTGCAAATAGCTCAAGATTTTCTATGATAATCTTATCCATGTAATCCTCCATCCCTGATTGCTTCTGCCATCTTAATTGCCTCTGCATTGGCACGCACATTGTGTACGCGGACAAATCCGCAATGTGCCCATACGGCATAAGCACTGGTTACTGCTGTGGCTGTATCACGTTCCTTTGCCGGAACATCCAGCGTCAGACCGATTACCGACTTCCGGGATGTGCCAAGCAGCACCGGATAGCCCAGTTCATTCAGTTCTCCCACGCATCGGATAGCTTCTAAATTATTCTCATAAGTCTTGCCAAATCCTACACCCGGGTCTGTCATAATACCATCTTCACGAATCCCCGCTTCCTTTGCAAGACGTAATGTTTCCCGTAAATCATTTTTCATATCTTCCATAAAGTTCTTATAATCTGCTTCGTTGCGGTTGTGCATCAGACAGCATGCGGCATCATATTTTGCAATCACGCCAGCCATTTTATCATCTGCTTTCAGTCCCCAGATGTCATTTAAAAGATGTGCTCCTGCCGCAAGGTTAGCCTCTGCCACCTTACTTTTATAGGTATCTACGGAAACCGGCACATCAAAACGGCTTACAATTGCTTCTACCACCGGAACAGTACGCTCAATTTCTTCTTCATCAGAAATCTTTGTATAACCCGGTCTTGTGGATTCTCCACCCACATCGATGACATCTGCCCCCTGTGCCATCATTTCTTCTACATGCTTTAATGCAAGGTCTAACTGGTTATAACTTCCTCCATCCGAAAAAGAATCCGGTGTTACATTTAAGATTCCCATTACATAAGTATGATTTACTGTGTCAAATGTCCGATTGCCTATTCTCATTTTTCTTCTCCTTTTATGCTGTCTGTAGAACCTGCTACCAACAGCTTCTTGCGGATGCCTGGCAGCTTAAAACCAGGTCTCCGGTTTATTTTTCTCTTCTTCACTCCACTTGCAGCTGTCTGCTGCTTCACAGGCAAAGCACATACGGGATGCCTTATCCGCCCATTTCATAAGCTGTGTAAATGCTGTCTGCCATAATTTCTCCCCGTGCAGCTCACTGCAGGTCTCCCTGCGGTGAGCCAGAATTGCCTGGCAGATGATAGCTCCTTTTTCCTTCGGATAGCCTATAGTCGCAAAAATCTCTCCTGCAAATTCGGCAGATGCCGCTGCATGAGAGATTCCCTGTTCATATTCTTTCATACGACCGATATCATGAAGCAGGGCATAAAGATATATCATCTCTTCATCCAAACCAAGCTGCTCCTTTAAATTGCGAATCTGTGCCAGCCGTGCCACATCCATAAAATGTTCCATATTATGTCTGCAATAGATTCTGTCCGCTTCCAGACGGGCAATTTTCTTTACGGTTTTCCGGTATTGCTCCTGATGCAAAAGTCTCGCTACATATTCCATTTCATCACCATATCTAACGCACCATCTGGAAAAATTTATTTACCAGACGCTCATCCTCATTAAAGATTCCACGGGTCACATAAGTAACCGTCCTGCTGCCCGGCTTCTTAATACCACGCATCGTCATACACATATGCTCTGCTTCCATCATGACCATGACACCCTTCGGCTTTAACTGCTCCATCAGTGCATCTGCCACCTGTGCCGTAAGCTGCTCCTGAATCTGAAGCCGTCTTGCATAGATTTCCACGGTTCTTGCCAGCTTGCTGATGCCGACTACTTCTCCATTTGGAATATAAGCAACGTGGGCTTTTCCATAAAATGGCAGCATGTGGTGTTCACATGTGGAATAAAATGTAATATCTTTTTCCAGTACCATCTCATTATTGCTGGCATGAAATCTTTTCTTTAAAGGCTCTGCGGCATCCATGTCCATTCCGCCAAAGATTTCTTCATACATCCGTGCAATACGATCCGGAGTCTCAAGTAATCCCTCCCGGTTCACATCTTCGCCAATGCCTTCTAATATCAGTCGTACACCTGCTTCCACTTTCTCTTTATCTATCATTCTTCTGTCCTTCCCGATACTGTATGACAGCCTGCTTTGCCTCTGCAAGATATGACAGGGAGCCAAATATCAGCACCACATCTTCTCCCGAGCTCTCAGCAATTGCATGTCTTACCGCATCTTCAATCAAAGGTTCTGTTATTACTGTTTGATAGCCTGCTGCCTTCGCTTCCTCCGCCAGCTTCTCTGCCGGAAGTGCCCTGCCATTATGCGGCGTTACCGCATATACAGTTTCCGAATAAGGACGCATTATCTTTAAAATCTTCTCATGTGCCTTATCAGCAAGCACCCCTATTATATAGGTTATCTTACGATTTGTAAAACAGTTTTCCAGCGTTTTTGCAAGTTGCAGTGCTGCGCCCTCATTATGGGCACCATCCAGAATGCATAATGGTTCCTCTAAAACACGTTCAAAACGCCCATTCCAGCAGACCTTCTGAAAGCCATTTTGTATCACAGATAAGGTAAGCTGCGGAAATGTTTTCTCTTTCAATACTTCTATTACTTTAAGCGCACAGGCTGCATTGGCTGCCTGATAGGCACCGGTCAACAGGAGTCTTATCTTCCACTGTGAATTATCTTCTCTTACATAATCAAACTGCATTCCATTCATATCATACAAAAGATTTCTTATGGCATCCTTCTTCGGCTGGTACAGCTGTGCTTTAAGCCGCTCTGCCTCCTTGACAAGAACCTCTTTCACAGCATCTTCCTGCCAGGCAGATACCACCGGACAGTTCTCTTTTATGATTCCAGCCTTTGCAGATGCAATCTCTGATAACGTATTTCCCAGGAACTGCATATGATCCATGCTGATAGAAGTAATGACACTGCAAATGGGATGGGTAATCAGATTGGTTGCATCCTCTCTTCCCCCCATGCCGGTTTCCAATAACACCACATCACAGGCTTCTTCTTTAAAATATAAAAACGCTGCTGCAGTCTCCACCTCAAAGGAGGTCGGATGCGGAAGTCCTTTTTCTGTCAGTGTAAGACAGGCTGTCTTTACTTTTTCCATCAAGGCAGCGTATGCTTCTTCGGAAACTGCTTTTCCATTTATCTGCCAGATTTCCCGATAGGAAAAGACTGCCGGGGAACTATATCTGCCTACCTTTAAGCCGGCTTCTTCCAATACTGCCTGAAGCATTGCTCCAACGGAACCTTTTCCGTTAGTTCCTGCAATGTGAATAATAGATAAGTCTTCCTGCACATTGCCCAATTCTTTCATCAGTGCCCGGATACTGTCCAGTCCTAATATACTGCCATATTTTTTTGTTTCTTCTACAAATGCAAGTGCCTGCTGATATGTCAATTTATTTCTTTACTCCTTTGGTTGCACGGTTTCCAATATGAAGCCGGTTCAATGCAATTTCTTTATCTTTTACCATGACCACTGGCGGTTCTTCCTCACCCAGTGCATAGATGTTGGTCAGTTCATCCCCTGCTGCAAGCTTCATTCCGCAGACTCCGATTGCCCCCTTCTTCTTCTCAGGAATCGTATCTGCTGCGATCCTAAGGAACATGTCCTTTGCCGACTGCATAACAATAGTCATATTTTCTTCTACCGGTGCTACGAATATAACTGCATCATCATCTGCAAGCTTCGTGGCAGCTGTGGTACGTTTTGCTACGTCAAATTCTTTTCCATCCACCTGTTTTAACATGGCTGTCTTCGTTCCAAATAAAAGCTTCTGCGTACACAGTGCTGCCAGATCCGTGATATAAATCAACTGCTCTTTAGAGCTGTCATAATTACTTACATTATCAATCGGCTGTCCCTTGTCACGGAATTTTCCAAACGGCAAATCGACTACCTTCAGCAGATGCATCTGTCCGGTATTGGTAAAGATGCAGATTTTTCCGGTATTCATACAATGAAGTACATAACGGTTCTCGCTGTCTGCTGCTTCTTTATTACGCTCATAAGCCGCCACATCAATGGTTTTCGCATAGCCAAAACGATCCATCAAGAAGACCACTTCCATCTCTTCCATCTTCTTTTCTTCATAAACAGCAGCTTCCACATTGTCGATACGGGTACGGCGTTCTCTGGAATAGTTTTTCTTAAGACCATCTAATTCCTTCATAATTACCTTCGCCATTGTACTGCGGTTGGTAAGAATATCTTCGTATTCTGCGATATTCTTTAATGTGGTATTATGCTCATCCATCAATGCTTCCACTTCCAGACCAATCAGCTTATAGAGGCGCATCTCTAAAATTGCTGTTGCCTGACGTTCTGTAAAGTTTAACTTCGAAGCTTTCTTTTCGGATTCTTTCGTTTTGAATTTAATATTCTCTGTCACACCATTCATCAGGCAGTTTTTCGCATCCTTGATATTACGGCTTCCTCTTAAGATTTCAATAATTAAATCAATGACATCGCAGGCACGGATTAATCCTTCCTGAATCTCTTTCTTGTCCAGTTCCTTTGCCAGTAAAGTCTTATATTTTCTGGTAGCAAGCTCATACTGGAACTTTACATGGTGACGGATAATCGGAACCAGTCCCAGAGTCTCCGGTCTTCCGTCTGCTACTGCCAGCATATTGACACCAAAAGTATCTTCTAATTTTGTCTTCTTATAAAGGAGATTGCAAAGATTCTGTGCATCTGCTCCTTTTCGAAGTTCGATAACAATGCGGATTCCCTCCTTGGATGACTGATTGGAAATATCCACAATATCATTTGTCTTCTTGGTCTCAACCAGACTGTAGACATCATTTAAGAATTTTCCAATATTGGCTCCAATCATGGTGTATGGAATTTCCGTAATAATCAGGCGCTCTTTTCCGCCTTTTACTGCTTCAATCTCTACTTTTCCACGAACCTTAATCTTACCGATTCCAGTCTCATAAATGGAAAGCAGTTCGTCCTGGTTGGTCACAATTCCACCCGTCGGGAAATCCGGTCCCTTGATATATTTCATCATTTCTTCTGTTGTAATATCCGGATTCTTCATATATGCTTTGACACCATCAATAACTTCGCCAAAATTATGTGGTGGAATGCTGGTTGCCATACCAACGGCAATACCCTCTGCTCCGTTTACCAAAAGGTTCGGCACCTTTACCGGAAGTACTTCCGGTTCTTTTTCTGTCTCGTCAAAGTTTGGCACAAAATCTACTACATCTTTATCCAGATCTGCCAGATACGCTTCCTGGGTAATCTTCTGCAGACGCGCCTCGGTATATCGCATCGCAGCCGCTCCGTCTCCTTCAATGGAACCAAAGTTACCATGACCATCTACCAGTGGCAGTCCCTTCTTAAATTCCTGTGCCATTACCACCAGCGCATCATAAATAGAGCTGTCTCCATGCGGATGATATTTACCCATGGTATCTCCCACGATACGGGCACATTTACGATAAGGTTTATCATAACGGATGCCAAGTTCGTGCATATCATAAAGTGTTCTTCGCTGTACCGGCTTCAGACCATCTCTGACATCCGGCAATGCTCTTGCGATAATAACGCTCATGGCATAATCGATATAAGATTTCTGCATTACTTCCGAATACTCGGTGCGGATAATCTGTTCTTTCGTTTCCATAATCTATCCAATTCCTTCCTGATTTTCTGCTTCTATCATTTCCCATACATCCATAAAAATATGCTGTCAGCAATTCCTTACGGATTCATAGAAATTTATATGTCAAGTTCTGCATCCTTTGCATTATCATAGATGAATTTACGACGCGGCGGTACATCCGTTCCCATCAGCATCTCTGTTACATCCGATGCCATTCTGGCATCTTCGATTTCTACCTGTTTTAACATTCTTGTTTCCGGATTTAAGGTTGTCTCCCAAAGCTGCTGTGCGTCCATCTCTCCAAGACCTTTGTAACGCTGCAGTGTAAAGGAGCCTTTGTGTGTCTTACGATAGCGGGCAAGGGCGGCATCATCATAAAGATATTCCTCTTCTCCCTTAGTTGGCATCGCCTTATACAAAGGCGGCATCGCAATATAGACATGTCCTTCGTAAATCAGTTCCGGCATAAACCGGTAAAACAAAGTCAGAAGCAGCGTTGAAATATGTGCTCCATCCACATCCGCATCTGCCATGATAATTATCTTATCATAACGAAGCTTGCTGATATCGAAGTCATTTCCATATCCTTCGGAAAATCCGCAGCCAAATGCATAAATCATGGTTTTTATCTCTGCATTAGCCAATACTTTATCAATACTTGCTTTCTCTACATTTAATATCTTTCCACGAATCGGAAGAATCGCCTGGAACATTCGGTTTCTTGCAGTCTTAGCAGAACCACCCGCAGAATCTCCCTCCACGATAAAGATTTCACATTTGGAGGCATCACGGCTTTCGCAGTTGGCCAGTTTTCCATTGGAATCAAAGGAGAATTTCTGCTTGGTTAAAAGATTGGTTTTCGCTTTCTCTTCTGTCTTACGGATTTTTGCTGCTTTTTCTGCACATCCGATAATTGCCTTTAAAGTATCCAGGTTACGGTCAAAGTACATCTGAATTTCATCATTGGTTACTTTTCCGGTGGCTCTTGCCGCATCCTGGTTATCAAGCTTGGTTTTCGTCTGCCCCTCAAATCTTGGGTCCGGATGTTTCACAGAAATAACGGCAGTCATTCCATTTCTTACATCTGTTCCGGTAAAGTTTGCATCCTTTTCCTTTAAAATGCCAAGCTCTCTTGCATAGGAATTAATCACCTGGGTAAAGGTTGTCTTAAAACCGGTCAGATGGGTTCCACCCTCTGCATTGTAAATATTATTACAGAAGCCCAGCACATTCTCATGAAATTCTGTTGTATACTGGAATGCCACTTCAACAGAAATGCCCTCAGATTCTCCTTTATAATAAATGACATCATGGAGACATTCATTATTCTGATTCATCTCTTTTACAAATCCAATGATTCCATCCGGCTCATGATATTCAATATGTTCTACTTCTTCCCCACGTCTATCTTCATAAATAATAGTTAAAGCAGGATTTAAATATGCAGTCTCATGGAGACGGCTCTTTACTTCATCCTCTTTAAATCTTGTCTTTTCAAAGATTTCCGGATCCGGCAGGAAATTAATCTTTGTTCCGGTCTTTTTCGTCTTTCCAATTGTCGGCAGCAGTCCGTTTACCAGCTCTACCGTTGGCACGCCACGCTCATAGCGGTCATGATGCACATAACCATCTCTGCTTATCTCTACATCCATATAAGTAGAAAGTGCATTTACAACGGAGGAACCTACTCCATGAAGACCACCGCTGGTCTTATATGCTGCATTATCAAATTTTCCGCCGGCATGCAGAGTAGAAAATACCACACGGGCTGCCGATACGCCCTTCTTATGCATTCCCACCGGAATTCCCCGTCCGTTATCTTCTACGGTACAGGAGCCATCTGCCTCTAATGTAACACGGATGGTATCACATACACCGGCAAGATGCTCATCTACCGAGTTATCCACGATTTCATATATTAAATGGTTCAATCCTTTTCTTGAGACACTTCCAATATACATTCCCGGTCTCTTTCGGACAGCTTCCAGTCCTTCCAGTACGGAAATACTGCTCGCATCATATGTTTCCTGTTTCGCCATTGTTCCAATCCTTTCTTTCTAAAGACTGCTTCAAAAGAAGCCCTGCGGCTAGTATAACACATGGAGATTTTTTTGGCAAACATGTGTTTTCTATTTTGTTTGATCAGGAAGGAAATGGGCTTCTCATATATTTTATTTGGCAAATTGGTCAAAAGCATATCTATTTGTTCCACTGTATGCAAATAAGATGTTCTAAATGTACCTGATTAAATATAGAAATATCACGCAACCGTCCTAAACGAGCCATCCGGGCTCTTTAGGACTCATTCTGACATCCATGTCAGAATGTTGCTGTATCATGGCAGGTACATTAAGAACTTCTAATTTGCTTCCAAAGTCACAAATAGATATGTTTTTGTACAATTTTGCCATATTCAAAATTTGATTTCTCCATTTGGCACCTGATCTTTCAAAAAAAACAACTACCGGGTGAACCGGTAGTTGTCTGAAATCTCTTTTATAAAATTGTCCTGTCTTATTTAATTGAACAGATTCTTAAAGAAATCTGCAATAGAGGAAAACAGGTTGGAGAAAAAGCTTCCTATCTTATCAAAGATGCCGTCTGCACCAAGGTTTTCAATCTTGTCATAAATGGATTTCGCCTGATTTACAAGGCTGTCTACATCAAGATCCAGATTGCCAATCTTCTTTAACAGGTCTAATAACTGCTCTTTCTGCTCTTCTGTCAGTGCAACATCAAATTTATCTGCTGCTTCATCAATGGCATCACGGATACTTGCATCATCCGTAAGATTGTTTTCTGCCATCTGCTGTTTTAAGTATGCAACCAGTCCTTCTACGGATTCTGCATCTGCACCAGTGCTGCTCTCTAACTGTCCGGTTAAAACCAGCTCATTTAATGCAGTATCTACATTTTCCTGTGGAAGTTCTTTTCCGGTAATCTCCTGGTATGCCTTAAACACACCTACCAGAGCTGCTGTTCCGGAAATATTCTGTGGTCCTGCAACAATTATGTCCGCATCTTCAATTCCGGCTGTTACCAGTGCATTCTTATACATACCAACTGTACAGTATGAAATATTCTTGGTGGAAATATTGATTCCATTTCCTTTATCTTTCTTTACGATTACTACAGAAGACCAGGATTTACTTCCAATCTGTGAAGATGGAATATATGCATCCAGATACTGGTGTTCTTCGGAATTGTTTACTGTAACTACATCATAATTATCAAGCTGTGCAGGATCAATGCCCATCAGACTTAATACTGTATTCTTCTGCTCCTCAGACAGATCAGCACCCAGTGCCAGATATGGTTTATCGCTTTCTTTGATCACGACATTGTCATCTGCCTTATCTTCTGCCGCTGCCGGATTATCTGCAGCTGCTCCACTTTCCGGAGTGCCGGCTGCTGCTCCATTATCTGTATTGGCTGCTGCATCGGAACCGTTGTTCTCTCCGCCTGCTGCAGTACCATTTTCCGATGATGTCTCTGTAGACAGTGTTCCTGTCACTTCTGCTGCGGATGCCTGAAATGGCACTCCAAGAAACAGCATACATGCCAATCCCATTCCCATTATTTTTTTGATATGTTTTTTCATTTTTTCCTCCTTTTTCAGGCAAGGTGAACATTCATCCATGCCAGAATATCATGATATACAACATCACGGTCTGTCTCATTTAAGATTTCGTGACGGTCGTTGTCATATAATTTCCAGGTAATATCCTCTTTGCCGGCTGCATCAAATTTATTATATACCTTCTTTACGCCGCTGCCGCAGCCGCCCACCGGATCCATTGCTCCCGATACAAAGAATAACGGAAGACTCTTTGGAACTGCTTCAATATTTTCCTGCTGGTTGTCAAAAAGAACTGCCTCAAACAGTCCCATATAAGCATTTACCGTAAATACAAACGTGCATTTCGGGTCTGCATAATAGGTTTTTACTATTTCTTCATCCTTGGTCAGCCAGCTATTGGAAGCATCTTTTCCTGTCAGGTCAAACTGATGATAGTATTTATCATAAGATAATTTCTGCAATAATTTACTTCTGTGGTGCCAGCCCAGAAAAGCTGCCTGCAGCTTTGCAATAAACATGGCAAGCTTTGTGGTATTGTCCGGAATACAGCCGGTTCCCATAATTATAGCACCGGTAAGCCCCTCTCCATGTATCGCCAGATATTTCCGAAGCATATAAGAACCCATGCTGTGTCCTAACATAAAATAAGGCACACCCGGATGCTCTTTCCGTGTTATCTCCCTGAGTGTATGCATATCGGCAACCACCGTATCGCTGGGATGCTCTGCAAAATATCCCCATTCATCCTTAGATACAACGGATTCACCGTGTCCGATATGGTCATGTCCTACCACCAGAAAACCATTGTCATTTAAAAATTCTGCAAAAGCCCGGTAGCGCTCAATATATTCCACCATACCATGTGTTATCTGTAAAACTGCACGATACTTTCCATCTTCCGGAGTCCATCGTACTGCATGAACTGTGGTTCGTCCATCTGCGGAAGGGAAAGAAAATACTTCCTCTTTCGTCATATAATATACCCCCTGTATGTTATAAATCCCTTATATTTTACAATGATTCTGCACTTTTTACAACCGATGCGTCCTGCAAAAACCATAATACTCTATTAAATTTTTCTTAAATCCCTAAAGTTTTACCTAAAACGCCGTATTATTGCCTGTACACTTTCTCTTCCACTGTAAGTGTCCACTGCCGGCTCATAAACGGCTGCAAACTGTATGCTGTTTTCTTTTCCATGCATAGCTGCATCCACTTCTTCACTGCCAAACTTTTCACTGAGAAATGTAAGTAATTTTTCCACTTCTCCAAAATAGACTCCTGCCACCGGATTCCCCCTTGAATCCAACAAATGAAGTTTTAACACATTCCGGTTTACGCCCACTATACCGGCTCTTGTAATCTTAATATTACGGTCTGCAAACACCGGTCTGGTATTGGACTTTCCGCAAGGCTCCAGCACCCTTAACTGCCGGATGGTATCTACCGTAAAATAGGACATCGGAAGCACCGCATCCAGCCTTACCACCTCTGCCATATCTTCTTCGGAAAGTTCTGCCTTCTGGTTAAGCTGTTCCCGCAATTTATCAATATCTTCTTCCCGCATGGAAAGTCCTGCTGCCATAGGATGTCCGCCGTATTTTGTAAACAGCTCCGCCACTTCCGTCATTTTATCAAACATGGAATAGGCTTCGATGGAACGACCGGAGCCTTTGACTCCTTCTTCTCCTCTGGTCAGTACAAATACCGGTCTCTGATAGGCTTCCCGGATTCTTCCGGCAATGATTCCAGCAAGGCTCTCATGGCATTCCGGCAGGTAAACCACTAATACTTTATCTTTTTCCCGGCCTTCCTTTTCAATCTGTTCCAATGCCTTCTGTGTCTCCTGCTGTGTCATATATTTCCGGCTTTCGTTAAGCTCCACCAATTCGCCTGCCAGTGCAGAAGCCTTTACTTCATCCCGCTCAAGCAGCAGCTCCAGGGAACGTTTTGCCGTATCCAGTCTGCCGCTGGCATTGATACATGGTCCCAATACAAAGCCGATATGGTACGCACTTAATGACTTGTCAGAAAGCTTGTTTTTTGCAATCAACGCTTTCATTCCGGGATTCTTCGTATGCTCTAACGCTTTTAACCCAAGCTTTACCAAAATGCGGTTCTCTCCGGTTAAGTCCATGACATCCCCCACCGTTGCAAAGCCTGCATTTTCAATAAAAATATCCGCTTCTTCCACCGGAATATCCATTCTCTCATAAAGCACCTGCACCAGCTTCCATGCCACTACTGCTCCGCAGATTCCTTTGCATGGATACGGACAATCCGCCTGCTTGGGATTTACAATGGCATCCGCATTGCTCCATAGAAATTCCTTTCCCTGTTCTGTATTGCAATAAGGAATCTCATGATGGTCCGTTACTACAACCGTCATTCCTTTTTCCTTTGCAAAATTAATCTCGTTGATTGCAGCAATTCCATTGTCACAGGTAATCAAAAGTTCTTTTCCATCGGACAATGCCTGCTCGATTAAATGCTCATTGATTCCATAACCATCTTTCATCCGGTCCGGGATTGCAGCATCCACATTGCCGCCGCACCGGCGGATTCCCTCTAACAAAATATAGGTTGCATTGACACCATCAATATCATAATCACCAATGATACGCATGGCCTTTTTCCCTGCAATGCCCTCTGCAATAATTTCTGCAGCTTTATCCACATCCTTTAATAAATGAGGATTATGTAATGCCTCTTTTCCACCATACAAATATTCTGTAATTTCTTTTTCATCTATTATATCCCGGTTTCTTATAATCCGGGCAATCAGTGGGTCAATTCCATATTTCTTTGCCATTTCCATGAAATTGCCGCCTTTTCTGATTTCAATCCATTTCTCCATGAAGCTTTCTCTGCCTTATCTATTCATATTCCACATTTATGAGCACCAGTCCCTTTGCTGCTGCCATTGGTCCTGCCAGACTGCGGTTTCTGCCCTCTAATATTTCTTTCATCTCACGAACTTCCCGCTTTCCCGTTCCAACTTCTAACAGTGTTCCGGTAAGGATTCGCACCATGTTCTGTAAAAATCCATTTCCGATAAAAGAAATGTCAAGTTCATCCTTTTTCTCTTCTATCCGAATCGCATAAATCGTCCGTACTGCCGATTTTTTGAAATGACGGTTGCCGCAAAAAGAAGTAAAATCGTGGGTTCCAATCAGCACTTCCGCCGCTGCCTTCATTTTATTAATATTCAGGTTTTCTGCCACCGGTGTTACATATTTTCTCCGAAATACATCCGGCTTCTCTCCTAAGAAAATGCGATAACAATAAGTCTTTTTTACAGCGTTTAATCTGCTGTGAAACCGGAGCGGTACTTCGGATACCTCCAATACCACAATATCCTCCGGCAGATACTGGTTGCAGTACCTCTTTATCTCTTCCGGTTCATATGCACTCTGAAGTTTAAAATTTGCCACCTGTCCCATGGCATGCACGCCCGCATCCGTTCTTCCGGAGCCATGTATCTCTATTTCTTCTCCTGTCATTTTCTCCAATACCGACTGCAGCTTTCCCTGAATGGTCTGCTCCGTATTTCCCTGCACCTGCCATCCGCTGTATCTGCTGCCATCGTATTGCAATATCATTTTATAATTTGTCATGTTATTTCTCCATTCATTATGCAACAGTATAACACGTTTTTCTCCATTCCGGCATATACTTTATGGAATAAATATCATGAGGTTTCCATATGTCAAACCTTTCTTATATGCAAAAAACCACGGACATGGGGCAACTGCGGATTCATGTCACCACAGAGCGTGGCTTTTTCCCTATTAAAGATGCCTCCATCCGTCTTTCCTATACGGGAAATCCTACTGAAATCATTGAAGAACTATCAACTGACATTTCCGGTCAGACTGCAGCAGTTGAACTGCCGGCTCCCCCCTTAGAATATAGCATGGAACCTTCTGAATTCCAGCCTTACTCGGAATATACCATTCAGGTAAATGCGTCCGGCTACCGTCCCATCAACATTTCCGGAATCTCCGTTCTGCCGGATAAAACTTCCATCCAAAATGTCCGGATGGAAACTGCCACCGTGGAAAATCCCCCGGAACGAAATATTGTTATTACTGCCAACACTCTCTATGGGAATTTTCCGCCGAAAATCCCAGAGGATGAAATCAAGCCGATGAATGAAAGCGGCGAAATTGTCTTAAGCCGTGTTGTCATCCCGGAATATGTTATTGTCCATGACGGACCGCCAAGCGATTCTTCCGCCAACGACTACTATGTCCGCTACCGGGATTACATCAAAAATGTTGCCTCCAGCGAAATCTATGCTACCTGGCCGGATGCAGCTCTCCGTGCAAATATTTTAGCGATTATGTCCTTTACCCTGAACCGGGTGTATACGGAGTGGTACCGGAACAAAGGCTATGATTTTACCATTACTTCTTCCACCGCCTTTGACCACAAATTTGTCTACGGCAGAAACATCTTTTCCAACATTTCCAATATCGTCGATGAGATGTTTAACAGCTACCTTTCCCGTCCGAACGTCCGCCAGCCGATTCTGACACAGTACTGTGACGGGCAGCGGGTAAGCTGCCCGAACTGGATGCCCTTTTCGGTTTTGCGTAGGGAGTGAAAATTTGGGATGCGGGATAACTTCTTTCTCAACAATCTTCTTTGAAAACTTATCAACGCGCCGCTTCTGATATAAAAATACCACCGACCTAAAGGCTAGTAGTATCTACTTCATTTCTTCTATTTTCCTCAATGCTTCTTCTTCGGTTATCTCCTCATAGCATTCAAACTCTGGCTCATCTGGTAAAAAATATCCAATTCCAAGCCCACGTCTTACCCATTCATCATCCTTATATTCATAAAATTTTCTTCCTTCCTGCTTAATAACTGTTCCTCTATTATCATAATCTGTAAGAACTAAATATCTTGTATTATTTGACATTTCCAATCCTCTCTATCTGCTCTGGGATTTTCATAGTTGTATTAACACCATTACTCTTCTATCTTTTCTTCTCTAGATTTATACTTCGGCAGCCTTCTGACCGCTTTACTCAGCTTCATTCAGTCACCTCCATTTTTTATATTAAAAAATCTCATCCTTATTATTTTTCAAACATAAAAAGGATATACCGTTATGATATATCCTCTTGGTAGTCAACCGGAATTGAACCGATGCCTTGTCTATCAACCTGTTCTGCCAGCCTAAACTATCTTCTACCTTATGTAAGTCACCCGGAGTTGCACCGGGATTTCTACGGTTGTTCGGAAACGTCGTTCCGCCGCAGCGTTCTCCTTCTTGAACTATTGCCCTTGCACCTTAAATGTACCATATCCCATTTATAAATTCAATTTCTTTCGTTTACGTTCCCACTGCTATAATACATTATTTACCAACTTTTCTTCTTTTCCATACAATCCAGAATATATTCCATATTCATCATGTTCATATCCGTTATACGTGTGTAGCAATGCTCCAACATGTGCTCTTCCTTTTACATCAATCTGCCTTACCCTCTCCCTTTGTACATCATGAAATGTGATATATTTGATATCGTTAAACTTGTCTACTGTAGCATATACACGTCCTAGTACCATTATTTCCATTGGAGCCTTCTCTCCCCTTCATTGGCTCGGATTGCTATTTCATTTCCAAACTGTGCAATGGTTGTATACTCCGTACCATATCTCTTGCCAGTATTACTAATACCGCTACTTGCTCATCTTCTGCGCATTCTCTATCCGCAATTTCCTTCAGTGTCATTGGAACTGTATCCTTCACACTATTCCCATTTCCAATTCTCCTGTTTTTGGATATAAAAATACCGCCAGTGAAATACTGACAGTATTAATAATGTTTATTTAAGATTTTTCATAATATTTCCCAACTCTGTGGCTATTCCTTCTTTACCAGTCTGAATCTTATTCAGCAAATCATTAATCATTTTTCTTAATTGGCTAACATTCGTTGATAAATACCCATCCATTTGAGCTCCACTAAGTTCATATATCCTTCCACGTTCCAATTGATCTAACTTATTTCCAATATCATTAAGTTCATGGCTATATTCTTCAGATATTTTGTATCCCAGTTTGTCCACTATCACTTCCTCCGTTCACGGTTTTTCATCCAATGTCGTTTCTAAAACTGCTATAATGAAGGATGCCTTATAGCTATCTCCTACAATTGCTTTTGCTGCTTTCAAAATCCCATTTGCAATATCACTTGCCGTATCACTATCTTCATTTAATAATTTAAGTGTAAATATAACATATTTTATTTCTCTTTTGTTATAATCTAAAGCTTTGTCTACACATTCATTAAAAAACTCCAAATTGATATTTCCTGTTTCCTTGTTTTCATCATACATGTCTGATAATTTCTTATACAATTCGCTATCATTTACTAATTTACTCATGTTAGTGCCTCCCTTATATTTATTATAAGAGCATCATATCACTTTCTCCGTCAGTATTCAATTTTCATTATGCAAAAGTCAATTGTTATCGACAAATTAAATCTGCTTTATTCATTTTCCTCTTTTTCAATCAATTAAATCATCTTTCATTATGTAATATAAGCATAAACCATCTATATAATTACTTGTTTTTGTTATTAATATATAAAACTTAAGAGCTAGGTAAAAGTAGTTATTCTCTCTACTTATTTGTTAAGTAGAACTTTTTCTATCATTCATCTGCTTCCGGATCATGCTCCTCCCCCAGTAGTTCATCCAATGTCTTTTCTTCCTTAATACAAATATCTACAATCCTGCTCCATTCTTTTATCGGCCAAGTATAAGACTCTGTATTTACTCCTTCCCCAAAATGTTTTTCATACCTTTCTACTGCAATTCCCATTTTTTCAACATCTGGATCTACCTTCATAGTTTTGTTTTCTCTTCTCAAAAAATCTGGTATCATTCCATTTTCTCCTATCATCTTTTGAATAGAACAAGCACCTTCAGAAAGATATTTCTTTCCGTCGATGCTTTTTCTTAGCGAATTTTCTCATACTAAGTCCACATTCTAATTATTTTTACCGTCCCCTCATACGCAATTCCATCCACTTCCACAGGCTCAGTATAAAGTGTCTTATATACAAAAGTCGGCTACTCAAATTTTAGCACCAAGCCACCGTTCCATCTGTTTGTCCCCTTTTTATGCCATGCAACGCATGATTTGCATATATATTTTCAAAATCCTCTTCCGATTCTTTTATAACTTCCTTTAAATCGTTATCATAATCTATTGCAACCAAACCAGCCGCAGTTCTATTTCCTTCTGGAAAATATGAATAGTAATATTTTGTTCCAACAACCTTTTCCAATAAAAATTCCAACATCATTCCATCCTTTTAACTCTATTATCAAATTAATTACCTATATAGAAATCCTATTTATCATCCATATCAAGGCTTCCATCTTCAAAAAATTTTTTTAACCTTTGAATTACTTTTTCATCATCTGCCTGAATATATGTTCCATAATCAATGTCATACACCAAGCAGAATGCCAAATCTGACCATTTGCATTTGTATAAGTCTTCCGACGGACCTATTTGTTTTCTGCCTATTTCAATTTCTTTACAACTTTCTAATTTTGCCAAAACATTTTGAAACAGAATTTCTTCCTCTATTCTATTATAATTAGTGAAATACAAACACTTAGGTTCACTGTCTATCTGAAATGTTCTCATCCTTTTTCCTCATACATATATCAATACTGCATATAATATAAACATTTACTTTCATACTATTACCTTTAGTATATCATATGTTGCAGTACTTGTACTTCTTTGAAAATTAAAACTGATATAAAAATACCACTGACCTAAAGGCTAGTGGTATCTACTTCATTTCTTCTATTTTCTTCAATGCTTCTTGTTCGGTTATCTCTGTTATTCTATCAAGCCTATCTAAATTTCCAATCCTATATGTAGAATCTTCCGGTTCAGTGTCATCATATCCTAATATTCTATCCATAAGAATATTAGATTGGTCTACAACCCACCCTCTTATCTTATCATAAATATAAGGGATGAACTCTTCCTCTTTTCCAACTTTGTTTAAATCTGATATATAATAATATGTACGCATAATTATTTTACCCTGCTTATATTATGAGGAATCTCATTTCTCTTATTTAACCATAATTTTTATTGCATCTGCATTATATCTCATATTTCTATAAGATACAATTACTCCTATCATTCATCTGCTTCCGGATCATGTTCCTCTCCCAGTAGTTCATCCAATGTCTTTTCTTCCTTAATACAAATATCCACACTCTTACACCATTCTTTTACCGACCATATATAAAATTCTATATTTAATCCTTCCCCAAAATGTTTTTCATATTTTTCTATTGCAGTTCCAAATTTTTCCATCTCTGGATCTATGATTATATTTTCCGGTTTCAAAAAATCTGGTATCAATTTATTTTCTCCTATCATCTTTTGAATTCTTCAATTATCTCTGGAAATTTTAACTTTATTCCAAATAGAACAAGCACCTTCAGAAAGATGTTTCTTTCCGTCGATGCTTCTTCTTAGCGAACTTTATCATAATGCGTCCACATTCTGATTATTTTTACCGTTCCCTCATATGCAACTCCATCTACTTCCACAGGCTCAGTATAAACCTGATAAACCAGCCTATGCTGTATATTGATTCTTCTTGAATAAACGCCTTCCAAATTTCCAACAAGTGCTTCATAAGGTGGCGGATTTTGAAAGGGATTGTCTTTTATGACTTCAACCAATCTTTTTGCTTTTTGGTCGAGCCTGACACTTTTTAAATTTTTAATATCTTTCACAGCCTGCTTAGTATAGACAATTCTGTACATAAAATTACCATTCTACATCTTCTTCTGATACACAATCTTCTATCGGCGTTTCCATTCCTTTTTTTATAGATTCAACCATTCCAGGTATTGAATTAAGGTATACCGTTTCCTGAATTGCATTCCAATCATTTTCAGAAACAAGAACTGCATTCCCCTTCTTACTTACAATCAAAGTCGGTTCACTATAGAGATTGACTTCTTCTACCAGATTGTAGAGTTCCTTTCTTGCGTTTGTTATATTAATTGCTGACATAATAAATCTCCTTTTCTATTTCTGTATTTCCTTACACTAATTTTTCATCTAAAATTTTTTGTAAATTCCTTAGTAAAACTTCTCGAACATTCCTGTGTATCTATATCTGTATTTTGATTAGTACCGTATCCTAAATTTGTATCTTTTACACTGTAATATCATTTTCTTTATATTCTATATTATTATGAATGGACGAGATTTTTTATGTCATAATTATTATAGCGTACGTTTTTACGTACGTCAAGTAAATATATTTAAATATTCTAAAAATACTATCTCAAGTGTCTTATACATAGAAGTCGGCTATATCAAATTAATTACTTATATAAAACCTATTTATCATCCATAGCAAGTCTTCCCTCTCTGATTGCTGCACATATCATAGATAAAGATTCTATATATCCAAGTACTTTTTATTTATCTGCTTCAGATGCATTCGATTTTAAGAAAACCCTTACTTCATTTTGAGTTTCAAAAAATTCTTCTTTTGCATGTTTTTTCTTTCGTATTTTTGCAATTAATTTGTCTGCTTCACTTGAATTTTCAGTAACCGTATACTTTCTTTCATATTCCCTAATCTTTTTTCGTAATTCTTTAATATCTGTCATTGCTCTTTCCTTGATGTTTTTAATTATTCTCTTCTATTTACCTGATTAACGTTTAACATATAATCTAATCCGCGCTCATGTAAATACTTTTCCAACCGTTCTCTTCCTGTTTTGTCTTTATTCTTCTCCCACTCTTCCAAATATGTATCCCATCTTCCATTTTTCTTCATTTCAATTGCGGTAATATAACTCATTCCTATTGCATCCCCTATTCTTGTTTCTTTTATTGCTTCTTCAATTTCCTTTTCCGAAAATTTTGAAAGTTCTTCATATATCTGAAATATTTCATTTGGATGACTCTCTCCACTTTTAAAATATTCTATAATTTCTACTGCTGTTTTGCCATTCTTTCTTTCAACCATTCTCTTCATGCTTTTTATTTTTCTCTTTCCCATTTTTCTTAGTACCTTCCCTATTTTTCACCTAATGTTCTCATCCTTTTCCTCATACATATATCAATACTGCATATAATATATACAGGAGGTATTCACATGATTGCTTGGTTTTGTTATTTATATCTAAAACTTAAGGGTTAGGCAAGCCGGAACTCTCCGGCCTGCCTCCCGGCATATTGCATCCTGTTTTTTCTGAATTATATTATATATTTTCTTCACATCGTCTTTGGTACTAAAACAATTCTATCCGCTGCCTGCTGATTTAATTTATTTCCGGCACATTTCTTTTCATCTACTGTTAATGTATTAACATTCCGATAATTCTCATCCTCACCAAATCGAATATAAACATTTACCTTCATACCGCCACCTCCAGTATATCATATGCTACAGTACTTGTACTTCATTTCCTGATTTCATATTTATGTGCTTTTTTCATACACTTAACAAAGGAGTGATAACATGACCGACAACACCTCCATGCGTACCGGTGCCCTCTACATCCGGGTATCGACCGGCAAGCAGGAAGAACTATCCCCGGACGCTCAAAGGCGGCTGCTCTTAGATTATGCTTCCAAGAACAATATCATTATCTCCAATCAGTATATCTATGAAGAAGATGGCATATCCGGACGTAAAGCGGATAAACGTCCGCAGTTCCAGAATATGATTGCCCATGCCAAATCAAAAGAACATCCCTTTGATGTAATTCTGGTATGGAAGTATTCGAGATTTGCCAGAAATCAGGAAGAATCCATTGTCTATAAGTCCATGCTCCGGAAAGACCATGTGGAAGTCATTTCCGTATCCGAGCCACTGGTGGATGGTCCTTTTGGTTCATTGATTGAGCGAATCATAGAATGGATGGATGAATATTATTCTATCCGTCTGTCCGGTGAGGTTGTGCGAGGTATGACGGAGAACGCTTTAAGAGGGCGAAATCAGGCTCGACCGCCTTTAGGCTATAAAGTACCGCATGCCAAAGAAACTCCCGTTATTGTGCCAGAAGAAGCTCTTATCATACATACTATATTCGATATGTATACCGAAGACGGTGCCAGTATGTTTGCAATTGCAAAACACTTAAATAACCTCGGCTATCTTACCTCACATAAGAAGCCATTTGAGCGGCGGAGTATCGGCTACATTTTAAGCAATCCTACTTATATTGGGAAATCCGTCTGGAACCGTCATTCCAACGATAATAAAGCATTAAAGGATGAATCCGAATGGATTATAAGAGATGGCAGCCATGAGCCGATTATCAGTGTGGAACAGTATGAAAAGGCACAGCAGCGTATCAAGGCAGAATACACTCCCAAATATGCCAAGCCACCGGAACTGCACCGGCACTGGTTATCCGGCATGGTAAAGTGCCACACCTGCGGACGCTCTCTCTCCACTTCCATTCATAAGGATAAACGATACGGACGAACCTACACGAATTTTCAATGCTATGGATATTTAAAGGGGAAATGCAACGTGTCCCATCAGATTTCCGCCCGGAAATTAGAACCGGCTGTATTAGAAGGTCTGCAAGAAATTATGGAAGGTGTGCGACCGCTCCAGTTTAAAATCATCAAGTCAGAAGAACCAGCCGCCCAGTCCGCCCATGAGATACTCACCGAAAGACTGCATGACATTGAGAAAAAAGAAGAACGTATCCGGCAGGCTTACCGGGATGGCATTGATACCATAGAAGAATACCGGGACAATAAAGCCATTCTTTTCAAAGAACGGGCAGAAATAGAAAGCCGGCTGGCAGAATTAACCCCTGCTCCTGCTCCATCGGAAACAGATACCAGGGAACTCATGTGCAACCGGCTTAAGAATGTACATGAGATACTTTCCAGTGAGGATGTCTCCACCGTCACCAAAAGCAATGCGCTAAAGTCCATTGTTGATAAAATTGTCTATGACAGTGAAAAGAAAGAATTAAGCATTTATCTCTACTGCTCCGACACCCTCTAAACCCGCATAAAATAAGGCTTTAGACGTACTACATACGCAAATTGGAAAAGGTTGACACAGTGGGGTTCGAAATACTTAGCAGACCAGGGGTATTCCACCATTGAGATTCTGCGCTACTATTACGGCAGCAGTATGTATATCAACACGGCGGATGAAATCAGTGGTGTACCTGCTTCCTGGCCGGGCAGCAACCTTGAGATTGGTTCTACCGGGGATAAGGTGCGGATGCTGCAGGAGCAGCTGAACCGGATTGCACGTAACTATCCTGCGCTTCCGACTATTACCGTGGATGGCATTTATGGTCCTGCCACCAAAGCTGCCGTAGAAAAATTCCAGTCCATCTTTGGGCTTCCAGTTACCGGAATTGTGGATTTCCGTACCTGGTACCGTATTTCCGAAATTTATGTGGCAGTTTCCAGAATTGCAGAATTGTATCAATAAATTTCATAACTTAAACCTTTTCCGGAATTCTTTTTACCGCAAACCCATAGTAATTATAAAAATACAATGCTATACTAAATGCATATTACGAATTTACTGGAGGGAAAAATAATGCATACTTTTCAACCATATCCAATTGACCTTATGGAAATGAATCCGTTTACTAAAATCGGCAAAGAATGGATGTTAATCACCGCAGGTGATGAGAAAAAAGCAAATACAATGACTGCAAGCTGGGGCGGTGTTGGTGTCCTTTGGGGCAAAAATGTTGTCTACATCTTTGTAAGAGATACACGCTATACCAAAGAATTTATTGATAATGGTGAGACATTTTCACTGACCTTTTTAGATGAGTCCAATAAAGGAGCTTTAAAATATCTTGGAGCGGTTTCCGGACGTGATGAAAATAAAATTGAGAATGCACGAATGCATCTTGATTACTGCAAGGACACACCCTATATTGACGAAGGAAATCTGGTATTTATCTGCCGCAAATTATCTGCCACAAAGATGACTCCGGACCAGTTTATTGATTCTTCTATCGAAAGCAGCTGGTATGCCGATGGCAACCTTCACACCATGTATGTGGGTGAAATCTTAGAAATACTTGCCCGCTAAGCTACCCGCGTAACCATGGGAAACACGCTTTGCAGGTTTCCAGCAGTTATCGCGGTGCTCGCCAAATCTGCATGCAAGCATGCGATTTTTCTCGCTACTCGCGTAAAAAGCCCGGCAGTGGTTCTTTTCAGACTTATCTAAAAGGAACCACTACCGGGCATTTTTTTACCATCATTTTACTTATGAATAATATCATAATGTGCCTGTACGGCAGCATCGATTTTTCTCTGGTCTCCCGTTTCGATTGCTTCTGCAATTTCTACATGAAGCTTCCACATTTTTTCAAATTTTTCTGCATCTGCATTTTCCCAGCCTTTTCGGATACTTTCCTTATAAATTTCAGAAAATACCTGCATAATCGCAATCATGAAGCGGTTGCCGGAACCTAATATTAATTTCTGATGGAACTCCCGGTCAATCTCATAGCTTCTCTGCTGGTCAGCATTCTGCATAGATTCTGCCAGTGCTTTTAACTCCGCAATATCCTGTTTACTCATGTTTTTAGCTGCCAGAAGACCTATCGCATGTTCTAAAAGGCAGCGTGCCTCTGCAAGCTCATCCTTATCTATCTGCTGCAATAGCAGCATCATATTAATTACTTCTGAAAGGCTTTTTTCCATGTTGCAGCAGATATAATTGCCGGAGCCCTGCTGGCTTTCAATCAATCCGATATTCTCCATACTCTTTAATGCTTCCCGGATAGATGGACGTGACATACCAAGTGTTTCTGCCATTTCACGTTCTGTTGGCAGCTTGCTGCCTACCTGAAACTCCCCACTCCGTATTCCATCTTTTACGAATGCCATTACCCTCTTATACTCTCTGTCCTTCATCTGAATCTCCTTTCATCCCTTGCAAAATTATTGTATCATAAATACATCAATAAAAATTAGCAAATACAGTTGCTGCTGCTACTGTCAGAAGTCCTGCTACTGCAATGGCAAGGCTGCTCATTGCTCCTTCTACTTCTCCCATTTCCATGGCACGGGCGGTTCCGATTGCATGGGCGGAAGTACCAAGTGCCAGTCCCTTTGCCACCGGCTCTTCTATATGAAATACACGGCATACCACTTCTGCAATCATATTTCCCAAGACTCCGGTAATGATAATTACTGCCACCGTAATCGTTACGATTCCTCCAAGTTCTTCAGATACTCCCATTCCAATTGCTGTGGTAATGGATTTTGGCAGAAGGGTTACATATTCCTCATGATTCAGATGAAATATCACCGCAAAAAGAAGCACACTTCCCACACTTGCAATGACACCGGATATAATTCCTGCTACAATGGCACTTTTATGTTTTTTTAACAATTCCAGCTGCTCATACAACGGAACAGCAAGACATACCGTTGCCGGGGTTAAAAGATAGCTTAAATACTTTGCTCCTTCATAATAACTGTCATAGTCAATCCTGCCTACACTTAATACAACCATAACAAAAATAATAGAAATCAAAAGTGGATTAAACAGCGCCAGCTTTAATTTACGCTTTAACAGTGCTCCGATTTCATATCCAATGAGACTGATTACTACACCAAAGAAAAGGGTATCTCCTGCAAAATTATTCATTTTCTTCTTTCTCCCTTCCCTTTCGTATCACATTCTGTGTCACTCTTCCGGTCACGACCATAACAATAATCGTCGTAAGTACTGTAATGACAATCACCGGCACAATAGTCGGACGCAGAACGCTCCAGGAGTCCAGAAGTCCTACTGCTGCCGGAATAAACATCACCGGCATAATTTCAATCAAGAATACCGCAGTGTCCTTCACCTGTTCTATCTTAACGATACCTGTTACCAGCGCAAGCAGCATTAACACCAGTCCGTAAATGCTTGCAGGCACTGGTAATGGCAGCGCCATATGCAGAATTTCTCCAGCAAAAGAAATTGCCAGAATTAAAAAAAACTGTCTAAAATACTTCATTTCTAAATCCTCCGATTGGTATTACCAATCAAAGAGTATAATACAAAAGAAGTAAAAAGACAAGTTTTATTTAAGAATTTTTTCTAAGAATTAGAACCTGCGATTAACTCATCCAGAGTACCAAAATGGTAGCCCATCTCTTCCCACTTTGTAATGAGTTCATCCAGGATTTCACCATTGGTCTTTGAAGTATTGTGCAGCAGCACAACAGCTCCCGGATGAATACGTCCGGTAAGTTTTTCAAAGGCCTCTTCTTTTGTTGGCTGATTATCCGGGTCCCAGTCCACATAGGCAAGACTCCAGAAAAAAGTATAATAACCTAATTCTTTTGCCATTTTCAGATTTGACTCACTATATTTTCCCTGAGGCGGCCGGTAAAATTTTACCATCTCCTTGTCTGTAATCTCTTCATAAAGTGACTTGACATCCTCAACTTCCTTTTGAAATGACGATACATCTGCAATTTCTGACATATCCGGGTGATGATAAGTATGGTTTCCTACAGTATGACCTTCTTCCACCATTTTATTTACGAGATCCGGGCTGGTCTCTAAGAAATGCCCTACCACAAAGAAGGTTGCCTTTACATCATGCTTTTTCAATGCTTCCAGTATCTTCTCCGTATTTCCATTCTCATAGCCGCAGTCAAAGGTCAGGTAAATCACCTTTTCATCGTCATTACCAATATAATATGTATTATATTTCCGCAATTCTTCCGGTGTGGCATTTCCGGTTGGCTGTGTCCCCGATTCACCAAATCCAAGTCCCCAGTTCTCTGTTGTAGATGCCACTGCATTTACTCCCAGTAAGCCGCCATTCTGCCAGCTTTTTACCAGCACTGCGCTCCCACGGCCTGCACAAAATACCAATGCCAGCATTACCGTCACTGCCAGTATCTTTTTCCATTTTTTCATAAAAAAAGCCTCATATACTCTTTCTAAAGTATATGAGACTTCTTTTATCTCATGCTTTTCTTTTTAATTCTTTCTGGCATTTACTCTACTGCCTTGAATGCTTCCTCTAAGTCTTCAATAATATCGTCAATATTTTCTGTTCCGATAGAAAGGCGGATGGTATTCGGTTTGATACCCTGCTCTTCTAATTCTTCTGCACTAAGCTGGGAATGTGTGGTTGATGCAGGATGAATTACCAGAGATTTTACATCTGCAACATTTGCCAGTAAGGAGAAGATTTCCAGATTGTCGATGAAATCTTTTGCCTTTCTGTCATCACCTTTGATTTCAAAGGTAAAAATAGAACCGCCACCGTTCGGGAAGTATTTCTTATATAATTCCTGCTGCTTTGGATCTGTACTTACTGCAGGATGATTTACACGCTCCACCTGTGGATGGTTATTTAAGAACTCTACTACCTTCAATGCATTCTGTACATGACGTTCTACCCTTAAGGATAACGTCTCTAATCCCTGTAAGAAGATAAATGCATGGAACGGAGATAAAGTTGCTCCTGTATCACGAAGTAAAATTGCACGAATCTTGGTTACAAATGCTGCCGGTCCTACTGCCTTGGTAAAACTGATGCCATGATAACTTGGGTTTGGCTCAGTTAAGGATGCAAATTTTCCACTTGCCTCCCAGTCAAATTTTCCGCTGTCTACAATAACTCCACCAATTGTTGTTCCGTGTCCACCGATGAATTTTGTTGCAGAATGTACCACGATGTCTGCGCCATACTCGATTGGGCGAACCAGATAAGGTGTTGCAAAAGTGTTATCTACGACTAATGGAATCTTATGTGCATGTGCTACTTTTGCAATTGCTTCAATATCAGCTACATCTGAGTTAGGATTTCCTAATGTTTCAATATATAATGCTTTTGTATTGTCTTTGATTGCTGCTTCAAATGCTTCCGGCTCCGGCTCAACGAAGGTTGTTGTAATGCCGTACTGTGGAAGTGTATGCTCCAACAGGTTATAAGAACCACCATAGATATTCTTTGCAGCTACAATATGGTCACCATTCTGTGCAAGATTTTCAATCGTATAAGTAATTGCTGCTGCTCCGGATGCTACTGCCAACGCTGCAACTCCACCCTCTAATGCTGCAATTCTCTTCTCAAATACATCTTCTGTCGGGTTCGTAAGTCTTCCATAAATATTTCCTGCATCTGCAAGACCAAATCTTGCTTCCGCATGGTCGCTGTTACGGAATACATAGGATGATGTCTGATAAATAGGTACTGCTCTTGCATCTGTCACCGGATCCGGATTTTCCTGTCCTATATGTAACTGTAAAGTTTCAAATTTTAAATTACGTTCTGCTCTGCTTTTCTTTGTGCTCATCTTCTTTTTCTCCGTTCTGTTATTTATTTCTGTCACTCTGATGTTACATCAGATTTTTTCTATTCTACTGCAAATTACTCTGTAAATAAAGCTGTTGAATAATATCTGTCTCCATTGTCCGGTAATAAAGCTACAATTGTTTTTCCTTTATTTTCCGGTCTCTTTGCCAGTTCGATTGCTGCATAAGCTGCTGCTCCGGAAGAAATTCCTACTAATACACCCTCTTTGTGTGCGATTTCTTTTGCAACACGGAAAGCATCTTCGTTCTCTACCGGAAATACCTCATCATATACTTTGGTGTTTAATACATCCGGCACAAATCCGGCACCGATACCCTGAATCTTATGTGCTCCACTCTTTCCTTCGGATAATACCGGTGAAGATGCCGGTTCTACTGCTACAACTTTAACATCTTCTTTCTGTTCTTTTAAGTATTCACCGGTTCCTGTTACGGTTCCACCTGTACCAACTCCTGCTACGAAGATGTCTACTGCTCCGTCCGTATCTTTCCAGATTTCCGGTCCTGTTGTCTCTTTGTGTACTTTTGGATTCGCAGGGTTTACAAACTGTCCCGGAATAAAGCTGTTTGGAATCTCTTTTGCAAGTTCATCCGATTTTGCAATTGCACCTTTCATTCCTTTGCTTGCTTCTGTCAGAACAATTTCTGCACCGTAAGCCTTTAAGATGTTTCTACGTTCAACACTCATGGATTCCGGCATAGTAAGAATGATACGGTATCCCTTGGCTGCTGCAAGTGCTGCAAGACCAATTCCTGTATTTCCGGATGTCGGCTCGATGATAACAGAACCTTCTTTTAACTGTCCTTTTGCTTCTGCATCTTCAATCATTGCTTTTGCAATACGGTCCTTTACGCTTCCTGCCGGATTGAAATATTCGAGTTTGAAAAGTAATTTTGCTTCTAAGTTATATGCCTTTTCTAAATTAACTGCCTCGATTAATGGTGTATTTCCAATCAGTCCTAATGTTCCTTTATAAATGTTTGCCATGATAATAATCTCCTTTTCCCTAAATTCATATATTTCCTATCTGTTTGATATGGATTAAATATAATATAAAACGATGTGTACCAATTGTCAAGACTTTTTTCAAATAAATTATTTAAAATATTTTGTTTCATTGGTACACACCGACCTCGTCCATTTAAATGACATAATCGCTGCTGATATCCTGCTGCCATTCCATCAAATCCTCTAACGTATACTTGTCTACTACACTCTTAATCGCATCGTTTAATTCTTTCCAGATACGAAGTGTTACACATTCTGACTGACGCTCACAGGTGTTCACATCATCCTCAAGACACGATACCGGTGCAAGGCTTCCTTCTACCTGACGCAATATCATCCCTATTGTATATTCCTTCGGTGTCTTTGATAAACGATATCCTCCCTGTGGGCCTCTGATGCTCTTAACAAACCCTGCCCGTACCAGTGTAGAAATAATCTGTTCCAAGTATTTCATGGAAATATCCTGACGTTCCGCAACATCTTTAAGACGTACCGGTTCAACTTCATCATTCATTGCTATATCAAGAAGAAGTCGGACAGCATAACGTCCCTTTGTTGAAATCTTCATACTGTACCTCCATTTCTATATGTCCATAGATACAGTATATTCCTTTTTTCCTACTATGTCAATATGAATATATTGTTTTTAATATTCTTCCTCTTCTTCACCCTCAGAGATGTCGTTCTTCGGCTTCTTTAAGCCTTCAATGACAATGCCATTCTTCTCAGCATAATCCCAAAGTGCAGCATGAATACCTTCTTCTGCCAGAAGGGAACAATGCACTTTAACCGGTGGAAGTCCGTCTAATGCTTCCATTACTGCTTTATTGGTTACAAGTAATGCTTCCTGTACGGTCTTTCCCTTTACCAGCTCTGTTGCCATACTACTGGTTGCAACTGCAGCACCACAGCCAAAGGTCTTAAACTTGCAGTCCTGAATCACACCATTATCATCAATATCAAGATAGATTCGCATGATATCACCGCATTTTGCATTTCCTACTGTTCCTACTCCGCTGGCATTTTCAATCTCTCCTACATTTCTCGGATTCTGAAAATGATCCATAACTTTTTCACTATACATAATCGTTACTCCTTTTCTACTCTATTACTGCTGGTTCTTTACAAAATCTTCGTATAACGGTGACATGCTGCGTAAATGTGCAACAATCTCTTTGATTGCGTCTACCGTGGTGTCAATCTGCTCTTTGGTGGTATCTGCGCCTAAAGTCAGGCGGAGTGAGCCATGTGCAATCTCATGTGGCAGTCCAATTGCCAGCAATACATGAGACGGGTCTAAGGAACCAGAAGTACATGCTGAACCGGAGGATGCACAAATCCCCTTCATATCTAACATAATCAGCATGGATTCTCCCTCCACAAAACGGAAGCATGCATTGACATTATTGGCAAGACGATGCTCTCTGTCTCCATTGATTTTCACATAGGGGATTTCCTTTTCAAAACGGGAAATCATATAATCTCTCAATTCTCTTTCTCTTGCAGTACGCTCTTCCATGGAAGCAAATGCCAGTTCTGCAGCTTTACCGAAGCCTACGATTCCCGGTACATTTTCCGTTCCGGCTCTTCTCTTTCTCTCTTGTGCACCACCATGTACAAAGGAGCGGATTTTTACACCTTTTCTGATATAGAGGAAACCGATTCCCTTTGGTCCGTTTAATTTATGGCCACTGCTGCTTAACATATCAATATTCATTTCATCTACCTGGATTGGCTCCTGACCAAATGCCTGTACTGCATCAGTATGGAATAAAACTCCATGTGCCTTGGCAATTGCACCAATCTCTGCAATCGGCTCGATGGTACCGATTTCATTGTTGGCAAACATAATAGAAATCAGAATGGTATCCGGACGGATTGCAGCTTCTACATCTGCCGGATTGATACGTCCATTCTCATCCACATCAAGATAAGTTACCTCAAAGCCCTGTCTTTCCAACCATTCACAGGTATGAAGAATTGCATGATGCTCAATCTTACTGGTGATGATATGTTTTCCTTTTTCTTTATAAGCTTCTGCTGTTGCTTTCAGTGCCCAGTTATCAGATTCACTTCCACCTGCCGTAAAATATATTTCTTCCGGTTTCGCACCGATTCCTGCTGCAATAATATCTCTGGCCTTTGTTACTGCCTTGCGGCTTTCCTCACCTAATGCATAAATGGTAGATGCATTTCCATAATACCGGGTAAAATAAGGTAGCATTGCCTCCACTACCCGCTCGTCCGTTCTTGTTGTTGCCGCATTGTCCAGATAGATTAATTCCATCGGTTTTCCTCCTTTATCAATTTGCTTTATCAGCTATTTTCGTCCTATTTCCAAGTAATTCAGTCGGAACTAAGAATAACACCTTAGGAATAGTATGTCAATCTTCTGCCTGGATTTATTCCTTTTGTTCTTTTATTTATCCAAGAGGGTTAAAAGGGGAAAGGGCAGCTTTCGCTGCCCTTTCCATCTATCCTCTTATTTCAGACGATATACATTATAAAAACTAAACTCTCCTGTTTGCAGTTTTGCTCTGCTTAGACTCTTTTACGTCTTCTGTAAAGTACAACTACCGCTGCTCCTGCAACGAATAACAATACTACCATGCATGCAATCGGAGTATTATCTCCTGTCTTAACCTGCTTCTCTGCTGTTACAACAGGTGTTGCATTCGGAGTTGTAGATGCTGCTGGTTTCATATCTGTATTGCTAAGTACAATAACATACTCAGATGCATGTGAGAATTTGAAATCAACGGTTCCGTCTGCATTTACCTTTACAGCCTGAACATATTCTAATGCTCCAGTCTTTTCATTATAATAGTAAAGGTTTGCATATTTTCCACTGTTCTCTGCACCAACGTTGACACGAAGTGTAGCATCAAATCCAAATGCTCCGTCATGTGCCAGTGAAAGTTCAATGGTCTTGTTGTCTCCAGCTAATGCTTTAATCTTATCAGCCGGAATGCTGCTCTTACCTACGGTTACACCGAGGTCTATTGCATCTTTTAATTTACTTACAATGTTCTTTCCGTTTACAATCCAGCTTACGTTGTCGTTCAGCTTGAAGGTAATGGTAATATCTTTTCCAATCATGCCATTGAATACTGCTGCTGGAACTTTTGTGGTATCTGGCATTGTAACACGAATGTTAGTTCCATCGCCAACTTTTCCGATTGTATCAATAACTTCTTCGAAGTCTTTTCCAGGAACAGTAATGTCAAGATTGATCTTATCTTCCTGTTTTTCTTTGGTCAGTACTACTGTACCGCCATCCTTTGCTGCTGGAATGCTTACTGTTACAGTCTTGTCTGCTGATACAGTATACTCTTTTCCATCATAAAGGTTCTCCATCTTGCTTCCTGCCTCTGCGCTTACTGGAATAGTAACCTCAGTGGCTTTTTCTTTGATATTCATTCCTACATATAATGTAGTATCACCATAGCTTCTTGCGATTACATCATAGCCATCTTCATCTGATGAAATAACTGATGTTCTGCTTCCTCTTGCAAATACATCTGTGTATGCGTTACGGATTGAAAGCATGGTCTTGTAATGATTGTAAATGCTATTGCTGTCTGCCTTCTGTGTTTCTAACTCTGTCCAGTCAAAGTCACGACGATTTGTCTGGTATGGCCAGTCATTAGCGCCTGCCTGACCAAGCTCATCTCCATAGTAAATAACCGGCTGACCCTTGGCTGTAATCTGAAGAGTAGCAGCTACCTTCATCAGGTTATAAGCCTCTTCCTCTGAAAATCCACTCTTATCTACAAGCTTGTACTGAAGAGTATCCTCATCATGGCTGTTTAAGAAATTACCCATTGTTGCTGTATTGTTTAGTACACCATTACGCTTTAACAATGAGTTTTCAACAGTAGAAATCTTTCCACCTACAAAATCCTTTGCAAAATCATTGAAATCGAAGTCAAGGAGTGCATCCATGCTTCCTGTTCCAAGCTCTCCGGCTGTATTAGCATATCCGGCTCCAGAGTACTCTCCAATCATCTTGAAGTCTGGATTTACTTTTGTAAGAGAATTCTTGAAAGCTGACCATGTAGTAGAATCAACATGCTTTACAGTGTCTACACGATAATAGTCAATGTCAAATTTATCCATCCAGTCGGTCTGCCATTCAATCAACTGGTCTCTTACTTCTGCATCCTCAGTTACGAAGTCCGGAAGGTCTGAAAGTGCATCTTGCTTGTCATCTCCTGAAACAGTATTGTCGCTGTCACGAAGCATCTTTATTGCATTTCCATCCTCACCTGTGAGAATATTATTGAAGTAATTCTCTGTGCCATAGCCTGCATGGTTCAATACCACATCAACCATAAGCTTCATTCCACGGCTGTGGGCAGCTTCAATAAGTGCTGCAAACTCTTCCTCTGTTCCAAGGTGTTTATTAAGCTTTGTGAAGTCACTAGCCCAGTAACCATGATATCCATACGTATCCATACCTGTCTTTGCGTCAGGCTGGTCATCTGTGATATTCTCTACTATTGGTGTAATCCAGATGGTATTTACACCTAAATCCTTGAGATAGTCAAGCTTCTGTGTTAATCCTGCGAAATCTCCACCATGATAGCTTGAACCACCCTTATCGCTTGTATCGTAGTCTCCTACTCCATAAGCATCATTGTTGCTTGTATCTCCATCGAAGAAACGGTCAGTTACGGCAAAGTAAATTACTGCCTCATCCCAGTCGAAATCTCCATCCTTCTTGTCTCTCTCTGTTACTGTAACATTTGTGCTTGTTCTATATACATTTCCGTATATATCCTTTACAGTTACCGGAAGGGTCTTATCTCCAGTAGTTGTAGTATCAAGACATGAAATTGTTGCTTCCATTAATTCTGGGTCAATTGCATAAGTGCTACTTAAGCCAAGTGCGCTTAAATCTACTGTTGCTGTAGCCACTTCAAATCCAGACATATCTGCACCTTCAGCAGGATTTGTCTTTATTGTCAATACGTTATTGTCATTGTAATCCATAGAGGACTGAGATAATTCTGCTGTAATAGCTGCATCAAACTTCTTATAGTAACGATAGCTGCATGTCTTTCCATCATAATCTTTTGTCTCCGCATTATATGCGTCAAGCTTCTCTACACCATCTACTGTGTAGTAGTAACAGTAATCTCCTGTTGTGATGTCAGTTAAGTCATAGCTAAATCTTTCATTTGCAGCATCATAAGTCATTGCATGCTCTACGCCATTTATTGTAACACTTACTTTATCTGCAATAGATTCCTGTGTGTTATCGGCAGCAAGCACCTCATCATCTCTGTAATAAAAATGAATCTGTCCGTTCTCGCCATCCAATACACATCCAACATTTGATGGAATAACCTCAGTGATTCCCTCACCCTGTACGAATTTTGCTTTTACAACATTCTGATTTGCCGGTACACTCACATAATGGTCTCCACCATCTTTATCAGCCCAAGCATCATCTGCTGTGCTTCTTCTCATACAGAAAGATAACATCATATCTGCTGTAGTATCTTTTACTGGAATCTTGGCTACCATCTTGCCGTTCATTTCCTGAAGGTTAATAGTAACTTCACTTCCAAATCCACTGTTCCATGTAAAGATATTCCAACCATCATAGTCACCAGCTGGTCTGTCATATTCTACCATTACATAACGCTCTCTTGGCGCTACAAGCTCTGGAATGCTTGTGTAAGCTTTTTTGCTGTTTGATGTAATGTAAAGAGTTACATTTTCATCTTTGGCAGTGTTGTCATATGAAATTGTATCATTCTGCCAAGACCATGTATCACCATAGTTCTTTGGAATAATACGAATATTTTTATAATATGGAAGCTTTACAGTAGCTTTAAGCCATGTATTTCCATCGGATAACTGCTCTGTTCCAGAAAAATTATAAAGAACTCCATCAGCTCCGTCATCCTCCCAAATCCACAGAGAACTTGCATCTGCTGCCATATGACTTGCAATGAAATCATGATAGTAAATAGTATAAGTATAAACTTTATCTACTACCGGAATGGTAATATCTTTTGTTGTTCCGTTATATGATGCTCGAATAGTTACATCTGTTCCTTTATATGAGGTTGGAACCTTAAGTGTTGCTCCACTTACTGTGATGCCTTCTGAAACAGCAGTATAAGTTACATCTACACCTTCAGTCTTGCTTCCCTGTTCATCACCTGCGTAATAGGTTCCTGTTGCTGGAAGTGCAACATCTACTCCTTTTTCTACCTGTGCTGGTGTTTCAACATCCAATGCCTCAATATAACTAATGGTTACATCTGTCTTTTTATTAGCATCTGTCTTGTCCAGCTTCATGGTAATGTCTGCCGGTGCCTTCACTTCCAGCTGGATATTACTTCCACCTGCGCCCTGCGCCCATGCTTTGTTCCAGCCATTTAAAGCAGCATCTTCCAAAATCTTATATTCATAAGTTTTCGCCGGAACATTCTTAATAGAAATGCTGTATTCATTCTCGTTTGTTTCAGATTTCACAAAGTTTGGTGTTGCGCTTGCATCCCAACCTGTTCCAGGAAGTGTTCCTACCAGGAGGAAGGTTGTCTCAGTCTCTGGTAAATCAGGAACTGGTGTATTTCCTTCTGCGTCAAGGTAGTATGCAAAGCTTTTTCCACCATCTTTTGTAATATAGTAAACATCAGTAGGTGTATCCCCAGTATACTGTGTTAACTTTGGATCATTTGCAGGATTCTTTGTATTTCCAGTATTCTGAAAATCTAAGAACTGAAATCCTGTTGCATCTGTTTTGACAGTAAGATAATAATCTTTGTCGCCATTTGTATTTGTTGTTGTTCCTTCACTGAAGAAATAAGCTTTTGCTCCTCCCCATGTTGGAATTTCTTTTGATTCTCCACCGTTCGCATCATTGCTCACATAAAGCAAATCCTTGCTATTTCCCCAGAATTGTACCGCTGGCTGTGTCCAGCCCCAATTACTTGGTTCCATAAAGTGAATAGTTACATTCATCGGATTTGAAGCTGCTTTGGTAAGCATACTATTTCCGATTGCCGGAACCATGGTCACAATCATGGCAAGTGCTAGTACCATACTGAAGATTCTGCTTACAATACCATGTTTCTTGTGAAAGCGTTCTTTTAACTTTCTCATCTTTCCCTCTCCTTTTCGTCGTTTCATTTTATACTTTCCTGCGATTACGTTTTCCCTCTGAATACGTTTTCGCAGTTTTTCGATAATTAATTATATTCTAATTTTTTTACTTTCGCTATCCGCAAATAAACTAAAAAAGAAATTCTTTTTTGTGCATTTTAACTAATTTCTGTCTTGAAGTGCATTTTTACGATTCATTTTATACAATTTTCGCATGATGTTTTTTTCGAAAAAAGGACAGCACCGATTGGTACTGTCCCCTACAATTTACATAATTGAATTTTCATGGTTCTGCAAAATAAGGCATCTAATTCTGGTAATCCATATGTGCAATGACCATCATGGCAATCTTAAAAGTCATGGCATCCTCGAATTTGCGGATATCAAGTCCAATCATCTTTTCCAGGCGTTCCAAACGGTATACCAGAGTATTCCGGTGGATGTATAGCTGCCTTGCTGTTTCTGAAATATTCAGGCTGTTCTCAAAAAATTTCTGGATTGTCACCATCGTTTCATCATCTAAATCAATATTCCGCTCACCAAAAATCTCTTTGATAAACATTTCGCAAAGGCTCATCGGAAGCTGGTAAATCAGTCTGCCGATGCCAAGCTTTCCGTAGGAAATGGTTTCCTCTTCTACATTAAAGATTCTTCCTACTTCCAGTGCCATCTTGGCTTCCTGATAAGATTTCGCAATATCCTGCAGGGTATTTACCGTATTGCCATAACCCACACGGACACGCACCATCGCTTCTGCATGCAGATTGTCTACAATTGTTTTCGCCAGATTCAGTGCTTCCTCTTCTGTTTTCAAATCTGTTGCATCCTTAATCAGGATAATGTTCTGCTCGTCTAACTCTGTCACAAAATCCCGGTTGCGGTCTGCAAAAAGATTCTTCACCATTTCTACAATAACAGAATCTTTTCTGCCATCTACTTCTATGACATAAACCAGACGCTTTGCCTGCTCAATATGCAACTTTTTTGCCTTATTATACATATCTACAACCAGCATATTGCCAAGAAGGATATTCTGCATAAAGTTGTTCTTATCCGACTGTTCCCGGTTGGAGGCAATCAGATTCCGAATCTGGCATACTGCAAGTCTTCCCACCATATATGCTTCATCATTAGTGGAGCGTGCCAGAAGAATATATTCCACTTCCTGTTCAGCAATTACTTTAAAGAAATGAAAGCCCGACAGCATCTGGCTTTCTGCCATGGATGCTGCAAAATTCACAACCTCTGCACGCATATCTGTCTCAATCTGAAATGTTGCTGCAACCTGCTTCCCGTTTTCGTCATAAAGGGCAAGTCCGATTTTGGATATATCACTGATTTCTTCTAATGTTGTCTGTAGCTTATGATTTGAAAGCATTCTGCGCACTCCTTACTTATATATAATGTGAGAAAAGACTTTTACTGAGAACAAAGAATGTACCTTGGCACATTCTCGCGCCTGCGGCGGTTGCTTGCGACATCTACCTTATACGCCGCAGTGCGCATCCTCGCGGAGCGTGTTTTACTTTACAGGAAATTACTTTCCTGTAAAGTAAAACACCCGGATGCATATAGCACCCGGGTTATTGCACTATATTCAGTTCGATTGTACCGAATTAGTTAGTAATTGTCAATTCAGTCTCTTTGTCGAATACATGAACCTTCTCAGGATCGATAGCAAGTTTGATATGGTCGCCTAAACGAGCCGGTGTTCTGGAATCAACCTTAGCTGTCATCTGAACTCCTGCAGCTTCGAAGTATAATAATACTTCAGAACCAAGTAACTCATATCCGGTTACATCTGTCTCAATGATGCTGTCTTTGAAGGTTTCGATTGTAATCTGGGAATCATCGATATCTTCTGGTCTGACACCCATAACAACTGTTTTTCCGTTGTAGTTGCCTTCGATTAATTTCTTAGCTTTTGCTGGTGGTAATACAACAGTTGTATTGTCAAATGTAAGGGAAACTTTCTCTCCTTCAATATTACATTTAGCATCTACGAAGTTCATCTGTGGGGATCCGATGAATCCAGCTACAAATAAGTTATCTGGCTCATTGTATAATTTCTGTGGAGAATCAACCTGCATGATAACACCATCTTTTAATACAACGATTCTGGTTCCTAATGTCATAGCCTCTGTCTGGTCATGTGTTACATAGATGATTGTAGCACCTAATCTATGATGCAGAGCAGAAATCTCAGAACGCATCTGTACTCTTAATTTTGCATCCAGGTTTGATAAAGGCTCGTCCATAAGGAATACCTTAGGATTACGAACGATTGCACGACCCATAGCAACACGCTGTCTCTGTCCACCGGAAAGAGCCTTTGGTTTACGGTCTAATAATTTCTCAAGGTCAAGGATCTTAGCTGCTTCTTCAACTTTCTTCTTGATTTCATCCTTCGGAACTTTTCTTAATTTTAATCCGAATGCCATATTGTCAAATACGGTCATATGTGGATACAGAGCGTAGTTCTGGAATACCATTGCGATATCTCTGTCTTTTGGTTCTACGTCGTTAACGAGTTTTCCGTCGATGTATAATTCTCCGGAAGAAATCTCCTCAAGACCTGCAATCATACGAAGTGTAGTAGATTTACCACATCCAGATGGTCCTACGAAGATGATGAATTCCTTATCTTCTACTTCAAGGTTGAAATCCTTAACAGCTTCAAAGCCGTTTGGATAAACTTTACAAATGTTTTTTAATGATAAACTTGCCATTGGTTTAACCTCCTAATGTTTTGTTCGTTTTTAACTGTCCTTATCATACAGGATATTGTTCACTTTGGCTATGCGAGGATTCCACAAAGATTTTTCTTTTTTTTGTATGTTCTGACTGATATTCTGTGCATTTTTTTATCTCTTCGTCAGAGTGACGAAAACCCATCTCTTTCTTGTACAATCCGACGAAAGAAATGGGTTTTCACTTTAGAAAATGTTTATCTTTTCTTTATAATTTAGAGTATCCGTAACCATTTACCATGGCCTCTAACTTCATGCCTTTTGCACAATACGGACAGTCATGCTGCTCATATGCCTGATAGCCCGGTACATCTTTCTCGGTAAAGAGACTTTCTACTCTGTGACCGTCTACTTCCTTAACAGTGGAGAAGATTGCTACTACATCTTCAATAATTCCACCGTAATACCGGATGCACTCTAAGCATCTTCTGATTGTCTCACCGGTTGTTGTTGTATCCAGCAAAAGCACGATATGTTTTCCGGTAATCATATTTTTGGTATTATCACGGAAAATCATCTGACCGCTGCTGTTCATCTCCGGAGAAATAACATAAATAGTCTCATGCAGATTGGTTGACATAAAATCTCCCTGTTCAAAACGCTCTGCTAAAAATCCGCCAATCATTTCTGTTCTGTCCATACATACAACGGTATCTACATAGGATGGATTACCGGTCTTCTGGTAAAGCACTTTTGCAGCTTCTTTTGCCTCTTTCACGCGGGCTTTCATACTGGTTACATCAATATAGTAATTGATGTGCGAATGACTGGTGGCAAAATGCCCCGGTATTGCATGTAATGCAAGATTGTTGTTTTCCTTTGAATAAAATTTGACCATACGTTCTTCCATTTGATTTACCCCCTGTTTGATAATTTACTGGATTCCGGTACTTCCGAAACCACCTCTGTCCTGGTTGCCCAGGCTTTCTACTTCTTCAAAATGAATCTGCGGCTGATTCTCTACAATACGGAACTGTGCGATACGGTCATTAACATGAATCACGGTATCACGCATTGCAATTGCAGGCAGTCTCCACATATCATTGTCTCCGCAGTAGGAACCGTCTACGATTCCGCAGCTGTTTGCCTGAATAATTCCGAAATTCTTATAAGTAGAACTTCTTGGCATAATGTGTGCTTCATATCCCTTTGGCAGCTCCATTGCCACACCAAGAGGAATCAGTTTAAATTCTCCTGCTTTCATTTCAACTTCTTCGGATGCACGAAGATCAATCCAGTCGGATTTGCCATCGATATATGTAAGCTTTTCGATTTTATCTGTAAAATATTTGATACGAATCTTTTCCATTCTGCTAAAAACTCCTTTTCTCCTACTGCCATTCCAAATCATCATGCTCTACTTTTTTATCTCTGAGCATCAGTTCTTTTACTGCTTCTTTCGCAGGTTTATCTTCAAACAATACTTCATTGACCTGTTCAATAATCGGCATATCTACATGATATTTCTTTGCTAAAGCAATTGCTGCTTTGGCAGAATAGACACCCTCAACTACCATCTTTACTTCATCCATTGCCTGCTGCATGGTATATCCCTGTCCCATCAGATATCCGGCACGACGGTTTCTGCTGTGCTTGCTGGCACAGGTTACGATTAAATCACCCATTCCGGTCAGTCCGCTTAAGGTCTCATATTTTGCTCCCATGGCAAGAGCAAGTCTTCCCATCTCGGAAATTCCACGGGTTATGAGTGCTGCCTTGGTATTATCTCCATAACCAAGTCCGTCTGCCATACCTGCTGCCAGCGCAATGACATTCTTTAAGGATGCTCCGATTTCCATACCCAGTACATCCGGGCTGGTATAAACACGTAATACTTCACTCATAAAGGTGTTCTGAACCAGTTCTGCTGTGGCACGCTTCTTTGCTCCTGCTACCAGACTGGTCGGAATTTCTTTTCCTACTTCTTCCGCATGGCTTGGTCCACATAAAACCGCCACCTCACATTGTGGAATCTCTTCCATAATGATTTCAGATAAAGTCATTAACGTATTCTCTTCAATTCCCTTTGCCACGCTGACAATAAGCTGTCCCTCTGCTACGAACGGGCTCATTGCTTTTGCTGTGCTTCTGGTAAATGGAGAAGGCACTGCTAAGACGAGCATGTCTTTTCCCTCGATTGCTTCTTTTAAATCTGTTGTGAACATAATATCATCCGGTAAAATAACGCCCGGAAGTTTTTCTGCCTGCTCATGCTTTTCCTTTAACATTTCAATTTCCGGTGCAAGTGCAGACCAGATTGTAATCTTATGACCGTTTTTATGTAATACCACCGATAAAGCAGTTCCCCAGCTTCCGGCTCCAATGATACTGATATCAGACATTTGTTTTTTCCTTTCCTATGCTTCCTGTTTCTTTGAATGGAAACTGAATTTGTTCTCGGTTCCCTTAAGAAGTCTTCCGATGTTGGCATGATGTAAAATGATTGCCAGTCCCGCCACAAAACCGAATACAATATATACCTCCGTCAGATACTGCTCCGGTACGGAAAGCAGTCCCATCTGTCCGAATACGATAATCTGTATTTCAAGACTGATCACACCAAGTATGGAACCCAAGGAAACATACCGTGTGATTGCTACCACAAGAATAAAAATTCCAAGGCTTATTGGCACTGCCAGCGGACAAAAGCCAATCAGCAGACCACCGGTACAGGCAATTCCCTTTCCACCTTTAAATTTCATATAAGCCGGGAAATCATGGCCTAAGATGCAGCCCACACCAGCATAAAGCTCTAAAACCTTTACACTGTCCGGATAACGGTTCCGGAAAATGAGCCATACAATGACCATTGCCATAAATACTTTGCACACATCACCAATCAAGGTAAGAATGCCTGCCTTCACGCCGAGGTTACGCATGGTGTTGGTAGTTCCTACATTTCCACTGCCCACCTTACGTAAATCCACATTTTCTTTCTTTCCATATAAGAAGCCGGATAAAAACATACCGCATAAATATCCGATTCCTACTGATATTACACGTCCGAATAACATTTTATTAATCTTCCTTTCTTTCCCTTATAATGAATTTCAGGGAAGTACCCTTAAAGCCAAATGCTTCCCGAATCTTATTTTCCAGATATCTTGTATAGGAAAAATGCATCAGGTTCTTGTCATTTACAAAGATAACAAAAGTTGGCGGTTTTACCGCTGCCTGTGTAATATAATATAATTTTAAGCGTTTTCCCTTATCGGTCGGTGGCTGCTGCATAGCAACTGCCTCTGCCATAATCTCATTTAATACACCGGTTGCCACACGCATGCTGTTATTTTCAAGTACTACATCAATGGTCTCAAAAATTCTGCCGGTGCGCTGTCCGGTCTTGGCTGAAATAAATAAAATCTCCGCATATGGCATAAAGCTTAAAATCTGACGGATTTTTTCTGTATGCTTGTAAATGGTCTTATCATCCTTTTCAATGGCATCCCATTTATTCACTGCAATGATAATTCCTTTGCCTCTTTCATGGGCAATTCCAGCAATCTTGGCATCCTGCTCCGTTACGCCTTCTGTAGCATCAATTACAATAATGACCACATCTGCACGTTCCACTGCTGTTACTGCCCGGATGATACTGTAACGCTCTAATTCTTCTTTAATCTTATTCTTTCTCCGGAGTCCTGCCGTATCAATAAATACATATTCTCTGCCATTATATTTTATATCGGTATCAATGGCATCTCTTGTAGTTCCGGCAATATCAGAAACAATCACACGGTTTTCACCCGTCAGCTTGTTAATCAGTGATGACTTACCTACGTTCGGCTTACCTACAATGGCAATGCGCGGTCTGTCATCTTCTGCTTCTTCTAACATTTCCTGGGTAAAATGCTTTGCCACTTCATCTAACAAATCACCGATTCCAAGTCTGGATGCTGCAGATACCGGAACCGGGTCACCAATTCCAAGATTATAAAATTCATAAACATCCGGCATATATTTTTTAAAATCATCTACTTTATTTACTGCAAGAATAACCGGCTTCTTGGAACGGCGCAGCATGTCAGCTACTTTCTGGTCTGCATCTACAAGCCCCTGTCTTACATCCGTAATAAAAATAATGACATCTGCGGTATCAATGGCTATCTGTGCCTGCTCCCGCATCTGGGATAAAATAATATCTCCGCTGTCCGGCTCAATACCGCCGGTATCAATTAAGGTAAAGTTATAGTCAAGCCAGGATACTTCGGCATATATACGGTCACGGGTTACCCCCGGTGTATCCTGTACGATAGAAATTCTTTCACCTGCCAACACGTTAAAAAGTGTTGATTTTCCTACGTTTGGTCTGCCTACAATAGCTACTACTGGTTTACTCATTCTGTCTCCTTCCAAGGACTGCATTCAGCAAATCCTGCCCGCTTGATTTTACAATATCTGCCTGTACTTGTAAAGTTCTTTTCAGCTCCGTCAATGTGATGTCATCTAAGAAAACATCCTCTCCCATACGCAATACATTGCATGGCAGCAGTATCTCATCTCCCAAATCTTCGTCCTTAAGCTGTGCGATAATATCCTGTCCGGTCAGAAGTCCTGCAACGGTAATCCGTTCTCCGAAGAAATCGTTTCGGATCACACGGACCCGTATCTTTACATTCGGAAACTTCTCCTTCATTTCTCCTGTCAGTTCCTCCAAAATCGGTCCTGCCAGCTTTCCGGTTACCAGCGTAACTGTCCTTTTCAGATTGGCATCACCTTTTTCTGCTGCAAGTGCCTCCCGGAATTCATCCCGCAGCAGTGTAATCATTCCCACGCCATTTTCCAGCTGGATATACCCATCATAGTTTTCTGCAGACGGAAGAGGCTGCTCTGCCAGAAGATACCACTCGTCTCCTCCATGCACAAAGTGTGTACCGAAATGCTCCATGCAATAATCCTGCCAGCGATGAATCTGCTCTAAGACTTTTCCTGCATCCTCTTTTTCAAAAGCTTCCAAAGGATATAAGCCCTCCCGGTATTTTGTCAGGCCGACCGGTACAATAGAAAGGCTCTGCATATTTGGAATGTATTCTGTCAGATCACGGATGGTCCGCTCTAACTCTTCGCCATCATTGACGCCCTTGCAGAGTACAACCTGTCCATTCATTTCAATTCCGGCATCTGATAAGCGTTTGATTTTCTTTAAGGCTTCTCCAGCGAAACGGTTGTGCAACATGGTACAGCGAAGCTTCGGATTCGTGGTATGCACCGACACATTAATCGGTCCAAGATTGTAGTATATGATACGTTCAATATCCTTATCCTTCATATTGGTCAGCGTTACATAATTCCCCTGTAAGAAGGAAAGTCTGGAATCATCATCTTTAAAATAAAGTGTCTCACGCATGCCCGGCGGCATCTGGTCAATAAAACAGAACATACACTTATTGGAACAGGATTTGTAATCGTCCATCAGCCCATTTTCAAATTCGATTCCAAGGTCTTCATCATAATCTTTTTCAATTTCCAGTTCCCACTCTTCGCCATTATTCTTTCTTACTACCACCAGAAGATACTCGTCCTCTGTCAGGAACTGGTAGTCAAATACATCTTCTATTTCTTTGCCATTAATGGAAATCAGTTCGTCTCCCGGCTCAAGCTCAAGCTCCATGGCAATACTGTCCGGTTTTACTCCACTGATGACATGTTTCTTTGTATGCATAAATTATTTTCTCAATCTTTCTATATTATAATACCTCTCTAGTTTACAATAAAAAGGGCAGAATAACAACAGTTATTCCACCCTTCCACTTATTCCTGCTCCATGCTCATGCTTCTGTCTTCCATTTCCTGTAATGTCATCAGTTCATCCTCTGACTCAATGATATGTAACTCCAGCAGTTTGTTAATCGTGTATACACAACGATCATTCAAATTCAAATTGAAATAATAATCTTTACTGTTTTCCATTCCCCACATCCGTTGTTCTCTCCTGGTAAGCCGGATTCCCTGACTGTTATAGACATGCAGATACAGTCCATTGATATACGTATGTTTATAGTAGTTATCATTTACTGTATTCAGATAAATATGTCCTGCCCGGATGTCCTTAAGATAAGCATCATATATTTCCTGTGCCCGCTCATCATTTATATTAATGCTGTCATATTCCAAATTCTGGTCATAGGCATCAAACTCCATTGAAATAATATGATTATTCGGATCATCATAATTCACCATCAGATTCCCCTTGAGATAATTCTCCGAATCCATAGACATAGCATAAATTCTTGAAACAACCGAATCTGCATTTTCATAATAATTTTTAGCAGCCGGTACATCATAGCTTCTTACCATAACGCTTCCGTCCGCAAGCTGATAATCAATCTCCACCCACTGCAATGCCTTATCTAAATCAGACGAGCCCTGATATGCCTGAAATTCCTTCTTTGAATCAATAATCTGCTGATGAATACTCATAATTTCATCAATTCCGCTTTCTGAATTTTCTTCTATATCAAAATAGCAGTTAATATTTGCTGCGACAATTTCCTTCTTATCCGGGATTTTATTTTCCAGTCCGAAAGCATTCCATTTGATGCAAAAAAGAAATACAACTGAAATTCCTAACATGACGCCGCATTCTAATAATCTCTTTTTGGTCACTACACGCAGCTTCTTCGTCAAAATCATTTCCGCAATGAAAAATGCCAGAAAACCTGCAATCAATGTGGTAAATAAAACCATCAGGAAATTGCCCAGTGATGTATGTACCAGCACACCAAACAGTCCGCTCAGCAGAATTGCAGTAAGAAAAGCCACACAAAAAGCCATTCCCCAGCGGAACACCGGGCGGGTTGCCGGAATTGTAAGCACATCTCCCGTGGTTTCCAGTTTACGTTTCTGATAAAGCATGCAGGATATTACTATCAGCACCACTCCCACCAGCACATAGATCCCTACAACCGAAAGGCCAAACATATGGTATTCTATCCTGTCCTCTAAATAGTCATACTCTACTCCCACCTTATTTGAAAGATATATCACCGGTGATAAAATACTATTCATACGGTCAGCATAAGAATTCGCCATACCATAGCCAATTGTACTAATCATACATGTAATCACATAGCGGCATCCTATATATAATACGTTCAGAATAATCGTAAATACCGGCATTGCCAATAACTGACCGGTAAACATGCCAACGAAAATTGCCATACTGTAGAAGAAAAAGCCCTCTCCCGTCAACATCAGTGCCCACGCCAGCAGATACTGCAGACTTGTAATTCCCTGCATAATGCAGCATACTGTTCCAATAATAAACGCCAATAGTACAGGAACCACAATCATGCAGAATCCTGACAGGAAATTACTGATAAAAAGTTCTGTTCTTTTCAATGGCAGTGAATGAAACAGATGTGAGCTTCTGTTATTATAAAGATAATAAAATACTGCCATTGCTACAATAATTCCAATTGCCAGACTAAGGAGTGCAATAAGCGCACCGCTTCCATCTGAAAACAGAATCTGCATAAAATTATTCATTTTTATTTCTTTAATTTCCTGTGCTGAATAACCTTCATAAGAAATCCCGGAATTCACTAACAGCCGCAGAGGAACCATACATAGCAGCAATATCGTATAAATCAGCCAGACAGGCCAGAAATGCGTAATATTTTTCCAAAATACCGTCTTATTAAAGTAAGATGTCTTTGACCGCATAATCCGCACCTCCTAATTCGTAAATAAAAATTTCTTCCAATGTCAGAGGCAGCACATCAATCAGCATCGGCGAAGTCTGTTCTAACCGCAGCTTTGCCTCTTTGGGATTGCCTTTTACAATCATGGTATATACCCTTCCTGTACTGGACATATGTAACACTTCAAAATCAGCCGGAAGCTTCGGCATTCTTTCCTGATATGCCACCTGAATCTTACAGACACTTCCCTGTAGTTCGCTTAAGGAACGTTCTAACATTACTTTTCCATGATGCATAATGCCCACATGGTCACAGACATCCTCCAGCTCTCTTAAGTTATGGGAAGATACTAACACCGTAGTTCCATGTTCTGCCACATCAGACATGATAATGCTCCAGATCTGCCTTCTCATTACCGGGTCTAGTCCATCTACCGGCTCATCTAAAATCATAAGCTCCGGTCTGCAGCTGATTGCCAGCCAGAAAGCCGCCTGCTTCTGCATTCCCTTTGACATTCTCCGAATGGTCATCTTCGGATCAATGTTGGAAAATGCATCCCGGATCCGGAAAAACAAATCTTCATCAAAAGTCTTATAGATTCCCTTATAAAAGCGTTTCATTTCCATGACATCTGCCTGCTGGAAATAGAAAAGATCATCCGGAATATATGCAAATCTGGCCTTTGCCTGAGGATTCTCATACACCGGCATCCCGGCTATTTCTATGTTGCCGGCATCCGGCTTATAGATTCCGGTAATATGTCTTATTATCGTAGATTTCCCGGCTCCGTTTGGTCCTACCAGTCCATAAATTGCCCCATCCTTTACATGCAGGTTTACACCGTCTAACGCCCGGAAATCTCCAAATGTCTTCACTACATTATTTACCCGTATCATGAATATATTCTCCTCCTTCCAGTTCCGTTATCCGATGTTTTAACTGCTCCGGCTCTACTGCCAGATACAGTAATTCTGATACGATTTCATCAAAATGTCCTTTTAATTCCACAGTTCTTGCATCCTTTACATGCTTCTGGGCAGCCACAAATGTGCCTTTCCCGGAAATGGTATAGACATATCCTTCTTTCTCCAGATCCCGGTATGCCCGCTGGATGGTATTCGGATTAATTGCCAGTGTTGCTGCCAGTTCACGCACAGATGGCAGTTTTTCATCCGCTGTCAATGCATTGGAAATCACAAGATGACGCATTCCATCTTTAATCTGTTCGTAAATAGGCTTTGCATCCCTGTAATTAAGCTGTATCACTTCGCTTCCTCCTTTTGGAATATCGTAGGTGTATTATCCGTATTACTTCAATTGATACGCACACTATAACATCCCAGCAGATGAGACACAAGAAAAATATCTGTATGATTTTATTAATAATTCCTTAATGCTGTTCGCGGAGCGTTTTTTACTTTACAGGAAAGCAATTTCCTGTAAAGCAAAAAAAACGAAACCAGTTTACACTGATTCCGTCTTTTTACACGATTCTATCTTCCTTTCATCAGGAAATATTATTCACATTTCTCTATTGCTGCAATTACTTCATTTAACTTCTGTAATTCATCTTTGATTTCGCGGTTGTTATTACCAAAGTCTGTAGCCAGTGCAGATACATTGGTTGCAACAATTGCGAATCCTTTTCCAGCCTCTCCTGCACGGGCAGCCTCAATAGAAGCGTTTAATGCAAGAATCTTCTGGTTCTTTTCAATCTTGTCCAGCTGTTTGGTAATATCATTAATCTTCTGGATGTATTCTGAAGTCTTCTGTACGTTCTCATGAATATCAGAATTCTTCTTCTCTTCATCCATTCTCTTCTCTTCAGATGCTGCAAGCTGTGTCAGAACGATAGTCAGAGCTGCTATCTTAGATTTAGCTTCGTTTTCATCCTCTGCGTCTTCCTTCTTCGCATAAGAAAGATATCCAACAATTTCAATTCCGGCTTTGATCACATCTCTGTATTCAGATGCTTCACCTTCCCCGATTGCTACACTTCCATCAGAATCCAGAAGTAATGGTTTTACTCCTGTTACGTTTTCCCATTGTGCAAAAAGTACCTCTATATCTTCTGCATTAAATATCTCATTCAACTGCATATTTCTGTCCTCCTAAATTATTTATCCTAATTATATCACATGTTTGCTTTGTGAACAAAAAAAATTTTCATTTTTTGACATTTTTCTATTTAATGCACAAAAATGCCCCAAGATTTCCTCTTCTTCCATGACTTGCTCTGTGCGAAAATAACAGTTCACTGTTACAGCAGGTACACACATTCGGTAAGATTAGTTTTTCCGGCAGGATTCCCGCATCTAAAAGCACTCTTTCATTGGCTTTCCAGAGATTTAACTGATACTTTCCATTTTCTTTCCGGTACATAATTTCACTGCCATGACTGGAAAACTCCTGTTCAAATTCCAGTGCCACATCTTCACTTACTTCATAACAGTCCTGGCATATAGATGGGCCTATCGCACACCATACATCCTCCGGTACTGTTCCATATGCTTCTGCCATTGCTTTCAGCGTGGCTCTTCCCATTCTGTTAACCGTGCCCCTCCAGCCGGAATGGCTCAGTCCGATTGCCCTATGCTTTGTATCCACAAAGTAAAGCGGCACACAGTCTGCATAAAAGGTTGCAAGCATCAGCCCCGGCACATCGGTAATCAATCCATCCACATCATGATACGGCCGTTCCTTTGTCAGTCCGCTTCCTGCATCCTCTGCTGTTACTTTTCTTACATTGGTGGTATGGGTCTGGTCAGAGCAGACAATCTGCCCTGCCGGAACTTCCATTGCCTCAGCTACCCTGCGGAAATTTTCCTTTACTGCCTCTATGTCATCTCCACGGTTAAAGCTTAAATCCAGCGAAGAAAATTCATTCTTACTTACTCCACCCATTCTTGTGGTAAAGCAGTGTTTTACCATATCAAGTGCCTGCAACTGTGGATACTGCAGCAGCACTAATTCTTTTTTCCCCGCATGGGAAAATACGGACGGTATCATGGTTCGTCCATCCTCTTTTATCTGAAATTCTGTCATTTTTCTTTTCCTGTTCTTATTTTTCCAGTTCCAACTCCATGCTGTAACTGGTTCAATTCTCCAGCATTCTTTTTCCTGTATCAAGTCTCATCTGTCACTAATAAGGCTCTATATAGGGGAAAGCATCCTTCAGCCACTGTATGTCCTCTCCTAATATTGCAATCACATCAAACCTGCAGGGCAGTCCCATCATATGTTTACACATCAGGTAATAATCTGCCACTCTTGATATTTTCCTTTGTTTGCGGTAATCTACCGCTTCCTGTGGAAGTCCCTTTCCGGTATCACTGCGGTATTTTACTTCTGCAAAAACAAGATATTTTCCATCTCTTGCAATCATATCAATTTCTCCGAACCTGCAGCGGTAATTCATCTCACAGATACTGCAGCCGGATGCCTTTAAATACTCTGCCGCCTTTTTTTCATACTCACTGCCCATGCTGCGTTTATTTTCCATCCCTGCTCCCCTTTCTGTTATTCCTGCTATTTGGATTCCTGTTATTTGGATTTCCACTATCCCGTTTGCCGTTACAGCTATTTTTATTCCAATTTACTGCGCAGCTTATCCATATCATCGACAAAGACAAGTATCTCTGCCACTACTTCATATAATTCCGGCGGAATCATATCTCCAATTTCAAGCCTGGATAAGGTATTTGCCAGCTGATTATCCTGATACAGCGGAACGTCTTCCTCTTTGGCTTTCTCAATAATTTTATCCGCAAGATACCCCTTGCCGGTTGCCAGTATCTTTGGTGCCCTCTCTCCCGGCTCATATGCGATAGCAACTGCTGTTTTTTCTTTTGTTTTCTCTTCTCCGGCATTTTTCCCATCAAAGTCTGCCGGATGCCAGATTCCATTTTTCATAAATTACGCCCTCATATCAAAGGAATACCGATGCAGGATTCCGACTGACGGATGCTCCTGCTGCATAAAATCTTCAACCAGATTTTTCTTTCCGGACTGGTTCTCCACCTGTACCGTACAGGAATATCCTTTCTCCTGCAGCCGCTGCATCAGCTCAGCCATATGTTCTTCGATTAAATCATAGGATTTCTCATCCTCCAGATAAAAATTCGTATGCACCTTTCTATCCTTCATCCGCACAGACACATCCGTTGCACCAAGGTTATCCATATCAAGATGTAAAAAAGCACTCAGTTCGCCATCCGGTCTGTCCACACCACTCTTATTAGTATAGACAAATAAATCTCCGTGGGTATTCTGATTTGACATCCGAAGGGGAATCTGCACATAATGATAGGCATTATTAATCTGATTCATAAATTCAATATTCCCCTGCAGATTACTTACTGCTTTCGCAAGGGAAGTATTGCTCTGACCAGATTCCTGCACCAGCTCCTGCATCTTCTGCATCTGATTTTCCATCTTCTCATAAAGATGCTTAACAGCATCCCCTTTGATTTCTTCCGGTTTTAGTGTCCACTGCTGTTTTACCTCATATTCCAGCACTTTCTGATACTCTTTACTGGAAAACAGTTTCTTTGCAGAACCTCCGGTTAAACCCATTATCTCATCCAGTGCCTGATGCAGTTCTTTTAGAAATGCACCTGTAGAAAGATTTCCGTTTAAAGTCCCCTCTGCGGTAAATAATTTACTGCCTGCAAGCTGTGGAAATTCTTTCAGAAGATTTGAAAAATCCTTCATCTGCCCCTCTGTAAACAATGCGCCGACACTGCCCCTGGCATAATACTGCACGCCATCTAATGTTTCTTCTATGGATCCTGCTATCGTTTCAGTTTCTGCTAATTCCGTTCCTGTGATTTCTGTGGCAGCAAATTCTGACGCTCCTTCCAGTATGGCTCCTTCCTGAAGTTCCACCGGACTCCAGCTTCCTTTCTGTACTCCCTCTTTTACAATTACAGACATATCCAAAGAACCATCCTGCTTCAACACCTGATAGATTCGGCTTCCCAGTTCCAATGCCTCTGTCTCGGAAAGGTTTTCGTTCTGATATAATTTTCCGATGCTTTCCAAGACATCATCAAACTGTGAAGTGATTGCCGCCTGATCAGATTTATAATTTTCAAACTGCCGGATAAATTCTTCTGACATCGGAATGTCAAGCTTATGCATCAATACCAGTGACTTAATATCCGCATCCGGATATGCAGAAATACTGCGTGCCATATCCATAAGGCTTTCCCTGCCAATGGACATCTGCTCTTCCATCATGGAATTGACCATATCTATCATTCTTGGTTCTGCCGGAATGCCTGCTGCATCCAGTGCCTTTAACAACGTCGGATTATTGAGATTTCCATTGGTATAAGGTCGAATTTCAACGGTAGTTCCATCATTGGATTTCACCTGGAAAAACATCGCCTGACCAACGGCTAACTGTACGCCTGCTGCTATTCTCGCCTGAACAGTCTGACCATTTGCCAGTCCAAGCGTAACCGTTCCGTTTTTGATATCATTTACGGTTCCTTCAAATACATTTCCTACCGTCATTTCCCGTACGGCTGATACCAGCTGCTGAACCCCTTGCTGCGGGGCTGTTGCTGTAGCTCCGGTAGCCGAACTTCTGTTGTATTGTGCTAACATGTCTGAAATCTGCATATCAATCACTCCACTCTGCATTGCCAATTTCTTTGGAATTATTCACTGTAAAAATTCTTAATAAAGGTTCTCCGGTGAATTGGTGTTGGTCCATATTCTTTGATTGCTGCAATATGGGCTGCGGAGCCATAACCCTTGTTATCCGCAAATCCATATTCCGGCATAATTTTCGCATATTCTTCCATCATGCGATCCCTTGTTACCTTTGCAATGATACTGGCTGCTCCAATGGAAATGCTCTTTGCATCTCCTTTGATAATCGGAACCTGACGGATATCTACTCCCGGTATTGTCACCGCATCATTTAATAATATATCGGGTTTTACTTTCAAATTCGTTATAGCCTGCCGCATAGCTTCATAAGTAGCCTGCAAAATATTAATTTCATCAATCCGCCCCGGACCTGCCATTCCAATTCCTGTTGCCACTGCCTTCTCCATAATTTCATCATAGAGTTTTTCACGCATGGATGCACTGAGTTTCTTGGAATCATTGATATATAAAATGTCACAATCCTTTGGCAGAATCACAGCTCCTGCCACAACCGGCCCCGCCAGCGGACCTCTTCCCACTTCATCTATACCGCAGATATAACCGGCATCCGCATATTCTTTTTCATACTTTTTCAGATTTTCAATCCGGGCATACTCTGTCTCAAGCTTCTGTATCCGCTTTCGTGCTTTTTCCACAAGGGTCTTTACGCCGCTTCGTTCATCTTTTTCATATCTTGCTATAAAATCAGGCAGCATACTGTCTTCTGCTGCCTGTAACTCTTCTTTGATTGCTCCGATTTTCTTCTCTTCTGCCATAATCACTTTATCCTCTGACTGCTCTTTCGTTTTTATTACTGATGCCGGATAAATCCAATTTTATCAAATGGATAGATTCTAAGCCATGCTTTTCCTATGATATCCGCCCGCTTGATATTTCCAACATCCGGGAACCTGCTGTCCTTGCTGTAATTGCGGTTATCTCCCATCACAAAATATTCATCCTCACCTAATGTAATCGGGTCTGATGCAAGTCCCGGGTCTTTAATAACCTCTCTTCCATAAGATTCCACCAGTTCTTCTCTGTTAATCAATATCTCTCCCTTATCGGTAATCTGTACCGTTTCTCCCGGCATTCCGATAATCCGTTTGATAAAATAAGTGTCTTCCTTATACTGATACGGAAATACAATAATATCAAAACGTTCCGGTTCATGAAACCGATAGGATATCTTATCTACAATCAGATTATCTCCATTGGTAAGGGTATTTTCCATGGACGAACCATCCACTCTGGTCCGCTGTCCAACATAACGTATCATCAAAAATGTCAGTACCACAATCACAATGAGATATAGTATGAAACTGACACTTTCCCTTACCGCCTTTCCTCTTTTGCCGTGTTCTTCTTCCTTCATATCTCCGTCTTGCTCCAACTCTTTTTGATTCCTGTTCTTATTTTTATCTTATGCTTCCACTTCCGGTTTTTCAAGTGAAATTTTACCGAGCTTTCCAGTACGGAATTCATCCAGCACCAGTGCAGCGGCTTTGGCATAATCTACTTCATTTCCTTTTTTGATACAGCCACGGTTTAAGGCAATTTTCTCCAACATCTCTGCCGGTGTTCCCTCTTCTTCCATTCCATATCTTTCCTTTAATACACCCGGATACTCTTCCCGCAGAATCTGAATCAGTTCCAGTGAAAGTTCATCAATATTTAAAATATCATCTTTGATAGAACCTATCAGTGCCAGTCTTAACCCAACGCTCTGGTCTTCAAACTTTGGCCATAAAATACCCGGTGTATCCAAAAGTTCTACATTCTTATTCAGGCGAATCCACTGCTTGCCCTTGGTTACACCCGGCTTATTTCCGGTCTTGGCGCAGGCTTTTCCTGCAAAAGTATTGATAAAGGTGGATTTTCCCACATTCGGGATTCCCACTACCATAGCCCGCACCGGACGGTTCTTGATTCCTCTTCGTAAATCACGCTCCGTCTTTTCCTTGCAGGCTTCTGCTATAATTGCAGACACCTGCTTCATGCTTCCTTTATTTCTGGCATCCATGCGTACTACATAATAGCCCTTTTTCTTAAAAAATTCTGTCCAGCCTTCATTTTTTCTTTCATCTGCAAGGTCAGATTTGTTCAACAAAATCAGACGGGCTTTTCCTTTTCCCAGGGTATCTATATCCGGATTTCTGCTGCTCACCGGAATTCTTGCATCCACCAGCTCTATTACTAAATCTACCAGTTTTATATCTTCCTGCATCTGACGTTTTGCTTTCGTCATATGTCCCGGATACCATTGAAACTGCATCTTATTTTCCTCTCTTCCCTTACTGTTCTTCTATTTGATAAAACCGATTTTCCGGAGCGGAGAAATCCGGAACCATGCTTTTCCTACAATATATTCCCGTTTTATATTTCCAATATTGGCATAACGGCTGTCCTCACTACTGTTGCGGTTATCTCCCAATACAAAATACTCATCTTCCCCTACCGTAATCTCTTCGGATGCCAGTCCTGCATCTTCAATGGCAGCTGTATCTACTTTTTCATCAAACAGCTCTCCATTTACATAGACTGCTCCATTCTTTATCTGTATCTTATCTCCCGGCACCCCAATGACACGTTTTACATAATAATGCGACTTTTCATTTCCATTTGGAAGAAATACAATAACATCATTTGCTTTTGGTTTCTTCAGTTTATAAACAAAACGATTAACCAGAATCTCTTCTCCGTTCTCTATCGTAGGGTTCATGGACTGTCCTACCACAGTGGTCCGAAGTCCGATAAAATATACAAATACAAATGAAATCACCAGGACAATTGCAATCTCAATGACCCAGGTGCCGATTTCCTTCAGCAGTGGTACATTTATTTTCTTTCTGCGTCTGCCAAAATTCAGACCACGAACGCTTCCTCTACGCATAATCTTATGTTCTCCTTCTTACCTGAATATCATTCGATATATCTGCAGAAACTGCCACCGGCAGCTTCTTACGAATACGTGGTAACTACAAGAAACACGCTTTGCGAGTTTCTCGAGTTATCGCGGTGCTCGCCAAATCTGCATGCAAGCATGCGATTTCTCTCGCTACTCGCGTAAATACAACAAGAGGGACGATACACATTGGCACGTCCCTCTGACAGATTCTTATTTTACTAACTCTTTTACTTTTGCTTTCTTACCGATACGACCTCTTAAGTAATTCAGCTTAGCTCTTCTTACTTTACCAGCTCTTACTACTTCAACCTTCTCTACGTTAGGAGAATGTAATGGCCAGGTCTTCTCTACGCCAACACCATTAGAGAATTTACGAACGGTAAATGTCTCACGGTTGCTTCCGCCCTGTTTCTTTAATACAACACCTTCGAAAACCTGAATTCTTTCACGGTTTCCTTCTTTAATTTTCGCATAAACCTTAACGGTATCTCCTACACGAAACTCTGGTGCATCTGCCTTTAACTGCTCTGCTTCAATGTTCTTAATAATTTCACTTGCGTTCATTTTGTGACCTCCTGTATATTTTGATGTTCTTAATGCATTCATTTGCAACAGAGGACCATCGCCTATTCACAACTGTTGTATTGTATCATGTTCTCTATGCCTCGTCAAGCTATTTTTATAAGCGTTTCTGTAACATTTCCGGATTGGATGCATAAACCAGTGCTGTCTCTTTTGTAATCTTTCCTTCCTGATACAATTTCAAAAGACTGCTGTCCATGGATATCATATCTTCCCGGTTCGAGGAATATACAACGCCGTCAATCTGTGGCACTTTATTCTCACGAATCATATTGCGGATTGCCGGTGTCACAGTCATAATTTCAAATGCCGGGATCACATTGCCATTCACATCCGGCACAAGCTGCTGGGAAACAATCGCCTGCAGCACCATGGAAAGCTGTACTGCAATCTGCCGCTGCTGATTTGCCGGGAACACATCAATGATACGGTCAATGGTATTAGCCGCTCCTATGGTATGTAAGGTGGATATAATAAGATGACCTGTCTCTGCTGCCGTCATAGCAACACCAATCGTCTCGTAATCACGCATTTCTCCAAGAAGAATCACATCCGGACTCTGCCGCAGGGATGCACGCAATGCCGTTACATAATTTTCAGTATCTACATTTATTTCACGCTGGCTGATAATTCCCTGCTGATGGCTGTGCAGATATTCAATCGGATCCTCTAACGTAATAATATGCTTGGCACACCGGCGGTTCAGTGCATCTACCATGCAGGCTAACGTGGTAGACTTACCACTTCCTGCCGGTCCTGTTACTAATACCATTCCCTTTGGCTGCAGACCAAGGTCAATGATATTCTGTGGAATTCCAATGTCCTCCGGCTTTGGCAAATCAAAGGTAATCACACGAACCACTGCTGATAATGCGCCTCTTTGCTTATAAGCACTGACACGGAATCTTGACAGTCCCTGCACCGCAAAGGAGAAATCATCATCCCCATGCTTTAATAACCGGTCAATATCACGATGGTCCGCCAGTTCATATATCTGCTCTAAATAATTTTCTGTCTCAGGAGGCATCAACCGCTCTCCCTCTTCTTTTATAATTACATTATTCGAACGATATGATATCGGAAGTCCGGCTACAATAAATATATCTGATGCGTGTTCCTCTACTGCTTTTCGTAATACTTCTTTTACATCCATAATTTTCCCACCAATCTCTTTATTTCTGCTGCTCCATCAACGGAAGTCTGGTTTCCTCCTGTCTTACATCAGTAGCAGTTTCTTTCCATTCTAATATGCTCCATTCCAGCATTTCTCCTGTCTCTCCATCCGTCTCTTCCGTAATAGAAAGCTTTACACGTAACTCCTGTGTGTCTGTCTCCGGCACACAAAAGCTTATGGTATCAGCTGCATCCTTCACCTCCGGCAATCCGGAAATTTCCTGCAACGCCATTTCTTTATTTTCGGATTCTTCCAGAATAGCATCTATCTCTGCTAAGACATCATTTGCCTTGTTACATGCTTCATAATAGGCACTCATCTTATCTGCCGCCCGTTTACTGTATTTATAATCCCGCAGGGACGAAGATAATGACAACACTGCGAATAATAAAAAAGTCAGAATCAATACTACCACTAACAAAAAAGAGTATCCAAAAGGACTGGCTATACGCGGTCTGCGTTTTTCTTCGTATAATGCACTCTTACTCATCTTCTGCCGCCTCCCTCTGACTGATTGCCCTCTTTAGTTCCACTTCATAAATACTCTTATCTTTCTCCCCGTCCTTCTGCTTTACTGCAAAATGACCGACCAGCCGCTGCTTCGCTTCACCCAGTGTAATCCACAGGGTATATTCCGCATCTTTCGTCTTACAGTTCTCCCAGTCAGCAGCAAAGGATACCAAAAATGTATTATCCTCTTTCTCATAATAAGAATACTCTTCTTTCAGATAATCTTCCATATCTGTTCCGGAGCGGAATACTTCTGCTGCCGCTGCAGCCTTATGTACTGCCATATTCATATTTCCTGCATCTTCACTGATGCAATGGGATTTTACAAATAGCTGCAATCCCACCGCTGCAGCAATACAGAAAAATAAAATCGATATCATAAGTTCCAGTAAAAATACCCCGGAACGTCTTGCCTGCCCTTCTATCATATGCCTTCCTCTATTCCTGCCCACTGCCGACAACAGCCACCACAGTATCCATTTTTCTCCCATCTTCCGACATACAGGAAAAATGCAATAATCCATTTTTCAAAGCTTCCATCTTAAAATCTTCAACCGGAATGACTGCCTTTCCATCCGCTGTACTTACAGCAGTTCCGGACCGGACAAAAAGCTCTTTCAACATGCCATCCTCTTCAAAAATATAGGTGCAATATTCTTCTCCATCATAATCCTGACGGATGATAAGGCTGTCTGTTCCATCCACCGAACCAATAGTAACTGTCCCATTATCATTCTGATGAATCTTCTCCGTAAGATAAGACAATACTGTTCTGCTTTCATAATTTTCATCTGCCATAGTCGTCGTATCCTGATAAATATCTGCTGCCAGGATAAGCACCAGAAGTCCGCAGATTGCCAGCAGCCCAAACAATGCCCATGGAAATAATATATCAATTGTATGTTTTCTGGCGGTACTCTCTGCCATATTCATCCCTCTTCACTCTAATTCTTGCGCTCAATTACTGTCACATCCGGCATAATGTTTGCTCCAAGCAGCTGGTAGTCCACAAAAAACTGCTCCTTATCATAGGAAAAACCATACTGTTCTTCCAGATACGAAAGACTGTCCGGGTAATGTCCTTCCAGCACATAACACTGCACGATTTCTCTCTGCAGAGCCTCTTCTAAAGAACGTTTTTCCTCCTCTTTACTATCCGCCATCAATCGGTTCAATCCATGGCAGGTCAATAAAATAATACAACTGGAAATGGCTACCGTAAATAATATCTTTGCCCAGACAGAATGCCTTTTTTCATGAAAAAAAAGCCTCTTTCGACGAAATCCTTCCATATGCATCTCCTTCTTACAGTCCTGCCATAATTCCCATCAACGGAAGAATCACGGATAACAGTATCATTCCGACAATAACAGACAAAATAATTACAAGTGTCGGTTCTAATATTGCAATATAAGAAGACATTCTCTGATCAATTTCTCTTTCATACTGTCTTGCTATCGTCTCTAATGTTTCATCGGTCTCTCCGGTTTTCCCGGAAATCACCAGCATCCTCTCATACAAGCCCTTAAATATTCCGGCACCGCCTACTGCTGCTGCAAAATCCTCGCCCTCTTCCATTTTCTGGCTGCATTTCTTAATCTTCTTTGAAAAATTCTTATCTGCAATCAATTCGTCTGCAAATTCCAGTCCCTTTTGCGGATTTTGTCCACTCTTTAAAGTCAGATACAGGCTGTCTGCGAAACGACATGCTGCGATTTTATCGTATAAGCCATGAAACAAGTGCATTTTTCTGCTAAAACCAGCAAACGCTCTTCGTCCTCTGCTGCTCTTTACAAAATAAACAAATACTCCAACGATTACCGCCGCTATTGTAATGAATACAATTGCATAATTCGAAATTGTTTTTCCCAATGCCAGCATGCCACCGGAAAATCCGGTCATCTGTCTGCCTAACTGGCGAAATACCTGTTCAAATACCGGCATTACTTTTGTTAAAAGTATCACAATTACAGCTATCATCATAGCAATCATAATCAAAGGATATGTAAGTGCGCTTTTAATACTCTTCTCGATCTCATCCTCACGCTCGTAATGGTGAGTCAGCCCATTCATAACATCATCCAGTGTACCTGTTTCTTCTCCTATCTTAACCATCTGAAGAAGATAATCCGGAAATACACTGGTCTTTTCCAGTGCCGGATATAACAGTCCTGTATTTATCATTTCATCATACATTACCTGAAGTATTGCCTTTTCCTGCACATCCTTTGCATCTTCCAGTAATAATGACACCCCCTCAACTGCCGGAAAGCCTGCATGCAGAACCATTGTCATCTGGCTGCAAAAAGATGCACATTCAAGATTTGACAGCTTTTGCTGTTTTTTACTTTTTCCCATACTTTTCTTCCTCTCTTAATATGTGTACTTTATAATATAACGGCTTCCGTCGCCAATATAATCTTTTACGGTATCATCATCATTATTTGCTGCCAGGGTCGGGTCCATAAGAGACCAGTCCTTTCCGTCAAAAGATATCATATTATCTACCCAGCCTATCTCATCCACATAACAGCTGATCCACGCATGATAAGCCTCACCCGCATATCCTACCTGAAGTTTGGTTGGAATTCTCTGCGAACGAAGCATCGCTGCCATCAATGCTGCATAATCAAAACAGATTCCTTTTCCGGACGAAAGTGTTTCATCTACATCCGGCACATATCCATATGCAACATTCTCTGCTTTTTCTTCATCATATGTAATATTTTCAATTACATAATGATAAATGTTGGTTACTACATCAAGGTCACTGCCGCAGCCTGCTGCCAGTTCTTCCCCTTTCTTTACCGTCTTGGAATTCTCATCAAAATCCACATAACAGTTAGGTGCCAGAAATGGGACAAATTCATCCGTAATGGTAACATCAATACTCTGGGTAAATGCTGTTGCATACAAATTTTCTTCTACTGATGCAGCTTCATATAAGGTCAACTGGTAAGTACCGCTTCCCTGTGTCAGCGGATATACAATATACGTTCCATTCTTTGTCACCAGATAGGTATATGCTTCCCCTTCCGGTGTCTCTATCTGGAATTTCACTTTTTCATTGGTTCCGGTATAATTAAGCATCACATAACCATCGGATGCATGCGATGCATCAATAGCAATCTGATCTGTCCCATAAGTCACTTCTCCGGAAGCCTCCGGATGTAATACTTCTGCTGTCGCATCGCGATTTCCCTTTGCGGTATCATTGCTGCTTTGCTCCGGAGAATTCTTCTCTCCGCCACAGCCTCCCAATGCACCGCTCATCAGCAATATCCCTGCGGCCATCCATATTATCAGGTAATATTTCTTACTGTGCCGGCTCTTCTGCCTCTGCATGACAACACACCTATTCCTTTTCCTGTATATTCCTGCTATCTGTACCTATATATAATAAAATTGCCGCCAGTAATACAACTGAGACGATTACAATTTTACCGTAAAAGGTTACCATAGCTGCAAATATCCCTCCTAATACCGGAATGGTCAGGGTTACTTTTCCAATTACCTGTGCATAGGAAACCGGGGAAATATCCTCCGCTTCATTTGCATCTCCTTTGGTAATCAGCTGACCGGACACCACCTGATTCTTCACCACACGATGGGTAATGATAATTCCCACATCTGTATCGCTCCGATATGCCACAACTTCACCTTCCATAAGTTCTGCCGGTGCTTCTTCCCTGACATAAATAAGACTTCCTACCGGAATCGCCGGTTCCATGCTTCCGGTTACAACTGTATAAATATCAAACCCTGTAAGCCTTGGTAATGTCAATGGTATGCAAATCAGAATCACCAATATCAGAAGAGATACTCCTATCATACTACAGATTCTGGCTATTGTCCTCTTTTTTCTTTTTGTTTTTCCCATTCGTTAATGCCTCTGCTCTGACATTCATTTTCTTTCTTCGTAATGCAAAAGCAGTAAGAGCCACAAGTCCTGCAACTGCCGCTGATGCTACACCAATCAGCAATGGCATATTTCCTGCCGGTCTTTTGGTCTTCTCATCCTTTTGCTGCATATCTGCTAACGGAGTTTCCTCATCATCAAGATTTACCAGTTCCTGCGGAGTCTCTTCATCCGGAATATTTACATTTCCATCTGCCCCTTGATTATTATCCGCATTGGCATCATCTGCTGCATTCGCATTGTTTGCTGCATTTGCATTGTTTGCCGCATTTGCATTGTTTGCTGCATTTGCATTGTTTGCCGCATTTGCATCATTTCCGGCATTTGCACTGTTTGCCGCACTCTGTGTATCCGTCGTGTATACAAACGTAAAAATGTTTTCTGCTTCATTGCTGCTTAAGGTTTTCGTCAGATTATATGCCTGCGGACGATAATTTTCAAAATATTTAAACGCCACCACCGGCTGGTCACCCACTGCACCATAGAAGGTCTCACTGTCTGAAAGTGCATTTCCATTGGCATCCTGATAATTCACAGTATATGCTACCATATTTCCCGCAATTGCATATGCCGCTACATACTCCTGATCAGATTCTACCACAAAGGCAGATTTTCCAACAGTATTATTATCCCTTCCGCTCTCCCGGATTCCACCAATATAATATTTTCCATCTTCCTTTAGCTGAATACAGGACTGTGCCCGAACCATAACCCGGTCACCATATTTCAGTCCACTGATTTTTATTTTTTCTCCCTGGCTTTCCTTTTCAATCTGATAAGAAGAACCTGTTATATGATTGTCTACTGTAATTCCATTCGTATCTGAAAAATATCCCTGATTTCCAGAGCATAACGTTACTGTATAGGTATATTCTGTTTCATTTCCACCAACTTTTGCCCATGCCTGTACCGGAAATGCCAGTGTAAGTAATGTTGTAAATAAAATACTTCCGTGAAGAATACGTTCCATTCTTTCTTTTATTTTATTCTTCATCCCTTACTCCTCCTTTTCCAACCGATTTTCAGCTGCCTCATCTTCTTTTCGTGTCCTCTTCACTCTCACAACAAAAAGGACGACTAAAACAAGTCCTGCCGCCAGAGCAAGTGCCGAAAAAAGAAGCACCTGATTATTGTCACCCGTTTTAATAACGACATGATTCGACAATGGTGTTGAACCACTGGATAATAATTCTACCGCAAAATTCATCTGCAATTTTGCCAGGGTATCCTGATAGGTATTTCCCTGTGTCTCACCCTCCAGCTTTACGGTTAGTGCAATCTCTGCTTTTTCACCTTTCGCAAGCTCATCCAGATAGAAATAATCTTTCATTGCATTGGTTGCCTGGTGAAGACCTTCACCACTTTCTCCTACCGTATCTCCACCTACATTTTCACTGCTGTATAAAATACGGTTACTTCCATCCGGAGCCGTAAAAGAAAGTATGTACGAATACGCTCCTCCGGAAGCCACACTCTGTGAATCCTCAAGGCTCTGTAATACCTGATTTGTCATATACCACTGCGTATCCCCATCATAGGTATTCTTTAACTCCAGTCTGATATTTACCGTATCTCCCGGCTGAAGCTGATATATCGCATCATCAATATCTGCATTTTTAAATGTGCTGTTTAATTTTTCTCCATCAAACGTTACGTTCCAGTCATCACCGCCGGAAAACTCTTCTGCCTGTACCTGAACAGGGGCTGCTGCAACCAGAGCCAGAGCTGCCATGATACCAATCCATTTTCTCTTCATCTCAGTCTCCTCCTTACTGCAGTAATGTCAGATTTCCATTGGAATCAACAGAAACATCAACTCCCCAGGCACTCTTAATCGCATCCTGCGCATTGTGTGTCTGTACGGCATCCACTTCTGCCTCTACATGAAAGGAAACCCCATCATAATTAAATGTTGTAGTAGTGGTCTTAAGTCCATTTTCCTCCGTTGTATGCTCCGTTACCTTTGACGTAATAGAATTATCAATCTTTAAAGTATCAGAAAATGCCGGTGTACTCTCACCCACCTTCAATACCGATGGCCAGTAAAGAACAGTTCTCTCCTCCGTAGATGCATTTTCATCCACAATCCAGCCATTCTGGGTCAGGTTTAATTCAATCAAACTCGGAGCAAGTGTTGTTTCCTTGCTTCCATCCTCATTCTTCCAGCTCTTATAAATTCTCACACGGACATATTCATCAATATTGCCACTGTTTTTTACGGAAAGTGCTTCCTTATAATTTCTTCCGGCTACCAGCTTTCCATCGGTCTCATCCAGCATATCTGTAAGAAGTGCTCCCTGATTTTGCTTCCAGGCATCATCACTTCCTGCATAATCACGGCTGCTGATATCCTTAGAACCCTTGGCAGATTCTTCCACCAGAGTCACTCCGATATCATACATTTCCATCTGTGCGGTATAATTCTCACTATAGTAAGTAAGTGCTGCTCTCGCACTTCCAACCGCACTTCCTGCCAGAAGAAGTACTGCTGCACCCAATAATAAAAAGGTTCCTTTTCTTCCCTTCATTACTTTTTTCAATCGGCTCATTCTTCACCAGCCTCCCTTGCATCTGCAGTTCCTATATCTGTCCTGGTATCTGCAATCCGGTTCCAGTCTGCATATGGTGTTCCATCCTCTTCATAGAGAACCGGTGTACACTCCTGAACGACCACTACATTAAAACTCTCTTTATATTCCTCCGGTATTGCTATTTGGGCTAAAAGTTCTTCTGTATTGCCACTTACCGGAACAATATCACTATAATACCAATAGCCATCTTCGCCCTGATTCCATGACGAGCCGGACATAGTTAATGTAATCTGACTTCCTGCGAATACCTTTACTCTGACAAAGCAATCACTTTCTCCTGTATTTGTAAGTACGATATGCTTCTCCATATTTTCAACTTTTTCTTCTATTGTAGTTTCATTACCAAGTGTAATCGAATATCCTCCTTCCGCTTCCACATAAGTTGTAAAATACGCCATTGCCGGTGGCACTGCTGCCCCTGTAAGGAATACCAATGCTGCTGCAGTCAGCCAGAACACTTTTGTTTTTTTCTTCATCATCTTATATTCCAGCCTCCTTTAGTCTTTCTTTACACTATTATCCGGTAATTGTGTCCACTGCCATCCCTCATCTTCATCATAATCGAAATGATTGGTCACTCCGTAGCCCGGATTCAATCCGTGGTCATATGTATTATCAAACTCCACTGTTACGATTTCATCCGCACTGATTTCTGCTGTCTGCTGTGGCTCACTTACCAGTCTATAACCAGCCCCACTATATACCTCTGTCACAGTAACTTTTGCACCTGCCGGAATATGATCTGCAATTGCCGCTTTCGTTCCTGCCGATGAATGTGTGGTCGATACTACATTACTGTATACCGTATTACCATTTTCATCTACTGCTTCTATCGAAAATACAAAAGTTACCTCTTTCATTGTCTCATTATAGTTATCAAGATTTTTCTGTATAAGAAGACTTCCATACCGTGGAGAACGTTCCGGTTTTAGATTTGCTGTAACCTCGTAAATCCATTTGTTTTCTGCGCCTGCAGAATGAAATGCCTGATTATCCGGCAACGCAATCAGACCTGGATTAAAATTATACTCATAAAAACCGGTTGATGCAGTTTCAACCACAACAAGATATATCCCAGAATTCAGTTCTTTCTCTCCTGTTCCATCCGTAATCGTGCATTCTGTATCCGGGGTTTTATCCGAAGCGAGCTCCGCTGCCTTCGCTGTCATCTCTTCCCATGTAACATCTCCATTTACCGCATCTTTTAAAGAGAGGGATTTAAATTCTGATGTTTCGCTGTACTCTCCTGCTGCATCCACAGTCGCTACCTGATATATTTTAGCATGCAGTTCCATCCCATTCAGTTCTTCCGTATATTCTTCGCCCTTCGGCACAGATAAAGTCAAAGTACAAGGTTCTGCCGGATCTATTACATTGGTGGCATATGCAGATGCCACATGTAATCCTGCTGCTGCCAAAAACAACGTCAGTAATCCCGCAATATACCCTTTCTTTATTTTTAACTTTTTCATTTTCCACCCTCCTTAGAACCTCTTGAAACTTTTCTATCTCGAATAATCTTTATCAAAACTGTAATCAGAATTGCTGCTGCAACTGCCAGTATTGCATATAACATATAATAATCTTTCACCGTCTGAAGCATAGATTCATTGGCTATTGCCTTCTCATCATCCTCTCCATTATACGGGACACTGTAACCACGCACCAGCAGTCTATGGCTGTTTACACCATATGGGGTGCAGGTGAAAAGTGTTACATAATCTTCCCCTTCGACATTCTTCATTGCCTCTGTCAAAGTATCCGTATCATCCTTTTCTACCATCGGCAGAATCTGATCCACTTCATATGCAAGCACCTTATCCAGTACATGCACATAGAATTTATCACCTTCTACAAGCTGGTCAATATCGGTAAAAAGTTTCGCACTTGGCAGTCCGCGGTGTGCTGCCAGTACACTATGTTTTCCCTTACCACCAACCGGAAGACTGGTTCCGGACATATGACCTGCGCCAATCTGTAATACTGCCTCCGAAGTTCCATGATAAATCGGAAGTCTCTGTTCTATTTTCGGGATGGAAATATATCCCATAATCCCATTATCTCCCGGATTTAATACGGACCAGTATTTACTTTCTCTCATATTCTGTTCTTCCTGTGAAAATGCATCCCCATCGAAGGTATTATTACCTATCTGGGAATTATATTCCTCTGCCATCTCCCAGAGCTTCTGATAGTCTACTTCATCCATATCTGCAACAGTTTCTTCATAACTGGCAATTGCCCTGCTCTGATGGTATTTATTCCATTGATCTGCCACAGTCGGATATGCAAAGATTCCCAGTCCGACCAGGAAAACCAGTCCAAGCAGAATTCCAGGTAATTTCTGCTTCCATTTCTGTTTCATTCCCTACTCCTTTTTCCTCTTCCAGCTAAACCGCTGCCAAATCAAAAGTCCCAGTAAAATCCAGAACAGTAATATAATCGCAACTACAATTGCAACTGCAGAAGTATTGACAAGATATCCATCTGCCGTCACAAAGTTACCGCTTTCCTCCTGTGAAATCCGCTCACCCCTTACCAGCAGCCGATGAGAATTGATTCCATATGGAGTGCAGGTCATTAATGTACAATAATCTTTTCCCTCTTCAATTGTAAGATCATTAATTTCCTGTGGTTCTACAATTTTAATCTGATCCACCTGATAAGTCAGTTTGCGATCCAATACGGTAACGGTAAAGGTATCTCCTGCTTCCATTTTATCCAGATTTGTAAAAAGTCTTGCAGACGGAAGTCCTCTGTGTGCAGAAAGAACACTATGTGTGCCTTCTCCTCCAACCGGCAAACTACTGCCCTCTAAATGGCCTGCTGCAACCTGTAATACTCCTTCCGAAGTTCCATGATAAATCGGGAGTTCCACACCTAACTTTTCAATTGTAACATAACCCATGATGCCGGTGCCAGAAATATCAAGAATGCTGTTATAATCGCCTGCCTCTGCATAATTCAGAAATGGCCGGTTCACATCCTTTAATTTTTCATTGTAGGTATCAGCTTTTTTTAACATTGTGTCTTTTTCTTCTTCTGTCAGTGATTTTACGGCATTACTATAAGACGCAACGGCTCTTGACTGGACTTTTGAATTCCAGTAAGAACTAATTGGCGGATACAGCATCACGGAGAGACCTATGATAAAAACAAACACTAACATTACATTCAGTTTATCTTTCTTAAATAATTTCTTTAATGTCCTCTTCATAGATTTCTCCCTAATGCTGTCAAAGTCCCAGCGAGCGGGAATTTTCTTCCAGTCTCGTTCGTGTATAAATCGGCGGTTCACCGGGAATTCCCGGTGAATTACCGCCGTTCATCTTAAAATTCTAGTTTTTTGCAGTACGTTTTCTTGTGATTAACAATACAGCTGCTACAATCATGATAATTGCACCTACGGTATAGAAAATCTTAGTACCGATACCACCGGTTGCAGGAAGTTCAGTTCCACTTAAGTTCTGTACATCCGTGGATACAGCACCTGTTCTTAAAGTTGCTGTAAAGATTGCTTCTGTTCCTTCTGAAACAACCTTTCCAGAAGCATCTTTTACTACTAATGTCTTTAATTCCGGATTATCTGATGTTGTATCATAGGTTGCTTCTACTGAAAATACAAGATCATCTGCTTTATTATATCCTGCCGGAACAGTTGTCTCAACCAATTTATACCGGCCTGCATCTACACCTTTGAAATAGAAGGTTGTTACTCCTGTAATCTCATTTCCAACTGCAACATAATCACCTGTAGTGCTGTCTAATTTGTAAAGGGTAAATCCTGCACCCTCAAGAGGAGCATTGTTACCGTCTACCTTATTTGCAATTAAATTATATGTAAATACAATAACTTTATCTTCTGGAGTTACACCTGTGCCATCCCCATAAGGATTGTTGCTGTATTCCAGTTTGGATACGTTGGTGTTTCCACCTTCACCGATTACTGCATTTTCATTCAGTTTTGCGGTGTAATTTACAACTACTTTACTTCCAGCTTTTACTGCTTTGATATTCTTTAAATCTGCAAAACGAACTTCAAAAGTGCAGCCATCATCTAAATCTTCTGTAACTACTTCATAGCCGGTTGTTACTGCTGTTCCGTCCACTGTTACAGTTACAGAATCTGCATTGAAAGTAAGTCCGTCAGACATGGTATCATGGAATGCATAATAATAACTTCCATATTTATCATATTTTGCATCTACCGTACCGGTTAACTGGAATGGTACGTTATCTCCGATATCATAATCTGCTGCATCCTGCCAGTCACTCTCTGCACCGGTAGAGTCATTTTTCTCTTTTACTTTCTTTTCAAGTTCCGGTCTGTCTTCCTTTGTTGTTACAGTTACGCTGTCATTTCCAGCTGTGTCTAACATAACAAGGGAATAGGTATCACCTTCATCACCTGTTTTTATTTCTGCAATCAGGTAATAACCCTGATCAACACCGCTAAATTTATCATCGGATGTTTTTGCTTCCGGCTCTAATGTCTTGATTTTTGCAAATACTGCATCTGCAAATGCACGAATACCATCTGCATCTAATCCTGAAATGTAATTAATTACATCCTTATCTTCTGTTTTTCCTGTTACTTCTTTCAATGCTGCTGCATACTTATCATTTAATGTGTATGCAAATTTTCCTTCACCACCATCTGTAGCATTCAGTAATCTGTATGCCGCATATTCAGAACCTGCTGCGCCATTTGTAATTGTAATGTCTGCTGCATAAACAGTAACACCCATTGCGAATGCCATAACCATTGCAACCATTGCTGCAAAAAGTTTTTTCAATTTTTTCATCTTCTTTCTCCTTCTTTGACCTTTTAATATATTTGATACCTGAAACGGATTTCCTCAAAAGGGGGCTTTATATGCCTGCACCCCTTTCTCTTTTCCGTCTCATCCGGTATCCATACAACAGGGATGACATAAGCATAATTGCTGCACCACCTATAGTATAAACAGTAGTACCTGTTCCTCCCGTTGCCGGAAGTTCATAACCGTATTCCTGATTCTTAACCTGAATCGAAATACTATCAAGATTATCATAATAGGTAAAGGTATATTTATTTTCTTTGCTTAATTCTGTACCCTTCTGACCTATTCCAACTAACTCATAACCATTTACCAGTTTTTCTTTCACCGTGTAGACCTGACCATCTTCCAACGCTTTATTACCATTCTGGTCTGTAATGGTCTTCAATGCAACCGATCCACCCTGGCATACGGCAAATTCTGTAATATAATCAGCTTCATCCGTTGAGTCACCTTTATATAATACAAAAGTAAAGGTTTTCATCTGATCATATGGAAGTTCATTTCCATATGCATCCAGAACGTCTTTCTCAATTACCGGTTTCTTATAAATCTTTACTCCGACCTTCGGAGGCTCTGCCCGCAGTGTTTTTTCATTTCCGTTTACTTCTGCCGTATACTGGTATGCGAAGCTGTTCCATGCAGTCTCACCCGGGTTTGCATTCTCTCCTACTACTCCATTATATTTCACGGTAAGAATACAGCCCTTCTTTAATGCAAAGGTATCTGCCATCTTTATACGGAAGGACACATCATCTGACTGCCAGAAGGAATGCCACTGTTCTGTTGAAGTACCCGACATATCAGCTTCAGTAAAGCTTACCAGATTTGAAAATTCCACAAAATAATCCACGCCTTCTTCCAGCTGCCGTTTTGTGCCGCTCTCCTCAGTTACCCAGAGTTCCAGTCCTTCGGCATATGCAACAGAGAATTCACTTCCTCGTTTTTCTTTCTGGTTCAGTACTCCGGTATCATTTATATGTGGCATACTGTCTACAATAACCATCTGTGTAAAGGAGTTATTGCTGACATTTTCAATATTGTTGGTGTAAATCACATCTTTTCCATCTTCATCCAGATAAATGTAATTCTTTCCTTCCAGTCCAAGATAGCCGCTTCCCCGGTTATCTGAATTACCGGTTTCCTCTACCGTTTTCCATGAGAATGAACCATAATCACCCAATGCATAAACGCAATCAGAAGCTTTTACTCCAATATATTTTCCACTGTCATCCGTCACCAGTTCTCCCGTTTTTACACTGTTATCATCAAACGGATCATCCGGCAGGAGATATGCAGTATTTTCATAAATCTTGTTCTCATATACTGTATTTCTGGTATATACCGTAAACTCCGCTTTTCCACCTGCAGGAATCTGATATTCTTTTCCCTCCAGATACAGTGAAAACTCGTGGGTCGCATTATCCGGTATCAGCTTCCATACTTCTTCAGACAAATCATACTTATGAAGTACATTATCATCCTCATCATAAATGGTCAGTACAAAAGCATTTTTGTCAAGTCCCAGGTGAAGGGTTTTATTAGTTGCCTCTTCTTTCGACAATATATGGAACGGAGACTGAACAGAATCTTTCATTGTATAATCGCAGATCGGAATGGTTCCATCGTTGCGTAACTCCAACAGCCACTTTGTCGTTACATTCGGCTGTATATTGTCCTTCTCTTCCAATTCAACAGCATCTTCCACATTTTTACCAGATGGTATATAGGACACTGCTTTCTTGGTAATTCCCGGAACAATTACATCCTTTGGTGTTATCATTACAGATGACGAAATAACACGCTTTTCTCCTACAATTCCTTTATCTTCCGATGTGCCGTTATTCTGTCTGGAATCATCCCTGGTTCCTCTCATTGTAATGTCATTCGGATTCTCACGATATTCCACATCCTTATCTACCAATAAATCCACGGTATTGGTAATTGGAACATCTAATTCCACGTCTTTACTTACCTTGCACATCACAAAGAATGAAAGATTCTTTCCTGCCGGCAAATCATAACCTTTGCCCTCGGCTCCAATCGTAAAGGTAACCATATGATTTTCCTTATCATCATTGGTCATTGCAATGGTAACATCCCTTACCAGACTTCTGCCATCGATATTGGTTACCTGCGCCATGTTCCAGTCGTTTGACTTAATTGGTTCACTATAACTCTTTTCAATCTGAACCGGAAGCGTATATCCCAGGCTCGGACGTATTCCAACATATTCCAGACCATCCGCCATATGATCTTCCAATGTATCAATATGAACCGGATCTTCTCCTGTATTTGTTACTGTAATATTGTAAATCACATAATTTCCGAGATAATTTCCTTCATTTACACTCTTAGAGAATATGGACTTATCTTTTAACTGGCTGGTCTTCCACTGATGGAACTGATCCAGAATTGCCCACACACTCTTCTGCACATCCACTGCCTGATCCAGTTTCTTTTTTCCTTCCGGCTCCCCTTTTACCGTTACTGTATCCTTCATTCCGTTTACGGTTGCACTATTGGTATAAGTAAAGGTTCCCGTCTGTTCATTCTCTTTATCATCCATATAAATGTAAGCATTGAATTCTTTTTCAATCACTTCACCCGGTGACATGGTGCCAATCTTCCAGATTAAACGGATTCCTTTATGTGCACTGATATTTATTCCATTGCTCTTGCCAATCCAGTATCTCTTTATCTGCACATATTCACCATTTATCTTTGTATAATAAGTTCCCCAGTCAGATGTATTTTCTACATACTCTTTCCAGCTGATACCAGCCTCTACCAGTTCCTCATCATTCTTTGGATATCTGGAATTTAACGTTCCTGCCTGCTTTGCCTTATAAATCTTGTATTCATCCGAAGGAAAGACATGATATGGCATATCATCTGTCAATGACAGTCCGCCTTTCTTATATGCGGCATCTCCATCAGCATTTGTAATCGTTATGCTGTATTTAAATAATTCCTCTGCTTTAAAGGTTTCTCCACCTTCCCCGCCATTAACCTTCTTATCTACGGTAATTGGATTTTCCACTTCAATGGTTTCTCCGGTGCTTTCGCCGGATGAGTTGCTGGTGATATGATTTACAAGGTCATAATCCGCTGCTTCCGGCAATTCATTCAGGTCTACCTTACATACATATTTAATCGTTACTTTCTCTTTGGCATTCAGTCTGCCCAAAGAAAATGTCAGCTTCTTGCCATCCACCTGAAGTCCTACATAGCGGCTGCCGCCTACTGCATTGGATGACTCTGCCACGAAGTCCGTTGCACTTTCGGTTACCTGATTTCCATTCTTATCTATGATATATTGGAACACCAGTCCCTTTGGCAGCGTATCCTCTAAAATCTGTTCAATGGTTTGATAGTCTTCTTTATTTTCGATAGTTACAGTATAAGTAACCAAATCGCCATTTTTTACATTTTTCTTATCACTGCTCTTGTCAATGGTAAGCTCCGGTTTCTTATAAATAACGGTAATGGTTGAATCTTTGCCTTTATAGGACGCTTTGTTGTGAATGGAGGTATTGTTTGGATATTTTGCCAGTTCCTCCTGGCTCTTCACATTAACCGCAAATGTAAATTCTGCTTTCTCACCGGCTTTCAATGTACCCGGTGCCCAGCTTATTGTGCGGGTTTCTTCGTCATATTCCGCGCCCTGATTCCGGATTGCCTGTATCTGCTCCGCAGTCAGCACCAGATGCTCCGGCAGTTTATCTGTCACCTTATAAACGCTTCCATCTGAAGCTTCTCCTTTAATCGGATTGTTTCCAGTATTTTCTACCGTAATCGTATAATTAATGGTATCACCGGCAATTACTTCTTTCTTATCTGCCGTCTTAACAATTTTAAAGTCCTCTTTTATTTCCGGTCTTGACTTTACATCTGCGGATAATTTTGTGTGATCATATTCTTTATAAGGAACAGATTCAAAATCAACATGATTTGTAATTACATCCTCTTTTACTTTTTCTGCGGCTACTGTAATGTAATTATCTGTTAATACTAATTTTGATACATCCAGACTTGCGCTTACATTCAGATGCTCCTGTTCTCTTGTTGGCACACCATCTGTCATATACTGGTTCGGCACACTAATCTTATATGTAACGGTTTTTCCATCCAATGTCAGGCTTGTAACGGTTCCTCCCTGAAGATCAGTAAACTGGAAAATCACATTTCCATTGCTATCCACAACGGAAACACCATCTTCACTGACCTTGGTTCCTTCCGGAAAGCTGATTCCATCCGGTAATGTCAATACATCGCTCAACTCTACATGGTCTGTCCAGATTGCTCCCGTATCACCAACGCCACATGGATTCATACTGTTTGCAGTGATTCTATAATCTAATGTTCCTTCCAGCTTATTGATCTTTCCATTCACCGGAATAATTTCCTTACTGACAGTTTTTTTCAAATCCTGCCAGAGATTCGTTCCATGCCAGATCAATTCTGCCGGTTCAGAAATCACATCATTGTCTTTCTGATCCGGAATCTCCGGTGTCAATGTTACCTTGGAATCTTTTTCCATAATTCCATTTAAGGAATTAAACTGCAAGTCGAAGGAAACGGTTGAACCTGCAGGCGGTTCAAACTCTATGTAAGTCTCATCATCCTCTTCTACCAGTTTTACTTCCAGTGTTTCTTCTGTTGTTTCACTGACCGCTTTATAGGTAACCTGCATAACAACACTTTCTTCAAAACCGGTCAATGTAACTCCTTCCGGTAAATCACTAATCCGGATACGAACCGGTACCAGCTCTGTATCTGTCGGATTTGAGTTGGTTGCACTCACGGTTGCATACAGAATCTGTCCATTTTTCCCATCATCCGGACTCTTCTGTGAAACGCTCAAGTTAATACGCTCACTAATCGTGCCTCCGGCTGACGTCTGCTCTGTTTCCTTATTTCCTGTTGCTGCAAGTCCCGGAAGAATCAGTCCCCAGACTACACCCACTGCCACAAGAACGCAGCATATCCCCAGTAAAATTTTTGTTCTTCTGCGGATTTTTCTCTTTTCTTCTGCTTTCTTTACATGTTTTCTTACATTTTCCTGCATATCCCTATCTCTCCCTATTTAAGGAATCCCATTTTACTCAATGGCCAGAATCGAAAAGCCACCTTTCCAATTATCTGTTCTTCTGCCACACACCCAATGGCTGAACTCCGGCTGTCAACCGATACTGAACGATGGTCTCCCATCACAAAATATTTGCCTTCCGGCACCTGATAAGGAAAATCAATATCACATTCCCCTAAATCTTTCTTTATTGCATATGGTTCATCTAATTTTTCACCATTTACATATACATTGCCGTCTTCGTCTATATCTATGTAATCACCTGGTGTTCCTATGACTCTTTTCACAAGTATCTTACTCTGATAGTAAAAGCTTATGATATCTCCCTGTTTGATTTTTGTGGTTTTCTTTATTACTACCAGCTCACCATTCTCTAATGCCGGTTCCATGCTCTTACCAGAAACCTGCAATACCGGTACTAATCTTGTTGCAATCAATACTGAAATTGCTGCCACCACAAGCAGTATTCCAATCGCACTGAAAAGATGTCTCTTCTTCTCTCTGCAGGCCTGTTCCGCCTGTATACATTGAAGTGCCGCATCTAATTCTATTTTCTTGTCCTTATTCCCGTCATTTTCTTCTGTAGTTTCCTGCAAATCCTTCTGGAGTCCCTCTATAATTTCAATCAACTCCCAGCGTTTCAGCTTGCGGAAATCCTTATCTGCCACAAACTGCACCCCCTGTTATTCTTTTGCTGCCCTTATTATGACCTTCCCCTGTCTTTTCATGCATGTGATTTTTCTTTTGTGTTGAATGTAAGTATATATATTTTTTATATAGAATTATGTCATATTCTGGCATATAGATTTGATTTTTTCTAACGAAATAATCAGACTAATTTAATTTGATATCGTTCTTATAAAGTAAAAAAAGAGACGTAACTTACACTTCTGTAAATTACATCTCTTTTATTTTACCTAATCGTCAGATTCTTCTGTCCAATCAGCTAATCTTATTTGTAAAGTTCAACTAATCTTAACAGATGTTCATAACGAGCCTTTGCAGCTTCCTCAGATGCTTTGAACAGTTTTTCTGCTCTGTCTGGGAAGGAACGTGTTAATCTGCTGTAACGTGTCTCGTTATTTAAGAAATCCTGGTAAGATCCATCACCTGGCTTAGAAGTCAATGTGAATGGGTTCTTTCCTTCTGCTTTCAATGCCGGGTTGTATGAGAATAAGTTCCAGTAACCTGCTGCTACTGCTTTCTTCATCTCATCCTGGCAGTGGTTCATTCCACCCTTAACACCGTGTAACTCACATGGAGCATATCCGATGATAAGTGAAGGTCCGTTGTATGCTTCTGCTTCAGCAATTACCTTAACAGCATTTGCCATATTTGCACCAAGAGCGATCTGTGCTACATATACATAGCCGTAGCTCATAGCGATTTCTGCAAGGCTCTTCTTGCCAACTTCTTTACCAGAAGCAGCGAACTGACAAACCTCACCGATGTTAGAAGCTTTAGAAGCCTGTCCACCTGTATTAGAGTACATCTCTGTATCGAATACCATTACGTTTACGTTCTCACCGGAAGCAAGTACATGGTCTAATCCGCCGAAGCCGATATCGTAAGCCCATCCATCACCACCGAAGATCCATACAGACTTCTTAGCAAGGTAATTCTTCTTATCTAATGCATCCTTAGCATCCGGGCATCCTGCTGCTGCAGCTTTCTCTAACTCAGCAACTAATGCTTCTGTTGCAGGTGTATTAGCTTTTGTATCATTCTTAGTCTCTTCGAACTTGTCAAATGCAGCCTTTAATTCTGCGCTTGCTTTATCAGACTCAGCACATTTCTTAGCGCTTGCAATTGCCTGCTCACGAAGAACTTTCTGTCCGATTTCCATACCAAAACCATGCTCAGCGTTATCCTCGAATAAGGAGTTTGCCCAAGCCGGACCTTTCTTGGAATCTTTGTTTACTGTATATGGTGATGTTGCTGCAGGACCGCCCCAGATAGAAGAACATCCTGTTGCATTGGAAATATACATATGCTCACCAAATAACTGAGTAATCAAACGAGCGTAAGATGTCTCTGCACAACCTGCACAAGAGCCTGAGAACTCAAGCAATGGCTGATTGAACTGGGAACCTTTAACGGTATTGTCTGCCGGCATACCAGGTTTCTTTCCAACGTTTGCTACTAAGTAATCGAATACTGGCTGCTGATCTGCCTGTGATTCCTGAGGAACCATTTCGATTGCGCCTACTGGACATACCGTAATACACTCGCCACATCCCATACAGTCTAATGGGGATACGCTCATTGTATATTTGTACTCGCCAGCCTTTGGCTTTGTATCAGCAAGTTTTGTCTGCTCTGGAGCAGCTTTTACTTCTGCTTCGTCTAACATGAATGGACGAATGGTTGCATGTGAACATACGAATGCACACTGATTACACTGAATACATTTCTCAGCATCCCATGTAGGAACGGTTACGGCTGTACCACGTTTCTCATATGCTGCCGCACCATGTTCGAACTGTCCATCCGGATTCTTTGCAAATGCAGATACCGGAAGGCTGTCTCCGTCCATCTTGGAGATTGGCTCCATTAAGTCTCTTACCATCTTAACAGTCTCAGGACGTCCGGTTAATTCCTTCGGAGTTGGATCTGCTTCTGGGTTAGACCAGGATGCTGGAACTTCAACCTTATGTACTGCGTCTACACCAGCGTCGATAGCTTTGTAGTTCATTTCTACGACAGCATCACCCTTCTTACCGTAGGATTTCTTAGCTGCTGCTTTCATGAATTCTACTGCATCGTCGATAGGCATAACGTTTGCAAGTTTGAAGAATGCAGACTGTAAAATTGTGTTGGTACGTTTACCCATACCAATTTCAATTGCTTTATCAATTGCATTGATTGTATATAACTGAATGTTGTTATCAGCAATATATTTCTTTGCTTCAGCATTCAGATGATGAGCTAACTCTTCGTCTGACCACTGGCAGTTAATCATGAATACTCCGCCTGGTTTAACATCCTGGGCCATCTTGAATCCTTTGGTTACATAAGATGGGTTGTGGCATGCTACGAAGTCAGCCTGATTGATGTAATATGGGCTCTTGATTGGCTTGTCACCGAATCTTAAGTGAGAAATTGTTACACCACCGGTCTTCTTAGAGTCATACTGGAAGTATGCCTGGATGTATTTATCTGTGTGGTCACCGATAATCTTAGTAGAGTTCTTGTTAGCACCTACAGTACCGTCTCCACCAAGACCCCAGAACTTACACTCTACAGTTCCTTCTGCAGATGTGATAGGTGCTGGCTTAACCTCTGGTAAGCTTAAGTTTGTAACGTCATCTACGATACCTACTGTAAATCTGCTCTTTGGAGCATCTTTTTCCAGTTCTTTATAGATAGCGAATACAGATGAAGGAGGAGTATCCTTAGATCCTAATCCGTAACGGCCGCCGCATAATACAACGTCGTTTAATCCTGCTTCACGTAATGTTGTAGCTACGTCTAAGTATAATGGGTCTCCTAATGCTCCTGGCTCTTTTGTTCTGTCAAGAACAGCAACTTTCTTTGCAGTCTTTGGAAGAACTTTTAATAAGGAAGCAGATACCCAAGGACGATACAGACGAACTTTGATTAATCCGACTTTCTCTCCTGCTGCTGTTAAGTAGTCGATTACTTCTTCTGCTACGTCACAGATAGATCCCATTGCTACGATAACACGGTCTGCATCTGCTGCTCCATAGTAGTTGAATAAGTCATAATCTGTACCAAGTTTTTCATTGATTTTGCCCATGTATTTCTCAACGATAGCTGGTAACTCATTGTAAGCTGTATTACAAGCTTCACGATGCTGGAAGAAAACGTCTCCGTTTTCATGGGAACCACGCATTGCTGGATGCTCTGGGTTTAATGCATGCTCACGGAATGCTTTTACAGCGTCCATGTTGCACATTTCTTTCAAATCTGCGTAATCCCATTTCTCGATTTTCTGAATCTCATGAGATGTACGGAATCCATCAAAGAAGTTGATGAATGGAACTTTTCCTTCAATTGTTGCAAGATGAGCAACTGGGCTTAAGTCCATAACTTCCTGTGGGTTTGTCTCACATAACATAGCGAAACCTGTCTGACGACAAGCATATACGTCACTGTGATCACCGAAAATATTTAAGGACTGGGTTGCAACGGTACGTGCTGATACATCAAATACACATGGAAGCTGCTCTCCAGCGATTTTGTACATATTAGGGATCATTAATAAAAGACCCTGGGATGCGGTAAATGTAGTGGTTAAAGCACCTGCTGCAAGAGAACCATGTACGGCACCTGCTGCTCCTGCCTCTGATTCCATTTCTACGACTTTAACCTGATTTCCAAAGATATTCTCCTGACCTGCTGCGGACCACTGGTCTACGGAGTCAGCCATTGGACTGGACGGGGTAATAGGATAAATAGCTGCAACGTCTGTGTATGCATAAGCTACATGAGCTGCTGCTGTATTACCGTCCATTGATTGTTTTGCTCTGGACATTATTTATTCCTCCTTATTTAAATAAAAAACTTATGTCTTATCGACCTAAATCACATTTTAGCATTTTATTTGTCGATTATCAAGATTATGGACTGTACGAAATGAAGAACAATCACGAATTTTTTCTATAAGAAGTTTTAGTTGCTTTTCCGCTGTTTTTCTAGTATGATACGAATTGGTGCATAAGCATGAAAGCACCGTAAATTCAAAGAGTCAGGAGATTTGATTATGATAAGTGCAAACAATGTAACTTTACGAATCGGGAAGAAAGCCTTGTTTGAAGATGTAAATATTAAATTCACGGAAGGCAACTGCTACGGTCTGATTGGTGCCAATGGTGCCGGTAAATCTACTTTCTTAAAGATTTTATCCGGACAATTAGACTCCACCAGCGGCGATGTGGTTATTACACCGGGACAGCGTCTTTCCTTCCTGCAGCAGGATCACTTCAAATATGATGAGTACTCCGTTTTAGATACGGTTATCATGGGAAATAAGCGTCTCTATGATATCATGAAGGAGAAGGATGCTATCTATGCAAAAGAGGATTTTTCCGATGAAGATGGTATCCGTGCCAGTGAACTGGAAGGCGAATTTGCTGAAATGGACGGCTGGAATGCAGAATCCGATGCTGCCATGTTATTAAATGGTCTTGGCATCCCGACAGAAGACCACTACACCACTATGCGTGACCTTCCGGGTGCTACCAAGGTTAAGGTGCTCTTAGCCCAGGCATTATTCGGTAATCCAGACATTCTGCTCTTAGACGAGCCGACCAACCACTTAGACTTAGATGCCATTGCATGGCTGGAAGAATTCTTAATTAACTTTAACAACACTGTAATCGTCGTATCCCATGACCGTTACTTCTTAAATAAGGTATGTACTCATATTGCCGATATCGATTATGGCAAGATTCAGTTATATGCCGGTAACTACGATTTCTGGTATGAGTCCAGCCAGCTTCTTGTTAAGCAGATGAAAGAAGCCAATAAAAAGAAGGAAGAAAAGATTAAAGAGTTACAGGAGTTCATTTCCCGTTTCTCTGCGAATGCTTCCAAATCCAAACAAGCAACTTCCAGAAAACGTGCCCTTGAAAAAATCGAGCTGGATGAAATCAAACCTTCCAGCCGTAAATATCCTTACATTGATTTCCGCCCACAGCGTGAAATCGGTAATGAGGTTCTTACCGTAGAGGGGCTAAGCAAAACTATCGATGGCGTAAAAGTATTAGACAATGTATCCTTTATCTTAGGACATGATGATAAAGTAGCTTTTGTCGGAAGCAGCGAGCTTGCCAAGACTACCCTCTTTAAGATTCTTGCCGGTGAAATGGAGCCGGACGAAGGAACTTACAAATGGGGTGTTACGACTTCCCAGTCCTATTTTCCGAAGGACAATACCGAAATCTTTGATACTGACCTTGTTATCACAGACTGGCTGACCCAGTATTCCGAGATCAAAGATGCTACTTATGTACGTGGTTTCTTAGGAAGAATGCTTTTCGCCGGTGAAGATGGCATGAAGAAAATGAGAGTCCTTTCCGGAGGAGAAAAAGTGCGTGTACTGCTCTCCCGTATGATGATTCAGGCTTCCAATGTCTTAATCTTAGATGAGCCTACCGACCACTTAGACATGGAGTCCATTACCGCATTAAACAACGGTCTGATTAAATTTCCGGGTGTTGTACTCTTCGCTTCCCGTGACCACCAGTTCACACAGACCACTGCCAACCGCATTATGGAGCTTCTTCCAAATGGCGGACTCATTGATAAGATTACCACTTACGATGAATACTTAGAAAGTGATGAAATGGCAAGAAAACGTCAGGTTTACTCCATGAGTGAAGAAGACGAGAATGATAACTAAAAATAGCTTTTAAGATAGAAAGCAGGTGTTCCAATCGGAACACCTGCTTTTTTGCTTTACCGAAAATTGCTTTCCTGTAACACACGTTTCTTGTTATTTGCATATATTATTTATACCTGACATTTACACCGTCATTATGCGAATCATAATTATTAACCGGTCACTTAGGTTGTCGTATTATAAATCTCTCCGGTATTATAATTGTAGGTATATGTACCTGTATTACCATATGTATTGCCCTTGGATGCTTCCCGTTCTGCATAATAATCTGCTAAAGATGCTTTTGCAGATACCTGATATCCATAGGAACCATTTCCATTGAACAAAGATTTTACCAAAGACATATCTGCCTTCTTAAAGGTATCCTCATCAATACTGAGTTTGTTATCTACACCAACGGTAATTCCAACCTTAGAAAGTAACTTTTCATTGGAATCCGTAGTCCGAACCATGGAAGAAACTGCATTGAGAATTCCATTGGTATTGGAATCTTCTGATTTCTTCAGCAGGTTATTGTAGCTGTCTACGAAAGCACTTACTTTCTTATAAATTGCGTCTTTATCATAATCTGTTGTGGTATTACCCTTTGCATCGGTTGTTGTTACTTTGTTAAATACAGACTTCTTGGTCTTATCCAGTAAAGCATCGGATGCACCCTTCAACTCTTCCGCAGCATCTTCAATTTTTGCTAATGTCTTAGTATCATCCTTTGCAGTAGACGTTGAAGTCTTCTTGTTTGTCTCTACAATCTTGCTGGCAGAATTATTTCCACCATAATATGCCTTCATCAGTTTAAAATAGGAACCGGTACGAATTGCAGAATAATCAGCAATATTAATTCCTAACAAACCGCTGTTTGAAGCTCTGCTTCCATTTGATAATCCGGAAAACAATGTGTGAATTGAATTCGAATCATAATTTGAAATGCCTATCATACAATCACTCCTTTGATATCTGATGTGTAACATCCTTGTCCCACGTCTGCCTATTGTTAATGCTATTATAGCATTTTAGGCACAGGATTGCAACATTGTGTAAAATTCACAACTTTTTATGTGATTTTTTTCATCTATTGTAACTTTTCACAAAGTATTTATGGTTTGTTCATAGTTTTGTCATATTTATAGCATACTATAGAACCATCAAAAGAAACTCATGTTTTTAGATATATTTTTTCATAATAGCCTCGGCATCCGAAAGATGTCGGGGCACTCCTCATTTTAGGAATAATTTCTTATGTTGGCTGGATACCATGTTGGCAATTCGAAGAATAACAGGATTTCATGGGGTTCTATGTTGATTCGACATGAAATACCTGCAGTTCTTAGCACATATTTTTCTTGATTACAAAATGTCTTTCCGTTGCTTTGACTGCCTATCCGCACTGTCCGCCAAAGACGGATGTTACACAAGATTTATAAGGGGCACTAAGAATTTCGAAACATATTGTGTTTTGCCCGGCAACCGGTGCAAATTCACATCCATGTTCAGATTGCACCTCGCCGGCACATCCTGTGCCGGCGTTGCCGGTTGCAATACGAAATTCTAAGTGCCCCTAATAAATTGTGTCATACATCCGTCCTTTTGACAAACCGTGCGGATAGTTTGTCAAACATTGGAAAGACACTTTATATTGTAAAAAGAAAAATATGTAATTTAGAACTGCGGTATTTTATGCCTGACATAGAAACCTATTAAATCCTGCAATGCTTTGTTATTCAACATTATTGGTATCAAGTCAACATTAAAATCCATTCTGCAAATTCTCAATCTGCCAGTCTATCGGTGCTACTCCATGCTCTTCTAAAAATGCATTCGCCTGTGAGAAATGTTTGCATCCGAAGAAACCACGGTATGCCGAAAGCGGGCTTGGATGAGGTGCTTTTAATATCAGATGCTTCGGATTGGTAAGCATTGGAATTTTGCTCTGTGCCGGTCTGCCCCACAGCATATAGACAACTGGTCGATCCTGGGCATTGACCGCCTGGATAATGGCATCCGTAAAATGCTCCCATCCTTTGCCCTGATGGGAGTTCGCCTGATGTGCACGGACAGTCAGAACCGTGTTCAATAATAATACACCCTGCTTTGCCCATTTTTCCAGATAACCATTGTCAGGGATATAGCAACCAAGGTCATCCTGTAGTTCTTTATAGATGTTCTGTAAAGATGGTGGAATCTCTTTCTGATCCGGCAGTACGGAAAAACTAAGGCCATGTGCCTGATGTTCATTATGGTATGGATCCTGTCCCAAAATCAGCACCTTTACTTCTGAAAGCGGTGTCAGGTGCAAGGCATTAAAGATATCATCTGCCGGTGGATATACCACATGGGTGCTGTATTCTTTTTTTACAAAATCATATAAATCTCTGTAATATGGCTTTTTAAACTCGGCAGATACACTGTCCAGCCAGTCATTGGTAATCATTGCCATAGTTTTATCTCCTTACTGATACCCCGCGACCTGCAAGATAATTCTTAAGGTCCATAATTTCAAGTTCTTTATAATGGAATAATGATGCTGCCAGTGCTGCATCTGCTTTACCCTCTGTCAAAGCTTCATAGAAATGCTCTTTCGTTCCGGCTCCACCGGAAGCAATGACCGGGATAGATACATTTTCTGCAATCTGTCTGGTCAGTTCCAAATCGTAACCGGCTTTCGTGCCATCACAGTCCATACTGGTCAAAAGAATTTCTCCGGCTCCAAGCTTCTCGACTTTCATTGCCCATTCTACCGCATCAATACCTACATCAATTCTTCCGCCATTTTTATAAATGTTCCAGCCGCTGCCATCTTCTCTTCTTCTCGCATCAATGGCAACAACCACACACTGACTTCCGAATTTGTCTGCCGCATCACTGATTAACTGTGGTGTATTAATTGCAGAAGAATTAATGGAAATCTTGTCTGCACCTTCCCTAAGCAGCACTTTAAAATCTTCTACACAGCGGATTCCTCCGCCTACGGTAAATGGAATAAATACATTTTCTGCTACACGTCTTACCATATCTACTACTGTATTACGGTTATCCGAAGATGCTGTAATATCCAGAAATACCACTTCATCTGCTCCGGCTTTATCATAGGCTGCTGCAATTTCCACCGGGTCACCGGCATCTCTTAAATTCACAAAGTTCACACCTTTTACAACTCTTCCATCATTGACATCCAGACATGGAATAATTCTCTTGGTAAACATTATTTCACACCTCCCTGTAATGACGCAAAGTTCTTAAGTATCTTCAGTCCAACGGAGCTGCTCTTCTCCGGGTGGAACTGGCAGGCAAAGATGTTGTCCTGCTCCACAGATGCATGAATAGTGACTCCATATTCTGTAGTTGCTTTTACGATTTCTTCATGCTTTGCCTGTAAATAATAAGAATGCACGAAATATACATAAGCATCCATCGGCACGTCCTGAAACAGTCTTCCATTATTCTGTAAATGCAGGGAGTTCCAGCCGATATGCGGAATTTTCAGTCCATAGGTATCCGGAATCCGTATAATCTTTCCCTCTAAAAGTCCAAGTCCTTCTACTCCTTCTGACTCTTCGCTTCCTTCAAACATCAGCTGAAGTCCGAGGCAGATTCCAAGGAATGGCACTTTTCTTTCGCATACTTCATGGATGACCTTGTCCAGTTCATAGCGTTTCAGATTATCCATTGCCACACCAAAAGAACCAACGCCCGGTAAAATCACCTTATCTGCCTGTTCAATGGTATGAAAATCTCTTGTAATTACGCTTTCCTCGCCCAGATATGCCAATGCTTTTTCCACACTCTTTAAGTTTCCTGCATCATAGTCAATAATTGCTATCATCATGTTCTCCTATTCCAGTCCTGCTGCTGCAAGTATCTCCTGAATTGCCTTTGTATAATCTGTTCTCTTTGTCATGGCATGCAATTCTGCTGCTTTTTCCTCTGATACACCAAAATGGTCTGATAACTGCTGCAAAATCTGATTCTTCAGTCCTGCCATTTCATCTGTTATCTCATATTCCTGAGCCAGGTCTGCACCATCTACGCATCTGCCATATCCACGAATCAACGCATCCAAAGCCATTTCATTTTCATTGATTCCGCTTAAGCTCTCATAAGACTGATATTCGCTCTGTATGGAAGCCAGCACCTGTGCCTTCTTATAGAAATTCTCGTCTTTTCCCTTTACATAAGAACCGGCTACGGTCTGGAATGCTGTTACATAGGAGCCGCTTGCAAAATCATCCTTTGCCTGCTGCATATCCTGTCCATACTGTAAATTGGAACTTCCCAGCAAAATCAAGATTAGAAGGGAAAGTGCCATAATAAAAATCAGAATAACCGGCTTCTTCGGAAGAGGCGGCGTACGGTCTATTTCTTTTGGAGGCTTCTCTTTCTTTACCTTTGGCGCCTTCTCCTTCTTCGCCTTTTCCTTCTTTTCTTTTTTCTCTTTCTTTCCCTTCTTACCGGCTCCCTCGTCTGCATCCATCTCTTTTAAGATTTCTCTGTTCTCCGATGAAATGCTGCCAAGGCTGTCATCTTCTGCAATCTTTGTATCATCCTCTTCTTCATCCGGTCCAAATAAAACGGACATAATTTTACTGAAGAATCCCTGTTTTTTTCTCTTTTCCTTTGCTTCCTTTAAATCTTTTAATTCTTCGATACTTCCAAGGCGTTCAAATTCATCCTGGACCTCACTGTCCTCATCTTCTGAATGCTCTAATTCTTCTCCATTTTCATCTGCTTTCAGCAAATCGCCGATATCGGATAAGTCAGCATCTCCGGATAACATATCCATAAGATTAATGGCATCATCATCTTCTGAAAGAAGTGGTTCCTCTTCCTCAGATTCTGTCTTTGATGCTTCTGGTATCTCTGCCGCCGAATCTTCATCCAGCGTATCAAAAAAGCCCAGAGGCTCTTCTTCCTCGGAAGCATCATCTTCCGGTGTTTTCGACGTATCCATATGTTCTTCCTCTCCAGAATCGCCCACTTTCTTCCGGACAGCGTCCATGATGTCATCCACATCTTCCATCATATCTGACGGTGCAGACCCATCTGTTGCCATATCTGTGCCCTCTGATGAGATTGGCTCTGAAGCATCCCGCAGCTGATTGGTTTCTTCTGACTGGTTTGCTGCTTCCGGCTGTTTTGTTGCAAAAGCTGCCTCCATATCGGATGTCTGGTCTTCATTGACATCAATATCTGCCTGATTTGATGCCTCTTCGTCTAATTCCATTTCGAATTCCTGCAGGAAATCATCTGCTGCTCCTGTTGCCAGCTCCTGTTCAAATTCACGCAGGAAACCTGTGCCGGAGTAATCCTCGTGTTTCTTCTCTACCGTTTTTTTCTCCCGCTCTCTTGGCTTTGCAGCTTCTTCATTCATTGATTGAATCAAATTCTCGATATCCTTCTTATTATTTCTTCTGTTAGCATCTGAAACTGAATTCAGCAAATCGTCCAGATAATCTTCACTCTTACTCAAATTTATACCTCCATGTATCCAAGTTGCCTGTATATCTGCTTACAGGGTCTGCCACAACATCTCCCAGCAGATGCCGGACAGCGTAAAGGAAAGGGATGTGATGTAACATCACACCCCTTTGTCTACGTTCTTTCCTTACTTTCCAGTCTGGTCAATCAGTCTGTCGATAGCCTGTACCAGACTTCCAATCTCCGGTTTAGTCAATTGGGCGTCTGCTCCGAGTGATTCACCTTTTCTTCTCATTTCATCATTTACCAGGGAAGAGAAAATGATTACCGGAATATCATGCATGTTATCGTTCTCTTTTACCAGTTTTGTTAACCGGTGTCCGTCCATCAATGGCATCTCGATATCGGTAATAATACAATGTACTTTATCTTTTACATTGCCAGCTTTCTCATAAGCACAAAGCTTGTCCCATGCTTCCTGTCCGTTCATATTGACATTCAGGTTGGTATAACCTGCTTTCTTCAGACAATCTGTAATCAATTTACTTAATAATGGGGAATCCTCTGCAATCATAATCGGGGAATCATTACGGTTACGATTTTCCAGATGCTCTACATCAGATACCTTAAGTCCTGTTTCCGGGCTGATATCAGAAATAATTTTTTCAAAGTCAAGAATAACAATCAACTGTCCATCCAGTTTAATGACTCCGGTTGATACACCCTTGTCCTGGACATTAATCGTTGCATCCGGTTTGATAATCTCTGACCAGGAGACACGATGAATTCCAATAACCTGATCTACATGGAATGCAATATTTAATTTATTAAAGTTTGTGATAATAAACAAACCTTTTCCTTCTTCATCCTGCATACCCAGACATCTTCTCAGGCTGATTACCGTCAGCATGGTATCTCGTGGCATAAAGATTCCTTCCACACTCGGATGTGCATTTGGTACCGGGGTTACCGGCTGATAGGATAAAATCTCACGAATCTTCGCTACGTTAATTCCGTAATGATTATCCCCTAAAGTAAACTCCAGCACTTCCAGTTCGTTCGTACCATTTTCTAACAGAATATTTGTCTCCATTTATGTTTTCCTCCCAAGGTCATTTCTTAGAATATTTCTATTTCAAATTATAACATAATATTACATAAAAATGCACCGTTTTTTTACAATTCTTTAGATATTTTTACTATTTTATAGATTACAGGTCTTATGTACCGTGTTTTCGACTACTTCCAGAGAGATTTTACTCAAATCTTCCGGTGTACCTTCCGGCACCTCAAAGAGTAAAACCGTATCTGTGCCACTTCCTGCTTCAATAGTCCCCTGATATGTGCCAAGGTCATTTAACAGAATTGAGACCTGTGCAACAGCTTCCACGCTGTCATTTAATGTCATGCGGAATGACACCTTGCGGCTTAACATATCACAATCAACTGCTTCGGTTCCGGCATTGTTTAAATGAAAATGTAAAACCAGATACTTATTTCCAGCGGTCGGCTCTACGATATAAGACGAATCCTGCTGATAGACGGAAGCAAATTCTGCCCCAGTATACTGCACATCAATGCCCGGTATTGCCACTGCATCGTTTAAGGACACACTGTTGTCCGATGCCACATTCTCCGGAGTTCCTGTTGCATCTCCACCTTCTGATGGCATCTGCTCAGTGGAATCCGGCTGTTCCACAGCCTCGGTATCTGCAGTCTCTGTTGTCTCTTCACTCTTCGATAGTCTTACAATTCCATCCTGCTGCTTTATATTATACTTTGATACTACATGTGCTGCATAATCTACAATTGTCTGTTCTTCCTGCTCCGTTAATTCAATCGGCTGCTCTCCGCATCCGCCTAATAATAACGCAGCCAACAGCACACATGCCGTTGTTTTTATCTTTCTGTCTCTCATAGGCACTCCTTAACTTATCAATCTATTCCCATGTTAGCATTTTTCCGGCTTTCAGGCAATAGTTATTTCACGTTCTTCCTCGTTATCATCGCGATTGCTGGTGTCTAATTCTATCCAGAATTCCACACCATCCTCATGGTTAATGACTCCGCACTGCTGATGCATGGAATCCATAATTGCTTTTACAATGGACAGACCAATTCCGCTGCCTCCATAAGCTCTGGTTCTTGCTTTATCTACCTTATAGAATTTAATCCAGATATTATCAATGTCTTCTTCCGGAATCGGCTTTCCGGTATTAAACACGCTGACTCTTACTACATCCTGCTTACATTCATAAGAAATTTTAATCCGGTTTTCACCTTCCAAATGGTTGATTGCATTGCTCAGATAATTGGTTATAACTTCTTCTATCTTAAATTCATCCGCCCACACAAAAAGCGGCTGCTCGTCAAATTCCAGAATAGCTCCTTTCTGTTCTAAGATAATGGCATTACTGGCAGCTACTCCACGTATCAGTTCGGTGATATCAAACCGTTCCATCACAATAGCATCATTCCCAAATTCCAGCTGATTCAAAGTAAGAAGTTTCTTTACCATGCGGTTCATCTTCTCTGCTTCATCTGTAATGACCTCACAATAGAAATTTCTGCTCTCCGGATCGTCCTGCACACATTCCTGTAAGCCTTCTGCATAACCCTGAATCAGTGCCAGCGGTGTCTTTAGCTCATGGGAAACATTTGACAGGAAATCTTTTCTCATCTCGTCAATCTGTTCCTTCTTTTCGATATCTATCTTCAATTCATTATTAGCACTCTTTAATTCCGATATGGTCCGCTCTAAGATTTCCGATAGCTGGTTCATATGCTCGCCCAGCTGTTCAATCTCATTATCTCCCTTGACCTCATACTTCGCATCAAAGTCGAATTCTGCCATTTTCTTGGATATATCTGTAAGCTGCAGAATTGGGTTAGTAATACGACGTGTAACAAAAAAAATGATAATACCACTCACTATTACCGCAACAACTCCTACATCCATCAGCAGACGATTAGACACCTGCGCACTTTCCTTGATACTTTCCAATGGAGTTCTCGCCAGCAAAAGATTACCATCTGCCAGGGTTCCCCAGAGAATCAGATAATCCGATTCCAGCCTGGTATCCTCTTTTTCTCCCATGACATAATTGTCGTTTGCTTTCAGTACTTTCATATTAAGATGCATATCATCATTCTGCACACTTGCCATGATAATTTCCATAAACTGCATCCTGAGATTTTCCACACCATTGGTAGAAGAACGCACTACTGTACCATCGGATGTAATAATTAAAATCGTCAGGTTACCATTGGAACAGATTTTTTCAAAATCTATATCATAATCTGATGTATTTAAGATTCCCTGTTCACTGGCCGCATTAATCTGCTGAAACCCATTTTCCAGCACTTCCTGCTTATAGCGGGTATAATAGCCTTCCAGCAGGGTAACATTAAGAAGCCAGCACAGTAATACCGTGCCGGCCACTAATCCAACGATAGTCAATGTAATCTGCGTTGTAATGGAATGCTGTTTTTTCTTATTCTTTGCCATATATCTTCCACCTTATCACATTCTATTGCGGTGCATCAATGTCCAGCTTATAGCCCATACCCCAGATTGTCTTGATATAATCCCCTTTTTCGCCCATCTTGCTACGCAGCTTTTTCACATGGGTATCGATGGTTCTGGCATCACCGAAATAATCATAATTCCATACATGATTCAGAATTTTCTCACGGGATAAAGCAATTCCCTTATTCTCCATGAAATATGCCAGAAGCTCAAATTCTTTATAGCTCAAATCAATATTTTTGCCGTCAATTGTTACCATGTGGGCAGCCTTGTCCATTACAATGCCACCTACTTCCAGCACATCATCTTCTGTATAATTGCCGGTTCTCCGCAAAATTGCCTCTACCCTTGCCACCAGGATCTTCGGGCTGAATGGTTTACTGATATATTCATCCACACCAAGTTCAAATCCCAAAAGCTCATCACTTTCTTCACTCTTGGCTGTCAGCATGATAATCGGTGTCTTGGAACTTTCCCTGATTTCCCGGCATACATCCCAGCCGTTCATCTTCGGCATCATAACATCCAGAATAATCAATGCAATATCTTTATTTTTATAAAATACATCTAAGGCTTCTTCTCCGTCTCCTGCCTCTAACACTTCAAAGTTCTGTTTTACCAGGAAATCCCGCACCAGCTTACGCATACGGCTTTCATCGTCTACCACCAGAATTTTACGTTTTTCCATATTTGCTTCCCTCTTCTTTTTTCTATAGTTTAACGGATAAATATGTCAAATTTGTGTTCTTCTGCGATTTAATTCTGCTTTTCCAAAGCATCCAGTGCCGCTTCTCTTTCATCCAGTTCCTGTTCCCACTCTTCATATTTATTAATGATTTTCGTCTCATAATTTAAGATTGTGGTACTGCCACTGGTAAGGCTGATGGCAAACATGGCAATAACAATGATAATCAGCACAATATTCACAGAAAGTAAGATGCGGCAACGCTTCTGTAATTTCGTTTCCTGTTGTTCCGCTGAATTTTTATCAGCATTTTCGTTTGGGTGCTCACCAGATTTTTCTTTGCCAGCTACATGGTCAAGGTCTAAGCCCATATCTTTCACAGGAATACCTGGTATTTCGGATGCATCCACCCCGGGCAGTCCTTTCAGATAATCCTGCAGTTCTTTTAGATAGGCATATCCTATCGGTGTATGGAACAATTCCTGAGCCATGATTCTCTGGTAGATTTCCTGTACCATCTGTGGATTATCCATATTCATATTATCATGTATGTACTGGATTCCTTCCACTTCCTTTTTGGCCAATTTTGCCTGTTCTTCATTTTCAAATACGAATCCACTTACTTCCCAGACTTTACCATCTAATTCTTTTTGTTCCATATTTCCTCCTGCAATTTACAATCCCAGAAAAGTCTTTTTATAAAATGGTGCAACCTCACCAATCAGCTCCATTGCCTTTTCGTCTGCTTCATGCATATCAAGACGCATATAGCCAAGGGACGGCTTTACAGCTTCAGCAATTCCTTCAAAGACGCTCTTTCTCTCACCCTTAAACTCTACAACCAGCAAATAACTAATGTCATCCTTACGTTCAATCTTCGTTACCAGATATGCTTTCTTAATATTCTTCTGTTTCTTCATATATTCACTGAGTATCTGTTTCAGTTCATCCGCCTCTGCAATTGGCTCACCAACAAATACACCCGTTTTCATTTCAACAAGATTGCCAGATGCCATCTCAGCTTCCTGCCTCTTATATCGTTTGAAATAACCTATAATAATTTTCTTCCGGTTCTCTTCTACCCGAAGTTCCATACTGCCCGGATTGATTACAAAATCTCGCTCTCCTGCAATCTTCATCAGCTGGTCAAAACTGACTTTCTGTCCCTTCCATTCCTTTACATTATAAATCTTCTGGAAACTCTGCCAGTCTGTATACACCGGCATCCACTGTGCTCCATTGCTATCCTGTAACAATGCAAACTGAAGGGCTGTTCCCTTTTTTCCGTCTGCATCCTTTTCTTCCTTCGGGTCCTCTACCACTTTTACCGGACATAAGAATTCCCCGCGGACTACCTCTTTTAACATACGGTCACATAAGAACTGCTCCGCACGTTTCCACTGTTCATCTTTCTTTTCTTCAAATAAAATCTGTCTGTGTCTTGCCATTGCAAGAATCAGAGCCGGATTTACAACCGGAATCTGTGCTTTGGAAAGCTCGGAAAAATCCGGTGGTGGAAGCAAGTCATCTCTTTTTAATCTGCAGGAATAGCTTCCCACATCCAGTATCAGATCTTCCATACCCCACCAGTGGAGGTTTGCCCAGAAGAACATCTGCTTGTCTCCTCTGATTCCTTTTAATTCCAGTTCTACATTCTGCTCTTTATAATGTTCTATTGCCTTTTGGGCAAATTCTTTCGTTGAAAAGATTAATACACTTCCGTCCCCCATAACACGCGGGTAACCGGTGTGCCTGTCCCATGCGCAGTAAAGCTCTTTGCATCCCTTTATTTTATCTGCCAGAATCTTGTTAAACACTTCTATCTTCTTTAAAAAGTTATCTGCCACAAAGGTTTTCTTCTTATGATGTACTTCTGCAGAACGAATCAGAAATTCCAGCTCCTCTAAAGTAAGCTTTGCAAGCTCCTGTTCATCCGGCATTTCATAATTCAAAAGATGGGTCTCTAATAATTCTTCTTTACGCTCTTTACTAATTTCCATGTTCTTCTCCTATATCTTTCCTTAAAACAATCACGTTATTTCTATTTTAATATAAAAATGCCATAAAGTAAAATAGAATCCTTCCGGATTCTACTTTATCTTTCACGCAGTTTACATCAGTTCTTCAATGACTCCTGTTTCATTGTATTTTCTGCAGTCAATGACACGCTGATTGGAAGAACCTTTGAATTTTAATGTAATATCATATAGCTCTGCCACATAAGGGCCATCCACCAGCACATCGATTAAGGATAATAATTCTTTCGTATCCTCGGTATATCTTCTTCCCTCCGGTACCAAATCCTTATCCAGTACATATCCGGTATATGCCCATATGTCTTTTTCCGGATGTTCCGTCCGCACCCGCTTGATAAATGGAAGCAGTGCATGCTGGTTTTCCGGTTCAAAAGGGTCTCCTCCCAAAAGAGTCAGTCCCTTGATATAGGGAGATTCCAAAGATGCAAGAATTTCATCTTCTACTTCTTTTGTAAATTCCTCTCCATTTTTAAAGTCCCATGTTTCCGGCTGAAAACACTCTTTACAGTGGTTCCGGCAGCCGGATACAAACAGCACCGTTCTTACACCGGTGCCGTTCGCAATATCATTATATTTAATCGCTGAATAATGCATTTTCTTTTCACTTTCTTTTTATAAGTGAAGTACACGCTCCTTGATTTCCTGGGTTCTTCCCTGATTCCAGAACTGGGAACCAATATAACCACAGGTACGTCTTGCCACGTTCATCTTATCCTGGTCACGGTTGTGGCAATGCGGGCACTCCCATACTAATTTTCCATCATCATCTTTTACAATCTGAATTTCACCATCATAGCCGCATACCTGGCAGTAATCGCTCTTGGTATTTAACTCTGCATACATGATATTCTCATAGATGAATTTCATTACAGATAAAACAGCATCCAGATTATCCTGCATGTTCGGAACTTCCACATAGCTGATTGCTCCACCCGGTGAAAGTGCCTGGAACTGGGATTCGAATTTCAGCTTGGTAAATGCATCAATGTTTTCGGTTACATGCACATGATAACTGTTGGTAATGTAATTCTTATCGGTAACGCCCGGAATAACTCCGAATCGTTTCTGTAAACATTTTGCAAATTTATAAGTGGTAGACTCAAGCGGTGTTCCATATACGGAGAAATCAATATTTTCTTTCTCTTTCCACTCCTTGCAGGCATCATTTAACCGCTGCATTACCTTTAAGGCAAATGGTGTAGCTGCCGGGTCGGTATGTGGTTTTCCAGTCATATATCTGGTACATTCGCAAAGTCCTGCATAGCCCAGTGAAATAGTAGAATATCCACCATATAAAAGCTTGTCTATGGTCTCGCCCTTTTTCAGACGGGCAAGTGCTCCGTACTGCCAGAGAATCGGTGCCACATCAGAAGGTGTTCCCTTCAGGCGGTTATGACGCGCCATCAATGCACGGTAGCAAAGGTCCAAACGCTCATCAAATAGCTTCCAGAATTTTTCAAAATCTCCGCCGGAAGAGCACGCCAGATCTACCAGATTCAAGGTTACCACGCCTTGATTGAAACGACCGTAGAACTTTGGCTTGCCATCTTCATCATGATATACGGTAAGGAAGGAACGGCAGCCCATACAGGTATAGCAGTTGCCATCTTTTAATTCCTTCATTTTCTTCTCAGAAATATAATCCGGAACCATACGCTTTGCAGTACATTTTGCTGCTTTCTTGGTCAGATAATAGTATTCCGAATCCTCATGGATATTATCCTCTTCCAATACATAAATCAACTTTGGAAATGCCGGTGTAATCCATACGCCATCCTCATTCTTAACACCCTGATAACGCTGGTCTAGCACTTCCTCTATAATCATGGCAAGGTCTTTTTTCTCCTGCTCATTCTTTGCTTCGTTCAGATACATGAACACGGTTACGAATGGGGACTGTCCGTTGGTAGTCATCAGGGTTACTACCTGATACTGGATAACCTGTACGCCCCGCTCGATTTCCGCATGAAGTCTTCTTTCCACAATGCTGTTAATCTTCTCTTCGCTCAGCTCCACATCGCTCTCTTTTAATGTCTGCACCAGCTCTGCATGAATTTTCTCGCGGCTGATCTGGACAAATGGTACTAAATGTGCCAGTGAAATACTCTGTCCGCCATACTGGGAGCTTGCCACCTGAGCAATAATCTGGGTAGCAATATTACACGCTGTAGAGAACGAATGTGGCTTGTCAATTCTGGTTCCGCTGATAACGGTTCCGTTCTGTAACATATCCTCTAAATTTACCAGATCACAGTTATGCATATGCTGTGCAAAATAATCTGCATCATGGAAATGGATAATTCCCTGTTCATGTGCCTCTACAATATCCTCCGGGAGAAGGAATCTTCTGGTAATATCCTTACTCACCTCACCAGCCATATAGTCACGCTGCACGCTGTTTACGGTTGAATCCTTATTGGAATTCTCCTGTTTTACTTCTTCATTATTACATTCAATCAGACTTAAAATCTGTTCATCCGTAGAGTTGGATTTACGTACCAGGGCACGTTTATAGCGGTAAGTAATGTATTTCCGGGCAACAGAAAAAGCCCTCTTGTCCATTAACTGATCCTCCACTAAGTCCTGAATATCTTCTACATTCAGGGCATGGTTGGCATCCTTACAGGAATCCTCTATATATTGTGCAATCTCCTTAATCTGGTCTGCAGTCAATCGTTCCGCTTCCACCACCTCATGGTTCGCTTTATTGATTGCAATAATAATTTTTGAAATGTCAAAAACAGCCTCTGCGCCGCTTCTTTTAATGATTTTCATCGAAATCCTCTCCCATAAAAAAATAGTCTATTCGCATAAAATCGGCACAAAACTGTACTAGATTTTGTGTCGAATCTCTTCAACGCATATACAGTATACCATATCTTGTGTTTTACGCAAGAGAAATATACAAGATTCATGAAATTTTTTCAGAAAAAATTTTTTAGAATTTAACGCTTTTTTCATAATCTGGACAATTATTTTTCACAAAATCCGGGTATACTACAAATATCAATAGAGAACAGGTTCATCCCCCAATGTCTTGTCTCTCTATTTGATAAAACTTTTTTCATAAATTTTCATAACTCCCCTTTGTACCCCCGCAGTGCTGTGGGGGTATTACCTTTGTAAAACCATTTTTCAGACTGTAAAAACCCCGTCTCAAATATCAATGCGATATGATATGTACCCTCTTTACTGGACAACCAGTAAGGAGGGTGTTTTTATGCGTTATAGTTATGAGTTTAAACTGATGTGTGTTGAATTGTATCATTCAGGTTCGTATCCAGATATCCCAGAGGGTACGAATCCAGATACTCTCAAAAGACATATACGAGAATGGTCTGGATTGGTTGATTTACATGGTCCAGAAGTTTTAAAACATAAGGTGTTCAATAAAGTGTGGACACCAGAAGAAAAGCTTGAACTGGTTTTAATGGTTATTGCAGGTATACCAAGGAGAAAAGTTGCCATAGAAGCAGGAATCAGCGCAGGAATGCTTTATCAATG
>NZ_QTXS01000001.1:94967-176719 GCF_003461765.1 Roseburia sp. AF02-12 | reverse complement strand
AAAGTGTTATATTTCTCCAGTGCTAGATATGAATACAAATGAAATCATCTCATATGATTTATCCATGAGTCCTAATCTTGAACAGATAAAAAGAATGCTGAATAAAGCATTTGAAAAATTTCCTTCAGTTGAAGGATTGATATTTCATTCAGATCAAGGCTGGCAGTATCAACATGCTTATTTTAGAAATGCTTTACAGGAACATGGCATTATACAATCCATGTCACGAAAAGGTAATTGTTATGATAATTGTATTATGGAGACGTTCTTTGGACGATTAAAAAATGAAATGTATTATGGCTATGAAAAAAACTATTCTTCTTTCGAAGAATTTTCACAAGCGGTTGAAGAATATATAGATTATTATAATAACAAAAGAATTCAGGCAAAAACAAAATGGATGCCGCCTGTACAATACAGGATAGCATCCATGTGTTCAGTCTAGTTCGTAAATATGTGTCCAGGATTCTGGGTACATATCAATATCGAAACGGGGGTTTATTTTTTAATCTATTTTTTAGAAATCTACTTCCGTGTCATAGTAACAGCATTTCAGCAGTTTTTCCATTTCTTCCTGGCTCGGCTGTCTTGGGTTGGAGCCGGTGCAGGCATCCAAAATTGCATTGGCTGCAATCTCAGGCAGTCTCTCTAAGAATACTTCTTCCGGTACAAAGCCCTGCTCAGCCGGATAGCTGTCCGGTCCGTAGTTCTTAATACAGTGCGGAATATTCAAGTCATCATTCCTCTTACGCAGGTACTGGATTAAAAGTGCGACTTTCTCGTCCAGTGTCTCTCCTCCAAGCTTCATAAAGTCTGCAATCACGCCATAACGTTTCTTTGCAGTCTCATCCTTTGCATTAAATGCAATAACCTTCGGCAGATACATGGCATTAGCTGCGCCATGAATAATATGTGCACCGTAGTCGGCAAATGCGGCACCGGTCTTATGTGCCATAGAATGTACGATTCCAAGCAGTGCATTGGAAAATGCCATTCCAGCCAGACACTGGGCATTGTGCATGGCATCACGTTTTGCCATATCTCCGTTATAGGAATCAATCAGATCATGCTGAATCATCTCAATGGCATGGAGTGCCAGCGGGTCTGTATAATCACTGTTGGCAGTTGAAACATACGCTTCAATTGCATGCGTCATCGCATCCATTCCGGTGTGGGCTACCAGCTTCTGCGGCATGGTCTCTGCCAGTTCCGGGTCAACGATTGCTACGTCCGGTGTAATCTCAAAATCCGCAATCGGATATTTGATTCCCTTCTCATAATCCGTAATGATGGAAAATGCAGTTACTTCTGTTGCAGTTCCTGAGGTAGAAGAAATTGCACAAAAATGTGCTTTCTTTCTTAATTTCGGAATTCCAAATACCTTACACATGTCTTCAAAGGTAATATCCGGATATTCATATTTAATCCACATTGCTTTTGCAGCATCAATTGGTGAACCACCACCGATTGCTACAATCCAATCCGGCTGAAACTTCTCCATAGCGGCTGCACCCTTCATCACGGTCTCAACAGATGGATCCGGTTCAATTCCTTCAAACAGTTCCACTTCCATACCTGCTTCTTTCAGATATGCCTCTGCTTTATCCAGGAAACCAAACCGTTTCATGGAGCCTCCACCAACACAGATCATTGCGCGCTTTCCTTCGAAGTTCTTCAGTGCCTCCAATGCACCTTTGCCGTGGTATAAATCTCTTGGTAATGTAAATCTCTGCATTCGTAATACCTCCTTGATAATCATTGTATGTTTACTGATATATTTTTATCATAACACAATAATATACAAAAGGTAACTGGATTTTTCTTATTTTTTGTGAAATTTTTATAAAATTTGGTTATATTTTCCAAATATCACATACTGCTATCTTATTACATTTAAATATCCCACGAACTGCGATATACTATATTTTAGCGGAAAGGTAATTATTTAGTATAACAAATTTGTTGCACTACCCGAAATATCAAGTGGGTTATTGTCTCGTACATCTTCATTTCTTTCAACTTCTATTCTGCTATTGTTAATTACATCTTGTTCCACACTTTGTGCAGAATTTTGATTCCAATACAAATTGCTCTATATATTATGCTGTTTCACACATAATTCATATTTTTTCTAAATCAATATTCTTTATATACAGTCCATCTGAATATTCTATCTTTATTCCCATTATTTTTTCACCCATTCCATCACACAATTGTTCAAATTCTGTTTCTGTATTATCTTGTACAAAGAATTGTATTTCTGAAGTATTATATTCCTCTGAATTAACATTGATTGAACCTAAAAGTTCCAAATCTTTATCATTCAATTCTATACTATCACTATTTTTTATTGCATAAATTTTTATATTACCACAACCCTTTGTTTCTGCACTATAGCGAATAGTTCCTAGCGGAATTCCATAATGTAAATACTGTGTAATGCCTTCCGTCTTTAATGTGCTCCCATATTCGTCTTGTTCTACTTTACAATTTCCAATATAACCATCTGGATTTGTTGGTATATTTTCTGCATCAGGCATAAATTCTTCCGCTGTATTACGAAAATTTGGATTATATATTAAATTTCCTTGTTCAAATACTTGATTAAAGCATATGTTATATGCATCCTTTTTAGATATAACTTTTACACCTGTTTTTTTACAATATTCCAATATCTGTGTCAAAAAATTTCTTTCCGACTCTGAATCAACAGAATCAATTATTTCTCCATGAATCATTCCATTCGATGTATCTTGACGTATTGATTCAATAAATGTATAAAAGGCACCTCCATCATCATACATTTGTGCTGCTTGACCTTTTTCTGAGGTATTATCAAAAAAATCTCCTTCATATATTTCATTTATATCATTATAATGTACGCTTGAATTTGTTCGATACACCAATGCATCCTTTCTGGACAAAGATGCATTATATATCAACTGCTTACTCATCATTGGTAATTGTTCTCCATCCAAGCGTGATGGATAAATTATATCATGAGCATTTACATACCCATTTTCCCTAAGGACATCCACCCAACTCCGCTGCTTGGGGGTTCCATCTGCATTACTATATAATGAAGACGGCATTTTAGCCAAATAATTATACAAAATTGTACAGTCTTCATTATAATACATCTTATCATCCTTGGTAAACTTAAAAGGGCTCATCATAGAACCTGGCCAAGACCACGTAACTGGCCTTACACCACATTTTTCTTCATAATAGTCTCCTGTTGCTTGTATGACCCTTTCCCATATTTCATGATTTGCTGATGTTTTACAATTTGTAAATATACCACCAGTATAACATTGTTTTTGTTCATCCCAACTTCCTTTTGATGCACCCGCTGTTCCTAAATATTTATTTGACAATTCATCAAGCAAATCTAATAAGCCAGATGTATCACACATAATACTATAGCTTTCTCTAATATATTGACATTCTTCATCTGATAAATCACCCCATTTTGTATCAAAAGCAGACCAAGTTCCATCATACTTATTCCAATCGGAAAGTTGCATATCACATGAGTCTGTCAATGAAAAGCCAAACGCATTTTTCCCGTCACCATAATCATTTCTCATCTGTTCATTGGTTGGAAAAGGTATCTGATTTCCCTCTATATTGTCCGGATTTTGTCCATTAAACAGGGGATCACTATAAATAAAATTGCAATGAAACCAAGTATGATCTCCAAGCTCATTTCCGTTATCCAATACGATTGCTAATTGTGTTTTTTCATCTTCTGTCATATCAAGGCTATATCCAATTCTATTAAATGTCGCATGTGCATCATATTCATTAAAAAGAGGAATTGTCATCGTAAAATCACTTGATCTAAAATCATCAAATCCTATAGCCAAATATCTCCCATATTGTTCACCGTCAGAAGAATGGTCTTTCTGCTCTATCGTTCTTACTTCTGCTTTCTTCTCACTATGTAAGCAATATATTATAAATAAAAAAACAATTCCTAATAAAAAAATAAACTTTTCTCTTTTGTATTTTTTCATATTATCACCTTTTCACCAACCATTATATAAAGTCATAGTCTTTCTTTACCTTTTCTATAGGTTTGACTATGCTATTTTAAGATACTGTGTGTTGCTTTCTCTCCTAACACGAAATGGTTTATACGAAGCTCTAACCACAGTCTCTTGTCATACAGTTTTTAAAGTACAAATATATTTGAAATACATTTTTGCAATTCATTCAAAATGTTTCGTTTTAGACTTGACTTTTAATAATTAGTCTTTATTTTTATAAAAATAATAGGCAGCATACTATTATGGAAGATAGCACGTTACCTATTATTTAGTTTCTGTACTAATATAAATTTTTCTTTTCTTTCATAAAAAACTATTTACCTACTTCATCTTTTGATGCAAACAAATAATCTAAACTATATTGTGGAAATTCTCGTTTTATTAATACTATTTCACTTTTCTTAAATTCTGTATCTCCAGATATTTTTCTCTTAAGGCTTTTATATGAAATTCCTGTCCTCTCTGCCAATAACTTAATTGTAATTTTCTCTCTTGCCATTTCAGCTTTCAAATTATAGAACAACTTCTCATCCCCTTCTGAAATTACCCTGTAACGTAATCAACATCTTAAGTATATACCCTGTATCGTAATTGTCAAGTTAAAACGTTTCTAGTTTTACCATACAGGGTAATAATACATTTACATTATACTTTCTTAGTAGTACAATTAATTTGTTGTGGAGGTAATATAATGGGACTTACTGATAAACTAGACTTATTGATGAAAAATAAAAATATAAATAAAGCCGAACTTGCAAGAGCTTCTGGTGTTCCTTATACAACTATAGATGGTTTCTATAAAAAGGGAACTGAAAATGCTAAACTATCTACTCTCAAAAAGCTTTGTACTTACTTTGAGTGTTCATTAGATTTCTTAGCTGACGATTCTGTTCTTAATGATTTTCAAAATAATTCTATATCCTTTTCTAATTCAGAATATACTCAAGAAGAATTAAAAGAAATAAGCACATTTGCCAATTTTTTAAAAAGCCAAAGGAAGTAATATCATAAAAAAACACCCTCCAAGGGAGAGACTACATAAGGAAGTAGCTTCTCTCTTTGGCTTTGTAGTCAGCCGGAATGATTGAATTTGTAGGAAAATCAATACATTTGGAGGATTACAAAATGGAAAACAAAATTTACGATGAAAAGAACGGTCTTTGGTACGAGAAGCAGGGTGATTATTATTTGCCTTGTTTAGAACTGCCCAATGAAGAAACAGAACCTATTGGCATTTGGGGACAGCGACATTTACATTATCTGAAATCAAATCGTAAGATTACATACTACAATCTGCTTACAAGTCGCAAGCTGAGCACTTACCTCGCAAATATTGACAAACAGGCAGAAGACATGTTTTCTCGGCTAGTGAAACAGATGGCAGAGCGTGAAGGTGTGACCGAACAACACAAAGTGGACAATCCTATGGAGTGGGTTGGTCGGATGAATAACATCCGTAGCAGAGCAGCAGAAATCGTGAATCACGATATAATTTACAACTAACTTAGAACGGCGGCAGGAAGAAATTCTTGCCGCCGTTATTTTATTTAATTTTACAAATCCTCTGTAATTTTGATTTCTCCAAACACTATTTCTGGTGAGTTCTTAGATGTAATCGTATATGGTATAGAGTTAAAAGGCTCTTTAATAAAAATAATAGACGAGAAGGCGATTGTTGTATTATGCTTAATGTAATCAAATTTAAGCTTTACAATATAATCTTCCCCTTCATCAAAGCAAGAATAACAGAATACATCGGCAAGTTCACTTTCAAAATCATCACCATAATCTGGGGTATATCCCGGGAAAATAGAAGGCGTAGAAACACGAGGAGAGAACCGTCGGCTTGTTACAATAGATGAGTCGTAATCCGAATACGTTGATGTACTACAGATACCAAAAAGTTTGCTCATATCGCAGTCATTCAGTAAATAACCCATTTCATCATTATTGAACTTTGGGAACTCACTCATTGGTAGCAAACTATTCTTTGGAATTTTGAGAGAAACTTCTATATCTTCATCAATGTCTGTACCACAGTTTTGAAGGGCAAGCTTCAAACACTTCTTATCCTTAAATGCGGTTTCTATGGGAGCCCATTCTAATGCTTTTGAAATTGTCTTCAAAAGTTCCCGAATGTTATGGTACTTTTCTTTTTCTGCTTCTGTCCCTGTAAGGGGAGCGCTGCCAAACATATTTGTAGGAATAGTACTCTGTGATAGATTACCAAGTGCAAAAAAATCTTCGGTAATGCTGATGTTTAAATTCTTAGCTACAGATTGTATTAGTTTTCTGTCTTCTTCGTTGATTTCTTTTGGCTTGTTAAACGAAAAAGCCAGCTTGGAAAGTGTTTCTGACAATTCAACACGCTTTCCAAGCTTTGCAGCAGAAATAATGCTGTAAAGTTCCCGTATTTGTTCCAAGTATTTACTTATAGTCATTTCAGTATTTGGAACAAAACTAATTATAGGGGCTTCATCACTGATGTGTTGGGTTTGGTCAATGCCGACAATCTTCAATTTAGAATGACGCTCCCCCTTAACTTCTGCCACTCTTTTTTCGCTTAAAAAATACTGAGATAAATGAGCAAAAAACAGCGTTTTGAATTCTTCGTCCGATGAATATGTAAAGTAGATACCTCTATCTTTGTATTTATCACAAAATGCCTGAACCTTCTTATAGCTTTCCTCATTCATTTGAGACGGAGAAAGAGGCTTGTCCGAGAAATACATAAATACCTGTTTCCCGGTAGACAGCATAATTTCTATTTCTTCCTCTGTGCCAGATCCGTATTCATCGGTGGGTGTTCCGAAGCGTGTCCACAAAATGGCAACTGCGGCATCACAGTCGTTTACAAATTGCTCATTCAGCAATGTTTGAGGTTTTCCCCCAGACTGGGCATAAGAGTTTTTACTCCAATGCTTTGTACGAATACTTATTCCCAAAGCATCAGAAAACTGAGTGTTAAATTGTGATACTGCGTCCTCGATTATACTGATCTCACTAATAATATCTCCTGGACACGAGATGAGAAGATCGTATTGGACTACATTTTTAGGCATATTTTCACCTCAGATTCTATCTCCATATGGTAATGATTTTATATAGTTTTCCATGTAATCCCAATCTGGAATATATTTATTATCTTTCGATTTTGCTGGTAATCGAATTGTTGATTTGATCATTCTTTCTGGTCTCCATTTTCGACCATATGCCCAGCGATATTTATCCATTTCAATTACTGTTGCTACAAACAGTGCATTATACATATTGAAACATCCGTCCAAAATGTATAATGGATTCACATCGTGACTACATGTAAATGTAGTTGGTTGAAAAAAAGCACAGCCGACAGATCCATTATTAGTTACGCATAAAGCGTTTCCAGAAAATAGTTTTTCTTCAATAGACACATTGTTTTCATCACCTGTTTTAGAAGCAATTTCAATGTCGTCAATAGAATAATATTCCGTTACACCGTTACATCGTTCTGTGGCTCCTAAAAACGGTATTTCTCCAACAAGACTGTGTTCTGGCTTTTTATTGTAAAAACCTTTCTGAACATCAAAAATTTCTGAATATACAAACTCTTTCCAGTTTGATACATCAATTTGCTTACTGATGTTATCTTTATGAGAAAGCAAAAAGTTAAAATAATCCATTATGTATTTCGATGATGGAACAAATTTTTCATCAAATAATTTTCCGATGCTAACTAAGTATGAAAAATATCCATTTAATGTATTGATAAAGTCGGATTCGTTGAGAGCAGTGTAGTCTGTGTCCATATATGCTTCGCATACCCATTCATCGGAGGCACTAACTGCACTAGTAGCAGAACGTCCCGGTTTTTCCCTACGATTTCTATACAAATCAATCCACTCTTTTTCAATCTTGATCCATTTGCTCGTTTGTGTGATTGAATCTATTTGCTCAATACGGCCAATATTCTTTTTCTTCTTAAAGCCATCGTCCTTGTAGTATCCAAAGAATGTATTTGGAGTCGAGATATCCGAGTGCTTTCTACCAATTTTGAACACCATACAACAGGCTTGTACAGTAGCACCTGGATGAAAAATATCATTTGGCAAGGTAAAGACAGCATCAAGGGTATTTTCTTCAAGGATTTGTTCTTTTATCTCTTTTATTACACCCTTAGTGCCAATTGCACATGCAACTGGCAACAAAACAGCTAAGGTTGCTTGATGATTAATAGAATTTAACACATCGGCAATGTATTTTACAAAGTAGAACCCTTTAGAAGGATCCTCTTTCTTATCTTTTGCCCAAGTATCAACATAGCTTTTAGGAAGATGAATACGCTGTCCGTTATAGGGTGGATTCATCAAAATAACATTTGGTTTTGCTTCTTTTATCCAGTCGGCTAATGCAAAGCAACTTCCCTGACGGATATTTGAGTTTCCGTCTGAGTGAATCAACATATTGGTTGTAGCAAGGCCATACACATTTTCATCAAACTCAATACCAAAGATTTGATGTTTCTTAACCTTGTCCTGCTCGGCGGCAGTAGCACAATCATCAAGTGCCTGTGTCATTGCACGAACTAGGAATGATCCGCTACCGCAACAAGGATCAAGAACCACTGAATGTTTGTTAACGCCTGTTATTTTCGCCATAAAATCTGTAATATGGTCTGGTGTGAAAGCTTGGTTTTTGTCCGATTTACCGACATACTTGTTAAAGGTGACAAAAAACAGATTAAGCAGATCCTGACCGGATGTGCTTTTGTCATTGATAAAAGGCAGAATGTTATCTTCAATGAATTTTAGAATTTCTCTGAAGGCGGCAATGCTAAGTTGGCGAACATACTGATCGCCCAACACATTACGATTTAACAAAGCGAGCTTTTCGGCCTTGTTAATATCGGAATTAAGCAAGTCCTCTAATACTTCTTTTATACGAGTGCGAATTTGTGCAGCAGTCAAAGACGGAGTGGAATAATCAAGACCATTCTTCAATGCTAATAGGCAGGTGCCAACAAATTGACTGCGAAGTTTTTCAGGAATACTATGGCGATGAAGCAACTCGTTAAGCTTATAGGTGTTCTGCATCACCTTTTCTTTGTCGTTAATTTTGGATGTGTAGAAGTCAACATATTCGTCCATCGAGCGCAATGCAGTTTCCTTAGTCATCAAGTCGCTGTCCGAAACAACGCCACGCCATACTCTAACAGTATCATTCATAGTATTTGCCAAAATAGCAACCGTCTTATTGCCGGTAAGTGCCTTCTCATATTCGACATATGCGGAGAGCTGTTCCTCATCTGACTTGGTAAAATTCTGTTTTGTTTCAATTAGCACGGTAACGTTGTCTTTCACGAAACGAATATCCAATTTTTCAAAAGCTCGTCCTACTTTGTTTCGAATAGGATTGAATGTTAAGGACTGTGCCGCAAACGCTTTCGGATAGCTATATTCATCATTTTCAATATTGCTGGTAAGATATTCTCTACCAACGGTTGAAATCATATCTGTTCTAATCATATCTATTTCTCCTATCATATCCACCTGCCGTTTTGGGCAGTCCAATTATCTGTAATTTCCGTGCCTTCTACTGCTGCCATAAACGGTTTTGTTAAAAACGTCTTTATTGTTTTCAATACGGTACTGTAATCATTCGTTTTCGTGTCGATTTTACGGACAAAGGCTTTCCATTTCTTCTGCATTGCTTCGTCATTATCAAAGCTCATAACCTGTTCAAACTGTTCAATCGTAAAACTATGCCCACGGTTTTCAAATGTCTTTTTCAGTGCTTCTGTCAGCGTTGCACCGTCAAAATCAAATTTATTAGCAAGATAATAAATATCGTAATAGTCTTTCATGCGGCTGGAAAACTCCATCAGACTGAGGATTGCGTCAATTTTCTCAGCAACAGTTGTTTCAATGGAATAAGTATTAATTGTCGGCGCAACAAAATCATCAAGCTGAGTGGGGATTTTTCTTTTTTCCTGATTTGGCACAATAATATCACCAACACCAAAATCAATGCCAAAGGGTGTACGAGTATTTTTAATACGAGCGACCATTGACGCACCTATACCGGCATATTTCTTCGCAACGGCAATAGGTGCAACATCCTTTATCTCAAAGGTAACAAAATCATTGCCGGTATTAACTGCAATAATTTCCTCAAGTATACCTTTTAACTGTTCCGGTGTATTGGGTATTTTCCGAAGCAAAAAATCTACATCAACCGTTACTCGGCTATCAAAGTCAGTAAGGGAATAGAGGAACAAGCCGCCTTTCAACACGAGGTTTTCAGCATACTTGGACTTTTCCAAACGGCGCAAAAACTCCTCTTGGCAAAAGAGTTGCAAGCAGAGCTGATAGCTTCTGCCGCTTTCAGCAGCTTTGTTTTTAAGCCGTGCCAGCACGGACGCAGCTATATCAGCCATTTAGCAGCACCTCCATTACGTTCATAACCTTTGTATAAAGCTTCATTTTCTTTGCATACTTAGACAAATTTGCAAGGTTCTTTTTTTCATCAGCAGCATAGGCATTGACAGCCTTATTAAAAATTTCGTTGTCAAGCTTTGTGCGGTACTTAAAGCAATCGCATATAGTTCGCTCACGGTCGTATACAGGCAGTATTACATCGTTAAAATTGCTTGTGGACTTACCTATATCTAAAAATTCCTTTTGAATATAGTAAGCCTTCATCGAAAATTCTTCAATGTTTTTTACGGCACGGGACGCTGTTCTCGGCACAGCAATCGACCATTCACGGGGAGAAAAATCACTATATCCATAGTGAAACAGAGCGGACTCCACACAAATAATTCCCTGCGGAAGAAGCTCCCGTATGAGCTGTTCTTCTGTAATACTTTTACTTTGGGGGAGCTGATAAAATCCTCTGCGAATTCTTTCAATGACTCCTTCTTTACAAAAAGCCGCTACCTCATATTTATTTATCCCGTTTGCGGCAAAATCTGAAGTTTTTGCAATGCCGCCGTTATTTTCAATTACCGTTTTTAAGATTTCTTTTTTACTCAAGCAGACACCAACTTTCCGCACGCAAGAAATAAATAATGTACGCAATTATTATACCATACAGTTTTGAAAATGGCAACAACTATATGCATATATTGTTTAATATTTGTACGTTGAAAGTTATTGCAAGAATTGCTTAAGGTTTATCTTTCAAAGAGTAAATTTAATAGTATGCCCCGGTTTTTGGAGAATTATTCAAAACCTTCCTCAAAAGTATTGACAAACATATGTTTCGTAATGTACAATAAAATGATGCCATCAAAGAACAACAACTTAATACAAAATGAAACTTCGAAGTAAGAAGAGATAGCGGCAGCCAATAATGCCGCACCACTCATAAACGTAAATCTGCTTGCGGAGTGGTTAATCAGCAGATAATTGGTTTCTGAATTTACAGAGCCGATACATAGTTTCATCATTTTGAAGCGAGAGCAAAACTCCCGCCGATTTTTGATGTCTCTGTGTATCGGCTTTTTGTTTTGCCAGTTGACAACTGAATGACCGGCTGAATGGGATACTTCGCCAAGACTTTCCAAACGGAAACGAGCGAGACAACGCCGCTGAAAAAGCAGGGGCAGGAACGACATTCGGGTGAAACGGCAAAAAGAAAACTGTTGTCCACAGTTATAGCGAGCATCGGATTGTGACACCCACAATCCCAATCCGCACCCTAAATGGATGCGGATTGACTCAGGGGAAATCCCCTGAATACCCCTGCAAAAAGATAAAACACAAGAACGGAGATGATATTTTTGAACAAGGAAAACAACAAAAATGTGCGTATAAAAGTACGCTTATCCGAAGAAGAAAACGAAAAACTAAAGCGCGGTTCGGCAGCGTGCGGACTGTCTCAATCAGAGTTTATCCGTCAACTTTGCAAAGGGAAAACACCAAAACCGAAACCTGCAAAAGAGTTTTGGAAACTGCTGAACACCCTATACTCAGTTCATAACGGTTTTAAGGAATGTGCAAAATACGGGCCTTCCGCATTGGAAATTTGCAAAGAAATCGAATGCCTTGTACTCGATTTACAGGAGGCGGGATAATGGCGACAACAAGTTTATGGCACATTGAGGGCAGGCTGAAAGACCTGATTGACTATGTAGAAAATCCCGATAAAACTGTCGTTCGCACAAAAGACTTACAGGATTTTTACAATGTCTTTGCCTATGTCCAGCGCCCAGAAGCTACCGAGCAAGGCGAATATGTTTCCGCCACCAACTGTCTGAAAGAGATTGCATTGCAGCAGATGATACTGACCAAAAAGCAGTATGGAAAAGATGACGGATATATCGCTTGGCATGGATATCAGAGCTTTAAGCCTGACGAGGTTACACCCGAACTTGCACACGAAATAGGACTGAAAACCGCAAAGAAAATGTGGGGCGATCGGTTTCAAATTATCGTCACCACCCATCTTGATAAAGACCATCTGCACAATCATTTTTGTTTTAATTCGGTTTCCTTTCTTGACGGAAAGAAATACAATTATTCAAAAACAGAGCAGAGAAAACTCCGTAATGTATCCGACCGAATATGTACGGAACACGGCTTGTCTGTCATAGAAAATCCTCATAAAGCACCGTCAAGGCAGGTATGGCTGGATGAGAAAAGCGGTAAGCCGACACGGTACAATGTGTACCGTGAAGATGTACGGGAGGCAATCAATTTCAGCCGCCGTCCCTATTATATGGAGGAATACTTGCAGCGAAAAGGATATATTACCGATTTCACTGGTAAGCATTGGAAGATACGGTTGCCGCAATATGAACACTTCACAAGGTTAGATACTCTTGACAAAAGGTGGACGCCTGAAAATATCCAAAGGACAATGGGCGCATACGCTTCTTTTGGAAACCGCAGAGCAACAATCAGCTATCCGCCGCAAATGCCAAGAGATTTGAAAGAGTGGTACAAGCCGTTTCACAAGACAAGCCATATCTATAAACTGTATCTGCACTACTGCTATCTGTTGGGTATTCTGCCGAAGAATACTGATTACAAACCTACAAGTCCATATCTAAAAGAGGATTTGCGGAAATTAGATGAGTTTTCCGAACAGGTGCGATATATGAGCAAATACGGAATTGAAACCTTTGACGATCTGTATGCCAACAGAGAAAAATTGCAGAATGAAATGGATAAATGGATTGCCTATCGTACCAAACTGCAAAATAAAATCCGCAGAGCGTCACCAGCCGAAAAGGAAACCCTGCGGCAGGAAAAGTCAGGCGTTACAGAGAGGATAACTGAACTCAGAAAACAACTAAAATTAAACAAGGGCATTGAGAAACGGTCTGTTAAAATCCAAGAGAAAACCGATCTGCTCTATGCCAACGAATACAGGGCAAAAGAAGAAATGCAACACAAAAAAACACAGCGAAAGGAGCGAGAAATACGATGACAGACAATATTCTTTATCTTGATGAGCAGGGCTATCCTTGCGACGATTACAGAGATATTCACGAAGCGATTGAAGAAACAACAAAAATTCTTCTTTCAATGACAAAAGAAGAACGCATAGACTGGTTTCGCAAAAGCAGGTATCCCTATCCTATAAACTTTGATATGGAAATCGGCAATACGGTCTATTCCGTATCCAGTCATTTTAACAAAGCCGCAAACGAGAGTTTACAGGAAAAAGCACAGCGAATTATCTTGAAGAATCTGTAAAACTTTCGCTGCACCACATTAAAGCGTTGAATTTTGGCGGCGAATATGGTATGATAAGAATACCTACAAATCATATCATATCTGGCTGCGGAAAGGAGAACTATGAACACAAAACAGTCAGATGAACGAATTACCGCCCTGTATGCAAGGCTTTCCCGTGATGATGAGAAAGACGGCGTTTCGGGCAGTATTCAAAATCAAAAAGCCATTCTCGAAAAGTACGCAAAGGACACTAAGCTGCCTAATCCTCGTTTTTTCTACGATGACGGATTCTCAGGAGTCACCTTTACAAGACCGGCATTTATGGAAATTATGGAGCTTGCCGAACAGGGTATGATAGGGACTATCGTTGTAAAAGACCATTCCCGTCTCGGCAGAAACCGTCTTGTTGTCGGTCAGCTTTTGGAAGAAGATTTTGTCCGTTTGGATATTCGATATATCGCCATAATGGACAATATTGACACCGAAAAAGGCATCAGCGATATTGTACCGATGCAGGACTTATTCAACGAATGGCACGCAAAGAACACCAGCGACAAGGTGCGTAAGGTAATGCAGAGCAAAGGAATGTCAGGCAAACCGCTGACCACAAATCCGCCTTTCGGGTATATGAAAAGTCCCGATAACAAAGACGAGTGGATTGTAGACGAGCCTGCCGCAAAGATTGTCAGAAGAATATTCAGTCTTTGTGTTGAGGGACTTGGACCGACACAGATAGCCAAAAAGCTTCGCTCTGAAAAGGTACTGACACCTACGGAATATTGGAACAGCATCGGAAGAAAATGCAGTAAGCCGCCTGAAATTCCCTATGGTTGGGTAGCGGATACGGTATCGGGGATTCTTGACAAGCAGGAGTATTGCGGCGACACCGTCAATTTTCGGACTTACCGCAAGTCTTTCAAAATGAAGAAAAAGCTCGATAAACCGAAAGATGAATGGAAAGTATTTCCCGATACTCACCCTGCAATCATTGACCGTGAAACCTTTAAGTTGGTACAGGAATTACGCAAGCACCGACGCAGACCTACTAAAAATGGGATTGTCAGTATGTTTTCGGGATTGCTTTATTGCGCCGACTGCGGAGAAAAACTGTATTACAGCGTAACCAATAACTACAAGCGGGAGCAAGCCTATTTCTTCTGTTCTGCTTACCGCAAAAACTCTGATGTATGCTCTGCCCACTATATTCGTGAGAAAGTCGTGGAGCAGCTTGTGCTTGAGAGTATTCAGAGGGTACTGTGGTATGTGCAGAGTTACGAAAAGTTATTCGCACAAAGGCAGTTAGCGGAATTTGGAGAGAAACAAAAGAAAGAGCTTGCCGATAAGCGCAGAGAACTTGACAAGGCAAAGGTGCGTGTTCGGGAAATTGACGGAATTATCCAAAAGCTCTATAAAGATAACGCAACGGGTAAAATCAGCGATGAGCGATTTGCCACGATGTCGATGTCGCTTGAAAATGAGCAGAGCGAGTTGAAAGACCGTATTCCCACTTTGGAAGATGAGCTTGAAAATGCCAAAGTCAAGACCGAAGGCTTACAGAGATTTATTGACAAAGCGAAGCAAGTTACCCGTCTTGAAGCACTCACTCCCGAATTGGTACACGAGTTTATTGAAAAAATCGTGGTATCCGCACCCGGATACAAGGACGGCAAGCGTTATCAGGAGGTCGAAATCCATTACAACGGTGTTGGCATTATCCGAGAGCCGACAGCCGAAGAAATGGAAGAATACTTTCAAGAACACATCAGTAAAAAGCCTTTCTTAAAGGCAAAAACGGCATAGCCACAAAGCTATACCGTACTCACACAACAATATTTAATTGAGATACAAAGCCGCCTTGGGGCACCTTCCTTACGGAGGGTGCCCCAACCGTTAGATTTTTAGTTCTAACTTTTGGAGGGTGCTACATATTGCCAACTTTTTTATAACCCTAATCTTCTATTACTGTATCCTGCACCAGCGGATTCGTATCCCGGGTGGTATCTGCTGCCGTCTTTCCTGTCCTGTTGCTTACTGCCTTGCTGATTTCTTTCACCTTATCTGTCGTTTCATAATCCTCTACATCAAATAAATAGCGGTGCAGCAAATCTACATTAGTCTCCAAATCCGTTGGTACAACTACTGCTCCGATGGATTTTTCCATCATCTTGGTGTCTAACTGGAATGGCCAGCCCTGGGTATCTGCAAGCTCATACTCTTTGACATGGGCTGCAAGTCCCAATATTTCTGTGGTAGAAAGGCTGGTAGAAATGTCCGGAAACAGCTTGTCTACCAAATCATTTAAAGTAAGGATGTCTGCCTGTTTTGCTTTTTCTACAATTTTTCCAACTACAATACGCTGCCGCTCGGTCCGTCGGAAATCATCACCGCCACTCATACGGTCACGGCAATAGGCAAGTGCCTGTATTCCATTGACCTGCTGCACACCCGCTCCGGAAACCGGCTTGCCATGGGTTCCCATTACTTCATTCATTTCATCAATCCAGATATGCATATTGCTGGCTTCTTCCCTGGTAATATCCAACTCTATTCCACCTAATGCATCCACAACTTCCATTACCGCATTGAAGTCTACGGATACATATTCGGTAATATTCAAATCCAGATTCTTATTTAATGCCGCTACTGCACCGGTTGGTCCCCCCTTGGCATAAGCTGCATTCAGTTTCCGCAAGCTGTCTTTATCATCTACTGCCAGAAAGGAATCCCGGTATACGGATACAAGCTTCACTTCCTTGGTATCATCATTGATACTGGCAATCATGATACAGTCGCTGTTTCCACTTTCATAATTTCCACTGCTCCGGTTGTCAATTCCAAAGATAGCTATATTGGTATAATTATCTAACACTTCCTGGGTCTCGCTGTCTATATTAATATTCAGCTTCTTCGCGTCTAAGGAACCGGTATTATTGATTTTATTCAGCTTACTCATTACATAAAATACTACCAGCAAAATGAGTATCACTAATACTTCTACAATAAAAAGTATCAGTTTTCTCTTTCTTCTCTGCTTTTTTCCAACCTTCTTTTTCGGACCTGTCTTCGCCTTCTGCTTTTCCATGCCCATAGTTCCTCCTTACTTTGATATACTTATACTCCTTAATCCGGACTGTTTTTCCACAGTCCATTAATTCAAATATATCTTACTGGAATTGGTTGGTCAATGTCTCACAGACAACCTTAAGAATCAGTTCCACAAATTTAACGAAATCTTAAGTTTTTGTATTAATCGAAGGCAGAACTTTTTCCATTATACCAATGATCCCACATTGCATCATTTACCACAACATACTGTCCGTTATAAATTGCAATGGCATGGGTACCGCCATCCAGTGTACAGCCAATAATAAGAAGCTCATCCTCATAACCATCTACATCATAGGTAACTTCTTTGATAATCTGTGTCATATCCCAGTCTGCATAAATCGTTCCCTTGACACCGTCAATCCAGCAGGTTGCCTTTACCGGCTCGTCCCAGAATTCAAAATAGTCTTTATCATTACGCACGGAACTTGGAAGCACAGATTCTGGAATATCAGCATATTTTTCACTTCCATTTTCATCCTCTGGTGCATCCGTTGTCTCTGTATCCTCAACCACGCCATCTATTGGCTGGTCTGCATTTACCGGAACTTCTTCTACTGCCGGAACATTTTCCTGTGCGGTCGTATTTTTATCATTTGATTTATTGTAGCTGATGACACCAACTGTCACTGCACTTGCTATAGATGCCGTTGCCACGATTCCAATTACCGCTTTTCCAGCTGCAGTTGACAAAAATGATATCTTTCTTGCTGTGCCTGCGGCTTTTACCGCTGTTGAGGCTGCAGTTTTTCCTGCACCATATGTACTCTTTGCTATACTTTTTCTACATTCACTTAATAAAAGCTGGGTGGATGGCTCCGCCGCAGATACAACCATTTCCTTTTTCAACAGATACAGCAGTAACGGCATTGGTGCAACACTGTAAAGCTTGTATCCCTTCTTCTGCAGTTCCTCTGCCTTTGTCTTGATATTATTCCTGCCATAACGCAGTCTTGATTTCACTGTAGCTTCCGGGCAGCCCAGCTGTTCTGCAATTTCTTTTGTGGTAAGTCCCTCTAATTCAAAGGCAATTACCACCAGACGCTGCTCGTCAGACAATGCATCGATTAGCTCATGCACCAGCTGTCTGGTCTCTTCTTTCGTATATTCTAATTCCGGCTCATTTTCCCAGACGCTTACTGCCTGATCCATGATTTCTGCATCTTCTTCCTCACCACTTTCCATGCGTAAATCAAGCGGTGTATGATTGCGTTTTTCCAGTTCATTTTTTGCTGTATTTACCACAATCTGTGCTAACCAAGAATCAAATTTTTCCGGTTCTTTTAGTTTATCCAGATTTTTCCACGCCCGTATGTATGCTTCCTGCAGAACATCTTTTGCTGCCTCTTCATCTTTCACATATTTTAAAGCCAGATAATATTTATTATTTTTTGTTGTATCATAAAGAAATTCAAATCCCGTCGAATCTCCATTACATGCTTTTTCAACTGCCTGTGTATATATCATTTTTTTCCTTCTTTCTTCCTTATTTCTCATGTGTTTTTCCTATAACGCCTGATTTCTTAAAATTTTAACAGAAACAGCTCTTCCACCGCAAGCACATTTCCATCTTCTTTTCTCACCAGTCATGACTGTCAATATATACTCATTTAAAGCTGCTTCTGCCTGCGCCTGTGTAAGGTCAAGTGTCTGTCCGTTGAATTCTCTTGTTGTGTTTCCACCACTGTTTTCACTTTCTTCCAGTGCAAAATTTTCCACTGCATACCAGACACCCTGATATACATATATGGCACAGGCACCTTTTACATAGGAAGATAACATATAGTTATTGTGATGACCGGTTGAGTAAAACCACTGCATGTGGATTCTATATGCGCTTCCCGCAGAATTTAATGCTATGTTTTCTCCATAATTGCCACAGCCATTATGGGAAAAATCTGATACAATTGCTTGTGCTCTCTGACATGCAAAATTGTATATGTCCTCATCCCAGGTAAGTGCATTGAGGCCTGCTGCTGTTCTCTCTGCATTCACATAAGACCACACCTCTTCGGCCGCACTTCTGTCAAAACCATCCGGATGAACCTCCGGCATATCAATCCATGTTCCTTCATTGACATCATATATCATTCCGTCATGTGGCGGCTTATTTGAATCGGTTGTATCTGCTACTGTTGTATTCTTTTTCTTACCGCTTTTATTTTTATCTGACTGGTCTGTCTCCTCTGTCTTTCCTTGCTTTGTTCCCGTCTCATTTTCTCCCTCTGTATTTTCTCCCGCTGTATCTTCTTCTGCCCCAGGTTCCGGTTCTAAATTTTCAGTTCCTTCTGTTTTCTGCGCCAATCTGACTGTTTCAATAGCTGTTTCTGCAGCATTTTCTACTATAACTTTCACCCTCTTCTGTGGTGTTTTCTCTGCTACTTTTTCTTTTTCCGTAGTCGGACTTCCCTTTGCTTCTGTTACATTGCTACATCCTGTTAAAGCGATTGTTGCTACCATCAGGACAGCAAGTGCAATATATCCAGGTTTTCTCATTTTCATCATAATCTTTCACCTTCCTTTTTGCGATTTGTTCTGTTCATAATCTGTTTGCGAACCGAGCAATCCGTATCCTCGTTCATTTCAAAATTCTGCATGTCCTTATGCATCAGCAGCACAAACCATTTTATTATATTTTTCATCTGTCCTTCCTCCCTTCTATTAAGTAAGACAGGAGGGATTGGAAAAAAGATTTAAATTTTTCAAAAAAATAAGAGCAGTCTGTGAAACTACTCTTATTTCTATAACATTTTATTTTGCACTTCTTTTCGTATAACCGCAGTCGCAATACGGTCCACCCGAAGCGATTGTATATTCCTTGGCAAAATTACTGACACAATCTGCTTCACTCATTGTATAGTCAAGGCGGCACATTGCAGGTATCAGCTTAGTCAGTCCCAGTTCATTCATCAGTGTGCAGATTCCACAAGTTGTAAATCTCGCTTCGTATCCGCTGCCATCCTCATACTCATAAAATTCCATATTCCAGGAATAAGGATTTCTGTCACCTGCTTTGAATTTTGCAATCTCTTTCTTTGCTTCGATATCTGATTCTGAGAATTTTTTCTTTCCACCTGTCCGGCAAAACCACTGCATAAATCCCGTCATCATGGATTGCTTGTAATATTCCGTTGCAGATTCAACCTCCGGCAGTTCCGGCATACTTCATATTAATTCGCCCTCCACTTTTCCAGCACCGATGATGATTTCTCACAATCCGGATATTGCGAATACGCTTTCGTATTCTGCAAATATTTCTACTTGTACATTTGTCGAATATACCGACAGAATTCTCATCTAATATTAGCTTTCCTTAACACATTATAAATTAACACTTCTCAGCACAAATTCTCTATCTCTGCAAATCCGAATCTGGAACGTGCTTTATAAATTTTTTCCGATCCCCTCAAGTTCGTTCATGGAATCCTTGTTTTTTTCAAGTTCATCTCTGGCTGTTGCGTAATATGATTTTTTGAAAAGCATATCCCATGAAAGATATTTTGCCATACAGTCAAACTGCTTATCAATCAGCTCATACTGGATACTGTCTACGGGAGAACCGCCTACAATAATCGTGCCAACTTTTTTATTTTTTAACTGCAATCCACGACAGTAGCACTTATCAATGATAAGTTTCAATTGTGCTGACATTCCCCACCAATAAACTGGTGTAGCAAAAAGAATCATATCTGCGGCAGCAATTTTATCAATTGTAGGATTTGTATCATCCTTATCGACGCATCCCTTAGAGCATTGACAGACACCACATCCCTTGCATGGTGCAATGTTGAGTTTGTCAGGTTCAATGATTTCAATTTCATTCTTTTCTGATGCTCCTTTTATAAATGCATTGATTGCTGTCAGCGTGTTTCCTTTTCTGGCACTTCCATTAATGATTACAATTTTCATACGTGTATCCTCCAACTTCCAATTGTTTTAATTCTTCTCAGTTCCACCTTCTTGCCCTTCGGACAAGAAGTATCCCCCGCTCAAAGAGCTCGGTCAATTCAAATCTTCTATTGCTTTCAGCCTCTGCTGAAGACTGAAAGTTACCTTCACTTTACTATTTCTAATAGTTTTCTCACATAATCATCTGCGTGGTTTATTGAAAACTCTCCATGATACATATTAGGAAGAACTTGTATAAAACTATCCTGCAATTTTTCATGAATGATTTTAGCAGATTTTTTCATTGATTGCTTTTCTTTTTCTCCAACATAAATTTGAACGGTTGCTTCACACTCTCCAATGCCATCTTTTAGTGAATATACTGAGTTTTCCTGTAAAAAGGCAATCATATCACTCTTTCTAATAGCACAAGTATCTTTGTAATATTCATCAAACAAATTCGACTTTATTCGTAGTGATTTGAATTGCAATTTTGAAAACCACTTATACTTTATTAAGCCATAGCAACTTCCAAACGCCGGTTTAATCATAGAATATGTAAATTTTGAAGGTATCACAAGTACACTTTCCACTATTGCATACTTACATATATCTTTGCGTTGAGATAAAATTTCAAGCAAAATCTGCCCTCCAAGCGATAGTCCTCCCATCATTAAAACAGAACCGCCCAATTTGCTATTTACAAATTCTATAATATCCAAAGCATTATTCTCTATCGTTGTAAACTGCTTATCACATCCTGCATGACCATCTAATATAGGCAAAACCACATGATAATCTGTTTGAAGTCTTTCAGCAACCTCTTTGTAATTCCACCATGATAAACCGCCTCCGTGTAAGAGGATAATTACATCGCTGTTTTCTTTTCCATATTCTACATAATTCAACCTCTTTCACCTCGCTGTAAACTTCCGATTCTAATGTCTCTATTATACCATAATGATACTATTATAAAAAAGGAAAAAGAGCTCCTTCGAGCTCTTTTGAGTCAGTTCTGCAAACTTGAATTTTCAAATTAGTCTCTGCAAATAACCTTTGAACCTTCACCATCAATTACAATTCCCTGACGGTTGTTAATCGGGCATAGATTCAAATCCGAAAACTCAGTCATTATTTTCTCGGTAACTTTCTTAAATGGTGCTGTAAGATAATGCGGAAGAACATAGAAATCAAGCAAATCAAGCCCTGCATCATCTTCTTGTGAGTAGTCCTCTGGCTTTTCATCCATTTGCTCGATATATTGGATGCTTGGAGCGCATATAATTGCGCCTGCCGACTCGCCGATCATCAATTTTCCATTTGCCAATTCCTTTTTCAGTAGCCCATCAGTTCTCGTTTTACGGAGCTGGTCCATAAGAAAGAAAGAATTTCCGCCGGTAAAATATATCACATCTGCTTCTTCAAAAACAGACTGTATCGTTGAATAAGCCTCCGTTGAAATATCAATTTCAGTTACGATTGCTCCCAACTTTTTGAATAATTTTCGAGCCGAGCCGACATAACCGGTGTAGCCTTCACGCAGTGAAGCTGTTGGAATAAATGCGACTTTCTTATTTTCAATTTCTTCCTTTATCAGACTTCCCACACTTGAAAAGTGCGAACATAAAAATAGCTTCATCAATATTCTCCTTTATAAATTTCGATTTGTCAAATTCAAATCCGCATTATATCTTAAAAATAACGGCATTATATATCACTTTCGCAACCATACAATGCCGTTACTTTTATTTTCTTCGATACACCAAACCAAACATATTCCTGTATACGATAATATCATATACAGAATTCGACTTGTTCAGCTTTAGTGGACTAGACGGGAGTCGAACCCGTGTCCAAAAACCAATCCCCTGTCCTTCTACGAGCGTAGTTCATAATTTGACATTCCCTCTGCAATTCCGGTATGAACACCGTAACTGTTTCAGTAGCTTCATCATACGCCCACGGGTTCAAAGCTTTGCCCGTGTCGTTTCTCACATAGTCGAAGCCTGGGTCCTAAAGTGTGAGTGCTCTAGGTCAGACTGCTGCCATTAGGCAGCGTAAGCTAATTTATTATCGTTAGCGTTTAATTTTAAGTTTGGAATTTAACGCATCACCCTGCGGCTCGCTTCTCCAGCTTCATAATCCCTGTCGAAACCTTTACTAGCCCTTATATATTTATTCTATTATAACCTGCCTCCGCTATTCCTGCAAGAGGCAAAGATAGAACCACTGTTTGTATTGCCATTAACTGACAATTTTTATCCGCCTATTAACCAAGATTTCTTACTTTGAAATCCCGCTCTGCTTCACGGCGCATATCCTTCTTTGCAATATCATTCCGCTTATCATAAAGCTTCTTACCTTTTGCAAGCGCAATCTGGACTTTTACCAGACTTCCCTTGAAATATACTTCCACCGGAACAATGGTATAACCTTTTTCCTTAATCTTCTGCTCTAATTTACGAATCTCGTTTTTGTGCATCAGAAGCTTCTTCGGACGAAGCGGATCACGGTTAAAAATGTTTCCCTTTTCATATGGGCTGATATGCATACCATATATGATGACTTCCCCATGTTCAATGTGTATGAAAGACTCCTTGATACTGCATTTTCCCATACGGAGTGATTTTACTTCTGTTCCATGCAGGCTGATTCCTGCCTCATAAAGTTCTTCCAAGAAATAATCATGTCTTGCCTTCTTATTATTGGCAATCATCTTAATCGATTCTTTTCCCATTCTTCATTTCTCCTGTTCCTGTTGCCTCTGTCAATTCAAAATCGATGGTTCTTACAATCTCATCCACACCGATTACCCGGATATATACTTTCTGTCCCAGCTTATAATGGCGGTTCGTTACTTCGCCCACCAGTTCAAAAGTGTCTTCAAAATACTGATAGTAATCATCGGTAAGACTGGTTACATGCACAAGACCCTCTACCGTATTTGGCAGCTCGACATACATGCCATAAGATGCCACACCGGAAATAACGCCTTCATAAACTTCTCCAATATGCTCTGCCATATACTGTGCTTTTTTCAGTTTCTCCGTCTCGCGCTCTGCCTCATCTGCCCGGCGTTCTGTCTCGCTGGAATGTTTGGCTACTTCCGGCAGAATCGTTTCGTAATGTGTCATCCGCTTATGATTCATCCTGCCCCGCAATGTTTCCTTGATAATGCGGTGTATCTGCAAATCCGGATAACGACGGATTGGTGAAGTAAAATGGCAATAACAGCTTGCTGCCAGTCCGAAATGTCCGGTGTTTTCTGTGGTATATTTTGCCTGTTTCATGGAACGGAGGGTCAGCCGGCTGATTAATGCTTCCTCCGGTGTTCCTTCGATTTTTCCTAACAACTTCTGCAATTCCTTCGGGTGAATTTCCTCCTGGCTGATATGCAGTGTATATCCGAAATTTCCAATTAGTGTTGCAAGTTTTCGGATTTTTTCTTCGTCCGGTGTCTCATGGGTACGATAGAGAAACGGTATCTCCTGCCAGAAAAATTCCTGTGCCACCGTCTCATTAGCAATCAGCATGAAATCTTCAATTAATTTCGTAGCTGTATTTCTGTCATATGGCTTGATTTCCAATGGTCTTCCATTTTTATCCAGAAGGATTTTCGTTTCCGGGAAATCAAAATCAATCGAGCCGCGTTTCATACGATTCTTACGAAGCAGTGCTGCCAGCTCTCCCATTTTTTCAAACATCGGAACCAGTTCCCGATACTCTGCAATTGTTTCTTCGTTATGGTCTTCTAAAATTTCTTTTACCGCTGTATAAGTCATTCTGCGGTCAATTTTTACCACAGACTCTACAATTTTATGGTCAATGACTTTGCCCTTGGGGTTAATGGTCATGATGCAGCTCAATGCCAGCCGGTTCTCTCCTGCATTAAGGGAACAGATTCCATTGGACAATGCATGGGGCAGCATCGGAATCACGCGGTCAACGAGATATACACTGGTTCCGCGGTTCAGTGCCTCTACATCCAATGCGCTGTGCTCCTGCACATAATTGGACACATCTGCAATGTGAACGCCCAGAATATAATTTTCTCCATCCATGGTAAGGGATACCGCATCATCCAAATCTTTGGAGTCTTCTCCATCAATTGTCACCATCTGCCAGTCCCGCAAATCTTCCCTGCCTGCCATATCAGCCTCACTGACTTCTTTAGCTACATTTTCCACCTGTTTCATAATCTTCGGTGCAAATTCTGTCGGCAGGTCAAAGCCTCTTACAATGGATAAAATATCTGTTCCCGGGTCATTGATATGACCAAGTATTTCAACAATTTTTCCTTCCGGTTTCTTACCGTTTTTACCATAATCAGTAATCTCAACGACAACTTTGTGTCCATCTACTGCTCCTTTGGAGCGTTCGATTGGAATAAAAATATCCTGTGCCAGCTTCTGGTTATCCGGCACCACAAATCCGAAGTTCTTACTGCTCTGATAAGTTCCGACAATCTGATGCAGACCTCTGGATATAATTTTTATAATTCTGCCTTCCCGGCGTTTTCCGGTCTTCTGCGGATTTACTGCAACAGATACGGTGTCCATATGCATGGCTCCGTTGGTATTCTCCTCCGGGATATAGATATCTTCCTCTTCGCCCTCTACCGTCACAAAGCCAAATCCTCTGCTGTTTCCGGTATAAACACCGGTTAAGAATCTTCCGGAAGCCTTTACATATTTGCCCTTCTGGGTCAGCTCTACCTTGCCTTCTTCCAGCAAAGCATCCAAAACCGCATGCAGCTCTTCCCGCTGCTCTTTGGATACCTGCAGAATCATTGCAATCTCTTTGGCTTTCATCGGGACATATAAGTCATCACAGATAAACTCATATACAATTTTCTTTCTTTTTTCCAGTGCTTCTCTATCCATTCTTTTCTTTCCTATTTTTTCTTGCTGCTCACATAACTTCAAGAAACTGTTTTACACTTTTCTTGCGCCTGCGGCAGTCACTTGTGGCATCTACCTTATACACCGCAGTGTGCATCCTCGCGGAGCTTTTTTACTTTACAGGAAAGCAATTCCTGTAAAGTAAAAAAAGCTGTCGTTCACACGACAGCTCTTTGGTTCTTAGAAACTTCCAATATTCAGTACGATGGAAATTAACAGGAATAAGATTACCAGTACTCTAGTTACCTTTACCAACATTCCTTCCATAGAACGACCTTTATTCTTGCCCCAATAAGTATCAGCTGCTCCGCTGATTGCTCCAAGTCCTGCAGACTTACCTTCCTGAAGAAGAATAATTACTGTCAATGCGATAGATATAATAATAAATACAACTGTTAAAACCGTTTTTAAAACTGCCACGAATGACACCTCCTGTGGATTTATAATACTCGTAACTTTGACAGTATATCATACACACGGACAAATTACAACCACTTATTTCGCATTTATATTGAAATTTTGCTGAAATCTATTACGATTCTTCAATCCGAATCAGACGATTATATTTTGCCGTCCGCTCGCCACGGCACGGTGCTCCGGTTTTAATCAGGTCACTGCCAAGCCCTACTGACAAATCCGCTATAGTCGTATCCTCTGTCTCGCCGCTCCGGTGGGACATGATGGTCTCATAGCCATGTTCTTTTGCCATGCGGATGGCTTCCATAGTTTCTGAGAGAGTTCCAATCTGGTTTGGCTTAATCAGAATCGCATTACCGCATCCCATGGAAATTCCTTTATTCAGGCGCACCGGATTCGTGACAAATAAATCATCGCCTACCAGAATCACTTTATCTCCCACTTTTTCTGTCAGACGTTTCCAGCCATCCCAATCCTCTTCGTCCAGCGGGTCTTCAATGGAATAAATCGGAAAACGGCGAAGCATCTTTTCCCAGTGCACAATCAGTTCATCCGTGGTATAACGTTTGCCGGATTTTGGCAGATAATATTCTCCCAGTGCATTACCTTTCCATTCGCTGGCAGCCGCATCCAGAGAAATCATAAACTGTTTGCCTCTGCCACAGCTGTACCCTGCTTTGGTAATGGCTTCCATGATAAGCTGGATGGCTTCTTCCTCATTTGCAATGTTTGGGGCAAAACCGCCTTCATCTCCCACTGCCACAGACAACCCACGGTTCTTTAATAATTTTTTCAAATGATGATAGACTTCTGCACACCAGCGGATTCCTTCGGTAATGCTGTCAGCACCAATTGGAAGTATCATAAATTCCTGAACATCCAGATTGTTATCGGAATGTGCACCGCCATTTAAAATATTCATCATCGGCACCGGAATTGTTACTGCATTTACGCCGCCCACATAGCGGTAAAGCGGCATCTGCAATGCTTTTGCTGCTGCTTTGGCACAAGCTAAGGACACACTTAAGATTGCATTGGCACCAAGCTTTCCTTTATTTTCTGTTCCATCCAGTTCCAGCATCAGCGCATCCAAATTTTCCTGCCGCAATACGTTTCTGCCTATCAGTGCTTTTGCAATTCTTGTATTTACATTTTCTACCGCCTGCTGCACACCATTTCCACCATAACGCTCGCCGCCGTCTCTTAATTCAATGGCTTCAAATTCTCCGGTGCTGGCTCCGGAAGGTGCTGCCGCCCGGGCAGTCGACTTCTTTCCGGTTGTCTCCGTCTCCACAGTTACTTCTGTTTCTATTGTGGGATTTCCTCTGGAATCTAATATTTCTCTTGCATGAATTCGTGTAATCGTCATTTTTACAGCCATAAAAAAATCTCCTTTTGAAAATATTCTGAATTAATAGTTCAGTATCTCCAAAAGAAGATTTTTTATTCTTTCGAAATAATTCGATTATACGTTAATCTCGGCTGTCATACCAAGAATCTCTTTGTTGTCATCCAAAATCGGCTGTACCACATTCTTTAAGAAGGCATCTACCTGAATTGGTGCTCTTCCCACATATTTTGCAGGGTCCATATTCTGCTTCAACTCTTCTAAGGTTGTATGGAATGCAGGTTCTGCTGCAATCAGCTCAAGAAGATTGTTCTCTTTACCCTCCTGTTTTACATTTTTGCCTGCTTCCATGGAAAGTACACGAATCTTCTCATGTAATTCCTGACGGTCACCACCAGCTTTTACAGCATCCATCATAATATTCTCTGTTGCCATAAACGGAAGTTCGCTCATCATATGTTTGTAAATAACTTTCTCATATACTACAAGTCCATCTACCACATTTAAGCAAAGGTCTAAGATTCCGTCGATTGCAAGGAAGCCTTCCGGAATGGAAAGACGCTTGTTTGCAGAGTCATCAAGAGTTCTCTCAAACCACTGGGTTGCGGATGTAATTGCCGGGTTTAATGCATCAATCATGACATAGCGGGAAAGGGATGCAATACGTTCACTACGCATTGGATTTCTCTTATATGCCATTGCAGAGGAACCGATCTGGCTCTTCTCAAACGGTTCTTCCACTTCTTTCAGGTGCTGCAGAAGACGGATGTCATTGGACATCTTATGTGCACTTGCTGCGATGCCTGCTAAAATGTTGGCAACTCTGGTATCTACTTTTCTGGAATAGGTCTGTCCGGATACTGCATAGCACTCCTTGAAGCCCATTTTCTGTGCAATCATCGGATCAATCTTATCGATGGTTTCCTGATCTCCGTCAAAAAGCTCCTGAAAGCTTGCCTGTGTTCCTGTGGTTCCCTTGGAACCTAAAAGTTTCAGGCTGCCTAAGACATAATCTAAGTCTTCCAAATCCATAATAAATTCCTGGCACCACAGTGTTGCACGTTTTCCAACGGTAGTTGGCTGTGCCGGCTGGAAATGGGTAAATGCCAGTGTCGGCTGATTCTTATATTTATCTGCAAATTTTGCCAGTTCTGCAATGACATTTACTAATTTCTTACGAACCAGTTTTAATGCCTCTGACATAATGATGATATCGGTATTATCTCCAACGTAGCAGGAGGTTGCTCCTAAATGGATGATTCCTTTTGCTTTCGGACACTGTACGCCATAAGCATATACATGGGACATAACATCATGACGGACTTCTTTTTCTCTTGCCCTTGCCACATCATAGTTGATATCATCCTTATGTGCCTTTAATTCATCAATCTGTTCCTGTGTAATATCAAGTCCAAGTTCTTTCTCGGTTTCTGCCAGTGCAATCCAAAGTCTTCTCCAGGTACGGAATTTCATATCCGGGGAAAAGATGTACTGCATTTCTTTGCTGGCATAACGCTCTGATAATGGGCTGTTATATCTATCGGTACTCATATGTGTGCTCCTTTTTATTTTTTATATTTATAATTGCAGACTCAGCTCCACTCAAAAGTTTTGCTCCACTCGGAAGCTTCGCTTCCTCGTTGTCCGTTGCACCTTCGTGCACCGTACAATCCTTACAACCATACCGGCTGGTTCATACAAGCATGACAGCCGGTACGGTTATAAGGATTAGCCGCTGTGTCAGTCTGCTTACCGCTCATATTCGCCACGGATATCCTCTTTTGGCGGCTCCATCGGATATTTTCCGGTAAAGCATCCTTTACAGATTGGAAGTCCTCCTACCAGCTGTTCCAGACGCTCTATTTTTAAGTATCCCAAAGAATCTGCACCTATTATTTTCCGGATATCTTCGATGGTTCTGTTATAGGCAATCAACTGCTCCCGCTCCGGAATATCGGTTCCAAAATAACATGGCCATAAGAATGGAGGGGAACTGATTCTTACATGCACTTCTGTGGCACCGGCTTCTTTTAACATATTTACAATACGGTCAGATGTGGTTCCACGCACGATGGAATCGTCAATCATAATAACACGCTTGCCACGGACTGATTCTGCCAGTACATTTAATTTTACTCTTACGCTGGATTCTCTGCTGCTCTGCTTTGGTTTGATGAAGGTTCGTCCCACATAACCATTTTTTACAAAAGCAGTTCCATATGGAATTCCGGACTGCAGGGCATAACCCTGAGCTGCTGCATTTCCGGACTCCGGTACTCCTACTACCAGGTCTGCATCTACCGGTGAATCCATTGCAAGGAAACGTCCTGCCTGGATACGAGATGCATAAACGCTGACCCCGTCAATATGGCTGTCCGGTCTCGCAAAATATATGTATTCAAAAATACAACGTGCTTCCTGTTCTTTTGGAAGACACATGGTCATATCAGACTGAATGCCGCCTTCCGGTGAAATTGTTACCACTTCTCCCGGCAATACGTCTCTGACATACTCTGCATCAATGGTCTCCAAGGCACAGGTCTCAGAAGTAATGATATAAGCATTGTCACGTTTTCCGATTACAAGGGGTTTGAAGCCATATGGGTCTCTTGCGCCAATCAGCTTACGAGGGCTGGCTACAACCAAAGCATAAGCTCCTTTTAACTTCTGGCAGGCTCTGCGTACTGCTTCCTCGGCTGTCTTGGAATTCAGACGCTCTCTTGCAATGTGGTAAGCAATTACCTCTGAATCAATGGTGGTCTGGAAAATTGCTCCGGTATATTCCAAATCTTTGCGAAGCTCCTTCGCATTGATGAGGTTTCCGTTGTGTGCCAATGCCAGCGTACCTTTTACATAATTCAATACCAGCGGCTGTGCATTCTCACGGGTGGAAGAACCTGCAGTGGAATAGCGGACATGACCGACTCCGATATCACCTTTCATTGCTTCTAACTGTTTTCCGGTAAATACTTCGTTTACCAGTCCCATATCTTTATAGGAAGTAACTTTTCCCTTCGGTCCGTTTGTCTCACTTACTGCAATACCACAGCTCTCCTGTCCTCTGTGCTGTAATGCAAACAGACCATAATAAATACTGGAAGCCACATCATTTCCGTCAAAATCATACATGCCGAAGACGCCACATTCTTCATGCAGTCCGTCCCATGGGCCTTCCTTTAATTCATTGTTATTCATAGGGTTCTCCTGACTATATTTTTAAGCAAATTTCTTACCGGTCAGTAATTCAAATGCTTCTTCGTATTTCTCAATTGTCTTCTTAATTACTTCATCCGGAAGGAGATAATCACTGTCTGGATTTGCTTTTAACCAGTCTCTTACAAACTGTTTGTCATAAGAAGGCTGTCCCTGTCCCGGTTTATATCCTTCTAATGGCCAGAAACGGGAGCTGTCCGGTGTCAGCATCTCATCACCTAAAACTACATTTCCATTCTCATCGAGACCAAATTCAAACTTGGTATCTGCAATGATGATTCCTTTGCTTAATGCGTATTCTGCACATTTCTTGTAAAGTGCGATGGTATATTCTTTAATCTTTTCTGCGTACTCAGCACCCTTGCCCGGGAATGCTTTCTCTAATACGTCAATACTCTGTTCAAAAGAAATATTCTCGTCATGGTCACCAATCTCAGCTTTGGTACTTGGTGTGTAAATCGGCTCAGGTAATTTATCGGATTCTACAAGTCCTTCCGGTAATTTGATTCCGCAGACGGTTCCGTTCTCTTTGTAGCTTGCCCAGCCACTTCCGGTAATATATCCACGAACAATACATTCGATTGGAATCATTTCCAGTTTCTTGCACATCATGCTGTTGCCATCATATTTCTCATTCTGGAAAAATTCCGGCATATCTTTTACATCAACGGAAAGCATATGGTTTGGCACGATATCCTTTGTAAAATCGAACCAGAATCTGGACATCTGTGTCAGAATTGCGCCCTTATTGGTAACCTTGTTCTTTAAAATATGGTCAAACGCTGAAATTCTGTCTGTTGCAACAATGATAAGGCTTTCTCCATTATCATATACTTCTCTTACTTTTCCTTCTTTAAATGGTTTAAATTCCTGCATACTGCTTTTGTCCTCCATTTTATGCTTTCGCAAATTTTTGTTGTGATAAAAAACACTACTGGAAAATTATAATACAGTGCCTTTTAGAAAGTCAATGAATTTGGGCGAAGTGCGCCTTTTGCCCCATATAGAAAAATGAGCGAAATTTATTAGTTTTTTTGTCTAATATTTTCTATTTATAAGTATTATTAATATATGTGCCGGAAAATACTTATCTATAGCAAAAGATTCTGTACCTTACACTTGAGATACAGAATCTTTCTATTTACGCGAGTAGCGAGAAAAAATCTGCGAGAAAAGAAGGAGCCAGGCTTGCCTGAGCGAGCTTCTTTTCTCAGCAGATTTTGGCGAGCACCGCGATAACTCGAGAAACTCGCAAAGCGTGTTTCTCGTAGTTAGTATTTCGCCCTTACGGTCTTATTTTTTGATTAACAAAGATTTCCCTGTCATTTCTTTTGGCTGTTCCATTCCCATCAGCTCGATTAATGTAGGAGCGATATCTGCAAGACATCCACCCTCTCTTAAACCGTATGCTGGGTCTGCATTTACCAGAATGAATGGTACCGGATTGGTAGTATGTGCTGTAAATGGTTCGCCTGTTTCATAATCGATTAACTGCTCTGCATTTCCGTGGTCTGCGCAGATGAACATCTGTCCGTCAACCTCTTTTAATGCTGCAACAGCTTTGCCTACGCACTCATCAACTGCTTCTACTGCCTTGATTGCTGCAGCCTGAACTCCGGTATGTCCAACCATATCCGGGTTAGCAAAGTTGATTATGATTACATCATATTTTTCAGATTTGATAGCATCTACTAATTTATCACATACTTCGTATGCACTCATTTCCGGTTTCAAATCATAGGTTGCTACCTTTGGAGATTTTACCAGAATTCTTTCTTCGCCTTTGTTTGGCTCCTCTACACCGCCGTTGAAGAAGAAGGTTACATGAGCATATTTCTCAGTCTCAGCGATTCTTGCCTGAGTCTTGCCATTGTCTGCAAGAAACTGTCCAAATGTATTGGTAAGTTCTACCTTGTGGAATGCAACGGTTTTGTTTGGAATGGTTCCATCGTATTCTGTGAAACATACATAAGTTACGTTCTTTCTTGCGCCTCTGTCAAATCCGTCGAACTCATCTGCACAGAATGCTCTGGTAATCTCTCTTGCACGGTCAGGGCGGAAGTTAAAGAAGATAATGGTATCGTTATCCTGTACGGTTGCAGTTGGAGCACCATTTTTCATAATTACAGTCGGAACTACGAACTCGTCTGTTACATCTTTTGCATAAGATGCATCAATTGCTGCAACAGCGCTGTCTGCTGTCTCGCCAACACCTTCTGTAATTGCTTTATATGCTTTTTCTACACGATCCCAACGGTTGTCACGGTCCATTGCATAGTAACGTCCGTTGATGGTTGCAATTTCACCAACACCGATTTCTTTCATTTTTGCTTCCAGCTCTTCGATAAATCCTTTTCCGGAAGTAGGTGCGGTATCACGGCCGTCTAAGAAGCAGTGTACATATACTTTGTCTAAACCTTCTTTTTTTGCCATTTCCAGAAGTCCAAACAAATGTGTAATGTGGCTGTGAACTCCACCATCGGATAATAATCCATATAAATGAAGTGCAGAACCGTTGTCTTTTACATTTTTCATGCCGGCAAGCAATACTTCGTTTTTAAAGAAATCTCCATCTTCGATTTCTTTGGTAATTCTGGTTAATTCCTGGTATACAATTCTTCCTGCACCCATGTTCATATGTCCTACTTCGGAGTTACCCATCTGTCCATCCGGAAGTCCTACGGCAAGTCCGCTGGCATTTCCCTTTACCCATGGATAATCTTTCATCAGTGCATCAATGTTTGGCTTGTTTGCCTGGGCTACTGCATTACCCTCAGTTTTGTCATTCAGACCAAAACCATCTAAAATCATCAATACGGTTGGTTTTTTACTCATGTTTTTTCCTCTTTTCTTTAAAATCTTCTATTGAAACGGATTACTCCGTTGCTGTCACATAACCATCATCATCTATGGTAATTCCCACGGAAAGGGATTCCATAAAATCAAAAATACGTCTTTTCTCACTTTCATCTGTCACCAGTGAGGTCTTGTAATTCTTCTGTATACACGGCAGAAACCGAAAATCAATAGTTCCTTCATCCCGGATGATTACCTGGGATAAGCCGGTATCTAATGTTGACGCCGAAAACCAGAAATTGCCAAGACTGTAGATAATCGGCACGCCATCCATATATTCCATGCCCTGCAGGCAATGGGTATGTCCGCCGATAATGACATCCACACCGGCTTCCACAAACTGTTTTGCAAGAGCCACCTGGTCGGAACCAAAATAGTTATTTCCTTCTGTTCCCCAGTGTACAAAAGCAATCACATAATCGCTGTTGTCTCTTGCTTCTTCTATTACTTTCAGAAACTTGTCCGGATTTAAGGTCTTTAACACGCCCGGTGTCGTCTCAGTTGCTTCCTTCGTATAATTTAAAGAGCGTTCAATCTGTGTAGCTGATACAATTGCTATTTTCTTTCCATTTGCCACAAAATATACCGGACGCATGGCATCCTTTAAATCTTTTCCTGCTCCTACATACGGAATTCCTGCCTCTTCCAGTGTATCTATGGTATCAATCAATGCAGCTTCGCCATAGTCATAGACATGATTATTGGCAAGACTGACAATATCTGTTCCAAATGTTTCTAACAAGTAGACACGCTTTGGATCTGCCCGGAAAGTATAATCCTTGCCAGCTAAAGGTTCCCCTCTTGTACTGTAGGTGAACTCATTGTTTATCATCATAATGTCTGCATTATTCATTTCCTGCAATAAATCTTTGGAAAAGCAGTCATTGATTCCATTTGGCTGTCCATCCATGTGTTCCGTTGTGCCCCAGCCTTCTGCAAAATTAATATCGCCGGTAAAATCCAGCACAATCTCATCCTCAGAGCTGCATGTCTTCCAGTAAACCTGCTGCAGATCCTCTTCATTCATTCCTGTTGCCTGACAATAAAGAAGCCACAACACATGAATCGAATTTCCGGTCTCTTTATACCAGATATTTACATCCTGTTCTTCCTGGGACTCTTTTGCAATATTAAGCACTGCATCTTTTCCGTAGTTGGCATAAATCCAGTTCAGAAAGCTCTCATCAATCCGGTAATCCCCGATAAACTCTTTACTGCAGGAATCTAATAATGCCTCGTATGCATCATCCAGATCTTCTATTACCAGCTTCTTCGTCTCCTGCTTCTCTGATTCCGAAGCTGTTTCTGTAGATTCTGTTGCTGCATATTCTATTTGTTCACTGTCTTTCTGTTCTGCATTTACTGCCGTCTTCTGCCGGCATCCGCTGCAAATCATTCCAAACAATAATATTGTCAGCCCTGCTATCTGCAAAGTTTTTCTTCTCAAACCGGTATCCTCGCCCAACTCCTCTTTTCTCTCTTGTATGCCCTGCTTTATTGCCGATAACATTATACACTATCTTTCTTTTTCTAACAATCCTTATTTTGCAAGCGTATTCTGGTATAGACTAAATTATCTGTGCAGGTCGTTCGTCGACAATGCCACGTAAGGGCAGAAAGGGGTACTAAGAATTTCCTCTATACGCCTTTTCTTCCCGCAACCGGTGCATATTCGCATCCATGCTCAGATGCACCTCGCAGGTACATCCCTGTGCCTGCGTTGCTAAATTGTATAGGAAATTCCAAGTACCCCTAACAGCCCTTACAAGGCTTGCCGACGAATGACCCGCACAGATAGTTTGCTGTATACCAGAATTCGATTTTCAAAATTCTACTATTAGGCTTCAAAAATATCACACTTCTTTTAACTCTATGATTTGGTTCGATATGTTGCGGACTGCCGGTATTTTCCCAATTATTCCATAGATTGGATAGAGCTTTTTCATACCCTCCACCAGGCTTACGTCCTTTACCGGTTCAAAACCCGGCAATTCTTTTGCCAGTATGCGTCCGTTCTTTACACCCCAGGTAAATTTCGCTTTGCTGGCTTCTATGGATTTTTCTTTGATGTGTTTTACTACAAATGGAGACATGGTTTCCACCAGTACAGTTGCATCGGTAAAATGTTTTCGGATAATTGTAAATATCTTCTGCACATTCTCCTTGGAAAGATACATGGTCAGCCCTTCGATAATCACAAGAGTCGGACGTGTTTCATTGTGTAAATCGGTCTCAGCATCAAGTGTCTTATGAACCTCTTCTGCCCACGCCTCATTCATCGCAGAATAAGGAAGGACGGATACCCGCCCAGTTTCTTCTAAGAATTTTTTACGCACTTCTATGGTCACTGGCAAGTCCAGATTAAACCAGCGTAATTTCCCGTTATCTACCCGATAAAATCTGGTATCCAGACCACAGGCAATATTAATTACAACAGCATTCGGATGTGCTGTGACATAGTTTTGTACCAGTTCATCCAATACAATGGTTCGTGCCACAACGCCATTTCGCATCATGGCATCTTCCTTTGCCTTTGTGAAATCATAGTCCATCTCTTTTACGATTTCCATTGCCTTCTTATCATAGATAAGATGTCCCTCTCTTTCAGACTCCATGGCTCTTGCATAGAGTGTCTGAATCATGGTTTCCGGTACTCCGGTCATTTCAATTTTCTTCATGTGTGCTCTCCTTTCGCAACATAACAAAAGTTATATTCTGTTATGGTAAAGAAAAAAGGACACCCTCCAGATTTACATCCAGAAGGCATCCTGTCATTTTCGATTGCTGTCTCAGGATTTGCTGCCTCTCTTACATATAATTCCTGCATCAGCTTCTGATACTGTTCCACTGCCGGTCCTAAGATTGCATGAAGCAATGCTTCCTTATTGGCAAAGGAAAAGTAAAAGGCTCCGGTGGTCACATTTGCCCGCTTGCAGATGTCCCTAAGACACGCCTGCGTATAACCCTTTTCTAAAAATTCTGCTTTTCCTGCTTTGATGAAACATAATCTTGTCTGTTCTCTATTTCTTTCATTCTCACCCATAACACTCGCTATGTTAGTATAGACTAACCATTTTGTCAAGCTTCATCATTTAACATTTCTTCTAAGGTATGCCAGCCTAATACGGCACATTTTACCCGGGCAGGCATATGGGAAATATCCTTTAATGCCGAAGCTTCTTCCAGCTCGTCGATTTCTTCATCCGAAGCTTCTCCTTTAATCATTTTTAAGAATAATTCTCCTAAATGCAGTGCTTCCTCTTTCTTCTTTCCGACAATCATGCCCAGCATAATATCGGCAGATGCCTGGGAAATAGCGCAACCATCTCCTACAAATGCACCGTCTACGATTTCATCACCATCTAATTTTAATTTTAAAAAGATATCATCTCCGCAGTTTGGATTCACGCCCTCTAATACCAGGTCGGCATCCGGAAGGTCATGCTTGAACTCCGGGTGAATATTGTGTTCGGTAAGGATTTCATTATAAAAACTTCTACTCTCCATATCCCATTCTCCTTCTGACTCCTGCCACGCTTTTTACCAGCGCATCGACTTCTTCTTCTGTATTGTAGAACATCAGGCTTGCTCTTGTAGCGGAGCGGACGCCCAGATACTCTAACAATGGCTGTGCACAATGATGACCTGCACGGACAGCCACACCGTCGGATTCCAATACCGCACTGACATCATGCGGATGCACGTCTTCAATGGTAAATGTCAGGATTCCGGTATGCTCTTCTGCCAGTTCCGAACCCAGCACATGAACCTTTGGAATTGCTTTCAGTCCTTCCAAGGCTCTTTTCGTAAGTGTAAGTTCCCGCTCCTGCATGGTTTCAAAACCGATTTTGTTAATATAATCAATGGCGGCAGCCAGTCCCACTGCGCCTGCTGCATTGACGGTTCCTGCCTCAAACTTATGCGGAAGCTCTGCATATTTTGCACCGTCTCTTGTTACAGAATCTATCATTTCTCCGCCGGTAAGGAATGGTGGCATTGCCTTTAAAAGTTTTTTCTTTCCATATAAGACACCGATTCCCATCGGTCCCATTAACTTGTGACCGGAAAATGCCAGAAAATCCACATCCAGCTTCTGCACATCAATCGGCATATGTGGGGAGCTCTGGGCGGCATCCAGCACGACTACCGCATTGCTCTTTCTTGCTCTTCGCACAATTTCCTCTACCGGAGTCGGACGTCCCAGCACATTGGACACCTGTGTGATTGCCACCAGTCTTGTTTTATCAGAAAAAGCTTCGTCTAACTTTGCTTCGCTTAAACTACCGTCCTTTTCACATTCCAGATAAATAAGCTTTGCGCCGGTCTGTCTTGCCACCATCTGCCACGGCAGCATATTGCTGTGATGTTCCATAATGGAAACCACAATTTCGTCCTCTGGGCAAAGGTTATTTAAGCCATAGCTGTACGCTACTAAATTCAGGCTCTCTGTGGTATTTCTGGTAAATATAATTTCTGTCTCAGATGCAGCATGGATAAACTGCTGAACTGTTTTTCTCGCTGCCTCATAGGCATCGGTTGCTTCCAGGCTCAAAGGATAGAATCCACGCAGCGGATTGGCATTATGTTTTTCATAAAATTCCTTTTCCGCTTCAATGACGCATGCCGGCTTCTGTGCGGTTGCTGCATTGTCAAGATAGATAACATCCCGGTCTTTAAAAAGAGGAAAATCCTTCTTAAAATTGTACATCCTAAATCACCTCTTCCAGCGCTTCCTTCGCAATTTTTTCTGCTGCTTCATCCTTCATCAAATCACAGATATGCTCCAATTTTGCACCTGTCACAATACGTTCTGCAGCTTCTTTATCAATACCTCTTGCTCCAAAATAGAACATGGTATCTTCATCTAATTCTCCAATGGTTGCTCCGTGATTTCCCTTTACGTCTTCCTGTGCACATAAAATCAGCGGAATGGTCTTATTTTCCACATCATCACCCAGCAGAAGTACGCTTTCCTCTTCCTGTCCTTCTGCGCCGGAGGAACCACGTTTAAAATCAATGGTTCCGCGGAAAACTTTATGTGCCTGTCCGCGAAGAGCTCCGTCAGAATTAATATAGCTCATGGTTTTCTCGCCAAAATGATTGGCTACCATATTATAGTCTAAAATCTGCTGTGCCTGGCCAAGATATCCAGTCTCTGTGGCAAACTTACTTTCTTTTCCATTCAAATCCATGCGGCATCCGGAATAGAGATTTCCTTTTCCAAGGAACAACTGGATATATTCCACCTTTGCTCCTTCGCCAATTAAATTGCCGCCTATATCACTTAATAAAGTCTCATGCTCCTGCGGCATCTGAACCTGAACTAATCTTACAGATGCACCGCTTTCGACTTTCATCTTGACACGGACTGCCAGAGATGCTTCTGCGGTACTGTCTTCCTCTTTTGTGGCATCCGGAGCCACACGGCTGTCCATCACAACAGTAAGTGTACTGTTTTCTTTTGCAACTATCTCTACACAGCCTGCCGTATGTGCATCTTTTTTACCGGAAATGTGCAGTCTTACGGTTTTATCCTGTCCTGCATTATCTGCAAGAATCTGATATTTTGCAGTATTTTCTGTTGCAAAGATTGCATCTGCTTCTCTTCCGGCACCGGTTTCAATGTCCGAAAGCTGCTCTGTTTCAGTAGCTACTGCATCTCCCTCTGCTGCAATCTCACAAGGTTCTATCTTCGTGCTCCATTTTATCGGAGTTTCATTTACCTTCAGCCAGTTCCAGGTAGGAGAAGGCAATTCATTGATTTTCATACTTACATTTTGTTCCATGCTCTTTCCACATCCCTTCTGCTATCCTATGCTGCCCTTCATCTCAAGGCGAATCAAATTGTTCATTTCCAGTGCGTACTCTAAAGGCAGTTCCTTGGAAACATTATCCGCAAATCCGCTGACGATGCAGGCTCTTGCGTCCTCTTCGCTCATGCCTCTTGACATCAGATAAAAAATTGCTTCATCACTGATGCTTCCAATCTGGGCTTCATGTCCCACATTAGCATCCTTGGTACGGATGTCCATTGCCGGAATAGTATCGGAACGGGACTCAGAATCTAACATCAGAGACTGACAGGATACTGCTGACTTCGTGCCTTTCGCTTCCTTCGTTACCACAACAGAACTACGGAAAGTACTGATACCACCATCCTTGGAAATGGAACGTGTATTCATATAGGAGCTGGTGTCCGGTGCGCAGTGTACCACTTTGGCTCCGGTATCAAGGTTCTGTCCTTTTCCTGCAAAAGTTACACCGGTAAATTCCATGCGGGCGCCCTTTCCTTTTAAGACACTCATCGGATACAGATAGGATACATGGGAACCAAAGGAACCGGATACCCATTCAATGGTTCCGCCCTCTTCTACCAGTGCCCGCTTGGTATTTAAGTTATACATATTCTTTGACCAGTTCTCGATGGTGGAATAACGAAGTTTTGCATTCTTGCCAACATACAATTCCACGCATCCTGCATGCAGATTGGCTACATTATATTTTGGTGCGGAACATCCTTCGATGAAATGAAGGGATGCTCCCTCATCTACGATAATCAGTGTGTGTTCAAACTGCCCTGCACCTTTGGCATTCAGTCTGAAATAGGACTGCAGCGGAATCTCTACGTCCACACCCTTGGGCACATAAACGAAAGAACCGCCGGACCAGACTGCACCGTGCAGTGCTGCAAATTTGTGGTCATTTGGTTTTACCAGCTTCATAAAGTGCTTCTGTATCATATCTGCATATTTGCCATGCATTGCACTTTCCAAATCCGTATAAATAACGCCCTGTGCGGCAACTTCTTCTCTTACATTATGATAAACCAGTTCGGAATCATACTGTGCGCCAACACCTGCCAGTGACTTTCTTTCTGCCTGTGGGATTCCAAGACGCTCAAAGGTATCTTTAATGTCCTTTGGCACCTCAGACCATTTTCCCTTCATCTTTGTGTTTGGGCGGACATAGGTTACGATATGGTCCATGTCCAGTCCTTCAATCGATGGTCCCCAGTCTGGCACTCCCATTTCATTGTAAATCTGTAACGACTGTAAACGGAAATTCTGCATCCAGACGGGGTCATTTTTCTCTTTTGATATCTGCTCTACGATTTCAGGAGTAAGACCTTCTTTCAGCTTATAAGCATCCTTCTCATCGTCCCGGATATCATATATGCTTCTGTCGATATCTTCTACATAGCTTTTCTCTTCCATTCCTTACACTCCTTACTCGTATTTTGCAAAACCATTCTCGTTTACTTCATTAATCAAGGATGCATCTGCGGTCTTAACAATGTGTCCTTCCACCATGATGTGTGTGAAATCTACGTGTAATGCCTCTAAAATCTTGGTGCTGTGTGTAATAATCAAAAGGCTTCCCTTACTGCTCTTCTGGTATTCTTCGATTCCCTTTGATACGGTTCTTACTGCATCTACATCCAGTCCGGAATCGGTTTCATCCAGAATCGCAAGCTCCGGCTTTAACATCAACATCTGTAAAATTTCAGCTTTCTTTTTTTCGCCGCCGGAAAATCCTACATTCAAATCACGTTCTGCATAAGACGGATCCATCTGTAAAAGTTCCATTTTCTCTGCCAGTTCTTTCTTAAAATCATAGAAACGGACTCTCTTTCCAGTCTTCTGTTCCAATGCACTACGGATAAAGGAACTTAAGGTAACGCCCGGTACTTCCAGTGGGTTCTGGAAAGATAAGAACATGCCGCTCTTTGCGCGTTCATTCACCGGCTCTCCGGTAATATTTTTTCCCTGGAAAAAGATTTCTCCGCTCTCTACCTGATAACGTGGATTACCAACCAGTGTATAACCCAGTGTAGATTTACCGGTTCCGTTTGGTCCCATCAGTACGTGTGTCTCATGTCTTCCTATTTCAAGATTTACGTCATGTAAAATATGTTTTTCTTCTACACTGACATTCAGATTTTTAACCTCTAAAAGTAATTCTTTGCTCATTTTTCTTCCTCCTGCATCTATTGTTTCTTCTTCGCTGCTTTCTTCTCCGCTTCCTGCTTCGACTGCAGAACATCCGCCAGCGTCATTTCATCAAAATATTTATCTATCAAATCTGCCAGTCCCTTCCAGATTGGAAGTGTACAGCAGGAATCTGATTTTTCACATGGCTCCTGGTCTTCTCTTAAGCAGGATACCGGTGCTAGCGTTCCTTCTGTCAGCCGCAGGATATCACCAACCCTGTATTCTTCCGGTTTCCGCTTCAGACGATAACCGCCCTTCTTGCCGCTGACTCCTTCTATCATATGTCCCTTGGAAAGAATGGCCGAAATACTCTCTAAATATTTCTGGGAAATATTCAGTTTCTCGGCAATTCCTTTTAACGGAATATATTCTTCCGCATCATGCTCCGCCAGCTCGACCATGACCTTTAATGCATACCTTCCTTTGGTTGAAATCATGCTCTGCATTCCTCCTTTTCTGGTTCATTCGCATCATATACCCATTCGCCTACTATGTCAATGGGTGAATCCGTTTTCGTTTGTTCTTTTCGGGGAACAAAAAACGCCACCAAATGCATTTCACCGGTAAATACTACCAATGTCATAATGCATTTCGTGACGTTTCTTCTTTCTTATGAAAATATACTATTTTCCAAAAAGCTTATTTATTGTAATTTACAATCTTTCCAAAGTCAGCCTTTAAGGAAGCGCCTCCTACCAGACCACCATCGATATCAGCTTTTGCGAACAGCTCTGCTGCATTTCCTGCATTTACAGATCCACCGTACTGGATACGGATAGACTCAGCTGTTGCTTCATCATATACTTCACGGATGCAGGCACGGATTGCGCCACAAACTTCTTCTGCCTGATCAGAAGTAGCTGTTTCACCGGTTCCGATTGCCCAGATTGGCTCGTAAGCAATAACTGCTGTTGCAGCCTGCTCTGCTGTTACGTTCTGGAATGCAATCTTAATCTGCATACGGATCCAGTCAAGGTAAATACCCTGTTTTCTCTGTGTTAAAGTCTCTCCACAGCAGATGATTGGTGTAATACCATGTTCGAAAGCTTTTAATACTTTCTTATTTACAGTCTCATCTGTCTCTGCGAAGTATTCTCTTCTCTCAGAATGTCCTAATACAACGTATTTTACGCCAGCGTCTGTAAGCATTGCCGGAGAGATTTCTCCTGTGTATGCTCCGCTCTCTTCAAAATACATGTTCTCTGCACCGATGCAGATGTTAGAACCTTTTGCTGCTTCCATTGCTGGAATAATATCAATTGCTGGTACGCAGAATACTACATCTACGTCTTCGTTTGCTACTAATGGTTTTAATTCATTTACCAGTGCAACTGCCTCGCTAGGAGTTTTGTTCATTTTCCAGTTGCCGGCAATAATTTTTTTTCTTGCCATTTTAAAATGTCCTTCTTTCTTAAATATATAAGCTTTTGCCTGCATACAGGCATGTGCTTTGATTACTTATTTATCATTTGCTGCTGCAACGCCTGGAAGCTCTTTACCCTCTAAGAACTCTAAGGATGCTCCACCACCTGTTGAGATGTGGCTCATCTTGTCACCGAATCCAAGCTGGTTAACTGCTGCTGCAGAATCTCCACCACCGATGATGGTTGTTGCATCTGTATCAGCTAAAGCTTTTGCTACAGCGATAGTACCTGCTGCAAGAGTTGGGTTCTCGAATACACCCATAGGTCCGTTCCAAACAACAGTCTTAGCAGTCTTAACAGCATCTGCGAAAAGTGTCTGTGTCTTAGGTCCGATATCACAGCCTTCTCTGTCTGCCGGCATCTTGTCTGCATCATAAGTTTCTACTTCAACTGGAGCATCGATAGGATTTGGGAAATCTTTGATCGTTACAGCATCTACCGGAAGAAGAAGTTTCTTTCCAAGTTTCTCTGCCTTTGCCATCATTTCTTTACAATAATCGATCTTAGTATCATCTACTAAAGAGATTCCGATTTCATATCCTTTTGCTTTTAAGAATGTGTAAGCCATACCACCACCGATGATTAAGGTATCACATTTCTCAAGTAAGTTGTTGATTACATTTAATTTATCAGCAACTTTTGCACCACCAAGGATTGCAACGAATGGTCTTACCGGATTCTCTACTGCATTTCCAAGGAAGTCGATTTCTTTCTGCATTAAGTATCCAACTACTGCAGTGTCAACTAACTGTGCAACACCTACGTTAGAACAATGTGCTCTGTGAGCTGTTCCGAATGCATCATTTACAAATACATCACAGATAGAAGCAAGGTCTTTAGAGAAAGCTTCTCCGTTCTTTGTCTCTTCTGGTCTGAAACGTGTATTCTCAAGTAAGATAACATCGCCATCGTTCATAGCTGCTACTGCTGCTCTTACGTTCTCACCAACAACTTCAGGGTCAACAACGAATTTAACTTCCTGTCCTAATAACTCTGTAAGTCTTGCTGCTACTGGTGCAAGAGTTTTGGTCTGTTTGTCTTCTTCTGTTTTTACTTTTCCTAAATGGGAGCAAAGGATAACCTTTCCACCATCAGCGATTAATTTCTTGATTGTAGGAAGCGCTGCAACCAGACGGTTCTCGTCTGTAATCTTTCCTTCTTTTAATGGTACGTTGAAATCACATCTGCAAAGAACGCGAAGTCCTTTTACATTAATATCATCTATAGATTTTTTATTTAATGACATATTAAGTAGTCTCCTTTAAATTTTATTTCTAATAGCAAGAAAGAGCCCGGTCCTAAAAGACCGGACCCTTTTCCTGAGTCTTATCTGCACTCTGGCAGCCTGTCGCTTAAAAAAGTAGTCTACCGTGCAGTGATTGTTCGTTAAACTACGGGAAACACGCTTTGCGGGTTTCTCTCGTAAATTATGCTAACTCGCTGAAGTATTTGATTGTACGAACCATCTGAGATGTGTAGCTGTTCTCGTTATCATACCAAGAAACAACCTGTACTTCGTACAGATCATCAGATACCTGGTTAACCATGGTCTGTGTTGCATCGAACAGAGAACCGAATCTCATTCCAACGATATCAGAAGATACGATTTCGTCTTCGTTGTATCCGAAGGACTCATTAGCTGCTGCTTTCATAGCTGCATTGATATCTTCTTTTGTAACGCCAGCTTTCTTAACAACTGCTGTTAAGATTGTTGTAGATCCTGTAGGGGTTGGAACACGCTGAGCAGATCCGATTAATTTTCCGTTCAGTTCTGGGATAACAAGTCCGATAGCTTTTGCTGCACCAGTGCTGTTTGGAACGATGTTAACTGCTGCTGCACGAGATCTTCTTAAATCACCTTTTCTCTGTGGTCCATCAAGAGTCATCTGATCACCTGTGTAAGCATGGATTGTTACCATGATACCAGACTGGATTGGAGCATATTTATTTAATGCATCAGCCATAGGTGCTAAGCAGTTTGTTGTACAAGAAGCTGCTGAAATGATTGTATCAGATGCTTTTAATGTCTCATGGTTTGTGTTGTATACGATTGTAGGAAGGTCATTACCTGCTGGAGCAGAAATAACAACTTTACGAGCACCTGCATTGATGTGTGCCTGTGCTTTTTCTTTGCTTGTATAGAAACCTGAACACTCTAATACAACGTCAACTTTTAATTCACCCCATGGGCAGTTGTTTGCATCTGGGAATGCATAGATTTTGATTTCTTTTCCACATACGATGATAGAATCATCTGTGCAGGATACTTCATCAGCATGCTCATATTTACCCTGAGAAGAATCATATTTTAACAAGTGTGCTAACATTTTAGGGCTTGTTAAATCGTTGATTGCTACTACTTCGTATCCTTCAGCACCAAACATCTGTCTGAATGCCAGACGACCAATACGGCCGAATCCATTAATTGCTACTCTTACTGCCATTATTAATTCCTCCTAGAAATTTAATATAAAATATCTTTATTTGGGATTGTACCCAATCTGGTATTATTCTAACCAATTTTTGTCGAAAGTTCAAGTAGTTCCCATCACTTTGTTAATTTTTTCACTATTTTTATTTCTTCTTTCTCATTTTCAAACAAATGTTACAATAGCTTTTCCATTTTTCATACTGTCTTTTGACAGATTGTCAAATTTCTATTATAGTATTCTGTGTATTATATACAAAGATTTTACTATACTTGTGAAAATGTAACATTTTTCTTAGTAGAAATGTGTAAACACTGGGTAAGGTTTGTGCAATATGTAGGGGAAAGGAATAGGAAAGCTTCTTCCCGAAAACACTGGAGCGGTTATAATGTGAGAATCCGCAGCACTTCACGGGCAGTATTTTTCTTGAAATTAGGCTGTCTTTCCGGCTGCTTTGACCGGATACTGCTTTTGTCTGCCAGCAGCGGATACCACACTTTGTCTGAAGGGACTCTAAGAATTCCTGCAAAGATATTTGATTTGCGGCAACCGGCACAAATTCATATCCATATTCAGATTGTGCCTCGCTGGTACATCCATGTACCAGCGTTGCCGGGTTGCAAAAGGAATTCTACGAGTCCCTAACAGACGCTGTTCACGGTATCCGCATGCCGGCAGACAAAATGCAGTATACTGTCAAACATTGGAAAGACTGCTTATTATAAAAGAAAGAAAAATACTGCAGGTTGAAGTGCCGGCTTCTTACATACAAACGTTCCGGTGCTTTTGGGAAGAAGCTTTCTCATCCAGTTCCCCACCTGCACAACCTTACCCGCCATACACCCCACAGAAAGGAGTACACTATGCTTTGGGACACACATATGCACACTGCTTTTTCTACCGACAGTGAGACCTCACCAGAATCCATGATTAAAGCCTCTATCGAACTGGGACTTGGCGGAATCTGCATTACCGACCATATGGATTATGATTATCCAAAAGAACATCCGGAGGATGAACCGGAATTTATCTTAGACACTCCGGTCTACTTCCCAACTATCCAGAAGCTGGGCCAGCAATACAAAGATAAAATAAAAGTGCTGACCGGCATTGAGCTTGGATTGCAGCCTCATCTTGCAGCGAAACATCAGGAACTGATAAGCCGATATGACTTTGATTTTGTCATCGGCTCTTCCCATGTAATCCACGGCAAAGACCCTTACTACTCCCGCTTTTTTGAAGGAAAAACCGAACAGCAGGCTTACCAGGAATATTTTGAATCTATCCTGGAAAATCTTGCGGTATTTGATCATTTTGATGTATATGGACATATCGATTATGTGGTACGCTACGGTCCAAACCGGAACCTTGAATATTCTTATCAGAAATATGCCGATGTCATTGATGCGATTTTAGAAAAGCTCATTGATATGGGAAAAGGAATTGAAATCAATACCGGTGGTTTCAAATATGGTCTGGGACATCCGAATCCAACAGAAGATATTATAAAACGTTATCACGAACTAGGCGGTGAAATCATTACCATCGGTGCCGACGCCCACAAACCGGAGCATGTTGCATTTGATTTTGCAAAAGTACCGGACATTTTAAAGGCAGCGGGCTTTCAGTATTTTACTGTATTCGAAAAGAGAAAACCGGCTTTTCTTCCGTTGTAAACTATGGGAATCACGCTTTACGAATTTCTCTTCTTATTGCGGTGTTCACCAAATCTGTATGCAGGCATGCGATTTTTCCTGTGTATGCAAAAGTAACGGCGCGGTTCGTCAACTGCGGAAACAACATAAATACAGTAAAGGGCACTTATCATGTCTCCTAAGTTGACAAACCACGCCGCCTTTTTCTATCATAAGAAAATTGTTTTTACTTCAAATCCTACCCCAGCAGATGCAGCCGTTCGAATGCATGATACAGTCCGTCTTCATCAATCTTATCTGTAACCATATCCGCATACTGTTTTACTGCCGGAATCGCATTTCCCATTGCCACTCCTGTTCCTGCAAATTGCAGCATTTCCACATCATTTGGTCCATCACCAAAAGCAATGGTATCTTCCCTGCCTATCTTTAACTCATCCATAAGCCGCTGCATTCCGGTTGCCTTGTTGACTCCCATCTTCGTCATTTCACCGGACATCTGACGATCCTTGCCAAAGCTTGCTCCGGTTATCTTGATATAATTTCCGACTTCCTTCTGCATCACATCCACCGGAATATCGGCATCAAAATACATTCCACTTTCAAGAGCCGGCATCTGTTCCGGATGTTCAACAAGCGTCAATCCGTTTAGAGCACCGTCAATATCAAGTCCAAGCCGCATACAGCGTTCTCTCATTTTCTTTGCATTCTCTTCATCCACATAACGTCCGTTGATTCCCTGCAGCATAAAGCATGCACCGTGCTCCTTCAGCACCTCTACCATATCCTGCACCTTATCATTTGCCAGAACGCTATGGTAAATCACCTTATCATTTGCAGACACATAAGCACCTGCCGAAGCCACAATGGCATCAAATCCAAACTCTAAAAGCCATGGATACACATTCGTTACAGTTCTTCCGGTACATAACGAAATCAGATGTCCCCGCTTTCTGGCCATGCTTAATGCTTCCCTGGCAGATTCCGGCATGTGCATGGTGAAATCCACCAGGGTTCCGTCTACATCCAAAAAAATCAGTTTACGGCTCATTATTCTGCATCCCGAATCGCTTTTCGAACCGGAAGAACACAGCCAGGAGAAACAGATAATTCATCTACCCCCATCTCTAAGAAACGCTGGGTCAGAGTTGTATCTGCCCCAAGTTCTCCACATATTCCTGCCCAGATGCCCGCCTTGTGTGCATTTTCCACGGTCATCTGAATCAGCCGGAGCACTGCTTCATGATGCGGATTATAGAAGCTGTCAAGCTTTGCATTCTGACGGTCAATTGCCAGTGTATACTGGGTCAGGTCGTTGGTTCCGATACTGAAGAAATCAACCTCTTTTGCCAGTTCATCACTCATTACTGCTGCTGCAGGAGTTTCAATCATGATACCCTGCTCCACATTTCCAAAAGGAATCCCTTCCTTTGTAAGTTCTTCTTTCACTTCTTCTGAAATTGCTTTAATCTTACGCACTTCATCTACCGAAATAATCATCGGATACATAATTGCAATATTTCCGTAATTGCTTGCGCGGAATAAAGCACGAAGCTGGGTCTTAAAAATTTCCGGCTGGGTCAGGCAGATCCGGATGGCACGATATCCCATTGCCGGATTGTCTTCTTTGTCGAGGTTAAAGTAGTCCACCTGCTTATCGGCTCCGATATCCAGGGTACGGATAATAACCTTCTTTCCTGCCATGGTCTCTGCGACCTGCTTATAAGCCGCAAACTGTTCTTCTTCTGTTGGGAAAGTATCTTTTTCAAGATAAAGAAATTCACTACGGAAAAGTCCGATTCCACCGGCATCATTTTTAAGTACTGCCGCTAAGTCAGAGACATTTCCGATGTTGGCATAAAGATTGATTTTCTGACCACTCTTTGTCACATTTTCCTTTCCCTTTAAAGTCAGCAGTAATTCCTTCTGCTTTGCATCCTCTTCTGCTTTTTTCTTATATTCTGCCAAAGCTACTTCATCCGGTTCAATGATAAGAGTTCCGGTATAGCCATCCACAATTGCCTGTTTTCCGTTCCACTCTTCCTTGATTTCCACACCAATCAGTGCCGGGATGCCCATAGTTCTTGCTAAAATTGCAGTATGTGAATTCGTAGAGCCCAGCTGTGTTACAAATGCCAGCAGCTTACTTTTATCCATCTGTACGGTTTCACTCGGAGCTAAATCCTTTGCTACGATAATAACCGGCTCATCTCCAAGGTCGCTTCCCATATCATTTCCACATAATACATTGATGACACGCTCAGAAATATCCTTCATATCAATGGAACGGGCTTTGAAATACTCGTCATCCATATTTGCAAATACTTCTGCAAAGTTATCTCCGGTAACACCTACCGCATACTCTGCATTTACGCTCTGGCTCTCAATAAGATTGTGAACGGAATCATTATAATCTCCATCCTCTAACATCATGGCATGCACATCAAAAATCTGTGCATTTACTTCACCCACTTCTTTTAATGCTTTCTTGTAAAGCTTGTGGAGCTGTTCAATTGCAGTCTGCTTTGCTGCTTCATAGCGGGCAATCTCTGCTGCCGGGTCTTCTATTCTCTTTCTTACCACCTGATTTTCAGCTTTTAAAAGGAGTTTTACCTTTCCAATTGCAATACCGCTGAATACCTTTTTTCCATTAAACTTTTCCATAGTCCATACCTTCTTTCTTTTATAAGTTTTCTCCATTTGAAGCAATTACTTCTTTATACCAGTCGAAGGATTTTTTCTTTCTTCTTGCAAGAGTTCCGGTTCCATCATCATATTTTTCTACATAGATGAAGCCATATCTCTTTGCCATTTCTCCGGTGGATGCACTTACTAAATCAATGCAGCCCCATGGTGTATATCCCATCAGGTCAACGCCATCTTTTACCGCTTCTTTCATCTCTTTGATATGATCCCGCAGATAATCGATACGGTAATCATCCTGAATGCTTCCATCTTCTTCTAATTTGTCATAAGCGCCAAGGCCATTTTCTACTACCATAACCGGAATCTGATAACGGTCATAAATTTCATTTAAGGAATAATGTAAGCCCTGTGGGTCAATCTGCCAGCCCCAGTCGCTTGCCTTAAGATATGGATTCTTAAGACCGGCAATCAGGTTTCCATCCGTCTGCTCGCCATTTGGATCTTTTGATACACAACTGCTCATATAATAGCTGAGGGTATAGAAATCCACACAGCCTTCCCGCAGAATTTCTTCATCGCCCGGTTCCATTTTAACATGAATATTATTTTCTTCAAAATACCGCTCCATATACGCCGGATATTCTCCTCTTACCTGCACATCGGAACAGAACCAGTTCATAATCCGCATTTCCTTCTGTGTTGCTAACACATCCTCCGGATTGCAGGTAAATGGATACTTGGTCATAAAGACATTCATATCACCGATAAGATATTCCGGATATTTTTCATGTGCTAATTTTACTGCTTTTGCGCTGGCAACAAACTGATGATGCAATGCCTGGAAACGAACCTTCGGGTCATCCGGAATCTCAGTAATTTTTCCCTCATAGCCTTTTACAGTTCCAAGGGAAAGCAGGTTGCCAAGCGGTGTGGTTCCACCATTGATTTCATTGAAGGTCAGCCAGTATTTTACTTTGCCCTGATATCTTTCGAAAATTGCCTTGCAGTAATTCAAGAAATAATCAATACATTCTCTGGCTTCCCAGCCATTGTATTTTTCAATCAGTGCATATGGCATTTCATAATGGGAAATGGTTACCAGCGGCTCAATGCCATATTTTAAACATTCATCAAATACTTTATCGTAGAATGCCAGTCCTGCTTCGTTTGGTTCATTCTCCATTCCGGTCGGGAAAATTCTTGTCCATGCAATGGATAAACGGAATACTTTAAATCCCATTTCTGCAAATAATGCAATATCCTCTTTGTAATGATGATAGAAATCAATTGCTTCGTGGCTCGGATAGAGATATTCCGGATGAATGGTTCTTGTTACCTTTTTCGGCTCGGTATGGGAACCATTCGTACACATATCAGAAACAGATGCTCCTTTTCCATCTACATCCCATGCTCCCTCAAACTGATTGGCTGCGGTTGCACCGCCCCAGAGAAAATCTTTACGAAATGTCTTCATTGCTTTTTCCTCCTGCTTCTTATTATTTTTATTTGTAAAAATTTATAATTTCTGTTTTTATATTTTTCTTTTCTCATTCTGCCCTGCAATAAGGCTTCTGATTTTGTTGGATAGAGCACGAGCCCTTTATCAGAGCCCGCACCCTTAGGTATAAAAAACTATGGAAAACTAATTTATAAAACGGTAATCAATGCGTCCAACGCTGCAACTTTCTTTGCATCTGTCGGAACTACATCTGCGTAATCTGCTGTGTTGCTGATGATAACCGGAGTCAGAACAGAATATCCTGCTCCTGTAATCTTTGCAATATCAAATTCCAATAAAAGGTCACCTTTCTTTACTTTGGCTCCCTGCGCTACCTTCGGTGCAAATCCTTCTCCATCTAATTTCACGGTATCCATGCCCACATGAATCAGGATTTCTGCTCCGCCATCGGATACTATTCCAATGGCATGACCGGTTGGGAAGAAGGTTACTACTTCGCCATCACATGGTGCATATAATTTGCCTTCGGACGGGAGAATAGCAACACCCTGACCTAATGCTCCGCTTGAAAATGCTTCATCTTCTACTTCTTCCAAGGCTTTTACTTCTCCGGTAAGAGGAGATGCAATTACCTGGTTTGCTGCGGTTTTTGTGCCTTTCTTTTCTATTTTTGCTTCATCATTCTGTGGAGCATCATCATGATAGGTAATGTAAGTTGCTACGAATGCAACTACCATAGCTACTGCCATACCGATTAATACCCAGATCAAACTGTAAACGCTCTTTGACTCACCATCGATGAATGCCGGAAGTCCGAAGAATCCAAGACCACCCATCATATAAGTTTTAACTCCGGCAAATCCTATGATTCCACCACCAATAGCGGATGCAATACAGGAAATTACGAATGGTTTTTTCTTTGGAAGTGTAATACCATAAATACATGGCTCTGTTACACCAAAGAGTCCTGAGATAAACGCCGGTAATGCAATATTTCTAAGTTTCTTATCTTTTGTCTTTAATACAATTGCCAGTACAACCATGGACTGCGCAAAAGATGCTGCGAAATATGGAGAAAGGATGAAGTCATATCCTAAAGTTCCATAATTAATCATTGCCAGTGGAACAAGTCCCCAATGTAATCCGAAGATTACCAGTACCTGCCAGAATGCTCCGACTAAGATACCTGCTACAAGACCTCCTACAACCGGAAGGTTATAGATTGCTCCGAAAATAATACCGATAATGTTGCAAAGGAAAGTAGATACCGGTCCGATTACCAGATAGGTAAGTGGAACCATTACTGCCAAAGTTACAACCGGAACGATAAATGTTTTAATAACGTCCGGAATTACTTTCTTTAATCTCTTTTCCAGCCAGGCAGCACAAGCCACTGCAATAACAATTGGTACTACTGAAGAAGTATAACCACTGGATGGCATAATAACAGGAATTCCAAAAAAGGTTGTATAATAATTCATTTCAAAGGAAGTTCCTGCAAACAGGGAACCTATCAGTTCTCCTGAAGTCAGATTAACCAGTGCCGGATAGGTAAGTGATATACCAAGTGCCATTCCGATAAATTCATTCATCTTAAATTTCTTTGCTGCAGTGTATCCTAAGATAATCGGCAGGAAATAAAAGAATCCGTCTCCAATGGAATACCAGAGCTGATATGCTCCGCTTGTGGTAACATCAATTCCTGACTGACTTGCGATAAAAGACCACAGCGCCAAAAGACCTTTGATAATACCTGCTGCACAAAGCACACCAAGGAATGGCTGGAATACACCGGAAATCAAATCAATGAGTCTTGCACCAAGCCCCATCTTCTCTCCGCTGTCTTCTGCATCCTCGAAAACAGCTCCGTTTCCGGCCAGATGTGCATGTTCACAAACCACATCATAGACATCCGGTACATGATTTCCGATTACTATCTGATACTGTCCGCCAGATTTCATTACTGTCACAATTCCTTCCGTTGCTTTTAATACTTCGGTGTTAGCCTTGGACTCGTCTTTTAATTTAAAACGAAGTCTGGTAACACAGTGCGCAAGGCTTATGATATTCTCCCTGCCGCCTACGTTCTGGATAATAATTCTTGCCAGTCCATCATACTTACTTGCCATAACAATCCCTCCATTTTTATTTTTTATAGCATGTTCATTTTTATCTAAAACACTCTTGTGTTTTATTCATTTTGTTAAAAACAACGAATGTGCCTTGGCACATTCTCGCGCCTGCGGCGGTCGCTTGCGACATCTACCTTATACGCCGCAGTGTGCATCCTCGCGGAGCGTTTTTTAATTTACAGGAAAGCAATTTCCTGTAAATTAAAAAAGCCCAAACAAATAAAACTCTTCCTATGAGTCTTATTCGTCTGGGTTTTGCCGTCTTAACGTAACAATCCCTTGCCGAAAGGGTATTTACTTATTCATACTGTGAATCACACGATGAATGTGTACTGCCAGATAGGAAATCTCTACATCCGAGACTTCATAATCAAGCTTCTTCTTCATGTAACTCTTTATCTTCTGTGCACATTCGTAGGAACGCGGGAAACGATCCGCAATCAACTGGTCAAATTCTTCATCATTACGTTCACTGTCTTCCCGACTGATTACCCGCTGTACAAAGAATCTTAAATGCGTTACAAAACGCTCATAGGACAGGCTCTTTTCATCCAATTCCACCTGAAAGGTATATCTGACTATATTGAGTATATCCTTTATCATTGCCGGCATGTTCCTGGACTGATTCATCTGACCGCCCATCTGTGCATTTACCAGATGCATCGCAATAAATCCAGCTTCATCCTCCGGCAGCTCCACGTCTAGTTCCTGTTTTACAATATCTAAGGCTTTCAATCCCACCTGAAATTCTGCATTGTAGAATTTCTTCATCTCCCAGGAAAGCTCATTCGCAACAACGATGCCCTGCTGCTTTCTCTCTATGGCGTATCCCAAGTGGTCTGTTAATGTCACATAAATATTTTTACTTAAATGATAACCTAATGTTTCTCTGGCATATGCGATAACCAGCTCGGCTGTCCGGATATATTCATACGGCATGTCCTTTACCACCTGCATGAACTGGCTGGTACTTTCGTCCGGAAGGGAGAATACTTTTTCTATCTTTGTCTCATCTATTTCTTCTCCGGCTTTCTTTCCGAAGCCTATGCCCTTTCCCATAACGATGATTTCTTTACCTTTATCGTCCTCGGAACTGATTACATTATTGTTAATTACTTTGATAATCTGCATTACGTTTCACCTGTTTATGATATAAAAAAAGCTGCATTACACTCTAAATAATCCGACCTAACAATTATCTTAAAGTGCAATCCAGTCTTGCCTATCTCTAGTAACAATCCGGTTTGCGTCCCTGCTTATTACATTACAAATGTACTATATTTTATCAGAAACGTCAAGTCCGGAATGTAAACTTCGTATATAATATATAATTTTATCATTTCATTTTTGTGCACAATTCACTATTTTCCTATAATGATTCCACCGCCTGCGACAAATTCCCCATCATAAAATACCACCGCCTGACCCGGTGTCACAGCACGGACCGGTTCTTCAAAATGACAGCGGATCCTGCCCTCTCCGATATTTTCCACGGTACACATGGCTCCTGCATGTCCATAACGGATTTTACCTAAGAGACGTCTGCCATCAAAATCGGTAAGTCCCATATAATTGACATGGTCTGCAACCAGTGTATCCGTAAATACATCCTCTGGCGAACCTACCACTACTTCATTGGTTTCCGGTCTGATCTCTGTTACAAAAATCCGTTTGCCATATGGTATATTCAAGCCACGGCGCTGTCCTACGGTATAGTGGGTAATTCCTTTGTGCCGTCCGATAATTTCACCATCTTTTGTCACAAAGTTTCCCTCTCCCGGAACTGCATCTCCAACCTCACGGTCAATAAAACCTGCATAGTCATTATCCGGGATAAAGCAGATTTCCTGACTGTCTCTCTTATGAGCCACCGGAAGTCCCACCTCTTCTGCGATTTTGCGGATTTCATCTTTATGATAAGCACCTACCGGCATCAATGTATGGGATAACTGCTCCTGTGTCAGGTTATATAATGCATAGGTCTGATCCTTGGCTGCTGTTACAGATTTTGCCACTGCGAAACGTCCGTTGTCACATTTTGCAATTCTTGCATAATGTCCGGTTGCAATATAATCTGCTCCGATGCTTAAGCTTCTGGCAAGAAGTGACTCCCATTTCACATAACGGTTACAGGCAATGCATGGATTCGGCGTTCTTCCTGCCAAATATTCTGCCACAAAATAATCCATTACATACTGTTTAAATTCCTGTTTAAAGTTCATCACATAATATGGTATTTCCAACCGGTCAGCCACTCTTCTGGCATCATCCACGGCACTTAGGCCACAGCAGCCACCATTTTCCTGCTGCTGTGTCTCTTCCTCATCCTGCCAGATCTGCATGGTTACACCAATCACATCATAGCCCTGTTCCTTTAAAAGATATGCCGCAATGGAAGAATCCACTCCGCCGGACATTCCAACTACTACTTTTTCCTTCATATATTTAATCCTATCCTACAGGCAAATTTTTAGCTGCACTCACAGTTTACCCACACTGTCAGCATCCGTCAAGTGAATTTTACGGTTTCCTTCTGTCCCCTTAGGATTGTGACATTCTTTTTGATGCAGGCAGTCACATAATCAATCTGCTCTGCCGTAATTTTTTCATTTAAAGTAAGCCGCAATGCTCCCCTTGCAATTTCCGGCGGTACACCGATGGCTGTTAACACATGGGATGGCTCATGTTCTCCGGAAGAACACGCTGAACCTGCCGATGCACAGATTCCATCCATATCCAGCATAACCAAAAGATTCCCACCTTCTAACTCATCAAAACAAAAGTCCACATTATTCGGAAGGCGGTTGTTCCATTCCCCATTCAGCCTTACCTTCGGCACCTGCTTTAATACTGAATAAATCAAGTAATCCCGCATCCTTGTCTCGATTTCCATCCGCTCTTTTAAGCTTTCCATTGCCATGGCTGCCGCTTTTCCCATGCCTACAATTCCCGGCACATTCTCAGTTCCTGCCCGGACACCGCTTTCCTGGCCTCCTCCATGGATAAAAGGAGGTATCCTCTTTTTCTTTCGCACATATAAAAATCCGGTTCCCTTAGGTCCGTTGAATTTATGTGCGCTGGCACTCATCATATCAATATTCATTCTGTTGACATCAATGGGAATATGTCCATATGCCTGTACGGCATCCGTATGAAAACAGATTCCATATCTCCTGGCAAGCATACCGATTCTTGTTATAGGTTCTATGGTGCCAATTTCATTATTTGCCATCATAACAGAAATCAATATGGTATCCGGCCGGATTGCCCGCCGCACCTGCTCCAAGGAAACCGTTCCCTTGTCATCTACCGGAAGGTAAGTAATCTCATAACCATTCTGTTCCAGATATCCGCAGGTTCTTAAAATGGCATGATGCTCTATTTTCGTGGTAATGATATGCCGGCCTCGCATAACCATACTTTCTGCGGTACATTTCAATGCCCAGTTATCAGATTCACTTCCTCCGGCTGTGAAATATATTTCCTCCGGCTGCGCCCCGATGCTCTGCGCAATGATCTGCCGGCTTTCTTCTATGGCATCATGACTTTTTTGCCCCAGATCATACAGGGCAGATGGGTTTCCATAACGACGCTCATAAAAGGGCAGCATTGCTTCGATTACTTCCGGTGCTGTCGGTGTTGTTGCTGCATTATCAAGATAAATCATTTTCTTCATGCTTCTTTCCCTCTGAGAATAGTTCTTTCTGCCTCTGATTTATCATATACTTTTGACAAATCTGCTTTTTCATGGAGGCTCCAATTGAAACCGTTGAAATCCATTTCAAATCCACTGATTGCCGGTACTCTCCTGCTTACTGTGACCGGACTTTCCAGCAGAGTAATCGGTTTCTTCTATAGAATATTCCTCTCCCGCATAATTGGTGCGGAAGGTCTTGGAATTTATCAGCTTATTTTTCCGGTTTTTGCCCTCTGTATTGCCTTCAGTTCCTCAGGCATCCAGACCGCTGTCTCCCGCTTTGTTGCTGCAGCCGACCATAAAAATACCGGCATGAGTTACCTCTATGCCGGTCTGGTTCTTTCTGTGGGAATTGCACTCTCACTTACTGTTATTCTGATTTCTTATTCTGATTTTATTGCCATTCATATTTTAGATGAAGCCCGTTGTGCTCCACTCCTTGTTATTCTTTCCTACTGCCTGATTCCTGCCAGTGTCCATGCCTGTATCAATGGTTATTATTATGGGAAGAAGAAAACTCTGGTGCCATCCGTAAGCCAGCTTATGGAGCAGGTTGTCCGGGTCTTAAGTGTCTATACACTTTATCTTATCTGCCTGGAAAAAAGTTATCCCATCACCCCATCCATTGCTGTCTGGGGTGTTGTCTGCGGTGAACTGGCTTCTTCACTCTTTTCCGTAAGCTGCCTTCATTTCAAAAAGTGCAGCAGGCATATAAAAAGAATTTTTAAGGAGCTTTCCCTCTTTGCGCTACCCCTTACCACCAATCATGTAGCATACCATTTATTTTCCAGTATCGAAGCCATTCTGATTCCCATCTGCTTAAAAAAATATGGCTACAGCAATCAGGATGCCTTGAGCGTCTTCGGCATTTTTACCGGAATGGCAATGCCAATGATTCTTTTTCCCAATGTCCTTGTAAATTCTGTCTCGGTGCTGCTGATGCCTGCTATTTCAGAAGCCTATGCAAGAAAGGATTTTCACTTAATCCGCCTTACTATAAAAAAAACAGTGTTTTATTGTCTGCTTCTTGGCTTTTCCTGTACCTTTGGTTTTCTTCTGACCGGAAAATGGATTGGACAATTCATTTTCCAGAACACATTAGCTGGCAGTTTCATACTCATATTAAGCTGGATCTGCCCTTTCCTCTATCTGTCCACCACCCTTACTTCCGTTCTTCATGGTCTAGGGAAACCGGGGCGTGCGTTCTACATTAATATGAGCGGCTGCACTTTACGCATTTTCTTTATCTATGCACTGATTCCAACATATGGCATCCGCTGCTACCTCTATGGCATGCTTGCAGGCGAACTGCTGACTACTTTTTTATCCTTTCTTGCGCTCCTTCGGTTTGCCAGAAAAAAATCGCAAAAAAACAGTCTGCTTTAGTCTATTGATTTTAAGGATTCTGCCATGTTGATGCGTTCTAATTTGCCTGTCATCATACAGTTTACAATCCATGCAAAGCCCATCGTCAGCAAAACACTAAAGAGATAACTTACTGCATTAATCTGTACATTAAAGGATACCATATCAATCTGTATCTCACCCATTACAAAACGATGGAACCATTTTCCTAAAATCAGTCCCAGTCCGCAGCCGATAGCAGTTAAGACCATATTCTCCCGAAACACATAAGATGCCGTTTCCTTTGGATAGAAGCCTAATACTTTAATGGTAGCTATCTCCCTCACCCGTTCTGTAATATTGATATTATTAAGATTATATAATACGATAAATGCCAGTGCTCCGGCACAGATAATAATGATAATGACAATATAATTCATACAGGACATCATTTGTGAAATCCGGCTTAACATATCGGAATTAACGGTTACTGCCGTCACACCATCTGCTTTCATCAGTACCGCACTCACTTCATGAATATCTGACGCATCCGGCAGTCTCACATACACGTTTTTAAATACCACATCCCCAATCTGTTTTTCATAGGATTCCGGTGCAATGTATACATAATTATAAATATGATTCTCACAGATTCCGGTGACTTTTAAGTGCATCTCATTGTTGTCACTGTCACGCAGCAGAATCGTATCGCCTTTTTTGACTGCATAGGTTTCTGCCACTTTCTTCGAAAGTACTGCTTCTCCTTCTTTTGGATAAGCAATCGGCTCCTGTTTCTTTGTATGCAGCGAAATAAAGTCTCCTACTTCATCCGGATTTTCCACTGCCACCATATGAATCGACTTAGTTCCTTTATCTGTCACCAGGTCAATGGTCTTTTCCATGGCATACATGCCTGCTGCATTTTCCTTTTCCAATGCAGAATCTAAAGATTTAAGGTCGGCCTCTCCCGGCATCTTTCCAGCTTTTAATGTAACTCCGATGTCGTAAAGCTGGATTTCTTCATACTGCTGGTCTGCCACTGCCACTACAGAATCTCTTACACCAAAGCCCATCACCAGCAATGCCGTACAGCCGCTGATTCCGATTACCATCATAAAGAAACGCTTCTTATAGCGGACAATATTTCTTACGGATACCTTCTGCAAGAATTTAAGTCTCTTCCAGATAAATGGTACATGCTCTAAGAATACACGTTTTCCGGCTTTTGGTGCTTTCGGCCGCATCAAATCTGCCGCCACTTCTTTTAACTCTTTATGGCAGGACAGCCAGGTCGTCCCAACGGAGCAAAGTACTGCAACGGTAAGTGAAACCAGTGCCAGTGGCAGGTCAGACACATAATAAATCCCACCCATTTTATAGACAATTCCATAGGCGGTTATGATGACTAACGGGAAGAAATGGATTCCCAGCACATAGCCGATTAACGTTCCGCTGATGGCTGCAGAGCCGGAATAGAAAAGATATTTTCCCATTATCTTTCCTTCACTAAAACCCAGTGCCTTTAATACTCCAATCTGTGTCCGCTGTTCTTCTACCATACGATTCATGGTCGTCATGCAGATTAACGCTGCCACCAGAAAGAAGAATACAGGAAATACATTGGCAATTCCTTTTACTACACCGGAATCATTTTTCAGGCACACATAACCCACATTGGTATTCCGGTCCAGTACATAAGTCTCTGGTTTCTCGATTTCATCTATCTTACTCTGTGCATCTGCTATCTGGTCATCCGCATCCTGCATCTGCTCATCAAATTCACTCTGATTCTCCTGATACTGCAATAAGCCGTCTGCCAGCTCTGTTTCTGCAGCCTCAAGCTGATCTTCTTTTTCTTCTATCTGTTCTTTTGCTGCCGCAAGCTGCTTCTCCCCATCCGTAAGCTCTGCCTCGGCAGCTGCCAGTGCATTTTTTCCATCTTCTATCTGCTGCTTTGCGGCTGCCAGCTGGCTTTCCGCAGAAGAAAGCTGACCTGCGGCTGCTTCTAATTCCGCATTCTTTGCATTTAATTCTGCTTCTGCACCGGCAACCTCCGTTAAACCAGCTTCAATCTGTGCCAGCATCTCTTCATAGCCCGGAGTATTTTCCGTCAACTGTGCTTTTGCAGCCTCAAGGCTGTTTCTCTGATCTGTCACCTGCTGCTTTGCTGCCAAATAAGCATTCAATCCCTGCTCATACTCTGCCTTTTTTGCTGCCAGTGCACTTTCCTGCCCGGAAATCTGCTGCGATGCGCTCTCTAATTCTGCCGCCTTAGAAGACAATGCATCCTTCCCGGACTGCAACTCCGATGCTTTAGCAGAAAGCTCGGTCTTTGCAGAAGCAATCTGATTTTTTCCATCGGAGATCTCTGTTTCTCCATCCGTAAGCTGCTGCTTTGCCGATTCTAATTCCACTTCCGCTTCTGCCCGCTTTTCCTCTAACTCTTCCTTCTTCTCATCCAGTTCGTCCTGTGCGTCTTTTACAATCTTTTCATAACGGATATCTGCCTGTTCCTTTGTATAGGCCTCCCAGTCTGCTTCCTTTGCGTCCATATAGGAATCATACTCATCGGAATAGATGTCATAATCTTCATCAAATTTAATATAGATTTCTGTGTCATAATCTACTGCAAATCCATCTTTTAATATATAGGCAAATCCGCTGATTCTGCCATTTCCAATGGATGTATTGCCACGTTCAAACTGGATATAGCACGGTGACTGTACCAGTCCGGTAATCGTATATTCTTTGTATGCAAATTTATCTAAATCATCTGTTGTATTATTTTCCGAAAGAACCAGCTTGCTTCCAATGGCATCTTCTGAAAAAAGTGCGGAATCTACCACACATTCATCAGCGGACTGCGGCATTTCTCCGGCAATCAGCTTCAGTTTATTGACCTTCTCTGTGATGGAATGCATCTTGATAACGCGCTCATTTTCTCCGGCATCCTTATAAAGAACCTCTGCCGATATGGCACCCTCTGCCGCCCGGACATCTTCTTTTTCTGCCAGTGCTTCTACATTTTCTTCTGTAAAGCCAAGTGTGGATACCAGACGATAATCATAGAATTGCAAATCCTTTAAATAGACATCCGCAGAATGCACCATGACCGACTGGGTAATCTTAAGGCCGGAAAAAAATGCAACACCCAGTGCAATAATGGCAAGGATAGCAAAATATCTTCCAAAGCTTTTCTTTATCTCACGAAATGTATTTCTCTTCATCATGGATTTCATATTTCAAACCCTTTCTTTTCCACATGGACTACCATTCAATCTCATCGACATCCACGATATGTTCATTTTTCTCTATCTTTTGAATGGTTCCGCTCTTTACGGTAATGACACGGTCTGCCATTGCAGTCAGTGCCTGATTATGTGTAATTACAATGACGGTTTTGCCCTGTTTTCTGCAGGTGTTCTGCAGCAGTTTTAAAACGGCTTTTCCGGTATTATAATCCAGTGCGCCTGTCGGTTCATCACAAAGCAGCACCTTCGGATTCTTTGCCAGTGCTCTCGCAATTGCCACTCTCTGCTGTTCTCCACCGGATAGCTGTGCCGGGAAATTGGCTTTCCGTTCACTTAAGCCCACCTCTTCTAAAACTGTTGCTGCATCTAACGGTTCCTTGCAAATCTGTGCTGCAAGTTCAACATTTTCCAATGCTGTAAGATTCTGCACCAGATTATAAAACTGGAATACAAATCCCACATCATATCTCCGGTAACTGGTAAGCTGCCGCTTATTATATGCTGAGACTTCTTCTCCATCCAGATATACTTTTCCGGTGGTCAGATAATCCATTCCTCCCAATATATTTAATATTGTTGTCTTTCCTGCTCCGGACGCTCCTACGATAACGCAGAATTCTCCCTTTTCTATTTCAAAATTCACATCATGTAATGCTTCTATCGTAACTTCTCCGGTTTTATATACTTTACTTACATTCTGAAAGGATACAAATGCCATTTGATAGCTTCCTCCTTTTATTCTGGTTATTCAGGTGATTGTGCAAACGGGATAGCGAACTTTGTTCCAATTATATTACGCTGATGCGCAGGGGATTATCTTCTGCTATGAAATGCCATGGTTCTAAAATACGTGTTTTCCTTGTTGTTATAAAAACCGTCTTTCCAATGTTTGTCAGAAGAGCTACACGGTTCGTCGAAATACAGATGCCTGATAAGGGCTGTTTAGGGACACTTGGAATTTCGTCTGGCAACAGGCAACGCTGGTGCACGGATGCACCAGCGAGGCACTACTGAACAAGGATGTGAATTTGTGCCGGTTGCCAGATGCGATTACATATAATATCGAAATTCCCAGTGTCCCTTGCAGGCATTATGTGGCATCTGCCTTCGACGGACAGTGCAGCTATTCCGCCAAAGCAACCGGAAAGACAGTTTACAAACAAGAAAAACACGCATTCTAAGAACGATCGGCATTTCATATCGAATAAAGATAATCCCTCTGTGCATCCCGTAATATTTTCAGGACAAAATCTATCCCCTTCACAATCACCTGTTACCTGCTTATTGTAATGGTAGCACAATCTTTTCACTTTTTGAAATTAAATTTTTCTAAAGTCAGGAAGTACGCTTTCCAAATTACACCTACAAAACCTGCCACCAGCATTTTCTTATGAATGCCTGACAACGAAAAAATCCACTTTCTTAGAATCACAGTCAGAATCTGCTATTCTAAAAAAGTGGATTATACATTCAAATATCCGAAAAATTTTTTCTTATAACAACGGAGCTATCACTGCATCAAACATACAATTTAAACTTTCTTCATATATCTCCTGATACGTGCGGTGAAAAGTCTCAGTAATTGCCATTGCCTGCTTTGGTACTTCTTCGTAAAGTCCAAATGCCGCCTCATATACTTCCGGATTCTTATCGTAAAATGCTTCTGTCATGGCATTTTCAAATTCAAATCGTGCGCCCTTGGAAAGATGCTCTTTAAAATCCTCTTTCCGTACATTTTTCACATAATCATCCTGAAATATATTTAATCCTTCTGCCTTGACTAATTCCTCTAAGCCTTCTTTTACATCTTCGTAAGTCATGGTCTTGAAATTCTCTACAAAGAATTTGTCAAAGGTCTCCTTATCCGGAAACTGCTTTGTTAAGCTCTCCATCTCTTTTTCCTCCTGTCTTATACCGCATGCAAAATCATGCGTTCCCGATATACCACTTCCATATGGTCTAATACTCTTCTCGCCCGCTGATACTGGTTATAATGTGTGCTGATAACGCAGACTTCCTTCGCCCCATTATAAGCAACTCTCTTATAAAATGGAACTCTCACCCAGTTCTGTGTAAATGGGATCTCATGGCTTACCAGTGTCCGCATCATCTGACTGCTGACTCTGGCATTGGTAGTTCTGCATAATTCCACATCCCGGTCAATATTTTTCCCCATGGTCTTCGGTTTGTTCTTCTTCATAATAATACCCTGTCTCCTTCTATTTGTCCATAATCTGAATCTCTACGGTCTTCCCCAGACAGCCTGCTACCTTCACTAGAAAATCCAGACTTGGATTATATCTTCCGCTCTCCAATCTGGAAATATTGGATTTCTTCGTGCCTGCCCGCTCTGCAAGCACTTCCTGGGTAATATGCTGTTCCTTGCGCACCGCCTTCAACTGACGCACCACATCCGAACGCGTCGACTGCTCCCTGCTCTTATTCTTCTCCATTTCTCACCTCAACAACTGTCTCTATGTTATCATATATGATAACTTATTGTCAACGAAAAAGAGCCTCAAAAAGGCTCTTTTTGAACTATTCTTCTATCTGACGCAGCACCTTGCGGAACTGGAAATAGAACAGTACAGACGTAAAGCTTACCGCCAGCACATCCGCTACCGGCTCTGCCATATAAACTGCCATTGCCTGATTGCCGGTAAAAATGTGCGGCATAATATAAATAAGCGGCAGTAATAATACGAATTTACGCATGACCGCTACAATAATGGAAGATACTGCTTTTCCCAGTGATGTAAATGCCATCTGACACGCCATCTGGATTCCGAATATCATAATTGCCATAAGATAAATCCGGAGTGCATTTCCCGTATATGCAATCAGTGCCTCATCCGAGGTAAACATGGCTGCAAATGCTCTTGGAAATGCCATCACCAATGCCCACAAAACAAAGGAAAATCCAACATCAATTTTCAATAATAAAAAATAGGCTTCTTTTACCCTGTCTGCTCTTTTGGCTCCATAATTATAGCTGATAATCGGCTGCGCTCCCTGACCCAATCCCTGTAACGGAAGTAGTGCAAACTGCATGACACTGGTTAATATGGTCATGGCTCCTACTGCCATATCTCCGCCATATCGTAATAACGAAGAATTAAAGCAGACTGAAATCACGCTCTCGCTTGCCTGCATAATAAACATTGCTGTTCCAAGTGCAATACTCGGCCAAATAATATTTGCCTGCAAAACCATATTTTTTCCTTTCAGGCGAAGATGCGTTTTCTTTCCGCATAAGAAAGCCAGCACCCAGATACAGGAACATGCCTGGGAAAGAACCGTTGCCAGCGCTGCTCCTTTTACACCCATTCCAAATCCAAAGATAAATACCGGATCCAGCACAATGTTAATCACTGCACCAATCAGTACCGACAGCATACTGGTTCTGGCAAATCCCTGCGCCGTAATAAATGCATTCATCCCCAGGGTCAACTGCACAAAAATCGTTCCTATAGCATAAATATTCATATAATCAGCAGCAAAAGAAATTGTATTTTCGCTGGCTCCAAATGCCAGAAGAAAGCCTCTGTTTCCAGCCAGCAGAAATGCAGTCAGTATCAGCGATACAATAATCTGGGTGCAAAAACAGTTCCCCAGCGTTTTTTCCGCCTTGTCCTTCTCTCCTTTTCCCATAAATATGGTTGCCCGTGGAGCACCACCATTGCTAATCAGTGCTGCAAACGCAGATACTACCATAATAAGCGGCATGCATACACCAACTCCGGTTAGTGCCATTGCACCATCCCCCGGAATATGGCCGATGTACATACGATCTACTATGTTATACATCATATTAATCAACTGGGCTGCAACGGTAGGCAATGCCAGTTTTAATAACAGCTTTCCTACCGGTTCTGTTTCTAAAAATGTTCTGTCATTGGTCTGTTCCATGTAATTCTCCTTACCTTCTACTCGCGTAACTACGGGAAACACGCTTAGCGAGTTTCTCGAGTTATCGCGGTGCTCGCCAAATCTGAACAGAAAAGAAGTTCGCCAAAGCGAGCTTGGCTCCTTCTTTTCTCCCAGATTTTTCTCGCTACTCGCGTAAAAAAAGAACCGACCAGTAGTCGATTCTTTTCCAAAATTTTAATGCCGGCAGCGGGACTTGAACCCGCACGTGGTTGCCCACAACAGATTTTGAGTCTGCCTCGTCTGCCATTCCGACACGCCGGCATTTATTCGGTTCCGTCGAACCGAACAAATGAAAGTTTATCATATTTTCTAATAGATTGCAAGTTTATTTTTCCGGGTCTTTCATATTTTTCAAAATGTCAAAGCAGTCAAATGTTGCAAAATAATCCTTCGGTGTCTCTGCACGACGGATAAGCTGTACGGAACCATCTTCCTTCAGAAGTAACTCAGCGGATTTTAATTTACCATTGTAGTTATAACCCATGGAATAACCATGTGCTCCGGTATCATGAATTACCAGATAATCGCCCATGTCAATCTTCGGCAGCATACGGTCCACGGCAAATTTATCATTGTTCTCACAAAGAGAACCGGTTACATCATATTTGTGGTCGCATACGCTGTTGTCCTTGCCCAGCACGGTAATGTGATGATATGCACCATACATTGCAGGGCGCATCAGGTTTACTGCACAGGCATCTACACCAATGTATTCCTTGTGTGTATGTTTCTCATGAATTGCCTGCGTCACAAGGCATCCATAAGGTGCTAACATAAAACGGCCCATCTCAGTATAGATAGCTACATCGCCCATACCTGCCGGAACTAAAATTTCATCATAAACCTTGTGTACGCCTTCGCCGATAACACGGATGTCGTTTGGTTCCTGGTCTGGTGTATAGTTCACACCAACTCCACCGGAAAGGTTGATAAAGCTGATATGGCAGCCTACTTCTTCTTTTAATTTAACAGCTACTTCAAAAAGCTGTTTTGCAAGCATCGGATAATACTCGTTGGTTACCGTATTACTTGCCAAAAATGCGTGGATACCAAAATTCTTTGCACCTTTTTCTTTTAAAATCTTAAAGCCTTCAAATAACTGCTCCGTTGTAAATCCGTATTTTGCATCTCCAGGATTATCCATGATACCGTTGCTCATTTTGAACACTCCGCCCGGATTGTATCTGCAGCTTATGGTCTCCGGAATCTTTCCGATTGTCTTCTCTAAGAAGTCGATATGGGTAAAGTCATCCAGGTTGATGATTGCGCCAATCTTGTCTGCAAATTTATATTCATATGCAGGAGTATCATTGGAAGAAAACATAATATGCTTTCCGTCAAAGCCCTGGGAATCAGCTAACATCAGCTCTGTCTGGGATGCACAGTCGCAGCCGCAGTCATACTCTTTTAAAATATCTAAGATAAATGGGTTCGGGGTTGCCTTTACAGCAAAATACTCACGGAATCCCGGATTCCATGCAAACGCCTCTTTTACTGCCTTTGCATTTTCACGGATGCCTTTTTCATCATAAAGGTGAAACGGTGTCGGATATGTTTTTACAATTTCTTCAATCTGTTCTTTTGTCACAAATGGTTCTTTCTTCATAATAGTTAGTCTCCTTCTCGCCTGCAGGCTTCCCGCCGCAGACCTCTTGCCTCAGCTAAGTAGTATTCTAAAATTCCCATTGTGACTTGTCAACCCGTCATTATCATTTTTATATTGTATCTTAAGACTTTTTCTCAATTATGATTCATTTCCCACATGATGTGGAAATGTCAGCGTCACTTTAAAGAAATCCCCATCGATAAGCAGCCCGAACGTTCCATTCATAAGTTCTGTCAGGCTCCGTGCGATAGATAATCCAAGTCCGCTTCCTTCCGTATTTCTTGAGCTGTCTCCCCGGACAAAGCGTTCCTGTAATTCCTCTCCGCTCATATGCAAAGGATTCTTAGAAACATTACGGAATATGATGGAAACATTTTTCTCATCCTGCTCCAGGTCAAGATATACTCTGGTTCCCGGCTGTGCATATTTATAAATATTGCTCAGCAGATTATCAAAAACTCTCCACAGATGTCTTCCATCTGCCAGAACAACAAGCTCTTCCTGCGGATGATGAATCACCAGTTCCAGATTCTTTTGTTCCAGCCGTTCTTCATATTCGCCTGCTGCCTGTGTCAGCAATACCTCCGGTACACATTTCTCCCAGTTCACCTTCAGCACTCCGGATGAAGCTTTGGATGCCTCAATCAGATCTTCAATCAATTTCTTCAGGCGGGTAGACTGTCGTGTCAGCACTTCTAAGTATTCCTGCACCTTCGGATTTTCCACATCCTCTTTGGTCAGCAAATCCACATAATTAATAATAGAAGTAAGCGGTGTTTTAATGTCATGGGATACATTGGTAATCAGCTCTGTTTTAAAATGCTCGCTCTTCATCCGCTCATCCAGTGCTGTCTGCATTCCGCTTCCAATCTGATTCAGATGCTCTGCATAATTTTTAAATTCTCCACGCATATGGCTGGTGTCCATCTGATAATCATAGTCACCCTCTGCAATCTTCTCACCACCCTGCTTCAACTGATTGAGATTTGCCAGTATGATGCAGAATATCAGGAAAAGTGCTGCCTTTTCTACCAGAAATACCAGGAAAATTCCCTCCCAGTTGTAACTGCCTTCCAGTATCAGAATACCGATAAATTCTATAAATATAATGCCCAGTGCAATCACTACACCTTTATAAATAAACGGCATATGCTTTTTAATATAAGACAATGCCTGTTTCAGCCATTTTACAAACCGGCATAACAGCGTGTTGCTCCACAGCGTCTTTGTCTTATGCCTTACTGAGCAGCTCATGAGCAATGCTAAAAGCAGGGTCGCTGTCAATACTGCCAGTATCACAATGGCAGCAAGGGAGCCTATGTTCGTTCCGTAAAATCCCCATATGTTTCCAAAAAATCCTGCCACACCGGCTTCAACAATATAAAGCATCAGTCCATAAAGTTCCAATGGAATCTTATCGATAAAACTTTTCTGTATCCTGCCCTCTTCATCCTTCTTTCCGGCAGTCCGTACCAGCGTAACCAGTAAAATAACTGCTCCAATCGTACTTCCTGCAAGTACCGCAAAGATTGCATAGCGGACCTTATATGCAAAATCAATATATTTCATTTTAAAATACAAATCATCATGATAAGTCAAATCCCCCAGCGGGAAGAATGCCACTGCATAAATATCTCCTCTTGAAAGATTTGCATCCTGTTCTTCTACTTCCGTAAATATCTGCTCCGGACTGTTTAAAACATCTATGGAAATTCCCGGATAGCAATAACTGTCATAATTTCCCACGATTGCCATGTATTCCGGAATGACGCTTGCCAGATTTCCGTTTTCTATGGTACAGATTCGTTCCACGGAAGTATCTACACTCTTTTTAAATACATAAAAATTAAAGTTCGTCTCATCAGCCAGGCTGTATGCAAAAGACCGCGCATCCTCTATATCATAATTTACAAAGTCTGAAAAAATTTCTGCTGCCAGATAGGAGCCAATATGCTCCTGAAAGTCTGCCGCTGTTTCCTCCTGGCTGTTTCGATAGATCTGGCTGTCTATCGTTTCCAGCGTAAATACTGCAGATAAAAATGCAATTGAAGTCAGTTGAATAAATGCAATGACTGCAATTGCTCTTCTGATGCCTCTTTTTTTCTTTTTCATGGCGTGTTTCCTCTTTCCATCTTATAGCCCTGTCCCCACACCACTTTTAAATACCGTGGATTTGCAGGGTCATACTCTAATTTTTCCCGAAGATGGCGAATATGCACTGCCACTGTACTTTCTGAGCCAAACGGCGCATCTTTCCATACTTTGCGATAGATATCCTTTGGAGAAAATACAACTCCGGGCTGTTCCATAAACAGTTTCAAAATATCATACTCTGTAGGGGTAAGACTCACCGCATCTCCATCCAGCGTCACAACCTTGGCACTATCATCTAATTCAATGCCACCGATGGCAAGATTCTTCTTTGTCATGTTTCCACCTCCCAGCTGCATATAACGGCGCAGCTGGGATTTTACTCTTGCCTGAACCTCCACCGGATTAAATGGCTTGGTAATATAATCATCTGCTCCCACCATAAGTCCTAAAACCTTATCGTTGTCTTCACTTTTTGCAGTCAGGAAAATCACAGGGACATTGCTGTTCTCACGAATCTTCACCATGGTCTGGATGCCGTCCATTTCCGGCATCATAATATCCATGAGCACAAGATGTATCTCTGTTTTCTGCATCATTTCAATTGCTTCCCGACCGTTATAAGCCTCGTAAATTCCATAGCCATCCGATGCAAGATAGATTTTTAACGCGGACACGATATCCGGTTCATCATCACATATCAATATGTTATACATTTTCTTTTCCCCTTTCCAAGTACACCATTATTGTATCGAATGAACCTTTAAGAACCAAGGCACCAAGTCTTTAAGATTTCTTTAACATCACGCAAATACTGTCTGTATCAACACCATATAAAGCACGGTTCCCACACCGATGCTCAGTAAATTATTTCTTTTCCACACATGTAAAACGATAACTACGAAAACTGCAATAAATTCTGGCAGACCAAATGGAAACTTCACTACATTTACTGCCTTTAAGCAATAAATAACAAGCATTCCCACAACTGCAGGCGGCAGCACTTTTCCAAGATATTTTACGATTTCCGGGATTTCTTTTTTCCCGCTGAATAATACAAACGGAATTGCCCTTGTTGTAAATACAACCAATCCACAAACCACAATAATTAATAATGACCGTTCCACACTAATCGGCATTTTCCGCTACCTCCTTTTCTTCCATCACCTTACGACCGGATAACAGAATTATCATAATACAAATCATGGATGGCAGAATGAAATTATCACTACCAAAGATAAGCAGGCAGATAAGAGATGCTGCAATTCCGGTCAGCGCCGGCAAATGATTCCTGCTGGTCAGCCACTGCTCCACAAAAATTACGACAAACAATGCTGTCATGGCAAAATCAATACCCGTTGTGTCAAACGGAATCAGCGTTCCGGCAATGGCTCCGATAGCCGAGCCAGTAATCCAGTAAAGCTGGTCTAACAATGCTATGGAGAATAGGAATTTGTGCTCATCCACGCCCTCCGGCACTTTTGTAATAAAGAATAAGGAATAGGTCTCATCTGTCAGGGAAAAAATCATATATAATTTCTTTTTTCCCATATCACGGAATTTTTCTATTAAAGACAGTCCATAAAAGACATGCCGGATATTTACCATAAATTCTAAGAATATAATCTGCAGGAAACTGACTCCCGGTGCAAAGAAATTAACCGCCAGATACTGTCCGCTTCCGGCGTACACCAAGATACTCATCAGGATTGCCCAAAGAAAATTGTAGCCTTTTTCCTGATACATCACGCCAAATGCAATTCCTATAAAAAGATAACCTGTCAATACCGGTATCGTATACGGAAATGCTGCTTTCACTGCTTTGACATAGCCATTTTGTTTCATTCTGTAATCCTTCTTTCTAATTCGCCCTTTCTACATGAAACACAATAACTCTACAATATGAGACTTCAAAAAACAAGTTTTTTATGCTATACTAGCATAAATTGTAATTTTAATACACAGCCTGGAATTCGCATCTTAATGAGAAAAAAGAATTTCAGATTATGAAAGGAGTTCTATTCATGCAGATTGATCCGATTACCGCTGCGCTTGGAAGTACCGCTGCTTCCACAACCTCTGTAAACGGTGTAAATAATTTTGAATCCTATTTAAATAATGCAGGCAACAATTCCCTTGCATCTATCTTTCAAAAAGCCGCCGATACCTATGGTGTCTCTGTTTCTCTTCTGACCGCCATGGCAAAGCAGGAATCCAATTTTCAGGCAAATGCCACTTCAAAATCAGGAGCCATGGGCATCATGCAGCTAATGCCTTCCACTGCTTCTTATTTTGGCTGTACCGACCCTTATGACCCGGAACAGAATATTATGGCAGGTGCCAAATATATCAGCGAGCTTTTAAATAAATACAACGGAGATACCTCCCTTGCTCTTGCCGCCTACAATGCAGGCAGCGGCAACGTAGCAAAATACGGTGGAATTCCTCCATTTAAAGAAACCCAGAATTATGTAGCCAAGATTACCGGCTATATGCAGGAAGGTGTCACTCTTCCGGACGGAACAGCCGTTGCTGCAAGTGCGAACAGCAATGCTGCCTACAATGCAGGCACTGCAGATAATTCCCTTTCTGTTGACCAGTGGGATTCCCTTGAACAGGATGCCCTGCAGGATATTCTTGACCGCTTCTTTAATTATGATGACTATTTACGGTTTTTGAATATGTTTATGAAATTTATGTAAGATGACTGCAAAAATGCAACCCGGATATTTGTTGCTTCCTAAAAAGCATAGTTTTAGGGGCATTACAAATATCCGGGTTGTATTTTTTTTGCGGATTCCTGGAGGAGCTGGGAATTCTGGCTTCGCTGACTCTTGTCAGGGTAAAAGGCTGGCATTTCTGCGGTTTTTTACCCAATTCAAAGATTCTTACAGCTCCTTCATCATTTCCTGTACTAACTTTGCACAATGCTCTGCTGCTTTCTTTTCAAAAGTTGGATAATCCTCCTGTGCAGAGCCATCTGCTTTATCTGAAATTGCACGAATGACTACATATGGGATGTTATTTAAAGTTGCTGCCTGCGCGATGGAAGCTCCCTCCATTTCCGTGCAGTCCGGATGAAATTCTGCAATCAATGCATCCTTTATCTCTTTGCTGGAAATAAACTGGTCTCCACTTACTACGCGGCCTTCTGTTACATGAATATCCGGATTTACTTTTTTACATACCTCTACAGCAGTCTTACACAACTTTTCATCTGCCACAAAAGCAAGCTGCTCTAATCCCGGAATCTGTCCTTTTGCATAGCCTAATGGTGTCACATCCATGTCATGTTGAATAGCATCCTTAGATACTAAAATATCTCCGATATCCAATGCAGGATTCAAAGAGCCTGCTACACCGGTATTGATAATATGTGTTACATCATATAAATCTGCAAGGATCTGCACGCACATTCCTGCATTTACTTTTCCTACGCCACACTGTACCACTACTACCGGCATTCCGTTTAAATTGCCCTCATGGAATTCCATACCGGCTTTCTTTGTAATCTGGTCTGTATCCATATTTTTCTTTAATGTTGCTACTTCTAATTCCATAGCTCCGATAATTCCGATTTTACTCATGTTTTCTTTCCTCTTTCTGCTGATTTCCTACTTATGCATTACGCAATACATTTTTCATATCTGCTTTAAAGCCAATTTTCCAAGCATCCTCTACGCCGGATAATTCAGGTGTGCATCATCAATATGATAGAGCACATTATTTAAATAGCGGTCTGCCAGATAGTTTGCCATACCAAGGTTCATATCAAGATAGTTGCCGCAGTCTTTTGGACTTGCGCCCGGTACCTCACCTTTAAAGTCACGGATGAACTCAAACATGCGAATCATCAGTGGCACGATATCTTTGGATGTATAGTCTCCCGCCAGCAATAAATAAAAGCCGGTCCGGCAGCCCATTGGTCCAAAGTATACGGTCTTGCTGGCATACTCTGCGTCGTTTCTTAAAAAGGTTGCACCAAGATGTTCTATGGTATGCACCTCTGCGGTATTCATAACCGGTTCATCATTTGGTGATGTCATTCTTAAATCAAAGGTTGTTACTGTACTGTCTCCTACTGCATCCTTTCTTGATACATAGACACCCGGCTGCAGTTTAATATGGTCAATTGTAAAGCTTGCGATTTTCTCCATGTGCTTCTTCCTTCTTTCTCTTTTTTCAGAGTAAATTTATCATGCATTTTCTATTGTGTCAAATTTTCTAACAGCCCCCCAGATTTCTCGCTACTCACCTGCAGAACCTGCCACCGGCAGCTTCTTACGGATGCGTTGCAGCGTAAAAAAGTAAGATGCATACCCAATACCCGCTGTACGCATCTTACTTTTTATCTCCACAATCCTTTATGCGGTAATATTTTTTCCATTTTCCTGAATGCACTTTGCATACCAGTAATAGCTGTCTTTTGGGATTCTCTTAAAATCTCCGCTGCCGTCATCATGTCTGTCCACATAAATGAGCCCGTAACGCTTTTTCATTTCGCCGGTTCCGGCACTGACAAGATCCATGGCTGACCAGATGGTATAGCCGAACAGGTCTACACCGTCCTCGATTGCCTCACCCATTGCTGCGATATGGTCATTGAGATAGGAAATACGGTAATCATCGTGGATGCTTCCATCTGCATCGACTTCATCCGGTGCACCAAATCCATTTTCCACCACCATCATTGGAAGATGATAGCGGTCCCAAAGTTCATTTAATGTATAGCGCAGTCCCTTCGGATCTATCTGCCAGCCCCATTCACTAGCGGTCAGATACGGATTCTTGGCTCCCTCTAAAAGATTTCCATCGGTCTGCTCTGCTGCGACATCTATCGTAGCGCAGTTTGTCATGTAATAACTGAAGGTGTAGAAGTCCACGCAGCCGGCTTTTAATATTGCATCATCCTCCGGCTCCTTCTGAATCGTAATTTGATGTTCTTTAAAATAACGGTTCATATAGGACGGATAACTGCCGAACACGGCTACATCTCCGGCAAATTTATTTAATAGCCGGTCTTTGTGCTGGCACTCTAACATATCTTCCGGCCGGCAGGTCAGCGGATACTGCGTAATGTGCCCAACCATACAGCCCACCTTTATTTCCGGGCTGATTTTCCTTGCTTCTATCACCGTTTTTGCTCCGGCAATAAACTGGTGATGTAATGCCTGGAATCTTACTTTTTCGTCTACGGTCATGGATTTAAGAGAAATAAATGCTTCCCCGCCGAGATATTTCCCATCAATCAGCCCCAGCGACTTATAAGCACCCATTGGCATTACGCCAAAGTTAATCTCGTTAAATAAAAGCCAGTAATGTACCTCTTCTTTAAAATAATTCATTACACAACAGGCATAACGAACAAAATCATCAATTACTTCCCGGTTTGCAAAACCGCCCTTTTCTTTTACCAGATACCATGGCATTTCAAAGTGGCTTAAGGTCACCACTGGCTCTATGCCATGGGATTTGCACAGGGTAAAGATGTTTTTATAAAAAGAAAGTCCTTCCTGATTTGGCTCCTCTTCGCATCCGGTTGGAAAAATTCTTGCCCAACTGATACTCATGCGATAACATTTGCAGCCCATCTCCGCCAAAAGGCGGATATCTTCCTCATAATGATGATAATGGTCTACCGCATCATGGCTCGGATAGAATGCTCCTTCTTCCATGGTACTGCGAAACATCCGTGGCTTTCCGATTCCACCACCTTTGACATAGTCCTGTATGGTAAGTCCTTTTCCTCCTTCTAAATATCCTCCCTCGCACTGGTTCGCAGCAGTGGCCACGCCCCATAAGAAATTTTCTTTAAATTCCACTTACACTCCCCCTATCGCTCTATTTTCCTTCCGAGGAATTCACCCAGCCGCTCATCAGAATATATAAGATTTACAGTCTGATAAAAATGCTGATAGCCGTCTCCTGCAAAGGAATGGAATGGTGCATCCTTTTTATAATTCTCCTGCAGTTCCCATTCGAAACAGTCTATCAAATCTGTCAGATAATTTTTCTGAATCGGAATAATGTCATGTGCCGGATAAATTTTATAATCCTCTGTTACTTTTAATGCCAGCTCCTTCAAGCTGTGAAGTGTACTCCGGAAGGGAGCCTGCACATCATTTCCCTGAAAATGCCAGATGTTGTGTGCAGATATCTGGTCTCCGGAAAAGAGCCATTTTTTCTCCTCTTCCAGCAGCATAATATGTCCATAGCTATGTCCCGGCGTATGTAATACCATAAATTCAATATCTCCCAGTGAAATCCTGTCTCCATGACAGAGAAAATGAGGTTTCGTCTTACTGCTGATTCTCCACTCTGGGAACTCTTCCGGTATCAGTTCTTTTGTCCAGGGCATTTTATTTACCCTGTAATCCATTGCTTTTTTACGCATCTCTGTAGTGTCATTCCAAAGAAGCTTTCCCCAGTCCAAAGGATGTATCCAGACTTCATCAAACCATTTTGTTCCTAATCCATGATCCGGGTCACCGTGGCTTAACACAAGCATAACCGGCAAATCTGTAATTGTACGAACCAGTGGCATAATATTTTCATAGCCATAGCCGATGTCAAAGAGCATTGCCTTATCACTTCCTATAACAAGATAACAATGCACACTCTCTGTCTCCGTAATCACATAAAGCTGATCCGATAATTTTTCCACTACATTCAGACTTTTTTCCATTAAGCTGCTTCCTCTCCATAAATGCTGTCATCAAATCCTAATACCCAGGTTGATACAAAGCTTACTACAATGGTAATTGCTGCTGCAACAATTGCAAAATAGAAGTTACTCATCGTTCCATCTGGATTTAAGAAAATCGGCATTGTAAAGAAGGATGGAGCGCCGAAGCTGTATACTCTTACGCTGAAGATTGCGCAGAAGATTGCGTTTACGATACATGCAATCCAGGTAGCAATCAAAGGTTTCTTCATTCGTACACAGATTCCATAAAGGGTAGGCTCTGTAACTCCTGCCAGGAATGCTGTAATTGCACAGGAAGATGCCAGTGTACGAAGGTTTTTATTTTTAGTTTTTAACATACAAGCTAATGCTACACCGAACTGTGAGAAGTTCATTCCGATAAATGCAACGAATAACATATTATCATATCCTGCTGTTGCAAACATGGACATTACAAGCGGAATCAATGCAAGATGCATTCCGGTTAATACTAAAAGTGGTGCAAGACAGCCAACAATTAATACAGAAGACCAAGGTGCTACGTTATTGATTGCGGTCAGTGCTTTGCATAAAAGGTCTCCACAATAGCTTCCGATTGGTCCGGTAATACATAACATAACTGGAATCATGATAATAACAGACAGTAACGGTTTAAATACAAATTTAACTGCTGCTGGAACAATTTTAACTACCAGCTTCTCTACATAGCTGAAGATCCAGATAGTTAAAATAATCGGAATTACGGTAGAGCTGTAATTTACTGTTTTCACCGGCAGTCCAAAAAGTGATACAAAGCTTCCCTGCTCCGTTAATCCAATCAATGTCGGACTAATCATAATTGCGCCAAGGAAAACACTGGTCATAATATCACAGCCGAATTTCTTGGCAGAAGTATATGCCAGTAATACCGGCAGGAAATATAATGCTGCATTTCCAACCATGCTGATGATGGTATAGGTTGTGCCTTCTGTACTCAGTCCGCACTTGGTTAAAATAATCAGTAATGCTGAAATCAATCCACTACACATAATCAGTGGAATTGCCGGTCCTAAAATGGCAGAAAGCACATTGAGAATTTTTGATACAATTCCATTTTTCTCCGGTGCTGCATCTGCTTTTTCAACCATCTTGCCATCACCGCTGTTTTCAATCTTATGCTTTGCTACAATTGCAGCATAAGCGGATGCTACATCATTTCCAATGATAACCTGAACACCGCCAACACTTTCTACTACGCCCATGACATCCGGCAGCTTCTTGATTCCTTCCAGGTCTGCCTTAGACATATCTGCAAGCTGAAAACGAAGTCTTGTAGCACAGTGAAACAGCTTGGTAATATTTTGTTCTCCTCCCAGCCGGGTAATAATTTCATCTCCCAGTTTCTCATAATTTTTTCCCATAAACATTCTCCTTTCATAAATGACCCGCATTTATTTTGTTAAGCTTATTATACCGTGCTTTTATGTTTCAGGAAATTTATACTTTTGCGTCACTAATAGCGAAATCCTCTGCCTAGCTCTGTCCACCTAACAGCTCTTTTACATAGTCAAAGAATTCTATCATATCCTCTTCTCCGCCATAATGTGCCGCAATAACTTCTGTAATCTGCTTACCGCCATAAGAAAATGGCTTTTTAAGATAAATACGATAAATCTTATTTCTGCCATCCTGCTCATGGTCAATCATAGAAAGACGGCTGCTTCCGATGGTCTCCTTCGACACCTTCTGTTCCGGATATCCATAACCGATTCTTTTCTTTAAATCATCAAAGTCTGCCACTTCTTCTATCAGATACAGACTGTCCTTTGTGCCATATTTTTTCCGGAGCTTTTCTTCCTTTTCCTTCCAGTAGTTATTTTCAAGCTTATCAACATTTCTCCCCAGCCGCATAATCTGCTCATTGTCTGCAAAGAGGTCGAGATAAGTAAAGGAAGCATCCTTTAATACCAGCTCCTTTTCCGATGTAATCCGAAGCTGGTAATTCCGGCAATACCACTCCTTTCTCTGTTCAAATAAATATTCCGGGATAACTGTTATCTCACTGATTCGCTCCCCTAAGAAGCCTTTTAATTTATTCTGTACATTATAAATGCTGCTGGCACTCTGGTCACTGATAAATAAAATATCCGGCTTTCTTCTGTTACGTTCAATTGCAGATGCAAAATAAAGCACCAGATAGCCCATTTCCGCATCCGGAATCTCTGTATTTAAAACAGGACTTAAACAGGTTCTTAAAAGATGCATTTCCAGCGGATACCGCTTTGCCATTTCTTTGGTATGATTACCGATATTATTACGTCCATTCTGAATCCGGAGTTCCATTCTTGACACATGGTCTGATAAAACCTCTAAAAGGTCCCGCTCCACCTGCAATTTAAGTCCGGTTTCCTCCTGCACCCGCTGGATAAATACTTCTAATTTCTGCAGCATATCCAGTTGAATGTCCGTCTCCTTACAGACCATATTCAATTCCTTTAACCGTGCCTCTACATTCTGCTTTTCCTTCTCCTTAAACCGATAGGTGCACACCTTTTCGATTTCATCTACCAGCTCAGTAGAAAGTCTGCCAGGCATTTCAGTTGTGCCATCCTCTTCCTCTGTTACCGGAAATCCCATCTGGCTTCGCATCATGCATACTGCCAGATAACGTGCAAAATCATGATAGGCTTCTCCCGATACGATAAACTGGTTTCTGGTAAATACTTCTGCCAGAACAGCCTGTAACTTTTTCTGATTTTCTGCAAACTGCTCCATCTCTTCTTCCGAAAACAACATATGATAATCCTGTCTGCTCTGCATGGTCTTCATGCACATGATTCTCTTTACATTCTCCGATGCCTGAATCTTAAGTCCATATTGTCCGGATACCAAAAGATTTACCCCCGGCGTGCGGCTTATAATCCGCTTTACCTGCGGCAGGTCAGAAGTTACAGATGACCGGGAAAGGAATAATCGCTCAGAAATCGTTCCAATACTGGTATACTCCTTTTCAAACAGCAGCAAAGTAATAATCTGCTTGGAATGCACATAGTTCTCCTGTCCGTAACTTTTCTGTTCCTGCTCTAATGCAATCTTATTTTTCAAAAGATACCCCAGCCGATTATTAGACTGTATCAGAGGCTCTCCTGACTGTTTCTCATTGATTGCCCTAATATCCATCTGCAGTGTCCTGCTGCTCACCCCGATATTTTCCCGCAGAAGGGAACCGCTCATCCAGTCATCTGCGCTTTTTAAGATCGCTATAATCTTTAACTGTCTGTCTGTATACATTTCATCCTATCTCCTGATTTTCTTCCATTCTTCTATCAGCCGCTCCAGACTCCATGCAGCATTGGCAGGACTGGTGGACGGCAGCTTGCAGATTTCTGCCTTATCCTTACAGGAACAGTATTTCATAAATAATTCGTATGCTTTTGCGCCATTTAGGAAAACAGCCTCGATGGGAGCCTCCGTTAACAGCCGTTCAATATCATTTGCCACAACATTTGTTATGCTGCTGTCTGAAGATCCTGCTATGTCGCAGGATGCAATAACATCCCAGATAGCAATATGATTTTCAAGAAGAAATGCCTTCTTTTCTTCTATCGTCTCCGGGACCTCACAGCCGCATACTGCCGCCGTTACTTTCCAGAAGCGGTTTCTCGGATGGCCGTAGTAAAACCGGTTCTCTCTCGACTTGACCGACGGGAACGTGCCTAAGATTAATACTCTGGATTTTTTATCGTATACCGGGGCAAAAGTATGCATAACATGTTCTGTCTCCATCTTGTTTTCTCCTTTATAAAATGCTACACTAAAAAAGTTGAATTACCTTTACTATAAAATAGAATGACAAAATAATCAATTTTAAAGGACGATAATCATTATGTATATTCAATTAAATGGTCAGATTCTCTATTATGAAAAATATGGCGAAGGGCAGCCTTTCCTGCTGGTGCATGGAAATGGCGAAACCCACGAAATTTTTGATGTACTGATTCCGGAGCTTGCCGAACATTACACCGTTTATGCCATCGATTCCAGAGGTCATGGTCTTTCTGCTTCTCCAAAAGAACTTCATTACATGGATATGGCAGACGACATGGCAGCTTTTATTGATGCCTTAGAATTAAAGGCCCCTCTCTTTTATGGTTTCAGTGACGGCGGTATCGTCGGACTTCTCTTAGCTTCGAAATACCCGGATAAGCTCTCCAAGCTTATGATCAGCGGTGCAAACCTGACGCCAAAGGACATCAAAGGAAGAGACTACCGCCGCATCCGCAGGGAATGCAAAAAGAATCCGAATCCTTTTTCCACAATGATGCTCAATGAGCCAGATATCCAGCCGGTGGACTTACATAAAATCAAGATTCCAACCCTTGTCTTAGCCGGTGAAAAAGATTTAATCAAGAAAAAGGTTACAAAAAAGATTGCAGAAAATATTGAGCATGCCACTCTGGTTATTGTTCCGGGAGAAGGTCATGGAAGTTATATTGAACACAGTGATAAATTATATCCGCTTCTGTACTCTTTTTTAAACAAATAATCCATTGCAAACTCGGATTGCTGTGCTATAATAATTGCAGACTAAAATGAAAAAGGAGCTATTATGGAACATCTGATTATACCAAAAAATTATCAGTCTCAACTTAACCTGCATGATACACAGATTGCGATTAAAACAGTGAAAGATTTCTTCCAGAATCTGCTTTCCCTGCGTTTAAACCTTTCCCGTGTTTCAGCACCACTTTTCGTTGACCCTGATTCCGGATTAAATGATAACTTAAATGGTGTGGAGCGTCCGGTTACGTTCACCATCAAAGAACAGAATGAGCGTAAAGCAGAAGTTGTTCACTCTCTTGCTAAATGGAAACGTTATGCCTTAAAGCATTATGATTTCAAAGAGGGCGAAGGTCTTTACACCGATATGAATGCTATCCGCCGCGATGAGATTGCAGATAATATCCACTCTATCTTCGTAGACCAGTGGGACTGGGAAAAAGTCATTGCAAAGAAAGACCGCAGCATGGAAACTTTAAAAGATACTGTCCGTACTGTATACAAATGTCTTCGTAAAACAGAAAAATATATGGCTATCCAGTACGATTATATTGAAGAGATTCTTCCGCATGATATCTTCTTCATTACCACTCAGGAATTAGAGGATATGTTCCCTGAAAATACTCCAAAGGAGCGTGAATATTACATAACCAAGGCAAAGGGTGCTGTCTGCATCTTACAGATTGGTGATGTCTTAGAATCCGGCGAGCGTCATGACGGACGTGCCCCGGACTACGATGACTGGTCTTTAAATGCCGACATCTTAGTATACTATCCTGTCCTTGATATTGCACTGGAATTATCTTCCATGGGAATCCGTGTAGACAAGGTTGCACTGCTCTCACAGCTTGATAAAGCAGGCTGCCCGGAACGTGCTAAGCTTCCTTTCCAGAAAGCAATCATTGATGGCAAACTTCCATATACCATCGGTGGAGGAATCGGACAGTCCCGTATCTGTATGTTCTTCCTTCGTAAGGCCCATATCGGAGAAGTCCAGTCTTCTCTCTGGCCGGAAGACATGTGCAAGGCTGCAGCAGATGCAGGTATCCAGTTATTGTAAAACGAACTATGCGTAAATATTAAATCCCCGGTATCATATCTTTGATATGTACCCTCTTTACTGGACAACCAGTAAGGAGGGTGTTTTTATGCGTTATAGTTATGAGTTTAAACTGATGTGTGTTGAATTGTATCATTCAGGTTCGTATCCAGATATCCCAGAGGGTACGAATCCAGATACTCTCAAAAGACATATACGAGAATGGTCTGGATTGGTTGATTTACATGGTCCAGAAGTTTTAAAACATAAGGTGTTCAATAAAGTGTGGACACCAGAAGAAAAGCTTGAACTGGTTTTAATGGTTATTGCAGGTATACCAAGGAGAAAAGTTGCCATAGAAGCAGGAATCAGCGCAGGAATGCTTTATC
>NZ_QTXS01000001.1:0-94689 GCF_003461765.1 Roseburia sp. AF02-12 | reverse complement strand
GGACGATTAAAAAATGAAATGTATTATGGCTATGAAAAAAACTATTCTTCTTTCGAAGAATTTTCACAAGCGGTTGAAGAATATATAGATTATTATAATAACAAAAGAATTCAGGCAAAAACAAAATGGATGCCGCCTGTACAATACAGGATAGCATCCATGTGTTCAGTCTAGTTCGTAAATATGTGTCCAGGATTCTGGGTACATATCACTTTTTCGGATACGATACCGGGGATTTCTTATTTTGTAATTATATGCGTGCCCAACTCTACTCTGCACGGATTACATCATGCATATCATACATTCCGGCAGGTTTTCCCTTTAAGAACTTTGCTGCTTCTACAGCTCCTTTCCCAAAGATTGCCTTAGAATATGCCGTATGCTTAAATTCAATCACTTCATCAGTTCCTGCGAAGATTACTTCATGTTCACCAACAATGCTTCCTCCACGGACTGCCTGAATACCGATTTCTTTTGCATCTCTCTTCTTCCGCTCACTGCTCCTGTCTAATTTATAGGAATAGGTATTGTCCATAGCTTCATTCATGGCATCTGCTAATGCAAGAGCAGTTCCACTCGGCGCATCCAGCTTCTGGTTATGATGTTTCTCTACGATTTCCACATCAAAGCCTGCAGGTGCAAGCTTCTTTATAGCAGTCTGCAATAAATCCATTAAGGTATTGATTCCAAGTGACATATTGGCAGATTTTAAAATTGCAGTCTCTTTGCTGGTCTCAGTAACTTTCGCCAGCTGGTCTTCGGATAAACCGGTGGTGCAAAGTACCAGCGGAAGCTTCTTCTCGCCACAGTAATTTAACAGTTCATCTACTGCCTTCGCATTTGAAAAATCAATCACAACATCTGCTGCAATCTGGCATTCCCGGATGGTCTTATATACCGGATAATCATTTTTCTTCTCATCATAGGTATCAATTCCGGCTACAATCTCCACATCTTCGTCCTGTGCAATCAGGCCGGTTATTACCTGACCCATTTTTCCATTACAGCCATGCATGATTACTTTTGTCATCTCTATCATCTCCAGTTTCTTATACTAATTTTAATCCATATGTACGCATTGCCTGAATCAGTCTCTCTTTATTGGCTGGCTCCATCTCGCAAAGCGGGGAACGAAGCGGTCCGACGTTCTTGCCCATAAGATTTAATGCTTCTTTTACCGGAATCGGGTTTACTTCACAGAATAATGCATCAATCAATGGAAGGGCTTCTCTCTGTAACTGATTTGCTGTTGCAAGGTCTCCTTTGAAGAAGCTTTCACACATATTATGCACTTTTGCCGGAGCAAGGTTTGCCCATACGGAAATTACTCCGATTCCGCCAATGGACATAAGTGGTACAACCAGTCCGTCTTCTCCGGAATATAAATCAAGCTTTCCATCGGTTAAGTACATGGTCTTAGATGCCTGTGCAAGGTTACCGGTTGCTTCTTTTAATCCAACAATATTTTCCTGGGTGCGGAATAATTCTGCAACTGTCTCCGGCAGAAGGTTACATCCGGTTCTTCCCGGTACATTATACATAATAATCGGAAGTCTTGTTTCCTGTGCAATCTTAGAATAATGTCCGATTAAACCTTTCTGTGTTGCCTTATTATAATATGGAGTTACGATAAGTGCTCCGTCTGCTCCTGCTTCTTCTGCTTCTTTGGTCAACTGGATTGCTGTCTCCGTTGAGTTAGAACCGGTTCCTGCTACTACCGGAACTCTGTGTTTGGCAAATTCTACTGCTGCACAGATTACTTTATGATGTTCCTCCATGGATAAGGTAGAACTCTCTCCGGTTGTTCCTGCGATTACGATACAGTCTGTACCTTCAGAAATCTGTTCTTCAATTAATTCTGCTAATTTGTCATAGTTAACTTCTTCATTTGCTTTCATTGGGGTTACAATTGCAACTCCGGAACCTTTGTAAATAGACATGTTCTTTTTCCTCCACTTTATAAGTATCTTATTTATTGTATGAAGATATCGTTTGTTTTGCTTTTATTACCAGCATAAAAAAACCGGCTCACAGGGAGCCGGTTGATATTCCACTTAAATTATTATGGATCATACCGATAGCGCCCCATCTTATTACAAGATGACAGTCATGAACTTCTTCAATCCATGCCCAAGATTATTCTTTGCAGGAAAATAACCTTTCGGCGTGTTCCCCTTTCCTTATGTCTTCTTTTATGTCTGCCATATCCGACCAAGTACTCTTGTCTCACGCAACCTCTATCTTCATATATTAAATTTCTTACCTCAATATAGCACCGCTGCTACTATCTGTCAACGTCCTGTGCGGACATTTTACATTTTCTTCCCTATTTTTCCGCAGTAATCTTATAAATCTCATCTGCATAGCTGCGAATGGATTCTTCTAATACCCTTCCGGTCATAATAACCTCTGTTTCATCCATCTTTGCTTTTAAAACAGCTTCTAATTCTTCCGACGAAATTACTCCGGCATCTATAAGGCCCAGAACTTCATCCAGAATCAGTACATTGCATTCACCGGTAACCAGCACTTTCTTGGCAAAATTCAGTCCGTTTTTCATATTGAGTTTCTCTTCTGCCTGTCTTTCTTCCGGCAGTTCATCATAATTCTCTTCTGATTTTTCAAAACGGAATACCTTGATTTCCGGTTCTAACTGCTTCATATAAGCAATCTGATCATCTGTTTTTCCTTTTAAAAACTGGATAATAATTACACTCTTATTCTCTCCGGCTGCCCGCAACGCATTGCCCAGTGCAGCATTGGTCTTTCCACGACCTGCACCATAATAAATCTGTACGGAACCCTTTTCCATGACAAACCTCCATGCCAATTCTTACAGGGACTCTTTATCCCAGATTTACTTACGATACCACAATTTCCAATAAAAAGCAATGTCTGTATGTTTCATGCTTTCTCAATTATTCTTTATTTCTACTATTTTATTCCATATATTCAATTTTGCTCACGGATACTTCATAGGCGGTACGCTTCTCTACCTCATCCTCATTTAAGCGTTTGACATACTCCCTGCTCTGGATTCTGCCCCAGATCTGCACATGCACACCCACCTCAAATCTTGCGGCAAATCTTGCATTTCTTCCCCAGCAGATGCATGGGATATAATCTGATTTTCCATAGGAACGGTTTACCGCCACCAACAGGTCTGCAATTTCTCTTCCAAGAGGAGTCTTACGGTAAATCGGGTCTTTACAGATATAGCCATCAAGAAGAATCTGGTTGCTCTTCATCTCCTCTGTCTCTTCTTCAATAAACTCAATCTCCCGGACGAATACGGAGAGAACCAGCCGGTTCTTAAGTTCCTCATGTCTGTTATAGGAACGGAACTGTCCGGTCACATATACCTTCTGTCCTATGTAACTCTGCGAAGTGTCAATCAGACGCTCTGAAATCATCAATGGAATGTAGTCGGAAAAATTACTTAATCTGCTGACCGCTACCTCTACCATATAAAAGCCTTCCCCATACACTTCATGACTGTATTGGAAATCGGAAATAATCTCCCCTACAATGGATACCTGGTTGTTTTCTAAAATCTTATCTGCCATGAATCTTTCTCCTTTATTTAGTGTGTTTTCGAACGTTTTTACAGTACCATTCCAATGAGATGAAACTCATCAAAATCTGTCGATAACATTTTGGATATATTATGCATAAAGCCGCTTTTCCATGCATATGCGCTGTGTCCTTGAACAAAGAATGTGCCTTGGCACATTCTCGCGCCTGCGGCGGTCGCTTGCGACATCTACCTTATACGCCGCAGTGCGCATCCTCGCGGAGCGTTTTTTTCTTTACAGGAAAGCAATTTCCTGTAAAGAAAGAAATACTTGCGTATTTTTCAATATGTGATAGAATAAAAACGCCGGTCATTTATAGACAGGCATTATATATAAGAAGAAACTGAATTTTATGCACTGATAGAAGGAAGGATTTTATATGAAAACAACAAGAGACGATATTAGAAACATAGCTATCATCGCCCACGTTGACCACGGTAAAACTACTCTGGTCGATGAGCTGTTGAAACAGAGTGGTGTATTCCGTGCCAATCAGGAAGTCCAGGAACGTGTCATGGATTCCAATGATATTGAGCGTGAACGTGGTATTACCATTCTTTCTAAGAATACTGCTGTATTCTACAAAGATGTAAAAATCAATATCATTGATACTCCTGGCCATGCCGACTTCGGTGGCGAGGTTGAGCGAGTTCTGAAAATGGTAAACGGTGTTATTCTTGTGGTAGATGCATTTGAAGGTGCTATGCCACAGACCAAATTCGTTCTTATGAAAGCACTGGAACTGAATCTGCCGGTTATTGTATGTATCAATAAAATTGACCGTCCAGAAGCAAGACCGGAAGAAGTTATTGATGAAGTATTAGAGCTTTTCATGGATTTAGACGCTTCTGACGAACAGTTAGACTGCCCATTCATCTTCGCTTCTGCAAGAGATGGATACGCCATGAGAAATTTAAATGATGAGCGCAAGGATATGACTCCTTTATTCGAAACCATTATCGACTACATTCCGGCACCTACCGGTGACCCGGATGCAAACACCCAGGTTCTTATCAGTACCATTGATTATAATGAATACGTTGGACGAATCGGTGTTGGTAAAGTAGACAACGGTGTCTTAAAGGTAAATCAGGATGCTATCGTAGTAAACCACCACGAGCCTGACAAACAGAAAAAAGTCAAAATCAGCAAATTATACGAATTTGATGGTCTGAATAAAGTAGAAGTAAAGGAAGCGAAAATCGGTTCTATCGTTGCTATTTCCGGTATTGCAGACATCCATATCGGTGATACCATCTGTGCAACAGACAACCCGGTTGCCATTCCTTTCCAGAAGATTTCCGAGCCTACTCTTTCCATGAATTTCATGGTCAACGACAGCCCGCTTGCAGGACAGGAAGGTAAATTCATTACTTCCCGTCACTTAAGAGACAGACTGTTCCGTGAGTTAAATACCGACGTCAGCCTTCGTGTAGAAGAAACCGACAGTGCAGACTGCTTCAAGGTTTCCGGACGTGGTGAGTTACATCTTTCCGTATTAATCGAAAATATGCGTCGTGAAGGTTATGAATTTGCAGTCAGCAAGGCTGAAGTTCTTTACCATACCGATGAAAACGGCAAGAAATTAGAGCCTATGGAATTAGCTTATGTTGACGTTCCGGATGAATTCACCGGTACTGTTATTGATAAATTAAGCCAGCGTAAAGGTGAGATGGTTGATATGCGTCCAATCAGCGGCGGCTATACCCGTATGGAATTTAACATTCCATCCCGTGGTCTTATCGGTTACCGTGGAGACTTCTTAACCGACACCAAAGGAAATGGTATCATCAATACCATTTTCAATGGCTATGCTCCATACAAGGGAGATATTGCTTATCGTAAACTTGGTTCCCTGATTGCTTTCGAATCCGGCGAATCCGTAACTTACGGTCTGTTCTCCGCTCAGGAGCGTGGTACTCTCTTCATCGGAGCCGGTGTAAAGGTTTACTCCGGTATGGTTATCGGTTCTTCCTCTAAACCGGAAGACATTGAATTAAACGTATGCAAGAAGAAACACTTAACCAATACACGTTCTTCTTCCGCAGACGAAGCTCTGACCCTAGTTCCACCGAAGATACTTTCCTTAGAGCAGGCATTAGACTTTATCGATGTTGACGAGCTCTTAGAGGTTACTCCGGAATCCTTACGTATCCGTAAACGTATTCTTGACCCGACCTTAAGAAAGAGAGCTAACTTCAAAAAATAAAAGTATCTCATGATATAGCATAAGAACTCCCCCGGATATTGAAATTTCTTCCAATATCCGGGGGAGTTTTCGATTACTATAAATGCCTAGTACGCACCATCTTTGTCATATTATTGCAGATATCCGTCCTTTATAATATCAGAAACCACACTGGTCGGAATCGTAAATTCTACAATTCCCATATAACCCGGTGCTACTTCATATTTATCAAAAACAATGGTCAACTCTCCTTCTTTGTTGACATAGAAATTTACATCATTCTTAATTCCATCAAAGCTGTAGCCATCTACATCCTTGTCTAAGAAGTATTGCAGGTTACTGTCTTTTTCCATATTTTCCTTCATCTGCTTTTCTATTTCCTCTGAAATCCGGTCCAGATAATCGGAATCCTTCTGAAATAAATCATTTAATGTAATGGTATTTCCGGTTTTCTTATCTACATTATAGATTTTCGTATACTGGTTCGATCCTGCCATTACAATGGAAGTATCAATTCTTAAAGCAAACAGCCGGTCGTTATCTGTCACTACCTGATAAGACGAATTCACTGCCTCATTACCATTCTCACCATCTTCAATGGAAGCTACATCAGACTGATAAGACTTAATAATACCACCGGCATACTTTTTCACTTCCTGATTCAGCTCGTCCGTCTCATCCGATAATACTTCCCCATCCTGATTTGTCACTGCCACCTGGGGAATGTCTACATTTGCTTCCATATTCTTATCATCCTGTACATCAAAATATGTAGAAAAGTTCACTACTTTTACAATTGTGCCAAGTAATGGAACCTCTTCCATGGCATGGGCTATTGTCGGGCTTACATTTACCGAAATCACCAGTGCAACCATAGCTGCCGCTACCGTTGCTGCTCCTTTTAAAAAGCGGATACTGCCTTTCTGGGTCTCCCTCTTTCCTTTTCTGATTCCGGCTTCCACTTGCGTTTTCAATGCTTCCGGGACTTCTATCTGCTCATATTCCTGCTTCATCCTGTCTATTTTCTCATGGTTCATGCTATTTCCTCCCTGGACATCTTTATCTTTAATTTCTTTAAGCTGCGATACAGGATTGATTTTACGGTGTTTGGATTTTCTTTCAGAAGATCTGCAATATCATCTATTTTCCATTCTTCAAAATATTTTAATATCACAATGGTTCTTTCCCGTTCTTCTAATTCTTCCAACGCTGCCAGCATATCCCAGTCTTTGTATACATCTTCTTTTGCTTCTTCCGGGATAAATACTCCACTTACGATACGCTTCTGTTTCTTGCACATATCCAGTGACGTATTTATAACAATCCGCCAGAGCCAGGTCTTAATATAGGTTTCTTCCTTCACCTGACCGGCATTCTTCATTGCCTTATATGCACTTTCCTGCACTACATCCATTGCGTCCTGTTCGTTCTTTACATAGGTAATTGCCAGCCGGTAAAGCTGCTCATAGGATGCAAGAATTTCCTGCTCCACCGCTTTTGCGATTCCTCTTTTCTTCATTCCTGTTTCCTCTTCTCTTTCCGAAAACCTGCATATGCACAGAAAGCCTTTCAACCTTTGCTTTCTGTTAATTAGACGTTCCAGCCGTAAAAATAGTTTCATCTTTTTTATTATAACCCGCACAACTTACTGCCGGCAACTCCTTACCTGTGCTTTGCACCTAGAAAATGCTTCCTCTCTTTCATAAATCTCTCTTCTTTTTTGTACTTTTTATTTAGGAAAATGCATAGATTACTACAAAAAATGAATTGAGAATTGCTATGTGCGGTATTTCCGGTTTTTGTAATTTACATACTGATTTTTTAGAAAGGGAGCCTTATTATCGTAACATTCTATCTGATATGAGTGACGCACTTTATCACCGCGGGCCGGACTCCCATGGTATTTATTTAACCTCTCATACAGGGTTTTCCCACACCCGGCTTGCCATTATTGATCCTCATGGTGGACTTCAGCCTATGACCAGACATTATTGTGACGCAGACTTCACCATCGTCTATAATGGAGAACTTTATAATACGAAAGAACTCCGTGAGGAACTGGTTTCCCATGGCATGACCTTTCGTACTCATTCCGATACAGAAGTCATTTTAAATGGATTTCTTTTTGAAGGACCGTCCTTTGTCCGGAAAATGAATGGTATTTTCGCTTTTGCCATTTATGATGAGGCTCATCAGCTTCTCTATCTCTTCCGGGATGCCTTTGGTGTAAAGCCGCTCTTTTACCGGCTTTTTCATGACACACTTATCTTTTCTTCCGAGCCGAAGGGAATTTTCTGTTATCCCGGCTGCATCCCTTCGGTAAATAAAACAGGACTCTCCGAAATCTTTGGTCTTGGTCCTGCCAGGAACCCCGGCAACGCAGTTTATGAGCATATGGCAGAATGTCTGCCGGGACATTACCTCACTTTCAGTGCTTCCGGACTGAAAGATTACTGTTACTTCCGATTAGAAAGCCATCCACATACAGACAGCTATGAAGAAACCGTTGTCCACACAAAAGAGCTGCTGTTACAGTCCATCCGCCGGCAGATGGTTTCCGATGTTCCTATCTGCACCTTTCTTTCCGGCGGGTTGGATTCCAGTCTCGTCTCCTCGGTCTGTGCGGAAGAATTAAGAAAAGAAGGGCAGACTCTTTCTACCTATTCCTTTGACTTTACAGATAATTCCCGTTACTTTAAGGCAAATGATTTTCAGCCCTCCGAAGACCGTCCCTTTGTGGATATTATGAAAAACTATCTTAAGAGTGAGCATCAATATCTGACCTGTGACAACCGCTCCCAGGCTGACTTACTCTTTGCTTCCATGAAAGCCCATGACCTTCCATGTATGGCTGACGTTGACTCATCCCTGCTCTTCTTCTGCCGGGAAGTCAGTAAGCAGCATAAGGTAGTCCTGACCGGAGAATGTGCCGATGAAGTTTTCGGCGGCTATCCGTGGTTTCACCGGAAGAATTTTCTTTCCTGCAACACGTTCCCATGGACACCGGATTTGTCTTTCCGCAAGTCCTTCTTAAAAGACGAAATTGCAGATGCACTGTCCTTAGATTCCTATGTGCAAAGTTCTTATGAAAATGCCATTGCAGAGGTCGATATTCTGCCATCTGACAATGATACGGAATGCAGCCGCCGGCGTATTTCCTATCTTAACATCCGCTACTTTATGCAGACTCTGCTAAACCGCATGGACCGCACCAGTATGTTCTCCGGTCTGGAAGCCCGCGTTCCTTTTGCAGATAAAAACCTGGTTTCCTATGTCTTTAATGTGCCATGGGAAATGAAAGCCAAGGATGGTCTTGTGAAAAACCTTTTGCGGCAGTGTGCGAAAGACTATCTTCCGGACACCATTACTTTCCGCAAGAAAAGTCCTTATCCTAAGACTTACCATCCTTACTATGAACAGCTCCTGCGGCAGCGTCTGAGTGCACTGCTGACCACCGGGGAAAGTCCCCTTCTTGCACTGATTGATAAAGAAAAGACTATGCAATTCTTAAATCAGGAAGGAGACTATGGCAAACCATGGTATGGCCAGCTTATGGCAGGTCCTCAGATGATTGCTTATCTCCTGCAGATTCATTACTGGCTCAGTGAATATAAGACTGACATTCATTTATAATCTACCGGCATTGGAGACAGTACCACCGGCTGCAGCTGTCTTCCTTTCATGGCTGCAGCTATGGTATCCTCTAACTGTCCAAAATCTGCCACCAGTGAATGGGGCTTCTTCTGATAATCATCCTGCCGGAAAGGTACAAAATAGATATGCTTCATATTCATCAGCAGTCCGATATTTCTAAGATTCATGGACAAAGCATCATTGGTAGAAATTGCCAGCACCAACGGCTTTTCATTTCTAAGATGCGCTTTGGCTGCCATAAGCACTGTGGTATCTACAATGCCCTGCTGCAGCTTTGCCATGGTATTTCCGGTACATGGTGCAATTGCCATCACATCAAAAAGTCCTGACGGACCGATGGTTTCTGCCTGCACGATACTTTGAATTCCCCTTTCTCCTGTAATCTCCTGCATTCTGTTTTGAAATACTTCCGCTGTCATAAATCTGGTATCCAAAGTTCCTGCATGTCTGGAGTATACCGGAATAACTTTTATTCCTTTTTGCACCAGTGCTTCTGTCGTCCGGAGTATCTTCCCAAAAGTACAGAAAGAGCCGGTAATTCCAAGTCCTAATGTAAGCTTATACTCTTCCATAAACTGCTGCTCCTCTTTCTATCATCCGTGCAAGAATGATTCCTGCACTTTCTGTCAGTATTCTTCCAGGAACGGCAGTAAGATGTTCCACATGAATACCTTTTTCTTCTAACTCCTCTGCCGGAAGTCCGCCACCAGTTGTAATATTCCATAGATATGTTTTCTCATCGCACCATTTTAAGACTGTGTCTATTGGGCATGGTTTATCTGCCATATGAAAAATCCACTCAAAGTTCTGCTCCTCTGCATTCTCCTGCCACAAGCTACACCCCATTTCCATTGCCACCCGCTGGCAATCTTCCTTTATATCATAAACAGTTACTTCCGCTTCCAAAGATAAAAGCAGCTTTGCCATGGCTCTTCCACAATAACCAAAACCTGCCACCAGACAGTTTCTTCCTTTCACGCAGCACCTGCTCTTTGTCATTGCTTCTACAAGGCAGCCTTCTGCTGTCAGTCCGGCATTCTCATTTCTAAAGACTTCATCTTCCATATAATCAACCAGCCGTATCCGCCGCCCTGATGGTCTTCGTGTCAGAACCTCCGGGAAACAACCTCCATAAATAACACTTCTCTCCGCTGCATAGGATAATACCATTCCTATTTTTACCCTGCTTCCTCTGATTCTGCCATCCTCCTCCAGTGCCCGCAACGGTAATACAATAATCTGACTCTGCATCAGTCGCCGAATATTCTGCTCCGTTATTTCTATGATTCCAATTCCTGATTCCGTCAGACAACGTTTCAATGCCGGTGTTCTTTCATCTGCTCCAATGATTGCGATTTGCATTTCATCCCTCCTTGCCTTGCAATCGTCTGTTATTACTATATGCGGATGCTCCATTTTGTTACCGACAGCAAAAGAAAACAGAACCGGTTTGCACCGATTCTGTTTTCTTTTATCTGTTTTCTTTTTATCTGCTATTTTTTAAACTGCTACAATAACACCGCCATTATTGGCATACATGGTGCTGACTCCTGCAGTATCTACAATTCTGATATCTTTAAATTTTGCCAGCTTTTCCAATTTTTCTTTTACCTGTTTTGCACGTTCCGGACAATTGCAATGTGCGATGGATAAAATCTTCTTTTCACACTCTTTCGTTCTCTTTACAATTTCATTAACCATATAGTCCAATGCCTTTGCCATTCCTCTTGCCTGTCCCAGCTGACAGATTGTACCCTCGGGCGTGGCCCCCATTACCGGCTTGATATTTAATGCCCCGGCAACCCAGGCTTTCAGGTTACTGAGTCTGCCGTTTTTACGCAGAGTCTCTAAAGTCTCTAATACAAAGAAGGTCTGCTGGTCTTTAATATATTTTTCTGTCTCAGCAACCACTTCTTCAAAGCTCTTTCCGGCTTCCTCTGATTCCTGTATCTTTTCTGCAATCAGAGTCTCTCCAATGGATGCGGAACAGGAATCAAATACATGAATCTGTTTTGCCATATGTTCTTCTAAATAAAGCTTCTTTGCCAGCTCTGCACTGTTATAAGAACCGCTTAATTTACCGGAAAGTGTTACTACATATACATGCTCTGCTTCTCCTAAATATGCTTCCACATATCTCTGTGGAGATGGGCAGGATGACTTCGGGCTATGCCTGCTTTCCTTTACCCTGCGAATAAACTCCAGTTGATCAAAGGATTCATCATCCACCACATGGTATCCATCTACCTCAAGCTCTAACGGAACAGACTGGAATCTTCCATCTGCTTTCATATCATCAAATAACTCTCCACAGCTGTCTACTATGATTTTGTAGCTCATTTTCTATCCTCCTGATTGCGTAGTCATCTCTCTTATAGTATGTACGCAATGTTTAAAATTATATGTTATGTTTTTCTTTGTAATAACAAGTAGTTTTCATTACTACGTCATATTATCATAAATATTACGTTTTGAAAAGAGGGTATTTAAATTTTTATAATATTTCACAAATATTTTATTTTTTCAGGAAAGTAAGTACCCGCATTGTCTCATTTTTCATATAAAATAAGGAACTATCCCCGGTATAATAATCCCCGATATGCCCTTCTTCAATGAAAAACTGCTGTGCCTGCCCATAAACTGCCTCATCCTCAAACTTCATCTGTACAGGGTGGCTGTCAAGCTCTGTAAATAATGCTCCGATGTCTTCCGGATACCAGTCCTTAAAATAACAATTTTCCTGCACAAAATAACTGTCATCCAGGCAATTGCATTCCGGCAATGAAAAATTCACATTGGGACTGTGGGTCTGAAATAACTCTTCTGTAGTTGCAGTAAAAAAGCAATAATCTACCACTTCAGCTACATCTCCGAAGTCATCCGGACTGTTGGAGGTTGGATTACCCCAGGTAGTATCCATATAATAATAGGCTCCATCCAGTTCGATGAGATTCCATGCATGTGGTTCTCCATTGGCAATTCCTGTCACTATCGTACATGGAATATCTAATAAATCCATCAGATATTTTGTGGCACAGGCATAGCCCTGGCACACCGTTCTTCCCTCTAGAAATACACTGATGATATTCTGATTATTCTCTGCATTAAGGTCATAATTTACCGTACGCACCAGCGTATCAAATATAAACCGCGCTTTCTGGTAATCACTGTCCTCGGATGAAATGCCGCCAAGCAGTACATCGACCTTTTCATCAATTGCCGCCTGTGTCTCCTGTCTTGCAGCTTCATCCATTGTATACTTCGGTGCAAACTTAAGCCCGGTCAATACACCCGCACGGGAATATTCCGTATAGGAATAGCCATCCACCCAGAAGAGTCCACCATAGTCTGCCATAATTGCTTCATACATTTTTGCCAGTACGTCTTTATCTAATGTAGCAACTGTCACCTCTTCCCGATGATTTAAAATAGCATCCAGCATCTCATCATAAACAAGCTGTTCTTCTTCCGTAAGCTGGCCATATACATATTTTTCCTCTGAAACAGACTCTACCGGAAGCAAGGTATTATCCGGTATCTGTCCATTGATATCTTCTACTACTTCATCTACCCATTCTTCAACGGATGATGTATTACAGCCGGTAAACAGAAATGCCATAAGTATTCCTGCAATACCGGTTAATAATCTTTGTTTTCTCATATCATTTCCTTTCGATCTGCTTCTTTTCATAGACATTCTACAATACTTTCTCTGTTTTTTCTATCCGGTTTGTGTTACACTTTAAAAATGAGGAGGATACTATGATTGCAATACAACTTTTACAGGTAAAGGATTTTATGAATAAATTACTTCGCACGGATTTATTTGACCACTTCTTATTATCAGAAGCTACCATCCGTGGAAAAGGTTCCTATGAAATCGACGGACATCTTGTACCGGATTTCTACAGTCCGGAAGAACTGGATGAACTGGAACTAACCGGTTTAAGCTGCCTGCCTTTTGGCATGCTGCGTGAAAACTGCTTCGCCCTGATCAAGGGAAAACATACCCCCTCCTATTTCCGCTTTATCTTTCAGCTTTCTCCAAAGAATCTTAAAAATACTCTGGAAGTAAGTAAAAGTGGTCTGACTACCCAGGATTTGAATGGAGTTTTCTTAAACATCAAATTTCAGGATGGTATTCTTTCCTGTACCAATGGTGTATCTTATCGCAATTTTACCTTAGACCACACCTTCGACCAGGAATGGGATCTGCTGATACGAAAATTTTTTGCCGGGCACGATATCCCCTATACTGATATCAACTAATTTTCTTTACTTTTAAAATAAATTATGCTATTCTAAGCGTAGCCGTATGGCTAGATAATTTTTGTGGAGGTACTATAATGAACGGTACAGTTAAATGGTTTAATAACCAGAAAGGTTACGGATTCATCTCTGATGCAGAAGGTAATGATGTATTCGTACACTACTCAGGACTTAACATGGATGGTTACAAATCCTTAGAAGAAGGCGCAGCAGTAGAATTTGACGTAACAGAAGGCGCTAAAGGTCCTCAGGCAACTAACGTAACAGTAATTAAATAGTTGCAATAATCAAGGTTTTTCAATGTACCTTTCTCAGATATAGAATTTGATTTTTAATAATGATTTTTTATGTTGATTAAGATATAACGAACGAATTTGATTAAGAAAAATGGGATTGCTTCCTTCGGTATTATTACCGTTGGCTGCAATCCCGTTTTCTTACCTGTATGCAAACAACATAGAAACTGCTGCTCCGATAAAAATAAAGAAATCGGAAATATTAAATACAATTCTTGAAAAGCGTTTCCACGGTGTATCAAAGCGGATATAATCCACCACATGCTTCTTATGAATTCTGTCCCAGAGATTGCTTAATCCGCCGCCAACCATCATACTCATACCGGTTTTCAGTCCTGTATTTCCTCTTCTTAATACAAACCCATATATGGTCATCAGTCCTGCCATGCATGCACTGTGTAACCCCAGCATAATTTTCGGTTTCTTCGCCAGAAAGTTCAATGCAGCTCCATTGTTATAATATTTTTCAATTACAACCGGAAGCTTTGGAACTCTTTTTTCTTTTCCCAACGGCTCCTTCTTATCAACCCGCTGCTTGATTCCTTCATCCAGCCCGAAAATAGATGCCACCAGTAATAAATATTTCATGGAAACTCCTCCTTCTTTTGTTCTACCTGATTCCTTCTGTCCTTTTCTTTCTCTCTTTCTGCTCCGCCTGCTCTATAATTCTATGTCAGCAATCACATCCCGCAGTGCTTTTGCTGACGCATGAAGCCTTGCCCGCTCTTCTTCGTCTAATGACACAGGAAGAATCTGCTCCACGCCACCGGCATCCACCACTGCCGGCATGCTCAGCACGATATCAGAAATGCCATATTGCCCATGCATCAGACTGGACACCGGAAGCACCGAATGTTCATCCCTGACAATACATTCACAAATCCGCTTAATCGCCATTGCAATTCCATAATAGGTTGCCTGCTTACACTCTATAATTTCATAAGCACTGTTCTTTACTTCTTCATATATACGCTTCGTATGACTTTCATATTCCTCATAGCCACGCAGCTTATAAATCTGTTCCAACGGAATGCCGGATACATTGGCAGAACTGAATACCGCCACCTCACTGTCTCCATGCTCTCCTACAATAAATGCATGCACACCACGATTGTCGATGCCAAGCTGTTTTCCCAGCATATTTTTTAACCGGGCAGTATCTAATACTGTTCCGGAACCGATTACCCGGTTTTCCGGAAAACCGGATAATTTCAATGCTGCCAGTGTCAGTATATCCACCGGATTTGATACGATGAGTAATATGCCACGACACCTTCTGCTGGCAATTTCCGGGATAATATTTTTGTAAATGGCTACATTTTTCTTTACCAGCTCAAGCCTTGTTTCTCCCGGTTTCTGGTTTGCTCCTGCCGTAATGATAATAATGTCGGCATCCACAATGTCATCATAACTGCCGGCATATATTTTCATCGGTGCGGCAAATGGCATTCCATGGCTGATATCCATGGCCTCTCCTTCCGCTCTTGCTTTATCCACATCAATTAGAACCAGTTCGGAAAAGAGCTTGCTCTGCATCAGTGTAAATGCAGTGGCAGAGCCGACAAACCCACATCCGATAATGGCTGCCTTTCGTAAATCAATTGCATGTTCCTGCTTCATCTTTACCCTCCTGCTTCGTGTTTTCTATATAGAATCCCACAGAAGCAGTTATTCTATGCAAACAAGAACCTCCTATGTCCGGCGCAACTGTTCGAAGGTCTGATAGAGATTTAAGGTTCCATATCCCCATTCCCGGTTCGGATAAACTCTGCTTTCTAACCGCACCGCACCGCGGATAAAATCATTTTTAATTTCTGCATTTGTAATATCAGTATTATAACCACGCTCTACTGCCCATTCCAGATACAGTGCTGCAGCTCCTGCAGTAATTGCCGCTGCAATGCTGGTACCACTTCTTGCCTCAAACCGGTTGCCCGGTGCCGGTCCAATCACATTGACACCCGGTGCTGCAAAATCCGGCTTTACCAGTCCCGATGCAGTGTATCCTCTGCTGGAATTCAGATAAATACTGTCATTTCCTGCATTGTATCCACCTACTGTCATCGGTGCAGCTGCATTTCCCGGCATGGTAATTGTCGTATCCGGATTAGAACGAATAAAAGAAATATCACCGGCAATCAGTCCGGTAATCGGAAGCCACATGTGATATCTTCCTTCTATACTGTAATCGCCATTTACCTCAATCGTCCAGATGCCTCTGGTGGGCCGGTCAAACCGGATATAAATAAGCTGATCTCCTGTGGCAGTGCCAACAATGTGGTAATCAATGATAACCTGTGTATTTTCAAATACAAAACGGTATACCTCTCTGCCATCCTGCTGCACCCGGACACCTGCCGTCCGCTCTCCCGTTGGCGATATAATCCGCACCGAATAAAGCTCCGGAGCCTTTGCCCACATTTCAATATGGAAACCCGCCACTGCATCTTCCACATCTACTTCTACCACATCACTCTGCTGCCCGAATGCAACTTCTCCGTAATAATGATGTCTGGCAGTAGCTTCATTCCCTGCTGCTACCACAACTGCCGTATTCCGCTTGAAGGAAACATAATTAAGATAATACGAAATCACACTGTTTCCACTGTGATCCCCGGAATTGCTTCCAAGCCCAAGATAAATCACCAGAGGGCGGCGATATCGTTCCGCCAGTCTGGTCAAATATGCCACCCCCGCCATAATATCATTTTCCTGATAAGCCTTTGCACCTTCCGGAATATAATAAAAACGCCTTAAATATTTCTTTGCCGGCTTCAGCTTTACCATGGCAATCTGTGCATAGGGTGCTACTCCGGCAAATTTCTCCGAAAGTTTTTCACTTCCTGCCGCAAGACCTGCCATAAAGGTACCATGTCCTTCTTCATCCCGGTGAGGTACTACCCGAAGAGGTGCATCTGTTAACAATGCCATATCGATCTGTTCTTTTGTATATTCCGTTCCATAGAGGAATCCCTCTGGTGTATCTTCACTTCGAATGCTCTGATCCCAGATTCTTAATATACGGCTACTGCCATCGGAATTACGGAATACTTCATTCTGATAATCAATTCCGGTATCCACAAATCCAATCAGAACACCCTGCCCTCTCAAAGCAAGATTTGGCTGACTCTGTACCCTTATGATTCCGCCTGCCTGCAATGCCTCTTCGTCTAATGTGGTAAAACATTTTGGAATTGCCGAATAGGTATACTGGTCAATATCCAGCTTCGGCAAGCCTGCACTCTGCAAATAGACTACATTAAAATCTTTATCAATATTCTGGATACAGCCTCCCGGAAGATATTCATTTTCAAGGCTCAGATAGGAAACCAGAAGGTCGTAATATTCTTCCGAGTATGGTGCGTCTTTACAATCTTCCATATAAGCTCCGGCACTTATTTTCTTTTATTTTATTCGTTTACCGGTAATGCTGCCACTCCACGCATAGTGATAAGCGGACCGCCCTTTTTCTCAATATAATCTCTTGTAATCGTTACCTGGCCGATGTTTTCGTCCTTTGGAATCTCATACATGATATCTAACATAAATTCTTCGATAATAGAACGGAGTGCTCTTGCTCCGACCTTCTTCTCCTTTGCTTTCTCTGCAATTGCCCGCAGTGCATCCTCTTCAAATACCAGATTGACTTCGTCTAATGCCAGAAGCTTCTGATACTGCCTGATAATAGCATTTTTCGGCTCCTTTAGAATACGGACCAGCATATCAACAGTAAGTGATTCCAGGGTAAAGAGAATCGGAAGTCTTCCGATAAATTCCGGTATCATTCCAAACTTCTTTACATCTTCTACCGTTACTTTCTGTAACAGATTCTCATCATTATCATATTTATCCTTTAAATCTGCCTGGAATCCAATGGATGCCTGCTTATTGAGACGTTCTTTGATAATCTCTTCAATATCCGGGAAAGCTCCGCCACAGATAAAAAGAATATTCTTAGTGTTAACGGTAACCATCGGAACCATGGCATTCTTGCTGCTGGCTCCCACCGGCACTTCCACTTCTGCTCCTTCAAGAAGTTTTAACATTCCCTGCTGCACGGATTCTCCGCTGACATCACGCTGGTTGGTGTTCTTCTTCTTGGCAATTTTATCAATCTCATCAATGAAAATAATGCCATGCTCTGCCCGCTCTACATCATTATCTGCAGCTGCAAGCAATTTACTGACAACGCTTTCGATATCGTCTCCGATATAACCTGCCTCAGTTAAGGAAGTCGCATCTGTAATTGCCAGCGGCACATCCAGAAGTCTTGCCAGTGTCTTCACCAGATAAGTCTTACCACTTCCGGTCGGTCCAATCATTAACATATTGGATTTCTCGATTTCAATATCATCCATCGTATCGGTTGCCACACGTTTATAGTGATTGTAAACTGCCACAGACATTACCTTCTTGGCATATTCCTGTCCAACCACATATTCATCCAGGCTTGCTTTAATCTTATGTGGTGCCGGAATCTTCTTTATATCTAATTTCGGAGCTTCTGCTTTCTCCTCTTTGGTTTTCTTTTTCTTAATCTTCTGGCTCTGCGGCATAAAGCCCTGCAAATCTGAAAGATTAATCATGCTGATATTGGGCATCTGACCATTTGGTATAAAATCACCCATTGGAAATCCAGAGTTATTCATGCTGTCGAAGGTTCTCTGCATACAGTCTTTACAAATGCAGATATTATTCGGAATCTTTATCATCTTACCGGCAACACTTTCCGGTCTGCGGCAGATGTAACAGATTTCTTCGTATTCATCCTTCTTCTCATCTGTGGTCTCTTTCTTTGTCTCTTCTACAGTATCTATATTTTCAAGTTCTCTCTTGTCTTCATTCTCTGTCATATCTGATTCTCCTATTCTCTCAAATCTGTTTTAAGATTCTAAAACATTGCTTTTATTATAATTCAAGCCGGTTTTAATCTCAACCTTCGCAGCCATAATTTTATAAAATCTTCATATATGACAGAACCTGATATTTTTTACTATTTTTCAAAATTTGCAACCAATATTTGACAGTCTCCCTATTAAATGCTAAACTTTCAATGTAATTTATTAGATTTTTATAAACCAAGGAGGACATGAAAATGGGTGTCGCAGCATTAGTTTTAGGAATTATTTCCATCGTTGTTGACGTAGTTACAGTAGGTGTTTATGGCTGGATCGGAGCAATCTTAGGTCTTATCGGTACTATCTTAGGCGCTGTTGGACATAAGAATCAGGCTAAATGTGCTACAGGTGGTCTTGTATGCTCTATCATCGGATTAGTATTAGGCTTACTGCTTTACATCGCATGTGTTGCATGTGTTGCATCTGTTGCAAGCGCATTCTAATATTTGTTTTTTGAAAGGATACATGGAAAAAGATGGCACTTTATCTGAATATTCTGGGATTTCATATCCCATCTTATGGATTTATGATCACACTTGGAGTGATTACGGCAAATCTTTTTGCCCTGTATCCGCTCAGAAAATATAAGCTTAACTTCGATGATATGCTTATATTAGAAGCTTACACATTACTTGGCGCCTTCTTAGGCGCCAAGCTTTTGTATCTATTCATTTCTTACCGGGACATTGACTGGTCCCGTATGTTAGAACCCCAGTATTTTAATTACATTATGCAGAGTGGCTTTGTATTTTATGGCGGACTGATTGGAGGACTGCTTCTTTTTCTGCTGGCCGGAAAAATACATCATATTGACTGGAAGCCTTTTATCATTCACCTGATTTATCTGATTCCATGGATTCACGGTTTCGGACGTATCGGATGTTTTCTTGCCGGCTGCTGTTATGGAATTCCATATGATGGACCTTTTGCAGTACAGTTCCCGGAGCATTCCATTGCGCCATCTGATACTACGCTGTTTCCAGTTCAGCTGGTGGAAGCAATCTGTCTTCTGATTCTTGCTGTCGTACTTGCAATACTGGATTTAAAGAAATCTTATCCGCACACGATTGCCATATATTTTATTGTCTATGGTATTCTGCGGTTTCTGTTAGAATATGTCCGCTATGATGCCGTCCGCGGTCATCTCTTTGCCTTATCCACCTCCCAGTGGATCAGCATTGGATTTGTAGTTGGAACCATATGCTATCTTATCAGAACTTCTGTTTCCAGAAAAAAGGCATAAGTTTGGCTTCTCTTTATTGACAGACTACAGTAAAAACATAAAAATCCTGCAACATGACAGGTATTTCTGATACCTTCATACTGCAGGATTTTTTATACATATAAGGAAAAGCTTGCATGCATTCCCTGTTATTTATAACACTTCTTTATAACAGTTCTTTCAATATCTTATTTACCATTCCAGGATTTGCTTTGCCCTTCATGGCTTTCATGGTCTGACCTACCAAGAAACCGATTGCCTTTTCTTTCCCATTGCGGTAATCTTCTACCGACTGAGGATTTTCTTCAATGACTTTTGCAATAGTATCCCGTAATGCACCTTCGTCATTTACGGTCTTAAGTCCATTCTCTTCCACATATTTATCCGGATTAATATCCTTAGCAAAAATCTCTTCAAAAACTTCTTTTGCTACATTGCCATTGATGGTTCCGGCATCGGTAAGTTCGATTAATTTTGCCAGATTCTCCGGTGAAAATGCAATATCCTCCGGGTCTTTGTTCTGCTCCTTTAAGATACGCATGGTTTCGCCCATCAGCCAGTTGGATACTTTCTTTGGCTTATTACAGATTGCTGTGGTTGCTTCAAATACATCTGCCATCTTCTTTGCAGAAGTCAAAATATTAGCATCATATTCCGGAAGGCCGAATTCATCCTGATAACGCTGACGTTTTGCTTCTCTTAATTCCGGCTGGCTGTCTTTTATGCGTTGTAACCATTCATCACTGATGACGATTGGAACCAAATCCGGTTCCGGAAAATAACGGTAATCCTGTGCATCCTCTTTGGAACGCATGGCATAGGAATATCCCTGGTCATCATTCCATCGTCTGGTCTCCTGAACCACCTTTTCGCCAGACTCAATCAAATCAATCTGTCTTGCTGTCTCTGCTTCAATGGCTCTTGCAATTGCTTTAAAGGAACCGATATTTTTCATCTCGGTACGGGTACCAAATTCTTTTGCTCCTGCTTCACGGACAGATAAGTTGACATCTGCACGCATGGAGCCTTCCTGCATCTTACAGTCGGATGCACCAAGATACTGCACAATCATTCTCAATTTATCAAGATAAGCAATGACTTCCTCTGCAGAACGCATATCCGGCTCTGATACAATCTCAATCAAAGGTACACCGGAACGGTTATAGTCTACTAAAGATACATCTTCCCAATCGTCATGTACTAATTTTCCGGCATCCTCTTCCATATGAATCTCATGGATTCCAATGGTTTTCTTTCCATCTGCTGTTTCAATCTCAATTCCACCATCATGGCAGATTGGAAGATAAAGCTGGGAAATCTGATAGTTCTGAGGATTGTCCGGGTAGAAATAGTTCTTCCGGTCAAATTTACAATACTGGTTGATTTCACAATTCATGGCAACACCTACTGCCATGGCATATTCTACCACCTGTTTATTTAAAACCGGAAGAGAGCCCGGCATACCGGTACAGACCGGACAGGTGTGTGTATTTGGTGCACTTCCGAATGCAGTAGAACAGCCACAGAAGATTTTGGTCCTGGTTGCCAGTTCCACATGGACTTCCAGTCCGATGACGGTTTCATACTGTTTACTCATAATCTTCTTTCCTCCTATTCTGCTGCTAACGGGCTGTGCTGATATGGTCTTGTCTGTTCAAAGGCATATGCGGCACGGATGATATTCTTCTCCTTGAAGCAGTCTCCAATCAACTGCATGCCAATCGGAAGACCTTTGCTGTCAATTCCGCAAGGAAGACTGATTCCCGGAAGTCCTGCCAGGTTCACCGATACAGTATAGATATCGCCTAAATACATTTTCAGCGGGTCGCTTAAGGACTCTCCTAGCTTCGGAGCGGTGGTCGGTGCTGCTGGTCCTAAGATAACATCATATTTTGCAAATGCTTTATCAAATGCCTGCTTAATCAACGCTTTCGTACGCAGCGCTTTCAGATAATATGCATCATAATAACCGGAGCTTAAAACAAAGGAGCCTAACATGATACGACGTTTTACTTCTGCTCCAAATCCTTCGGAACGGGATTTCTTATACATATTATGAAGTCCTTCATATTCTTTGGTACGATAGCCATATTTTACTCCATCAAAACGTGCAAGGTTGGAGCTTGCTTCTGCATCTGCAATAACATAATATGCAGGAATTGCATACTCTACCAGACTTAAATCAAATTCTTCTACAATAGCACCTTTTTCTTCTAACTTCTTAGCTGCTGCAAGAATTGCATCTTTTACTTCTGCATCCAGGCCTTCTCCAAAATAATCTCTTGGAATACCGATTTTCATTCCTTTTACATCATCTACCAGTGCACTGGTAAAATCGGTTTCTTCCCGCTTAATAGAAGTGGAATCTTTCTCATCATAAAAAGTAATTGCTTCTAAAATAGCAGCACAGTCTGTTACATCTTTTGCTACCGGTCCAATCTGGTCTAAAGAAGAACCATATGCAATCAGTCCATAACGTGATACGGTTCCATATGTTGGTTTGATGCCGGTCACACCACAGAATGCACTTGGCTGACGGATAGAACCACCAGTGTCTGAACCCAATGCATAAAAGCATTCTTCTGCTGCTACTGCCGCACAGCTTCCACCGGATGAACCGCCCGGTACATGCTCGGTATTCCATGGATTTTTGGTCTCTCCAAAAGCAGAGGTCTCTGTGGTACTTCCCATGGCAAACTCATCCATGTTGGTCTTTCCAAGAATTACTGCCCCGGCTTTTTCCAGATTTAATACTGCTTCTGCGGTATAAGTCGGAATAAAGTTATATAAAATTTTAGAACTGCAGGTGGTCAGCATTCCTTTTGTGCACATATTATCTTTGATTGCAACCGGAACTCCTGCCAGCGGTCCTGTCAATGTGCCGTCATCAATGAGCTTCTGCACTTCTGCCGCATGCTTCATTGCACCTTCTTCATCTACGGTAACAAAACTGTGTACCGCATCCTCTTTTGCTGCAATGGCATCTAAGGCGGCTCTTGTAGCTTCTTCTACTGATACTTCATGGGCTTTGATTTTCTTTCCAATCTCTACTGCTGTCAGTGATAATAAATTCATCTTCTGCCGCCTCCTTTACTGATCTACGGTCTTTGGTACAACAAATGCCCGGTCTCTGCGCTCCGGCGCGTTGGCAAGGGTATCCTCGCCGCCGTCACCATTGGTTACTACATCTTCCCGGAATACATTATGCACCGGAAATACATGGGACATCGGTTCTACACCGGATGTATCCAGTTCGTTTAATTTATCAATATAATCTAACATGCTTTCCATGTCTTTTTTTGCTGCTGCTTTTTCCTCTTCGGAAAGCTCAAGCTTTGCAAGGATTCCAACGTATTCCATGGTTTCATCTGAAATCACATTTGCCATTGTTTTTCCTCCTTAATCACGTACTTTGATATGAACTTCTCTTAACTGCTGCTCGGTTACTTCGTTTGGTGCTCCGCACATCAAATCCTGTGCATTTCCATTCATCGGATAAGCAATGACTTCACGGATGTTATCCTCGTTACGCAGTAACATAATCATACGGTCAATGCCAGGAGCCATTCCTGCGTGTGGCGGTGCTCCAAACTGAAATGCATTGTATAATGCTCCGAATTTATTTTTCAGCACTTCTTTATCATAACCTGCGATTTCAAAAGCTTTCTCCATAATCTGCATATCATGGTTACGGACTGCACCGGAGGAAAGCTCCACACCGTTGCAGACGATATCGTACTGGTATGCTAAGATGTCCAGCGGATTCATGGTATTGAGTGCCTCTAAGCCGCCCTGTGGCATGGAGAATGGGTTATGGGTAAATCCGATTTTCTTGGTCTCCGGGTCACGCTCGAACATTGGGAAATCATTGACATAACAGAAACGGTATGCATCTTTCTCAATTAAATCCAACTTCTCGCCTAATTCATTTCGAATCATGCCTGCATAATATGCGGCACGCTCTTCTTTATCTGCCATGAAGAAAATGGTATCTCCTACTTCAAGGCCTGCCAGCTTTCTGAATTCTTCTTTCATGTCATCCGGGATAAATTTATCAATCGGTCCCTTATAGCTTCCATCTTCTAATACTTCCAGATATCCTAAGCCGCCCATACCGATTCCGGTTGCAAATTTCAAAAGTTTCTCATGGAAACCTTTGGACATCTCTGCATGTACACGGATGGCTCTTACGGTCTTTCCGATAAATGGCTTAAAGGTACATCTCTGGAAGAACTCTGTCACATCGATGATACGAAGTGGGTTCCGAAGGTCCGGTTTGTCACTTCCGAACTCTAACATTGCCTGCTTATAACTGATGATTGGATACGGTGCTTTCGTTACTTTGCTGCCTTCCGGTGCGAATTTCTCAAAGGTGGCAGAAAGTACTTCTTCACCAATCTTAAATACATCTTCCTGGGTTGCAAAACTCATTTCAAAGTCAAGCTGATAGAACTCTCCCGGTGAACGGTCTGCTCTTGCATCCTCATCACGGAAACATGGTGCAACCTGAAAATATTTATCAAATCCGGATACCATCAGAAGCTGTTTGTACTGCTGTGGTGCCTGTGGCAATGCATAAAATTTTCCTTTGTATTTTCTGGATGGCACGATGTAATCTCTTGCGCCCTCCGGAGAAGATGCACAAAGAATCGGAGTCTGAATCTCTAAGAATCCCATCTCTGTCATTTTCTCTCTTAAGAAAGAAATTACCTTGGAACGGAAAATAATATTGTCTTTTACTTTCTGGTTTCTCAAATCCAGATAACGGTATTTCAACCGGACATCCTCACGGACTTCCTTACTGGTCATTACTTCAAATGGAAGCTGTGTATAAACCTCTCCTAAAATATCTACGCTCTTTGCCTCTAATTCAATGGTTCCGGTCGGAATCTTTGGATTGTAGGTCTCTTCATCTCTTTTTTCAATCAGACCTTCTATGGAAACTGCCTGCTCCTTGCGGATTCCCTCTAACAGTTTTCCATCCCGGATTACAATCTGCATTACTGCATACATATCTCTTAAATCAATAAAGGATACGCCGCCATGGTCCCGGATATTCTCTACCCAGCCTGCTACCCGAAGTGTCTTTCCAATGTCGTTTTCGCTTACCTGATTTAAGGTTACGTCTCTGTAAATGTTGCTCATCTTATCTACTCCTTTTCTGATATGATTGTCAGCCCGGAGTATAAAAATAACCCCGGAATACTGACTCGTATTCCGGGGCGAATAATCTTCTTATCCGCGGTACCACCCGCATTGGAAAATGAATGCTTCATCTTCCCTCTCTTCGTGCGTAACGTGCACTACGTACTGACCTACTGTAATTCAGCCAATCGGCTCCAGAGTGTTCCCTTTGCTTTCTCTTCCAAACAGCGCTCTCAGTCGGTGACGCTGTATTCCTGTCGGTCTCTAAAAGTAAGAGTCTCTTTCCCAGCTTTTGCAACTATATCTCCTAGTTGTTGACTATGATAGCACTGCTTTTTTTGTTTTGCAAGTATTTTTTACAAATCTGATGCTATTTTTTCACTATGTCCTTTATATTGTCCAATTTTATTTTATATAATGAACATAATCTGTTTTTCTCGGAGCTGCGTCTTTTGCCGGTTCTTTTGCATAGCCGATGACACAGTTTCCAATACCTTCGTAATCTCCTTCAATGCCAAGTTCCTTTAAAATTGCTTTTCCCTCTTCCCGCTCAAAAGTTTCTTTTGCACGGTGAATCCAGCAGCTTCCAAGGCCTAAGGAATGTGCTGCCAGCATCAGATTGCCCATAACGAGGCTTCCATCATAAAGATAGGTAGGACGGCTCTTATCTGCTAACACCACCAGTACCACCGGTGCTCCATAAAACGGATCGCCGGTTGTTCCCATAATCTCAGCATTTACCTTGGAAAGTCTGTCCCTTACTTCCTTATTGGTAACTGCAAGTATAATCGGAGACTGCCTGCCCATTCCGGTAGCCGCATAGGTTCCGGCTTCCACTACTTCTGCAATCAGCTCTTCCGGCACCATATCTTCCTTATAACCTCTGATACTTCTTCTTGTCTCCATTGCTTTTATGATATCGTTCATTTCTTACTGCTCCTTTCTGATGCTTCGGCGGAAAATTTCATCCGCCTCTTTTACTACTTCTATCTCTCCGGTCTCAATCATATGTTTGATGCGGTTCATATACCAACTGTCACTGATTCCAAGGGGATATTTTAACAACAGATTTCCTATGAGTCTTGCCTGTATGATTTCGCCCTCCGGCAGTTCTCTTCGAATCAGGAAATCATAAAAATCATCTTTTACGCCCACCAGACAGCCATTTATCAGAACCCGAAGAGGTGCATCCTCTTCTTTAAGTTCGTCCCATCTGGATGCAAATACTTTCTGCTCATGCTCTGAAAGTTCCTTTTCCAATGGGAGGAATCGATAAAACTGTCCGGCATCTACTTCTCCCCAGGAAGAATAACGTACCGTCGTATTTTCCTCTTCTCTTACAAAATCCGGCAGACGTACCACGGATATCGCACATTCATATTTCCGCAGCACACTGACTGCATGGCAGAGTCCGCACAGGGAATAAGGCTTGTTGCTGTACCAGATACGGAAAGATTCTCCCTGCTTTGCAAACTGCTCCATCCGCTGCAGCTCTTTTACATAGGTTTCCACTGCCTGCTCTAATTCTTCCCGCCCCTCTTTCTCATCCTCATTCCAATAGACACCATACTGCTCTAAGATTATCTTCTTCCGATATGTACCATCCAGCGGTTCCCTCAGGCTGCCAATGTCCAACATAAATGGCAGTATAATGACCTCCGCAGAAGTTCCGCCAACTGCTTCTCCTGCAAACATGTCTTCAAAGGTGGCTTTGTCCGGCTTTTCCCCAAGCCATGCGGTTGGTCCATCCTCATAATCTGGCTGCTGATAGTTCTTCGCAAGCTTCATGGCTACGCCTTCACTTTCGCCAAATAAGATTTCTATCATCTACACTTCTCCCTGCTCTATGAGATATTCTAAAAATGCTTCGCATCCGCGTGTTACATCCGCATAGGTTTTATCGAACCTGCCGCTGTACCATGGGTCAGATATTGCTGCCTGCTCTCCGGCAAAGGAAAGCAGCATGGATATTTTACCGCCACGATGCCCGGTTATCCGCTCTATTCCACGGATGTTGCTTTCGTCCATCCCTATGAGGTAATCATAAATCTCATAATCGGATTTTGTCAACTGTCTCGCCCGCTTGTCCCGAAAATCGGTCTCCGGCGTATTCCCGATTCCATGCTTCTTAAGCTCCGCCTGCGCCGGCGGATAAATCGGATTCCCAATGCCATTCCAGATTTCTTCGGTGCTGGTGGCAGCCGAGGCTATCTCGAAGCAGTCGGTGAGCCCTCGTCTGGCGACGAGGTCCTTTAGGATGAATTCTGCCATGGGGGAACGGCAGATGTTGCCTAAACAAATGAAGAGAACTTTTATCATAGTTTTGTTTACTCCTTGTTTTGTCCTGGAATGCCCTGTTTTGCGATGGTTTCCGGGATTTGTGTAGTTTGCTCTGAAATTACGGATTGTGGTAAATCAGAGCAGAATTGAGCAAGTTGTTACTCTCTGTTAGTAGTAAAGTTGGTAGTAAAATGGGTTTGGGTTACTACTAAGGATTTTCTATAACTCTATTGATGCATTTAATATCGCATGATCTGAGACTATGAAGAAAAGTCTGTAAATAATAATCTTCTATAATAATGATTGAACTGGAAGCACTAAATTGGAGCTTCCAGCTCTTGTTTTATATATACGACATGATTTCGGGCATGTCAAGAGCGGACGTTAAAGACGTCCTTCTCATCATGCATACAGATTCCGGATATAAGAACGGTCTCTATAATGCAGATATGGGCAGAACCTGAAAAAGCGGCCCCGCTATTTTTTATGCTCTTGTTTAAATAGCCTTCCGTCTATCAGCTACCCATCAACTAAATTCCCACGCCAGAAAATACGTCAACATCCAGAAAACAAAGCCTTTTCGCTAACAGATACATAGAAAAATTGTTAAATCATCAACTATCCATCAACTAAATATATGTACCGGCATTCCTATCAAATACCCATCAAATAAACACACGCCGAAAATATCAAGTTTTTCCGGCATAATATACCGCTAATAAACTGGTTTTATCAAATACCCGTCAAATAAATTAGCACTGTTCAATATATTCTCTCAAATACTTAAACGGAAATGGAAGAACCGTATATTGACTATTACGCACAAATTCTACTGCCATCAACGGAAGAGCCTCCTCATATTCAAGTTCTTCTCCCAAAGAAATCACCTTACGCATACAACAAGCATTTGGATATGCTAATCTCTTACTCTTAGCCCCCACATAATATACAAATGTACGTCCATCTAAGTAGTCTTTCTCATTGTATTCGTACTTGATGTTTAAGAGATTTCCAATTTGGTAAGTCGCTTCAAATTCCCCTTTTCTCAGCTCGCCATCAATCCAGACTCCATACTTTTCATGTAAAAACCTATTGAATTTTGATGCAATCCCTGTGCGCATATTTAAAATCTTTTTCATTGCTTTCTTGGTAATCATTTCTGTTTCTGCAGCCACCTTACTTTTCCATTCAGAAATGCATTCCCTTGAATCAATATTATCTTTTTCAAAATCATCTATTGCTTCCAATAATAATTCTTTTGAAACTCTTTCTTTTGCATCCGTTTCCATAAGTGTATTCATTAATGCTGATATATTAGGCAATGTCTTTTCGCGTGTTAACAATATGGCATGAATATTATCAATATCCGAATACATTAATCCTTCTACCGGATTCTGTGAACCACGATGTTTGTCTTCTACAAAATCATATGCATAACAAATCTTGTTCCACTCTTCTGCTTCATCTTGATTACTATCACAAAATGTATCAAATTTCATTTCACCATTGCAATCAATTTCCAAACGATAATATTGGAAATAATTGAGTGCCTTTTTATTAACATGATTTATATGCGCTGCATTTTCACCGTATTTTGTTTTTATCTTCTTTCTAAGAACAAAGGTCCAATCTTTTCCAGAATCAAGTCTTTCCCAATCAAAAATTGAAATCATGCGTTCTCTTACATCACCTTTTATTATAAGTTCCTGAACAATCTTCTTTATATCTGGAGAACTTCCCTTTGTATTTGTAAAATGCTCGGCCTCTTCTGTTATATGCTGTACAATATATCCTTTTAAGTTATCACTGTGTGGATCATGCGTCTCATTTTCAGCATAATATTCACCATCATGAATGATTCTGATATTATATGCTTCTTCCGAAAGATTTCCTACCGCTGCCTTTACATGATAATACTTCTCCAACTCCTCTTGGAGCTTTGCTACAATATCCTTTGATACTTCAGAGTTATTTTCATCTACAATTACAACACCCTTTTTCTGTAACATTTCACCATATTCAAACTCTGATATTCCCCTCTTTTCCAAATTGGAGATATCAAATTCTTGTGCATCTTCCCTCTCCACAATGTCTATGGACATATATTTAGAAAGATTATCATTCACATCTCTTAAAAACTGCTCCATTACGCCCATCTTACTTTTCCTAAAATGTGCAATATCAGATATATCAAAATTATCTACTCTAAAGTGATTATGCGGCAAGGAACCTTCCTTGTATGTAATGACATTGGTATCTGTCTTTAATTTTTTTCTAAACTCACCAGTCTTTGAATCTATTACATACAATCCGTTACTTTCTCGATCATATCTCTTGAAAGTTTTATGTTCCAAATTGAGATACATCCCTGGATCAATAACAATCTCCAAGAATCTGATAAAATTCACCTTACCTGTTAATTTATCTTTATGTCTCCATGATGGGTCATGATAGAAAAGCTTACCTGTGAGATTATTATACATAAAAGCCTCATGCTTAGGCGTTCTCATTGAATTTATCAGGAGTTGTGCAAGTAATCTGTTTTCAAAATAAAAACATTTATTGCACTGCTCGCTATCAAACAAATCAATCTTTTGGATTTTTACATCCTCATACTCTTTCATAATACTTTCTTTAAATTGTTTTTCTGTCACCTCACCCTTACGGAACAGCACCAATGCAGTTGCGCCAAAGGTCCACTGAACTGCTGCCGCCTTAAATTCATATACTGCCGAATCTAAGATATTGTATTTGTAATAATCCTTATTAGACTTCTCGACCCTAAAAATATCAAAGTCAGCATCAATATTTTCTATATTGTAGGTAACATTAATTCTGTTAGTTAACATTTTCGAAATCCTCCTTACAAATCATATGTAAATTTTCATAACAAACTGTACCATCTTCTCTTATAAGCATCGGAATCTCCACCAAGCACTGATCCACTATGGCACTCGGCTTGTAATTTTGATCTGATACAACATTTATGATATAAACCCGTTTAGCCCCTATAGCCTCCAACTTTCTCAATATATCTTTTCTGATTTCGTCTCTATCCTGCACATATGTAAACTTCCAATTCTTAAAATCAACATACACATCATCAGATAGCTTATAATCGAAGAATTCAAAATATTCCGGCACTGTTATTGGTGATAATTCAATTCCCAATTCTCTTTTCAATATAAACTTACCAGCCACTTCGCCCAATGCACCTTTATAAATATTATGAAACAACACTGGACTAAGAAGATATTCATTCATTTCAAATTTCAATGCATATCCCATTTCTTCAAAATGAGCTTTCATTCCGGGATATCTAAGTATCGCCTGCAAACCGGATTCCTTTTCACTCATTTCATAAATAGCAACTTCATCAGAATTCCCCTTTATTTTAGCTCTTTTACTGTTTTTAAATGCCACCTTGTCGTTTCCAAAATCTATAGTAACATCATTGAAATCTGAATACTGTGAGTAAATATACTGGTTCCGCTTTTCTCCACTTGTAATATAAAGTTTTTGAAGATATTCATTATTCTGCCAGTCATATGTACTTGCCGTCGGATACTGTAATACCAACGACCTTAACTGTTCCCACAACTGCATACTTTCAATAGTCCAATCCTTTGCCAACATTCTTCGAATCGTCCAAAGACCAACCGAGGATATCTTTTCCGCCTTATTAAGCATAAGGTTTTCGTCCGGAAGATAATCCTTTCCAATTGTCTCTCGCATAGATACAATTGCTTTCATTTCAGGTGATAATATACGTTTATTTATTTCACCAACATACAATTTCTCTAACAGTTCCGACTCAACAAACAAGTATATATTAGGACTCTTTACAAATGTTCTACACATACGCCCCACTGCTTGTAAAACCATTCGGCTAGCTTGCACAACTACACTCTTTAACTTATACAACTTGTTTAAAGTGAATTGGTCACTTCCTGTATAAGAACGAAACGCAAGCTTTAACATTTGGTCCTTTTCAGAATAATTCATTTCACCGTTCTCGTATAATTCCTCAATTTGAAACAACATCTGCAACAAATCATGAGATGTTATTGTCTCATCCTGATATGTATTTACTGTCATATTAGTTATATTTCCCAGATACAATGCATCGAAATCCTTATATAAGAATCTCTTGTCACCTTCGGTAAACTCTCCCAGTTGAACAACTTTTTTACCTTTCAGAATCTTATATTGTAAATTCTGTCCAGCACCTATAGTCTGATAAGATGACATAACAAATATCTTTTCTCCACATGACAATCGCTGCTGCAATTCTTCCTTATCCTGTTCAAAATTGTCGCTTTTCAAGAAACAAACACTACTATTACTCTGCTGTGTTTCCATCTGAGAGTATTCAAACAACTGCTGCAGAACGCCTTCATCCATGCCGGGATTGTTCTTTTTCGGCAATGCCATTCCCAAGTACAACATTGATTGAATATCTTCATTCCTATTAAAAATACACATTGATTGAAGTACATTGCAGTATCTTATTATCTGATATTCGTTATCTGTTATATTGGTGATAATGTTTGAAGCATAACGTGCAAATTCTGCATCCATAAATGTTTTGCAATAATCCTCTGCATTGAATCCTTGTATATTACTGCTGATTACTTCCCCATGTACATTTATCTCGCCATCTGCATAAGCGCTCCATCTTTTTTCTAATGCAGTTCTTGTTTTGTCCTTTAAATAACCCGGCGTCTTATGAAACCTGTCTTTTAACCGCTCCTTCAAATATCTCAAATCATAATTTCCAACAACTGTATCAACTTCAGCAGTTGCCGATATCCCAAACACAGTTGCTTTTCCTGCAAGGTATAACATGATTTTTTCAGGAGTATCATATACCTTAACAAATTTAAGATTTGTATTGTCATGATGAGAATCATTATCCTCAAATTCATAATACTCCATGCCAACTTGATAGAAGCTTCTATCCTCCAATATCAGTTCACGATTATTTCTAATCATTTGGCAAGTTTCACCCATCAACAAATCTCTTTGCTTATTAGTTAATTCTAATCTTTTTAGGATTGTACTAATAGCATTCTCCAAATTCATCGCATCCATGATACCGCTTCTGGAGCTATTTATAATTTCCATGTAATTTCTTGCCCATTCTATAGAAAATAACCTAAAATGCAAAAGAAATACATTAATCTCACGCAATAAGCTATATAACACAATATCCTTCTCTTTGTTTCTGTTCTTGAAAAAATCATCTTTCCCCTCAAAGAAAACATCAATACGATTGTCTTCTTTATTTAAGGATGAGCGGATATACTGTGCCCCTTCTTTTAAAACCGTATGGAATGAACCATCATTAAACAAGAAAATCTGTCTCTGATCCACTAAATCTTCTTTGGTTTTTATACTTAACCTTACATGATAATTCTCTGCAATTTTTCTTGCTTCATCCATTAGTGTTGTAAATGTATTTCTATTCCCTGATTTTTCAACCTCATCCATAGCTTGTCTCATACTGGAAGAAAAATCGTTTGGATTCAAAGTACGATATATCTGACGAAACAACTGTATATAGTCTTCCTGCATTGCCAATGACTTATCAATCAGCTCACTTTGTATAGTATCCTTCGTTGCATCAAATTCATCAATAACAATTACTGCGTTTTCTATTAAATCCGAATTCAAAAACTCATAACTGGAATCAATAAGAATAGAATTTCTCTTCATAAACTTACTGACACTCATTAATATTATTTTGTAATCGTCTGTAAATACTGCAGGATATAATTTCCCAATCCATTTATATTTAGCATCAGTTCTAATAGCATTTTTTCGCTGTGTCTTTGTTTGAAATCTATTCTTTAAACGTTTAGTAATTTCATATCGAAGCTGCCTGTCCCCTTCTGTTATTCTGTCAGCCAATTCTTTTATATATTCCTTATCAGCATATCTTTTTTCCACAGCATTACGATAAAGGGAAACATCCTTGCATAATTTAAGATACGCATCCGTTTTCATTTCCTCCGGCACTTCAATCCCAAGAATTTTTTCTACAACCTCATCAAAATTAGAGCGTAATCTCAATACATTACGCTTATAAAGCTCCTCACTCCCATATGCCGCCCTCAATGCATCTTCTGGTAAATTCTTATTTAAAGTTGTCAGGTAAATGATTTTGGTATCATCGCCAATTGAATCTGCATACTCTTTCATTGCCTGTGCCGAATCAAAAGTCTTTCCGTTACCAGTCGGTAATTCGCACAGATATAAACCATGCTCTTGTTGTTGCATAACATCTAATAAATAATCTTTCAAATTTCAAACCTCCTCTATTAGTTTGCTCGTGTCCCATGTGAATGTTATTAGTAAAATTATATATAATTTTACCACGAAGTGCAAAAAGAATTGCCGCATATTTGCGTCAATTCTTTTCTTCATAGAAATTCATATTATGTTGCAACAAATTAATTATATCTTCTTTTACATTCTGTGGTTCCACAACTTCTACAGATTTCAAGCCCAACAACCATCCAAGCAGAATAACCGAAGGCACTGCAATAAAAGTTACCAACAACTTGTCTTCTGAATCTTCAGAAATTGTAATTCGTTTACCAAACTGATCTATAAATGCTCCAACCAAAGACTCCGGAATCCTTACATTTATTACCTGCTCTTTTCCTGAGAACATGCCCATTCGCCTTGATACATATGTATTTGCATTAAAACTCCTGAACTGGTTTTTTCCTTCTCTCGGAATGTCAGACAACTGAATATTGTCAAGCTTATCCACTCTATAGTTTCTTTCGCTCAATACACCGTCCGTTTCTTTTATATCATAACCGTACAAATAATATCGGTCATTCGCCCATATTAATGCCCAGGGATTCATGTTATATCTTCGTTCAGACTTTTTCACCAGCTTTTTATTTTTATCCCAACCCATATAATCAAAACTAATCTGGACGCCTTTTACCAAAGCCTCCTGAATAATATTTACATTGTAGAGAATTTTCTTATTCTCCGCTTTTGCAATGTTAATACCTAACACACTTCTGTCTAAGTCTTCAGCATCATAAGCACTCATGGTACTCTTTAGTTTATCAATCATTTTGGTTGCAATACTTTTCTCAATAAAATTAGATGCATTGACAGAGTCAATGATAAGCTTCATCTCTTCCTTTTCCAAAAGTCTAGTTCCGATAAAGTAGCGAGCATTCCTTCCACGACTAGAAATCACATCTACACCCAATTCATTTCTTAATTGCTTTATATAGCGTAGAATACTGTCTTCACTGCAAGAATAGCCTTCAGATTCCATATATAACAATATATCCTGCATAGAAATCTGATGCTGCTCGTCCGTATATGTTGTGAGAATTTTATATAATGCCAGTACTCTGTTTTTACTGAAATCATTCATGCGCCAACTCCTGCTTTTTACGTATAATAATTTGTATTATAAAATGTACAGATTTCTCTATCGATTCTAACACATCTTCTAATGATTTTCATTTAAAAACCTCACTTTTGATCTTGATTCTGAATTCCTTTTATGGTACTATTAACAAAGCTAAAAAATTTACTCTTTACATTTCAATAATTATATAGTACCATAAGTTAAAACGAACGATCGTTCGGCCAAATAAGGAGGTGCCTTACAGATGGAAAAAACTATATGTGAATTATTTGCAGGCGTTGGTGGTTTTCGTTTGGGAATGGAACGTGCTAGCAAAGAATGGACCACTGTATGGGCCAATCAGTGGGAACCTGGAAAAAAAACACAACATGCATTTGACTGTTATTGTGCACACTTTGGCAAATCAATTAACCATGTTAACAAAAACATTTCAGAAATTGAAAAATCTTCAATTCCTGACCATAACCTGTTAGTTGGTGGCTTTCCATGTCAGGATTACTCTGTTGCGCGAACTGGTGCAACTGGAATTAACGGGAAGAAAGGTGTCTTATGGTGGGATATAAGAGATATTCTTGAAACAAAATCTCCTAGTTTTGTTATTCTTGAGAATGTAGACCGATTACTAAAATCACCAGCAAATCAGCGTGGAAGAGACTTTGGTATTATTCTTACTTGTTTCAACGAATTAGGGTATAATGTAGAATGGCGCGTAATTAATGCTGCTGAATATGGTTTTGCACAGAGAAGACGACGGACTTTCATTTTTGCATACAAAAATGAAACCAATTATTCAACTCATATCAGCAAGTCAGTTGCTAGACCAGACTGTATTTTCAACAATATTGGTTTCTTTGCTCATACATTTAAGATTGTTTGTGTATCTAATGATGATATCAGAAGTACCGTATTAACTGAATCTGACTTAGCCGATGTGACTGAACATTTTTCATACGCTTTTGGCAATGCTGGCTTTATGTATAACGGTACAATTTACACATGTGATACAACACCTATTTACGAAGAATCTACAATGCTTCGTACTCTTCTTAATAAAGATGTTGAAGAACGCTTTTACCTTGGCAACAACCTTGATAAATGGAAATATTTAAAGGGCGCAAAGAAAATAGAACGTACCAGTAAAACTGGTCATACCTATACTTTTTCTGAAGGTCCTATTGCGTTTCCTGACCCAATAGATAAGCCTGCACGTACAATGTTAACAAGCGAATCTAGTCTCAACAGAAGTACTCATGTTATTGAAGATCCTCAAACCAAACAACTCCGACTTCTTACTCCAATAGAAGCTGAGCGTATACAAGGATTCGATGACGATTGGACCAATACAGGAATGCCTGAAAAATTCCGCTACTTCTGCATGGGTAACGCATTAGTTGTTGGGCTTATCACTCGCATGGGAACATATCTCAATACAATATTTGATAAAGAAGCTACTCCTGTAGAAACTGATAACAAAACCCGAGAGGCAATGTAGTCTCTCGGGTTATTATTATCTTGATTCTATATCGACATTAATCACTATTTTATCGGTCACCACAGAGTAATCACTCTTTTTTATCATAGGAACTCCCCTACTCTTTTGGAATGCATCAAGTAATTTTGACAACTTAACATTTCCTTCTAAATAATTAAGTATAAATAGATTTGCTGCACTTGAATTTGTTCTACCACTAGATAACTTGTATTTATCTTTCTTATCTATAACAATGTTTTTATAATAATACTTACAATCTTCATTCTGAAACAATAAATCCACCAATTTAATAAAACCTTCAAATGAAATTACTTGATTGTTCCCAAGATTTATCCATCCCATCTTATCATTGAGTGTATACCAAACATCTTCTTCCAATTGCATAGTATACCACTCTAGCTGAATTTTCTCATTTTTTTCAATCTTTTCTCCAACTTTGCTGATTTTTACTATTTCACAATCATAACTCATCTTTATTTTTTTATATTCATGCATATAACCCATTCTAAAAAATAAAGCAGCTACGTACTTCAAATAAGCATTATGATTTCTAGAAATATCATCTAATATATCCCATATAGCACCAAAGGATAAATCAATTGCATACTCTCCTGTCTTCAATTTAACTTTTGGTCTAAAATCTAATGGCATCTTAGGATTTTCAGTTGATTCCTTACCTGGATACTGAATATATACTTCTTCTCCCTCCATTGTTTTATACAACATTATTCTTTTTTCTAGCTTATCATACTTCAACTGTTTTCTCTCTAAGGTATTAAATGTATCAATATTCCACTGTCTTCTTAATAATGACTCTTTGTTAATTGTTTTCGCACTATAGTCTGCCTTTAAAACAGCTATCAATTCTTCATTCGACAATAATTTTGCCATATAAACTACCCCTCCTTAAATTCATCTTTTAATTGTGACAAAATGTAATGATTATTCAACCAGAAACACTGTTTTGGATACTGTCTACCATCTGGCAATTCATATGTATCCTGTGCATTTTGAGCATGCGGTCTCACGTGGCAAACCGGATTTTCTGAAGCATTAGGAAAGTTGTTATAATTCTTTCCATTACGTTGTTCTATCTGTAATCCCTCTATGAGCACCTTCTTTGTCCTATTCCACACCTTCTGTACCTCATTTTCTAAATCTACGTATGGAATATTCCAAAACTGGCAACCTTTTAAGCGAAGCACATCATTTTCATCAAACTTGTACACCACAAAAAAGAATCTAGTCTCACTCAAATATGTACCAAACACTGATGTTTCCCACTCTTCTTCTATCACTTCTTTGAATTTGAATGTCGGAAATGACATACTCTCTTTAATCTTGTTGTTTTTGCCAATTCGAATAGTTTTTACAACAATATTAGCCTTTTCAAATTCTTCTGCATGATTTCCCTTAATGCCAAGTATACGATACGCGAGCATTGCTTCAAGATTTTTAGGTTTTTTATCAAATTCGATTTTAAATTCCCTACAAAGAGCTTCGACAGTATAATCCTTATATGAGTTAATCTTTGATATAACATAATCTTCAAAATTACATTCGATTCCATCTTGCATAATAGCTTCGTATGTATCTTTTCCCGGAACAATATAATTGTTCAGCACATATGTCATATATGAATTTTTAAATGCAAATGCTCTTGGTTTAGCAGGCTCATTGCTAAAAGGTTGTTTTCTCCTATCTTTTGATGTTGCTGCTTTAGGCGCAGCTCCCAAATACATCGTATCACCCTCTGATAATTCGTGAGCTTTTCCTGCTTTTATTTTCTCGACAATAATCTCAAAATCATTTTTTATTATTTTAATATCTGCCTCTGGCGGTGAAAACAGTTTTGCATATCCAATTCTATAATCAAGTCGGCTTTGTATTTCCTGTTGATAAAAATAATATATAAGCAAAATCAATCTTGCCTTATTCCACATATGGCTACTTTCAAAACTTTCTTCTATAACCGAAAAATAATCAATCATAGTGATAATCAATCTTTCTTTCGCCACTAGTGTACCATTCTTATTTACTTTATAAGGTGTCACTTTTAATTCTACACCGGCCTTATAAAAATCAGGTCTAGAGTCATTATTACATTGATAATGAAAAAATCTTTCTTCAATAATTTCTCCTAAACCACCTTTTCGTTTTTTATTTTCATGACTAGTTTCATAATCACTTGTTTCACGAACTACAATTGACTTGCCTAAATCATCCTGGTTGCATACATCAGCAAATGTTTTTCCAATTAGTCTTTGCGCATACTTTTCTATCGATATAGGATTTGATTCATCATATTCAACTAAATCATCCAAATTATAACCTTCCTTCCATCTCAACGCGCGTCATTTCCTAACAATAGCTTTTTCTTGTTATATGTCATAGATTTCTCTTCATTCTATTGATAGTATTATACAAAGTTTTTATCAGGGTGTAAACCTGCGTTAACCATAAAAAAAGCAATATAAATACTCAGGGCACTCTATCGTGCCCTGCTTCTGCCACTTTCACCCCTCTCATTCATCTTTTCATCCTGCATTTCCATGGTCTTATCATAAATTCTCTGATAATCCCCATACACCTCATCAAACTCCATCTTTAATCCGCAAGCCTTCAAAACAGCCATATGAAGCTCCAGATTATAGTTATTATCATCCGACAGGAATCGGAACAATTGCTCTGTTGAAATCAGCTTTGTATTCCACTCTCTATTACTTGTGAGTGCTGCACTTGTAATATTTGAGCTGCCAATGATAATACGATAGATTTCATCTTTTTAAAAAATATATCCTTTTGTGTGAAATCCTTCAGCAGCAACTTCAACATCATATATTTTAAAAGTTCATCCTCTATGGATGATATTACTTTCTTTCCTTCTTTATGATTATTTGATATAAACTGTGGTCGATACAAGCTGCTCGATACAGTAGAACCATCTATGTATGCTGTTTCAAAACCTAATCGTACTTCATCAATTTTACTTCATTGCATTAATTTCTTTTTCTAAATGTGCCCAATAATATTACCTTTTTCTACAACTGATTATACTTATCCGATTTACCTTTTGCTTTTTCAACTGGATACTTTGCCTCATTCTGTGCCATTTTCATATTTATAATCTCATCTGCATCAAGTTCTAATTTATCCAATAAATTCTGACTGTATACCATTACATCTGCTAATTCTTCTTTCACATGCTGCAAATCATATTTTTCATCCGACCATTGGAAGCATTCCAATAATTCCGCCGCTTCAATAACAATTGATTTTGCAAGATTTTCCGGTGAATGGAGTTGATTCCAATCACGATCTTGTGTAAATTTTCTGATTCTGTCTATCGTTTTCTGTTTCATAGTCACCTCACTACTGTAAGCATTCTCTCAAATAATCTGCCAATTTTTTATCTGTACAATACACATAACATCCTTTCATTCCCCTCGTCATCAAAGTACGATATGTATTTTTAATAATCTCGTCTGCTTCCTTTAATGCACGATTCGGATCCTCTTTATATAATTTTTTAATTCCTTTTAAAGATTGATCTGTTTTAGCTCTTTTTGTAAAATCAGTAACTATATGACCAGCTTCATATCTCATATCATCGCCAATAATTACACCAGCATAATCGAATTCTAGTCCTTGAGATGTATGTATACATCCAACTTCATTGACAGAATCCTCATCAATTGCAAAAGTTGAAGTATTGCCCAGATTCCAACTCATTTCAAAATCTCCTATTTTTATGTCATGGACATCAGAGTTGTTCTGGCCTTCTTTTAACCATGTCCAACAATATCCTGCCAAAATTCTTGATTGATTTCTTGTTTTATTACACTCTATTATTAAATTCCGAACTTCATTTGGTGAATCCATAATTCTGATATCATAATCTATATCTTTCATATCAAAATTTGCAGTTTGTCTAATTTCCAAAACATCATCCAGCCATGCCAAGTAACCGTCAGACCCATCACACCTAAACTGTGATACAAGCTCCATCTCCTGCACTTCCGAATTGAGTCCATCTGCCCACTTTACAATTTCAGAAACAGTACCAATATCACTAAGTGTTACACGTTGACTTTCATCAATAAAAAAAACACTGCATAAGCCTGCATTAATTATTTCCTTTATCTGATTTTCTCCTAAATTGTGAAACACTCCAGACTTGTCATTTAATCTATGAGCTTCATCGCAAATAATAACATCTGCCATATTTTTTTCTGCGTCAACATAAGAACCTGAGCCTTTAAACATATTGTTTATACTAGTCTTTTTGTGCCCTGTAAGCTTTTTTGCATATACATTTCGTGGTGCACTATTTTTTGATGTATACTGTACAAATAATCCTTCATTGGTAAGTTTAGCTAAAAGATTAATTGCTACGACTGTTTTTCCTGTTCCTGGTCCACCTTTCACAATAACAGTACGTTTTTTCTGATCCAACATACATTTTAATGCTGTTTTTAAGATTTCCTCATATATAACCTTTTGCTCATCCAGCATTATAAATTCCTGATTTCCCTCAATCATGCTTTTAATAGAGTTCTGTAGGCTTTTTGAAGGTTTAATTTTTCCATTATCAATATCATATAAGAGTTGTTTATCATCACCCATTTTTACCGATTGTTTAATAAACTCCCGTAGCTTTGAAACTTCACCTCTTGCAAAAATAGGTGCGTCCTCAACATATTCCTTATATTGATTTTGTTCTAGTTTCTCCGGATTATTTTTCCTATAATTATGCATATATGCACATGGATGAAGAATGATATTTCCCATCTGTACATTTTGATTATAGTCATAAATCATTGCAGCATATGACCATGCTTGATACGATGGATGAACAACTTTACGCATTGCTCCACCTGTAAAAGTTTCTACTAATGCATCCTGTCCTTCCACAACTTCTACCTTATCCCATTGTTTCAATTCAATGATTATTATATTCGAATCTTGTTTTTCTCCGTATCCTGAAACAATAAAATCCACTCTTTTAGAAGTCTGTGGAATGTTGTATTCTATTGCTACTCCAGCATTTTCTGGAATTTCAGTATCATTCAAGACCTTATACATGTATTCCAACGAGTTTTCCCATGAGCGAAATTCGTTTTGAGCAGTTCTTCTATTCATTTTATTATATATATTTTCTTCTATCTCAGCAGCAATTGAATCCTGTTCTACTGCAATTAAAAAATCTCTTTTTGTCCCAGAATATACTATCATCTAATTTTCCTTTCTCATTTTTCATGATTCTCCCAGTTTTTTTACAGCAATTGTTTTCTAAATCACCACCCCATTACAATGATCTATCTCATGCTGAATTATCTGCGCTGTCCAGCCGGAATATTTTCCATGCTGCCGCTTAAAATTCTGGTCAAGATAATTCACCTCTATCTCCTGGTATCTGGTGCAGGGACGAACTCCTTCTAATGACAGACATCCTTCCTCCGTCTGATACGCCCCAAACTTTTTTGTAATTACCGGATTAATCATTACAAACTGGAATGGTCCCGCTGCCACTACGATAATGTTCTTTTTCACGCCAATCATATTTGCTGCCATACCAACGCAATGTTCCAGATTAGCTCTTAGTGTATCTAATAAATCTATTGCAACCTGTTTATCTGCTTCTGTTGCATCCACTGATTTCTGTGCAAGAAATAACGAATCTTTTACTATTTTCTTTACCATGTTAGTATTCCTTTGCTATCTCTTCATTTATTCCATACATAGACTTAAATTGTTCCAGGTCTGCCGGTTTTTTTATCAGCATAACTTCTTCTATCCTGCCAGTATGTATATCTTTAAAGCCAGCAACCTGCTCTCCATTGCAAATGCTCGCTTTAATTACAGGCTTTTTATTTTCCTCATCATAGGACTGTGTTATTATTTTCTTTTTAAAAAGTGCCATCCTAATCACCATCCTTTGACTGTACCACTAGCACAAGTTTCTCAAATGACTGTGCAAAACGCTCATCATCTTCATTTGTCCGCTTCTTCGGGTCTCCGCTTCCGCTCCGGTCCGCGCAAAGCCGATGTCCACCGGACATTGTACGCCCCTTAATATGATTCTTAGAAGAACTTCGTCTTGCTTTCTTATTAAGATGTCTTTCCATCAGCATCCGGTCAATATTTTCATCCGTGTACCACTTGCCGGATTGATGAATCGCATATGCACCCTTGCCAAGTGCCATTGCAGCAACACCATAATCCTGAGACACTACAATATCTCCCTTATGACAAATACTAATCAGCTTATAATCTACTGCATCAGCTCCGGCTCCCACCACAATCACTTCACTGTAATCAGAATATAATACATGGTTCGTATCACACAGTAATGTGACTGGAATATTATTTTTTTCTGCAATTGTCTCAACAATGTCAACTACCGGACAGGCATCCGCATCTACAAATATCTGCATTATTACCTCCCCATTTCTTTCTGTATCCACGTCATAATTACATCCACAAGGTAATCCTGCTGCACTTCACTCAATTCTCTGCCTGGCTGCATCTTGTGCCATTTCCGAATGCACTCCCTGCAGCATGTAGCCGTTGCGTGCTGTGCTATAAATACAGGATGTCCCTTGGTCGGAGTCTGTTTCCCATCATTGGAAATTACCGCCGGGGCTTCTCTTTTGGCAATAAAGTCTTTAGCATGTTGCCGGATAGTATCCATTCCCTTTTCATTTACATAATCGATATCTTTCTGTTTCAGATGAAAACTGCTGCGGAACTTGGAATTACCTAGTCGCTCGAACAGCTGCTTATACCATTCGTCTTTCGTCATTAGAATTTCACTACTTCCGGCTCATGGGTAAATGATGAGAAGGTGGCTGTTGCATTCTTAAAATAGAATACCTCTGTATTACCATCATCTGCAGAATACATCTTCTGTAATGAAGGATATGCATCCAGCATGGACTGTCTTGCTTCCCTGCGGTCATCTTCTACAAGTTCACCTGCTACACGAAGCCACTCACCATTCTTAAAAGCACATATTTCAACCTTTGGATTGGTGTGAATCTGCTTTGAAACATCCTTAATCTTACCTGTCTGAATATAAAGCTTTCCCTCAAAAATGTGAGCTGTTCCGAAAGGTCTGACTCTCGGCTGGTCTCCCTCAACTGTTGCCAGATAATATGTTTCTGCTTCTTTTAAAAATTTTTCTACTCGTTCCATTGATTCATCCTCCTTTGATTATGCCCTCATTATCAGCTTTTTCATATAATTTATCGTACATCAAAATATTTGATTTTTCAATGTGAAAACAGTTCTGTCAATGCTGCATCCCATTCCTACTCTCCCAGCATCTCCAGAAGTTTCTCCACCCTGCTCTTCTCATCCAGTCTCTTCAGCATCCCCATGTCATGGTTCTTAATATAGCATACTACATCATAAAAATTAGTCGAAGGTAATTTCTGCTTATGATATCCCTCCATACATTTTGTATGTACTTTTAATGCATTGTTTTTTCTCGCTTTATAATTTTCATGATGCAATTTTACTACTTTGTCATCCCGAATATAAATTAGCCATCTGCTGAATGTGGTGCGGATAAATACAGCACCTACAGATATATGATATTCCACCCGAAATTTATCGCATATCAGACTCATGTTTTCTGTCGTCAATGGCAATTGCCTCAGATAACTGGCTGTTTCATGCAATTTTCTACCCGATTGCGGCCCCCAGCCAAGCCGGCTCCAGCTGTCTGTGCAGCCACATACTTTACAGACTTCATTTCTATTGAAAACATCTGTTTTTCCGCAAATCTGCCACTTTATCTTTGACATATTCTGAACATAACGGCAATTTTCTGTATGCAATTTATGTGTTTTCGGATTCCTATAACAGAATTCCTTTTCTGTCTGTTTTTCATATTCTTTATAGCAGCTGCAAAACAGCAGATACATATAATTTGCATCATGTTTGGAATAATGCAGATAATTCTTTTTATATTCTATTCCACCTGCCTTAAATCTCTTTCAAATCCTATCTGATTTCTGCCATCACCTGCAGCTGTTCATCTGTTGCCACAATGCCAATCTGTACCGGCTCTCTATCCTCTATCCCCTTTGTTCCGGGCGTCTGATTCCACTCCATGTCTACAAATAAATATTCAAATGTTTCTGCCATTTTCTTATCTGTCACTCGATCACCAGTCCTCATCCCACTCGTCCATTGCATCATCTACGCCTTCTGCATAATCGTCATCTGTATCGTACCTGTCTGAATCGTAGTCTCCGTCCATATAAATGTCATCATATCCATCATCATATGAATCATAATAGTAATGTTTTGTTGTACTGCTGCCAGAATTTCCACTATTCGTATATTCTGTAGTCTGTTCTGTTTTCTCCGTATTACTGTCTGTTACTCCACTGTCAGATGGTTTACTATATGAATCTTTACTGTCTGACGAAGTGCTGTCTGATGGCGTGCTATGATAAGATGATGATGGTTTGTGAATATAGCAATAGTCACTTCCAGATACACGCTTATTGTCACATCCGGCTTTGATACATTTTGGTTCACTGGTCTTACCCAGTGTTCCTATTAGAAAAAGTACAAGAACAAATACAAGAACTACCAATACACTTTGTCCAAAAGAATTTTTTCTCATCTTACACGGTCTCCTCTTTGCATTTGATTTATTAATAACTATCCCTTTTATAAGTCCATTAACACGGTCTTATTATAAATTTTTCCACTTTTCCCATAAAGAAAAAAGGCTCTCCAGATTATCTGAAAAGCCTGTACATATTATATTCCTAATCCTGCTTATCCTCTTCCATAACTTTTTCCTCCATAACTTCTTCCTCCAAAATCTCTTTCTCCAACAGCTCATCCTCCGGAGCATCTTTTCTTAACATTTCCCGGAACTGCTCTTTCTTGGCTGCCACAGCGTCCTTGAGGGCAAGCTTCTTCTCTTCGCGGTTCTCTAAGGCTTCCTGCTTCTTTGCGTCACGAAGTTTTTGCTGTTCTTCGCGCTGCGCGGCTTTCTTAAGCTCTTTTTCCTGGCGTTGCTCTTCTTTGATGCGGAGCTTCTCGGCTTTATCCTGCTCCTTCTGCTGCAGGCGGTTCTGGCGAAGCTCGTCTTTCGCCTGCTGCTTCTGGCTCTTCTTGACCTGCTTTTTGGCGGAACGCTCGATAGAACGGATCATGCTCTTGGCATCACCGACTCTGCGGCGGGCACTGCGGTATGGATCGTAGAGGAAATAGGATGCTGTGGTAAGTGCCAGCAGCACCAGTCCTACGATAAGGCAGATTGGAAGCAGGAAATCGTAGAAGCCGTACTTTAATTCATAGCCGATAAAGAGAACCAGCATCACCGGGAAAACTACTGCTGAGAAAATGTCGCAGATGAGTCTCCAGAGAAAGAAGCACTGCTTCTGATGTACAAAAATGGCAGCCTGCACGCCGGTAAAGAACATCAGCATCAGACAGATTTGTGATGTGATTCCATGTAAAAAGCCTACAAAGACGCACAATGCCAGTGAAAAGAAAAACATGGCAAGGGCGTAGCCTCTGCGGTATGCATATTTGTATTCCCGCATTCCCTCTCGCTTATCTGCACTCAGGTCATGGATTTCATATACCCGGTCATTGACCCGCTCCTTCATGTCCTCCCGGTATTTGCGGCCTTCTCTGGCATGTGCCATATTTTCGTCCATGTCTTCGTCCAGTTCCTGCAACATTTTCTGTTCCATAAAAATCTGCTGCAGCAACTCATCTTCCCGCTCTCTGCGCTTTGTGATTTCATCCTGAATCCAGCTTGCCTTCTGCATCTGGAGACTCTCTTTCATCCATTGTTCCTTTTCCATATTTTCACCCATAGCTGCCTTCTCCGTTTCGTACGCTTCCATTCTGTTCTATTCCTAATCAATCAAATCATTCTGAAATCTCGACAAATGCTCATAAGGAAGAATCAGTCTTCCCCGGTATAAGCCGCAGCCGTCATTCATCAGGCTGTTGCTTACTGCTGTAAACATGTCGACATCCACACCGGAAAGCTCCAGTTCCTGCAAACGCCTGCACCGTTCATAAGCTTCATCAAAATAAATGCATTCTCCCTCCGGGATGGTATCCCGGCGTGCTCTGGATGCTTCCTGCTTTTTCTCATAATTAATATGGTTGGCGGAACCGATTTCTGCAATATCATCCATCTGCTTTGTGCGAAGCTGCATTTCCACATAACATCTCGCACTGTTATCATAAAAAGTAATATGTAAGGATTTGTAATCGTCCTCCTTTTCGCTGGTGATATAATCCCGGTAATATGGTTTTACAGCATCATCCAAAAGCGGGGAACTGCTTCTTAAGACACCGCCTGTCGGCTCTGCCGTAAATCCACGCTCCTCTAAAAACTGTGGCAACACATTTGCAATCTGATAAAGGTGCTTTAATTCCTCTTCTTCGCGGTTCTCATGATTTTTCAAATGACACCGTGGCATGGAAATCACAATCCGGTATGCAATCAGATCACGGAAGCAGTTCAGCTTTTCCTTTAATTCTGCAATGTCCGGATAGCTTTTATGCTTTTTATAATAATCATAAATGTACTCTACAATATAGCCGTTGAATTTGCCCTCCGCACGAATCAGTGACTTGATTCTTCCTTTAAAAGTAAAGGAAAGATAAGGATATTCCATTGCCATATATTTGTAGAACTCACGGATTTTCTGGGACTGCGCTGTCAGGAAATCATTGTGCTCTAACAGCTCCATAATCTGAATCAGGAAATTGCAGTGCACCAGATCCACTTCATTTTTTGATACTTTTGCGGATGCCCGGAGGTCCTGCGTATACTTTTTCAATATCCGGAACACCGTTGCTCCGGAGTATAAGTAATCATTTAATGTAACCATTTTCCCTCGCTAAAATATCTTTTTATTTCAAATACTCTGCCAGTTCATATACCCTGTTTCTTGTTAATTCTGCCGCCTTATCATTTTCCAATAATGGCTGCAGGCTTCCGCCCTCGGCATCTTTACCGGCTTCCTCTACTGCACTGTCTTTTGTCTTAATCCAGTCACGCTCTTCCTGGGTAAGAGTCGTCATAGTGTCCTCATCCAAAGTCTCTTTTAAACGGCTCCAAATAGAATTCAGCTCATTATCCCACAACTGATACAACTGCAGAGACAGGGTATTCATTTCCTGCTGTGTCAGTTCTCCACTGGAAAGGTCTTCCTGCATGGCTGCTGCTTTCTCCTCGATTTTCTGCAATTCACTCTCTATGGATACATCGGAAGTTGTGGTTTTATCATTTACCGTAACCTTATCCCCACTCGGTCCTAAAAAGGTATCAAAGGTCAGCACATTAAAAATTGCATAGAATGGAAGCGTCGTATCATCATCGGTAAGACCAATGGATGCCCAGTCCAGGAATCTTTCCGGCAATTCATCTAACGGTGCACCCGGCAGATAAATATATAAATCATAAACCTCTTCCAAACCAGCCGGTCCCGTGTAAATATATTTCACGCCGCCTTTAATTTCCGTGTCGCCTTCTGTTTCCTTCGTTGCAATATTCTCCAACTGCATCTCATAGGTATAATCATTTATCTTTTCCGGCTGGGTGAATTTTCCATAGAAATCACAATAGTAAAGGGTTCCATTTGGATATCCATCCCCGCTATCTCCCGCATCTGCATCATGATAATTTCCCACAAAAGAGCCATCCTCGGATAAAATCAATGTAGAATCCCATGCACCGACTCCGCTGGTAAACATAAAGCTTTCTCCTGCAAGCTGTGCAAAAATGTCATCTTCATCCACATTTTCCGTTTCTGTCTCCTCTGTCACCTCTTCTGAGTTTTCCGTTTCTTCCGTCTCAGTCTCTGCCTCTGTTTCTGTGGTCTTTTTCTCCGGCTCCACGACTCTGCTTCCGCAAGCCGCAAACGTTGACATTCCAAACGCTGCACTTAATATCATTGCTAAAAACTTTTTCCCTTTCACAAACGAATCCTCCTGATGTTCCTTTTCAATTCCCGCCCCTTTTTTATCTTTCTATGATTCTAAATCAAATACATCCTGGTTTCTTCCCCGTTCTTTTGCAGCATAGAGCTTCTCATCCGCTAAGCGGTATAATATCGTAACAGCAATTCCTTCTGTATAATGCTGTACACCACTGCTGAAAGAGCATTCGATATTCTTTTCATGCTTTGTAAATTCCTTATATTCCCATCTTATATGCTCTAGCATTTTACCGATTTCATCCGTGTTCATCCCCTTTAAAACCAGCATAAATTCTTCTCCGCCAAAGCGTACCGCGATACCTTTATTCTTTACATGCTTCGTTAAAAGTCTTGCAAATTCCACCAGAATAATGTCTCCAAACCCATGTCCGTAAGTGTCATTCACATGTTTAAAGAAGTCAAGATCAATCAGTACCGCATCAAATTCTTCCTTCTCATCCAGAATAAGGTCTCCCAGATACTGATTTAAGTAACGACGATTATAGAGTCCTGTCAGTGCATCTTTATCTGCGGCATCTTTCAACTGTTCATTCAACTTCTTTACTTCTTCTTCCTGTCTCTGTCTCTGCATCTGAAGCAGGATAGAAATTAAAAAGACACAAAGTAAAACGATAAGCAGGGAACAAAGTGTGCTCTGCAGCACGACTTCTTTTGACAGTTTTTCACTTTCCAGCGGTCTCATATAGGCTAAAATAACTGCTGCCACATCTGCTACAATTACCACGCCGGCAAACCGGATTGCATTTCCGGTTGGAATAAAAATCGCAATTGCTACCATCGCAAGTACCATGTATACAATCGTTCCCGTCTGATATATATAATACAGTGCCGGAAATTCCACAAGACTTAAGACTGCTATCATCAAATAAGACGCATAACGTATCTGTCCTTTTTTTATTCCAATGAAACTTCCTGCGACCATAAGTAACATACAGATTCCGCAGAAAATCGTTGTTCCGCTCCATCCGAAAATCAATGCATTTCCAATAAATCCTGCCAGATTTCCGATACAGCTTCCCATTGCCAGCACATAAAACTGTCTGCGGCTCACATCAATTGAGGTATCAAATAAAAAATTCATCTTTCCTCTCCCATTTTATGAAAATAAAATTTTCAATTTATCCAGTGTATTTGCACATATCGTAAGTTTCTTTTTTAATTCATCATCCGGCTGTGTCTGATCCGGAACCATTGCCACCTGACAGCCTGCCTGACAAGCACTCATAACCCCATTGGGCGAATCCTCCACCGCAAGACATTCTTCCGGAGCAAGTCCAAGTTGTGCACATGCAAAAGTATAGATATCCGGTGCCGGCTTTCCGTGTTCTACCATGGTTGCACTGATGATTTCATCAAAGTACGGATATAGTCCTATCTGCTTTAAATATCTTTCTGTCCGTTCCATGTCGGTTGCCGTTGCAACTGCCCGCCGGATTTTCTTTTCTTTTAAGAAATTCAATAACTCAATAGCTCCTCTTTTTATCTCAATACCGTTCTTTGCAAGATATTCCTCCATCAATTCCTTCCGGTAAGCCCGGATAGCCGGATAGTCAAGATTCTCATCTGCAAACATTTCCTTTAAATGCGCCGGTGCAAAGGGTTGTCCTAAGGAACGCATGGACAATGCCTGCTCATCACTCATTTCATAGCCAAAATGCGCCATTGCCTTAGGCCAGCAGATTCTATAGTATTTCTCTGTATCAATGAGTGTTCCATCCATGTCAAATAAAACTGCTTTTATCATATTACATTTTCTTCCTGCCTTTTTCATTGACTAATTTGCCATACCCACTACCACAGTTACCGAAAAAAGATTTTCTTCCTGTTTCAGAAAAACATCCCCGTTCATTTTATGCATCAGCTTTCTGCATATATAAAGCCCCAGTCCGCTTCCTTCCTGGCTTCCTGCATTGGAGCCACGATAGAAGCTGTCAAAAAGATGCGGAAGTTCTTCTGCCGGAAGAACTTCTCCTGTATTTTCCACGGTAATCAGCACACAGTCTTCTTCTTTTGAAATTGATATACCAATTTTTTTGCCACTACCATATTTTATAGCATTTTCTATGATATTCTGCAATACTTCCAGCAAACGTTCTGTATCTGCTTTCACCAGAGAATTCTGATACTCCCCCATGTTAAACCCTATATGAAGCTGTGAAAGTTTATCTTTATAGTATACTGTATCTCAACGGACATTTCCGATGGCATGCCTTCTTCCGTAAGTTCTTCTGCCAGGTCATCTAATTCTTTTGCCAAATCAGCCCGGGTCTTTCCTGCCATATTACCCATTGCCTGTGATACATCTGATATGTAGACATCACTTTCTTTTCCAAATGTCGTAATCAGATTCTTACTTTTCATGGTATCTGTTGTAATAACCACTCCCAGCATAAAAACGGAACAGAGGAAAAAGGACAATATAATCGTAAGGAACCGTCTTGGACTGCTTAAAATATCATTGACTGCCAGATACCAGGTACTGTTAAAACGGCTTTTTCCCAGCCGGTAAATGGATTTCTTTTTAAAGCGTTCTCCGGACTGACCGTTTCGAATAGCATCCACCGGTGTCAGCTTCTTTACTTTTCCGGTACACCGGTATGCAAACCAGATAGTAACTGCAATAACAATGACTGCTCCTATGAAATTTACCGTAATGGCATGACTGTTTCCCAACATCATATTTTCTGTCACAGACTGCAGCAGCATATTGCCAAATGGGATGCTTGCCAGGAATCCAATTGCTGCTCCCACAACAGCCAGCATCAGATATTTTACAAGATAAAGGCTTCGTATCTTAAAGTCCGTAATTCCGATGGCTTTCATGACACCGATTTCCCGGTATTCTTCTGTCACCGTAAAAGTAATCGTAAATTTCAACACTGCAAAGGATACTATCATCAAGCATACACTTAAAACCAGCACCACAAATGCCCCAATCATATCCATGACATAACATAATTTAAAAATGTCCCGTCCCCGGTTAAATAGGATGTTGGATGCATTGCTTAACAAAGAGGCTATTTCCGATGGATTGTCTGTGTCAATATAAATAATCTCGCCACGGTATTCTGCAAGACTTTCATCCGATGCAAATTTCTGATAATCCGCTTCATTTAAAATAAATCTTTTATTTCCCATAAATTCAGAACCCAGCAGCGCATCTTTTGCTTTTCCGGCAATCGTAAACTCCACACTGTTTTTGCCATGGGTAATCGTAAGTTTATCTCCCTCTTTTAAATCATTTGCATCTAAGAAATTTCCTGTGACATAGACCTCACCCTCAGGCACTTTTGTAAGCTCCTTATTATCCTTTGTGAAAAAATGTATCTCACTTTCGGAAATGGATTCTATGATCATTGCCTTGTTTGCTATATCAAGTTCTTTTCCCTCTGCCTTGATATTCCCCTTGGCTGCATACATAATATGATCCATGCGGTAGTCTTTTACATACTGACAGGTATCCAAAAGCTCCGGCACACCGCCATCCCCCTGCTGGGTCAATACTACATAATCTCCAATGTCTGCCTGATTAAGATAATAATCGGTTCCATTTACTACCGTCAGTACATTGTTCAGCCCGCTTGCCACAAACATGGCAGCTAAAATAATAAACAGCAAAATTACAATATTAATTGTTTTCTTTCGCTTTAAGTCTTTGCGTAAGATATCCCAAAACATCTTCTGCTCCTTTCTATCCTCTTAGTATACCTCAACTACGCGAAACACGCTTTGCAATTTTCTCGCTACTTGTAACAAAGAATGTGCCTTGGCACATTCCTGCGCCTGCGGCGGTCACTTGCGACATCTACCTTATACGCCGCAGTGTGCATCCTCGCGTTTTTTTACTTTGCAGGCAATTTCCTGTAAAGGGAAAAAAAGAACCGGCAAAGTTTTATTTCCTTTGCTGGTTCTACTATAACGAATCAATTATTAAAGAATCCTTAAATCTGAAAATTCTTATTTCATGCTTTCTTTTAAAATAAATGCCATCAGAAGTGCATCCGGTCCGATATGGGTTCCGATTGCCATTCCAACTTCATGTAAGCTGCTTTCTGTCAGGGAAAAAGCATCCATGGTTTCTTTCTGGAATTCCTCTCCCATTTCCGGATTATTGCTGTGAGCAAATTCTACCGGCATGCAGCTATCCACTTCTCCTTTTTTCAAAAATGCCTGCATTCCGCTTTTGGCTGCCTTTATGCCGCGGGCTTTGGAATATCCTTCAATCTCTCCATTCCGGAGCAGCAGCACCGGCTTGATTCCCATTACATTTCCCACCGCTGCAACTACCGGAGAAATACGTCCGCCCTTTTTCAAATATAATAATGTGGACGGAACACCGGTAAGATAAGTGCGGTTCTTTACTTCTTCCAAGATTCCTGCAATCTCTTCTGCACTTTTGCCTTCTTCTTTTAACTTCACGGCATACTCCACCAGAAGCCGCAAGGATAAGGATGCCTGCAGGGAATCCACGATATATATCTTTTCATATCCGCACATTTCTTTTGCCAGCACTGCTCCGTTATAGGTTCCTGAAAGCTTTGAAGAAATGAGAATCACCAACACTTCCTCGCCTGCTTCTTCTGCCGCTTCATACTTTTCTAAAAATGCTGCCGGTGATGGCTGGCTGGATACCGGAAGTTGTTCCTCGCTGCGCAGTTTCTCATAAAATGCTTTGAAATTCTCTTCTGTATTCCGGTCGAATATAACATCTGCAAAGTTTGCCGAAATCGGCACCAGATCCACGCCCATTGCCTTTGCTTCGATTTCTAATATATCAGATCCTGTATCTGTAATTATCTTCATTTTCGTCTCCATCTCTTGACTGTTGTCTGTATCTATGCCACACTATATGTGAGATAATTTATATCACATTGTTGTGACTGCATAAGTAGCATTGTAGCATAGTTTTCCCTTTTTTCAACGGTTTGATGTGAGACATTTTATATTATTTTGTATCATGATACGGATGTGGTGCAGGTGGGTGGGACAGAATATGATATTCGTTTCTTACGATTTGCATTTGATATGTGCATTGGTTCATTACGCAAAGAGCGTTATTTTTCTTAGCACTGTATTTTTCTTGCTGTCAGGCTGTCCTTTCCGTTGCTTTGACCGGATGCCGGCTCTGTCCGTCTGATGCGGATACCACATTCCGTCTGAAAGAGACGCTAAGAATTCCGTTAAAGTTTCCGTATCTTCCGGCACCCGGCACATATTCGCATCCATGCTTAAGATGTGCCTCGCTGGCACATCCCTGTGCCAGCGTTGCCGGTTGCTGCCGGAATTCTAAGCGGCTCTAACAGACTGCATATATCGTATCCGCATTCAGGCGAACAGAGTCCGGCATACTGTCAAACATTGGAAAGACAGGCTTTATCGGCAAAAGAAAAATGCAGTGCAAGAAAAACCGCTCTTTGACGTTAGAAGCAATGTATGTATCAAATACAAATCGTAATAACAAATATAAAGCGACTGTCCCACCCACCGGCACACATCCATAGCACATACGAACAGGAGCATTTAAATGAAAGAAACAGACAAACGATACGAAGCGAACCGCCAGGTAAAATTAAAGATTGCCCGTGCCCTGACCAAACTCATGGACACCAAAGCATTTTCCGATATATCCGTAACCGATATTATTACCACTGCCAGAGTAGCAAGAGCTTCCTATTACCGGAATTTTCATTCCAAGGAAGAAGTGCTGATTAAAATTACGGACGATATTATGGAAGAATACCGGAAGAGGGCAGAAAAGCTTGAAAATGACTTTTTCAGCTATGAGGCAATTTTACTGATTTTCCGGTATTTTAAGACTTACAAGAAATTTATTTTAAGTGTATATAAGGCAGGTCTTGCATACATTTACTTAGACCTTTTTGATCAGGAATTAGAAAATCATATGGGTGACATGCCTTATAATGATATTCACCGGTATAAAGTCTACTTCTATTCCGGTGCGCTCTATAATGTTTTCTTAAAATGGCTGCAAAACGGAATGAAGGAACATCCTTCCGCTATGGCTTCCATGGTGACGGAAATGTTAGAACAGGGAGCCTATCCGCTAGCTTAACTGCCAGCGGACATGGCTTCCTTCTTCATCTTTTGTAATAAGAAGCTGGTCTTCCATTTCCTGCTTTAATTCTGTTACATGGGAAATGATTCCAATAAGCTTTGAGCCGCCTGCCATCTCTTTTAATACCCGGACTGCCTGCTCTCTTGCATGCTCATCCAGGGAACCAAATCCTTCATCAATAAACATCATATCAAGATGTATGGCAGCAGAATTTTCCTGAATCTCATCTGCCATGCCTAGTGCCATGGATAACGCCGCCATAAAGGATTCTCCTCCGGAAAGCGTACGGACTTCCCGCTCTTTTCCGGTCACATTGGAATATACCATAAGGTCAAGTCCCTTATTCTTTCCGATTGCAGCCTTCTTCTCATCAAACATTCTGAGTTCAAACTGTCCTGCTGACATTTCTTCAAAACGGCGGTTTGCTGCATAAAGAATCCGCTCCAGATAATAGCGTTGCACAAAGGTCTCCAAATCCATACGGCTGCCGGACACATTTCCGGAAATGACAGTATAAAGCCGTGTTATACGGTTGTGCTGCTCTAATACCTGCTGCCGCCCGCTCCATATTTCCTCTACCGCTTCTAAGATTTCCGTATCCTTCTGATTAGAAATCTCCCACTCATTGGCCGCCCTGCCTGCAAGCTTACTCTGCTCCTCTGCTGCCTTAAGTTCCTCTGAAAGCTTCTCTACGTCCGGTTTTTCTTTCTCTCCTACAGTTTCTTTCGCTGTCTCATAGCGGCTCTGATACATCGTCTTCTGATTCTGATAATCTTCCCTTTTCTGCCGCATCTCTTCCATGGCATCTATCGAATACTGCTCCACCAGCGTCTGCCATTCCAGTTTGGAAATATCTTTTTCTTCTATATATAAATCATATTTTTGCTGCTTGGCTTCTGCTTCCTTTTTCCGTTCCGGAAGTTCTCTTTCACAACGGACAATGCCTGTCTGTGTACCGGTTTTCTCTTCCTCTAAACGGCTCTTTTCTTTATCAGCCTTTGCATATGCACTTTCTGCAGAAGCCTTCTTCTCCTGTGCTTCTGCCAAGACTTCATCCGCTTCTTTTTCAGATGTATAGTCAAGGGTGCGGTTCCGCTCTGTGTAAGCTGCCTGACAACGGTCAAACTGCTCTTTTGCCAATAGCTTCTTTTCTGTTGCTTCTGTCTCTTCTTTTTGAAGTGCAATCTTTTTTGCTTCTGCCTCTTCTAATTTATGAGACAATTCCTTCTTCTTTTTTATCTCCTGAGAAAGTGTTTCTTCTTCTTTTGCAAGCTCTTTCTTTTGCGTGACAAGCCACGGTTCTATTTCTTCATCGGCTGCCGGGTGTGCTTCCTTTCCAAAGGCTTCCATTTTCTTCCTGCACTTTTCCTGTTTTTCTGCCAACTCTTTCTCCCGGTTCTCTCTTCTTACGTGACATGTACCGGCTTTTGTAGATGCTGCTTCCTGCTTCTGCTGTAACTTTGCAACCGTTTCTTCTAAAGTTTCTAACATTTCCCGGCTTAATTCTTCCTGCATTTCTACCACAATGCATGGCTTTGGATGTTCCATGGAACCGCAGACCGGGCATGGCTCTCCCTCTTTTAATTCCTTTGCTAAAATACCTGCCTGGGCATCGAAAAACCGCTTACGATATGCTTCGTATTCCTGCTGCTTTTCCTGATACTGTCCGGATGCTTCCCTATAAATCTCTTTTGCATGTTCCTCTTGTTTCTTTTCTTTACCAAGAAGCTGCTTTGATTCTGTAATCTCTGCTACGGCATCTTCGATTTCTGCAAGAGCATTTTTCTTTCCGGTAATCTGTAACTGCCTTACTTCCATTCCTTCGAAGGCTTCTGCTTCTTTCTTCCACTGCACAATATTCTGCTCTAAGACAGTGCTTTTTTCTTTTGTCTCTTTTTCCGTCTCTTCCGCCTGCTGCAAAGCATCTTTACTCTGCTCTACTTCCTGCGCAGCTTTTCTTATTTCTTTCAATGCCGCTTTCGTGCGATTTACTTTTTCTTCTATAATACTGTAATTCTTCTGCTGTGTTTCCTTTTCCGCCTCTGCTAAGTTTCTTTCCTTTTCTGCCTCTTTTAAAGCTTTCTTTATCTCCGGCAACTTTTCTTCTAATTTCTGCTGTTCTGCCTTTAAATTCTCCAGCCTCTTTACCGCTTCTTCATACTGCTGATAGAGCTGCTTTGCATCATAGGCAAGCTTTATCATCTGCTCTAACCGGGCAGTCTCTTTTATCTCCTCTTCCGCTTCAAAAAGGCGTGCCAACTCCCGCTGTGCTTCTTCCATCTGGGTAAAGGATTTTTGCAGATTTTCCGCTTCCTGCAACGCACTCCTGCAATGCTCCCGCAGTTTTTCCGCTTCCTTTGCTTCCTTCTTTTTCTTCTTTCCCTCTTCCTTAAGATACTGGCACAATTGCTGCATCAATTCTAAAAAGCGTTCCATCTCCGGTGCTTTTGCATCCGCCTGCTGCATCTTCTTTTTCAATGCCAACAGGGCTTCGGCTTCTTCAAAGGCTTCCGGTATGTCCGCATTCTCAGCTTTGGCATGAAACTTCGTACGGATTGTGGCAATCTCTGCATCTAATTTCCTTTTCCGGTCTCCTAATTCATTGGCAATCTTTTCATATTTTTCTGTGTGGAATAATTTTCGGAAAATCACTTTTTTCTCATCGGATTTTGCCCGGAGCAGTTCCATAAATTCTCCCTGGGCAATCATTGCCACCTGCATAAACTGCCCCTTGTTCAGCCCGACAATATCAATGATTTTCTGATTCGTTTCCTTTTGCGAATAAACGATTTCATCCGGCATGATTAAGGTAACGGATTCGCTTTCTTCTTTTTCACCGCTTCCCCGCTTCAATGGGCGGACATGTCTTGGCACACGGCGTACTGTATAGACGCCGCTTTCTTCTGTTCCTTCACAGAATTTCAATTCCACATAAGGCTCTGCGCCTGCTGTGGCAAACTGACTCTGCAGCTCTGTTCCACTTTTCTTATTAGCTGTGGAACTGGCTTCTCCATATAACGCAAAGGCTATGGCATCAAAAATAGTGGACTTGCCGGAACCGGTATCTCCGGTAATCAGAAATAAATTCTGGGATGGTTTTCGAAAATCAATTTTCGTCCGGTCTCCATAGGACCCAAATGCCTGCATTTCCAAGGTTAATGGTCTCATAACTCACTCTCCTCCTCTACTTTATTGATGACTTCCTTAAGAATTTCTCTCTCTTCCTCGTTCATCTCTCCGATAAACTCACAGCATAGTGAAAAGGCATCAAGCTCTGCCTCATGCCGGAATTTTTCCATTTCATAATTGGCTTTGTGCAGCGTTTCTCTTCGGATTTCCAGTAAATTGGGAAATGCATGACGCAGCCGGTCCTGCATGTCAAAGACATTGACATCCACCTTATCGGTAAGAATCACAGTTACAAAATTATCGGATGGCTGCTTTAATACTTCTTCTAATTCTCCTTCCACAATACGCACCTGACGCAGTGGTTTTAACGGAATTACTCTGGTGGAAAGCCTGCCCTTTTCTTCCAGTTCCACCATAATAATGCCCTTTTTCTGTCCCGCTTCACTGACGGAGCAGGCAAGAGGTGTTCCACAGTAACGATAACACTCTTTTCCCACGGTCATAGGCTTATGAATGTGTCCCAATGCCGCATAGTCAAACCGCTCCAACACATCCGCAGACACTTCATCAATATTTCCCACGGTGCGGATTTCGGAATCCATCCGCTCAACATCCTCCGCCGCTTTTCCTGCCGGCAAGTAGAACTGGTGGCTCACCAGCACATTCCGCTCTGCTTCATTTACATTTTCTCTTTCCAGAAGCTTATGCAAAGTTGCATCATAGGAAAGGTTGTTATCATTTTCATCCGTTCCCACAATCTGCTTTACCATAGACGGCTTCACAAAAGGCAGAAGATAAAAATTCACTTTTCCATACTTATCCGTCAATGTCACTTTCTCAATGTATTCCTCTTTCGTCTCAGGCGGCTTTCCTATCATATATAAATGCTGTCTTGATAAAATGCTTCGAAAACAGTTCACTCTTGGTGCGCTGTCATGGTTTCCGCTAACCATCATAATGACAGCCTCCGGCACCATCTCCGTCAGTTCATTGATAAAATGATCGAATACCTCTACTGCCTCTGCCGCCGGCACTGCTTTATCATAAATATCTCCTGCAATCAAAATGGCATCCGGTTTTTCTTCTCCGGCCCGCTCTACAATCTGATGCAGGATATATTCCTGGTCTTCCCTTAAATCATGATTCATTAATTTCAATCCGATGTGAAGGTCGGATAAGTGAAATATCTTCATAGCCCACGTGCTCCTTTTCTATACAAGATTATCCTGCAAAGTGAGATTATATTTTTCTCTATCTCTCCTAGGGCAGAATATATCCGAATGCATCTGCTACCGTTCTTTCTGGTATCCCTAAGCGGGTATCTGCACAAACTTTTATTGATGGACACCGGGCAAAACTCGCATCGTATTTTCCTGCTAAATATAAAGAATCAAGCTCAGACATTTGCCCGGCATCCATTTGTTTGCTGCGATACCCGCTAAGGGATACACACGAAAGAACGGTAATGCAGATGCATTCCGATATATTCTGTTCCAATAGAGATAGCCAAGTCCAACTCTTACTTTGTATTATAGCTTGTCTGTGGTGCTGCCGCAACGGACTTCTGTAGAATTATATGGCAGCATTTTTAAGCAGGAGGCTAATTCTTTAGGGGGAAAATCTTTCAACTTTCTTCACTTTATAAAAATTTCGCAGTTTTTTTATTGATTTTATGACTTATTTATGTATAATAATTATGATGACGTAACTAGGATTTATAGTTTCTCAGTCAAGATATCATAAAAACCTGCTTTTTGCGGGCGATTATCATATTACTATATTTAAAGGAAAGAGGTAAAAACAAAATGGCAGAAATCAATTTAAGCAAGTATGGCATTACTGGAACAACAGAAATTGTCTACAACCCATCCTACGAAACATTATTCGCAGAAGAGACCAAGCCAGAACTGGAAGGCTATGAAAAAGGTCAGGAAAGTGAACTTGGCGCAGTCAATGTTATGACTGGTATCTATACAGGTCGTTCCCCTAAAGACAAATTCATCGTTATGGACGAGAACTCCAAAGACACTGTATGGTGGACATCTGATGAATACAAGAACGACAACCATCCAGCATCTGAGGAAGCATGGAGTGCTGTAAAAGACATCGCTATCAAAGAACTTTCTAACAAAAAACTTTATGTAGTAGATGCTTTCTGTGGTGCTAACAAAGATACCCGTATGGCTATCCGTTTCATCGTAGAAGTAGCTTGGCAGGCACATTTCGTAACAAATATGTTCATCCAGCCTACTGAAGAAGAATTAAAGAACTTTGAGCCGGACTTCATCGTTTACAATGCTTCTAAAGCAAAAGTTGAAAACTACAAAGAATTAGGATTAAACTCTGAGACAGCAGTAATGTTCAACATTACAAGCCGTGAGCAGGTTATCGTTAATACATGGTACGGCGGAGAAATGAAAAAAGGTATGTTCTCTATGATGAACTACTATCTGCCATTAAAGGGCATCGCTTCCATGCACTGCTCTGCTAACACAGATATGAACGGTGAAAACACCGCTATCTTCTTCGGACTTTCCGGAACAGGTAAGACAACCCTTTCAACCGATCCTAAGCGTCTCTTAATCGGTGATGACGAGCATGGTTGGGATGACAACGGCGTATTCAACTTCGAGGGTGGATGCTACGCTAAGGTTATCGACCTTGACAAAGATTCCGAACCTGATATCTACAATGCGATCAGACGTGACGCTCTTCTTGAGAACGTAACATTAGATGCTGACGGAAAAATCGATTTTTCTGATAGGAGCGTAACAGAAAACACCCGTGTATCTTACCCAATCAACCACATTAAGAACATTGTCCGCCCGATCTCTTCTGCTCCAGCAGCTAAGAATGTCATCTTCCTTTCCGCAGATGCATTCGGAGTACTGCCTCCAGTATCTATCTTAACTCCAGAGCAGACTCAGTACTACTTCCTGTCTGGATTTACAGCAAAACTTGCTGGTACAGAGCGTGGAATCACAGAGCCTACACCTACTTTCTCAGCATGTTTCGGACAGGCTTTCTTAGAGCTGCATCCTACAAAATACGCTGCAGAGCTTGTTAAGAAAATGGAAAAGAGCGGAGCTAAGGCTTACCTCGTAAATACAGGATGGAACGGAACCGGAAAACGTATCTCCATCAAAGATACCCGTGGTATCATCGATGCTATCTTAAGCGGAGCTATCTTAACCGCTCCTACAAAACAGATTCCATTCTTCAACTTTGAAGTTCCTACAGAGCTTCCAGGCGTTGATTCAGGCATCTTAGATCCTCGTGATACTTACGCAGATGCTTCTGAATGGGAGACAAAAGCATTAGATCTTGCTGACAGATTCATCAAGAACTTTGCTAAATACGAAGGAAATGAAGCTGGTAAAGCTCTTGTTTCTGCAGGTCCTCAGAAATAATTTTCCTGATAAGGAAATCAATAGAAACGGAAAACCGGATGTGATTCCACATCCGGTTTTCTTTATCTGTTTCCTATTTTGCTGCCAGATCCTTTACTACTTCACCTGCGATAATCAGTCCAGCGACAGATGGCACAAATGCCACACTGCCCGGAATATCACGCCGCTCCGTACATTTATGGGCTGCTCCCGGCGGACAGATACAGTTGGTTCTACAGCTGATTGCCATATCTTCAACTGGTCTGGTTGGCTGCTCTTCGGAATAAACCACCTTAAGCTTCTTTACGCCACGTTTCTTTAACTCACGGCGCATTACTTTTGCCAGCGGGCATACCTTTGTCTTATAAATATCTGCCACACGGAACTGACTGGCATCTAACTTATTTCCGGCTCCCATACTGCTGATAATCGGCACATTCATCTCCTGTGCCTTCATAACCAGTGAAATCTTCGCTGTTACCGTATCTACTGCATCTACGATATAATCATACTCTTCAAAAGGAAATTCATCCGCATTTTCCGGCAGGAAAAAGCATTTATGCACTTCTACCCTGGCATCCGGATTAATCTCTAAAATACGGTCTTTCATGACGTCTGTTTTATATTTTCCAACGGTCTTTCTGGTTGCAATAATCTGACGGTTGAGATTCGTCAGGCATACCTTGTCATCATCAATCAGATCAAAAGCTCCAACTCCGCTTCTTACCAGTGCTTCGCAGACATATCCACCTACTCCGCCAATTCCAAATACTGCAACCTTTGCATTCTTTAATTTTTCCATTGCTTCTTTTCCAAGCAATAGTTCGGTTCTTGAAAACTGTGTCAGCATCTTCTATCTCCTCTTCTTTGACTACGCTACATTTTACCGCGTCCTTATGTTCTTTGCAACAGAAAAATGCTGCACTCCCATTTCTGAAAGTACAGCATTTTTATTTTTCATTTCATGACTTTTCTATTTCCGATATATCCCTTTTCACTTATTTCATACGGCGTCCTGCATTTAATCTGCCATATGCTCCCGCAGCTACTCCTGCCGCAGCAATCAGTACAAGAAGATATAGGAATATCTGATTGTCGTCTCCGGTTTTAACCTGTGTGCTGCTATCAGACGTTGTTGCTGCCGGTGTCTGTACCGAAGATGCGCCTGGCAATGTTGTAACAACATTACTTCCGGCGGTTAATGTCGTTCCATTATTATTTTCATTTGGCGTGCTTCCACCTGGTGTATTTTCCAGATTATTTCCGCCGCCCGGGTTTGACGGGTTTAAGCTGTCGGAAGAAGGAAGTCCTTTTTCTACTACAATCTGTGTTGCAGAAGACGCATAATAATTGCGTGTTTCCTGATAACGTACCAGATAAGTTCCGTCGGTAAGTCCGTTCAATTCATTTTCTGTAATTGCGGTATAGGTAGTTCCATCAATACTGTATTCCATCTCCGCATTCACACCACGAATCTTTCCATCATTTTTGCCATCAATGGTTTCTGCTACTGCGGTAAGTCCTGTTGGTGCTCCACGATGTGCTTTGGTAATGCTGAAGTATTTTGTTACACTGCCTAAAAAGCGGGAACCACTGATAATTGCTGCAGCTGTATCACCCACTTCAATATTGTCAATATAAGTAACCGTAAAATCCCTTCCTTCAGTTAATGTCATTCCATCATACGTTACGGTTACAGCCGGCTCTTTTCCTGTGCCATCATAGACAAAGGCAGCCGGGCTTAAAGTAATGTCCGCTTCTGCCAGCTTCTTATTACGAAGTACCAGATTTTTGGCACGATTTCCGGATTCATCCAGTACTGTAATATCAGTATCAACAAAAACTGAATATCCGAAAGGAATTAATTTGTCCAATGCCTGTTCCATTGCTGGTACATTTTTATAGTTTGCCAGACCACTTATCATGTTTTCTACTGTAATTACAGAATCGTCATCCGGTGCTATTGTAATCATTTCTACAAAGAATGAGCAAGGGGATGCCTGTGAACCTACATGAAGTCTACTGCTCTTTAATTCCAGACCACCATTTGCAGTCCAACTTATCTCATGGATATCCGCTTCCACATTTTCTAATGTACATTTATCAGAAAGACTAGTATTTGCATCATTGAGCATTCTCAGGTTAAGCTTTCCATTGGAAACGCTTAAGTGATTCATGATATTAAATGCATCTAATGTTAAACTCTTCCCATTTAAATCAAGATTTACAGCCTTATATACAGAGGATAAATCAATTGTTTCACTGCTGTTCTTATAATCAACTAATAATTTTACAGTATTGTCTGCATTGGCATTATGGAATGCATCGGACAGGCTGTTATAATTTGTTACATTTCCGCTGGCATCTACAATAGCAGCCACCGGCTCCTGGTCATCACAAACAACACATTTTCCATTGATACGCTTTGGATGCGTACATCCGCTGGCAGTATATACGGTTCCATCTACGATGGCTCCTTTCTTTGTGCCGTCTACAAGCTGGATTACACCTGTTGCAGGAATCCCTTTCACCATGGAAGTTAATGCTGTTCCTTCCGTATTTCTCTTTAACGTAACCGTTCCACCTGCATTCAGGTCGACTGCATTCAAAGTCGAAATTACATATGTGCTGCCTTCCTGTTCTATTGTAATATCCCCATCAGTACACTCAATACTTCCACCTGCTCCACCCCAGGTAAGTGATGAATTTGTTGTTCCATTCTGTTTCAGTGTTACATCATTCTTTGCCTTTATATCAAGTTCTGCCTGAAACATCGGTACAGTTGCATTAGTTGAAATGCTTACTGCTCCTGCCAATGCCCGAATCGTCAGCTTACCATCTTGCATGACAGAGTTTGCAGTCTGTTCTATTGTAACATCCCCATTGGTTGAAGTTAAGCTCACCTGTGGATTACTCTTGCTTGTTATTCCCTTCGCTGATTTTAAAGAAATATCTCCTGCAGCTTCAATCGTAAGATTACTGTCAGTCAACACCCCTGTGCTGGTATTTTCCAGTTCCACCTTTCCACCGGTATTTTTCAGGGTAACATTTTCTGCATGGAAAATTGGATAATAATCAGATGCAGAACTTAATGCAAGGTCTCCTTCTGTCTGTGTCAGGTTCAGTGTGGATACTCCACTGTCAATCATACCACATGGTGCGGTTATCGTAACTTTCTTTCCACTTAAATCAACCACTCCACTGCTCAAAGCAATTGGCTCTGAAGACGTTGATGCAGTTTCCAGTGTAATATCACCGGTTGTATCTATCTCAAATCTGCTGCCACCGTTTATTACATTACTATTACTTGTCACCTTAAAATTTCCGGTAAAATCCTTTGTGACAACGGCAGCACCGGTTCCGGCTAACAGAAATGCAGGAGAAGTTCCTTCTACAGTAAAATTTCCTGCTCCGGAAATTGTTAAGTTTCCGCCTGTTACTGTCACCGGATTCGGTCCGGAAGTAGCAATCTCCATATCATTATATACAGTCATGGTTGCCGTATCTTTATCAAAATAAATATAACCACCACTTTCCGGTTCTTCCCCTACTTTATCGACGCCACGAATCGTTGCAGATGGTCCCGGTGTAGAAGGAGGATCCACCGCCTTCACATACCAGCCCGTCTCTAATGTTGTAATTCCTATTTGAACGGATGCCGGCGTATCCTCTGCCTTTACCAGTAGTCCGGCAGCATCTCCCATAAATAAGCCTGTCATCATAGTCAATGCCATCAAAAATGCCAGACATCGTTTTTTTCGGTTTCTTCCCATATTTCCTCTCCTTTTTTATTCTATTTCTTTTGTTCACACAGTTTCTATTTTAAGAAAACGCTTAAAATTTTGCAACCAATTCTTCCAAATTGTGATTTTATCTTCCTGATTGTCGATAAAAAATGATTTTTATTTTCTTTCAATATGTTATACTTGTTTCGTATCCGGTGTTTTTTACTTTTTATATACAGGAGAATAATTATGCTGATTTACTTATGCGAAGATTCTGAAAGCGATGCCTTACGGCTGAAACATCATCTGAATACATATGCCACGAAACATCATTGTAATATGGAGATTCTACTTTTTTCTTCGGGCGAAGAGATGATTCAGTATTATAAGGAAGAAAAGCGTTATCCGGCTCTGCTGTTTTTAGATATCTATATGAATAACCAGGACGGTGTGGAAACAGCACGTATCCTTCGCTCACTGGGCTATGAGGGTGGCATTATTTTCACCACTTCTTCTACGGAACATGCCATGGCAAGCTATGAGGTAAATGCTCTTTACTATCTGCAAAAGCCTTACTCACACACAGATTTTCTCAATGCCATGAGCCGCTGCGATACGCTTTTAGAGGAATCCAATGAAGTATTTACCTTTTCTGTCCGTAGGAAGGAATATTCTCTTCCTTACTCAGATATTCTCTTTTTTGAAACCGGGCAGCACAATGTCCTGCTGCACGCTATATCAGAGACTTTTACAATTCCCGGAAACCTGACACAGCTTACCGAAGACTTTGCCTCTGTTGCCTGTTTTCTTCCGGTTGGCCGCAGCTATCTGGTAAACTTAAATCATGTCACCGGAATTCTGCAGCACGACCTTATTATGGAAGACCACTCCATTGTGCAGATTCCTTTTCGTAAACGTGACGAGGTAAGCAAGGCCGTTAATAGCTGGTTTGCAAAGCTTGAGAAAGAGCCAACTCATCCCGGCTTATCCTAGGGCCAGATATTTCCCATGTTTCCAATGTACTCCTATTGTGAAAATGTTACAGACTTGTTACAATTCATTTGTACTTAGCTAAGACATGATTTCAAAGAAAATAAGGAGGACGAAACTATGTGTTTTAATTTCAATAGCTGTTCCGAGTTATTTAACACAATCTGCAAATTATTCAGACTCGGATGTTAATATGTTTTATGCGATTTGCATAACCTAAAAAAAGCTGCCCATCGGCAGCTTTTTTCTGGGTAAAGATATTGTCTTTTTGATTGACAGTTTCTTTCTTATATGTTAGTTTTCTACTAGAACCATTATTGGTTCTTTTTCTTTACATATTATGTGCATATCATTTTAAGTAGTTCTTTTAATCTTCTTATTTCAGATTATTCCATGCATTTTTATTATCTTTTTTGTTTTAGTTTATTCCACCCTTGACACACGTATTAACACGTATTAACATAATATTGATCAAAGGAGAATTGCGTATATGCCAATGACTTCCAGAGAAATGGTAAACTACCTTAAGAAACATGGTTTTATCATAACCAACCAGAGCGGTTCTCACATAAAATTATTTCATCCTATCACGAATAGAACCGTCATTGTTCCTTATCATAACAAAGACTTGAAGAAAGGATTAGAACAGGCAATTTTAAAAGAAGCCGGTCTACGATAATCCAATTTCTATCGAAAGGAGGTTCTTATGAACAAATTATTTTATCCTTCCATTTTTCATATTGCAGAAGAAGGTGGATTTTGGGTTACTTTTCCAGATTTACCGGAATGTATGACCCAGGGAGATGATATGCAAAATGCTTATGAAATGGCTGTTGATGCCTTAGGTCTTGCCCTGATAAGCCGTAAGCAGGAACATCAGGAGATTCCGGTTCCTTCCCAGCCAAAAGATATTAACGTTTCAAAAAATGAATACTGCATTATCATCGAATTCGATATGCTTGCTTATCAAAAACGCAATAACTCAAAAGCAGTAAAAAAGACCCTTACCATTCCGGAATGGTTAAATGAAGAGGCTATCTCACTCAATATTAATTTTTCGCAGGTACTGCAGGACGCCCTTATCCAAAAAATTAGAGCTAAGCTGTAAATACATCGCATAAAGCAATTTTATAATCTCTATATTCTATTTTTGAGAATTTTGTGATATACTACTTGTAAAAAGCAGTTTTACTACCGTCGTAAAGCCTCTGGGGGTTTGGTAGTGAACCTGCTTTTTTAACATTTTTTCAAAAATATTGCTAATAAAGCATGTTGTTTTATCTAACATATGATATAATACTTTTTAGAAGATACAGTATCAAGGTGCGTTTCGGACGTAAGAGGAAGGATGTTATCATCATTACTCGTTTGAGAAGTATCTTCTTTTTTATATTTATTTATTCTCTACTATAACAACCAGCAAATCTTTGCCTCTTCTACTCTTAACTCCCATTTTTACTCGATATTTATTTTGTCTCATTTGCACCTACTTGTACCTATTACCTACAGAACCTGCCACTGGCAGCTTCTTACGGATGCCTGCAACAAAAAAGGCTGTAACCCATGATTTATGATCAAGGATTACAGCCTTTTTTCTAGTTAAGCTGGCAACGGGAATCGGACCCGTGACCTCCGCACTACCAATGCGACGCTCTACCGACTGAGCCATGCCAGCAATTCTGTCGGAACTAATCCCGACTTGTAATACTATACTATAGAGAGCTATGATTGTCAATACTTTTCTACAGCATAATGTCAGATTTTTCTTTGCTATGCTCAATCTTCATATTTAACTTCCGGAACGGAATTGCAATTACAAGTCCAATCAGAAGTGAGATTATAATATAGATGCCTAAGATGCCAATGCATTTCCAATAAGTCATTCCATACATACCACCGATAGTCTCCCGGAGTGCATCCATTCCATAAGGGAATGGGAAGAAACGGTAAATCCGCTGATAGATTGCCGGCAGTACTTCGATTGGGAAGGAACCGCCTGCTCCTGCTACCTGGATAACCATAATGACTACCGCCAAAGCCTCTCCGACATTTTCAAAGGCTACCGTTAATGCGTACATAAATAAGGTAAATACAAAGCTGCAGCATGCGCAGGCAAGCCAGAATAAGAACGGGTTATGGCATTGTATCTTAATATAAAACAAATCTCCCAGTGCAGTAATCAATGCCTGCACCTGTCCAATCAGGAAGAATGTAATATATCTTCCAAAGAATTTCTGGTAAGGTTTTGCATCCGGTATTTTCTCATCCGGAAGTACCTTTACATGAATGATTGCCACCAGAATCAACGCACCTACCCACAATGCCAGTACCGTATAGAACGGTGACATTGCCGAACCATAATTGGAAATCGGATAAATCTCTTTCGTCTCCATATTGACCGGAGAAGATAAGAAATCTCCTAACAAAGTCGGGTCGGTCTCTAAAATTTTCATCAAAGCCTGATACTGGTCACTGATTTCCAGAGCACTGAGACTTGTAATCACACTGTCAAGTCCGGTCTTCATTTCCTGTGCTGCTGCCAATGAATCACTTAAGCTTTCATTTCCCTTATCGAGGGTTTCACTATAAGCATCCAACACTTCCGATACTTCATCAAAATCTCCATCGACACCATTTAAAATTGCCTGTGTCTGATTCAGCGACCCCTGCATGGACTGAATGGTTGTCTCCAGCTGACCTTTTACCGAATAGTCAAACGTATCTTTTAAAGCTTTTATTTCGGTCTTACAGGAAGTTATTTCGGTAGATATTTCAGTGTTTAAAGTATCCTTTGCAGTATTTAAATCTGTGACATTATTCTGGACACTGTTTAAATCTGCTTCAATTTTATCTAACTGTGCTTCGATTTCTGCAATCTGACCGGAAACACTTTCATCATCCTTCCAGTCTGCCACACTGTTTTCAAATAACTGACGGATCAGCGGCATCATATTAATTGCGCTCTGCAGTCCGCCGGAAGATAAATCACCATAGTTATCCAACTGATCTAAGGCATTCTGTATCAGCGTATTGATGTTGTCAAGGCTGTCGGCTGCTGTATTAAGATTTGCTGAAATAACCTCAGCCAAAGCACTGGCATTAAGGCTGCCGGAATTCAATGCTCCCTGCATGGTATTTACCGTATTCGAACCATCATCTACCATCGTATTCAGATTCGGCAGCATAACCTGTGTCGTATCAATCAGGCTGGATGCCGAATTGGTAATGCTGACAAAAGAATTCAGCAATGCAATATAGCCGTCCAAATCTCCGCTTAAATCATTAAGCTGTGTCAGGAAAAGATTCATCATAGAGCCGGAATCCATTCCATTTTCTACCATGACATCATTTACCTTTAACATGACTTCTGCCAGAGTGCTGACAAAGGTTGCATTAACCTGTTCCTGCACTGCCGTTTTTGCCTTGGATGTAATCTTTGGTGCAATGGCATTTTTCTTCTCATTTTCATAATAAATAATCTGCGGATTCTGTACTTCTCCGTTAAGGAAGCTTATCATTTTCTCGGAGAAATCCTCCGGAATAATCAGTGCCGCATAATATTCACTGCTGTATACACCGTCGGTTGCTTCATCCATGGTATCAGTAAACTGCCAGCCCATAGTCTGATTGGCTTTCAGGGCATCAATGACGCTGTCTCCGATATTTAAAGACAGACCTCCCATATCAATTCCCTCATCTGCGGAATATACTGCTATCTTAAGATTTGATGTAGATTCCGGTCCATACGGGTCCCAGTTGGACAATATATTAAACCATGCGTACAGTGATGGAATAATGGAAAGGCCTATTACAATAACTACTGCTACCACATTGGTGCTGACTCTCTTAAAATCCCGGTAAAAGATTCTAAAAATATTTTTCATGTGCTATCCCTCTGCTACTCCTTTGTGTTATCTGTTAAAATTTCCTGCTCTGCCGTCTGAAGTACGGTACGAATCCGTTCCTCTACCTGGGCAATTCCATCGCCAATCAGTGCATCTCTCTCCTGCTGCTCCCGGTTAGAAATCTCATTTAATTTTTCCTGTAATTTATAGTCCGAATATTCTACGAAAATTAAATATCCTGCCAGAATAAACAGCGATACAATCCACAGAATCAAAAATACAATTTTTGAGCTTTCTGTCCAGAATAACAATGCCAGGAAAATCAGTGGAATAATGATAAGGCACCGCAATCCGATGCGGATACGTTTCTGGTTCTTCTTATGAATCTCCTGCTCATAGCCTAAAAGCATGTCATAAAGCTTTTCATAATCTTCTTTCTTTTCCATCTGCTCTTCACCTGCTCTCTTACATCATCTTCGTATCTTTCATTCGCTTTTCTACGAAATGATTGATACCCATAAATGGTATGCGAATCATCAGTCCGATTAACAATGCCGCTGCTGCGAAAATCAGAAGCTCTGCCAGATTCTTCTCATAGGTTCCGCCATACATGCCGCCAATGGTTTCACGCATGGCATTAATGGCATATGGGAATGGAAAGAAAATATATACCCGCCGGTAAAATTCCGGCAATATCTCAATCGGATATGTTCCACCGGAACCTGCAATCTGAATAACGACCATTACAACCACCAGTGCTTTTCCGATATCGCCAAAGGAAAGTGTCAGCGCATAGATTAATAAGGTAAAGGTAAAGCTCGTCAGCGACGCCGCAAACCAGAACAATACCGGATTCTTCACCTGACAATGCAGCAGATAAATATTACCCAGCACAATAATCAGTGCCTGTATCTGTCCCATCACAAAGAAAATGAGATATCTTCCAAAAAAAAGCTGATAACGCTTCGGATTCGTCAAATCCTTTTCGGATGCCTTTACCTTAATCAGTGCCACCAGTACAATACCGCCTACCCAGAGTGCCAGTGTTGTATAAAATGGTGCAACCGCAGAACCATAATTTTTAATCTCATAAACCTGCTTTGTCTCCACTTTTACCGGCTGTGCAAAGAATTTACCATAGGATTCCGGATCGCCGCCCAAAAGTTCCATGATAATCTGCATCTGTTCATCTTCCGATGCTTCATTCAGCTTGCTGATTGCCTCTTCTATCTTTGTATCACAGGTCTTCAGCAATGTCTGAATCTGTGTAAAGCTTTCATCTGTAGCATCTACCATATCTAAGGTTCCATCGAAAATGGTTTCCATGTCACCTAATGTATTATTCAGATTATTCAAAAGATTGGTTACATTGACCAGTATCTGGGATGCCGTATCCAATATTCCGGATACTCCAGGCACCAGATTATTGGTGTATACATTCTTCATATTTTCAATGGTCTTGCTGCAGGTAGACAATGCTGTATTCATTCCGCCTGTCACAGTATCTACCGCATCTTTTACTGCATCTGATGCATTGTCCGGCATCAGTGTCTCTAAAAGCTTCTGCATTTCTTCTGCATCCTGCTTCAACGCATCAATCTGTGACATCACATCATCCATATCCGTTTTCTGCTCGTCCGTAAAGCTCTCATCTGTCTTGAGTCCACTGATTGCTCCATAAAGCGACTGCAACTGGTCATTTAAAGTCTTGATATCATTCGTTGTTGTCTCAATACTTTCAGTTGTCTTCTTGGCAGAATCTCCCAGTCCGGCATTGGTAATATCCGTTGAAATCTTATTCAAAGAATTCTCAATATCCGTTAAGGTTGTCTCCACATTCTTGGAAAAATCTGAAAGTGTAGTATCCGTACTGTCTAATTGTGTCTTTGTTCCATTCAGGGAATTTACAGCTGAATCAATTTTATCTTCCACCTTTGACACACTGGAATTGGCTTCATCAATCCCTGCGCTCAGTTCTTCATTTCCGGACAGGAAGCTGTCTATCATGGCATCATAGTCCTTTAAATTCTGGCTGAGCTGCTCTAATTTCTGGCGGAATCCATCCACACCGCCATCTTCACTTATTTTCTCAGAAAGATTATCCATCTGGGCAAACATGGCACTTGCCGCTGTCTCAAGAAATGTCTCATTGATACTGGACTTTAATGTGCTCACTGCAGTATCGGTAATTTTCGTTGCAATGGCATTTTTCTTCTCATTCTCATAATATGTAATGGTCGGATTCTCCAGTCCTTCAGAAAAGATGCTGAACATGCTCTCGGAAAAGCGGTCACCAATAACTACTGCCGCATAATATTTTCCACTTTCTACTCCACTGATTGCTTCATCAGAGCTGTCTACAAACTGCCAGCCTATGGACTTATTCTCCTTCAACTGCTCAATCACCTGAACACCCATGTTGACGGTTGTGCCATCCTCTAATTTCATTCCTTCATCTTCAGATGCCACTGCAATATAGATATTTCCGGTGTTGGCATAAGGATCCTCGTTGGAATAAATATTAAACCATGCATACAAAGATGGAATAAAACACAATCCGATTGCAATGACCAGTGCGAAAAAATTCCTGCAAAGTCCTCTTACGTCCTTACGAAAAATGTGAATGATATTTTTCATGCTGTTACTTCCCTTTCAACTTCTTCTTTAAACGCTGCAACGCATTATCCACAGCCTTCGGCTCTTTTCCCATAGCTTCTGCAATCTGTTCATAGCGAAAGCCCTGCAGATAATACGACAACACTTCCTGTTCCATTTTGCTTAAAGTTTCATTTACTTTCCGCTTGAAATCTTCCCGGTCTTCCTGACTGATAAATAAATTCTCCGGATTCGCCTCATCTATAGTCTCTAACACATCCGCCAGATTCCTGCCTTCCGAATCCTCACTATCTGCATAAAGTGGTACATACGAATTGAGCGGTGCATGCTTTTTCCGATTGGAAGCCTCCACCGCTGTATACATCTGCCTTGCAATACAAAGGTCTGCGAAATGAAAAAAGCTGCTGTCTTTATCCGGCTGATAATCCCGGACAGCTTTAAACAGACCAATCATTCCCTCCTGAATCAAATCGTCCGTCTCACCACCAATAAGATAAAGTGCTTTTGCTTTTTTCTTAACCAGACTCTTGTATTTGTCCATCAGATAATCTGTAATTTCTTTTTCACCACTACGAAGTGCTGCAATTAATTCCTCATCACTCATGTTCTGATAAGATTGCATCTCTCTCTCCTGTTAACTTAATCTCTGTCTTACAATTTCATAAGCTAAAACACCTGTTGCTACCGATGCATTTAAGGAGTCAATATCTCCTTTCATTGGAATCGATGCCACAAAGTCACAGTTTTCTTTTACTAATTTGCTGACACCTTCTCCTTCATTTCCGATAACCAGTCCGATAGAACCTTTTAAATCCAGATCATACATGGTTGTGCCACCCATATCTGCACAGACAAACCACATGCCCTGCTCCTTTAATTCCCGGATGGTATTGGTAAGATTGGTTACCTTTGCTACCGGTGTATAATAAATGGCTCCTGCGGATGCCTTTGCTACGGTAGCGGTCAGTCCCACTGCACGGCGCTTTGGAATAATGACGCCATGGGCACCTGCCAGATTGGCAGTACGGATAATTGCACCCAAATTGTGCGGGTCTTCAATATTATCCAGCAAAATGACAAATGGTGCTTCATTTTTCTTTCTGGCATTTTCTAAAATATCTTCTACCGTTGCATAGGAAAATGCTGCTGCCATGGCAATGACACCCTGATGCTTCTTCGTCTCTGACAACTGCTCTAAACGCTCTTTTGCCACAAACTGTACCAGCGTATCATGCTTTTTCGCTTCTCTTAAAATGGTCTGAATGGGACCGTCTTTACAGCCATCTAATACAAACAGCTTGTCTATGGTTTTTCCGGAACGAAATGCTTCTAAAACTGCATTTCTTCCTTCTATCTTCGTGCTTTCCGCCTGTGTGTTTTCCATCTGCATTTCTTCCATTCTACTTTCCTCCTGCCAGATCATTCTTTCCGGTCTTCACATTATAGTGTCTGATTGCTTCTTTCGCCAGTTCCAAAATCCGCTCAAACTGATCCGTCAGATATAAATAGCCCATCAATGCTTCAAAGCCGGTGGCACGGCGATAATCTGACATAGTTGCGTTTTTTGCCATGGTCGGAGACTTGGCATTTCTGCCTCTGCGGTAAATTTCCGTTTCGTCTTCCGTAAGCATCGGAGTCAGTGTCTCCATCATCGTTGCCTGCGCATGTGCTTTCACCAGATGGCTGGTGGTCTGATGCAGACGGGATGCCTTGGTATTGCCTTTTCCAACTACAATGCTTCTTATGACAAGGTCATAAATGCCATCTCCTATGTAGGCAAGTGCCAAAGGGGAGTAGGTTGCTACATCCACCTTTGGCAGGTCAAAATATTCTTTGATATGGGAATCTATGCCTTTTTCCATTTTACACCCTCTCTGGTATCCTCTAAGACAATTCCTTTTTCCAAAAGTTCATTACGAATTGCGTCTGCTTTGGCAAAATCTTTTTCCTTCTTTGCAGCCTTACGCTCTTCGATTTTTTCTAATACATATGCTTCTAAATCTGCATCGATCTCATCGGCAGGATTTGCTGCTTCTCCCGCTGCCAAATCAAGAGATAATACATAATCAAAATCTTTTACCAGTGCAAGCTTGGTTGCATCGGTCATATCGGCTTTCAATACTTCATATACTACAGTCAGTGCCATGGAAGTATTTAAATCATCCTCTAATGCCTGCAGGAATTTCTCTTTGTATGCATCAAATTTATCCTGCTCTACTTCTGTAGACGCATCCAGTTTTGCAATGGTCTTACGAAGCTTTACATAGGAATTTTCCATATTATCCATTACTTCATAAGAGAATTCCAATGGCTTTCTGTAATGGGACTGCAGACAGAACATACGATATACCAGCGGCAGATAACCTTTTTCTTCCAATAAGGAAACGGTCAGGAAATCTCCCTTGGATTTACTCATTTTTCCTGATTTATCATTCAGATGATGCACATGGAACCAGTAATTACACCATTTGTGTCCAAGATATGCTTCACTCTGTGCAATCTCATTGGTATGATGTGGGAAAATATTATCCACACCACCACAGTGAATATCCATATATTCGCCTAAATGCTTCATGCTGATGCAGGAGCACTCGATATGCCAGCCCGGATAACCAACGCCCCATGGACTATCCCATTTCAGTTCCTGGTTATCGAATTTGGACTTGGTAAACCACAATACAAAATCACTCTTGTTGCGCTTATTTTCATCCTCAGATACGTCATCACGGACACCTACCATCAGCTCTTTTTCGCTCTGGCTGGAAAATACATAATAATCATCTAATTTTGATGTATCAAAATATACATTTTCTCCGGCAATATATGCATAGCCTTTCTCTAAAAGTACCTCTATCATATGAATAAATTCCGGGATACAATTGGTTGCCGGCTCTACCACATCCGGACGTTTGATATTTAATTTGGAGCAATCGGAAAAAAATGCATCGGTATAATACTTTGCAATCTCCATAACGGTCTTGTGCTCACGCTTTGCGCCCTTTAACATTTTATCCTCACCGGTATCTGCATCACTGGAAAGATGTCCTACGTCTGTTATGTTCATGACACGCTTTACATCATAACCTGCATAGCGAAGGGTCTTCTCTAATACATCTTCCATAATATAGCTGCGCAGATTTCCGATATGTGCAAAATGATATACGGTTGGTCCGCAGGTATACATTTTCACTTTGCCATCTTCGTTTGGCACAAAGGTCTCTACTTTTCTTGTAAGGGTATTAAAAATCTTTACGTTGTTCTCCATGTTATCCTCCATCGTTCCTGGAATTACTTATTTAATTCTTTTCTACTTCCTGCTTTAATGCTTTTATCTCTTTTTCCATATCAATGATACGGTTGCATAATTCTGAATTTTCCCGCTGCAATACATTGATGTCTTCCTGTACCGGGTCCGGCAGATTGCACTGATCCATATCGCTGCGTGGAATTTTTACATTGTTACGTTTTACGATTCGTCCCGGAACACCTACTACCGTACAGTTTGGCGGCACCTCTTCAATTACCACACTCCCTGCACCGATTTTCGAATTCTCGCCTACCGTAAAGGAACCGATGATTTTTGCTCCGGCACTTACCATTACATTATCCTCTAAGGTCGGATGACGTTTTCCGGTTTCCTTACCGGTTCCGCCCAGGGTTACACCCTGATATAAGGTTACATTATCTCCGATAATTGATGTCTCTCCGATGATAACGCCGGTACCATGGTCGATAAAGAATCCTTTTCCAATTACTGCGCCCGGATGTATCTCAATTCCGGTTTTTCTTGCTGCTTTCTGTGAAATATATCTTGCCCGGAAGAAATGTCCCTTCAGGTAATGCTTATGTGCACGCCTATAACTAAGCATAACACGAAATGACGGATAAAGCAAAACCTCCATTGGAGATTTTAATGCCGGATCACGCTCCTTGATAATCTCAAATTCCTCTTTTAATTCTTTTATAAAACCCATGATTACAGCCTCCTGTTCACTGTATAGATTCTTTCCTTTATGCATGCAAGCATGCGATTTTTACTTTACAGGAAAGCAATTTCCTATAAAGTAAAAAATCGTCTCTATATAAATATAGAGACGAAGTTATTCCGCGGTTCCACTCTAAGTAAAGCATTGCTGCTTTCCCTCAATACACGTAACATGTGCTATTCGTTCCTGGCTACTTGCTTTCACCGGGACTGCTTCCGGATGCACTTCATATACTTTGGAATCAAGACTGCTTTCAGCCGATGACAGTCTCTCTCTTTTATTCACGCATGTATACTACTCTTTCCGTTCACTGCATTTATCAATTCATTTCTGAATCATTTTTAAATTCTTTTTACGCTACTAGTTTATGCACGAATTGCCATTTTGTCAATAGAAAAGTTATTTTCCGCATCCCAGGCAGCCTGCACAATTTCGTTCACTGCCTCCCACTGCTATGCTGTTTTCATAGATACTTGAGATAGCACAGATTGCCTGGGAGCTGATTCCATCTTCGCTTCCGGTAAAGCCAAGCCCTTCCTCTGTGGTTGCCTTTACATTTACCTGACTGACGTCTATCTTCAATGCCTGTGCAATATTTTCTTCCATCTTCTCAATGTGTGGACGCATCTTTGGCTTCTGGGCAATAATCGTAGCATCGATATTATCAATGACATAATTCTCTTTCTCTAAAAGCTGTCCCACTTCTTCCAATAATTTTATACTGGAAATCCCCTCATATGCCGGGTCTGTATCCGGAAAATGCTTTCCGATATCTCCTAAAGCCGCTGCCCCCAGCAACGCATCCATGATGGCATGTAACAATACATCTGCATCCGAATGTCCCAGCAAGCCAAGACTGTGCGGTATCTCCACTCCGCCTATGATTAATTTTCTTCCTTCTACTAATTTATGAACATCATATCCCATTCCTACTCGCATGTGATTACCTGCTTTCTTTTTTTCTTTTCAACTTTCCGGCTCTCTGCTTCCGCCCTATCTCAGTCCAGCTCCGCAGTGCACGCGGGAAGCTGCCATGCACCTTCCCGCTCTCGGGCTTTCGCCCTATCTCGGTCCAGCTCCGCAGTGCACGCGGGAAGCTGCCATGCACCTTCCCGCTCTCGGGCTTTCGCCCTATCAAAAACAAGGAAAATCCAGTTTTGTCTGCAAGCAGCCAATCTGGATTTTTCTTGTTTTTGGCACTGCTCAATGCTTACGGACATTATACCACACTGGAGGTATTTTCTGATAGCTGTTTATAGATTTCTTTTTTCATATTATTTCCTGTTTTGCATCATACTATAGTTTCAGGAGGTATTTTTATGAATTCTAAAAAACTTTTTATCTGGGGTTTTCTCTTTGTGTCTGTGATTGGATCCCTATTACATTTCGTCTATGAATGGTCCGGTAACAATTCCATCGTACGGCTTTTTGCACCATGGAATGAATCCACCTGGGAGCACATGAAGCTTCTTTTCTTTCCAATGCTGGTTCTTGTGCTTTTTCTCTTTTTCAAACTGCCGGAACAAAGTCCGATTCCAGTAGCACTCTCCATTGGGACGCTGGTTGGATTGGCATTGATTCCAATTCTCTTCTACACATACACCGGTGTGCTGGGCTTCTCTGTCATGGCGATTGATATTGCAATTTTCTACATCAGTGTTCTGGGTGTCTTTCTTACCGGATGGTTTCTGAAAGATAACCGCAAACTTGCCAACCGCAGTGGACTGCTACTTACCTGCCTTGTAATTCTTGCAATTCTGTTTTTTATCTTTAGTTACTATCCGCCTGAGATTGGACTTTTTCAAGAGCCATAAGCTATTTTTAAATAGGGAAACAGGTCGGTAAGGGATTTACAAGAAATTCTCACCTGCAGTTCTTTCCTGATGCCAGATTTTTTCTTGCTACTCGCAAAAAAAGAATCCTGCATCTGCAAGATTCTTTTTCAGTAGCGGAAGGGAGATTTGAACTCTCGACACCACGGGTATGAACCGTGTGCTCTAGCCAACTGAGCTATTCCGCCATATTCAATTATTTGTTTTGGAATGGGACCTACAGGGCTCGAACCTGTGACCCTCTGCTTGTAAGGCAGATGCTCTCCCAGCTGAGCTAAGATCCCATATTCCTGCGGGTTACTCATCTGCAACCCGCTTTGCTAGTATACTATATAGGAATAGTGAAGTCAAGCACTTTTTCAAAAATATTTTTGAAATATTTAAAATTTTTGAAAATATTTCAAGATTCAAAATTACTCAAATAATTCTGTCAAGCTGCCGAATACCTGCCTTATGAGATACCTTTGCAAATCATATATCTCTCCGTACTCCCTACTCCTTCGCAATAAACAAAACACCCAGTGTTCCCGGTCCACAGTGGCTGGATACTACACCACCCGCTCTGGTCTCTAAAATTTCACGAAAGACATGAAGGTCATTAAGGTACGCACGTACTTTATCTACGATTTCCGGGGCACTGCCGGAATGAGTGATAAATACGCGTTCCGGCCGGGCATTCTTCATTGCTTCTTCCATGTCTTTCACATAAGAGAGCACAACCTTTTCCATATTGCCACGGTATTTCTTGCCCGGTCCCATCTTACCATCTTCCACACTGATGCGGGGATGGAGTTTTAACGCACCTCCTGCTAATGCAGCAAGTCCGCTGCATCTGCCGCCACGATAAAGATAGGTCAGTGTATCCACCACAAAGCTCGCTCTTACCAGTGGCTTTAATGTCTCAATATAGGAAGCAATCTCTGCTGCGCTCTTTCCCTGCTGTGCCATTTCGGCTGCTTCTATGACAAGAAGTCCGATACCGGTAGAAAGGTTTGCTGAATCGATTACAGTCACCAGATTTTCCGCATTCAGTTCTTCCGCTGCAAGACGCATGACATTCATAGAAGAAGACATCCCGGATGCAATGGCAAAACAGATAACCTCCTGACCTTTTTCTACATAAGGCTTTAACAATTCTACTGCCTGCTCTGCGGATGGTGCTGAAGTCTTTGGAGTGGTCTTGTGTTCATCCGACCAGTCAAAAATCTCCTGCGGAGTAATATTTACTCCATCCAGATATTCTTCGTCACCTAATAAAATGTGAAGCGGAAGAATGGTAATATCATAACGTTTTACCAGTTCTTCAGATAAATCACAGGTACTATCTGAAATTATCTTTACCATATCAAAAACCTCCCAAAATAAAAATTTACATTTCTTCCAGCAGACGCTCTACCAGTTTTACACAATCAGCTGCATCCGGGGAATAGCCATCTGCACCGATTTCATCTGCAAAGCTCTGTGTAATTGCTGCGCCGCCTACGATAATCTTGCTGTTGCAGCCGCGCTCTTTTGCCAGTTCTACCACATCCTTCATACGCATCATAGTAGTGGTCATCAGGGCAGAAAGTCCGATAATCTGGGCATTTTCTTTTAACGCTGTATCCACAATAATATCCGCTGCCACATCCTTGCCAAGGTCTAAAACACGATAACCATAGTTACGGAGCATCAGTGCTACCAGATTCTTACCGATATCGTGTATGTCACCTTCTACGGTTGCAATAATAATGGTTGCCTTTGGCTCTGCGTCCTTATCTTTGGAAAGCATTGGCTCCAAGTATTCAATGGCATGCTGCATGGTCTGCGCACTGGAAATCAGCTGCGGCAGGAAATAAATCTGCTTGTCAAAAAGAACACCTACTTCATTAATGGCAGGAATCAACTGTCCATTAATAATCGCTCCCGGTTCTTCTCCTGCTGCCAAAGCTTTATCTACTTCTTTTAAAATATTGCCCTTATTTCCCTTTAATACACAGTCAAATACCGGATTTGCCGGCTCTAAAGTGCCTGCCGAAGCTGCGTTATCGGTTGCCGGAGCTTCCTTCTGTGCCCGTTGGTTCATCCGATTGATATAGCGGATATCGGAACCTTCTTTATGTAAAAGCATATCCGAAGCCACTGCCGCATTCATTAATAAATCCTGGGATGGATTTGCAATTGCCATCGTAAGTCCTTTTGCAATTGCCATAGTAAGAAATGCACTGTTTACATAAATACGTTCCGGCAGACCGAAGGAAATATTGGAAAGTCCACAGGCTGTAGCAAGTTTTAACTCATCCTTACAATACTGGATGGTATCAAAACATTCCAATGCTGCCAGCGGATTGGCACCTACCGTTGCTACCAGTCCGTCCACGATAATATCTTCTTTATGAAGACCGATTTTTAAGGCGGCATCTAAAATGGTACGGACAATCTGCCGCTTCTCTTCTGCGTCTTTTGGAAGTCCCTCGTCAGAAAGCGGAAGCAAAATAAACATTGCTCCATATTTCTTTGCAATCGGAAGCAATTTTTCGAATTTCTCTTTTTCTAAGGAAATAGAGTTAATCAAAGCTCGTCCCGGATAAATACGAAGTGCTGCTTCAATAATATCCACATGGGATGAATCGATACAAAGCGGACAATCCACTGTATAAGTAACCTCATGAATGGTATTTAACATCATCTGTTTCTCGTCAATTCCATTCATACCCATATTGACATCCAGAATGGCTGCACCATTTTCTTCCTGCGCCCGTGCCATATCACGAACCATATTAAGGCTGCCTTCCCGAAGCTCTGCCTGCAATTTCTTCTTTCCGGTCGGATTAATCCGCTCACCAATTACCATAAATGGTCCGTCCAAATCAATTTCTACCGTCTTACGCTCGGAAGTAAGCACTCTTCGTCTTGGTGCTTCCACATGATGGATTCCCATTGGTTTTACTTTATCTGCCAATGCTTTGATATGTGCCGGGGTCGTTCCACAGCATCCACCAATAATCGAAACGCCTTCTTCGATTAATTTTGCACCAACTTCTGCGAATTCTTCCGGTGTGGTCTTGTATACCGTTACACCATCCTCTAATTCCGGTAATCCGGCATTTGGCTTTGCCAAAACAGGAACATAGGCATATTCTACAGTCTGGCGAATCGGCTCTAACATTTCCTCTGGTCCTGTGGAGCAGTTCATTCCCACTGCATCAGCACCCAGGCTCTGCAACGTAACTACCGCAGTTACCGGATCTGTTCCATACAAGCTTCTGCCATCCTCGTTATAAGTCATACTTGCCATAATCGGCAAATCACAGGTTTCACGGATTGCCAGCACAGCGGCTCTTGTTTCCTGCAGACTCATCATGGTCTCAATGATAAATAAGTCTACTCCCGCATCTGCCACAACTTTGACCTGTTCTTTATAAATATCTACCAGTTCTTCAAACTGCAATTCACCCATCGGATAAAGCTGCTGACCGGTCATGGTAATATCACCGGCTACCAGCGCTTTTCCGCCTGCTGCCTCTTTTGAAATGGCAACTAATTGCTGGTTCATCTCTACCAGCTTATCTGCCAGTCCATATTCTTCTAATTTAATGCGGTTTGCAGTAAAGGTCGGTGCCAAAAGAATCTGTGTTCCAGCCTCCACATAAGCCCGCTGCAAATCTATCATGATCTGTGGATGCTCTAAAATCCACTGCTCCGGGCAGACTCCTACCGGCATTCCTGCATTCTGAAGATTGCTTCCGGTTGCACCATCTAAGATAACCGGTCCATTTTTTACTAATTCCTTAAATTCCTCTCTTGTCATCTGCGTTCTTCCTCCTGTCGGATTGCCTCAATAATTCTCGCAATTAAGCCCGTCCGGTTAAATGGTGTCATAAAATAAAATCCGTCTGCAATATCATATAATTTTGCTGCGATTTCAACAGATAATTCAATTGCCACTTCTTCTGCCTCTTCTCTTGTCATATCTTCCCGATACCGGTTTACAATTTCATCGGAAACATGGATGCCCGGCATCTCATTTTTCACAAACATTGCATTCTTATAGCTTACCAGCGGCATAATACCGCACATGATTTTCGTGTCAATGTGTTCTTTGATATAAGTCAGTCTTTCCACATCTTCCTCGGTATATACCGGCTGTGTCAGGAAATAACCGCATCCTGCTTCCGCTTTACGCTTCATCCGTTCAATAATCGCATCCGGATTGGCGCCATGATAATTCAGTGCACCACCATAATAAACCGGCTCCTGTGCAAAAACTTCTAAATTCATTTCCTTAACATACTGCATCAGTTTAATGGAATTGAAATCAAAAACAGAAGTCACTCTTTCGCGGTCTGCCCTTGAAACCGGGTCTCCGGTCACAATCAGGAAATGGCGGACATCATTCATATGCATGCCTAAAAGACCTGCCCGCAACGCAATCACATTGCGGTCACGGCAGCTGATATGTGGCATTACTGCCACACCGGTCTTCTGCTGGATTTTCACTGCCAGCTGTCCGGCATCCATTCTCGCCCGCGCCATTGGGGAATCGGAAAGGGTAATCAGATCCACATTACATTTTCTTAAATCTTCTGCTCCTTTCATAACCTTGGATGCATCCTCGGAAAATGGCGGGTCCAATTCTACAATATAAGCCTTCTCCCCACGGGAAAGCTTCTCTTCAAAAATAGATGGAGTTCTTGTAACCTCCTGCGTTACTACATTTTCAATTTTCTTTACTGCCTTCGGCACATCCTGTAACTCGCCAGAAAGCAAAGCAATATATTCCGGTGTGGTTCCACAGCAGCCACCTAAAATATCGGTGCCAAGGGCTGCAATATCCTTCATTTTTTCTGCATAATAAGATGCATTATTGGAATAAATTGTCTTTCCCCGCAAAGTATATGGGTACCCTGCATTTGGAAGTGCTGATACGAATTTGTCACTGGAGAACTTCAGGTTCTTCATAAACTGATACATGTGGGTACTGTCCAGTTCACAGTTAAATCCATAGGCATCCACATTTTCCATCTCGGAAGCTTCTACTGCCACACGTTGCATGGAGAGACCTGAGCGGGTGTATCCACTCTTGTCAAACGCAAACTGCACCAGAATAAATGCGTCTGATTTTTCTTTGATATATGCCGTCACCGGCTCAATATAGGTAAAGTCACTCTGTGTCTCAAATACAAAACAGTCTGCGCCACAGGAAAGGAAGGTGTCACAAATTTCTTTGTACTCCTGTAACACATTGTCATAGTCCTGATGGTCAAGATCATAAATCGGTCCTAAATCTGCTCCGATAAATACCGGAATCTCTTTTCCATTTTCTGCCTGAAATGCGGTTACTGCTTCCTTTGCAATCTCATAGCCCGCCCGGACTGTCTCTTTTACTTCCTGCATATCTGCAAGAAACATGGTATTTGCTGCAAATGTATTGGTGCGGATCAGCCTTGCTCCCGCACGCAGATATTCTAAATGAATCTCCTTAATCTGCTCCGGATTCTTGAGATTCTCCTTTTCTGCAATCACAGTATCTTCGCTGTATTTTTCCTCATAATAAGTGCCCATGGCACCATCGGTTATCAGTCTTTGTTCTTTGATATATTCCTTTATATTCATAGTATACTCCAGTTTATCTTACATTTGAATTCCTACTAATTATATATGTAAGCTCCTTTTCCTGCAACTTAAAAATATAAATTTAATCCGGTGAGTTGCTTTTTTCATTTTCTGTGCTACACTGTTATTCATTGACAATGATATTTTCAAATACAAAGGAGTACACTTGATGAATTCAGTAAAGCTAATTGCCTTAGACATCGATGGCACCCTCTATAATAAAAACGGTGTCATTACCTCTTATAATAAAGAAATGATTCGAAAAGCCGTAGAAAACGGGATTACCGTTATTATCTCCACCGGCCGGCCTTATATCGGTCTTCCTGTGGATGAAATGAAGGAGCTTGGCATCCAATATGCCATTACTGCCAACGGTTCTGCGGTATACCGCGTCCCGGAAAAGGAACTGCTCTTAGATGAAAGCATGGATACCAATTTAAGTGTCCGGCTGTTACGCAAGCTCTATACGCAGTCTCTTCATATCGATGCCTTTATCAATGGTGACGGCTATACCCAGTTTTCCACCAGCGAGCTTACCAACCTATTAGATATTCCGGATTCCTTAAAAAAATATATCCAGACCACCCGGAAGACGATTACTGACTTAGCTGCTTATATCGAAGAACATAAACTTTGTGTTTCAAAACTGACTTTAAACTTTGCACCGGATGCAGATGGAAGCTATACCACAAGAGAAAAAACAAAAGAAATCTTAGACACCTTCCCGGAAGTCACTTATGTGTCCGGCGGTTTTCATAACTTAGAAGTTACCAGATGCGGCATTGCCAAATCCAAAGGACTTAAATTCCTCTGTGATTACCTCCACATTTCCATGGAAGATACCATGGCGGTAGGTGACAGCGAAAATGATCTCGATATCGTCAAAGCTGCCGGCATTGGCGTTGCCATGGGAAATGCGCAACAGCTCTTAAAAGATTCGGCTGATTTCATTTCCCTTTCTAATGAAGAAGATGGTGTTGCATACGCAATCGAGCGGTTCTGCTTTTAACAGAACCGCTCGTTGTATACGCTAGAACTTTGTACATACTTTATATTTACGTCGTAAAGTATTCATCGTATAGTCGTTATAATCTATTTTCTTATCCTTCTGAAGTCTTCCTAATACAATACCTGGATCACGATTTATTTTATTTGCAAATTTCTTAATAGCCTGTAAATCAAATTCACCCTGTCTTATAAATTCCTGATAATACCCTTTCGGAATCAGACTATCTTCTGCGAAACGATTCGCCGCTTCCTCCTGCTCACCACAATTTTTAATGTTTCATGTACTTACCATCTTCTACTAAAAAAAGACCTTGCAGAAAGGATTTCTCCTATCTACAAGGTCTTGCTCTTCTTTATTCCTATTTTTTATTTGAAGTATGCTACTCCACTTTCAAATAACTTCATATCCTGCTCGCCGTAAATGTTAACTGCAACAGACTCTCCACGACGCTCTGCATGTGCCATCTTACCAAGGACACGTCCGTCCGGACTGGTGATACCTTCGATTGCCATGTAAGAACCGTTTACGTTCCACTCTTCATCCATGGTTGGAACACCGGCTTCGTTTACATACTGGGTTGCCACCTGACCATTCTCAAAGAGCTTGTCTAACCACTCCTTCGGAGCAACGAAACGTCCTTCTCCATGGGATGCCGGGTTACAGTATACGCCGCCAAGCTCAGCCTGTGCTAACCATGGGGACTTGTTAGTCACTACCTTGGTATATACCATCTTGGAAATATGACGTCCGATGGTATTGTAGGTCAGAGTCGGTGAATCCGGTCTCTGGTGTGTAATCTTGCCGTAAGGAACCAGACCTAACTTAATCAGTGCCTGGAATCCGTTACAGATACCAAGTGCAAGACCGTCACGCTCATTTAAAAGCTTGTTTACAGCTTCTTTCATCTTCTCATTACGGAATGCTGTTGCAAAGAATTTTGCTGAGCCTTCCGGTTCATCTCCTGCGGAGAATCCACCAGGGAACATGATAATCTGTGCTTCATCAATTGCTTTTACAAATACATCAACAGAATCACGGATGTCTTCTGCATTTAAGTTCTTAAATACCTTTACGGTTACATCTGCACCTGCATTTTCAAATGCTTTCGCACTGTCGTACTCGCAGTTGGTTCCCGGGAATACCGGAATAAATACATGTGGGCGGGCAACCTTGTGCTTGCAGACGTAAATGTCTTTGGTATCGTAAAGTCCGCTCTTCACTTCTTCTGTTCCGGTGGTTGCTCTGGTTGGGAATACTTTCTCTAAAGTCTGTCCCCATGCTTCGATTGCTTCATCCATGGAAATGCTCATATCACCATAGATAAAGTTCTTGCTGTCATTTACTGCACCCACAACAGCTCCGTTTGCTGCAAGACCTGCTGCTGCAAGGATTTCCTGTGCTTTTGCAACTTTATTTTCCGGAACTTCTGCTACGATATTTCCAAAGCCCGGTGCAAATAATGTTTCTTTTGTTACATCTGCATTTACAGTAACGCCAAGTTTATTACCAAATGCCATCTTGCTGACTGCTGCTGCAAGACCTTTTCCGTCTAATGCATAAGCTGCTACGATAACGCCTGTCTCAGTCATTTCATGAATTGCATCATAAAGCTTCATAACCTGTGCGTAATCCGGCATATCATAAGCATCTTTTTCGATGGTAAATAACATCAGCTTATTATTTTCTTTCTTAAGCTCCGGTGTGATAACATCTTTTTCTTTTGCTACATCAACTGCAAAGGATACCAGTGTTGGCGGTACATCAATTTCATTGAAGGAACCGGACATGGAGTCCTTTCCACCGATGGATGGAAGTCCGAAACCAATCTGCGCATTATAAGCACCAAGCAGTGCTGCAAATGGCTGGCTCCAACGACTTGGCTCCTCCGACATTCTGCGGAAGTATTCCTGGAATGTGAAACGAATCTTGTGGAAATCACCACCGGCTGTTACGATACGGGAAACAGACTCTAATACTGCATAAGCTGCTCCATGGTATGGGCTCCATGAAGATAAATATGGATCAAATCCGTAACTCATCATGGTTACTGTATCGCATTTTCCATTCATAACCGGAAGTTTTGCAACCATACTCTGTGTCTCGGTCAACTGATATTTTCCACCATATGGCATGTATACACTGCCTGCTCCGATGGAACCGTCAAACATTTCTACGAGACCCTTCTGGGAACATACGTTAAGGTCTTTTAATTCATTTAACCATGCTGCTTTCATATCGCCTGCTGCAACTGCTTCTTCTACAGCCTTTGTGCCGATTTTATTTAAATAATTCTCTTCTTTTACCGGAAGCTCTACCTTTACATCAGTCTCCTGATGTGCTCCGTTGGTGTCTAAGAATGCTCTGGAAAGATTTACAATTTCTTTTCCTCTCCAGGATAATACTAATCTTGGCTCTTCGGTTACAACGGCAACTTTCACAGCCTCTAAGTTTTCTTCTTTTGCATAATCTAAGAACTGCTGTGCATCTTCCGGTGCAACAACAACTGCCATACGCTCCTGAGACTCGGAAATAGCAAGTTCTGTTCCGTCCAGTCCGGCATATTTCTTTGGTACTTTATCCAAATCAACTTGTAATCCGTCTGCAAGCTCTCCGATTGCTACGGACACTCCACCGGCACCAAAGTCATTACATTTCTTAATAATGTGGGCAACTTCTTCTCTGCGGAAAAGTCTCTGAATCTTACGCTCGGTAGGTGGGTTACCTTTCTGGACCTCTGCTCCACAGGTATCAATGGATTCTGTATTGTGTGCTTTAGAGGAACCGGTTGCTCCACCGCAGCCATCACGTCCGGTACGTCCGCCTAAGAGGATAATAATATCTCCCGGATCAGAAGTCAGTCTCTGAACGGCACGACGAGGTGCTGCTCCCATAACGGCTCCGATTTCCATTCTCTTAGCAACATAATCCGGATGATATACTTCTTTGACATATCCGGTAGCAAGTCCAATCTGGTTACCATAGGAACTGTATCCCTGTGCTGCGCCGCGAACCAGTTTCTTCTGAGGAAGCTTTCCTTCCATGGTATCTTTTACAGATACGGTAGGGTCAGCAGCTCCGGTTACACGCATTGCCTGATATACATAAGTACGTCCTGACAACGGATCACGGATTGCTCCACCAAGACAGGTTGCAGCACCACCAAACGGCTCGATTTCAGTTGGGTGGTTGTGGGTCTCATTTTTAAAGTTTACAAGCCATTCTTCTGTCTTGCCATCTACTTCAACAGGCACTACGATAGAGCAGGCATTAATCTCATCGGATTCTTCCTGATCCTGTAATTTTCCTTCTTTTTTCAGACGTTTCATTGCCATAAGTGCAATGTCCATTAAGCAGACAAACTTGTCATCTCTTCCTTCATACATTTTCTTATGTGTATCAAGGTAATCCTCGTAAGTCTTTTCCATTGGCTCTTTATAAAAACCATCTTCAAATGCAACATTTTTCAGCTCAGTAGAAAATGTGGTGTGACGGCAGTGGTCTGACCAGTAGGTATCCAGTACACGAATCTCTGTCATGGATGGATCTCTATCCTCTTCTCCATGGAAGTAGTTCTGAATATGTAAGAAATCCTTGAATGTCATAGCCAGTCCAAGGGAATCATAGAGTGCTTTTAATTCCTGCTCCGGCATATCCTTAAATCCGGTCATAATCTTAACATCTGCAGGCTCCGGGAACTCTGTTACCAAAGTCTCAGGCTTCTCCATGCCGGTCTCTCTGGAATCTACCGGGTTGATGCAGTGATGCTTGATTGCCTCTAACTGCTCAGCGTTGATATCTCCGTAAATAACATACGTTGTTGCGGTACGGATAACCGGCTCTTCATCCTCTTTTAAAAGCTTCACACACTGCTCTGCAGAATCTGCTCTCTGGTCGAACTGTCCCGGAAGGAATTCAACGGAAAATACTTTTCCATCCCCCATTTCAAAATTCTCTTCATAGACATCATCTACCGGCGGCTCTGAAAATACAGTCTGAACTGCTCTTTTATATACATCATCGGAAATGTTTTCAATATCATAACGAATCAGGACACGTACCTTATCTACTGCGCTGATTCCAAGATAACTCTTAATCTCTGCATGTAACTCTTTGGCGCGTACTGCGTAAGCGTCTTTTTTCTCTACATACACTCTTCTTACCTTACTCATCTTCTACCTCCTGAATGTTTACTTTCTTATGCTCATTATAGCACGGCATTATGAATAAGAACAATTAATATATTTAATTTTATTTATAAGAGTTACTAATGTTGACACAGTTATAAGTGTCACTTATAATAAAGGAAAATATGCAAGATATGCATTCTGATATGATAAAGGAGCCATTATGGATATTAATTACGAATTATATAAAGTATTCTATCACGTTGCTACTTCCTTAAGCTTCTCGGAAGCCAGCAAGCAACTTTACATTTCCCAGTCTGCAGTAAGCCAGTCCATCAAGACCTTAGAAAAGAAATTAGAGCAGCCGCTTTTTATCCGGAGCACCAAGAAAGTCCAGCTTACTCCGGCAGGACAGGTTCTGTTAAAACACATTGAGCCTGCCATGAATCTCATCGCCCGCGGGGAAAACCAGCTCTTAGAATCCAATACTCTTGGGTTGGGGCAGCTTCATATTGCTGCCAGCGATACTATCTGCCGCTATTTTTTAGTACCTTATTTAAAAGAATTTCATAAAAAATTTCCCAGCGTTCCCATCAAGGTTACCAATGCAACCTCTCTTGGCTGCGTTGACCTCTTAGAGCAGGGAAAAGTCGATATTGCCGTTACCAACTGCCCGAATGTACGATTAAATCAATCCTACATCCGCAAAATGGTACTGGATTTTACGGATGTATTTATTGCGAATCCATCCTACTTTAATTTAAAACAACAGGAATTAAGTTTCCGGGATTTAACAAAATATCCTCTGCTGATGCTCGATAACAAGAGTACCACCAGCGAATTCATGCACAATCTCTTCCTCTCCCATCAGTTGGAGCTGATTCCGGAAATTGAACTGAGCAGTAATGACCTTCTGATTGACCTTGCCCGTATCGGTCTTGGTATCGCCTGCATTCCGGACTATTGCTTGAAACATGAATCTAAGGATTTGTTTATCTTAAAAACTTTAGAACCTCTTCCACGAAGACAGCTTGCTGTCTCCGTAAATCCGAATCTTCCGATTCTTACTTCTACGGAAGAATTCTTAAACCTGCTGCCGACATTATAAATGCATTTCCTCCCAGAAGGCTGTCAGCTTTTCTTCCAGATTGGAAAGTTGGCACACACTCCGCTGTTCCCACTCTCTTGGGAACAGCCGCTGATAATCATTCTGCAGAAAGCGTTCATCCAAAAGCTCGATAATTCCCACATCTTCTGCAGTCCGGATAACGCGTCCCGCTGCCTGAAGTACCTTATTCATCCCCGGATACCGATAGGCATAGTCGAATCCCATACCCTCTTTCTTATCATAATACTCTTTTAAAATTTCCCGCTCATTGCTAATCTGCGGCAGACCGGTTCCTACGATAATTGCGCCAATCAACTGCTCCCTCTTTAAGTCAATTCCTTCTCCAAAGATTCCGCCCATGACACAAAATGCCACCAGTGACTCCTCTTTTTCTCCCTGAAATGCTTCTAAAAAAGCTTCTCTTTCTTCTTCCCGCATGCCGGATTCCTGACAGATGCAGGTAATTGTTTCATCCGTCCGTAACTCAAATGCCTCATGCACTTTTTTCAGGAAAAGATAGGATGGGAAAAACACCATATAATTGCCCTTTTTCTTCTTTATTGTACGATAAATATAATCTGCAATCCTTCCGTATTCTTCCGGTGTTCTTCTGGTATATTTACTGCTGACATCATTTCCGATTAACAAAAGTCTCTTATCCCGGGAAAATGTTGTCTTTGCATAAACCGCATAATTATCCGTTTTATTCGTCAAAAGCTCCTTATAATACTGAACCGGCAGCAGCGTTGCCGAGAAAAAAATCGTAGCATTTCCCTTATCCAGACACTCCTGCAGATTAAAGGACGGATCCACGCAAAAAAGCTTTATGACAAATCTGCCCTCTTCATCATGCTGTCCGTAAATCACATAATGCTCATCCACACGCTCATAGATATTCAAGAAATTTCTCAATTCAAAATAAAAATCAAGAACCACATCCCGCCCCGGGAACTCCGGATTCTTCTGCATATATTCTTCGATTTTTGCTGCAAGACGCATACAGGAGAAAATAAGATTCGGAATGCTTTCGTAAATCTGATAATTTTCGCATTCTCTCTTATATTCCAACATCAGCTTATTGCATTTACCCAGTTCTTTCTCAATGGCAGAGCTTCTTGGCTTCATAATTTTCCGCACTGCAAGAATATCTTCTTTGACAAGGACGGCACTATACATCTCCCGCCCACGCTCCACAAGATTGTGTGCCTCATCCACCAGAAAGATGTAATCACCCTTGATGCCATCTGCGAAAAAACGCTTTAGATACACATTCGGGTCAAAGACATAATTATAATCGCAGATAATATTATCCGCCCAGGTTGCCGTGTCCAGACACATTTCAAAAGGACAGACCTGATATTCTTTTGCATGTGCCAGCAAAACTTCTCTTGTCATATTATTTTCTTTCTGTAATAAATCATAAACCGCATCATTTACCCGGTCAAAATGCCCCTTTGCATAAGGGCAGCTTACGGGATTACAGTCCACTTCCTCACAAGGGCATAATTTTTCTTTCGCTGTAATCTGCACACTCTTTGCCCGATAACCCTTTTCACATAAAATGCCAAGGGTCTCTTTTGCCACATTTGCGGTAACAGTCTTGGCTGTTAAGTAAAAAATCTTATCACCTAAACCTTCTCCCACCGCTTTGATTGCCGGATATAATGTAGAAATTGTCTTGCCAACTCCGGTAGGTGCCTGAATAAACAGATTCTTTTTTCTGGCTATCGTACGGTAAACCCCGGCAGCCAACTCCTTCTGTCCCTCCCGGTACGGAAACGGAAATGCCAGTTCCTTAATGGATGCCTGCCGTTTCTTCCGCCACTCATACTGAAAATCCGCCCATTTCTTATATTTTAAAATCAAATCCGAAAACCATTCCTGCAGCTGCTGCATGGTATATTCATAAGAAAAATATTTCAAATCTCCGGTATCGAGATTTCCATATGTCATCTGAACATTGATTTTCTGTAAATCATTCTGGATTCCATATATGTACGCATAGCACTTTGCCTGTGCCAGATGTACCTTTATGGGTTCTTCCAATAAGTCAAGGCTTAAATATACGCCTTTTATCTCATCAATGGTAACTGTTTCTTCTATTATAATGCCATCTGCCCGTCCCCAGATTCCAAGCTCATAATTTTCTTCCTCAATGATAATATTCAAAGGAACCTCGGCATGGTAAGTGCTTCCCATCTTCTTTTGAATCTTCCGATGGAGTCTGCTGCCCGCCTGCATGGCTTCCATCGTATCAAGACTGGCTCTGCGGTTATCAATGTCTCCGGAACGCAAGATAAACTCCACCAGATTTCGTACCGATATTCTTATCTGCTCACGTTCCATTCCGCTGTCACCCCTTTTCATCCCATCTTATACTTATTTCTATTTATGCTATTCACTATTTTTTCTATTTATCAATTTTTGAAAAATCTCATTTTTCTAGCAGACTTTAAAGGAATTGAAACGTACTCTCATTTCATAATAACAAAAAAATACCAGATAGAAAAGACAATATCCAAATTGTCCTCTACCCGGTATTTCTTCTTACCTTATGAACCTGTATTTTCTGGCTGCCAGAAAACCTGTGCCATCATTTAAGCAGTTGCATACTTGCTTAATACATTCTCAAAGTTCATATCATGTCCGCCATACTTAACAGTAAGCTCTCGATTCAGATCAAGACTTAATACTCCAAGAAAAGACTTTGCGTCAATTATTACTCTATTGTATGAAATATCAATGTCAAAATCACATTTTCCTGCCTCACGTACAAAGTCTCTAACCTCTTCTGTGCCAGCTAATTTGATTTTCTTTTCATTCATTTTTTTCACCATCCTCAAAAAAATAAACTGATTTACTTTTGATTCTTGAGCATTATGACACCATTTCTTTTTTTTGTCAATTTTCGCTTACCATCTTAGTATATGAATTTTATGAGCATTTTACACAATAAATTTTTCTGTTTTTCTCAATTTTGGTCTTACCAAAATTAGTTTGCCTGTCACATTTTGTCGTTTTTTATGGTACTTTAGTCACATTTACAAGTTTTTTTTTACTCAGTCAATATTTTTTATCGTTTTTCACAAATTTTTGTGTCAAAAAATAAGGTAATAAGCCTCGCATTCCTTCAAAAGTCTTCAAAAAAGCTCCAAATTCCATCATTATTCCTAAACTTCTTTCTACACATAACATTTACATAATACTTACTATTGCACTTTTTTCCGTACATTCAGCGGTTTTCCATATAAGTGGACATTTTGTGTATTATAACGTGATTGTATCACTCATTATATTACGTCTTTCGAAGATATCCAGATCTGCTTTTTCTTGAAATATACTATCTCTATAATAATAAGAAGAACGGACACTCCGATTACTGCCAGATAACCATATTTCCATTGAAATTCCGGCATTCCCGGAAAATTCATTCCATACCAGCCTGTAATTAGTGTCAATGGCAAAAAGAGCGTTGTTACAATGGTCAGAATACTCATAATCCGGTTCTGGTGAATATCAATCTGCGTCTGATACATTTCACGGATTTGCTGTAAATACTCGCGGATTGTCTCTACGTAATTATGAAGCCGTTCCACACGATTCATATAGCGTTCCCAGCCCTGTTCCTCCTCTACTAAAGACTCCCGGTTCATATACATCTGCATGAAATCTCCCATATTCATCAACTGTTCATAATATGCCCGGCTCTCTGAAAGCTGCTTCCGATAACGCATAATTACTTCATTAAAATGCTCCGGTATCCTCTTAATTACAACATCCTCTACCTTCTCCAAATTTTCCTCTATCTTTTGCAGATAAAGAATATCATTGTCAATTAATGCATTACAAATAAAGAGCAACACCATATGAAGTGTGCAGCCATCAAACATATCATTTTTGACCTTTGCCAATATTTCCTGTAATTCCTCATCTTCTTCTATTAAAAATAGTTTATTTTCAAAGAGATAAAAGCCAAAGGAAAACTCTTTTTCCTTTTTACTTCCCTGTTTTGGTACATGTATAATCCCCTGTACACATTCATGAAATGCCTCTACTTTGCTATAGCGGATAAAACGCATGCTGCTAATCAGATTCTTTCGATGCGGATAATTTCCTTCTAATTGCTGAAATTCTTCCATATTTAATAGTATTATCTGCGGTTCAGATTCCTTTTCTATATTTTTCCCATTATCCCTCGCTAAAGAAAGTTCTCCTGATGCCGCATACAACCAATACCTGTTCATTTCTCTTACAGCTCCCTTCCTCACAATCCTGTTTTCATTCATCACATATTTTCTTCTATGTCAGTAGACTGCCCTTTATAAAACTTCTCTTTCATTACTTTCTCTTAGATTTTAACACTCTTTGTCTATTTTATACCACTTTTCTTTTTTATACAAAATTTACTGCTAATAGCTGTTTGTAAATTCATGCTAAGTCTGCCGGTAGCTTCTTACGAATACTTGACACAACTACGAGAAACACGCTTTGCGAGTTTCTCGCTACTCGCATAACAAAGAATGTGCCTTGGCACATTCTCGCGCCTGCGGCGGTCGCTTGCGACATCTACCTTATACGCCGCAGTGTGCATCCTCGCAGAGCGTTTTTTACTTTACAGGAAAGCAATTTCCTGTAAAGTAAAAAACAGAAAGTATAAAATATACTTTCTGTTTAAGAACAGGGGTGGAAGGAATCGAACCCTCCTCTGGAGTTTTGGAGACTCTTATTCTACCGATGAACTACACCCCTATATGCTAAAATGACGTACAAGTACGTCACAATAGGTTTGTTTTGTAACATACCTTCAAAACTTCATACAGGAATCCGAAAACTTTATTTCTA